>NZ_JANLOD010000019.1 GCF_025466085.1 Pseudomonas sp. 14P_8.1_Bac3
CCCCCCCCCCCCCCCCCCCCCCCCCCCCCCCCCCCAACCCCCCCCCCCCCCCCCCCCCCCCCCCCCCCCCCGGCGCCCCCCCCCCCCCCCCCCACCCCCGCTCCTACAGAGGGTCGGTTTTGTTACTGGGTGACGCAGCGGGTCAATTCTGTGGTCCGCTTCACCTGCCCGTCCTCCCCACGCGCATCGCCCAGCACCTCGGTGCTTTGTGCGGTCTCACAGGTGCGTTGAAGGGGTGGCGGCGGAGCGGGAGGCGGTGGTGGCGGCGGACTGGCGCAACCATTCAGGATCAGTGCGCAAAGGGCAAGCGACAGCGGCGAAAAAACACGTTTCCCAAGACTGTTCATAGGCTGACCTGCGATAAGTAATCGACGCTTTCCGCGACCCGACGACAACACCGCGAAGCCGCGGACGGGTGACAGAAAATAATACCTTCGCTTTTCTTATAGCCCAGTCCGCGGTCAATGCCAGTAAATGGCCACTTTGCGTCTACAAGGGCCCCAATATTCTCAGGGTGTTGCTTTCAAGTTCGTAGCGCAGTTCTTCAACCAAGGCCTGCAGAGCCTCGGGCGTTCCGAGCGTCGCAATGCTCAGCCCGCTGACTACCAGGTCCACTTCCCCCGAACCCGGATGATAAAGTTTGACCGTCAACGAATGATCCCCCGTCAACGTGCATTCGCAGGCCAGCGGCGAGAAGCTACGCTCCAGTTCCGCGCGCAATTGGGCCAAGGAAATCATCTCGACTCACCAGGATGGCGGTGCAAATACGACCGCGCTCTATCTGTGACCATGTGCCTGTTCCTTTGGATATTTCGACGGACGCGACCCCAAGCCAGAGGCTCGTGTCGCACCCATACAGACTAAGAATCCGCGTGCTCGCTCAACACATGAATTTGCACTGCCTCATCTAGTGCATTTGCACCTTAGCGGTCCCCCTTCGGCCGTCGCTTGCTGGAGAACAACCCGCGCTCACGCGCCCACACGATTGCCTCGCTGCGGCTATGCACATCCAGCTTGGAATACACCGTCGAAACATGATTGCGCACAGTGTTGGGCGCGAGCTTCAGGCGTGCGGCAATTTCCTTGTCGGCGAGACCTTCGCAGATCAAGCCGAGCACATCGCGCTCGCGGGCCGTCAGGTCGGTGAAGGAGACACTGGGCAACTTCGGCGAATTGACGCTTTTCACATTGGCAAGCTTTTCAATCAGTGTGCGACTGAACCAGGAAGCATCTTTCATCACCTCTTCGATGGCCGCTACCAGCTCCAGTTCGGTGCGCTTGCGCTCGGTGATATTCATCAACACCAGCAGATAGCAAGGGCTGTCCTGAATGTTCACCGTGTCGGCGGAAATCGCGCAGTCGATCAGTTCGGAATCTTTTTTACGCACGCGAACATCAATCCGGTCCAGACTGGCGGCTTTTTCCAGCGCTGCAAACAACCGCGTGCGGGCACCCGCGTCCTGAATGAAATCGATCTCGGCGATGGTCTTGCCCAGCACTTCTTCACTGGGATAAGCCAAGGTTTCAAGAAACGCTTCATTAACGTCGAGCACCACCTGATCCGCTGCGCCGCACACCAGAATAGGCACCGGCGACAGGCGAAAGGCCTTGGCGAACCGCTCTTCGCTCTGACGCAAGGCCACTTCGGCCTTATGCCGGGGCTCCATGTCGACAAACGAAAACAGCATGCAATCTTCGTCGTTGAGTTCCAGTGGCTGGCCCGCGACGATCACCTGTTTGCTGCCGCCTTCGGGCAGCTTCAACTCGGCCTGCATCTGCGGAATGGTGGCGTGTTCGCGCAAACGCTCGATCGCCAGGTCTTTTTTTTCGGCGCCTTCGAGGATGTCCAGTTCATAGGTCGAAGCGCCAATGACTTGATCGCGGGAGTAACCGGTCATCTCCAGAAAGCCGGCATTGACCTTGATGTAACGCAAATCGCTGAGCCGGCAGATCACTGCCGGAGCGGGGTTGGCGTTGAAGGTTTTTTCAAAGCGCTGTTCGGCGCTGGCCCACTCGGTGACATCGTCCATGATCAACACCAGCGACTCCGGCTCACCACCGCTGTCCGCCAGCACCATGCTGCGCACGTTGTGCACCCAGGTGCGCTCTTCGTCTTCATGCTTCGTTACTTCCACCAGCACGTCGCTGAACGTTTCACCCCGCGCCACGCGGTAGATCGGGTAATTGTCGGTCGGAACCGGATGGTTATTGCGGTAGCGCAAGGCGAAACGCTTGGCGTACTCCCCGGCACTGGTGCCCAATTCACTGATGCGGCTGACACCGTGCATGGTCAGCGCGGCGTCGTTGGCCCAGAGGATGGTCTGGTCGAGTTCCAGCAGGATGACCCCGTCGGACAAGCCGGCGATGATTTGCTGCAACTGGCGGCGATTGGTTTCAGTACTCAGGACGTCCTGGCTCATTGGCTCTCCACAATTTCGGTCGCGCCGACAGGTGACGCTTGTGAAGATTACGACCGCGGGGCGTTGTGATCGTGCGACAAGCCTCGATCCTGCGCGCGACGCAAATCCCCTGTAGGAGCGAGCTTGCTCGCGATGGCGTGTCAGTCAACGCTTCAGCGCCTGACACACCATCGCGAGCAAGCTCGCTCCTACAAGGGTGACGCGGTGATCGTCAGGCCGCGAGCTGTCCTGCGGCAATCGCCTCCGACGCCGCCAGCATTGCCCGCAACAACACCGCGCACCCGGCCGCCAGATCATCCGGCGCGGCGTTTTCGATTTCGTTGTGGCTGATGCCGCCCTCACACGGCACGAAGATCATCCCGGCCGGGCCGAGCTCGGCGAGGAAGATCGAGTCGTGGCCTGCTCCGCTGACGATGTCCATGTGCGACAAGCCCAATCCCTGCGCCGCGCCGCGGACCGCTTCGACGCAGCCCTTGTCGAAGTACAGCGGCGGGAAGTCGGCGGTTGGCGTCAGTTCGTAGGTCAGGCCGTGTTCCTCGCAGGTGGTTTCGATCACGGCGCGGACTTCAGCGATCATCGAATCCAGGCGCGCCGGCTCCAGATGACGGAAGTCCAGGGTCATGCGCACTTCGCCGGGGATGACGTTGCGCGAGCCCGGATAGGCTTGCAGGCAACCGACGGTGCCGCAGGCGTGCGGCTGATGGCCGAGGGCAGCACGATTCACCGCGCCGACGATCACAGCGGCCCCCACCAGCGCGTCCTTGCGCAGGTGCATCGGGGTCGGGCCGGCGTGAGCTTCGACGCCGCGAAGCTTGAGGTCGAACCATTTCTGCCCGAGGGCGCCCATCACCACGCCAATAGTCTTGCGCTCGTCTTCGAGGATCGGCCCTTGTTCAATGTGCGCCTCGAAATAAGCGCCAACCGCGTGGCCGCTGACAGCGCGCGGGCCGGCGTAGCCAATCGCATTCAGCGCCTCGCCGACGGTGATGCCTTCGGCGTCGACCTTGGCCAGGGTTTCCTCGAGGGTGAATTTTTCCGCGAACACCCCGGAGCCCATCATGCACGGGGCGAAGCGCGAGCCTTCTTCGTTGGTCCAGACCACCACTTCCAGCGGCGCTTCGGTTTCCACACCGAGGTCGTTGAGGGTGCGCAGCACTTCGACGCCGGCCAGCACGCCAAAGCAGCCGTCGAACTTGCCGCCGGTGGGCTGAGTGTCGATGTGGCTGCCGGTCATCACCGGCGGCAGGTTCGGGTTGCGGCCGGGGCGGCGGGCGAAGATGTTGCCGACGGCGTCGATGCTGACCGTGCAGCCCGCCTCTTCGCACCACCGAACGAAAATGTCTCGGGCCTGGCGATCGAGGTCAGTCAGGGCCAGGCGACAGACACCGCCCTTGACCGTGGCGCCGAGCCGGGCCAGTTCCATGAGCGACTGCCACAGGCGATCGCGGTTGATGTGCTGATGGGTGGATTGCAGAACGTCTACGGCAGCGTTCATGGGGATCTCCTCAGGCAGTTCTTATGGTTTTCGTCAGTTGTTTCGCTGCTGGGCTCAAGGCCGTCATCGCGGGCAAGCCCGCTCCCACAGCTGACAGGGCGCTCCCTGTTTGTGCATAACCTCAATCCCTGTGGGAGCGGGCTTGCCCGCGAAGAGGCACGAACTCACACCGCGGATTTCAAGGCAGAGTGACTGGGTCGCATCGAGCACAACCCGTAATAAATCACCCCGCCCAGCGCCGACCCGGTGAACCAGCCGTAGCTGTAGAACCAGCTGAACGCATCGCTGCCCAGGGACAACAACGTCAATACCACCGGCACGCCAAACGCAATGAAGCCGAACCAGTTCCACGCCGGATAAACGTCGTCGCGATACAGCCCGGCCAGGTCCAGTTGCTGTTTCTTGATCAGGAAATAATCCACCACCATGATCCCGGCGATCGGCCCCAGAAGGCTGGAATAGCCCAGCAGCCAGTTCGAATACACCGTCTCCAGGCTCACATCGGAAACGATCAGCCCAAGTTTTTTCAGCAGTTCATGCCCCATCAGCAACAAGCCCACCAGGCCGGTGAGCAACACCGCTTTGGTGCGGTTGATCACCTTTGGCGCGATGTTCTGGAAGTCGTTGGTCGGGGAGACGATGTTTGCGACGGTGTTGGTCGACAGCGTGGCGATGATGATCAACGCCATGGCCACCGCGACCCATACCGGGCTCTGGATATGGCCGATCAGCGTCACCGGGTCGGACACCGTGACACCCACCAGTTTCACCGACGCGGCGGTCATCACCACACCCAGCGAGGCGAACAAGAACATGGTCAGCGGAAGGCCCATGATCTGACCGACAATCTGCGCTTTCTGGCTTTCGGCGTAGCGGCTGAAGTCCGGAATGTTCAGCGACAGCGTGGCCCAGAACCCGACCATCGCGGTCAACCCCGCGGCAAAGTAACTGACCACGCTTGCGCCTTCGGGGCGTTTGGCCGGGATCGCCAGCAATTCGGTCATCGATACGTTCGGCATTGCCCACACCAACAGGCCGACACCCACCAGCACCAACAGCGGCGCAGACAGGGTTTCCAGCCATTTGATCGACTCGGCACCGCGAATCACCACCCACAGATTCAGGGCCCAGAACACCATGAAGCCGATGACTTCGCCGGTGCCGCCCAGGGATTTCCAGCCGTCGAAAATCGATCCCAGGAACAGATGAATCGCCAAACCGCCGAACATCGTCTGGATGCCGAACCAGCCACAAGCGACCAGCGCACGGATCAGGCAGGGAATGTTGGAGCCGAGAATGCCGAAAGACGACCTCAGCAGTACCGGAAACGGAATGCCGTACTTGGTGCCGGGAAAGGCATTCAAGGTCAGGGGAATCAACACAATGATGTTGGCAAACAGAATCGCCAGCAGCGCCTCACCCACGCTCAGGCCAAAGTAAGCGGTCAGCACCCCGCCGAGGGTATAAGTCGGCACGCAGATCGACATGCCGACCCACAGCGCGGTGATGTGCCATTTGTTCCAGGTTCGTTCGCGCACCTTGGTCGGTGCCATGTCGTGGTTGTAACGGGGACTGTCGAGGACGTCGCTGCCGGCTTCGAGTTCAAACAAGCCGTCGCGCTCGGTCACTTGCGATCTGATCTGTTGCATGGCCGCTCCACTGTTCTTTGAATTATTTTTTGCTCATCAGGGGCTGGCGGCATCAATAACCGTGCCGGTCACCTCAATGACGCATCGGGCAGTTCCATAAACCTTGTTAACCAACTGATGTGGATCAGTTTTATTCATTCAGGCAGTGAGTCTGCTGCGACGTGCCCGGGCATTCAGGTCAAACGCCAGACAAGTTGTCCGAACCGTCAGGACTCAATCTGGTGCAGCGATAATTTTTCAAACTTTGCGTCTCAACCATAGACCATTGCCAAGCGGCTGATTTCACATAAGAAATCTTGACCATTTTTGGAACCTGTCAAGTGCGTCAAAATGGTGATAGGCCTCACCATTTTGGTGATTCAGCGCTTTAATGCTTATTTTTCAGCAACTTATATAAGTTATAAGCTTATAAAAAATATTCTTGCTCAATCATTAAACTCATACTAGCTTCTATTCCTGACAGCGCTGACAGGAATACACCTGTTTGTATTCGCTTCATATAAAACAGTTAGAACCGGCACCAGCCGGTCATTGCCTGCGAGGAACTCGGAATGTCTCTGTTGATCCGTGGCGCCACCGTAATTACCCATGATGAAAGTTATCGCGCCGACGTCTATTGCGCCGACGGCGTGATTAAAGCCATCGGTGAACACCTTGATATTCCGGCGGGCGCTGAAGTGCTCGACGGCAGCGGTCAGTATCTGATGCCAGGCGGCATCGACCCGCACACCCATATGCAACTGCCCTTCATGGGCACCGTGGCCAGCGAGGATTTCTTCAGCGGTACGGCGGCAGGTCTGGCCGGCGGCACCACCTCGATCATCGACTTCGTGATTCCCAACCCGCAGCAGTCCTTGATGGAAGCCTTTCATCAGTGGCGAGGCTGGGCGGAGAAGTCGGCCTCCGATTATGGCTTCCACGTCGCCATCACCTGGTGGAGCGATCAGGTCCGCGAGGAAATGGCCGAGCTGGTCAGCCATCACGGCGTCAACAGCTTCAAGCATTTCATGGCCTACAAGAACGCGATCATGGCGGCCGATGACACCCTGGTGGCGAGTTTCGAGCGTTGTCTGGAACTGGGGGCGGTGCCAACCGTGCATGCGGAAAATGGCGAGCTGGTTTATCACCTGCAACGCAAGCTGATGGCCCAGGGCATCACCGGGCCGGAAGCGCATCCGCTGTCGCGCCCCTCTCAGGTCGAAGGCGAGGCGGCGAGCCGGGCCATTCGCATCGCCGAAACCCTCGGCACGCCGCTGTACCTGGTGCACGTCTCGACCCAGGAAGCCCTCGACGAAATCACCTATGCGCGCAGCAAGGGCCAGCAGGTCTACGGCGAAGTGCTGGCCGGGCATCTGCTGCTCGACGACAGCGTCTATCAGCACCCGGACTGGCAGACCGCTGCGGGTTACGTGATGAGCCCGCCCTTCCGCCCCCGCGGTCATCAGGAAGCACTCTGGCACGGTCTGCAATCCGGCAATCTGCACACCACCGCCACCGACCACTGCTGCTTCTGCGCCGAGCAAAAAGCCGCGGGCCGTGACGACTTCAGCAAGATCCCGAACGGCACCGCCGGTATCGAAGACCGCATGGCCGTGCTCTGGGACGAAGGGGTGAACACCGGGCGGTTCTCGATGCAGCAGTTCGTGGCGCTGACTTCCACCAACACCGCGAAGATCTTCAACCTGTACCCACGCAAAGGGGCGATTCGCGTCGGCGCGGATGCCGATCTGGTGCTGTGGGATCCCCAGGGTACGCGGACGATTTCAGCCAAGACCCATCATCAGCAAGTCGACTTCAACATCTTCGAAGGCAAAACCGTGCGCGGTGTGCCGAGTCACACGATCAGCCAGGGCCGGGTGGTCTGGGCCGACGGTGATCTGCGCGCCGAGCGTGGCGCCGGACGCTATGTCGAGCGGCCGGCGTACCCGGCGGTGTTTGATTTGCTGAGCAAGCGGGCTGAGTTGAATCAGCCGGTTGCGGTGCAACGCTGAGATCGAGGCCTTCGCGAGCAAGCCCGCGAAGAGCCCAGACCGGTCAACACAAAAACCAATGCCCATCAGAGGCAGTTACCTCAATCACCGTGAGGCCAACACCGTGCTCAAGTCCCTGAACCACCTCCCGCATTCGAATGAAAGTGCGACCGCCCTCGCCGGCCATTTCACCGACCTGGCGCCTGCGCTCAACGACCGCCAGGCGCACCTGGAAGCCTCGCGCTGCCTGTATTGCTACGACGCACCGTGCGTCAATGCCTGTCCGAGCGACATCGACATTCCCTCGTTCATCCGCAATATCCAGGCGGACAACGTGCAAGGCGCGGCGCATAAAATCCTCGAAGCGAACATCCTCGGCGGCAGTTGCGCCCGGGTCTGCCCGACGGAAATCCTTTGCCAGCAAGCCTGCGTGCGCAACAACGCTCATGAATGCGCGCCCGTACTGATTGGCCTGCTGCAACGTTACGCCGTGGACAATGCGCATTTCAGTCAGCATCCGTTTTCCCGCGCGGCCGCCACCGGCAAGCGCATCGCCGTGGTCGGTGCCGGCCCGGCCGGTTTGTCCTGCGCCCATCGCAGCGCCATGCACGGGCATGACGTGGTGATTTTCGAGGCACAGGGCAAGGCTGGCGGCCTCAACGAATACGGGATCGCCAAGTACAAACTGGTGGACGACTACGCGCAGAAGGAGCTGGACTTCCTGCTGCAGATTGGCGGGATCGAAATCCGCCACGGACAGAAACTCGGCGAAAACCTGACCCTCAGCGAACTGCACCAGCAATTCGACGCGGTGTTCCTGGGACTCGGCCTCAGCGCCAGCAAACAGCTGGGCCTGGCCCACGAAGACGCACCGGGCCTGATCGCGGCGACCGAGTACATCCGCGAACTGCGCCAGGCTGACGACCTGACGCAACTGCCGCTGGCCGACCACTGCATTGTCCTCGGTGCCGGCAATACCGCCATCGACATGGCCGTGCAAATGGCCCGGCTTGGCGCCCGTGACGTCAATCTGGTGTATCGCCGCGGCCTCGAGGACATGGGCGCGACTCACCACGAACAGGACATCGCCAAAGCCAATCAGGTGCGCTTGCTCACCTGGGCGGCGCCCGAAGAAGTGTTGCTCGATGAACAAGGCAATGTGCGCGGCATGCGCTTCGCTCGCACGCATGCGGTGGAAGGTCGCCTGCAAACCACTGGCGAAACCTTCGAGCTGGCCGCCGATGCGATCTTCAAGGCCATCGGCCAGGCCTTCGACGCCAGCGCCCTCAGCGATCCGCTGGCCCGTGAACTCAAGCATCAGGGCGGACGCATCGAGGTCGACGAACACCTGCGCACCAGCATCCCCGGCGTCTACGCCGGCGGTGACTGCACGAACCTCGATCAGGACCTCACCGTGCAAGCGGTGCAGCACGGCAAACTGGCCGCCGAAGCCATCAACGCACAACTGACGCTCAACGTGGAGGCTGCGTAAATGGCCGATCTTTCGATTGTCTTCGCCGGCATCAAATCCCCGAATCCGTTCTGGCTGGCCTCCGCGCCGCCCACCGACAAGGCCTACAACGTGGTCCGCGCCTTCGAGGCCGGTTGGGGTGGCGTGGTCTGGAAAACCCTGGGTGAAGACCCGGCGGCGGTCAACGTGTCGTCACGCTATTCAGCGCACTTCGGGCCCAACCGCGAAGTGATGGGCTTCAACAACATCGAGCTGATCACCGACCGCTCGCTGGAAATCAACCTGCGGGAAATCACCCAGGTCAAAAAGGACTGGCCGGACCGCGCGTTGATCGTGTCGCTGATGGTGCCCTGTGTCGAAGAATCGTGGAAATTCATCCTGCCGCTGGTGGAAGCCACGGGCGCCGATGGCATCGAACTGAATTTTGGCTGCCCCCACGGCATGCCGGAACGGGGCATGGGGGCGGCGGTTGGCCAGGTGCCGGAGTATGTCGAGCAGGTCACGCGCTGGTGCAAGACTTACTGTTCGCTGCCGGTGATCGTCAAGCTGACACCGAACATCACCGACATTCGCGTTGCCGCCTGTGCGGCCCATCGCGGCGGTGCCGATGCGGTGTCGCTGATCAACACGATCAACTCGATCACCAGCGTCAACCTGGAACGCATGGTCGCCTACCCCACCGTCGGCAGCCAAAGCACCCACGGCGGTTATTGCGGCTCGGCGGTGAAGCCGATCGCCTTGAACATGGTCGCCGAAATCGCCCGCGATCCGCAGACCCAGAGCCTGCCAATCTCCGGGATTGGCGGCATCGGCAACTGGCGCGATGCCGCGGAATTCATCGCCCTGGGCAGCGGCTCGGTGCAGGTGTGCACGGCGGCGATGCTGCATGGCTTCAGGATTGTCGAGGAAATGAAGGACGGTTTATCACGCTGGATGGACAGTCAGGGTTACGCCAGCGTGTCGGACTTTTCCGGCCGAGCTGTGGGCAACACCACCGACTGGAAGTACCTGGACATCAACTATCAGGTGATCGCGAAGATCGACCAGCAGGCGTGTATCGGCTGTGGCCGTTGCCACATCGCCTGCGAGGACACCTCGCACCAGGCCGTGGCCAGCCTCAAGCAGGCCGACGGCACGCGCAAGTACGAGGTGATCGATGAAGCGTGCGTGGGCTGCAACCTGTGCCAGATCACCTGCCCGGTGCAGGACTGCATCGAGATGGTGCCCATGGAGAACGGCAAGCCGTTTCTGGATTGGAACCATGATCCGCGTAATCCCTATCATGTAGCTGTCTGAAAGGACGCCATCGCGAGCAAGCTCGCTCCTACAGGGGATTGACGGCGTATGCGAGTGTTGCGCACGCCAATGCCCCCTGTAGGAGCGAGCTTGCTCGCGATGAGGCCACCCGCCGCACCACTTTCCTCTCCAGCCCTATCAGATCTGCTAGTAGACAACCCCCGCCTCATCCCCGAAGCTGAAACACACGTCATCGACCCGTGCAGGCCTCACCATGTCGGTCCCTTCCTTGAAGATTCTGTGCCGCTACGAATACGACCCGCTGGACCGGCTCACGGGCGTGGGGGTATCGGGTACACAGCGTTTCTATCAGGAACAACACCTGGTGACCGAACTGGGTGAACAGACACAGCGAACGATCTTTCGCCATCAAGCGCAGCCTTTGGCGCAGCAGACCAGCTCAGCTAACAGTGGTGAAACTACACTGCTTGTCACCGACCGGGCGCATTCGCTGCTACAGGCATCGTCGAGCGGCAATGCACAGCAGTTTGCTTTTACCGCCTATGGCCATCATCCGGCGGAAAGCAGCTTGAGTCGTCTGCTCGGCTTTAATGGCGAACATCCGGATGTAGTGACAGGCCATTACCCATTAGGCCAAGGCAATCGTTTTTATAATCCGAAATTGATGCGATTTAATAGTCCGGATGAATTGGGCCCATTTGATGAGGGCGCGGGGCTTAATGCATACATATACTGTGGAGGAGACCCGATAAACTTCGTCGACATAACCGGAAACACGCGTTTTTTCATAGAGAATCTTTTGCGCGGCAGTGTGATCGTTAAACCTTCAATAAAACAGATCAAACCAACTACCACTACAATCGCTCGGTCGGTAACTTCAAACGCAGCGAAACGTCCACTGCAAAAATCAGCAGATACCATTTCCAAACAAAAAACAGCCGTTGCGGAATTAGCGTCCACCTCTGTTAGAGATCGCCAAAAGGGGGGCTCGCAGTCCACCGTATTTAAAAGAGAGCTAAGAAAAGACGCAAAAAGATATGATCAGTACATCCTAGAGCACCCTCAAACAAAGATAGAAAAAAACTCTCAGTTACAAGCCAAAATGGATAAAGCCCGACAAGAGCTAATTCAAGCAACAACTGCGGGCGCCCCGGCTAAGGAACTTGACCGTTTGGTAAATCTAATAAGCTACAGAGAACTCCAGATCAAACGTGATGGAATCCGAAAAATCGACCTTCGAGGTAAGCAGACTTCAGCACAATAAATGGGCACATGCTTATCATCTGACTACGGCTCCAACCCAATCCCCCGCAAAATCACACTCGTCACCGTCTGTACTGCCCGCTCGAATTGCATATCCGACAAGGGTTGATGGTCATTGAGAATATTCACCTGATGATCAAAATCCGCGTAGTGCTGGGTCGAGGCCCAGATCATGTAGAGCAGGCTTGAGGGTTCTACCGGCAGGATGCGTTTGTCGTCCACCCACTGGCGGATTTTCGCTTCTTTCATCTTGGCCCAATCGTACAGGCTGGCGTCCAGGGCCACGCCCAGGGTTGGCGCGCCGTGGATGATTTCGTTGGCCCAGACTTTCGAGCCATACGGGCGGCTGCGGGAGTGGTTCATCTTGGCGCGGATGTAGCTGCTGAGGACCACGCGGGGATCGTCGAACATTTCGAAACACAGTGCGTCCTGCTTCCACACCTCCAGCAAATCGAAGAGCACGGCGCTGTACAACTCGGTCTTGGTGCTGAAGTAGTAATGCAGGTTGGAGCGCGGCAGTTGCACTTCGGCGGCGATGTCGGCCATGGCGGTGCCGCCGAAGCCTTTTTCGGCGAAAACCTTCTCGGCCCCCAGCAGGATTTTCTCGACGTTACTGCGGCGAATTTCGATCTTGTGATTGCCCATGAGGGCTCCCTGACAACAGCGTTGTTCAAGACTAGCATTCGCTCTACTGCGCGGCGACAGGGGAAAAGGAAACTTCGTACACCCGGCCTGCCGCAGTTAAACTCAGCACTTCTTCGAACCTGCCTCTGAGGTATCCATGATGCTTTTCAAGAAAACCCTGACCACCGTCGCCCTGCTCGGCTCGCTGCTCGCCGCCTCGTCGGTGTTTGCCCACGCCCACCTGAAAAGCCAGGTGCCCGCAGCCGACAGCACCGTGAGCGCACCCTCGGAATTGCGCCTGGTGTTTTCCGAAGGCGTCGAAGCGACGTTCACCAAAGTCACGATCAGCAAGGATGGCGCAAACGTGCCGGTGAAGAGCCTGGCCACCGAAGGCAGCGATAAAAAGACCCTGGTCGTGACCCCGGCAGCGCCGTTGACGGCGGGGGCTTACAAAGTCGAATGGCATGCGGTGTCGGTTGATACGCACAAAAGCGAAGGCGCCTACAGCTTCAAGGTCGGCCAGTAATTCATGACGAGCGCGATGGTGCTGTGCCGTTTCCTGCATTTCACCGTGGTGCTGATGCTGTTCGGGGCGTGGCTATTCAAGCCGTTGCTGCTGGGTCGCGAGACGTTGCTGGACGCATCGCTGGTGCGCGTCAGCCGCTGGCTCGCAAGCGTGGCGCTGATCAGTGGCGTGAGCTGGTTGCTGCTGATCACCGCCAGCATGGCCGGGAGCTGGGACGCCGCGTTTGATCCGTCGACGCTGTGGTTGGTGCTGGACAACACGTTTTTCGGTCAGGTCTGGCGCTGGCACCTGTTGCTCAACGGATTGCTGGTCGTGGTGGTGCTGACGCCGCTGCGCAGTCGTTTGCCCCTGTGCCTGATCCTCGCCAGCCTGCTGTTGGCCACGCTGGCCCCGGTCGGCCACGGGGCGATGCTCGATGGTCTCAGCGGCCAATTGCTGATCCTCAATCAAATTGTCCACCTGACCTGCGTCGGGGTCTGGTTGGGTGGGTTGATGCTATTGGTGATGGTTCTGCGGCAACCCACCGGGCATGCCGTTCGCGACATGCTCCAGAGGTTCAGCGGCGTTGGTTACGCGTTGGTGGCGGGACTGGTGATCACCGGTCTGATCAATGTCCGGGTGCTGACCGGGCAATTCTGGCCGACGCCGTTGTTCTCCGGGTTCGCCTTGATTCTGCTGATCAAAGTGCTGCTGGTGAGCGCAATGCTCGGGTTGGCGTTGTTCAATCGGTTGCGGATCAAGGATTGCGAGCAGCGCCTGGCAACCCTGAAAACCAGTGTGACGCTGGAATGGTTGCTGGGGATTGGCGCGGTGGCGGCGGTCTCCCTTTTGGGGACCATGCCCCCGATGCTGGCTAGCTGAAACACAAATCCCCTGTGGGAGCGCGAGCAGCCCGCTCCCACAATCCGTCAGACGTACAGTCATCGTATAACTTCTGATTGACAACCCCCGAAACCCTCGCAAATAATCGCCCCATTGTTGTACGACGACGTATGACACTAATAAAAACAACAAGAAACAAGGGAGCGTCACCCGTGAGCAAGCTCGTCCGCAATTCCTCCGTCTGCACCCCTCGCCCCACTTTTGTCCGCCGTAACACCCTGAGCCTGATCGGATGCAGCAGTCTGGCCGTCCTCGCCCTGCCCATGACCAGCCACGCCGAAGGGTTCGTCGATGACGCCAAGGCCACGCTGAACCTGCGCAACGCCTACTTCAACCGCAACTTCACCAACCCGGCCTACCCTCAAGGCAAGGCTGAAGAGTGGACACAAAACTTCATCCTCGATGCCAAGTCCGGTTTCACCCAGGGCCCGGTCGGTTTTGGCATCGATGTACTCGGCCTGTACTCGCAGAAGCTCGATGGCGGTAAAGGCACGGGCGGCACGCAACTGCTGCCGATCCACGACGACGGCCGCCCGGCGGACAACTTCGGTCGGATGGGCGTGGCGCTCAAAGGCAAGGTGTCGAAAACCGAATTGAAAGTCGGCGAATGGATGCCGGTGCTGCCGATCCTGCGCTCGGATGACGGCCGTTCGCTGCCGCAAACCTTTCGCGGCGGGCAGATAACGTCCACCGAAATCAGCGGCCTGACGCTGTATGGCGGCCAGTTCCGACAAAACAGCCCGCGCAACGATGCGAGCATGGAAGACATGTTCATGAACGGCAAATCCGCGGCCTTTACTTCGGACCGTTTCAACTTCGGCGGCGGTGAATACACGTTCAACGACAAACGCACCCAGGTCGGCGTCTGGTATGCCGAACTCAGCGACATCTACCAGCAACAGTATTTCAACTTGAGCCACAGCCAGCCGATAGGCGACTGGACCCTCGGCGCCAACCTCGGTTACTTCATTGGCAAGGAGGACGGCAGTGCCCTGGCCGGCGACCTCGACAACAAGACCGCGTTCGCCATGCTCTCCGCCAAATACGGCGGCAGCACCTTCTACGTCGGCCTGCAAAAACTCACAGGCGACGATGTCTGGATGCGCGTCAACGGCACCAGCGGCGGCACCCTGGCCAACGACAGCTACAACTCCAGCTACGACAACGCCAAGGAGAAATCCTGGCAGTTGCGGCATGACTACAACTTCGTGGCGCTGGGCATTCCCGGCCTGACCATGATGAACCGCTACATCAGCGGTGATAACGTCCACACCGGCGCAATCACCGACGGCAAGGAATGGGGCCGTGAATCGGAACTGGCCTACACCGTGCAGAGCGGCCCGCTGAAGAACCTCAACGTCAAATGGCGTAACGCGAGTATCCGCAAGAACTTCAGCACGAATGAATTCGACGAGAATCGTATTTTCGTCAGCTACCCGATTTCGTTGTTGTAAGGCGTCCCCTGTAGGAGCGAGCATGCTCGCGATGAACTCAAGCGCGCCGCGTTTACTCTGGACGCACGCGCTATCGTTAACGACCATCGCGAGCAAGCTCGCTCCTACAGGGAAGGTGCGAGACCCTCTGTCAATTTCCAGCAAAGTCGCGTTGACAACACCCGGAAACCCTAACGATACTTTGCGACAGTCGTACGACAACCTACAACAAATTCAATAATGCATCTGCGTCCAGGAACTGCCATGACCACCACGCCCAACGCTCCTTTCAACCGCCTCCTGCTGACCGGTGCCGCCGGCGGCCTCGGCAAAGTGCTGCGCGAACGTCTGCGGCCTTACGCCAATGTGATTCGCCTGTCGGACATCGCCGACATCGCGCCGGCCATGGATGACCGCGAGGAAGTGGTGATCTGCGACCTCGCCGACAAACAGGCCGTGCATCAACTGGTCGACGGCGTGGACGCGATCCTGCATTTCGGCGGCGTGTCGACCGAGCATTCGTTCGAAGACATTCTCGGCGCCAATATCTGCGGCGTGTTCCACATCTACGAAGCCGCCCGCCGTCACGGCGTAAAGCGCGTGATCTTCGCCAGCTCCAACCACGTCATCGGCTTCTATAAGCAGGATGAAGTGATCGACGCCCACTCCCCTCGCCGTCCGGATAGCTACTACGGCTTGTCCAAGTCCTACGGCGAAGACGTCGCCAGTTTCTACTTCGATCGCTACGGCATCGAGACGGTCAGCATCCGCATCGGCTCTTCGTTCCCGGAACCGCAAAACCGTCGCATGATGAGCACCTGGCTGAGCTTCGGCGACCTGACCCAGTTGATCGAACGCGCGTTGTACGCGCCGAACGTTGGCCACACCGTGGTCTATGGCGCGTCCGACAACAAGAACGTCTGGTGGGACAACCGTTACGCCACCGCCCTGGGTTACGTGCCTCAGGACACTTCCGAAGTGTTCCGCGAAAAAATCGAAGCACAGCCGATGCCCGCCGCTGATGATCCGGCGATGGTTTACCAGGGTGGTGCATTTGTCGCGTCCGGCCCGTTCGGCGACTGAACCGCCGTGGTGACCACAACAAAAACCCAAGGGAATGACTCGCCATGCCAGCCGAATTGATTGTCGATGCCCGCAACACAGTCGGTGAAAGCCCGGTCTGGGTCCCCGAGGAAAACGCTCTGTACTGGGTCGATATTCCGGCCGGGGGTTTGCAGCGCTGGAGCGCCGACAGCGGTTATGTCGAAGCCTGGACCGCGCCGGAAATGCTTGCCTGCATCGTGCGTCAGGATGACGGCAGCTGGGTCGCCGGGATGGAAAGCGGGTTCTTTCGGATTCGGCCGCACAACGACGGCAGCCTCGACACTGAGTTACTGGCGCAGGTCGATCACGCCCGCACGGACATGCGCCTCAATGATGGTCGGTGCGACCGTCAGGGGCGTTTCTGGGCCAGCAGCATGGTGCTGAACATGGGCGCCAATGCGGCGACCGGCGCGCTGTATCGCTATAGCGCCGGGCAACGCGGTCCCATCGAGGCGCAACTGCGCGGTTTCACCGTGCCCAACGGCCTCGGCTTCAGCCCGGATGGGCGGACGATGTACCTGTCCGATTCGCATCCGCTGGTGCAGAAAATCTGGGCCTTCGATTACGACATCGACAGCGGCACGCCGTCCAACCGGCGACTGTTCGTCGACATGCAGCCGTTGCCCGGTCGCCCCGATGGCGCCGCGGTGGATGCCGACGGTTGCTACTGGATCTGTGGCAATGACGCCGGGCTGATTCACCGGTTTACGCCCGAGGGTCGCCTCGACCGTTCCCTGGCCGTGCCGGTAAAAAAACCGACCATGTGCGCCTTTGGTGGCAGTCGCCTGGACACGCTGTTCGTGACCTCGATCCGTCCTGGTGACGACCAGGATCCGCAGTCGCTGGCGGGCGGCGTGTTCGCCCTCGAGGCCGGCGTGAAAGGCCTGCCGGAACCGCGTTTCAACCACTGATTGACTTTGCCTCATTCCTATTGCGGGTCAACATGACATCAACACTGCTCGAACTCGAAGACGAATTCACTCACCTCACATTGGCCCCGGAGATCGGCGGCAGCATCGTCAACTGGACGGTGCGCCACACCGGGCAACCGTTGCTGCGGCACAGCGATGCCCAAGCCCTCGACACCGGTCTGCCGGGCAAACTCGGTTGCTTCCCGTTGGCACCCTGGTCCAACCGCGTTTCCGACGGTGGTTTTGATCGCCCGGACGGCTGGCTCGCCCTCGAACCCAACAGCCTCACCGACCCGTTGCCGATTCACGGCAGCGCCTGGCAACAACCCTGGCAAGTGATTTCGCAGAGCCGTGGCGAAGTCGTCCTGCAACTCGACAGCATCAAACCCTTCGCCTACCGCGCCCGGCAACGCTTTCACTTGAGCGCGGGCAAGCTGAGCCTCGAATTGCACGTCACGCACCAGGCCGAGCGCGCTGCATGGCATGGCCTGGGGTTGCATCCGTATCTGCCGCGGACCGCAGGCACAAGGTTGCAGGCGAACGCTGATCAGGTCTGGCTGTGCGATGCGTCCAGATTACCGACGCGACTCGCTTCGTTGCCTGCCGACTGGAATTTCCAGTCGATCAAAACCCTGCCCGACACACTGGTCGACAACGGCTTCTGCGGCTGGGATGGCCACTGCCTGATCCAGCAACCGGACCTCGGCTATGAACTGGATTGCCAGGCCAGCGGCAGTGACTTCTTCCTGCTCTATTGCCCGGTCGACCTGCCTTTTTTCTGCGTCGAACCGGTCAGCCATCCGGTCAACGCGCACCACTTGCCCGGTCGTCCGGGGCTGGTGTTGCTGGAGCAAGGTCAATCCGCGGCGGTGGGTTTCAGCTGGCAGTATCGCGCGCTCGTCTAGCCCAGCATCTGGCTCAACACCGCGCGCAGCTTGCCGGGCTTCACCGGTTTGTTCAGCAGCGGCGCGTCGAGCCGCTGCAATGAACGTCGGCACTGATCAGTACGATCGGCCGTGATGATCACCGCCGGAATCGTCCGGCTGAAATGCTCGCGCAAATGCCGAACCACTTCGCAGCCGACCACCCCGTGATCGAGGTGATAGTCCGCCAGGATCAACTCCGGTGCATGGCCCTGCAACGCAGTCAGCGCCGAGGCTTCATCGGTGGCCGTGACCACTTCGCAGCCCCATTGCCCGAGCAACGCGCTCATGCTTTCCAGGATGCTCACCTCATTGTCCAGCACCAGCAGGCGCCGGCCCGGCAACGGGTTGCCCGTACCCGGCTGGGGCACCGCAAGACTGAGGGGCAACGGCACTTCCTCGGAGATAGGCACATCGATGCTGAACATCGAACCGCGGCCGGGCAGCGAATGCACCTGGATCCGGTAATCGAGGATCTTGGCGATGCGCTCGACGATCGCCAGCCCCAGGCCAACGCCCTTGCGGTCGGCGGCGCGGCCGACATCCAGTTGATTGAATTCGAGGAAAATCGAATCGAGGCGATCCGCCGGGATGCCACGCCCGGTGTCCCAGACTTCCAGGCGCAGGCGGTCGCCACGACGGCGGGCGCCGAGCAGGATGGTGCCCTGGTCGGTGTAGCGGCAGGCGTTGCTGAGGAAGTTGCGCAAGATGCGAGTCATCAGCCGCAGGTCGGTGCGAATGGCGTAATCGCCCATGTGCGCGCGCAATCGCAAGCCGGCCGCTTCAGCCACCGACTGGAATTCCGACACCAGCGGCCCGAGTAATTCGTCCAGGCGGTATAGGGCGACGTCGGGCCTGACCGCGGCCTGATCGAGACGGGAAATATCCAGCAAGTCGGTGAGCAGGTCTTCCGCGCCTTCCAGGGCCTGGTGGGTGCGCTCGACCAGCACCTGCTCGACCTCCGGCAACCGCCGCTCGCGCAAGGTCGAGATCAGCAAGCGTGCGGCGTTCAATGGCTGCAACAGATCGTGACTGGCGGCGGCAAGATATTTGTCCTTGCTGCGATTGGCCGCTTCGGCGGCGTCGCGGGCATCGCGCAAGGCTTCGGCGATCTGCTTGCGCTGGGTGATCTGCTGTTGCAGGTTGCGATTGGCCTCGAGCAATTCATTGGTACGCGCGGTGACCCGCTGTTCCAGTTCGTCATTGAGCTGTTGCAAGCGCTGCTGGGCCAGTTTGCGTTCGGTGATGTCTGCGACAAAGCCTTCCACCAGCCCTTCCTGATCGGGCTTGAGCAACAGGTTCATCAACACGTCGAGGCTGCTGCCGTCCTGGCGGCGCAATTGTGTTTCGTAGCCGTGCAGGCTGCCTTGGTGGCGGAGGATTTCGCCGATGTTTTCCAGCTCCTGCGCACCGCCGACAAACAGGTTGCTCGCCAGGTCCGCCAGGGAAAACAGCACTTCCTGCGGGTTTTGATACCCCAGCATGCGCGCCAGCGCGGGGTTGGCCGCGCGCATCCCTTCCTGCAGGCTGGCCTGGAAAATCCCGTGCACAGCGTTTTCAAACAGCCATTTGTAGCGATTGCGCTCGGCTTCGAGTTCGTCGAGGCGCGCGTTGAGTTCGGGGTAATGGCTTTTGCGCGCCGAGTGGCTGCTTAAACCGAGTAACCCGGCCAGTGCCCGTTGCTGCTCGTCAGAGGGCTTCGCCATAGACGACCTCGACGTCACGCTGACTGGACTCGCGCGGATTGGTCAGGATGCACGGGTCGTGCATGGCGTGTTGCGACAGGAACGGAATGTCCGCCGTGCTGACCCCGTGCAAGCCAAGGGTTTCGTGGAAGCCGATGGCGTGCTTGAGAGCGATCAGGTGTTCAACCAGACGCCCGCAGATCTGCCGGTGATTGAGGCCACGGCAATCGATGCCGAACGTCTCGGCGATCACCTTGAAACGTTCCGGCGCCGAGCTGTAGTTGAACGCCACCACGTGTTCCACCAGCACCGCGTTGCACAAGCCATGGGGCAGGTCCAGGAAACCGCCGAGGCTGTGGGACATGGCGTGCACCGCACCGAGGATCGCGTTGGAAAACGCCAGCCCGGCCTGCATGCTGCCGAGCATGATCTTCTCGCGCAGGGCGATGTCCGTCGGGTTGGCGATCATCTGCACCAGATTGCCATTGATCAGGCGCATGGCTTCCAGTGCATGGGGGTCAGTCAGCGGCCCGTGCCCGGTGGAGACGAAGGCTTCGATGGCGTGCACCAGCGCGTCGATGCCGGTGCAGGCCGACAGGAACGGGTCCATGCTCAGGGTGGTTTCCGGGTCGATCAGCGATACGTCCGGCACCACCGCCTTGCTGACGATGGAAAATTTCATGCGTTCTTGCTGGTTGGAGATGATCACGAATTGCGAGACGTCCGCCGAGGTGCCGGCGGTGGTCGGGATCAGGATCAGCGGCGGACTGGGCACGCGGACGGTGTCCACGCCTTCGAACTCAAGGATGCTGCGACCGTGGGCGACGACGATGCCGATGCCCTTGCCGCAGTCCATCGGGCTGCCACCGCCGACCGCGACGATCACGTCGCAATGGTTTTCCCGATACAGTTCGGCGCCGAGCATGACTTCCTCGACCCGTGGGTTGGGCGAGACGTCGCTGTACAGGACGTAATCGATGCCGATGGCTTGCAGGCTGGCTTCGACATCGGCTACCCAACCGGCGGCAATCACCCCGGGATCGCTGACCACCAGGACCTTGCGCGCGCCAAAGGTCTTGGCGTAATTGCCGACGTTGTGCCGGCAACCGGCACCAAAGATGATTTCAGGCGAAACGAATTTACGCAGCTGGCTGAGACTCTGGCTCATTGGAAAGCCTGTTTTTTATTGTTTTGAAAGGTAGAGCCACACTAACCCATCCGGTGGTGAATGCAATCAGACCAATGGCTGGGTGCACTCAACCCGCTTCACCGCAGTTCCCTGTGGGAGCGAGCCTGCTCGCGATGACGATGTGTCAGCTACTTTCACTGTTGGATGTGCCGGCCCCATCGCGAGCAGGCTCGCTCCCACAGGGATTTGGGGTGTTGGTTATCCGCGGTAGATCAGGCGAGATGCCTTTTCGTTGCGCAGGGTCAGGTGCTCCATCCCCTGCCCCGGCGCATCTGCCTCTGCGCGGGCCTTGAGGATGACGCCGTGATGCGGCGATTTGCTGCACACCGGGTCGGCATTCTCTGCATCGCCCGTCAGCATGAACGCCTGGCAGCGGCAGCCGCCGAGGTCCTTGTGTTTTTCATCGCAGGAGCGGCACGGCTCCTTCATCCAGTCATCGCCACGAAAGCGGTTGAAGCCAAACGAATCGGTCCAGATGTGCTCGATGCTGTGCTCGCGCACGTTGGGAAACTGCACCGGTAACTGGCGGGCACTGTGACAAGGCAACGCCGTACCGTCCGGGGTGATGTCGAGGAACAGATTGGCCCAGCCGTTCATGCAGGTCTTGGGGCGCTCCTCGTAGTAATCCGGGGTGACGAAGATCAGCTTGCACGCATGGCCCTGGGCTTCGAGCCGCTCGCGGTAGTCGTTGGTGATGCGTTCGGCACGCTGCAATTGTTCACGGGTCGGTAACAACCCGGCGCGATTGAGTTCGGCCCAACCATAGAACTGACACGTGGCCAATTCGACAAAATCCGCTTCCAGCTCCAGGCACAGGTCGATGATGCGGTCGATCCGGTCGATGTTGTGCCGATGGGTCACGAAGTTCAGCACCATCGGATAACCGTGAGCTTTCACGGCGCGGGCCATCGCCAGTTTCTGCGCGAAGGCTTTGTGCGAACCGGCGAGCATGTTGTTGACCGTTTCGTCGGCCGCCTGAAAGCTGATCTGGATATGGTCCAGCCCGGCCACCTTGAAATCGGCGATCTTCTGCTCGGACAGGCCGATGCCCGAGGTGATCAGGTTGGTGTAGTAACCCATGTCCCGGGCGGCCTTGATCAGCTCGGCGAGGTCCTGACGCACCAGCGGCTCGCCACCGGAAAAGCCCAATTGCGCCGCGCCCATGTCGCGTGCCTCGCGGAATACGCGAATCCATTCTTCAGTGCTCAACTCCTCGCCGTGCCGGGCGAAGTCCAGTGGATTGGAGCAATAAGGGCATTGCAGCGGGCAGCGATAGGTCAGCTCCGCCAGCAGCCAAAGCGGCGGTCCCGGACGCGAGTCATTCAATCCAGAATTGGGCATGGGCCACCTCCAGAAACGCCAGCACGTCCTCGTCGATCCCCGGCACGCCGGGGAAACTCGCGGACAACAGATCGATGATGGCCGCCACGCTGCGCTCGCCGTTGACCCGTTCGAGAATCTGCCCGGCACTGGCATTCAGTTTGATCATGCCTTCGGGGTACAGCAGCACATGGCAATCCTGTCGCGGCTCCCACTGCAGACGAAACCCCTGGCGCAGCATCGGCGAGTAAGCCCGTTTGATCAGGCTCACAGGGCGATCCCCCGATGCCACACAGCGTCCCGGGTGACGGTGTGATAAGGCGGTCGTTCCAGTTCGTAGGCCATGCTCATGGCATCGAGCATGCTCCACAGCACGTCGAGCTTGAATTGCAGGATCTCCAGCATGCGTTGCTGGCTTTGGAGCGTGACGTAATGCGCGAGGGTGATGCGCAAACCGTGCTCGACATCCCGCCGCGCCTGGCTGAGGCGTGTGCGGAAGTAGTCGTAGCCAGCGACGTCGATCCACGGGTAATGCGTCGGCCAGGCGTCGAGTCGGGACTGATGGATCTGTGGCGCAAACAGTTCGGTCAGGGAACTGCTGGCCGCTTCCTGCCAGCAGGCGCGACGGGCAAAGTTGACGTAGGCGTCCACGGCGAAACGCACGCCGGGCAACACCAGCTCCTGGGACAGAATCCGTTCACGCTCCAGCCCCACCGCCTCGCCGAGGCGCAGCCAGGCCTCGATGCCGCCTTCGCTGCCCGGCACGCCGTCGTGGTCGAGCACGCGTTGCAGCCATTCGCGACGCACCTCGCGGTCGGGGCAGTTGGCCAGAATCGCGGCGTCCTTCAGGGGGATGTTCACCTGGTAGTAGAAGCGATTGGCGACCCAGCCCTGAATCTGCTCGCGGGTGGCGCGGCCGGCGTACATGGCTTGGTGGAACGGGTGATGAATGTGGTAGTAGGCGCCTTTGGCCCGCAGCGCGGCTTCGAATTCGCTGGGGGACAGGGGGGTGTCGGTCATTGAGTCTCTCCGGGAAATCTTTGATGTCTGATCCGGCCTCTTCGCGGGCAAGCTCGCTCCCACAGTGTTCTGCAGTGTTCACAAAACCTGTGGGAGCGAGCCTGCTCGCGATGGGGCCATCAGCTACAGCTCAATACTCATGCCGTCATAAGCCACCTCAATCCCCCGCCGCTCCAGCAGTGCCCGCTCCGCGGAGTCTTCATCAAGAATCGGATTGGTGTTGTTGATATGGATCAGCACCTTGCGCTGCCGAGGCAAGCCCTCCAGCACGTCGAGCATGCCACCCGCCCCGCTCTGCGGCAGATGCCCCATCTCACGGCCAAGGCTCTGGCCGACTTCGCACACGCGCATCTCGTCGTCGCGCCACAAGGTACCGTCGAGCAACAGGCAATCAGCGCGCTGCATCCAGCTCAGGACTTCATCGTCGACTTGCCCAAGGCCTGGCGCGTAGAACATCGCTGCGCCGGTGCGCAGGTCTTCGATGAACAGGCCGATGGTGTCGCCCGGCTGCGGGTTGCCCCGGTTCGGCGAGTACGGTGGCGCGTTGCTGACCAGCGGGATCGCGCGAAACTGTAATTGCGGGCAGGCCGCGATGTGGAACGGTTCGCGGTCCAGTCCGATCGGTTGCCACTGCAAGCCGCTATTCCAGTGCCTGAGCATGTTGAACAGGGGAAAGCCGCTGCTCAGGTCCTCATGCACCCGCTCGGTGCACCACACCGTATGCGGGCAACCTTCGCGCAGGCTTAGCAGGCCGGTGCAATGGTCGATCTGGCTGTCCATCAGGACCACGCCGGCAATCGCGGTGTCGCGCAAACGACGTGCCGGTTGCAGCAGCGGAAAACTCTCGAGTTGCGCGCGAATGTCCGGGGAGGCATTGCACAACACCCAGTCCACACCCTGGTCACTCAGGGCGATGGACGACTGCGTACGCCGCTGCGCCCGCAGGCTGCCATTGCGCACACCGGCGCACTGCCGGCAGTTGCAGTTCCACTGCGGAAAACCACCGCCGGCGGCGGAACCGAGAACGCGGATGTGCATGGATGATGCTCCGGGAGGCAGGCCCGGCCAACGCAACGGCTGGCCGGGTAAACGATCAACGATTGGCGAAATACATCGTCACTTCGAAGCCAATGCGCAGATCGGTAAACGCGGGTTTAGTCCACATGGGTCAATCCTCTTCTTGTGCCGGGCAATTCCGGTGCAGCCATTAATGCACGGGGCGTGGAAGGCCCGAATGCTACTTTCGAACGAAGGTGTGGGGTGCGTTGGTAGGGGGTGCACGCCGTCATCAGAAACACACAAAACCAATGTGGGAGCGAGCCTGCTCGCGATGAGGCCAGTCCATTCAGCAGTGAATGTCGGACCGCAATCGCGAGCAGGCTCGCTCCCACAGGGGGGGGACAGGCGAGTTTCAGGCTTTAGAAGAACCCCAGCGGATTGATGTCATAGCTCACCAGCAGGTTCTTGGTCTGCTGATAATGGTCGAGCATCATTTTGTGGTTCTCACGACCGACGCCGGATTTCTTGTAGCCGCCGAATGCGGCATGGGCCGGGTACAGGTGGTAGCAGTTGGTCCACACACGTCCGGCCTTGATCGCCCGGCCCATGCGGTAGGCACGGTTGATGTCGCGGGTCCACAGGCCGGCACCAAGGCCGAACTCGCTGTCGTTGGCGATGGCCAGGGCTTCGGCTTCGTCCTTGAACGTGGTGACGCCCACCACCGGGCCGAAGATTTCTTCCTGGAACACGCGCATCTTGTTGTGGCCCTTGAGCAGGGTCGGCTGGATGTAATAGCCGCTGGACAGATCGCCTTCGAGGCGCTCCGCCGCGCCGCCGGTGAGCAGTTCGGCACCCTCCTCCTGAGCGATTTTCAGGTACGAGAGAATCTTGTCGTATTGCTGCTCCGACGCCTGGGCGCCGACCATGGTTTCCGTGTCCAGCGGATTGCCGCGCTTGATCTTGATGATCTTCTTCATCACTTCGGCCATGAACGGCTCGTAGATCGACTCTTGCACCAGCGCCCGCGACGGGCAGGTGCAGACTTCGCCCTGGTTGAAGAACGCCAGCACCAGGCCCTCGGCGGCTTTCTCAATGAACTGCGGTTCGGCGTTCATGATGTCTTCGAAGAAAATGTTCGGCGATTTGCCGCCCAGCTCCACGGTACTCGGGATGATGTTCTCGGCGGCGCAATGCATGATGTGCGCGCCGACCGGGGTGGAGCCGGTGAAGGCAATCTTGGCGATGCGTTTGCTGGTCGCCAGCGCTTCACCCGCTTCACGCCCGAAACCTTGCACGATGTTCAGCACACCGGCCGGCAGCAGGTCGGCGATCAACTCGGCGAAGACCATGATCGACAACGGCGTTTGCTCGGCCGGCTTGAGCACCACGCAGTTGCCGGCGGCGAGCGCCGGGGCGAGTTTCCAGGCGGCCATCAGCAACGGGAAGTTCCACGGGATGATCTGCCCGACCACGCCCAGCGGCTCGTGGAAATGGTAGGCGGTGGTCAGTTCGTTGATCTCGGCGGCGCCGCCTTCCTGGGCGCGGATGCAACCGGCGAAATAACGGAAATGGTCGGCAGCCAGCGGCACATCGGCGTTCAGGGTTTCGCGCACGGCCTTGCCGTTGTCCCAGGTTTCGGTGACGGCGAGGATTTCCAGGTTCTGCTCGATGCGATCGGCAATTTGCAGCAGCACCCGCGAACGATCCTGAGCCGAGGTTTTACCCCAGGCATCGGCGGCAGCGTGAGCGGCGTCCAGGGCCTTGTCGATGTCAGCGGCGCTGGAGCGCGGGAACTCGGCGATGACTTCGCCGGTGATCGGCGAGGTGTTGGTGAAGTATTCGCCATTGACCGGAGCAACGAACTCGCCGCCGATGAAGTTGCCGTAGCGCGCCTTGAAGGAAACGACGGCACCGGGTGTGCCGGGTTGTGCATAGATCATGGTGGGCCTCTGTCTGGGTCGATGCCTGTCGGACCGACAGGCGATGCACCGATACTAGAGAGCCCCGCCGGCCAGACGAATGCGCCGTTGGCAGGAGAGGCTCTCGTTATTTGGTACTGGATTTCACACATTCCCTTGTAGGAGCGAGCCTGCTCGCGATGGACTCACAGGCGCCGCGGGGCGTCAGGCAGCCAGCGTCATCGTTGACGACCATCGCGAGCAGGCTCGCTCCTACAGTTGACGGCGTTCTCCTTGTAGGAGCGAGCTTGCTCGCGAAGAACGCCCAGCCACCGCGGGTATCCAGACAACCCGCGTCATCGTTGGCGACCATCGCGAGCAGGCTCGCTCCTACAGGTTTTGGCGGTGTATTCAGTGTTGGGCCACCAGCTCCTTCGGCAACTTGAACGTCCAGAGCATCCCGCCCTGGTTGAAGTCCTTCACGCGCTTGGCCACTTCACCGCCCCACAGCGGCACCGCGCCACCCCAACCCGAGAGCACCGAAACGTACTGTTCGCCGTCCATTTCCCAGGTCACGGGCGAACCGAGTACACCGGAGCCGGTCTGGAATTCCCAGACCTTCTCACCGGTCTTGGCATTGAACGCCTGAAGGAAGCCTTCCGGCGTGCCTGTGAACACCAGGTTGCCCTTGGTGGTCAGCACCCCGCCCCACAGCGGCGCGAAGTTCTTGTGGCGCCAGACTTCCTTGCCGGTTTTCGGGTCGATGGCGCGCAACACGCCGATGTAGTCTTCGTTCAGCGGTTTGATGGTGAAACCGGCGCCGAGGAATGCCGCGCCTTTCTTGTAGGCGATGCCCTCGTTCCAGATGTCCATGCCCCACTCGTTGGACGGCACGTAGAACAATCCGGTGTCGCGGTTGTAGGCCATCGGCATCCAGTTCTTCGCACCGAGAAACGCCGGGGCGACGAACACCGAGCTGCCCTTGGCCTCGGTGCCTGGCGCACCGGGACGGCTGGCCTCGTTGTAGATCGGCCGGCCATTCTTGTCGAGCCCGGTGGCCCAGGTGATCTTGTCCACGAACGGAAAGCCGCGGATGAATTTGCCGTTGGTGCGGTCCAGCACGTAGAAGAAACCGTTACGGTCCGCCGTCGCCGCCGCTTTGATTTCCTTGCCGCCCTCGGTGTAGTTGAACGAGATCAGCTCGTTGACGCCGTCATAATCCCAACCGTCGTGGGGCGTGCTCTGGAAGTGCCATTTGATGGTGCCGTCGTCAGGATTGAGCGCCAGACGCGACGACGAATAGAGGTTGTCGCCCGGACGCAGGTGCGAGTTCCACGGCGCCGGGTTGCCGGTGCCGAACAGCAACAGATTGGTTTCCGGGTCGTAGTAACCGCCGAGCCACGGTGCAGCGCCGCCGGTTTTCCACAGGTCGCCGGGCCAGGTCTTGCCGGCCTCACCACCGGAAATGCCGTTTTCTATCGCCTTGCCGTCCTTGTAGACGTAACCCATGTGGCCTTCGACCGTCGGACGCGTCCACAGCAAGTCGCCGTTTTTCGGGTCGTAGGCTTCGATCTTGCCGACCACCCCGAACTCACCGCCAGCCACGCCGGTGATCAGTTTGCCGTTGATCACCAAGGGCGCGGCGCTGATCGAATAGCCTTCCTTGTGATCGGCGACCTTCTTGCTCCAGACCACCTTGCCGGTGTCCTTGTTCAGGGCCACGAGCTTGGCGTCGAGGGTGCCGAAGAACACCAGGTCGCCGTACAGCGCGACGCCGCGGTTGATCACGTCGCAGCAAGGGCGGATGTCGTCAGGCAGGCGCGCATCGTATTGCCAGAGCTTCTTGCCGGTGCGCGCATCCACCGCGAACACCCGCGAGTAGGAACCGGTCATGTACATCACGCCGTCCTTGATCATCGGCTGCGCTTGCTGACCGCGTTGCTTTTCGCCGCCGAAGGAGAACGCCCAGACCGGGCGCAGGTCTTTCACGTTGTTGACGTTGAGGGTGTCGAGGGGGCTGTAGCGCTGACCCTGGACGCCCAGACCGTTGGTGACGATCTGCTCCGGGTTCTTGGGGTCCTGGAGAATGTCCTGGTCACTGACGGCGGCCAGTGCCGTGCCGGACAGCAGCATGGCGCTGAGCAACACACTCAGGACGAAGGGTTGGCGACGTGCGGGTTGGGTCATGGCGGCTACCTCTGCGGTTTTTTGTTATACCCGGGAAATTTTCCCGGTCTGGTGCAGATTCTTGAGCGCCACCGCCCTGGCAACAATTGCCCGCAGTGTTGAGATTGCTAGTCCCTTAGTACAGGGTCGGAGGAGATGAACACCAACATGCGCGACCGACACGTCCCCCTGTAGGAGCGAGCTTGCTCCTACAGGGAGGTGCGGTGTTCAGGGGGTGATGTCGAGGCGGGTCATTTGCGCGCGCTCGTAACGCGGGTACAAATGGCTCACGGAGCGAATCAGCTCATAGCGACTCAGGCTGATCGCGGCGAAGCGATCCGGGATGGGGCTGCGGATCATCTCTGCCATGTCGCTGCCTTGGGCGGCACCCTCGCGCAGCAGTTGATCGAGCCAGCCGAGGTAGTCACGCATTTGTTCGAAGGGCTTTGCATCGGTGGCGATCGGGCCGTGACCGGGCACCACCAGCGTCCACGGCAAGCCCTGGAGGGTGGCGATGTCCGCCAGCCACACCGACAGCCCCGGACTGTTGGGCGTGGTCAGCGCCCGCTGGTAAAACACCAGATCGCCGGCAAACAGCACGCCGGTTTTCTGGTCGAGAATAGCCAGATCCGCGCCGGTATGCCCACCCAGGCTCAGCAGTTGCAGATCGTGATTCCCAAATGTCTTGATGCCAGGCGTCAGCGCCTCGGTCGGCAACACCACTTCGGTGCCGCGCATCCAGTCGCCCACCAGCCGGTACATGTTCTCGGCCATCGCATCGCCCTGCTGGTGCAACAGCTCGGTGGTGCCGGCCAACGCACCGATCGGCACATCGCTGAACGCCTGATTGCCCAGCACGTGATCCGGGTGATGATGAGTCAGCAGCACCTCGATCACCGGTTTGTCAGTGGTCGCGGCGATGGCTTTGCGCAGCGCTTCGCCGTAGCGTTTCGATGGCCCGGTATCGATTACCACCACGCCGCGCTCGGTGACGATGAACGCGGTATTGACGATGTTGCCGCCGTTGGTCTTGGCGAAATTGTCGGTGCTGCCCTCCAGCAGCCAGGTGTCTTCGGCGATCTGCCGCGGCTTGAGCACATAGTCGAGGTCGGCCAGGGCCGGCAGGCTCAGGCTCATGAACAACAGCAGCATCCAGCGCATCACGCGCTCCTTGGGGTCAGGGTATGGCCGCATCGAACTCGTTGCCGCTGTTGTCGCGCAGCATCAGGCGCGTCTGCCCTGCCCCTTCGATGTCGAAGGCCAGGCTGGGGTTTTCGCTGACGGCGGGAAACAGTTCGAGGCGGGCCAGCAACTGATCGTGTTGATCACGTAGCTCGGCATGGTTGATGAAAAATTCCGGAATGCCGCCGACCATGCCGTTGTCCATCGGATGCGCCACCTGCACACGCAGGCGGCTGAACTCACCACGGGGGTAACGCCCGCCAAGCACCTCGCCGATATGATCTTCCCAGCCCGGCTGGGTGCGCACCACGCTCGGCGCCGTGCACCCGCCGCCCGCAGCATCGATCAGGGTCGAACCGACATGCCACACCCCATCGCGGGTCTGTACGGCGGCGCGCAACGGCGTGGCCTGTTCGATACGGATGCGGATCGACAGCCACGGCAGCACGCGGTCCAGTGGCTGGAAATCGACAATTTTCGGCAGCGGATTGAGTTCGGCCCAGGCGAGGATTTTCACCACGTCGCCTTTGAACGCACGGGCGTCGATTTCCAACGGGACTTGCCGGGCGTCCTCGGCGAACGGCGGCGCCGACAGTTTGACCCGCTCATCGAACACGAACGGCGCGTCACCGAGCATCTGCTTGTGATAGAAGGCCCACATCACCGACGGCACCGGATCCTTGCCAGGGTCGAGTTGCGCGCCGTGCGCGGCAAACGGCAGCCAGCAGACCAAAAGACAACGCGCTGGCCAGTTCACGGTTGATACATCTCCGGTACGGCATAGCGCAGGCCATAACGGTCATAAATGGCTTTCACCGAACCGTCGAGGATCAAGGCTTCCAGTGCCTGTTCGAGTGCGTAGGCCAGCTGACGGTTGCTTTCGTGCACCGCCATGCCGATCTCCCAGCGTTGCTTGCCCATGTTCGGGTAGGCGTTTTCCGCCAGCGCCACCTGCGGGTCCGCCGCTTCATGCACCTGCCAGTCGATCTCGCCGCGCATGGCCATGACCGCGTCGACTTCGCCCGCCTTCATCGCGGCAAACGCCTGGGGTACGCCGGGATAGTGGCGGGTCATGCTGGCGAGCATGCCGTTGAACACCGACGTCAGGTAGAACGACGGCACACTGTCGACTTCGACGCCGATGGGGTGCTGCTCAAACACCGCGACGCTGCCCACCGATTCCAGCCGCCGACGGTCATACGCGACTTGCCATTGCTCGTTCTGGTACGGGCCGAACATCACCACGTGATCATTTTCCAGCTCGCCGACATCGTTGCGTTTTTGCGCGTAGTCGCGGTCGTACGGCACGCGCATCATCAGGTCGGCCAGTTGCTGTTTGTGCAACTGACTGGCGCGCCAGATGTAATCGCGCAGGTCATCGTCGAGCTTCTCGCCAGCGGGCGCCCAGATCAGCGTCAGGCGTACACCCAGGGCTTTGGCCAACGCCTGGGCGAGTTCGACATCCACCCCTCGCGGCTGGCCGGCGTCTTCAAAACTGTAGGGCGCGAAATCTTTGTAGACCGCCACTTTCAGCTCCCCGGCGGCGATCATTTCGTCATAGGTACGGACCTGCGCCTGCACCGACTGGCAGCACAGCAACACAGCGCTGATCAACACAGCGAGCAGGCGCATGCATCACTCCTCGACGCGAACGGTGTCCAGGTAGGTGCGCACGGCCCACAAGGCTTCCTGACTCAGGTAATCAGCCATCTTCGGCATGTACACCCGGCCATCGCGCACAGCACCGTGGCGCACCCGCTCGACGAACCACTCATCACCGGCATCGCCTGCATCGAGCATGCGCAAATCGGGGGCGATGCCGCCGGACTTGGCCTCCAGCCCATGACAGGCGGCGCAGTTCTGGTTGTAGGCCGACGAGCCGATTTCCACCGCTTTATCGTGTTCCGGAGAAGTACGGTAAGGGTTCACCGCGGCCCAGCCATCGCCATCGACTGGCACGCCGGCGTCCTTGATCGGGGTCAGGCCGTTGGTTTCGACCGCTTGCGGCACCACGTTGCCATGGGCCCAGGCGGAACCTGCACTGATAAAGCCGGCCAGCATCCCGGCCACGAGCAAGGCGTTGCGTTTTGTTGTCATTGTTATGCCCTCAGGATTGCACGCAAAACCTCTTCGCAGAGGCTATGGCAGCCATCTTAGGAAGCGTCTCGCGCAAGCCCCATGCTGCTTTGGTGGCCGCCGCCCAGTACCTTGGTAGTAGGGCTTGTGGCGCACGCCCAATTCACGTGGGGTTTGGGAAGTCTTCCCGGCGATGGCGGGATTTTTTCCGTATTCGCGGTCCCCTCGAACGCACCACCCTGTGCAGGCCAAAACCTCCACTGGGAACTGCAACCATGACAATAAGATCGCTACCCGCCCTTTCCCCCTTGACCCTCGCCGTGCAGGCCTTTGTACTGGTGAGCAGCCTGACCCTAGGCGCACCCGGCTACGCCGCGACCGATCCTGCTCCGGCCACCCGCAACGTAACCTGGGAAGACATTGCCAATGATCACCTGACCACCCGGGATGTCCTGCAATACGGCATGGGCACCAACGCCCAGCGCTGGAGCCCGCTGGCCCAGGTCAATGACAAAAACGTGTTCAAGCTGACGCCGGCCTGGTCCTATTCGTTCGGCGACGAGAAACAGCGCGGCCAGGAATCCCAGGCCATCGTCAGCGACGGCGTGGTGTACGTCACCGGTTCCTATTCGCGGGTATTCGCCCTGGACGCCAAGACCGGCAAGCGCCTGTGGACCTACAACCACCGCCTGCCGGACAACATTCGTCCGTGCTGCGACGTGGTCAACCGTGGTGCGGCGATCTTCGGCGACAAGATTTACTTCGGCACCCTCGATGCACGCCTGATCGCCCTGGACAAGAACACCGGCAAAGTGGTGTGGAACAAGAAGTTCGGCGACCACGCCGCCGGCTACACCATGACCGGCGCGCCGGTGCTGATCAAAGACAAGATCACCGGCAAGGTCCTGCTGATTCACGGCAGCTCCGGCGACGAATTCGGCGTGGTCGGCCAGCTGTTCGCCCGCGACCCGGACACCGGCGACGAAGTGTGGATGCGGCCGTTCGTCGAAGGCCACATGGGCCGCCTGAACGGCAAGGACAGTACGCCGACCGGTGACGTCAAGGCGCCGTCCTGGCCAAATGACCCGACCACCGAAACCGGCAAGGTCGAGGCCTGGGGCCACGGCGGTGGCGCCCCTTGGCAGAGCGCCAGTTTCGATGCGCAAACCAACACCATCATCGTTGGCGCCGGCAACCCCGGCCCGTGGAACACCTGGGCGCGCACCGCCAAGGACGGCAACCCGCACGACTATGACAGCCTGTACACCTCGGGCCAGGTCGGCGTCGACCCGAGCACCGGTGAAGTGAAATGGTTCTACCAGCACACGCCGAACGACGCCTGGGATTTCTCCGGCAACAACGAACTGGTGCTGTTCGATTACAAGGACAAGGACGGCAAGGTCATCAAGGCCACCGGCCATGCTGACCGCAACGGCTTCTTCTACGTGGTCGATCGCAACAACGGCAAGTTGCAGAACGCCTTCCCCTTCGTCGACAACATCACCTGGGCCAGTCACATCGACCTGAAGACCGGCCGGCCGGTCGAGAACGAAGGCCAGCGTCCCGCCAAGCCGCTGCCGGGCGAGACCAAGGGCAAACCGGTGGAAGTCTCGCCGCCATTCCTCGGAGGCAAGAACTGGAACCCGATGGCGTACAGCCAGGACACCGGGCTGTTCTACATTCCGGGCAACCAGTGGAAAGAGGAGTACTGGACCGAAGAGGTCAACTACAAGAAAGGCTCGGCGTATCTGGGCATGGGTTTCCGCATCAAGCGCATGTACGACGATCACGTCGGCACCTTGCGGGCGATGAACCCGACCACGGGCAAAGTGGTGTGGGAACACAAGGAGCATCTGCCGCTGTGGGCCGGCGTGCTGGCAACCAAGGGCAACCTGGTGTTCACCGGCACCGGCGACGGTTTCTTCAAGGCCTTCGACGCGAAAACCGGCAAGGAGCTGTGGAAGTTCCAGACCGGCAGCGGCATCGTCTCGCCGCCGATCACCTGGGAGCAGGACGGCGAGCAGTACATCGGCGTGACCGTCGGTTATGGCGGCGCGGTGCCGTTGTGGGGCGGCGACATGGCCGAGTTGACCAAGCCGGTGGCACAGGGCGGATCGTTCTGGGTGTTCAAGATCCCGAGTTGGGACAGCTCTGTAGCGAAGAAGTAACCCACGGCCATCCACTCCCCCACTGTAGGAGCGAGCTTGCTCGCGATGGTCTCAAGCACACAGCTGGGCACCAGATAGCCCGCGTCATCGTTGACGACCATCGCGAGCTTGCTCGCTCCTACAGGGTTACTACGAGACCTTGTTATGAACTACCTGCCTCTCGTTCTTCTGTTGACACTTACCCAGGCACACGCCGGCGACGACACCCCGCTGATCATCAACGGCTGCACCGTCGCCGAACACAGCCAATGCCCCGGCGCCAACCTCAAAGGCGCCAACCTGAGCAATCAGGACCTGCGCAACATGAACCTCAGCGGCGCCGACCTGCGCGATGCCGACCTTCGCCACGCCCGTCTCGACCTGGCGAACCTGGAAAAAGCCCGACTGCAAGGCGCCAACCTGACCCGCGCCAGCCTGCAGCAAAGCAATGCACGCCTGGCGGATTTCAGCGGTGCAACGCTGATGGCGATCCAGGGCTGGGGCCTGTTCGCCCAGGGTGCGCAATTAGAGGATGCCAACCTCAGCGCCGCCTACCTGCAATTCGCCCGCCTCTCCGGCGCCAACCTGCACAACGCCAACCTGCGCGCGGCGGACCTGGAAATGACCTGGCTGAGCAAGGCCGACCTCAAAGGCGCCAACCTCGGCGACGCCAATCTGCAGGAAGCCAAGTTGGGCGAAAGCAATCTGGAAAACGCCAACCTCAGCGGCTCGCGCCAGCATTATGCGAATTTTCAGGATGCGAACATGGAGGGGTGCAGCGGTTGCCCGACAACCTGGGACAAGTGACTCACTTTGGACATTGTGGGAGCGAGCCTGCTCGCGATGGTCGTCAACGATGACGCGGGAAATCTGACTCCCCGCAGTGTTCTTGCGTCCATCGCGAGCAGGCTCGCTCCTACAAGGGTCGGGGTGTCATCCCGCCTTGCGCACCACGCCCATATCAATCCCCAGATGCACCAGTTCGGCATGGGAACTGACCTGCAATTTGCTCTTGAGCAAGGTCAGGTGGTTGGACACGGTCTTGCTGCTGATGCTCAGCTGTTGCGCAATCACGCGGGCCGGAGTGCCTTTGGCGAGCATCACGAAGATCTCCAGTTCCCGTTGGGTCATGCTCTGCAAACGCGGATCACTGGCGTCCCGTTGTGGGTGACACGCCAGTTGCGTGGCCAACGGCTGTTCGATGTAAGCGTGCCCCGCCAGAATCCGCCGCACCGCCTCGATCAGCACTTCCGGCGCCGAGCTTTTGGTCAAGTAACCCGAGGCGCCCGCCTCCAGCGCCTGGCGCACCAGCGGCAGTTCATCGTGCATGCTGAAAAACAGTACCCGCAGTTGCGGCAACCGCTGACGCAAACGTCGTGTGGTTTCCAGACCGCTGATTCCCGGCAAACCGAAATCCATGATCACCAGGTTTGGCAGCGCTTCCTGAACCCGGATCAGCGCCTCCTCGCCGGTTGCCGCTTCACGCACATCCATCGCGGGCAGCAGCGCCCGCAACAAACTCGCGTAGCCCTGACGGACCACCGCATGGTCATCGACCAGCAGAATATTCATGACACCTCCAAAGGCATGCTCAGGGACAGCGCCCAGCCGGCGCCGGGCCGGCTGATGATGCGTAGCTCGCCGCGCAGGCTGCGAGCCCGTTCGAACATCGAATACAAGCCCACCCCCGGCCGCTGCGGCTGTCGGGCGCCGCAACCGTTGTCACGGATCAGCAAATGCAGATGCGCGCCACGGTGGTGCAGGCGCACCCGCACCTCGCTCGCGTCGGCGTGGCGGGCAACGTTGGTCAGGGCTTCCTGCAACAGGCGGTAGAGGTGGGTCTTGTCCGGCGCGGACACCCGCGGCAGTTGCGCGCTCACCCGCAGTCGACATTCGATCCCCTGGCGCGCCTGCCATTGCTCCACCAGCAAACCGAGCGCTTCGGCCAGTGGCAGGTGCTGCAAGACCACCGGATAGAGGTCGTGCACCAGCGCGCGAAAACCCTGCTGAAGGTGTTCGCAATTGTGCTCCAGCTCGCTCACCGTGCGCGCCACCACAGCGGGCTGATCCGCCACCAGTCGCAGCAGACAGGCCTGAGCACGGATTCCCGCCAGGTATTGGCCGAGGTCGTCGTGCAGGGTTTGCGCCAGATGAGTGCGCTCCCGCTCCTGCACCGCCAGCAACGTCTGGGTCAATTGGGTGTTGTCGGCGCGCGCCTGTTCCAGCGCCGCAGTCATGCGGTTGAAATACGTCGCCAATTGCCGCGCTTCCGGCACGCCTTGCGGACGCAAGCGCACCTTGAGCTGGCCGCCGGAGACTTGCTGCAAGGCGCACAACAAGTCATCGAGCAGACCCATGCCCCGGCGCACGGCCCAGCGGATGGTCAACAGGCTCAACAGCAACGCCAGGCAACAGAGGCTCAGCAGTTGCTGCAGGGAATCCCAGACTTCGTCGATTTCATCCCGTGGGTCGACGGCGATCTGCACACGACGGCCATCCGGCAAATCCAGGAGCCGCGCACGGTGCCGGGCTTCGGCAAACAGCAATCGCCCGAGCCAGGCGTCAAGCCCTTCCTGCACCGGCAGGCTTGCCGCTTCGCCGGGTTCGAGCCAGCGCACCCGCACGTGCCGCAGGCTTTGCGTCAGCCGTGGTTGCAGGCTGGCGGGATCACGCGCGGCGGTTTCGCTCAGGTACTCGACCACCGCCTCGGCGGATTGCAGCTCACGCCCTACGTCTGCCAACGCCTGGTGCATGAGCAATGCCATGCACGCCAGGGTCACGAGGCTGAAGAAACCGCAGACCCAGAAGTTGATCCGCCACAAGGCCGACACGGCTAGCGCCCCGGTGTCGCGGGTATTACCAACAGCGGTGCCGGTGGCGGACCGTGCAGCTTGTCGACGCCGATCAGGCTCAGGATCAACAGCAACGGCAGGAGCAGCGCCTTGAAAATACGCATGGTCAATCTCCTCCCGAGTGATGGCCGTCGTGACCCATGCTAAAACCGCGCCGCCGCGGACGGTTTACTACCTTGGTACTGCCTCACTGGTACTTTCTGCATATTTCCTCTGCACCACAGGCTTCCTATGCTGGCGCTACCTGTAACGGAGTGCCTTATGCGCCAGCCTGCCCCTTACGTCCTGATCTATCTGCTGGTGATGGCCTGCGCCGCGGGGCTGGCGACCCGGAGCCAGGCGGCCGACGCGTCTTTACCGGTGCAGATCGGTTACCTGGGTTATCGCCCGGATCCGGGGCCGTTGCTGTCCAACGTCATTCCCGAACCGGTGGATGCCGGGCTGCGTGGAGCCGAACTGGCGATCACCGACAGCAACAGCACCGGACGTTTTCTCAACCACCGCTACAGCATGGTCGATGCCAGCGCCGACAGCCCGCAGGCGTTGCTCGACGCCGCGAAGGTGCAGCATGCGCAGGGTCTTCGGCTGTTTGTGGTGAATGCGCCCGTCGACACCCTGCGCCAACTCAGCGCGGCGCTGCCCGACAGTCTGCTGTTCAATGCCGGCAGCGCCGATGACAGCCTGCGCACCACCGATTGCCTGCCGAACGTTTTGCACACGCTGCCGAGCCGGGCCATGCTCGCCGATGCGCTCGCGCAGTTTCTGGTGGTGCGCAAATGGCAACGGGCGCTGCTGATCGTCGGCCCGACCGCTGACGATCAAGCCTATGCCGCCGCCCTGCGCCGCGCGGCTAAACGCTTCGGCCTGCAACTGGTCGCGGAAAAAGCCTGGCGTTTCGATAACGACCAGCGTCGCAGCGCTCAGGCCGACATGCCGCTGTTCACCCAGACCGCCGAGTACGACGTGGTGCTGGTGGCCGATGAGCGCGGCGACTTCGGCGAATACGTGCCCTACCAGACCTGGTATCCGCGGCCGGTCGCCGGCACGCAAGGCCTGACCCCGGTCGGTTGGCACAAGACCGTGGAAACCTACGGCGCCGCGCAACTGCAGAAACGCTTCGAAGCCATGGCCGGACGCTGGATGAATGACCGCGATTTCGCCGCGTGGATGGCCGTGCGCAGCATCGCCAGTGCGGTGAGCAAATTGCGCCAGACCGATCCGATGGCGATCCGTCAGCTGGAAATCAGCGACCAGCTGCCGCTCGACGGCTTCAAGGGTCGCAAGCTCAGCTATCGCCCGTGGAACGGCCAGTTGCGCCAGCCGATCCCGATCGTGCAACCGCGGGCGCTGGTCAGTACCTCGCCGCAAGACGGCTTTCTGCACCCCTTCAACGAAATGGACAGCCTGGGTTACGACAAGCCCGAGGTCAGCTGCCGCTTTCCCTGAGTTCTGCCACCACAACAATAAGGAATCTGCCATGCGCCGCACCCTGCTTTCCTGCGCCCTGCTCCTCGCTGCCGGGCACGTCGCGGCCAGTACCGCCTGGGTCTCCAACGAAAAAGACAACAGCCTGAGCCTGATCGACATGCAGACCCTGCAAGTCACCGACACCCTGCCCGTCGGCCAGCGCCCGCGCGGCTTGCTGCTGTCCCACGACAGCAAGCTGCTGTACATCTGCGCCAGCGATTCGGACCGGGTCCAGGTCATGGACGTCGCCACGCGCAAGATCATCAAGGAACTGCCCTCGGGCAAGGACCCCGAGCAATTCGCCCTGCACCCGAACAATCGCTGGCTCTACGTTTCCAACGAGGACGATGCGCTGGTGACGGTGATCGACACCGAAACCTCCAAGGTGCTGAGCCAGATCAACGTCGGCGTCGAACCCGAAGGCATGGCGGTCAGCCCCGACGGCAAATGGGCGGTGAACACCAGCGAAACCACCAACATGCTGCACTGGATCGACACCAGCACCCAGACCCTGGCCGACAGCACCCTGGTGGATCAACGGCCGCGCTTCGTTGAATTCGCCCCGGACGGCAAACAACTCTGGGCCTCGGCGGAAATCGGCGGCACGGTGACCATTCTCGACGTCGCGACCCGGCAGATCCTCAAGACGCTGACGTTCCAGATCAAGGGGGTTCACCCGGACAAGGTGCAACCGGTGGGCATCAAGCTCACCGCGGACGGCAAATATGGCTTCGTCGCGCTCGGCCCGGCGAACCATGTGGCGGTGATCGACGCGAAGACCTTCGAAATTCTCGATTACCTGCTGGTGGGCCGGCGCGTGTGGCAGATGGCGTTCACCCCGGACCAGAAGCAATTGTTGGCCACCAACGGCGTCAGCGGCGACGTGTCGGTGATTGATGTCGACAGCCTCAAAGTGACCAAATCAGTGAAGGTCGGGCGCTATCCGTGGGGCGTGGTGGTGACGCCATGAGCGCGCTCGAGGTCAGCGAGTTGAGCTTTGCCTATGGCGCGCGGGAGGCGCTGCAGCACGTGAGTTTCAGCCTGGCGCCAGGGCGTTTCGCCGCGCTGCTGGGGCCGAACGGTGCGGGCAAGTCGACGCTGATCGCGCTATTGACCCGGCTGTACGATCTGCAACGGGGTGACATCCGGGTCGGCGGCTGTTCCTTGCGAAACGCGGCGCGTCCGGCACTCAGGCAACTGGGGGTGGTGTTCCAGCAAAGCACCCTGGACCTGGACCTCAGCGTCGAGCAGAACCTGCGCTATCACGCCGCACTGCACGGCCTGTCGCGGCGCCAGACCGGCCTGCGCGTCGATGCCGAACTGGCCCGCCAGGCGCTGACCGAGCGCCGTCGCGAACGCGTGCGCGAGCTCAATGGCGGCCATCGCCGTCGGGTGGAAATCGCGCGGGCCTTGTTGCATGAGCCACGCTTGCTGTTGCTCGACGAGGCCAGCGTCGGCCTCGACCCGGCCAGTCGCCTGGCCCTCAATCAACACATTCGCAGCCTGTGCCGCGAACAGGGGATCAGCGTGCTCTGGACCACCCATTTGCTGGATGAGGTGCAGCCCAGCGACGATTTGCTGATTCTTCATCAAGGTCGCCTGGTGGCCAGCGGACAGGCCGATGCCCTGAGCCTGGAACACGGCGGCGATCTGGGCTCGGCGTTCACGCGCCTGACCACCTCGGGAGCGGCGCGATGAACGCGTACTGGCAATGTTTCAGCGGCATCGTGCTGCGCGAATGGCTGCGGTTTGTGTTGCAGCGCACGCGGTTTCTCAGCGCGCTGGTGCGGCCGCTGCTGTGGCTGCTGGTGTTCGCCGCCGGATTTCGCGCGGCGCTGGGGATCGCGATCATCGAGCCCTACGACACCTACATTCCCTACGAGGTCTACATCATCCCCGGGCTGGCCTGCATGATCCTGCTGTTCAACGGCATGCAGGGCTCGTTGTCGATGGTCTACGACCGGGAGATGGGTAGCATGCGCGTGCTGCTCACCAGCCCCCTGCCCCGCACGTTTCTGCTGTGCAGCAAGTTGTTGGCGACGTCGCTGATTTCGTTGTTGCAGGTGTATGCCTTCCTGGCGATTGCCTGGGTGTACGGCGTGCAGCCACCGGCCATGGGTCTGTTGATCGCGTTGCCGGCGCTGTTGCTGGTGGCGCTGATGCTCAGTGCCCTGGGCCTGTTGCTGTCGAACGCGATCCGCCAGCTGGAGAACTTCGCCGGGGTGATGAACTTCGTGATTTTCCCGCTGTTTTTCCTGTCGTCGGCGCTGTATCCGCTGTGGAAAATGCGCGAGTCGAGTGAGTGGCTGTATTGGCTGTGCGCGTTAAATCCGTTCAGTCACGCCGTGGAACTGGTGCGATTCGCCTTGTACGAACGCTTCAACCCGCTGGCGATGGCGGTGTGCATCGGCCTGACGCTGCTGTTCACCGTGCTCGCCGTCCTCACCTTCAACCCGCAACACGCCGCGCTGCGCAAATCCAAATAAACTGCCCCCCCCTGTAGGAGCGAGGGGGACGCCTAGTTCATGCTCGCGAAGAACCCGAGGCCGACGCGGGCATTCAGACAGCCCGCGTTATCGTTGACGTCCATCGCGAGCATGAACTAGGCGTCCCCCTCGCTCCTACAGACGGCTCCTCCCGGCAAAATTACTACTTTAGTACCGGATGACCTGTCTATCGTCGCATTCCCAAGGCACCGCGACTGGCATGTAATGGGTTCATAACTATAAGGATCGAACCCCCATGCCGCGTGCCCGACGTTGCCTGCTGCGCCCTTCACTCGTTGCGTTATCGCTGAGCCTGTTGCTGGGAACGGCCCGGGCCGAGGCGCCGTTGTTCTCCGCCGACGGTTACCGGATCGGCCTGTACCGCAGCCCGACGCCGACTCAGGTCCAGGGCGCTACCGTGCTCGATACCGCCGCCCTGCAAACCCTGCTCAGCCAGACCCCGCGTCCGGTGCTGATCGATGTCTACCGCCGCCAATGGCTGCAAGGCCTTTTCATCGAAGACCAGCCCCATGAGAACCTGCCTGGCAGTCATTGGCTGGCCAACACCGGCGATGGTGACCTCGCACCCGACTGGCAGGACTACTTCACACGTAACCTGAATAAATTCAGCGCCGGCAATTTGCAGCAGCCCCTGGTTTTCTATTGCCGATCCGATTGCTGGGCGAGCTGGAACGCGGTCAAACGCGCTGCCGCCATGGGCTATAAAACCCTGTATTGGTATCGCGACGGGCTGGATGCCTGGCAAGCGGCGAACCTGCCTGTGACGCCGGCCCAGCCCGAACCCTTTCCTTGAGCTTTACGCCTGCGTGGAGTTGCCACACCATAATCAAAATAATGAGGTGAAAGGCTATGTACAAAATTCTGATTGCCGACGATCACCCGCTGTTTCGCGAAGCCATTCATAACGTCATCAGCGATGGATTTCCCGGCAGTGAGGTCATGGAAACCGCTGACCTGGACAGCGCCCTGGCGTTGACCCAGGACCATGACGACCTGGACCTGATCCTGCTCGACCTGAACATGCCCGGCATGCACGGCCTCAATGGCCTGATCAACCTGCGCAACGAGGCGCCGACCATTCCGGTGGTGATCGTTTCCGCCGAGCAGGACAAGCAGATCGTGCTGCAAGCCATCACCTACGGCGCGGTGGGCTTTATCACCAAGTCCTCGCCACGGGTGCAGATGACGGACGCGATCCAGCAGATTCTCAACGGTAACGTCTACTTGCCGCCGGACATCATCCGCACTCAGAAAAGCGGTACCCATCGCCGAATGAACGACACCCCGAGCTTCCCCCCGGAACTGCTCCAGGCCTTGACCCGCAAACAATTGCTGGTGCTGGAACGCATGACCAAGGGCGAGTCGAACAAACAGATCGCCTACACCCTGGAAATCGCCGAGACCACCGTCAAGGCGCATGTCTCGGCGATTCTGCGCAAGCTCAATGTGCACAATCGGGTGCAGGCGATCCTGAGTGCCGGGGATATTGATTTCGGGTCTTATCTGCGGCGCTGAGATCGAGTCGCCCCCATCGCGAGCTGGCTCGCTCCCACAGGTGACCGCGTCGGCCCGGATCAATTGTGGGCGTGCTCGCGAAAGGGCCGGTACACACACCGCAAGCCTCAAGGCCTGCCGAGCAAATGACTCATCGCCGTCTTCAGCTTCATCGGCCGCACCGGTTTGTGCATCAACGTATGCCCCAACTCGCGAATCTGCTGCTTGAGTTCATTGCTGTAGTTAGCGGTAATCATCATCGCCGGAATCGCTGAAGCCCGGCGGGCGTTGATGCGGGCCACGGCGTCGACGCCGTTCTGGTCGTCGTCCAGGTGGTAATCGGCAATCAGCAAATCTGCTTCAGCGTGGTAATTGTCCACTTGCCGCGCCAGGTCCTGCTCCGACAGCGCCGTCACCACCTGACAGCCCCACCCTTCCAGCAAGGTGCGCATGCCCGCGCAAATGGCCGCGTCGTTGTCCAATACCCACACCCGCGCACCGCGCAGACGTTCCAGCATCGGTTCGCTCATCAGCAAGGTAGGCAACGCCTTGGGCGCCGTGGCGCTCAACGGCACCTCGACCGAGAACACCGAGCCTTTGCCCGGCCACGAACGCACGTGAATCCGGTGCCCGAGAATCCCGGCAATTTTTTCGACGATCGCCAGCCCCAGGCCCAGCCCGCGATCCTGATCGGGACGCTGCACATCACCGCGTTTGAATTCCTGGAAAATCTCTTCCAGGCGGTTTTCCGCGATACCCATGCCGCTGTCCCAGACCTCGATCGACAAGCGTTGATGACGACGCCGGCAGCCGAGCACCACTCGACCGCTGTAGGTGTAGCGCAGGGCGTTGCTCAGTAAATTGCGCAGGATCCGCGCGAGCAACTGAATGTCGCTACGCACCAGCGCCGAACACCGGATGAAATGCAGTTCAAGCCCTTCGCTGCGCGCCACCTGGGTGTATTCGGCGGCGAGGTTGTCCAGCAACTCGCTCAAGGCGAACGGCGCGATGTCGGCCTTGATCACCCCGGCATCGAGCTTGGAAATATCCACCAGCGTGCCCAACAGGTTTTCCACGTCCTCCAGCGAGTTGCTGACGTTGCGCACCAGAATCTCGTTGGCCACGGGCTCACGGCGCTCCAGCAGCGCGCTGGTGAACAGCCGTGCAGCGTTCAGCGGCTGCAACAGGTCGTGGCTGACAGCGGCAAGGAACTTGGTCTTCGACAGGTTGGCCCGCTCGGCGTCGAGCTTGGCCTCACGCAGCCGCGACTCCACGCGCCGACGCTCATCGATTTCGCGCAGCAACTGATCATTGAGGGTGGTCAGCTCCGCGGTGCGTTCCCGCACCCGCAGTTCCAGATTCTGATAGGCCTGGTGCAACGCCTCGGCCGTGCGCCGGCGTTCGGTGATGTCACGGATCAACACGAAGATCCCCACCACTTCGCCAGTGGCCAAGCGGTTCGGCACGTAGGAGCGCAGCATGTAGCGCTCCTGATTGTTGATGTTGGTTTCGGCAAACTCGAAGGTCACGCTTTCACCCGCCAACGCCCGGGCGACGTAGGCTTCCAGGCGCTGGTAATGCCGCTCGCTGTGCGCTTCGCGCAGGCTCTGCCCGAGCATCACACCGCGCGGCCAGCAGTACCATTCCTCGTAAACCTTGTTGGTGAATTCGTAGACCAGATCAGCGTTGAGGTAGGCAATCAGCGCGGGCACGTGGTCGGTGATCAGGCGAATCCAGCGTTCACTTTCGCTCAGCGCTTCGGCGTGTTGATAGCGCTCGGTGATGTCAGTGAAGGTGTTGACGAAACCGCCGGTGGGCAGCGGATGGGTGCGAATTTCCAGAACCCGGCCATCGAACAGGCGCTGCTCGCACTCCTGCACCGGCCGCCCGTTGCCGTCACGGCTGGCCGGGGTCAGCAGGGTCAATTCGCTGTCGGCGATCACTTCGGCGAATGCCCGATGGGCCGCCACCGGGGCGAGTCCGCTGAGTTCGAGAAAGCGCCGGTTCCACAGTTCCAGAATGCCCTCGGCGTTGACCATGGCCACGCCCTGGGACAGGTTGTCGACCGCCCGCTGCAACAAATGCGATTTCTGCGCCACGGCCTGTTCGCGGCGCACGGTTTCACTGAGCTTGACGTCGGTAATGTCGGTGAACAGGATCACCCGCCCGCCTTCCTGGGTCGGCCGTTCGCTGACCTGCAGCCAGCGGCCGTCCGGCAAGCGATAGAGCAGATTTTCGTCGGCGTGGCCGCGCGGTTCCTCGGTGAACAGCCCGCTGACGGACATCATCCGCTTCACTTCCGCCAGGCGCATGCCCGCGTTGATCCGCACCCGGCTGTTGCCCCAGAACGCCTTGAAGCGGCTGTTGAACAGGACGATGCGTTGCTCGGCGTCGAACAGGACAAAAGCGTCGGAGATGCTCTCGATGGCATCGATCAGATGCTGATGCGCGGTTTCCGCCCGCAGGCGTGCTTCGCTGAGCAAATGATTGCCGGACTTGAGTTCGGCCATCGCCTGGTTCAAGGCGTCGGTGCGTTCCCGTACCTGTTCGGCCAGCACCACCGAATGCTGGAACGCGCTGTAGGGGTCATTGCCACGGGTGACGCCGGACTCGATCCGCTCGATCAACGCGCCGTTGATGCGCTGCAATTTGCGGTTTTCGTGCTGCAAGCCGGCGATTTGCGCCTGCAGTTCAGCGGTGTCCAGGGGTCCGGCCTCGGGCAATGGCAACCCCGGTAAAGGTCTGGTTGATGTGCATGCCATTGAACTGTTCTCCGTAGGTGTTGAAACCCATCACCCGCTGATCGCGCAAGAATGTACCGATCTGCTCGAGGCTGCCGTCGGCTTCCAGCTCCATGCGCCGCAGAAAACAATCGCAGCCCAGAGTCAGCAGCAGATCACCGAGGCGCTGGTGCAAACCGTCAAACAGGCTTTGCAGGTTCGGCAATATCGGCCCCGGCGTCATCACCGTCAGGACGATGCCATTTTCCACCGCGCAGTAGAAACTCAGGCTCAGGTCCGGATGCACCTGCTGGATGGCCCGCACGTAATACTGATCGTTGATGCGTACCGCCAGCGGGTGCGCGGCGAACGTCCGGTGATCGAGATCGGCCACGGCCATGCCGATGTGCCGGGCGTACTCCTCGGCAGCGGGTTCGGCGTTCAGTTCGAACACCCGGCGCGAGGCGCTGTCGGCCCCGGTGACCACCAGTTTTTCCGAGCGTGGCAGGATGTGGTGGGTGGTGAAGACTTCGAAGTCCAGCCAGGTGTTGACCAGCATCACCACCGCCGCGCCGCTGTGAAACGCGCCGTCGAAATACACGTGGGTGTGGGTCAGGTAGTTGTCGTCACCGGCCGAGCCGCCGAAATGCGGGATGTCACCCAAGGCGGCGCTGAGCGCTGCGAGAACCATCTCTTCACGGCTGGACAGGCCATCGAGCAAGGTCAGGGCAAAACTGTTGCCCTTGATCGGCGCCAGGGTGTTGCTGCGACAACCGCTGACCAGACGCTCGACCATTTGCTGGGCGTCGATCAGGCTGAAGCGCTCCATCTCGTCGATCAGCTCGGCGTCGATGGAAAAATGCCGATGATCGAAACCCACCGCCGTCACGCAATTGCGTCCGTAGCCCAACGGGGTGATTTCCCCGGCGCTGGTGCAGCCCACGAGGCGGATGCCGCCGAAGCTCTGCTGCAAGGCCAGGCCCAGCGCCTGCAGGTCGTATTCGGCGGAACAGAAAAACAACACAAACCCCAAATGCGGATGCAACAGCTGGCGGGCCAGTTCCTGCGCCGCTTGCTGGGCATCGGTCGCCTGGGACATGGCACTGACGACACCTTCACTCTGAACCGGCTGCATCGTCGCCTCCCGCAGGTGCGCCTGTATGAGGTGCGAGTGTACGAAGGCTGGGGGCGGCGACGTATGCTACTTGGGTAGCGGTCTCGCGGTTCGATGGGATGAGACTTTTCGCCGCGAATTCCACTGTGGGAGCGCGCCTGCTCGCGAAGGCGGCGTGTCGGGCAACGGTCTTGTTGCCAGTCACTCCGTCTTCGCGAGCAGGCTCGCTCCCACAAGGTTTGGGTAACGTCGACTTATGGGTTACCAGGTCAACACCGCCCCCACCGCAAAGGTATCGGTGTTTTCATTCTGCGCGCGGGTGTCGTGGCCGTTGATTTCGAACTGGTTGTATTCCGCCACCAGTTTCAGGTTGTCATTGACGTCATGGAACAGCGCAATGCCGCGAGTCTCGTAGTCCGCGCCGCTGCCGACCACGCCGTTGCCGTCGTCCTTGGTCTTGCCGTACGACAAGGCCAGGCGGTTCTTGCCCAGTTTGTAGGAGCCCTGCAGCAGGTAACCGTCGCTGTCGACATTGCGCAGGGTCGGCTCGCCGGCGTTGTTGGTGAAGAACGGATTGATGCCCTTGGCCTGGAACCCCGACCCGGTGAGGGACAAACCGCCCATTTTCGCCTGCACGCCATAACCGACGCCCTTGGACGTGACCGATGCGACGGTGGAGTCGGTGTTGTCCGAAGTCTGGTAGCTGCCGTTGATCCAGCTGTAGATCTTCGCCCCGGCGAGGTCGAACTGATAGGTGATCTCGCTCTCGGTGCGCGGGTTTTCCTGGTAGGCCTTGCCGGTCGGGCTGCTGTCGTTGGTGTCGACCGGGTCCATGATGCCGACTGCCACCCGCAGGCCGTCCATCACCGGGGTGCGGTAAGTGATCTGCGAGGTGGGGAACGGGTACGGGTAACCGCTGCCGATATTGCCGAAGGACACCCCGCCGCCATCCACCAGCCCCAGGCTGTCGCTGACCTGACCATAACCGGCGAGCAATTCGTCGAGCAGGATGTTGGAGCGGGCGAACAGGCCGAAGTCCTTGCCGATCAGCACTTCACCCCACTCTGGGTTGGCCACCGTGCCGTAGAACTGGCGCACGTCGATCGCGGTGTCGGTGCCGTTGGTTTCGCTGTCGTTGATGGTCACCCAGAACGATGCGCGGGCACCGAGCTTGAGGTCATCGATCTGCTTGCCCATGTTGAAGCCCAGGTAGTTGGGCAGGAAGCCCATTTTCACCCGCGCCTGCCGACGATCGTATTGCTCGCCGGCCCGGTCGACGTCGCTGTTTACGTAAAACGCGTTGATGTAGCCATCGGTGGAAAACGTGGTCTGGTCCTTGTCGTACAGCATGATCTCGGCTTCGGCGAGCGAGCTCATGCCGAGGGTCGACAGGCTGGCGATCAGGGCTGGCAAGTAACGGTGCTTGAAGTTCTTATTGTTGTGCATGACGCGCTCCGCAGCGGGGGGACTGGATGTCGGAGGCGATTATCGAAAGCCGATCGGCGGCGTCATACGCTGCCTTGGAGGCAGTATCGGGGTGCTTTGGAATGGCCGGTGGCGCCCGGCAAATTCGGCGTAAGACCGGGCCGCGACAGGCCCGGGACTTAGGGTGTAAGACCTGTCAGGCGCTCGCGTTATACAGCATGAAAACCGCGACCACGACGCAGACACTGGCGAAGCCAACCTGCAAGGCCCGGGCCGGCACCCGCGCGCACAACTGTCGACCGAAAATCATGCCAACCACGCTCGCCACGATGAACGCCACGCCCACCGCGTCGATCCGCACCCCGGCATGAAACGCGCCGATCACGCCGATGGCGGAAATCAGGCTGATGACCATCAGCGACGTGGCGACGATGCCGCGCATCTGCACGTCGGTCAGTTGCTTGAAAGCCGGAACGATCAGAAACCCGCCGCCGACCCCGAGCAATCCCGAGACCACCCCGGTGACCGCGCCGAGTGCCGCCAGGGTCGCGGTGCATTTGGCGGTCCAGGAAAAGCGCCCGGTCTGTTGATCGAGCATGCAGTTTTTCTGGCCCCAGTTGGCGTGGCCGTGGTCGTTCGGGCCTTCGTCGTGACGTTCGCGGCGCAGCATGCGCCAGGCCACCATGACCATCAGCATGCTGAAAAGGATCATCAGGATCCGTTCCGGCAACTGATGGGCGAAGTAGATGCCGACCGGCGAAAAGATCGCCCCCAACAACGCGATCAACAGCGCCGCGCGGTAGCGCACCAGGCCATGCCGCAAGCCGTCAATCGCGCCGACGGCTGCGGCACTGCCCACCGCAAACAAGGCGATGGGGGCTGCCTGAGTCATGCTCAAACCCAAGCCCAGCACCAACGCCGGGACAGCCAGAATGCCACCCCCGGCACCCGTCAGCCCAAGGACCAGGCCCATCACCACGCCAAAAAAAATTGCCAGCAACATAGAACACTCATATCAGCGAAAAAAAGCCGGGAACGCCCGGTATCGATGACTGACAGGATAGAGCCCGCGCAGCATTTTTCACTCATTGAATTGCGATCAGACTGGCCAGCGCGGGGAAAATGGCACTACCCTCAAGGCCTGTCCCGAAAGAAACGGCCACCATGCCAGCCTTGATTGAAGCGTTCCTTGACCCCGCGTCGTCGACCTACAGCTATGTGATCTACGAAGCCGACGGCGGTCAGTGTGCGATCGTCGACCCGGTCCTCGACTACGACCCGGCCGCCGGGCGCACGGCTACCACCCAGGCGGACAAGATCGTGGCCTTCGTCGGCGAACACCGGTTGCAGGTGCAATGGCTGCTGGAAACCCACGCCCATGCCGATCACCTGTCCGCCGCGCCGTATCTGCGCCGGGAACTGGGCGGGCGGATTGCCATCGGGCAATCGATCAGCCAGGTTCAGGGTGTGTTCAAGGGCCTGTTCAACCTTGAAGCGGAATTTGCCGTGGACGGCTCGCAGTTCGATCACCTGTTCGCGCCGGACGAATCGTTCATGATCGGCAGGCTCAACGCCACGGCGCTGCATGTGCCCGGGCACACGCCGGCAGATATGGCTTACCTGATCGACGGCGACATCATTCTGGTGGGCGACACGCTGTTCCTGCCGGACGTCGGCACTGCACGGTGCGACTTTCCCGGCGGCAATGCCAATCAGTTATTTGCCTCGATCCAGAAGCTCCTGGCGTTTCCGGCGAGCGTGCGGCTTTACGTGTGCCACGACTATCCGCCGCAAGGCCGGGAATCACACTGCCACACCACGGTGGGTGAGCAGCGCAAAAGCAATATCCACGTCCACGACGGCATCGATGAGGCAGCGTTCGTCGCCATGCGCATCGAACGCGATGCCGGACTGGGCATGCCGACGCTGTTGTTGCCGGCGATTCAGGTCAACGTGCGCGCAGGGCATCTGCCGCCGGCCGAGGATAACGGCGTCACGTACCTGAAGATTCCGCTTAACAGATTTTGAGATGAAAAGTCAGCTGCCCAGGATCAACCCATTCGCCGGCAACGGCAGCGCGGTTTTATAACGCACCTGCTTGAGCGCAAAGCTTGAACGGATATTCGCCACCCCCGGCACCTTGGTGAGAAAGTCCATCATGAAGCGCTCCAGCGACTGGATGGTCGGCACCAGCACCCGGATCAGATAATCCGGATCACCCGCCATCAAGTAACACTCCATCACTTCCGGGCGATCCGAGATCGCCTCCTCGAACTGCTGCAACGCCTCCTCCACCTGTTTCTCCAGGCTGACATGAATGAACACATTCACATGCAGCCCCAGCAAATCCGCGTCCAGCAATGTCACCTGCTCGCGAATCAGGCCCAATTCCTCCATCGCCTTGACCCGGTTGAAACACGGCGTTGGCGACAGGTTCACCGAGCGTGCGAGGTCAGCGTTGGTGATGCGCGCATTCTCCTGAAGGCTGTTGAGAATGCCGATATCGGTACGGTCCAGTTTGCGCATGAGACAAAACCACCTGTTTTTTATGTTTATGCAGATTTTTTATCCTCAAATGATCACCAACGCAACGAAAGACAGATAAATATTCTTCCGCGCCGCGCCTATGATGTTTGTAGGACAAGATTTCCATTACACGTGGGATGACGGTCAGCTCACTACAAGAAATTCACAAGATCGAGCGTAGAAGCCATGAACCAAGCGTATAAACCGCTACGCCTGCACGTTCCCGAACCCTCGGGCCGCCCAGGCTGCAAGACCGACTTCTCCTACCTGCGTCTGACCGACGCTGGCACGGTGCGCAAACCCGCCATTGACGTTGAACCCGCCGACACGGCCGACCTGGCCAAAGGCCTGATTCGCGTGCTCGACGACCAGGGCAATGCCCTCGGTCCATGGGCTGAAGGTGTTCCGAGCGAAATCCTGCGCAAAGGCATGCGTGCCATGCTCAAGACGCGCATCTATGACAACCGCATGGTCGTCGCCCAGCGCCAGAAAAAAATGTCGTTCTACATGCAGAGCCTCGGCGAAGAAGCCATCGGCAGCGGCCAGGCGTTGGCCCTGAACGTCGATGACATGTGCTTTCCGACCTACCGTCAGCAAAGCATCCTGATGGCGCGCGAAGTGCCATTGGTCGATCTGATCTGCCAACTGCTGTCCAACGAGCGCGATCCGCTCAAAGGCCGGCAGTTGCCAATCATGTACTCGGTCAAGGACTTCGGCTTCTTCACCATTTCCGGCAACCTTGCCACCCAATTCGTACAGGGCGTGGGCTGGGGCATGGCCTCGGCGATCAAGGGCGACACCAAAATCGCCTCGGCCTGGATTGGCGACGGCGCGACCGCTGAAGCGGACTTCCACACCGCCCTCACCTTCGCCCACGTCTACCGCGCGCCGGTGATCCTCAACGTGGTCAACAACCAATGGGCGATTTCCACGTTCCAGGCGATTGCCGGTGGTGAAGCCACCACCTTCGCCGGTCGTGGCGTCGGTTGCGGGATTGCCTCCCTGCGGGTCGACGGCAACGATTTCGTCGCGGTGTATGCCGCCTCTGCCTGGGCCGCCGAACGGGCCCGCCGCAACCTCGGCCCGACCATGATCGAATGGGTCACCTACCGGGCCGGCCCGCACTCCACCTCCGATGATCCATCGAAATACCGCCCTGCCGACGACTGGAGCTACTTCCCGTTGGGCGACCCGATTGCACGCCTCAAGCAACACCTGGTGAAGATCGGTGAGTGGTCCAAAGAAGAACACGTTGCCGTCAGCGCCGAGCTGGAAGCCGAAGTCATCGCCGCGCAGAAACAGGCCGAGCAGTACGGCACCCTCGCCGGCGGCCAGATTCCAAGCGCCGCGACCATGTTCGAAGACGTCTATAAAGAGATGCCGGAGCACTTGAAGCGCCAGCGTCAGGAGTTGGGGATCTGACATGAACGATCACAACAATAATATTGAGCTGGAAACCGCCATGACTACGACCACCATGACCATGATCCAGGCCCTGCGCTCGGCCATGGATGTGATGCTTGAGCGTGACGACAACGTCGTGGTGTTCGGTCAGGACGTGGGCTACTTCGGCGGCGTGTTCCGTTGCACCGAAGGCCTGCAGACCAAGTACGGCACCTCCCGTGTGTTCGACGCACCGATTTCCGAAAGCGGCATCGTGGGCGTCGCCGTCGGCATGGGCGCCTACGGTTTGCGCCCGGTGGCCGAAATTCAGTTCGCTGACTACGTTTATCCGGCGTCGGACCAGATCATCTCCGAAGCGGCGCGCCTGCGCTATCGCTCGGCCGGCGAGTTCACCGCACCGATGACCCTGCGCATGCCTTGCGGCGGCGGCATTTACGGCGGCCAGACCCACAGCCAGAGCATCGAGGCAATGTTCACCCAGGTCTGCGGCCTGCGTACGGTGATGCCGTCCAACCCTTATGACGCCAAAGGCTTGCTGATCGCCTCCATCGAAAACGATGACCCGGTGATCTTTCTCGAGCCGAAACGCCTGTACAACGGCCCGTTCGATGGTCACCACGATCGTCCGGTTACGCCCTGGTCCAAACACCCGGCCGCGCAAGTCCCGGATGGTTACTACACCGTGCCGCTGGACGTCGCCGCCATCACCCGTCCGGGCAAGGAAGTGACCATCCTGACCTACGGCACCACCGTGTATGTATCGCAAGTTGCGGCGGAAGAAACCGGGATCGACGCCGAAGTCATCGACCTGCGCAGCCTGTGGCCGCTGGACCTGGAAACCATCGTCAAGTCCGTGAAGAAAACCGGCCGTTGTGTGATCGTTCACGAAGCGACCCGCACCTGCGGCTTCGGTGCCGAACTGGCTGCCCTGGTGCAAGAGCACTGTTTCCATTATCTGGAAGCGCCGATCGAACGCGTCACCGGCTGGGACACTCCCTACCCGCACGCGCAAGAGTGGGCGTATTTCCCTGGCCCGACCCGTGTGGGCGCGGCTTTGCACCGGGTTATGGAGGTCTGAATGGGCACGCACGTTATCAAGATGCCGGACATTGGTGAAGGCATTGCAGAAGTTGAATTGTCGGTGTGGCACGTCAAGGTCGGCGACATGGTCGTCGAGGATCAGGTGCTCGCCGATGTGATGACCGACAAGGCGATGGTCGACATCCCTTCGCCGGTGCATGGCAAGGTGATCGCGCTCGGCGGTGTGCCAGGCGAAGTCATGGCGGTCGGCAGCGTGCTGATCAGCATTGAAGTCGAGGGCGCGGGCAATCTCAAGGAGTCGGCCCAGCCTGCAGCAGTTGCCGTAAAAGAAACGCCGGTTGCGGCGCCGACAGTTGAAACGGTTGTGCAAAGCAAACCTGTCGCCGCGCCAGCGCCACGAGCGGCCGTCAGTCAGGGGCCGGTGGTGGCCCGCGAGGCCGATGAGCGCCCGCTGGCCTCGCCGGCCGTGCGTAAACATGCACTCGATCTCGGTATCCAGCTGCGCCTGGTGCGTGGCACCGGTCCTGCCGGTCGGGTGTTGCACGAGGACCTCGACGCCTATCTGGCCCAGGGTCAGTCGAATGCATCCACCGTCTCTAGCGCTTATGCCCAGCGCAACGACGAAGAACAAATCCCGGTGATCGGCATGCGTCGCAAGATCGCCCAGCGCATGCAGGACGCCACCCAGCGCGCCGCGCACTTCAGTTATGTCGAGGAAATCGACGTCACCGCGGTGGAAGAGCTGCGCGCGCACCTCAACGAAAAACACGGTGCGACCCGCGGCAAGCTGACTTTGCTGCCGTTTCTGGTCCGTGCTCTGGTTGTCGCCCTGCGCGACTTCCCGCAGATCAACGCCCGTTACGATGACGAAGCCCAGGTCATCACCCGTCTCGGCGCGGTGCATGTGGGCATCGCCACCCAGGCGGATATCGGATTGATGGTGCCCGTGGTGCGTCACGCCGAAGCCCGCAGCCTGTGGGATAACGCTTCGGAAATCTCCCGCCTGGCGACTGCCGCGCGTAATGGCAAGGCCAGCCGCGATGAGTTGTCCGGTTCGAGCATCACCCTGACCAGCCTTGGCGCGTTGGGCGGCATCGTCAGCACTCCGGTGCTGAACCTGCCGGAAGTGGCGATTGTCGGCGTGAACAAAATCGTCGAGCGCCCGATGGTGGTCAAAGGCCAGATCGTGATTCGCAAGATGATGAACCTCTCCAGTTCCTTCGATCACCGGGTGGTCGATGGCATGGACGCGGCGCAATTCATCCAGGCCGTCCGTGGCTTGCTCGAACAACCCGCCACCCTGTTTGTGGGGTAAGGCATGCAGACTTTGAACACCACGCTGCTGATCATCGGCGGCGGTCCTGGCGGTTATGTAACGGCGATTCGCGCCGGTCAACTGGGCATTTCGACCATTCTGGTAGAAGGCGAATCACTGGGCGGCACGTGCCTGAACATCGGCTGCATACCGTCGAAAGCCTTGATCCACGTCGCGGAACAATTTCACCAGACGCAGCAGCACAGCCAGCACTCGGCTTTGGGCATCAGCGTCTCAGCGCCGGTTTTGGACATCACTAAAAGCGTCGAGTGGAAGGACGGCATCGTTGATCGCCTGACCACCGGCGTTTCCGCGTTGTTGAAGAAGAACAAGGTCCAGGTCATTCAGGGCTGGGCCAAAGTGATTGACGGCAAGACCATTGAAGTCGGCGACACGCGGATTCAGTGCGAACACCTGGTGCTGGCCACCGGGTCGAAAAGCGTGAACCTACCGATGCTGCCGATTGGTGGACCGATCATATCGTCCACCGAAGCCCTGGCACCGAAGTCCGTGCCGAAACGCCTGGTCGTGGTGGGTGGCGGTTACATCGGCCTGGAGCTGGGCATTGCTTATCGCAAGCTCGGTGCCGACGTCAGTGTGGTCGAAGCGCAGGATCGCATCTTGCCGGCCTACGACGCCGAGTTGACCCAGCCGGTTCACGATGAACTGAAAAAACTTGGCTTGAAGCTTTACCTGAAACACAGCGTTCAAGCCTTTGATTTTTCTAATAATACATTGCAAGTTATCGATCCGAATGGCGACACCCTGAACCTGGAAAGTGATCAAGTGCTGGTGGCCGTCGGGCGCAAACCGAACACGCAGGGCTGGAACCTCGAAGCGCTGAATCTGGACATGAACGGCGCGGCGATCAAGATCGACAACCGCTGCCAGACCAGCATGCGCAACGTCTACGCCATCGGTGACCTGAGCGGTGAACCGATGCTCGCCCACCGGGCCATGGCCCAGGGCGAAATGGTGGCCGAGCTGATCAGCGGCAAAACCCGTGAGTTCAACCCGACCGCAATCGCTGCCGTGTGCTTTACCGACCCGGAACTGGTGGTGGTCGGCAAGACCCCGGACGAGGTCAAGGCGGCGGGCCTGGACTGCGTCGTGTCGAGCTTCCCGTTCGCGGCCAATGGCCGGGCGATGACCCTGGAATCGAAAAGCGGCTTTGTGCGGGTGGTCGCTCGTCGGGACAATCATGTGATTGTCGGCTGGCAAGCGGTGGGTGTCGGGGTGTCGGAGCTGTCGACGGCGTTTGGCCAGAGCCTGGAAATGGGCGCGCGGCTGGAAGACATCGCTGGCACCATCCATGCGCATCCGACCTTGGGCGAAGCGGTCCAGGAAGCGGCGCTGCGGGCCTTGGGCCACGCGTTGCACCTCTAAAACCGACCGACGCTGAACCTGCAGGAGCCGGCTTGCCGGCGATGGCGGAGTCTCTGACACCGCGCTGTACCGACCGCTGGCACGCCAGCTCCTAGAGGAATCGCATTCCGGGCTGCGAAACAGGCCCGGAATGAAGTATTGTTGTCCCCATCCAAAAAACGTCAGAAGCCTTGAACCGTTTCGACGGTTGTTCAGTGATAGAGGGTGTCATGGGTAACGAAAGCATCAATTGGGACAAGCTGGGTTTTGATTACATCAAGACTGACAAGCGCTATCTGTCGCATTGGCGGAATGGCGAGTGGGACGAAGGCACCCTGACCGAAGACAATGTGCTGCACATCAGCGAAGGTTCCACGGCCCTTCACTACGGTCAGCAATGCTTCGAAGGCATGAAGGCCTATCGTTGCAAGGATGGCTCGATCAACCTGTTCCGCCCGGACCAGAACGCCCTGCGCATGCAACGCAGCTGTGCACGGCTGCTGATGCCGATCGTGGAAACCGAGCAGTTCATCGAAGCCTGCAAACAGGTGGTTCGCGCCAATGAACGCTTCATCCCGCCTTATGGCACCGGCGGCGCGCTGTACCTGCGTCCGTTCGTGATCGGCGTCGGTGACAACGTCGGCGTGCGTACCGCACCTGAATTCATCTTCTCGATCTTCTGCATCCCGGTCGGTGCCTACTTCAAAGGTGGCCTGACCCCGCACAACTTCCTGATCTCCAGCTACGACCGTGCGGCCCCGCAAGGCACCGGCGCGGCGAAGGTCGGTGGCAACTACGCCGCCAGCCTGATGCCAGGTTCCCAGGCCAAGAAAGCGCACTTCGCCGACTGCATCTACCTGGACCCGATGACCCACACCAAAATCGAGGAAGTCGGTTCGGCCAACTTCTTCGGGATCACCCACGACAACAAGTTCGTGACCCCGAACTCGCCGTCGGTGTTGCCGGGCATCACCCGCCTGTCGCTGATCGAACTGGCCAAATCGCGCCTGGGCCTGGAAGTGGTTGAAGGTGACGTGCTGATCGACAAGCTGTCCGACTTCAAGGAAGCCGGCGCTTGCGGTACTGCCGCGGTGATTACGCCCATCGGCGGCATCAGCTACAACGATCACCTGCACGTTTTCCACAGCGAAACCGAAGTCGGCCCGGTCACCCAGAAGCTCTACAAAGAGCTGACCGGTGTGCAAACCGGCGACATCGAAGCGCCAGCAGGCTGGATCGTCAAGGTTTGACCTGACCCCTGATGCATCGAAGCCCTCCACCGCATTGGCGATGGGGGGCTTTTTGTTTGGGGCTTCGCACGCTCCTACAGGGGTTTGGCGCCGATGCGCTTGCCGCCCCTGCCTTTGATGCTGCTCGCCTGCCCGTCCTGCTGCTTGCCGGTCCTTGCCTGGGTGATCAATCCCGGAATCAGCGCGCCTTCCGGAAGGTTCTTCCAGAACCGCGCCGGCAGATGCCCTTGCATGACTTTCGGGTTCAGCCGCGCCGGATTGAAGATGTGGGTGTAGTAGGTCAACCACATGTTGCCCTGCGGATCGTCGACGTTTTGCGCCAGCTGCTGCCATTCAACCGGGCATTGCCGCTGATGGATCAACCGCTCGCCGTCGTAGTAGACACCATCCCGGGGCGTGGCGATCAGCCAGCGGTGGCGGCCCATGCGGCCAATGAAATGTTCACTGGCGCTGTGCAGGATGTCGTGGGCAGGCTCATGCCAGGCCACGTAATGCGGACCCTCGTTTTCAGGCAACGCAACAAACCGCACGAATGCATGTAAATGATGAGCTTCTCGCTGTATCTGCTTGATTCTTCTCTGTAATTCACTACCAAGCTTGTCACCCGCCATCATTGCGGTGCGGTCGCCATGGCTGACCCGCCACAGCACCTCGTACAGCAAACTCCAGCGTTGATGACCGCGATAACGAGCGGCGCGTTCAAGGGTATCGAGCAACGTTCGCGGAATTCGCGCCTGAAAGGGTCCCTGGGTTTCAGGGATCGATTCATCGCTGGCGAAAAGATCAGGCACGCCCTCACTGGCCCAGCTCACCCGGCTCGGATCAATACCATGACTCAGCAGCCAGCGCGCCTGCAGACGCCAGGTATCGAACAGATCATCGCAATCCAGATTGATCATCCCCATAACCCCATTTGCTGCGGTTGCGGCCGGTCGCGCAATTGCTGGTACAGCAGATGACTGGTGACCTCGGCCTGCTGCGGGTGGTAGTCGCTGGTGATGAAAAACGGTTTCGCCTTGGCCAGCACACAGCGCATGCGGGCCAGGTCTTCGTAGCGGATGCGTCGTTGACGGCGTAACTCGACCAGCCGCTCGGTGGTGCGCAGGCCGATGCCGGGAATGCGAGCGATCAACGATGCCTCGGCGCGATTGAGGTCCAGTGGGAACACCTCGCGATTTTCCAGCGCCCAGGCCAGTTTCGGGTCGATGTCCAGCGCCAGGTGCCCCGGCCCCTTGAACAGTTCACCGGCAGTAAAACCGTAACTGCGCAACAGGAAGTCCGCCTGATACAAGCGGTGCTCGCGCATCAGCGGTGGCGCGGCCAGCGGCACGCTCTTCGGGCTGTTGGGGATCGGACTGAACGCCGAGTAGTAGACCCGACGCAAACGGTAGTTGCCGTACAGCGCCTGGGCGCTATGGAGAATGGTGCTGTCGTCGGTTTCATCGGCGCCGACAATCATCTGCGTGCTTTGACCGGCCGGCGCGAACTTTGGCGCGCGGGGTTCGTTGAGGACGGTTTGCTCGCCGGTGTAAATGGTCTGCATCGCCTGTTCAATCGAGCCGAGCTGTTTTTCCGGGGCCAGTGTCTGGAGGCTCGCATTGGTCGGCAATTCGATATTGACGCTCAGGCGATCGGCGTAGCGACCCGCTTCCTCGATCAACGCCGGGTCCGCTTCGGGAATCGTCTTTAGATGAATATATCCTCTGAATTCATGGACTTCGCGCAACAACCTGGCAACCTGGATCAACTGCTCCATGGTGTAGTCCGCCGAGCGAATGATCCCGGAACTGAGAAACAACCCGCTGACGCAGTTGCGCCGGTAAAAATCCAGCGTCAGCGTCACCACTTCCTCCGGCGTGAACCGCGCCCTCGGCACGTCGCTGGAGCGCCGGTTTACGCAATATTGGCAGTCGTAGAGGCAGAAGTTGGTCAGCAGGACCTTCAGCAGCGACACACAGCGCCCGTCGGGCGTGTAGCTGTGGCAGATACCCATGCCATCGGTAGCGCCCAATCCGCTCTTGCCTTCAGAGCTGCGCTTCGGCGCGCCACTGCTGGCGCAGGACGCGTCGTACTTGGCGGCGTCGGCGAGAATGCTGAGCTTGTCGATGAGTTCCATGGGGCGCGCCTTATACTGTGTAGATATACAGTATAGCGTCGACACGCCCGGTTCAAGTCGTCAGTTGACCCTTGGTCGGGTCACGCCCACAGGAATCCGATCAATCATCCCGCGTCAGCACTTCCAGCAACTCAATCTCGAACGTCAGGTCTGAATTTGGCGGGATCGCACCCACGGTGCGCTCGCCGTAGGCCAGGTGCGCCGGGACCCGCAGCTTGCGCTTGCCGCCAACCTGCATTCCCATGATTCCCTGATCCCAACCCTTGATGACCCTTCCCGTACCGATCACACACTGAAAAGGTTTGCCCCGGCTGTAGGAAGAATCGAATTCCGTGCCGTCTTCCAGCCAGCCGCGGTACTGGGTGGTGATCAGTGCGCCTTTGACGGCGGCTTTGCCTTCGCCCTGTTCGATATCGATGATTTGCAGTTCGTCGTTCATGCGGCTACTCGCTCACTGTTTGGCCCGTCCGGGACGCGGGCGCAGGTTTTTCGCAGAATTCGCCGTCGAAGGCAAATCCACCGCGCATCCTGCGCGCCACCGGCATCGACGCCCGCATCGGCGTCGCCGTGTTCCCGGACCATGTATCGAGCATGCAGCGGTTGATGCTGTCGACCTAACGCTCCACCGGCGTGATATCCAGAATCGTCCCGTTGGTGATCATCACCATCATGTACTTGCCATTGACCTGCACCCATTGCGCCTGTTCTTTCGGGGCTTTCAGGCCTTTGGCCTTCCAGTTGCCGATGGCCTTCTCAGGGCGTTGGTAAATATCCGGGGCGCGGTCGCCGACCACCAGTTCGCGAGTATTGGTGGCGCTGGGCTGGACGGTTTTTTGTGGTTCCGCGGCTTGAACGATCGGGCTGATCGCGGCAAGGCCTGCGACAAGGGCGAGGCTGGCGATAAGGGTTTTGCTGTTCATCGGTGAACCTCCAGTGATGTCTTAGTCCTGAACTCCGACTGCGGTGCCGGAAAATCATTCCTTCGACTTGCATTGATCCATCCCGCACATCAATGCATGCCAACAATGCACTTATCATATCGATCGACCTGCTCCACCATTCGCCCCAATAAGAACCGTGCGCCGCGCCGACGCAGCGCACGTCATAAAAGCGGTGGAGTCCAGGTCATGACAGCAGCAATCCCTTCCGGGCGCTCTCGCGCCAGTGCCATTTTCCGGGTGACCTCGGGAAATTTTCTCGAACAGTTCGACTTTTTCCTTTTCGGCTTCTACGCCACCCAGATTGCCGCCGCGTTTTTCCCGGCCAGCAGTGAATTTGCGTCCCTGATGATGACCTTCGCCGTGTTTGGCGCCGGGTTCCTGATGCGTCCATTGGGCGCGGTGGTGCTCGGCGCCTACATTGACGATGTCGGCCGGCGCAAAGGCTTGATCGTCACGCTGTCGATCATGGCGTGCGGCACAATCCTGATTGTCTTGGTGCCGGGATACGAAACCATCGGGCTGTTCGCCCCCGCGCTCGTCCTGGTCGGGCGTTTGCTCCAAGGCTTCTCGGCCGGTGCGGAAATGGGCGGCGTTTCGGTGTACCTCTCGGAGATCGCCACCCCCGGCAACAAAGGCTTTTTCACCAGTTGGCAGTCCGCCAGCCAGCAAGTCGCGATCATCGTCGCGGCGGCGCTCGGCTATGGACTGAACCAGTGGATGGCGCCGGCGACGATTGCCGACTGGGGCTGGCGAATTCCGTTTTTCGTCGGTTGCCTGATTGTGCCGTTCATTTTTTTCCTGCGCCGCAACCTGGAAGAATCCGAAGAGTTTGCAGCGCGCAAACATCGGCCAAGCATGGGCGAGGTGTTTCGCACGCTGGGACAGAACTGGGTCATCGTGTTTGCCGGAATGATGATGGTTGCCCTCACCACCACCGCGTTCTACCTGATCACGGTGTACGCCCCGACCTTCGGCAAAACCGTGCTGCACCTGAGCACTTCCGACGCGTTGTTGGTGACGTTGCTGGTCGGCGTGTCGAACTTTTTCTGGCTGCCCATTGGCGGCGCCCTCTCCGACCGCATCGGCCGGCGCCCGGTGTTGATCGCCATGGCGTTGCTGACCCTCGCCACCGCGTACCCGGCGCTCACTTATCTGGTGAACGCGCCGAGCTTCCTCAACATGCTGCTGGTCTTGCTGTGGTTGTCGTTCATTTACGGTTTGTACAACGGCGCGATGATTGCGGCGCTCACCGAAATCATGCCGGTGGAGGTTCGAGTGGCCGGTTTCTCCCTGGCCTACAGCCTGGCCACCGCGGTGTTTGGCGGCTTCACACCGGCGATGTCGACCTTCCTGATTCAGTACACCGGCGACAAGGCGGCGCCCGGTTACTGGATGAGTTTCGCGGCACTCTGCGCCCTGGGCGCGACGCTGTATCTCTATCGCCGCTCCTCCGGGCGCCTGCAACCGGCGATGTCCTGACCCCTCTTTTTCGAGAATATGATCATGAAAAAACTGTTGAATGTGGCTGCCCTGACCTTGTTGACCAGCCTGGGGTTGACCAGCCTGGGGCTGAGCGCCCTTGCGCAGGCTGAGGAGCTCCACGTGATGACGTCCGGTGGTTTCACCGCCGCCTACAAAATCCTCGGTCCGAAATTCGCCGCGTCCACCGGCAATACGCTGGACACCGCCCTCGGGCCGTCGATGGGCAAGGCACCGGAAGCGATCCCCAATCGCCTGGCCCGCGGTGAAAAGGCCGACGTCGTGATCATGGTCGGTTATGCCCTGGATGAATTGATCAAGCAAGGCAAGGTCGACCCGGCCTCACGGGTCGAACTGGCCGACTCGCGGATCGGCCTGGTGGTCCGTGAAGGCGCGCCGAAACCGGACATCAGCAGCATCGACGGCCTGAAAAAGACCTTGCTGGAGGCCCGATCGGTGGCGTACTCCGACAGCGCCAGCGGTGTGTACATCGAAGATCAGCTGTTCAAGCGCCTCGGCATCGAAGACCAGCTCAAGGCCAAATCGAAGATGATCCCGAAAATCCCGGTGGGCTCGGTGGTTGCCACCGGCGATTATCAGCTGGGCTTCCAGCAGGTGAGCGAGCTGCTGCCAGTGCCAGGCGTGAGTTTTGTGGCGAAAATCCCGGAGTCAGTGCAATCGGTGACACGTTTCGCTGCCGGGATTCCCGTTGGAGCGCAACACCCGGCAGAAGCCAAGGCGCTGCTGGACTACCTCGCGTCGTCGGCCGCTCAACCGGACGTGAACGCCACCGGGCTGGACTCGGTCAGCCGCTGACCTGAACCTTCATTTCCACGACCAACCGCTCCAGCTCCAACGCCGCCGGGGTCAATGTGCGACCCCGGCGCTTGATCAGGCCGACACTGCGCATGACCTGCGGATCGGTCAGCGTCACCCGCGTCAGGATCGGGTGATCCGCCGCCGGCATGGCCATCAGCGGCACGGCGGCCACGCCCAGTCCTGCCTCGACCAAACCGATCATCGTGGTGACGTGGCGGGTTTCGCAGATGCTCTGGCGCTGCGGCACAATGCCGGTCAGCGCCTGATCCAGCAGAAAGCGATTGCCGGAGGTTTTGTCCAGCGAGATGTAGTCCTGCTGATAGAACTCGTCCCAGGTCACGCTGCTGCGCCCCGCCAACGGATGATCGCGCCGACAAGCCACCACATAACCCTCCTGCACCAACGGCAAGAAGTCGACTTCGGCCTCGAGGTTGCCGAGGAAACTGAGCCCGAAATCCGCCTCGCCATTGACCACGGCACTGAGCACTTCGTGAGCACTGGCATCCAGCACCTTGACTTTGATTCGCGGAAATTGCCGGTGGTAGTGAGCGATCACCCGCGGCATGAAGTAGTACGCCGCGGACGGTACGCAAGCGACCGTGACATGACCGAGGCGGGTCGAGGCGACTTCGCTGATGCCCAGCAACGCGACGTCCAGATCGTCGAGCAGGCGCTCGACGCTGGGGATGAAACCGCGTCCGGCCTGGGTCAGCGTAACCTTGCGCGTGGTGCGATCGAACAGTCGAACACCGAGGGCATCTTCGAGCTTCTCGATACGCCGGCTCAGCGCTGGCTGGGAGATGCGCACGGTGTCGGCGGCCTTGCGAAAACTGCCCTGCTCGACCACGGCGCGGAAGGCTTGCAGGTCACTGAGGTCGAAGTTGATGGCCATGAAACGCGCTCGCGGGACGGACAGACTGATCAGTTTATCCTATGGATGCCTCCAATTAATGCAAAATGTAACTACATTATCGCCGAGCGATTATGTTCAGGCTGACGCCTGCTGCCTCACCCTTTATCCTTGTGCCCCCCCGCCGTACCGAGTCCTGGAGTTTCGCCATGCCCCATGAAGGCAATCTGTTGCAAGCCGCTGTCGTGTTTCTGTTCGCGGCGGTGCTCACCGTTCCCTTGGCCAAGCGCCTGCAACTGGGGGCGGTGCTGGGCTATCTGTTTGCCGGGGTGCTGATCGGGCCGTCGGTGCTGGGCCTGATCGGCAACCCGCAAAGCGTCAGTCATATTTCCGAGCTTGGCGTGGTGTTGCTGTTGTTCATCATTGGTCTGGAACTGTCGCCACGGCGTTTGTGGGTCATGCGCAAAGCGGTATTTGGCGTGGGTCTGGCCCAGGTGGTGCTGACCGGCTCGGTGATTGGCGTGGTGGCGTGGTTCCTGTTTGGCCAGCCATTGAACAGCGCAATCGTGCTGGGCCTGGGCCTGGCGTTGTCGTCCACGGCGTTTGGCCTGCAAAGCCTGGCCGAGCGCAAGGAGCTGACCAGTCCTCACGGGCGACTGGCGTTTGCGATCCTGTTGTTCCAGGACATCGCCGCGATCCCGCTGATCGCCATGGTGCCGCTGCTGGCGGGCGGTGATCACACCACCAGCGCGGCCGAGGACTTGAACCACGGCTTGCGGGTGTTGGGCAGCATCGCCGTGGTGGTGATCGGCGGACGGTATCTGTTGCGGCCGGTGTTTCGCGTCGTCGCAAAAACCGGTTTGCCGGAGGTGTCCACCGCCACCGCGTTGCTGGTAGTGATCGGCACGGCATGGCTGATGGACCTGGTCGGCGTGTCCATGGCATTGGGCGCGTTCCTCGCCGGTTTGCTGCTGGCGGACTCCGAGTACCGTCACGAACTCGAGGCGCAGATCGAACCGTTCAAGGGTTTGCTGCTCGGGCTGTTTTTCATCAGCGTCGGCATGGGCGCCAATTTGGGTCTGCTGCTCAGCGCGCCGATCACGGTATTGGGGCTGACCCTGTTGCTGATCGCGATCAAACTGCCGCTGCTGTTTGTGGTGGGTCGACTGGCTGGCGGGCTGGGCAAGGTCAGTGCGATCCGGCTCGGTATCGTGTTGGCCGCGGGCGGTGAATTTGCCTTCGTGGTGTTCAAGATCGGCCGCGATCAGGGCCTGTTCGAGCCGCGCCTGTACGACTTGCTGGTGCTGACGATCACCCTGTCCATGGCGGTGACGCCGCTGTTGCTGCTGCTCTGCGCGCGACTGGTCAGCCCGAAAGTGCAACCGGTGGTGGTGCCGGAAAAATTCCGCGAGATCGACACCGACGAACCCCGCGTGGTGATCGCTGGCATGGGCCGGATGGGGCAGATCGTTGCCCGTATCCTGCGCGCGCAGAACATCAAGTTCGTGGCCCTCGACACGTCGGTGGAAACCATCGAACTGTCGCGCAGTTTCGGGGGCGTGCCGGTGTTCTACGGCGACCCGATGCGCCCGGAAATCCTCAGCGCGGCCAAGGTCGAGCAGGCGGAATACTTCATCATCGCCACCGACGACCCGGACACCAACATCAAGACCGCCGAAGTGGTGCACCGGCTGTACCCGCACATCAAGATCATCGCCCGCGCCCGTAACCGCCAGCATGTGCATCGCCTGGTGGACCTCGGCGCCGAGGCGATTCGCGAAACCTATTATTCGAGCCTGGAAATGAGCCGGCGCACCCTGGTCGGGCTGGGGCTGACCCAGGCGCAGGCGGATGCACGGATCAAGCGCTTCCAGCATCACGATGAACAGGTGCTGGAAGCGCAGCATGCGGTGTATGACGACGCGGCGAAGGTGCTGCAGACCGCGCAGGAAGCCCGGGCGGAACTGGCGAAGCTGTTCGAGTCGGATCAGTTGGAAGAGCAATCAGCCAAGCGTTGAGGAATGTGCGGGCCTCTTCGCGAGCAAGCCCGCTCCCACAGGTTCGGCGCGCCCCTTGTGGGAGCGGGCTTGCTCGCGAAGAACGATAACGCCGTCTATCTGAACCAATACCCACTTCGAAGGAACCACCATGGCTGTCGACGCACCCAACCCCGCGCTGAAAGAAATCTTCAACGCCGAGCGTCTCAAGCACATCGCCACCGAGATGACCGCGGTCTACCCGGAATTCAACGCCAAAGCCTTCCTGAACATGGCCAACGACGGCCTCGACGGGCTGTCGATCATGCAGCGCATGGCCCGGGTCAGTGAGTGCCTGCACGCCACATTGCCGTTGAACTACGAAGACTCCCTCGACCTGTTGCGCGCCCTCGCCCCGCGCCTGAACAGCGGCTTCGTCAGCATCTCGCTGCCGCATTACGTCGCGACCTACGGCGGCGATGCGTTCGACCTTTCCATGGACGCGCTCAAATACTTCACCACCTTCGGCTCCGCTGAATTCGCCATCCGCTATTTCCTGCGCAAGGACTTGCAGCGCACGTTGGCGGTGATGCACGACTGGTCGCTGGACGGCAATGAACATGTGCGGCGCCTGGCCAGCGAGGGCAGCCGCCCGCGACTGCCGTGGTCATTTCGCCTGGAACAGATCCAGGCCGACCCGCGCCTGGCCGCCGCCATCCTCGACAACCTCAAGGCCGACAGCAGCCTCTACGTGCGCAAGTCCGTGGCCAACCACCTCAACGACATCACCAAGGACCATCCCGACTGGGTGCTGGACCTGATCGAAGGCTGGTCGCTGGACAACAAACACACCGCCTGGATCGCCAGGCATGCCTTGCGCAGCCTGATCAAACAGGGCAATCAGCGCGCGTTGGCAATCATTGGTGCGGGCGGCAAGCCCGAGGTCGAGATTACGGCGGTGAAGGTCACACCGGCGGTGATTGCGTTGGGCGAGAAAATCACCTTGTCCTTCAGTGTCAAATCCACCGTCGAGGCCAGTCAGCGGCTGGTGATCGATTACGCCATTGATTACGTCAAGGCCAATGGCAGCACCTCAGCGAAGGTGTTCAAGCTCAAGGCGCTGACATTGCCGGGCAAGGCCACCGAATTTGTCGCCCGTAGCCAACAGATCAAGGAACTCACCACCCGAAAGCACTATGCGGGTCAGCATGCCGTGCACATTCTGGTGAATGGCGAACGCCTGGCCAGCAGCGCTTTCGAAATCCTCCCCTGAAACACAATTCCCTGTAGGAGCGAGCTCGCTCGCGATGGGCGTCAACGATAACGCGTACTGCCTGCATGAACGCGGTGTCTGGACGTTAATCGTCGGAACGCCGCCCGGAGCGAGCTCGCTCCTACAAGGGAATGGAGCCCAGCAGTAGCATTTGCTCACGCTCACACAATTCCACCACGTAATCCCATAGCACCCGCAGCCGCACGGATTTGTGCAGCTCGCGGCGGGTACTGATCCAGTAGCTGCGCTGGATGCTTTCATCCGGCAGCAGCGGCACCAGGCCCGGATCATCGCTGGCCATGTAGCACGGCAGCACCGCAATCCCCAGCCCCGCGCGCGCCGCCTGTTGCTGGGCGATCACGCTGGTGCTGTGGAAGACCACCTGCGGGTTGCGGCAGAAGCTGTTGAGGAACATCAGTTCCTGGCTGAACAGCAAGTCGTCGACGTAGCCGATCCACGCATGCCGGCCGAGATCTTCGCGGCTGCGCAGCGGTGGCGCGCGGTCGAGGTAGTCCCGGCTGGCATAAAGCGCCAGCCGATAGTCCGTGAGTTTGCGGGTGACCAGCATGTCGGCCGCCGGGCGTTCAAGGTGGATGCTGATTTCGGCTTCACGGTTGAGAATGCTGACGAAGCGCGGCACCGCCACCAGTTCCACTTCCAGGCCCGGATAGCGTTCGAACAGCCCGTTCATGCGGCTGGCGAGGAACATGATGCCCAGGCCTTCCGTCACGCCGACACGGATCTTGCCCAGCGGTGCCGTCGATTGGGTGATTTCTTCCTGGGCCAGCAGCGCGACGTTTTCCATCGCTTCGGCATGTTTGAGCAATGCTTCTCCGGCCGGGGTCAGCTCGTAGCCCTGGGCGTGCTGGACGAACAGCGCGGTGCCGAGGCTCTTTTCAATGGCTTCAATATGCCGGGCGATAGTGGCATGGGTGGTGTTCAAACGGCGGGCGGCGGTGAGCAAACGCCCGCTGCGCTGCAACTCGAGAAAAAACCGCAGGTCATTCCAGTCGAACATGAACCGTCCTTAGGTCTACGCTGTTTAAAAACGCACAGCAGCTGCGCAAAAACTAACATTCTTTTGACGAAAGCTAACAACTAGGATGACCGACAACAAGAACAACAATACGAGGTCAGGGATGCAGACTTCCCTTGATGAATTCGACTACATCGTGGTCGGTGCCGGGCCGGCCGGTTGTTTGCTGGCCAATCGGCTGTCAGCCAACCCGCAACACCGGGTGTTGCTGCTCGAAGCCGGCGGCCGCGAAAACTATGCGTGGATTCATATTCCCGTGGGTTACCTGTTCTGCATCGGCAACCCGCGCACCGACTGGTGCTTCAAGACCGAGGCGCAACCCGGCCTGCAAGGGCGCGCCCTGAGTTATCCGCGCGGCAAAGTACTGGGTGGCTGCTCCTCGATCAACGGCATGATTTACATGCGCGGCCAGGCCGGCGACTACGACGGCTGGGCCGCCGAGGGCAATCCCGGCTGGAGCTGGAGGGACGTCCTGCCGCTGTTCAAGCATAGCGAAAACCACTTTGCCGGCGATTCGGCGTTTCACGGCGCTGCCGGTGAGTGGCGGGTCGAATGCCAGCGCCTGTCATGGCCGGTTCTCGACGCCTTTCGCAGCGCTGCCGAACAAAGTGGCATCGCCAGCATCGACGACTTCAACCAGGGTGACAACGAAGGGTGCGGCTACTTCCAGGTCAATCAGAAGGCCGGAATTCGCTGGAATGCGGCCAAGGCTTTTCTCAAACCCGTGCGTAACCGGCCCAATCTCACCGTGCTGACTGACGTCGAAGTCGACCGCGTGCTCCTGGAAAAGGGCCGCGCCTCGGCGGTCAGCACACGTCGACAAGGCCAGGCGAAAACCTTCAAGGCCCGCAAGGAAATCATCCTGTGCGCAGGCGCCGTCGGCTCGCCGACCCTCCTGCAGCGCTCCGGTATCGGCCCTCGCCCGCTCCTGGAAAAACTGGGGATCAGCGTGGTTCGGGAGCTGCCCGGCGTGGGCGGCAATCTGCAGGATCACCTGCAGCTTCGGTTGATTTACAAACTGGAAAACGCCCGCACCCTGAATCAGATCGCCGGTAGCCTGTGGGGCAAGATGGGCATGGGCTTGCGCTACCTGTATGACCGCAGCGGCCCGCTGTCCATGGCGCCGAGCCAGCTGGGCGCGTTTGCCCGATCGGGACCGGAGCAGACCTCGGCCAACCTCGAATACCACGTGCAACCCTTGTCGCTGGAGCGTTTCGGCGAACCGTTGCATGCCTTCCCCGCCTTCACCGCGTCGGTCTGCGATCTGCGTCCGCATAGCCGGGGGCGAATCGACATTCGTTCAGCCGATCCGCAGGTGGCGCCGCTGATCCAGCCGAACTATCTCAGCCACCCGGAAGACTTGCGTGTGGCGGCTGATGCCATACGCCTGACCCGGCGCATCGTTTCCGCGCCGGCGCTTCAAGCGTTCAAGCCGACGGAATATTTGCCCGGTGCAAGCCTGCAGAGCGAAGCGCAATTGCACGAAGCCGCCGCCCGCATCGGCACGACGATTTTCCACCCGGTCGGCACCTGCCGCATGGGCAACGACGCGGACGCGGTGGTCGACGCGCAACTCAAGGTCCACGGCATCCCCGGCCTGCGCGTCGCCGACGCATCGATCATGCCGCGCATCACCTCGGGTAACACCTGTTCGCCTACGCTGATGATTGCCGAGAAGGCAGCGCGGCTGATCCTCAATCCATCAACAAGGAACATGACCGCGCCAATGGAACGAGTTACAGACGCCTGACATCCCCTGTAGGAGCGAGCATGCTCCGGGCGGCGTTCCGACGTTGGTCGTCAACGATAACGCGGGGCGCCAGGCACCCCGCGGCGTTCTCGGGTTTTTCGCGAGCATGCTCGCTCCTACAAGGGATTGATGAGGGCACGACAGTAGCGGCACCACCCACAAGGACGGCGCCGACAGTGGAACAACAAAAACAATCACTGTGAGGGATACCGATATGTCAGAACATGTTCAGCCGCTGGACATCACGCGCAGCGCCGACGCCGGCCGTGATACCCGCAAAGTCATCTTCGCGTCGTCACTCGGGACGGTGTTCGAGTGGTACGACTTTTTCCTCTATGGCGCCCTCGCGGCGGTGATCAGCAAGCAGTTCTTCGCCGGAGTCAACGACACCACCGCGTTCATCTTCGCGTTGATGGCCTTCGCCGCCGGTTTCATCGTGCGGCCGTTCGGCGCGCTGGTGTTCGGCCGTCTGGGTGACATGATCGGGCGCAAATACACGTTCCTCGCCACCATCATCCTCATGGGCCTGGCAACGTTCTGCGTCGGGCTACTGCCGACCTACGCCACCATCGGCATCGCCGCGCCCATCATCCTCGTGGTGTTGCGCATGCTCCAGGGCCTGGCCCTCGGCGGTGAATACGGCGGCGCCGCCACCTATGTCGCGGAACACGCCCCGATCGGTAAACGCGGTTTCCATACCAGCTGGATTCAGTCCACCGCCACCCTCGGCCTGTTGTTGTCGTTGCTGGTGGTGCTCGGTTGCCGTTATTTCACCGGCGACCAGTTTGAAGTCTGGGGCTGGCGTATCCCGTTCCTGTTTTCCATCGTGCTGCTGGGCATCTCCACCTGGATTCGCCTGAGCCTGCACGAGTCGCCCGCCTTCGTGAAAATGAAAGAGGAAGGCAAGCTCTGCAAGTCGCCGTTGCGCGACTCCTTTGGCAAATGGGAAAACCTCAAGGTCGTGTTGATCGCGCTGTTCAGCATCAACGCCGGGCAAGCGGTGACGTTCTACGCCGCGCAGTTTTATGTGCTGTTCTTCCTCACTCAGTTCCTGAAAATGGACCCGGCGCTGGCCAACAGTCTGCTGATCGTCAGCGTGATTATCGGCGCGCCGTTCTTCATCTTCTTCGGCTGGCTGTCGGACAAGGTCGGACGCAAACCGGTGCTGATGCTTGGCCTGTTGCTGGCCACCGCGCTGTACTTCCCGATCTTCAAGACCCTGGCCCATTACGCCAACCCGGCAATCGACCAGGCCAGCCGCCAGGCGCCGATCACCGTCCTGGCCGACCCGGCCACGTGCACCTTCCAGTTCGACCCGGTGGGCAAGGCGAAATTTGACAGCCCATGCGACAAGGTCAAGACCTTCCTGGTGAAGCAGGGCCTGCCCTATCACAGCGAAGCTGCACCGGCCGGCAGCGGCGTGCAGGTCAGCGTCGGTGACGTGAAAATCGATGGCTACGACGAAGCGGCCTTGCGTGGGGCGGTGACCCTGGCCGGGTATCCGTCACAGGCTGACACCCAGTCGATCAACAAGCCGATGATCGTGGCGCTGATTGTTGCGCTGATCATTATCTCGGCCATGTGCTACGGGCCGCTGGCGGCGCTGATGGTGGAGCTGTTTCCGACGCGCATTCGCTATACCTCGATGTCCCTGCCGTACCACATCGGTAATGGCTGGTTTGGCGGGTTCCTGCCGACGGTGTCGTTTGCGCTGGTGGTGTACACCGGGGATATTTTCTATGGGCTTTGGTATCCGGTGGTGGTTACGGCGGTGAGTCTGGTGGTGGGGATGATCTGTTTGCGTGAGACCCGGAACGTGGATCTGGAAACCAACTGACACCGATTGGGCGACACGCAATCCCTGTAGAGGCCAGCATGCTGGCGATGAAAAACGATAACGCGGGGCGCCGGACACCCCGCGGCGTCCTCGGGTTCTTCGCGAGCATGCTCGCGCCTACAGGGTTCGGAATTCCCGCAACCCCAGACGTTTTCGCTACTCTGACACCATGCAACACCGCCCCGCCACTCACCCGACCGAGGCTCCATGATCATTTCCTCCGCATCCGATTACCGCGAGGCCGCCCGGCGCAAACTTCCCCGGTTCCTGTTCGACTACATCGACGGCGGCGCCTACGCCGAGCACACGCTGCGGGCCAACAGCGCCGACCTGACGAGCATCAGCCTGCGCCAGCGCATTTTGAAAAACGTCGAAACCCTGAGCCTCGACACCACTCTCTTCGGCCAGCCCCTGGCCATGCCGATCGTCCTCGCGCCAGTCGGCCTGACCGGCATGTTCGCCCGTCGCGGTGAAGTGCAGGCGGTCAAGGCTGCCGAAAACAAAGGCATCCCCCTGTGCCTGTCGACCGTCTCGGTGTGCTCGATCGAGGAAGTCGTCGCACACAGCCAACAACCCATCTGGTTTCAGCTGTACGTGTTGAAAGACCGGGGTTTCATGAGGAACGCCCTGGAACGGGCCAAGGCCGCCGGGGTGAAAAACCTGGTGTTCACTGTTGACATGCCCACCCCCGGCGCACGCTACCGCGACGCGCACTCGGGCATGTCCGGACCGTTCGCCTCGTCGCGCCGCATGCTCCAGGCCATGACGCGACCCGACTGGGCCTTCAATGTCGGCCTCATGGGCCGCCCACACGACCTCGGCAACATCTCCAAGTACCTTGGTAAAGCCGTCACCCTCGAAGACTACATGGGCTGGCTGGCGAATAATTTTGACCCGTCGATCAGCTGGAGCGATCTGCAGTGGATCCGGGACTTCTGGCAAGGCCCGATGATCATCAAGGGCATTCTCGATCCCCAGGACGCCAGGGACGCGGTGAGCTTCGGCGCCGACGGCATCGTCGTGTCGAACCATGGCGGTCGCCAGCTCGACGGCGTGCTGTCCACCACCAAGGCCCTGCCGCCGATCATGCAAGCGGTGGGCAATGACCTGACCGTGCTGGTCGACTCCGGGATCCGCTCGGGCCTGGATGTCGTGCGGATGCTGGCGCTGGGCGCGAAAGGCGTCCTGCTCGGCCGCTCCATGGCCTACGCGCTGGCCGCCGACGGCCAACGCGGAGTGGAAAACATGCTGGATATTTTCGCCAGGGAAATGCGTGTGGCGATGACGCTGACCGGGGTGACGTCGATTGCACAGATTGATGAGTCGACGTTGGTGGACGCCCTTCGCTAACGGCCCTGCTGGCGATGGTGATCAACGATCAAGCGTGCCGCCTGAATGAACGCGGCACCCTTGAAATCATCGCCAGCGAGCCGGCGCCTGCCCTTAGAAACTCGCCTTGACCGACACCATGAAGTTACGGGGATCGCCGTAGTAGTTGCCGAAAGTCTCGGTACCAATCGTGGTGTAGTAGCGCTTGTCGAACAGGTTGTTGCCGTTCAACGCGACCGACCAGGTGTCGTCGATGCGATAACCGATTCGACCGTTCCAGATGGCGTAACCCGACTGGGTGATCTTCTCGCCGCTGGCTGGAGAAACCCGGAAGTTGTCGCTTTGCGCATTGACGCCGGCGCCGAGGGTGAACCGCTCAAGCGACCCGCCCAAGGCATAATCGCCCCACAGGCGCAGCACGTGGCGCGGCACATAACTGTTGAACGCGGCGCCATTGAGGCTGGTGTCGATGTCGTCGAGGGTTTTGGTCTGCGTGTAGGTGTAGCCCGCGAGCAATTGCAGGCGCTCGATGACTTCACCACTGATCTCGGCCTCGAAGCCCTGGGCGCGGACCTTCCCGGCGTTGACGTAGCAGTAGCCATCCGATGACGGGCACGAGGAGTTGTAGTCCGTCTGTGCCTGGTCTTTCTGGATGGTCCGGAAAAGGTTGAACGAGCTGTTCAGGCGACCGTCGAACCACGCGCCTTTGATCCCCAGTTCATAGCTCTGGCCCACAAGCGGCTTGAGTGCCGAACCGTCTTCCGAGCGGTAATTGCCTTGCGGGGTGAAGATATCCGAGTAGCTGGCATAGGCCGTCAGGTGCTCGTTCAGATCCAGCAGGACGCCTGCAAACGGGGTGACCTGGCCGGTCTCCGTGGTGCTGGAATGTTCAGAAGTGCCTGTGTTGATGAAGTCGGAGTCGGTATCGGAGCTGTACCAGCTCACTCGACCGCCCACAACAAAGGTCAGCGGCTCCGCCAGTTTCAACCGCAGGGTCGAGTAGAGACCCTTTTGCTTGGTCACCGAGTTGACGGGGCCGCCGCGAGACGAGTTATCGATGAAGTAGCTGTCGTCCGGCTCGGGGATATGTTTGTTGGGGTCGAAGACATTCTGCCGCTGCGGCAGAAACGCCACCGAATAGAAGTCGTCCTTTTTCGCGCGGCTGGCGTTGAAACCCACCACCAGTTCATGTTGCTGACCGAACGCGTCGAACTTGCCGTCCACGTAGGCGTCCAGGCCGTAATCGACCTGATCGTAATCGTACAGACTGCCCAGCATGCCAGTGGTGTTGACGCCAGGCGTCACAGCGCCGGAGGCGAACGCGTATTTGATGTCCTGAGTGTTTTTTGTGTAGACGCTGGCGACCTTGAGGCTCCAGTCATCGTTGAGCTGGTGTTTCACATCTGCGAAAACGCTGGTGCGCTGGCTGCGCCAGGTGTTCCACGACGGGTCAAGGCACGTCGAACGACTGAGCTTCAAATCGCTGCGATCGCGGTAGCGCGGCAGTCCACCCCAGCAAGGGCTGGCGTCCACGTCTTCGTACGCGATGCCCAGCCCGACGGTGGTGTCGGGGCTCACATCAACGTCGAGCGCGCCGTAGTACACCTGATCCTTGCGACTGGCATCGTCCACGAAGTAATGCCGGCTCTGCTCGGCGACCACGGTGCGGCCACGGATCGTGCCTGCGTCGTTCAGCGGACCACCGGTGTCGACCTGCCCGCGGTAGTTGTTCCAGCTCCCACCCGACAACGTAATGTCGGTATGCGGTGCGCTCTGGCCGCGTTTGCGCACGAAGTTCACACCGCCGGCCGTGCCGCCGGAGCCTTTCATCATTCCCGCGGCGCCGCGGAGGATTTCGACCCGATCGTAATACGCCATGTCGCCAGTGAAACTGTCGGCCTGGACATAGAGGTTGCCCATGTCCAGCGGCACCCCGTCGTACTGATACTGCCCCGACATGCGGAAACCGCGGGAATAGAAATATTTGCCGCCCATGGTCGAGTCGTAGACGGTGATGCCCGGGGTCTTTTCCATGACCTGGTCGATGGTGTTGAGGTTCTGGTCATCGAGCATCTTGCGGGTCATGACCGTGACCGATTGCGGTGTTTCCTTGAGCGAGTGTTCGCCCTTGCCGATGGTCACTGCGCCCGTGGTGTACGAGCCGCTGTTCTCGGTCGTCGCGCCCAGCAGCTGTCCGTTGATAGTGGTCGCGCCCAATTCCAGTGCCGAGCCGGCAACCGGTACTGGACGCAACACGTACGTACCGTTGGCCTGGGGTTCCGCTTGCAAGCCGCTGCCGCCGAGAATCCGCGCGAACCCTTCGCTGACGCCGAATGCGCCTTTGAGACCGGGAGATGTCAACCCTTCGGTTTGCCGCGCATCAAAGGAAATGGCCGCGCCCGCTGCGCTGGCGAAATGGCTGAGCACCTCGGTCAGGCTGCCACCGGCGATGTCGAACGTTTGCACCTGACTTAACTGCTGCGAGGGCGCCGCATTCACTGCCAGCGGCCATGCGCCGAACGATGTCACCGCGAACAACCCGACCTTGACTGCGATCGCCAGACGACCTGGCGTATACAACCGAGACATGCTTCCCCTCCCCCAAAGACCATCAATAAAAACTCACTGAGGGATGAGCCGAACGATGTGTTTGAAAAGTGCAAAGGCCTGGAAATAATTTTCTGCCAGACACCGGTTCTTGACGACGAGTCCCACTGCAAGGCCCTGACAGTCAGCTCGATACCGTGACCCAATAACGGCTGAACCGAGTGACTTTCAGGGAAAAACCACTCTCCAGCGCAGCCAGCGCCAGGTCGGTGTTATCGACAGGGAATGCGCCGGACACCTTCAGGTTGGCAATACGCGGATCACACCGCAAAACCCCGCGGCGATAACGAGACAAATCGGCCAGCAGCTCGCCCAAAGGACGATCGATCGCGATGATGCTGCCTTGCAGCCATGCGCCGGTCGACGCATCGTTGCGTTGCACCGCACCCAACGAGCTGGCGCTGAACGTCATGGACTGGCCAGCGTCGAGACGCACGGGCAAGCCACCGCCAGATGCCGTCACGTTCACGGCCTTCTCGAGCACCGCGACCTCGCCTCGCTGGTCCTCGGAGCGGACAATAAAACGCGTGCCGAGGGCCAACACTTCGCCATGACGCGTGCTCACCTTGAACGGCCGCTGCACAGCGTCAACGGCTGTCTTGACCAGTATTTCGCCCCACAACAGTTGGAGCCTGCGCTGGTGTCCATCGAAACGAAGATTGACTGAGGTGTCAGTGTTCAGCAGCAGTGAACTGCCATCTGCCAGGCGGAACTCGCGACGTTCACCTACCGCCGTGCGGAAATCGGCCAACAGGTTTTGCGAGGTCTCGCTGCGCCATCCCAACCAACCCAGAGAACCAGCCGAGGCCAGCGCTACGCAACTGCGCAATACCTGGCGACGGGATCGATCGGCGCCGCGCAAGGTCGGCGAAGCCAAGGCGCCGGGCACGCTGTTCATCTGCTCGCCAACACTGGCCATGCGTTGCCAGGCTTGACGATGCACCGGGTCGGCGATCAGCCAGTCGTTCCACGCCGCGCGATCCGAGTCGGTCGCCACGCCTGAGTGCAGCCTGGCGTACCAGCGGGCGGCAACGCCAATGGCCTTCAATTCGACGGGTGACAGGCTCATGCCAACTGCAACTGTATTTGCATCAGGCAGCAATGCTCCATGGCCTTGGCCATGTAATTGTTGACCGTGCGCACGCTGATGTTCAGGCGCTCGGCAATCTGCGGGTACGTCAGGCCGTCGAATTGAGAGAGGATGAATGCCTGCCTGACCTTCGGCCCCAACCCTTGGAGCAAACGGTCGATTTCCATCAAGGCCTGCAACAGGATCGCCTGCTCCTCCAGCGAAGGTTGGTGCCATTCGGGCATGGCCGCCAGGGCTTCGAGCCAGGATTGCTCAAGCGAACGACGACGGAACAGGTCAATCAACAAGCCTTTGGCAATCATCGACAGGTAGGGACGCGGCTCGCGAATCTCGAGCGCGGTACGCGCCTTGATAACCCGTACAAACGTGTCCTGCGCCAGATCCGCTGCATCGAAAGCGTTGCCCAGACGCTTGCGTAGCCAGCCATTGAGCCAACTATGATGGTCGCAATACAGATCATTGACGGCGCTGCGCAGGGATAAATCGTTGGCGGACATGAGAATGGAATAATTCGCGACTGATAATGACTCGCATTGTCGCGGCTGTGGGCAGTGATTGGCAATAGCCACTTTCGCCAGACAGTCTCGTATCTGCAGATGATGGGGCCGGCGCCGTCACGCTCCCGGAGGACCGACACCAGGCAGTCACTCAACGTCTTTGAGAATCTCGAACGTCACCTGGTCGGGGTAGAACGCCACGTAGTTTTTAATCTGCTCCACCGACACCTTGGGGCTTTCATAAGTCCACACCGCATTTGCGCCCTCATGCCCCGGAACCTGCAAGCTGAAGTAGCTTGCATCGCCCTTGTAGGGGCAATAGCTGGTGTGGTCGGTACGGATGAAATATTGCTCGGCGATGTCCTCACGAGGCACGTAATACACCGGAGGGTAATTGGCCTCCAGCAGCACCAGCGCGCGAGTGGACGCGGCCACCTGAATACCGTGGAATTTCACCAGCAGACAGCCCGGCTGCTCGGCGATGGTGATGACGGGACTGGGACCGGAGCTTTTCATGAAATGCGTTCCTCGGGACGATGAAAGACCTGTAGGAGCCTGGCCTGCCCGCGATGGATCGCGCAGCGGCCCCAAAATTTGAGAACACGACTTTCAGGTATAACCCAGATTTCGTCATCACGACGCCTTCGCAGCCGAACGGCCCCGAGGTTTTAGCCGTCAGTGGACCGGCTCACCGCCTCCCACGTCTCGATCTCCTGCGTCATCGTCGCCAGCTTCTCACGCACCAACTGCAACGCATCGCTGCCCAGCAGCAAGTGGGCGGGTGGCGCGTTACTGCCAATCAGCGTCAGCATGGCCCGGGCGGCTTTCACCGGGTCACCCAGCTGTTTGCCGCTCTTGCTTTGCCGCGCCTGGCGGATGGGGTCGAAGGACGCATCGTAGTCGGCGATGCTGCGCTCCGACCGACGCATCGAGCGCCCGGCCCAGTCGGTGCGAAACGACCCCGGCGCCACGGCGGTGACTGCGATGCCGAACGGCTTGAGCTCCTTGCTCAAGGTGTCGGAAATACCTTCCAGGGCAAATTTGCTCCCGCAGTAATAGGCAATCCCTGGGAGGGTGATGAAACCGCCCATGGAGGTGATATTGATGATGTGCCCGGCCCGGCGCTGGCGAAAAAACGGCACGAAGGCCTTGGTCACCGCCACCGCGCCGAACACGTTCACGTCGAACTGCTGGCGCATCTCGTCGAGCCTCGACTCTTCGAAAATGCCTTCATGGCCATACCCGGCGTTGTTGACCAGCACATCCACCGGTCCAAGGCTGGCTTCGACCTCGGCGACTACTGCGTCGATGCGGGCGAAATCAGTGACATCCAGGCAACGTCCGAACGCTTGCTGCGAAGCATGCGATTCAAACTCGACCCGCGCCGCTTCGCTGCGCACGGTGCCGATCACCCGATGCCCCCCTGCGAGCGCTTCGTTGGCCAACGCCTTGCCGAAACCGCTGCTCACACCGGTGATGAATAACGTCTTTTTCCCACTCATGCGCACACTCCAACTCGGGATTGCACTGCCACACCGCGCGGCAGTCAGGCTGGACACCAGAGTAGAAGCACAAGCGCACACCTTGAACGTCCATTGCTGTGAGTGATTTGCCTATTCCTCTGAATGCATTGTGTTGTGCATCCAACGGGCTCACATTCAAACCCAATGAATGTAAGGAAGGACAAACGATGAGCCCGACAGCAGTTGATCAAAACGATTGCCAGCAACGAACGATCTCGCTGCTCAGTCGACTCGCCCCGGACGAAGGCTACAACCTAACGCCGCTGGCGGACGTGCGTTTGCTGCGTTCGAACCGTCCGCTGCAACGTACGCCGGTCCTCTACGATCCGGGCATCGTCATCGTCTGCCAGGGACGCAAGCGCGGCTATTGGGGCAACAGCACCTACCTTTACGATGCCCGGCATTATCTGGCGGTGACTGTCCCGGTGCCGTTCACCATGGAAACCGATGCCAGCGAAGACGAACCACTGCTGGCAATCTACCTTCATCTGGATTTCAACCTGGTCGCCGAGCTGCTGCTGCAACTCGGCGACCAACCTTTTGCCGCGCCCCAAGGCATGTTCGCCTCGCCCATGGAGCCGCGTCTTAGCCAATCAGTCCTGCGGCTGCTGGAAGCGCTCGACTCGCCGCTGGACAGTCGCCTGCTCGGACCGGCGCTGGTGCGGGAAATCTATTACCGGATTCTCACCGGCGCCCAGGGCGGATCGATGCGTGCGGCGCTCACCGCGAGGGGTCGTTTTGCTCACATCTCTCAAGCCTTGCGGAAAATCCACGCCAATCTCGGCGAACCGATGCAAGTGGAGGATTTGGCCAGGGAGGCCAACATGAGCGTGCCGACCTTCCACGCCCATTTCAAAGCGATCACCCACACCTCGCCGATGCAATACCTGAAGACCACCCGCCTGCATCAGGCGCGGCTGTTGATGGCTCGCAGCGGGTGCAGCGTTGCGTCGGCCGCCGCGCAAGTCGGTTATGAAAGCGGCTCGCAATTCAGTCGCGAATTCAAAAGGCTGTTCGGGCGTACGCCGACCGATGAAGTGACGCGCATGAAAGGCTCATTTGCGCTGCCACCGCTTGAAAACGCGGTGTTCGTGTCCTCTCATTGATGCCGCGTCGGCATGACCGGACCAACGGCGCGACGGCGCTGGAACATCGTCTACGATCAATAGCACCGTTGACCCACCTGCTTCGCCATCAGGTCGTCGTGGCGTGCGGTCCAAGTCTCAGACGCTTGAGGTCTCCCGCATGCCGGCCAGCCGATTTTCCCTTGATAAAACCCTCATCACCCTCGACGCCCGTCCGGACCGTCTCGATCTGCGCGATCGCCTGTTCACCCCACGCGTGCAGTCGTTACCACCCTCCTGGCCCGCCGACACCGACATCGCCGCAGAACTCTCGGGTTATCTGGCTCGGGACATGGTGCTGTACCAGGGCAACGAGGGCGCGTGTACCGGGTTCGGATTGGCGGCGGTGGTCAACTTTCTGTTGTGGCGCCGCGACCGCACGGCCGTCAAGACCAGTCCGCGCCAGCTTTATCACCTGGCCAAGCTTTATGACGAATGGCCCGGCGAGGATTACGCCGGCTCCAGTTGTCGCGGTGCGTTGAAGGGTTGGCATAAACACGGTGTTTGCGCACAGGAGCTGTGGCCCTACACCGTCAAGCCCGATGGCTCGGTCCCGGCGTTCGAAGCACCGGCCGAGAATTGGGCCGCCGATGCGGTGACACGGCCGATGGGCGTCTACTACCGCGTCGAGAAGGACGATGTAACCGCGATGATGGCCGCACTGTATGAAGCCGGCGCGTTGTACGTCTCGGCCAACGTGCATCAGGGCTGGGCACTGATGCGGCCCAAAGGCAAAAAAAGCCCGGTGGCCGCGTTCGAAAGCATGGCGCAACTGCCGGTGATCAAAGGGTCGCCGACAACTCAGGGCGGCCATGCCTTTGCCTTGATCGGCTACACCAGCCAGGGCTTCATTGTGCAGAACTCCTGGTCCACCGACTGGGGGTTTTCCGGCTTCGCCATCCTGACGTTCGAAGACTGGCTGGCCAACGGCACCGACGCCTGGACTGTGTCCCTCGGCGTGCCAATCGAACACGGCGGCCTGTCCCATGATGCGCGCCCGGCACGCTCAAAGGCGGATGTGCAATCACCTTATCGCAATGCGCTGTCGAGCTCGAATGCCAAGCGCGAAGGCTTCTCGCTGTTCACCGCCAGCTCCGCGGATTCTCAGCGCAAAGGGCCGGCGCTGCTGACCAAGGATCAGGCGTACGGCCTGACCATCGTCATGGAAAACAACGGCAGCATCGGCCCGCGGTTGACCGACGTGGAAAACGTCCGCGCAGGGGTCAAGCGGATCGTCTACGAAGCGCCCCAAACCTGGTACGGCAAACTGCCGGCAGCCAATAAACCTGCGGTGTTACGGATCGCGATTATTGCCCACGGCGGGCTCAACTCCGAACAGGACTCCATCAACCGGATCTGCGCGATGGCCCCCTACTTTCTGGAAAACGGCATCTATCCGCTGTTCGTCACCTGGCGCACCGGCGCGCTCGAGACATTGGCGGATATCATCCAGGACGCCCTGCCTGGCGTGTTCGGCGGTGGCGGCGTCAGCGACGTCTTGAAGCTGATCAAGGACAAAGCCCTGGAAGGCCTTGATCGCACCGTCGAGTTGGCGACCAAGAAACTCGGCGGCGATCAGTGGAGCCAGATGAAACAGAATGCCGAAGCCGCAGCCGTCGCGGGCTTCACGCCGCGCGGCCTGGTGGAATTGGCCGACAACCTGAAAACACTGATCGGCGACCTGGGCCAGAAGAAAGTCGAACTGCACCTGATCGGCCATTCGGCGGGCTCGTTGATCAACGGCCACCTGATCCGCCTGCTGTGGGCCAGAGGGTTACCCATTGCGACTTCGACGCTGATGGCGCCGGCCTGCACCCTGGATTTCGCCAACCAGACCTACCGCAAAGTCATCGAGGACGGCGGGCTCAAGCGCAAGGACTTCCACATTCACTTGCTGTCCGATCAGCGTGAACAATTGGATAACGTCGTTGGCGCGTACCACAAATCGCTGCTCTATCTGGTTTCCCGTGCCTACGAAGAACTGCAGCGCATGCCATTGCTGGGCATGGCCAACGCCCTAGATGGCAGCTGCCAGGACTTCAGCGATCCCGACCTGGCGGTGTGGAACATCGCCGCGCGCAACATGACCGAACAGTGGAACAATTTCTATTGGGGTAACAGCATCCCCGCCGGTTTCGCCGCTACCGGTCGCGGGCTGCCGGACGCCGCCGCGCAAACCCTGCACATTTTCAACGACCCCAAGATGAACTATGGCGCGGGGGTCAAGAAGGATGCGTCCCATGGCGGGTTCGACAATGACGTCAATGTCATCACCTCCATCTTGCTGACCCTCCTTCGCCAGCCTGCGGATGCGAAGCTGACCCAACCCGTGGTGAACCTCAACTACTGAACACCGCGGCCTCCAGCACTGACGCAATACCTTGTAGGAGCCAGCATGCTGGCGATGCCCGTGAACGATAACGCGGGAAGTCTGAATGAACGCGTCGCCCGGACGTTTTTTCGCGAGCAAGCTCGCTCCTACGGGAACCGTTTGCCGCAATAATCCGAAACCCGGAAACTGTACATCCATACAGATAAAGATTGCCCCATCACTCATCAACCGCCATTCTGTGCACCTTCCGGCAGTTGATGAACGTTGGTGGTTATGCGGCTGTACCTTTGTGAAAAACCTTCCCAGGCCAAAGACATTGCGGCCGTGCTCGGCGCCAGGCGCCGCGGCGACGGCTGCTGGCTGGGAACGGACGTCACGGTGACCTGGTGCATCGGCCATCTGCTTGAAACCGCACCGCCGGATGCCTACGACGCGCGCTACAAACGCTGGGTGCTGGCCGACCTGCCGATCATCCCGGACAAATGGAAAATGACCGTCAAGCCGCGCACCGCCAGTCAATACAAAGTCGTCAAACGCTTGCTCGGCGAGGCGGACGAACTGGTGATCGCCACCGACGCCGACCGCGAAGGCGAAATGATCGCCCGGGAACTGGTCGAGCATTGTCGTTATCGCGGGCCGATCCAGCGCTTGTGGCTGTCGGCGCTGGACGATGCGTCGATCCGCAAGGCACTGGCTGCGCTGAAGCCTGGAGCGGAAACCTTCAGCCTCTATCATTCGGCGCTGGGACGTTCGCGGGCCGACTGGCTGATCGGCATGAACATGAGCCGGTTGTTCACGCTGCTCGGGCGCCAGTCCGGTTACCAAGGCGTATTGCCGGTGGGCCGGGTGCAAACGCCGACGCTCCGCCTGGTGGTGGATCGCGACCGCAGCATTGCCGATTTCATCCCGGTCGCTTACTGGGCCATCGACGTGCAATTGCTGCACGACCGCACCGCGTTCACCGCACAGTGGCGTGCGGCCTCCGACGCGTGTGACGATCAGGACCGCTGCCTCAATCAAGCCCTGGCACAAAAAGCCGCAGCGGCAATTGGCAGCGCGGCGACTGCCCGGGTGACCAGGTTGCGCACCGAACGCCTGCGTGAAGTGGCACCGCTGCCGTTCGACCTGGGCACGTTGCAGGAAGTCTGCTCGAAGAAGCTCGGCCTCGGCGCCCAGGAAACCCTCGACATCGCTCAAGCGCTATACGAAACCCACAAAGTCATCACCTACCCGCGCAGCGATTGCGGCTACCTGCCTGTCAGTCAGCACAGCGAAGCACCGACAATTCTCGCGGCGCTGCGGCAAGCGGATCCGGCCCTCAACGCCTTGCAGGACTACCTGCAACCCCAGCGCCGTTCACGGGCGTGGAACGACGCAAAAGTCAGCGCTCACCACGGCATCATTCCTACCGCAGCGGCGAAGAACCTCGAGCGGCTGATGGGCAAGCAACGCGCGGTCTACACCCTGATCCGGGCGCGCTACCTCGCACAGTTCCTGCCCAATCACGAATACGACCGCACCCAGGCCGACTTCGACTGCGCCGGCGAGGCCCTGCGTGCCGTCGGCAAGCAGATCGTCGAGCCCGGCTGGAAGCGCGCCCTGCCCGAGGCCCTCGCACCGGCAAAGGGCCGCGAATTACCCGCACCGCAAACCCTGCCGACCCTCGCCGAAGGGCGTGACTGCGCGGTGGCCGACGTCAAGCTCAAGGACCTGTGGACGCAGCCGCCCAAACCCTTCACTGAAGGCGACCTGATCAAGGCGATGAAGAACGTCGCCAAACTGGTCGAAGACCCTCTGCTCAAACAGAAACTCAAGGACACCACCGGGATTGGCACCGAAGCCACTCGCGCTTCGATCATCCAGGGCCTGCTCGACCGCGGCTACCTGATCAAGAACGGCAAGGCCCTGGCCGCAACGCCGGCCGCTTTCAGCCTGATCGACGCCGTGCCGCGCGCGATCGCCGATCCGGGCACCACGGCGATCTGGGAACAGGCGCTGGACATGGTGCAAAGCGGCGAAATGAGCCTGGAAGACTTCGTCACCAAGCAAGCTGCGTGGATGAGCAAACAGGTCGCCCGTTGCGCTGGCCTGAGCCTGACCATCAACGGCCCGGCGAGCCCTGCCGGACGCGGTGCCACACCGTGGAAAAACAAACGCAAAACGGCCAAGCGCAAACCGGCTACCGGCGCCAAACGTGCAGCAAAAGCGCCGAGTAAAGCTTGAGGGCACTTCGAATCAGTCGCGATGGTCTAGTGTTCTTCAAGCCCGGCGTCAGTCCCATTTTCTGAAAAGGCATCGACCATGATTATTGTCCACCACCTGAACAACTCCCGCTCCCAGCGCATTCTCTGGTTGCTTGAAGAACTCGCCATTCCTTATGAACTGAAGCTGTATCAGCGCGACCCGAAGACCAATCTGGCTCCGCCGGAACTGAAAGCGGTCAACGCCTTGGGCAAATCCCCGGTCATCGAAGACGGTGCGCAGAAACTGATTGAGTCCGCTGCCATCATCGACTACCTGATTCGCCGCCATGGCCAGGGTCGCCTGCAGCCCGATCCGGCTACCCCGGCCTACGATGAGTACGTGCAATGGCTGCATTTCGCCGAAGGCTCGGCCATGCTGCCACTGATGTTGAACCTGTACGTCGGACGTCTCGGTGAAGCCGGCGCGCCGTTGCACCCGCGCATCAACGCGGAAGTGGCGAATTACCTGGGTTACCTCGACACGGCGCTAAGTCAATCCGATTACCTGCTGGGCAGTGAATTCAGCGCAGCCGATATCCAGATGAGCTTCATCGGCGAGATAGCCCGCGCCCAAGGCAAGCTCGGCAACTATCCCCATGTGACGGCCTGGGTCGAGCGCTTCCAGCAACGTCCGGCCTACATCGCGGCGCTGAAGAAAGGTGGCCAATACGATTTCGCGCCCCGCTGATTGCGCTGAACAGGGCACAACCCACATGCCGCAGATAGAACTGCATCGTGCCCAGCGCGATGAACTGGACACCATCGAGAACCTGATGCAGTTCTATCTGCACGATTTCAGCGAGTGGCTGCCGCTGAAACTCGGCGCGCAGGGATTCTTCAATACCCAGGACCAGGAGGATTACTGGCGTGCCCCTGCGACCCAACCTTTCCTGATCAAGGTCGACGGCGAGCTGGCCGGCTTCGTGACCCTGGATGATCGCACTCACCTGCCCGGCGCCGAGCACAACGTCGGCTATCTGTTTGTGAGCCGGCGCTATCGTGGCCAAGGCGTCGCGAAATTTGTCATTTCCACCCTCTTGAGCCAGCACCCCGGTCAGTGGCAGATTTTCCACATTGACGCCAATCAGCCTGCGCGGCTGTTCTGGGCTCAGGTTTTACCAGCGCTTATCGGCGACGGACTCACCCGGCATCATCGCCCGGTAGACGGTTACCCCTGCACGTTCTACCGTTTCCAAAGCCCGCCGCCATCGTCCTGACTCGCGCTTCGCCCTCCTGTTTTTTTTCATTCCAAACAGCTTTGTCCGACAATATGTAGTGCCTGAAAATAATCACTACAAAACCGTTGACGCTTCCGATTTGCCCTTGCATGATGCAGACATCTCCCCGATCGGGAGTACGGCAACATGTTTGAGCAAGCTCGTCTGACCGCCGAGCTGTTTTTCCCGGATACACGCTGCCCACAAGGCAGATTGAAGAAGCTGACCTGGCCCGAACGTCCAGTACAAGGACGAGAAGCGCTGGCGAGCAATCCTCATGAAGCTTGTGGCCGACCCTGAAAAGTCGGTAGTGGCCTGAAGGTTATCGCTGCTTCTCTTCGTTGTGACGCTATTGCGTAGCAGTTATTCAACACGACTACATGCAACAGACGCGGGACCCCGTCATTGCGACGGCCGACCGCTGACGTCCTGGTTTCGGTGCCAGGGATCAACTAACCGATGGGCTACCTGTATTAGCGAATCAACTTTGAAAGATCACCAAATGGTCAAGGGGCTTTATTATGAATCTGAACAATCAACCCACTATCGATGAACTGGCTCGTATGTTCGCTGCGAAAAAAGACAGCCACGACAGCCATATCCTGTGGATCAGCAAGTCAGGCCAGGTGCATATCGACTGCCTGTCGCCGCATGCCCATGAAGCCGAGTTCGACCAGAACAACCAGAACCTCCTGGCCCGCCTGAAGATGTACCGTCGCGGCCAGGGTTATGTCGGCAAGAAAGCCGCGGCTGACAGGGACTTCATCGGTAATGTTCTGCAAACGCTGAAACAGGCCTGGGCCTCGATGCAGAACCAGAACGAAGTTCGGGTGATTGACCGGTTCTACTGATAAGGCACCCCAGCGCAGTTGCTGTAGCAACCGCAACAAATAAAGGCCCCGTTCGAATATTCGAGCGGGGCCTTTTTGTTTGTCTCCAGTTTCCCAAACACAGCTATCGTTAGCCTATCCACTGTTGTCCCTGGAGAGGTGTGCGATGAAAACCAATTTCATGTTTGCGCTGTTGCTGCTGTTGACGAGTGCGGCTCAGGCCAACAGCGTCGACGGCGTCCCGTCATTTGCGGTGGAATGTCCCGGCAAGATCCTCGTCCAGGCGGATCAGGACGGACCAGTGCTCATCAATAGCAAGGAAGCCGAGACCAAAGCCATCGATGATCGCCACTTCGAAGCCAAGGGGTCGGGTATCACGCTCTCCATCGTCCTCGCCGATGACGACTCAGTGGCCGTGTCCTCCACCGGCAAGGCGTCCAACGGCGTGTGCCAGTCAGTGGATGACTGAGTCCGAAGAATCGGTGGTGCCCAACGCCAGTTCCATGAACGCCACTGACGCCGCACTGTGGCAACAACACAATCATCTCTGGGCGCTGCGCTCTGGCCTCAGCGTTTAACCGACAGATCCACCTGGGTCATGCGGCTGCGGATGGTGAACACGCCGTCGCCGGACAGGATCGCACTGCGGGCAAACAGGCGGCCGTTTTCCCAGTTCGAAAGGCCCAGTTCCGGTTTGTTCAGTGCGTACTGGCCGTCGACCCAGCGGGTGATGCCGTTGCCCACGAACGGTGCGTTGACCGCATTGTAGAAACGCTCATGAGCTTCGGCGTCTTCGCTGATCAGCGACACGGTGAATTGCGGGCTGTAGCGGTTGAACAAGGCGATGGCGCTGTCCAGGTCATCGACAATTTTCAGGCTGACTTCCGGGGTTTCTTCCCACTCCCACTCGCGGCCCAACTGGTCCTCGGGCAGCGATTCGGCCAAGGCTTCGGTGACATAACCTTCAGCACGGCAGACATCGACGGTCGCATTTCGCCAATCATGAGGCACGCTCGTCTCGCTGCCTTCGACGATGTGCAGCTTGCAACCCTCATCTCGCGCGGCACCCGCCTGTTTCAACGCGCTCAGGAACAGCGGCACCAACTCGGCAGCGCGGTCGCGATGAATCAGGCAGACGTTCAGGGTGTTGCAGACTTTGCGGTCCAGGGAATTGCGCACGACAGCGGCAAAACGCGTGGCGTCGGCGTCCTTGTCGGCGATCAGCCAGGCACCACCGGTGCCATGCAGGCTGACGGCGGTGCCGGCCTGTTGGGCGATGCTGCCCAATTGACTCACGGCTCGCCCCGACCCGCGGGCCACCGCGAGCGACAGGCGCCGATCGGCGAACATCGCCCAGCCGGCGGCGTGATTGATGCTGTCCACCAGCGACACCGCGCCCACCGGCAAACCGGCATCGCTCAACGCCGGGTTCAACGCGTGGGTGACAATGGCTTGCGCCGTGCCCAAGGCGTCACTGCCGATGCGCAGCACGGCGGTGTTGCCGGTGCGCAACACGCCCGCGGCGTCGGCGAACACGTTCGGCCGGCCTTCGAAGACGAAAGCGACAATGCCCAGCGGCGACACCACCTGCTCGACTTTCCAGCCGTCATGCTCGACGCAACTGATCACTTTGCCGCGAGTGGCCGGAGCGTCGCGCCAGGCCCGGAGGCCGGCGATCATGTCGCGGCGCATGCGTTCATCCGCCAGCAACCGCGTGGTCGAGCGTCCTCGTGACCGGGCCCACTCGATGTCGGCCAGGTTGGCCGCCTCAATCTGTTCCCAGCAGGCCGGGTCTTCCAGACGCTGGGCAAACAGATCGAAAAAGGTACTGATCGCCTCGTCCGGCACCGCGGACATCGCCGTAAAAGCCGCTTCGGCCCGCTCGATCGCCACCGCCGCCGCTTTCTGGTCAGCGACGGGGATCAGCAACAACTCGCCGCTGACCTGTTCCACCAGCAGGTGGTCGCCGGGCTGAAAGCGCAAGGCCAGTTCGGGGCTGACCACAGTGACGCGGTTACCAGCGTAAGGAATGGGCGTGCCAGCGATTAGACGTTCGAGCGCGAGAGACATGAAGCAGTTTCACCATGCAGTGGGCGGCCGGAAAATGTATAGGAAAATCCCCGTAGCGTCATTAACCGGCCGGTGTCCGACTCAACGGGCTTGCAGCCGCGCATGCAACAGGCCCTTGACCGTGCGCATCACCGCCGCATTCGCTTCTTCCATCTGCCCGACGTGCGTCAGGGCCTGCTCCAGCTCACCCCGGCCATGGGCCTCCAGCGCTGCCTGACCGCTGCTGTGCACCAATCGATGCGGCACTTCCATCCGCCGAAAATCGGCGTCGCGTTGTTGGTTCTGGTTCTGATCACTGTAGTACCACTGGCCGAACAGGCACTCGGTTTCGTCAGGCAGCGTCAGCGGCGCATGCGGCTTGGGGTTGAGCAGGCGGTCGTAGACGGTGACTTTGAGCGTCAACTCTTGCAGGTTGGCCAGCTCGACGTCGGACAACAGGTGCGACTGGTCGATGTCGCGCTGCATCTGCTGCGCCTCGCCGTACATGCCGGTCATGGCCTCGGCGGTTTTGTCGATCACCGCGCCAAAGGCATTGGAAATCTGGCCCTGTTGCGAAATCGCCTGTTTGGCGTGACTGATTTCCTGCTGAATGGCCGAGGTTTCCTTGACGATTTCCCGGGTCGCCTCGGCCGTCTTTTCCGCCAGCAGCCGCACTTCCCCGGCAACCACCGCAAAGCCCCGCCCGGTTTCCCCGGCCCGCGCGGCTTCGATGGCCGCGTTGAGGGCCAGCAGGTTGGTCTTGCGGGCGATGTCGCTGATCAGGTCGACGATGCGATCGATCTCGCTGGCGCGGCCCACCAGGTGAGTGATGACGTCCTCCAGCGCGTCCAGCCCTGCGGCCATGACCCGCGATTGTTCCTGCAGGTGAGTGACCTGTTGGCGATTGTCGATGGCGGCGCGGGCGACGGTTTCAGCCCGTTGGTGATTGAGTTTGAGGCGCTGGTTGAGCATCGAGAAGGATTCGCTGACCGGCGACAGCGAATTGCCGCAGATCAACAGGTGCTGCGCCAGGCCGCGAAAAAAATCTCGCTCGCGTAATTCGGCCTTACGGGTCGCCTGCTGTAAGTCATCTACACCGGCTGTCGCAGTCGCTTCGGTCACCGGCGCCGGCAGCTTGGCAGTGTCCTCGACGGTTTTCCTGCGCCACGTGAAATTCATCGCCATTCCCCTGTGCCCCCGACGCAAAGCGTCAAAGGCGCGGACAATACGAATGATCAGTGCCAGGTGAAATATCCAATCCAACGAAAAACCCCAAGACCACCCTATTTCCCTG
>NZ_JANLOD010000002.1 GCF_025466085.1 Pseudomonas sp. 14P_8.1_Bac3
CAAAATCCACCCCCCCCCCCCCCCCCAACCCCGGGCTCCTGCAGGGTCGGCGTATTACTTGAGATTGCCGCTGAGGAACTGCTTCAACCGCTCGCTCTTCGGGTTGCCCAGCACGTCTTCCGGCGCGCCTTCCTCCTCGACCAGTCCCTGATGCAGAAATAGCACCTGACTCGACACCTTGCGGGCGAAACTCATTTCGTGGGTCACCATGATCATGGTCCGGCCTTCTTCAGCCAGGCCCTGGATCACTCGGAGCACCTCGCCGACCAACTCCGGATCGAGCGCCGAAGTGGGTTCGTCGAACAGCATCACTTCCGGTTCCATCGCCAGGGCGCGGGCAATCGCAACCCGTTGTTGCTGGCCACCGGAGAGGAACGCCGGGTACTGGTCCGCGACCCGTGCCGCCAGGCCGACCTTGTCCAGATAACGGCGAGCACGGTCTTCGGCTTCCTGCTTGCTGCAACCCAGCACCCGGCGAGGCGCCATGGTGATGTTTTCCAGCACAGTCATGTGGCTCCACAGGTTGAAGTGCTGGAACACCATGGCCAGGCGGGTGCGGATCCGTTGCAGTTCATCGGCATCGGCCACGTGCATGCCGTGGCGATCCTTGATCATGCGGATGTTCTGGCCGTCCAGGCTCATCGAGCCGTCGTTGGGTTGTTCGAGAAAGTTGATGCACCGCAGGAAGGTACTTTTACCCGAGCCGCTGGCGCCGATCAGGCTGATGACGTCGCCCGTGTTGGCCTTGAGGGAAACGCCTTTGAGCACATGGTGATCGCCATAGCTCTTATGCAGGCCTTCGATGGTCAGTTTGTACATGGGGCATGCATCCTCAAGGCGAAAGTAGATAACCGCTGCGATAGGCTTCGGTGCCCGCGACGTGGGCGATCACCATGCCGGCAGTGGCCATGCGCCGTAGCGAGCGGGCGTACATCAGCCCGGCGACGGTGCAGTGAATGGGGGTGACGCGATCGTTGATCGGATCGATGACTTCGGCGATCAGTTGCCCGGCTTCCAGGTGTTCCCCCGGCAGCGCGGTGAACACCAACAACCCGCCCACGGGCGTGGCCACCGGTTCGACGGCGGCCAGCGGCGTGGCGGGATACGGCAGTGTCGGCAAAGGCGCCGATACGCCGGCAATCGCCCCGAAGTGAATCAGGTAGTCGAGCAGCGCCTGGCAATCAAGGCTGGCCAACGGATGATTGACGTCGCCCTGGCCGCGCAATTCGACCGTGACTGAAAAACCGCCCAATGGGATGTTGAAATGCTCGCCGAAGCGTTCTTTCAATTCCCACCAGAGCAGGGTGAAGCATTCGTCGAACGACTGACCGCCAGAGTCAGTGGCCAGCAGGCTGGCTTCGGCACCGATGTAGCGCGCCAGGGGCTCGACCTGCGGCCAGGCCTCGGGCGTGGTGTAGAGGTGCGCGACCGCTTCGAAATCGCAATGCAGGTCCAGCACCATGTCGGCATCACAGGCCAGGCGCTGCAGGATCAGGCGCTGGGATTGCAGTTGCGTGCTGGCGCTCTGCCGCGCGAGCGCATGGCGCAGGCTGCTGCGGATCAGTTCGAGGTTATGGTGCGGGTCGTCGCTGAGCTGGCCTTCAATCTCGTTGCCGACTTCTTCGCTAAGGTCGACGAACCAGCGGTTGAAGTTCTGTCCGCTTTCCAGTTCGTAGCGGCCCAGCGGCACATCCATCAGCACTTGTTCGAGGCCGATCGGGTTGGCCACCGGCACCAGCACGATTTCGCTGCGCAGGCGGCCGGCGGCTTCAAGCTCCGCCAGACGCTGCTTGAGGTGCCAGGCAACCAGCATGCCGGGCATTTCATCGGCGTGCAGGGACGCCTGGATGTAGATCTTGCCTTTGGCCGACTGCGGGCCGAAGTGGAAGCTGTGAATCTGTCGTGCTGTCCCCGGCAGCGGGGCCAGCAGGTCATGTTTCTGGTGGCGCATTTGTCTTATTCCAGGAAGCTTGGGCCCTAGTGCGTCGGCCCGAGGAAGGCCAGCCATCGGCGTTCGGCGAGGCGGAACAGTCCGACCAGCGCAAAGGTAACGGTCAGGTAGATCAGCGCGGCGATGCCGAACGACTGGAAGGTCAGGAAGGTCGCCGAGTTGGCGTCCCGCGCGACTTTCAGGATGTCCGGGATGGTTGCGGTGAACGCCACGGTGGTCGAGTGCAGCATCAGGATCACTTCGTTGCTGTAATACGGCAACGAGCGACGCAGGGCTGACGGCATGATCACGTAGGCATACAGCTTCCAGCCGGTCAGGCCGTAGGCCTTGGCCGCTTCGACTTCACCATGGTTCATGCTGCGGATCGCCCCGGCGAAAATCTCCGTGGTGTAGGCGCAGGTATTCAGGGCGAACGCCAGGATGGTGCAGTTCATCGCGTCGCGGAAGAAGCTGTCGAGCAGCGGCTGTGCCCGCACCGCCGCCAGGCTGTAGATCCCGGTGTAGCAGATCAGCAACTGGATATACAGCGGCGTACCGCGGAACAGGTAGGTGTAGAACTGCACCGGCCAGCGAATGTAGAAGTGCGGCGACACCCGGGCGATGGACAGCGGGATCGACACCAGAAAACCAAAGAAGATCGAGGCGCTGAGCAGCCACAGGGTCATGGCCAGGCCGGTGATGTTGTTGCCGTCGCTGTAGAGGAACGGTCTCCAGTATTCCTGCAGAAGTTCGATCATCGTACGGCCTCCCGGGCACCGGCGGCGTAACGGCGTTCAAGCCAGCGCAGGATGACGTTGGAGGCACTCGTGATCAGCAGGTAGATGACGGCCGCCAGCACCAGGAAGTAGAACAGTTGATAAGTGCTTTTGCCGGCATCCTGGGCGGCCTTGACCAGGTCGGCGAGGCCGATGATCGACACCAGGGCCGTGGCCTTGAGCATGACCATCCAGTTGTTACCGATGCCCGGCAGGGCGAAGCGCATCATCTGCGGGAACACCACGATCCAGAAACGCTGGCCGCGCTTGAGGCCATAGGCCGTGGCCGCTTCGATCTGACCCCGTGGTACCGCGAGAATCGCGCCACGGAAGGTTTCGGTGAAATACGCACCATAGATGAAGCCCAGGGTGATGACCCCGGCGCTGAACGGGTTGATCTCGATGTATTCCCATTCCATTAAATCGGTGAACGACGTCAACCAGGTTTGCAGGCTGTAGAAAATCAGCAGCATCAGCACCAGGTCCGGCACGCCGCGAATCAGCGTGGTGTAGACCTGCGCCGGCACGCGCACCAGTTTGACTTTGGACAGTTTGGCACTGGCGCCGAGCAGGCCGAGCAAGACGGCCACCAGCAGCGACAACGCCGATAATTTGATGGTCATCCAGGTGCCTTCCATCAGCAACGGGCCGAAGCCCTTGAGGCTGAAGGCAGAGAGCCCCAGATTTTGTAAGAGGTTTTCGAACATAAATCAGCAACCTGATCGGATGAAAAAAGCGCCCATCGCGAGATGGGCGCCGGGCATTATTTGCCGCTGTACAGATTCAGATCGCCAAAGTGTTTCTTCTGAATGGTGGCGTAGGTGCCATCGTCGTGTAACGCTTTGATACCTTTATCCAAAAGTGCCTTGAGGTCTTTGTTACCTTTAGAGATACCGATAGCTGTTTTGGCTGGCAGCAGGGCATCGTCAAGCGGCTTGCTGACGTCGTAGTCGGCACCTTGTGGCGACTTCAAAAAGCCCAGTTCGGCTTGCAGCATGTCCTGGATGCCGGCGTCGAGACGACCGGAAGTCAGGTCGGAATACACCTGATCCTGGTTCTGATAGGCCTGGGTTTTCACCCCAGCCTTGTCCAGAACGGCCTTGGCGTAGGCTTCCTGGATGGTGCCTTGCTCGTAGCCAACGGTTTTGCCCTTGAGCGAAGCAACGTCGGCAGTGATGCCCGAGCCTTTCTTCGACACGTAGGCGGTTGGGCCGGAGAACAGTTCGCTGGAGAAGTCGATGACTTTTTCGCGGGCCGGGGTGACGGTCATCGAAGAGATCACACCGTCGAATTTATTGGCCTTGAGGCCCGGAATCATGCCGTCGAAATCGCTTTCGACCCATTTGCACTTGACCTTCAGCTCGGCGCAAATCGCGTTCCCCAGATCGATGTCGAAGCCCACCAGGCTGCCGTCGGCCGCTTTCGACTCGAACGGTGCGTAAGAAGGGTCAACGCCGAAACGCAGTTCCTTGTATTCCTTGGCCAGCGCGGAGCCGGCAGCCATGCACAACGCCAGTGCAGAAAGGGTCAGCAATGCTTTTTTCATTATTCAATCCCTAAAAACCAATATGAGCGCTTGTGGCGCAGAATTATTGTTACTGGAAAGCGTAAGACCCATTGAAAGTAGCAATTTCCGAACCAGAGTGCCGAACAAGTGTTTTAAAAGCGATTCAAGAAATGGCTGGGCGGGATTTATGCACGAAAACGGGCGAAGGGAAATAGCTGCACCAAATTCGAGCCTGTGACTCCTGCAGGAGCGCGTGTCAGCCAAGCAAATCCTGCAAAGTCGCGAGGTTGTCGGCCTCCTCGACGGTTTTGTCCCGGCGCCAGCGCAGCATCCGCGGAAACCGTACGGCAATCCCGCTTTTATGACGCTTGGACAGGGCGATCCCTTCGAATCCCAGTTCAAACACCAGGCTCGGCTTCACGCTGCTGACCGGGCCGAATTTTTCGACCGTGGTCTTGCGCACGATGCTGTCGACCTGGCGCATTTCTTCATCGGTCAGCCCCGAATACGCCTTGGCGAACGGCACCAACGTGCGCTCGCTGGCGTCGGGCGGCCCGTCCCACACGGCGAAGGTGTAATCGCTGTAGAGACTGGCCCGGCGACCGTGGCCGCGTTGCGCGTAAATCAACACCGCGTCGACGCTGAACGGGTCGACTTTCCATTTCCACCACACGCCCATGTCCTTGGTCCGGCCGACGCCGTACATCGCGTCCCGAGCCTTGAGCATCATGCCTTCGACGCCGAGGCTGCGGGAGGCTTCGCGCTGGCGGGCGAGGTCCAGCCAGTCTGTGCCGGTGAGCACCGGGGAGGGCAGCAACACCGGGTTGTTGCAGGTCGCGATCACCTGCTCCAGCTGGGCGCGGCGCTTTTCCTGAGGCTGGTTGCGCCAGTCCGCACCCTGCCATTCCAGCAAGTCGTAGGCGAGGACGACCACCGGCACTTCATCGAGGATTTTCTTGCCCAACGTTTTGCGACCGATCCGCTGTTGCAGCAGTGCGAACGGCTGCACCGCGGGTGTCGTGGGCGCCAGGGGATCGAACGCGTCTTCAGTGTTCGGCTGTGGGCTTTTCCAGACTACGATCTCGCCGTCGATCACCGTACCGTCGGGCAGGCCGTGGACCAGACTGTCGAGTTCGGGAAAACGCTCAGTGACCAGTTCTTCACCACGGGACCAGACCCACAGTCGCCCGTCGCGCTTGACCACTTGCGCGCGGATGCCGTCCCACTTCCATTCCACCTGCCAATGGCTGGCCGGACCGAGCAGCGTTTCGAACTGTTCGACCGGTTGCGACAGCGCATGGGCGAGAAAAAACGGGTACGGCTGGCCACCGCGCTGAGCATGTTCATCAGAGGATTCGGCGGCGATCAGCTTCTGGTAGCTGGCCGCGCTCGGGCGGTTGGACAGGTCGGTGTATCCCACCAGCCGCTGGGCCACGCGTTTGCTGTCGAGCTGCGCCATGGCGGCCAGGGCACGGGTGACCAATAACTTGGAAACGCCGACGCGAAAACTGCCGGTGATGAGTTTGATGCAGAGCATCAGGCTGGAGCGGTCCAGCTGCGACCAGAATTCGGGCAGGCGTTGCGCGAGTATTTCCGGGGCTTCGCCGCGCAGGGGCAGCAGCTTGTCTTCGATCCACACCGCCAGGCCGTCGGTGGAACTGTGAGACGCTTCGGGCAGGACCAGCGAGATGGTTTCCGCCAGGTCGCCGACCGCTTGATAACTTTCTTCGAACAGCCACGGTGACAGGCCGGAATATGCCACGGCGAGTTCACGCAGGACCCGCACCGGCACCAGTTGCCGAGGGCGCCCGCCAGACAGAAAGTACACCGCCCACGCTGCGTCTTCCGGCGCGGCTTGCGCGAAATAGTGTTGCATCGCCGCCAGCTTGGCGTTGCTCGACGTCGTCGCGTCGAGTTCGGCATACAGCTCGGCGAAAGCCTTCATGGCAACACCTCGGCGCGTTCCGGCTCGGCACTGGCGTTGTCTTCCTCATCGTCGCCGTATTCGGTGGTGAACCCTTGGGCGTCGAGGCCTTGTTCGCGCAAATGGCGGACCAGCACGGCCACGGAACCGTGGGTGACCATGACCCGTTCCGCGCCGGTCTGCGCAATCGCCCAGAGCAGGCCTGGCCAGTCGGCGTGGTCGGACAGCACAAAGCCACGGTCGACACCGCGCCGCCGACGGGTGCCGCGCAGGCGCATCCAGCCGCTGGCAAAGCCATCGCTGTAGTCGCCGAAGCGGCGCATCCAAGTACTGCCGCCGGCCGAAGGCGGCGCGAGGACCAGCGCCTTGCGCATCATCGGATCAGTTTTTTTGACGTCGCCGGCGTAGATCGTTGGCGGCAGGTAGACACCACTGTCGCGGTACACCCGGTTGAGCGGTTCGACCGCGCCATGCACCAGAATGGGACCGAGGCTGGCGTCGATGCCGTGAAGAATCCGTTGGGCCTTGCCGAAGGAGTAGCAGAACAGCACGCAGGCTTTGTCTTCAGCGGCATTGGCTTGCCACCACTGATTGATCTCGGCGAAGACTTGCGCCTGCGGCTGCCAGCGGTAGATCGGCAGGCCGAAGGTCGATTCGGTGATGAAGGTGTGGCAGCGCACCGGTTCGAAGGGCGCGCAGGTGCCGTCGGGTTCGATCTTGTAATCCCCCGAGGCGACCCAGACTTCGCCGCCGTATTCCAGGCGCACTTGCGCCGAGCCGAGCACATGGCCGGCGGGATGAAAACTCAGGGTGACGCCGTGATGCAGCAAGCGCTGGCCATAGGGCAGGGTTTGCAGGTTGATGTCCTGACCCAGTCGCGCACGCAGGATGCCTTCGCCGGGCGCGGCCGCCAGATAGTGCTGGTTGCCGCCACGGGCATGGTCGCCGTGGGCGTGGGTGATGACCGAACGCTCGACCGGCCGCCACGGGTCGATATAGAAATCCCCGGCCGGGCAGTACAAACCTTCGGGACGCGCGATAACAAGGTCCATGGATTGACCAGAATGGAGGACTTGTTAGCTATGAGATTGGCGCGAGGGCAGAAGTTCTATCGAGATGTACGGCGATCCCCTGTGGGAGCGGGCTTGCTCGCGAAAGCGGTGTATCAGACACATGAACGTTGACTGACACACCGCTTTCGCGAGCAAGCCCGCTCCCACAGGGCGTTGCGTTATTTCCCGGGTGTCAGCGTCAACCGCTTGGTCCCATACACCTTGTCGAAGTTCTGCGGCTGCATCGGCAAACTCACGTATTGCCCTTTCAGCCACGGTTCGACGCTGTCGAGGTAATTCGGGCTCGCCGGGTTGCCCGACTGGCCGGTGCCGTTCTGGCCCATCAACGGTTCGGCCTGGCCGAAGTCGACGATGAAGCGCATGGCCGGTGCCAACGTGGTGTTGAAATCCTGGCCCCAGGCAAACGCCGCCGTGTTCAGGGTCGTGTGATCGCCACCCGCCGCGACAGGACCGCGCACGGTTTGGCCATTGGCATTCTTCCACTCGTAACGGTGCAATTTGCCCCATTGCCAGGCCTTGTGATCGCCGCCCAACAGGCTGTCGCCCGTGGTAATGGCCGCCGCCAGGCTGCGGGCGAGAATCGCCGGTTTGTCTTCTTTCTGCGGTGTGCGCACGTCATCCCAGAAAGGGCTGTCTTCGCGGCCCAGCAGGTGATCGGCTTGCGCCGCGTAGGACAGCTGACCGTTGGCGATAAAGGCCTTCCACGCCGGGCTGCTTTGCGGGCCGAGCTCGTCGAGGAATATCTGCCGGGTGCTTTCCTGCAGGAATAATTCGTAGATCGCCGCATCGGCAGAGGTCGGTGCCAGTTTGCCGTCGAACGCCATCAGGCGGGTCAGCGCTTCCCGCGCCTTGCCGCGATCGGCCACCGGCAACGCTTCGATTGCTTGCTTCAGCGGCTGGGCCATACCCGGTGCTTCGAACATTTTTTTCAGTTTGGCGGCGAAGGTAGTGGTCTGGTCGTATTGCATGGCGATCAGGCTGCGGGTGTCGTGTTTGCCCACGCCGGCCAGTTCGGCCATGCGTTCGCCACGCTCCGGTGCCGCCCACGAGTTGGACAACTGCATGCCGTAGCCATGGGGAATGACCCGTTGGTTGGCCGTGCCGAGCCAGCCTTGGGCCGGGTCCTGATCGTAGGGGTGCAGCATCGGGTCGGCGTAACCGTCCCAGTCGTAGCGACCTTCCCAGCCCGGCGACGGCAGCAGGCCTTCGCCTTCGCGCCGGTTCGGGTAACGACCGGTGACCTGCCAGCCGATGTTGCTGGCGTCGGCGAAGACCAGATTCAGGGTGATCGCACGGATTTCCCGGCTGGCGTCCGAGGCTTTCTCGACGTTCTGCGCGCGGGACAGGTCGAAGAACGCGTCCAGCGATTTGTCATCGGCCAGGCTCGGTGTCTGCAACGCAAGGCCGAAGCCGTTGCCCAGCGCGGTGCCCTGGGCACTGTTGAGCAGCGGCCCGTGGCGGGTTTCATACACCGCTTCGCGAACCGGCCGCTGGCCTTTGATGAAATAGGTTTCGTTGCGAACGATGACCGGTTGCCATTTGCCGCATACTTCGTAGGTCAGGCCGTTGCCCTGGCGTTTGATTTTTTCCAGGAACAGGTCCTGGTTGTCGCCCATGACTGAGGTCATGCTCCACGCCACTTTGCCGTTGAAACCGCCCAGCACCATCGGCAAACCGGCGATAGTCACGCCGGACGCCTGGTATTTCGGTGCGCGGATCTGCACGTAACTGAACAGCGACGGCACCCCCAGCGGGCCGTGGCTGTCGCTGGCCAGCAGGCTTTTGCCGCTGCGGCTGCGTTGCGGGGCGATCGCCCAATTGTTCGAGGAGGTGGCGCCCAGCAGATTCAGCTCGGACAGCTGGCCGGTGGCTTTGCTGATTTCACTGAGGCCCGGAATGGCGCCGTTGAGCTTGAGGCCCTGCCATTTCTCGGCTTCGGCCACCGGCAGTTTTTCGTCAGGGGCGGATGGGGTCAGCCAAGGCAGTTTGTCGGTGCTGACAGTCTGGGCCAGCACCAGCGAGGCAATTTCCTCGGGCAGGTTGGCCGACTGGCTGAAGTTCAGCAGGCAGAAAATCAGCGCTGAATCTTCCGGCTTCCAGTATTCGGGCTTGTAGCCGCTGGCGGCGAGGTCGGCCGGCAGCTTGTCGCGGTAGCGGAACAGGTAGGCGTTGACCCCGCGGGCGTAGACCTCGAAGAAACGTTTGAGGCGCGGTGAAGAGGCCTTGTACAGCTCGTCGGCGCTTTTCTTCAGGTTGACGGCGCGCATGTAGCGGTCGGCGTCCAGCCGATCCGCACCGGACATCTCCGACAAACGGCCCTGGGCCAGCAGGCGCAGGGTGACCATTTGCGTAATGCGGTCGGTCGCGTGTACGTAGCCGAGCGTGAACAGCGCGTCGTGGAAGCTGTTGCTTTCGATCAACGGCATGCCCATGGCATTGCGTCGCACCGATACGTTCTGCGCCAAGCCCTTGAGCGGTTGCACGCCGGTGGTCGGCGGAAGAGTGTCCTGGGCGTCCCAGGTCTGACAACCGGTCAGGCTCAAGACACCGGCCACTGCTGCGGCAACGCCGAACCGGGGAAGAAAATGTGTGAGGGCTGGCGAGGCCATGGCAAAGCTCCTGCGGGGGGTAGCGTCAGTAAAGGCGCTACGTTAGTGAGCAGGAGAGGGCCGCGCAAGCGGCGGCGGGGTTATTTCTTTACCGGTGATCGTTCCCGCGCAGCGCAGGAACGACCTTCGAGAACACTCAGGACTTCGGCGGATTGATCTTCGCCGCCAAGGCATAGGCCTTCACCGTCGCCGGGCGGTTCTGGATGTGGGTGAACCAGCGCAGCACATTCGGGAAATCCTCGAGGTTCTGGCTCTGCCACTTGTGGGAAACGATCCACGGGTAGATCGCCATGTCGGCGATGCTGTATTCGTCACCGGCGACAAACGTGTGGTTGGCCAGCTGTTTGTCGAGTACGCCGTACAAACGTGCGGTCTCGTCGATGTAGCGCTTGATCGCGTAAGGGATTTTTTCCGGCGCAAACTGGCTGAAGTGATGATTTTGCCCGGCCATCGGCCCCAACCCGCCCATCTGCCAGAACAACCATTGCAGCGCCAGCTGACGACCACGCAAATCCTTGGGCAGGAATTGACCGGTCTTTTCCGCCAGGTACAACAGGATTGCCCCGGATTCGAACACCGATAGCGCCGCGCCCCCATCGGCCGGCTCATGATCGACGATGGCGGGAATCTTGTTGTTCGGGGAGATTTTCAGAAACTCAGGCTGAAATTGCTCGTTCTGGCTGATGTTGATCGGGTGGACGTTGTACGGCAGGCCGGCTTCTTCCAGGAAGATCGAGATTTTGTGGCCGTTGGGGGTGGTCCAGTAATACAGGTCGATCATGAAGTACTCCACATCAAGGGACGTCGTATGGGATGGACAGCAACCGTGGGCATCAGGTCGTCCTGTTTGCGATCGATGGCTTGCCTGTAAGAGGAGGTGATGCTGAAGTGCGTGAAATTCAATGACCTTGTGTGAGAAAAGTCGGCATGGAGCTCAAGACCAACGCGGCACTGATCATCATCGATCAGCAAAAAGGCATCCTCGAGCCGAGGCTCGGTCGGCGGAATAATCCCCAGGCTGAAGCGCGGATCCTTGACTTGCTGGGGCTTTGGCGACGCACCGGACGCCCGGTTATTCACGTCCAGCACCTGTCCCGTTCGCCGGATTCGGTGTTCTGGCCGCAACAATCGGGGGTGGAGTTTCAGGAGCGGTTTCTGCCATTGGCCGGTGAACAACTGATCCAGAAGCAGGTGCCGGATGCGTTTTGTGCCACCGGGCTAGAGGCGAATTTGCGTGAGGCGGGGATCGGGCAGTTGCTGATTGTCGGCGTTGCGACCAACAACTCGGTGGAGTCTACGGTGCGAACGGCCGGCAACCTGGGGTTTGACGTGTGGGTCGCGGAGGATGCGTGCTTTACCTTCGACAAGGCCGATTACTTTGGCCATGCGCATTCAGCGGAAGAGGTGCATGCGATGTCGCTGGGTAACCTGCAGGGTGAATATGCGACGGTCGTCAGCACTGCGCATATCCTGAATTAATCGTGCGTTTGCGGGCCTCTTCGCGAGCAAGCCCGCCCCTCATCGATCTTTTGTAAACACAAAATCGTGAACGACGCAGATCAAATGTGGGAGCGGGCTTGCTCGCGAAAGCGTTTCAACGGGCGAAAAAAATATCGGCCCGAAGCATCAAGCGCCGTGGCACTTCTTGAATTTCTTGCCATTGCCGCACGGGCAAGGGTCGTTGCGGCCGACGTCTTTCAGGGCGTTGCGGACCGGTTCCTGGTGCGCGTGGCCGCAGTTCGGGCCGTGAACGTGGCCATGGTCGTGATCATGGTGGTCGTGATGGTCATGATCGTGATTGCAGTCAGGGCCATGGACGTGGGGTTGCTGGGTCATCGGGTGTGCTCCGGAATTAAATCGGCGGCGATTATCACGCCATTACGCGCCAGGTGCACGTAGTGCGCGATGAATAAACCGGTTTCCAGTTCACCTTCCAGACGATAGGGGATGGGGTGATCGGTGTTTTTCAGCAGTTTCACCAGCTCCTTGACCTTTGGCCACAGGTTCGTCCGGATCGGCACCTTGAAGAAGCCGCTGCGCTTGGGACCGATGGTGAACCAGTGTTCGTGCTCGCCCTCGGCCAGCAGCATGTCGCCCAGATGAATCCGGTAGTCGAGCCCGCGCACCGTCAGGTCGCTGTCACCGGGATTGTCCACGCGAAAATACAGCATGAAACGTTGCTGCATCAGCTTGGCCTGCACGACTTCGACCTTCACCAGATGCACGGCGGGGTCCGGCTCATCGTCGCTGAACCAGGACGCGCAGCCGCCGAGCCCGAGGAACAGGAACAGGGTGAACAGATGCAGTGCATGCCGATGGGTGATCATGGTCGTCTTTCTCCCTTGACCCCAGTCTAGCCCTTCACGGATCACCTCAACTGCCGAAATATCCCGCACAACATTTCTTGAACTTCTGCCCGCTGGCGCAAGGGCAGGCATCATTGCGTCCGGCCTTGAGCGGCACGGTGGGGTCGATGAAATACCAGTGGCCGGCGTTCTGCACGAACGACGAGCGCTCGCGGTGACTGTGCTCGCCGCTGCCGTCGTGCCAGCGCGCGGTAAACGTCACGAAAGCATGTTCCGGCTGGCCGCCAAACACCTCGGAGCTTTCCACCTCGAGGCCCAGCCAGGTGCTGCGGGCGCTCCAGTCGCTGATGGACTGTCGATCCAGCCCGGCTTGCTGCGCGGGCAGGGTGGTCGCCACCAGATAATCGATCAGGCCCAGCACATAGGCGCTGTAGCGCGAGCGCATCAAGGCTTCGGCGCAGGGGGCCGGATGGCCTTCATGGTAATGGCCGCAGCAGGCGTCGAGCAGGGTGCCGCTGCCGCAAGGGCAAATGGATGTACTCATTGCGTTACCACCAATATTTCCCGAAGTTTTCCGGATTGGCCCAGAAGCGTGAGTTGAGCCAGTCGGGGACTTGTTTGTAGTCAAGCAGATCGTAGGTAAACAGGGTCAGCACTTGATCGTCGCGCTGGAAACGTTCGCTGGCTTGCAGGGCCAGGGAGAAGAAATCGGTTTCCTGCCAGCCGCTGGCCGGCAAGTCCGCGAGCACCGCAATGCGACTGGCATTGAGGTTGCGGATCCCGCCCAAGAGATTCAGACCGTCGCGTTTGGGTAAGTGTTCGAGGCAATCGACTACCAGCGCCAGGTCAAACCGCTGCGCCGCCAGCTCGGCCGGCAACGGCCCCGGCGTCGCATGCGCAACGGTGGTGTCCGGGTGCGCGAGCCTGAACGCCTCGAGCGCCGGGAATTCGCTGGCGCCAATCAGCAACAGGCGCGGCGGGGCGTAACGGTCGAGCAAAGCGGCGAGCGCCTGCTGCGGCGTGCGCGAAGAAATACCTGCAATCATCGAAGATCCTCAATCAGAGCGCCAAGACTAGCCTGCTCAAAGGCCCAGATATAGAGCCGCCTCGCGCCAAAAGTGCCGATCACCCGCGAACGCGGGACAAAACTGCAATGGCCTATTGCTGGCGGAGATTAAAACTCGGGTCTTTACTCCCTGAATCGGTTCTAAGCCGATCCCTCAGGAGAAAACTAGATGAGCATAGTTCGGACAGCATTACCCTTGGTTCTGCTAACCAGTGTGTTAACTGGTTGCGCAGGTTTGCAGAAAACCGACTGGCCGACCTGTGCGGCAGTCGGCGGTGTCGTGGGTGCTGGCCTCGGCGCGACCGAAAGCTCGGCATGGGCCGGGTACGGTGCGCTGCTGGTCGGCGGGACGGCCGCGGCCTATTGCTGGGTTCACGGTGACGGCGACGAAGACGGCGATGGTGTGCCGGACAGCCGCGACAAGTGCCCGCATACGCCTAAAGGCGTGCAGGTCGATGCCGATGGTTGCCCTCCGCCAGTCCCTGCACCAGTGGTTGAAGAAGCGGTTGTGGTCAAGGAAGAAGTCATTGTCATCCGCGATGTTCACTTCCAGTTCGACAAGGCCACGCTCACTCCTTCCGACAAAGACGTCCTGAATAAAATCGCTACCCGACTGAAACAGGAAGCCTCCACCGCACAACTGACCGTGACCGGTCACACCGACAGCGTGGGCAGCGATGCTTATAACAAAAAACTGTCGGATCGTCGTGCGCACTCGGTGGTCGAGTACCTGATTGGCCAGGGCGTACCTCGTAGCGAGTTTGTGTCTGTGACCGGTGCCGGTGAAAGCCAGCCGGTGGCCGATAACAAAACCGCTGACGGCCGTGCGTTGAACCGTCGCACGGAAATCAAAATCAACCGCTAACCCCCCTCGCACTCCGCGGCTTGTGCAGTCGCGGATGCGGGTCTTTACTCCTGTGTGACCGGTATCTTCCGGTGACACAGGAGCTTTCAATATGAGCCTACTCCCAAGGACCGTCTTGCCGGTTCTGCTGCTTGGCAGCCTCTTGACCGGTTGCGCCACTCACAGCGATGGCACTGCCCCCCTCAATCAACGTACCTGGCCGGTCTGCAGCGTGATCGGCGGCCTGGTCGGTGGAGGCCTGGGCGCTTTGGAGAGTGGCGGTTGGGCGGCTGGCGGAGCGGCGCTCGGTATCTTGACCGGCGGCCTGATCTGTTACGCCCAGGACGGCGACGAAGACGGCGACGGCGTTTTCGATCGGCGTGATCGCTGCCCCGATACACCGGCCAATACCCCGGTCGATCATCATGGTTGTCCGCTCCCGCAGTATCCGGCCAGCGTGAAACCCGCCGAACCGGTCCCCACTGAAGTCATCACACTGAGCGATGCGGGCAACGTCCTGTTTGCTTTCGACAAGTCCGACCTGACGCCTTCGGCACAGAGTCAGCTGGATGCGTTGATGCCCAAACTGCAAAGCCCTGACGTTGTGAGCATCAAGGTGATCGGCCATACCGACAGCAAAGGGACGGACGCCTATAACCAGGCGCTCTCGGAACGTCGCGCCAGCAGCGTAGCGGCCTACTTGCTGAGCATGGGGCTGGCACCGAACAAACTCACCAGCGAAGGCAAGGGCGAAAGTGAGCCGGTGGCCGATAACGAAACAGACGAAGGCCGCGCGAAAAACCGTCGGGTGGAGTTGCATATCAATCGTTGAGCACTGTAGTAGAGCTGTCGGGCAGTCATCGTCACTGCCCGATGGCCATTCGGCGGCCCCATGAAGAATTTTCCGTTGCCCTCTGGCTTATCCCGCGTGGAAGCCGGTACTGTGCGCGCAAAGAATAATTCTCAACGGGGGCGCGTATGAAGGTGTTTTGGGGGCTGGGAAAGTTATTGACCCTGCTGTTCTGGCTGGTGGTGCTGGTCAATCTGATGACGCCGTTTGTCAATCCGCTGCACCTGTTGGTCAATCTGGCCGGTGGCGTGCTGGCGTGCCTTCATCTGCTCGAGGCGCTGTTCTGTTTCCGCAGCCTCCGGGGTCGTGCCCACCCTTGGCGTGATCGCTTGAGCATTCTGTTTTTCGGTGTTTTCCACCTGCAAACCATTCCGGCTCCTGCCCTTGCGAAGGCTTCCCATGCGTAAACTCTGTCTGCTCGCCGCACTCGTCAGCCCGTTCGCCTGTGCCCAGGTGGTCAGTGTCGAAACCAACTCCCTGATGCGCCTGCCCAACACCGCCAGTACTTTGCAGCTGGAACGCCTGGAAGTCGCCGACTATGGCACCTTGTTGATTCCCTCGAACGTGACGGAAGTCACCGTGGGGGAGTTGCACTTGGGACGTGAGGCGCGGATCGCCATCGTGCCGAGCGAGAACGCCCTTGCGTTGAAGGTCAATCGGGCCGAGCTGTCCGAAGGCAGCCAGATCACCGCGCGCGGTGCGCCGGGCACCTACCTCAAGGCGGCCCGTGCGGGGCGCAATCTGAATGTGCAGATCAAGGCGCTGAATGCACCGCTGTTGGCGGTCGATGCGCGCGGCGGTGCGGGGGCGCCGGGGTTCGTGGGTCTCGACGGCGCCAACGGTCAGGCGCCGGGCTGCACCTGGGGCCAGGCCGGTCGCGGTGCCGATGGCAGCAATGGCAGCGACGGTCAGCCGGGCGCACCGGGTGCATTGGTCCGACTGGAGGTGCCGCAGGATTATCCGGCGGAGCGGATCAAGGTTCAGGTGGCTGGCGGTGCCGGTGGTCTGGCCGGTCCTGGCGGCAAGCCGGGAGCGGGTGGCAAGGCCAAGGGTTGCATCGTCTATAAGGCCGATGGCGGCAAGAGCGGCAAGCCGGGCGCTGATGGGCAGCCGGGACCTGCGGGTGCAGCGGGGGCTGTGACGGTGCAGCGGTTGTAAGTGATTTCGGAAAATTTTGTTGGCTGATCAAATGTCTTCGCCAGGCCACGCTCCCACGTCGTAGGAGCGTGGCTTGCCCGCGAAGCTTTTGACTTTTAAAACATCGGCCGCGCCGCAGCAATCGCCACCAACACCAGCCCGACGATCAGATTGATCCCCACCAGCTTGCGAATCTTCCCCAGCACCGCAGCCCCCACCGGCCAATCCTGCGCCGCAACCGCCGCGCGCAACTCCGGCAACAACAACGCCTGAATCCGGATAAACAGCGCCGTCATCACCACGTACAAGCCCATCATGACCTGCACATAACGCGGTGCGGTCTCAAAACCGCTGTATTGCAAATGGATCATGCCCACGCCGCTGATCGGCAACAGCACCACCGCCACCCAGACCCAGCGGAAAAAACCCTGAAACACTTCAACCCACAGATTCAAGCGAGCCGGGCCCTCCAGGGCCTTCATCGCCGCAGGTCGCAAGACCATCCAGGCGAAAAACATGCCGCCGACCCAGACCAGGGCGGACAGCACATGCAGGGTATAAACGATGCCAAAAGGTGTCATTGGGGTACTCCGTTCTGCGCGGGATTAATTAGCGGGGTATGATAGCCGCCGAACCAAACCACTGAAAATTTATCCAGCGTTTTTTGCGCCCGACAATTCATGATCAGCACCGAACTCAAAACCACGATCCAGGGCGCCTACTCGCGTTTTCTCGAAGCGAAGAGCCTCAAGCCGCGCTACGGCCAACGCCTGATGATCGCCGAAATTGCCAAGGTCCTCGGTGACATCGACACCGACGACGAAGGCCGGCGCAGTGGCGATCCCGCAATTGTCGCGGTGGAAGCCGGCACCGGTACCGGTAAAACCGTGGCCTACAGCCTGGCGGCGATCCCGACGGCCAAGGCCGCCGGCAAACGCCTGGTGATCGCCACGGCCACCGTGGCCCTGCAGGAGCAGATCGTCTACAAGGACCTGCCCGACCTGATGCGCAACAGCGGGCTGAATTTCAGTTTCGCCCTGGCCAAGGGCCGGGGGCGCTACATGTGCCTGTCCAAGCTCGACATGCTGCTCCAAGAGGGCCACGCACAAACCGCCACGGCGCAGCTGTTCGAAGAAGAAGGCTTCAAGATCGAGGTCGACGAGGCCAGCCAGAAGCTCTTCACCAGCATGATCGAGAAGCTCGCCGGCAATAAGTGGGACGGCGACCGCGACAGCTGGTCCACCGCCCTGGAGGACGCCGACTGGGCGCGCCTGACCACCGATCACAGCCAATGCACCAACCGCCATTGCCCGAACTTCGGCCAGTGCGCCTTCTACAAGGCCCGCGAAGGCATGGGCAAGGTCGATGTGATCGTGACCAACCACGACATGGTCCTGGCGGACCTGGCATTGGGCGGCGGCGCCGTGTTGCCGGACCCGCGCGACACCATTTACGTGTTCGACGAAGGCCATCACCTGCCAGACAAGGCCATCGGCCACTTCGCTCATTACACGCGCCTGCGTTCCACCGCCGACTGGCTGGAAACCACCGCCAAGAACCTCACCAAACTGCTCGCCCAGCATCCGCTGCCCGGCGACCTGGGCAAGCTCATCGAGCAGGTGCCGGAGCTGGCCCGCGAGATCAAGACCCAACAGCAATTCATGTTCACCGCTTGCGAGCAGGTCGCCGATTTCAAACCCGGCGAGGACGTGGAAGGTCGCGAGCGGCCGCGTCATCGGTTCGTCGGCGGGGTGATTCCCGAGCACATGCGGGAAATGGGCGTCGAGCTGAAAAAAGGCTTCGCCCGCCTCACCGACCTGTTCACCCGCCTCACCGAATTGCTGAAGGAAGGCATGGACGGCGAGGTCAACATTGGTATCGCCAGCAATCAGGCCGAAGAGTGGTATCCGTTGTTCGGCAGCCTGTTGTCACGCTCTTCGGGCAACTGGGAGTTGTGGGGCGCGTTCACCGCGGAAGACCCGGAAGACAACCCGCCCATGGCCCGCTGGCTGACCCTGGCCGAAAGCGGTTCGCTATTCGACATCGAGGTCAACGCCAGCCCGATCCTCGCGGCGGAGATGCTCCGGCGCAATCTGTGGAACGTGGCCTATGGCGCGCTGGTGACGTCGGCGACCCTGACCGCGCTCGGCACCTTCGACCGATTCCGTATGCGTGCCGGCCTGCCGAAAAAAGCCGTGACCGCCGTGGTCCCGAGCCCGTTCCATCACGCTGACGCTGGCGTGCTGCGGGTGCCGGACCTGAAAGCCGACCCACGGGATGCACCGGCCCACACCGCGGCGATCATTCGCGATCTGCCGCAATTGGTGGAAGGCTCGCGCGGCACGCTGGTGCTGTTCTCTTCGCGTAAACAGATGCAGGACGTGTTCGACGGCCTCGACCGCGACTGGCGCAAGCAGGTGTTCATTCAAGGCAACCTGTCGAAACAGGAAACCCTGAACAAGCACAAGGCGCGAGTCGATGGTGGTGATTCCAGCGTGCTGTTCGGCCTGGCGAGTTTCGCCGAAGGGGTCGACTTGCCCGGCGCCTATTGCGAACACGTGGTGATCGCGAAGATTCCGTTCTCGGTGCCTGATGATCCGGTCGAGGCGGCGTTGGCCGAGTGGATCGAGGCGCGGGGCGGCAATCCATTCATGGAAATCTCCGTGCCGGACGCCTCGCTGAAGCTGGTCCAGGCCTGCGGTCGCTTGCTGCGCACCGAGGAGGACCGCGGCACCATCACGTTGCTCGATCGACGCCTGGTCACCCAGCGTTATGGCAAAGCCATTCTCAATGCGTTGCCACCGTTTCGGCGTGAAATTTCCTGATACACCGGTGGGCAAAATTGCCCGCCGCGTTGTCTACCTCTCTGCCATCGCTTTTCCATCTGGCCATTGTTGGTCGTTAGGGAGAACTTCGTTCTTATGATCCGCCGTTCGTTGCCTGCCGTTTTTGCCTTGCTGTTCGCAGCCCCTGTCCTGGCGGCCCCGGCCGGTCAGCAGACGCTGTTCAATTTTGTGCGCCCCGCTGACGTGGTCCAGGTGGCGACCCAGGACGCCAGCCTGCCGCAATCGAATGCCGAGCAGACCGCCGAGGGCGAAGTGCTGCGCCGGGTGACGTTCAACCCGGTCGCACAACCGACCCTGCGCCTGAGTCCGCAAACCGGCGCCTGGGATTGGTCGCAGTCGGGTGCGATGAGCCTGCGGATCCAGAGCGCAATGAGCTGGGCCGTGACGCTCTACGTGAAAGTCCAGAGTAACGATGGCAAGACGCTGACCAGCCGCGTCGACCTGCCAGCCGGCCCCGCGCAAACTTTGCTGGTACCGCTGCAGCCGAGTTCGCCGCTGAGCCTGGGCATGAAGGCCGGGCCACCAATGCCGATGACCGTCGACGGTCAGCGCATCCTGCTGGCCAGCAGCACCGGGGAGCTGGATCGCAGCCAGGTGGTGTCGGTGACCCTGTCGATGGACCAGCCGAAAGTCGCGCAGAGCATCCTGCTGGAGCGCTTCGGTGTGCAGGAAGGCGAGGCCGTGACCCAGGCCGTCTACGCCAATCTGGTGGACGCTTACGGGCAATCGACCCGGGCCAAATGGCCGGAGAAAGTCAGCAGCGACGAACAACTGAAAAGCGCCGCCGCCAAAGAACAGCAACAAACGAAAACCTGGCTGGCCGAGCGCGAGAAGGCGTCGCTGGATAAATTCGGTGGCTGGACCAAAGGCCCGGTGTTCAAGGCCAGCGGTTTTTTCCGCACCGAGAAACGCGATGGACGCTGGTATCTGGTGACGCCTGAAGGGCATCCGTTCTATTCGCTCGGGGTCAACACGGTGGCCCCCGACGTCAACCAGACGTACATCGCCGGTCGCGAGTGGATGTTCGAGTCGCTGCCTAAACCCGACGAGCCGCTGGCCGCTCACTTCGGTGAAGGCGACAACCGAGGCGGCAACGGGGTCGATCAGGGCCGTGGCTATAACGCCGGGCGCTGGTACGACTTCTATGGCGCCAACCTGCAACGTCTGTATGGCAATCCTTGCGCCCCGGCCAGCGCGACCAAGGCCGGTGTCGCGGAGGCGGCCAAGGCTGATGCGGTTGAAGCGACGGCCGAAAAAGCGGCTGAACCACCGGTCGCCGCGTCGACCGAATCCGGCGTCGCTGAAGCCGCCAAGTCCGGCGCCGAGGAGGCGACTGTCGCGAAAGCAGCCGAGCAGAAGCCTGCGGCACCGTGCACGGCGGTGGTCGACGAACAACGCTGGGCCAGTCATACCCTCGATCGCCTGCAAGCCTGGGGCTTCAACACCGTCGGCAACTGGAGCGCCCCGGCGCTGGCCAATGCTGATCGCGTACCGTACACCTTGCCGCTGTCGATCGTCGGCGATTACGCCAGCATCAGTACCGGAACCGACTGGTGGGGCGGTATGCCTGACCCGTTCGACCCGCGTTTCGCCATGGCCACCGAACGTGCCGTGGCCATCGCTGCCCGCGACCATCGCGACGATCCGTGGTTGATCGGCTATTTCGCTGACAATGAACTGGCCTGGGCCGGTCCCGGCGATGACCCGAAAGCCCGTTACGCACTGGCCTACGGCACCCTGAAAATGACCACGGACGTGCCGGCCAAGCGCGCGTTCCTCAAGCAGCTGCGCGACAAGTACCGCAATCAGGCGGGTCTGTCCAAAGCCTGGGGCATTGATTTACCCGCCTGGGAGTTGATGGAAGACCCGGGCTTCGTGCCGCCGCTGCCCAGCGCCGAACACCCGGAAATCGAGGCCGACTTCAAATATTTCCAGAAGGTCTTCGCCGACACGTACTTCAAGACCCTCTCTGACTCGCTCAAGTGGCACGCGCCGAATCAACTGCTGCTCGGCGGCCGTTTTGCCGTCAGCACGCCGGAAGCCGTGGAATCCTGCGCGCAGTATTGCGACGTGTTGAGCTTCAACATGTACACCCTGCAACCGCAGGACGGTTATGACTTCGCCCGGCTGCGCGACCTCGATAAACCGGTGCTGATCACCGAGTTCAACTTCGGTTCGGCCGATCGCGGCCCGTTCTGGGGAGGCGTGACGCAACTGGCCAGGGAAGAAGACCGTGGCCCGGCGTACGCCAATTTCCTCAAGCAGGCACTGAGCGAGCCGTCGATTGTCGGCGTGCACTGGTTTCAGTACCTGGATCAACCGGTGACCGGTCGTCTGCTGGACGGTGAAAACGGTCACTTTGGCTTGGTCGGCGTGACCGATCTGCCGTTCCAGGGCTTTGTCGACAGCGTGCGCAAGAGCAATCTCGCGACCGTTGATCAGCTCGGTAAAGAGGCGGAGAAGGCCAAGGCCGAGGCGGATAAGGCCAGTCATGACGCCGCGGGCGGTCGTAAGGGCGAGGCCGGGAAAGGCGCGGAGCAGGGCGCCGGGCATGCGGGTGGGCATTCCGGGAACGGGCACTGAGGCCTGCGACACCGCGTTATCATTCTTCGCGGACAAGCCCGCTCCCACACTGGATCGTTGGTGCTGCAATGATCCCATGTGGGAGCGGGCTTGCCCGCGAAGGCGCATTCAAAAACACCACCCACCTTAAGGCTCACACCCAGGCCAAAGCGACCGCCCAGCCCAACCCTGTTCCCAAAACCGCCAATGGCTGGAACAATGCCCGCCACTTTATGTAACGATTGTCCGAGGAAGTCGCGGGTGCAGATTCAGGGTCATTACGAACTCAGGTTCGAAGCGGTGCGCGAAGCTTTCGCCGCGTTGTTCGACGATCCCCAGGAGCGTGGCGCAGCGTTGTGCATCCAGGTCGGTGGCGAAACCGTCGTCGACCTCTGGTCCGGCACCGCCGACAAGGATGGCCTCGAAGCCTGGCACAGCGACACCATCGCCAACCTGTTTTCCTGCACCAAGACCTTCACCGCGGTCACCGCGTTGCAGCTGGTCGCCGAAGGCAAGCTGCAGCTGGATGCCCCGGTCGCCCGCTACTGGCCCGAATTTGCGGCCGCCGGCAAGGAGTCCGTCACGCTGCGTCAGTTGCTTTGCCATCAGGCCGGCCTGCCGGCGCTGCGCGAGTTGCTGGCCCCGGAAGCACTCTACGACTGGCAAACCATGGTCGATGCCCTGGCGGCTGAAGCGCCCTGGTGGAAGCCGGGCACCGCCCATGGTTACGCCGCGATTACTTATGGCTGGCTGGTCGGCGAGTTGCTGCGGCGTGCCGACGGTCGTGGGCCGGGGGAGTCCATCGTGGCCCGCATCGCCAAGCCTTTGGGGCTGGATTTCCATGTCGGCTTGGCGGACGCAGAATTCCATCGTGTGGCGCACATCGCCCGTGGCAAGGGCAATGTCGGCGATGCCGCGGCCCAGCGCCTGCTGCAAGTTACGATGCGCGAACCGTTGGCCATGACCACGCGGGCGTTCACCAACCCGCCGTCGGTCCTGACCAGCACCAATAAACCCGAATGGCGGCGCATGCAGCAACCGGCGGCCAATGGCCACGGCAATGCCCGCAGCCTGGCCGGGTTCTACGCCGGACTGCTCGACGGCAGCTTGCTGGAAAGCGAAATGCTCGACGAGCTGACCCGCGAACACAGCCTCGGCGACGATAAGACCCTACTGACCCGAACCCGATTCGGCCTGGGTTGCATGCTCGATCAACCGGACGTTCCCAACGCGACCTACGGCCTCGGCCCACGGGCGTTTGGCCATCCGGGGGCGGGCGGTTCCATTGGTTTCGCTGATCCGGAGCACGACGTCGCTTTCGGTTTTGTGACAAATACCCTGGGGCCTTACGTTTTGATGGATCCGCGCGCGCAAAACCTAGCGCGGGTATTGGCCACTTGTCTGTAAATCGCGCTCAAGGGTTCCAGGGCCGGAACCCGAAGGCCTTTATGTTTTCCAAGCGTCTGTTTATCCGGGTCATGCCGGCCTTTTTTTTATGACTTCATTTTTGTGGGTATCCAATGTCATTCAATAAAACCACCCTTGCTTTGGCCCTGTGTGTTGCAGTCACCGGTTGTGCACAGACTCCACATAATGATTCGGATGGCAGCAGCTGGTGGCCGTTCGGTTCCTCCGACAAAGTCGCGGCGAAAACGCCGGCTCCTGCTCCCGTCCCGGCTCCCGTGAAACCCGTGGCTGCGGCACCGGTTGCCAAGACAGAAAGTTCCAACCCTTGGTACTGGCCTTTCGGTTCTGAAGACGTTCTGGATAAGAAACCTGAGGTAAAACCGGAAGCCAAACCGGTCGAAGTGGCCAAGGCTGATGCCGAGGCGGGTGGTAAATGGTGGTGGCCGTTCGGCGGCAAAGAGCAGAGCACCGCCAAGGTCGTGCCGATGCCTGATCCAAAAGTCACCCAAGCCTGGCTCGACGACTACGAACCACGCCTGCGCACGGCGATCAAGGACAGCAACCTGCAACTCGAGCGCCGTGAAAACGTGCTGGTGGTCACTGCGCCGGTAGAAGGCTCGTTCAACCCTGACCGTCCGGCCATGCTGCTTCCGGTGACCCTCGGCCCGTTCACCCGCGTAGCGAAAATTCTCGAAGTCGACCCGAAGACCGCTGTGCTGGTCCTCGGCCATAGCGATACCTCGGGCGCGGCACCGGCCAACGTGAAACTGAGCCAGGAACGTGCGCAAGCCGTGGCGGCGATCTTCCGCCTCAGCGGTCTGCAGCGCGATCGCCTGATGCTGCGCGGCATGGGTGGCGAAGCCCCGCGTGCGGCCAACGACAGCGTTGAAGGGCGTGCCTTGAACCGTCGTGTTGAACTGCTGGTGACTCCGCAAAACACCATGGTTGCGCTGCTGAGCAAATACAACATGCCGGCCCCGGCGCCGGTGAAAATGGTTGCGGCCCAGGACGTCAAGCCAGCAGCCGTGCCGGTTACCCCGGCCCCGGCCGCGAAGAAAGCTGACGTGTCTGCGGCGAAAAAAGCCCCGGCCAAGAAAGCGGCCGCCAAGGCTCCCGTCAAGAAGGCACCGGCCAAAGCTGCAACGCCAGCGAAAAAGACCACGCCGGCCAAAGCCGCCACCGCCGACAAGAAAGTCGCCGCCGCCGATGCCGACAAAAAGTGATTCGTTAATCAAAAGGAATGCGCCATGACCCAGGGCCTGGCTGATATGCGTCGCGACTACACCCGAGACGGCCTGACCGAGGCGCAAGCCCCGGCCGAGCCCTTCGCGCTGTTCCATCAGTGGTTTGCCGACGCGGTGAAAACCGAACAGGCGCCGGTGGAAGCCAACGCCATGACCCTGGCCACCGTCGACCAGGACGGTCGGCCGCACTGTCGCGTTCTGCTGCTCAAGGGCCTGGACGAGCACGGCTTCACCTTCTTCACCAACTACGACAGCGCCAAGGGTCAGCACCTGGCCGCGAACCCTTTCGCGGCCATGACCTTTTTCTGGCCGGCCCTGGAGCGTCAGGTGCGTATCGAGGGGCGGGTGGTGAAGGTCACGCCGGAGGAGTCCGACGCCTATTTCCAGGTCCGGCCGCTGGGCAGCCGTCTTGGCGCCTGGGCGTCACCGCAAAGCCGGGTCATCGCCGATCGTGGCGAACTGGAAGCGCTGCTCAAGTCCACCGAGCAACGTTTCAGCGATACACAACCCCATTGCCCCGCGCATTGGGGCGGTTATCGCCTGCTACCTGAGCGCATCGAATTCTGGCAGGGCCGTTCGAGCCGTCTGCACGACCGCCTCAACTATCGTTCCCAGGGCGCCGAGTGGATTCTTGAACGTCTGGCACCCTAGGCAGTCTACCGTCCGGGATAGCCTGCCGCAGCGGCCTCCAGCCACTGAGGCAGGTCCTGACGCTTGATCTTCTGCGCTCGCGCGTTCGCCAGTTGCCGAAGCATAAAGACTTTCTTATGCTCGTCGTTACCAGCCAAGGCTAACGCCAGATCGCGGTCCATCCAGCGTTTGATCCGTACGTACAACCATCCGTGGAAGTACAGACCGGCGACAGTGGTGACGACAACGATGAAGTAATCCATGACAATCCCTGGGTCAGCGGCGCAAATTCGATATTTGCCGCTACTGTTTGTTGAGTTCGTGGAGGCGCCTGTACCTGGCCTGAATCAAACCAATCTTATCCGGGCCACGTCGTGACAGGCGTCAAGCTGCGGGGTTTAATGAATACCTGTCTTTTGGAGTTGATGCTATGCGTAAGTCTGTTCTGCTGGTTGCTTCCTTTTCCACGATGGCAATGTTGCTCACTGGCTGCCAATCGAGCTTGACCGGTGACTCCTATTCCCGTGACGAAGCGCGTCGTGTGCAGACCGTTCGCATGGGCACCATCGAATCCCTGCGTCCGGTGAAAATCGAAGGCACCAAGACCCCGATCGGCGGCGCTGCCGGTGCAGTTGTCGGCGGTGTGGGTGGTAGTGCCATCGGCGGCGGCCGTGGCAGCATCGTCGCAGCCGTCATTGGCGCGGTGGCTGGTGGTCTGCTCGGTTCGGCCACTGAAGAAGGCCTGACCCGTACCCAGGGCGTGGAAATCACCGTTCGCGAAGACGATGGCAGCATGCGCGCCTATGTGCAGCAGGTTCAGGAGAATGAAGTGTTCCGCGTTGGCGAGCGGGTGCGGATTTCGACCGTGGACGGCACGAGTCGCGTTTCGCACTAAGCGGGAAACGGATATGAAAAACCCCGATCAGGTAACTGGTCGGGGTTTTTTATTGATAGCCAACTTTCTCCCTGTGGGAGCGAGCTTGCTCGCCAGGGTCGTTAACGATAACGCGGAAAACCAGGCACCCTGCGGCGCACTTGAATCCATCGCCAGCAAGCCGGCTCCTACAGGATGTTGTGTAACCGAGCCCATCACACTGTAGGAGCGAGCTTGCTCGTGAGGGTCGTCAACGATAACGCGAAAAACCAGACACCCTGCGGCGCACTTGAATCCATCGCCAGCAAGCCGGCTCCCTACAGACAGATCACAGCTAGCTGCGTTGCAGCGCGCTTTTCCGACTCGCCGCCGCCGTCACCGCATAACCGATCAACGCCGCCAGTATCGAACCGGTCAAGATTCCCATCCGGTCCATCCCGGCGTAGTCGCTGACGCCCGGCTCGAACGCCAGGGAGCCGACGAACAAGCTCATGGTGAAACCGATCCCGCAAAGGATCGCCACACCCAGCACCTGGCCCCAGTTGGCGCCTTGGGGCAGGGCGGCGATGCCGGTTTTCACCGCCAGCCAGGTCAGGCCGAACACGCCGAGGGTCTTGCCCAGCAGCAGGCCGACCGCGATACCCATCGGCACATGGTGGGTGAAGCTTTCGAGGGTGACGCCGCTCAGGGACAGGCCTGCGTTAGCGAAGGCGAACAGCGGCAGGATGCCGTAGGCCACCCATGGATGCAGGGCGTGTTCCAGGGTCAGCAATGGCGAAGGTTCGGCGTTTTTCGTGCGCAGCGGGATGCAGAATGCAAGGGTGACGCCGGCCAGCGTTGCGTGGACACCGCTCTTTAGCACGCATACCCACAGGATCAACCCGATGATCATGTACGGCCCGAGCTTGACCACGCCCAGCCGGTTCATCGCCACCAGCGCGACAATGCACGCCGCGGCCAGTGCCAGCGAAAGGGTCGACAGTGCGCCGGAATAAAACACTGCGATGACGATGATCGCGCCGAGGTCGTCGATGATTGCAAGGGTCATCAGGAACAGCTTCAGCGACACGGGCACGCGCTTGCCCAGCAGGGCGAGTACACCGAGGGCGAAGGCAATGTCGGTGGCCATTGGAATGGCCCAGCCACCCAGGGCCGCGGGGTTGTCACGGTTGAAAAACCAGTAGACCAGCGCCGGCACGACCATGCCGCCAATCGCTGCCGCACCGGGCAGGACCACCTGCGAAGGTTTCGACAGCTGACCGTCGAGGACTTCGCGCTTCACTTCCAGACCGATCAGCAGGAAGAACAGGGCCATCAGACCGTCGTTGATCCACAGCAGGGCCGGCTTGGCGATTTGCAACGCACCGATCTGCGCCACCACCGGGGTATCCAGGAAGCTGCTGTACAGCCACGACAGCGGGGAATTGTTGATGATCAGAGCCAGGGCGGCAGCGGCGATCAATAGCAGACCGCTGGCAGCTTCCAACTGAAAGAAACGCGTGAAAGTGCTACGCAGAGGCAAGGTCGCTCTCCATCGATAATCAAAAAGGTGGCACACCCTAACCCGTACCGTTAGTTGTTAAAACAAAAGTTATATTCTTTTTTGTTATATGCCGTTACAACGCAAACGCTCGACACGGACCAGAGCCTAGCAGTTGCCGAACGTATTGAGGCTCAGCTGTATCTGTGCGGGCTGTCGGATTTTTCCTAAGCTTCAGGGCTGAGCCTTGCGCCAAGGCCGACTCAACGAGAAAAACACCATGAGCGACAACCGACAGTGGGCCCGGGAAGCCATCCGGATCATCGAAGCTGACTTCCAGCGCAGCGCCGACACCCACCTCATTCCGTTACCCCTGCCGGGTTTGCCGGGCATCGAGTTGTATTTCAAGGATGAGTCGAGCCATCCCACCGGCAGCCTGAAACACCGCCTGGCCCGCTCATTGTTCCTGTATGCGCTGTGTAACGGCTGGCTCAAACCCGGTGCGCCGGTGATCGAAGCGTCCAGTGGTTCGACGGCGATTTCCGAGGCGTACTTCGCTCGATTGCTGGGCTTGCCGTTTATCGCAGTGATGCCGGCGACCACCTCCAAGGAAAAGATCTCGCAGATTGCTTTCTACGGTGGCAAGAGCCATCTGGTGGACGATCCGACGCAGATCTACGCCGAATCCGAGCGCCTGGCCCGCGAGCACGACGGGCATTTCATCGACCAGTTCACCTATGCCGAGCGCGCCACTGACTGGCGAGCGAACAACAACATCGCCGAGTCGATCTTCCATCAGATGCGTTTCGAGCAGCACCCCGAGCCGAGCTGGCTGATTTCCAGCCCCGGCACCGGTGGCACCACGGCGACCCTCGGGCGCTACGTACGTTATCGCCAGCATTGCACCCGTGTGCTGTGCGCCGACGCCGAGCGTTCGGTGTTTTTCGATTACTACCTGACCGGCGATGCCGGCCTGCGTCTGGACTACGGTTCGCGGATCGAAGGCATCGGTCGGCCTCGGGTCGAGGCGTCGTTCTTGCCGAAAGTGATCGATGCGATGGTCAAGGTGCCGGACGCGCTGTCCCTGGCGGCCATGCATTACCTGGCGCAGCGTTTGGGACGACGTGTGGGCGGGTCGAGCGGGACCAATCTGATCGGCGCCCTGGTGGCGGCCCGGCAAATGGTGGCGGCGGGGGAGTCGGGGTCGATCGTGGCGATTCTGTGTGACGGCGGCGAGCGTTATGAGACGAGCTATTACGATCAGGATTGGCTCAAGGCTCAGGGATACGAGTTGAGCGGGTTGATGGAGGTGGTGGCCGCCAGCGTCGAGCGCGGCGAACCTTTGCCGGACACCGTGTTGCGCGCCAACATCTGACACACCGCGCAAACCCAAGTGGGAGCGGGCTTGCTCGCGAATGCGGTAGCACATCCAACAGAAATGCTGGCTGATCCACTGCTTTCGCGAGCAAGCCCGCTCCCACATTGAATTGCGTCAGGCCTGCAGGCCAAGGATGTCCCGCGCCACTGCTTCAGCAATACGAATCCCATCCACCCCCGCCGACAGGATCCCGCCGGCATAACCCGCGCCTTCACCCGCCGGGAACAGGCCTTTCACGTTCAGGCTCTGCATCGATTCGTTACGGGTAATGCGCAACGGCGACGAGGTGCGCGTTTCGATGCCGGTCAGTACGGCGTCATGCAACGAGTAACCCCGGATCTGCTTCTCGAACGCCGGCAAGGCTTCGCGAATGGCTTCAATGGCGAAGGCCGGCAAGGCCAGCGCCAGGTCACCCAGCGCAACACCGGGCTTGTAGGACGGTTCAACGCTGCCCAGCTCGGTGGACGGTTTACCGGCGATGAAGTCGCCGACCAGTTGCGCCGGCGCTTCGTAGTTGCTGCCGCCCAGGACAAAGGCGTGGGACTCCAGGCGCTCCTGCAATTCGATACCGGCCAGCGGGCCGCCCGGATAATCGACTTCCGGGGTGATGCCGACGACGATCCCGGAGTTGGCGTTGCGCTCGTTCCGCGAGTACTGGCTCATGCCGTTGGTGACCACGCGATTCGGCTCGGATGTCGCCGCGACCACGGTGCCACCGGGGCACATGCAGAAGCTGTAGACCGACCGGCCGTTCTTGGCGTGGTGCACCAGTTTGTAGTCCGCCGCGCCGAGTTTCGGGTGGCCGGCGTATTTGCCCAGGCGCGCGCGGTCGATCAGCGACTGTGGGTGTTCGATGCGGAAACCCACCGAGAACGGTTTCGCTTCCATGAACACACCGCGGCCGTGGAGCATGCGAAAGGTGTCGCGGGCGCTGTGGCCAAGGGCCAGGATCACGTGCTTCGAGTGGATCTGCTCGCCGCCGTTGAGCTCGACGCCGACCAGTTGGCCGTCCTCGATCAACACGTCGGTGACGCGCTGCTGGAAGCGTACTTCGCCACCCAGGGCGCGGATCTGCTCACGCATGTTTTCCACAACGCCCGTCAGGCGGAACGTACCGATGTGCGGTTTGCTGACGTAAAGAATTTCTTCCGGCGCGCCGGCCTTGACGAACTCGTGCAGGACTTTGCGGCCGATGAATTTCGGGTCCTTGATCTGGCTATAGAGCTTGCCATCGGAGAAGGTCCCCGCGCCGCCTTCACCAAACTGTACGTTGGACTCGGGGTTGAGCACGCTTTTGCGCCACAGGCCCCAGGTGTCCTTGGTGCGTTGGCGCACTTCGGTGCCGCGCTCGAGGATGATCGGCTTGAAGCCCATCTGCGCCAGCAGCAGCCCGGCGAAAATCCCGCACGGACCGAAACCGACCACCACCGGACGCTGTTCCAGATCGGCCGGCGCCTGGCCGACCACCTTGTAGCTGACATCCGGCGCCACGTTGACGTTACGGTCGTCGGCGAACTTGTGCAGCAGCGCCGCCTCATCCTTCGCGGAAAGGTCGATGGTGTAGATGAAGCACAGTTCGGAGGACTTTTTGCGCGCATCGTAGCTGCGCTTGAACAAGGTGAAATCGAGCAGGTCATCACTGGCGATGCCCAGGCGCTGCACGATGGCAGGGCGCAGGTCTTCATCGGGATGGTCGATTGGCAGCTTGAGTTCAGTGATTCGTAACATGACGGGATCCGGTTCGCGGGGCGCACAACTGCGCCAGGGCGTTTGAAGGCCGCGATTATAAGCCTCAAAGAATGATTCCCGTGAGGCTTAAACGATCAGTCGTCGCGGGATCCGCCGAAATACCCGCAGCCCCGTTGCACCTGGCCATCGATGCGCAATTCGGCGCTCATGTGCTGAACGCTGCCAGTGCTGCTGTCGACGCAACGTTGCGGCGCGACCCACAATTCGATGTGCTGGTTGTTGGCTTCGGAGCTGAGGTTGAAGCGGCCATCGCCCAGTTGTTCTTCCACATAGGGCACGGCGAGGGGCGGTTGACCCGCACGGTCGATGACCATGCCTTTGCCACTGACCTTGACGTTCCACTCCGGGCCATGGCCGGCGGCACGCAGGATCAGCAGTTTGAAATTCGGATCGTCGCACGCAGTGCCCGAACGTTCGACGCGGTACAGCTGCTGTAGATCGAGACGGTTGTCGACGATTCGCCCGCGCACATCGGCGAAGAGCTTGCCCTGAGCGTCGGCGAGGGTTGCGGCCTCTTGCAGGATGCTGGTGCCGCCGCTGTCGTTGACCACGAAACTGCGCTGCTCATTACACGGCTGCAACACCAGCTTTCCATCGGCCGCGGTCAGCTGACCCTGCATACGGGCCTGGCCCACGTGGGACGCATTTTCACGCGCGCCATCGAGCAACTGGCACGCGGCGAACAGCGGGAGCAGGGCAACAAGGACTAAGGAACGGGCAACACGCATCTTTGGCTCTCCAGACAAGTGCCGCCACGTTACTCAGCCTGACCGTTCATCACAACCCCGCATATTGAAGGCCATCTCCTGCCGGAGCGAGTGGTTCAGCCGATGTGAAAGGTCTGACCGGTTTGCAGGCCTTCCACGCTTTTGGCGTAGGCCAATGCGACATCGGCGGCCGGAACCGGTTTGTAGCCGCGGAAGTACGGCGCATATTTGTCCATGGCTTCGAGCAATACGTTAGGGCTCACCGAGTTCACCCGCAGACCGCGCGGCAGTTCAATCGCGGCAGCCCGCACGAAGCTGTCGATGGCGCCGTTGACCAAGGCCGCCGAGGCGCCGCTGCGGATGGGATCGTGGCTGAGCACGCCAGTGGTGAAAGTGAACGAGGCGCCATCATTGGCGAATTCACGGCCAATCAGCAGCAGGTTGACCTGGCCCATGAGTTTGTCTTTCAGGCCGAGGGCGAAACTGTCGCCGGTCATTGCGTCCAGCGGGGCGAAGGTCACGTTACCCGCGGCGCAGACCAGCGCGTCGAATTTGCCGGTCTGTTCGAACAGTTTGCGAATCGAAGCGCTGTCGCTGATGTCCACGTGGAAGTCACCGCTGTTGCGACCGATGCGAATGACCTCATGACGCTCGGACAGCTCTTTGTCGATGGCCGAACCGATGGTGCCGCCTGCGCCGATCAAAAGTACTTTCATGGTGCTGATCCTCATGTGTGTGCAATGTGGGTTCAGTCTAGAGTGGTTTTTTCTGCGGATAAGCGCGCTAATAGGCAACCTTTGGTTTTCAAATGGAAACAATCCATGAGCGAGATGGATGATCTGGCGGCGTTTGCGGTGTTGATCGAAGCGGGCAGTTTTACCCTGGCGGCGCAGCAACTGGGGTGCAGCAAGGGCCAGTTGTCCAAGCGCATCAGCCTGCTGGAGACGCGGTTTTCCGTGGTGTTGCTGCAACGCACCACTCGCCGCTTGAGCCTGACGGCGGCGGGGGCGGCTCTGTTGCCGCAAGCCCAGGCGTTGGTGGTGCAAGTGGAACGTGCGCGTCAGGCACTGGCGCGATTGAAGGACGATATGGCCGGACCAGTGCGCATGACGGTTCCGGTGTCCCTGGGAGAAACCTTTTTCGATGGACTGTTGCTGGAGTTTTCCCAGCAATACCCCGAAGTGCAGATCGAGCTCGACCTGAGCAACAGCTTCCGGGATCTGTCCCGCGACGGATTCGACCTGGCGGTGCGTTCCGAGGTCGGCAATGACGAGCGCCTGGTCGCGAGGCCCCTGTTGGCCTGGCACGAGTTGACTTGCGCCAGCCCGGCCTATCTGGAGCGTCACGGTGAACCGCTGACCCCGCAGGCCCTCGCCGAGCATCAGTGCCTGCTCAACAGCCACTACAGCGGTCGCGAGGAATGGCTCTATCACCAGCAGCATGAGTTGTTGCGGGTGCGCGTGTCGGGGCCGTTCGCCAGCAACCATTACAGCCTGCTGAAGAAAGCCGCATTGGCCGGCGCCGGCATCGCGCGGTTACCGTCCTACCTGCTGCAAGCGGAATTGGCTGACGGGCGTTTGCGTTGGCTCCTGCGCGACTATCAGACCCGTCGCATGCCAATGTACCTGGTGCATCCGTACCAAGGCGGGTTGCCCAAGCGCACGCAGGTGCTGGCGGATTATCTGATTGGTTGGTTCAAGCGCAGCGGGGAGGCGTTGGACAGGCTTTGAGTCTGTACGCCGATTCTGTGGGAGCGGGCTTGCTCGCGAAAGCGGAGTATCAGACACATCCATGCGGACTGACTCACCGCTTTCGCGAGCAAGCCCGCTCCCACAGTCGAACTCCGTTGTTTTGGGATTGTGGCGGGTATAAAAAAACGGCCCGAAGGCCGTTTTCTGTTTAACGCAACTACTTAGCCACCGAGGTACGCTTCACGCACTTTCGGGTCGGTCAGCAGCGCTTCACCGGTTCCTTGCATCACTACCCGGCCGTTCTCCAGAACGTACGCGCGGTCAGCGATTTTCAGCGCCTGGTTGGCGTTCTGCTCCACCAGGAACACCGTCACGCCATCCTTGCGCAGCTGTTCGATGATGTCGAAGATCTGCTGGATGATGATCGGCGCCAGACCCAGCGACGGCTCGTCGAGCAGCAACAGCTTGGGCTTGCTCATCAGCGCGCGGCCGATGGCGAGCATTTGCTGTTCGCCGCCGGACATGGTGCCGCCGCGTTGGCTGAAGCGCTCCTTCAGGCGTGGGAAAAGTTCGAGAACCTTGTCCATCTGTTCCTGATAGTCGCCCTTTGCGGTGAAGAAGCCGCCCATGGACAGGTTTTCTTCCACGGTCAGGCGGGCAAACACCCGCCGACCTTCTGGCACGACCGCGATGCTCTTGCGCATGATCTGCGACGAGTCCTGGCCGACGAGTTCCTCACCCATGTAGCGGATGCTGCCGCTGTGGGCTTGCGGCGAACCGCAGAGGGTCATCAGCAGGGTCGACTTGCCGGCGCCGTTGGCACCGATCAGGGTCACGATCTCGCCCTGGCGGACTTCGACGTTGACGCTGTGCAGGGCCTGGATCTTGCCGTAGAAGGTGGAAACGTTTTCGAATTGCAGCATTTACGCTTCCCCCAGGTAGGCTTTGATCACTTCAGGATTGTCGCGGATCTGTTCCGGCGTGCCGTCGGCCAGAGGCGTGCCCTGGTTGATCACGACGATGTGATCGGAAATGCTCATGACCAGCTTCATGTCGTGTTCGATCAGCAGCACGGTGACGTTGTGCTCTTCACGCAACATGCTGATCAGCGCCTTGAGGTCCTCGGTTTCCTTCGGGTTCAGGCCGGCGGCCGGTTCGTCGAGCATGAGGATCCGCGGACGGGTCATCATGCAGCGCGCGATTTCCAGGCGACGTTGCTGGCCGTAGGCCAGGGTCCCGGCCGGACGGTTGGCGAACGCGGTGAGGTTGACCTTGTCCAGCCAGTACTCGGCGAATTCCATCGCCTCGCGCTCGCTCTTGCGGAACCCCGGCGTTTTGAACAACCCGGACAGGAAGTTGGTGTTGAGGTGACGGTGTTGCGCGATCAGGAGGTTCTCGACCGCGGTCATGTCCTTGAACAGCCGCACGTTCTGGAAGGTACGCACGACGCCTTTGAGGGCAATCTTGTGGCCGGGCAGGCCCTGGATCGGCTCGCCATCCAGCAGGATGCTGCCACCGCTCGGTTTGTAGAAACCGGTGAGGCAGTTGAACACGGTGGTCTTGCCGGCGCCGTTGGGACCGATCAGTGCAACCACCTGTTTTTCCTTGACGGTCAGGGCCACGCCGTTGACCGCCAGCAAGCCGCCGAAGCGCATGCTCAAATTATCGACTTTAAGGATCTCGCGGCTCATTTGCGCAGCTCCATGTGAGGACGTTGCATGGGCAGCAGGCCTTGAGGTCGCCAGATCATCATCAACACCATCAAGGCGCCGAACATCAACATGCGGTACTCACTGAACTCACGCATCATTTCAGGCAGCAGGATCATCACCACGGCCGCGAGGATCACGCCCAGTTGCGAGCCCATGCCACCCAATACGACGATGGCGAGAATGATCGCCGACTCGATGAAGGTGAACGACTCCGGTGTCACCAGGCCCTGACGGGCGGCGAAGAAGCTGCCGGCAAAACCGGCGAAGCTGGCGCCCAGGGTGAAGGCCGACAGCTTGATGACAGTAGGATTGAGACCCAGTGCGCGGCAGGCGATTTCGTCTTCACGCAGCGCTTCCCACGCACGGCCGATCGGCATGCGCAGCAGGCGGTTGATCACGAACAGCGCACCAAGGGCCAGCAACAGGGCAACCAGGTACAGGAAAATCACCTTGTTGATCGAGTTGTATTCCAGGCCGAAGTACTCGTGGAACGTCTGCATGCCTTCGGCCGCTTTACGTTCGAAGGTCAGGCCGAAGAACGTTGGCTTCTCGATGTTGCTGATGCCGTTCGGGCCGCCGGTGAGGCCGGTGAGGTTACGCAGGAACAGACGGATGATTTCACCGAAGCCCAGGGTCACGATCGCCAGGTAGTCACCGCGCAAACGCAACACCGGGAAGCCCAGCAGGAAGCCGAACGTGGCCGCCATCAGGCCGGCAATCGGCAGGCAGATCCAGAAACTCAGACCGAAGTAATGCGACAACAGCGCATAACTGTAGGCGCCGACGGCATAGAAACCGACGTAACCGAGGTCGAGCAGGCCGGCGAGGCCGACCACGATGTTCAGGCCGAGGCCGAGCATCACGTAGATCAGCACCAGGGTGGCGATGTCCACCGCGCCGCGGGAGCCGAAGAATGGCCAGATCAGGGCACCGGCGATCAGCGCAATGATGATCCAGCGCTGGGTGGTCGGCAGGGTCAGGAAGTTGCTGGCCTTGGCCGGAATCAACGGCATGTTTGGCGAGGAGCGCCAGGCCGAGCTGATCTGTTGATCGAACAACACCCGCAGGAACATCAGGACCGAGCACACCGCGATAGTGATCAGCGTGGCAGTGCTGGTGCCGTGGACTTCGAGGTTGATCCCGACGATGGTCAGTTTCAGACCGAGTACCGGGTAGGCCACCGCCCACACCAGCAAGGCGCTGAACAGCGCCTGTTTAAGATTCCTAGTCATACTTTCTCAACCTCCGGACGGCCCAGCAGGCCGGTTGGCCGGAACAACAACACCAGAACCAATAGGCCGAACGCCACGACGTCCTTGTATTGGTCGCCGAAGATATCGGCACCGAAGGCTTCCGCGACCCCAAGCACCAGCCCGCCGAGCATGGCTCCGGGGATGCTGCCGATGCCGCCCAGTACCGCGGCGGTGAAGGCCTTGAGGCCGACCAGGAAACCGGCGTTCGGGTTGATCACGCCGTATTGCATGCTCAGCAGTACCGCGGCGATGGCGGCGAGTGCGGCACCGATGACGAAGGTCAGGGCGATGATGTTGTTGGTGTTGATACCCAGCAGGTTGGCCATCTTGATGTCTTCGGCACAGGCGCGGCAGGCGCGACCCAGGCGAGAGCGGGAGATGAACAGCGTCAAGCCGAGCATGGCGACCAGGGTCACCACGAACACCACGATTTGCATGTAGGAAATCAGCACTTCGTGTGCACCACCTGGCCCGATGGAGAAGTTGCCGGGGATCAGGTTGGGGATGGATTTGTCCTTGGAGTCTTGCGCCAGCAGAACCGTGTTCTGCAGGAAGATCGACATACCGATGGCGGAAATCAGCGGGATCAGACGGTTGCTGCCGCGCAAGGGGCGGTAGGCGATCCGTTCGATGCTGTAGCCGTAGGCACTGGTCACGACAATGGTCGCGATGAAAGCGGCGGTCATCAACAGCGGAACACTGTCGAGTCCCATCATGGCCAGCCCGGCGATGGCGATGAACGCCACGTAGGAGCCGATCATGTACACCTCGCCGTGGGCGAAGTTGATCATTCCAATGATGCCGTAAACCATCGTATAGCCGATGGCGATCAGGGCATACGTGCTGCCAATGGTCAGACCATTAACCAGCTGCTGGAAGAAGTGATAGATGTCAGGCATTACAGCGCTCCTAAAAACCTGATACGCATTTCACTGGTGGAGTCATTTTCCCGCTCGAGCCCCGTGGATCTGCATCCACTTCGAACGCGAGGTTTGCCAGCGAACCGCTGATGACGGTTTTGAGATTTTCAGGTGGGGAGACTGGCGGATCACGCCAGCGCGGCCCAATACGTTCGTAAAACAAAGCCCACGGCACGCCGTGGGCTTTATTGGCAGTCAGTCAGGCAACGCCTTACTGAGGCGAAACTTCAGTTTTAGGTTTGCCGAAGTGCCACTCGTAAACCACGAATTTGAAGTCTTTCAGGTCGCCCTTGGCGTCGAAGCTCAGGTCGCCAGTCGGAGTTTTGAACGTACCGGCGTGGATGGCGGCAGCCACTTTCGCAGGGTCTTCGCTCTTGGCGGCAGTGATACCGCCAGCAATGACTTCCACAGCCGAGTAGGCCGGGAACACGAACGGACCGCTCGGGTCTTCTTTCTTCGCTTTGAAGGCGTCAGCCAGTGCGATGTTGGCAGGGTCCTGGTCGAAAGACTTCGGCAGGGTTACCAGCAGGCCTTCGGAAGCGTCCTTGGCGATCTGCGAAATGGAGTCGTTACCCACGCCTTCCGGACCCATGAACTTGGCTTTCAGGCCTTTTTCCTGGGCTTGACGCAGGATCAGACCCAGCTCCGGGTGGTAGCCGCCGTAGTAGACGAAGTCGACGTTGGCTTGCTTGAGCTTGGAGATGATCGAGGAGAAGTCCTTGTCGCCGGCGTTGATGCCTTCGAAAACGGCAACCTTGGTGCCTTTCTTCTCGAGCGTCTGTTTAACGGCAGTGGCGATGCCTTCACCGTATTGCTGTTTATCGTGCAGGACCGCAACGATTTTCGGCTTCACGTGATCGGCAATGTAGTTACCCGCGGCAGGGCCCTGGGCGCTGTCGAGGCCGATGGTGCGGAACACCATTTTGTAACCACGGTTGGTGATGTCCGGGCTGGTGGCAGCCGGGGTGATCATGATCACGCCTTCGTCTTCGTAGATGTCCGAAGCCGGTTGGGTGGAGCTGGAGCACAGGTGACCGACCACGAACTTGACGCCGTCGTTGACGACCTTGTTCGCCACTGCCACGGCTTGTTTTGGATCACAGGCGTCGTCGTATTCAACGGCTTCGAGCTTCTTGCCGTCCACGCCGCCTTTGGCGTTGATTTGTTCGATGGCCATTTTGGCGCCACTGAACTGCATGTCACCGTATTGGGCTACAGGACCGGTCTTGGGGCCGGCGATGCCGATCTTGATGGTGTCAGCTGCGAACGAATGGCTGGCAACCCCGGCCAGAACCATAGCGGCAAACAGTTTGGAAATCTGCTTAGTAGCCTTAGTCATAGTGCTCCACTCTTACTGTTGTAGTTTTTATAGTCCTGGCGCCGTAGCAGCAGAACCGGGTCAGATATCGTCGATATTCCCCGGAAAGTGCCCCCGGCAACTGTACCGGTACAGTGTAGAGCGCCGATTGTCAGCCTGGGAAGCTGGCGCCGAGGGGCAAAATCAGAGGGTGTCGCTTTTTTGAAAGAAAAAGACAGAATTGCGGCGGGGTTTCAGCTGAACGATCAGCAATCCTTGGCGTTCCTGCGGTTTTCAATCGGTAACTCAATTGCTTCCGGGTTTTTCTGCCAGACCACCAACGTTATCATCCACGTCGATTTCTTTTCCGGACAGGACCCATGACTCAAGAACCTAGCACCCTCTATGCCAAGCTGCTTGGTGAAACCGCATCTATTTCCTGGAAAGAGCTGGAGCCGTTCTTCGCCAAGGGTGCCCTATTGTGGGTCGACCCGGGTCTGGATTTGATCGCCGCCGCGGAGGCCGTGGCAACGGACGAGGGCGAGAAAGTCGCCGCCTGGCTGGCCGCCGATGAACTCTCCAAGCTGTCTGAAACGCGGGCGCTGGATCTTTTCGAGCGCGATCCGGAGTTGTGGGCCGTGGTGGTTTCGCCGTGGATTCTGATCCAGGAAAGAGCGACGAACTGAAGCCTCGCACCGAATAAGTGCGCAGCGTTGCCGAGGAAAAGTGTGTAGCCGAGTAGCGTGATGGCATGTTGCCGTAGAGAAAGGCCACAGCTTCACGGTGACGTAAACGTCACGGGCACAGTTGGGGGGGCTGAAGGAGGGCTGCTCAATTGTTTCTGGACGTTGATTTGAGCTGTTCCTAAGGACCTCATCGCGAGCAGGCTCGCTCCCACAGGTTCGGGTGTGTTCATCAATTTTGTGAACAACCCAGAACGTTGTGGGAGCGAGCCTGCTCGCGATGGGGGCGACGCTATTCCAGTCAGGCCGAGTAAGTCTTGCCGGTGTGGTTATTCAGCGAAATGACCTTGGTCTTGCCAATCCGGTGACGGTAGATCTCGCGCAGGTACTTGATCGCCTTCTTCACGCAATCCCGCGACAGACGAATGTCATTGATCGAGACGAACTTCTCCTTGTCGTTGATCAGCTCGCGGTACTTTTTCTCGTACATCGGTTTGATCGCATACCAGTTGGTGTCGAGGATCTTCGCCGGGTTTTCGAATTCGTTCAGCAAGTCGTCGATCAACTCTTCGTTGAACTCCTCGTTGATGATGAAATCGAGGATCGAGTTATCCAGCGTATCGTCGAAGCGGTAAGGGGGTTTCGCGAAGCAGCGCTTGATGAACGCGACGATGAGGGTCAGGAAGTCGTCCGACAGGCACGGGCTCTTGGCGATCAACGTGGTCAACGACAGGTTGGCCGATGCTCCGATCACCAGCGCATAACGCTTGAGCGTGGTATTCGGGAACAAGCTGTTGAGGTGGGTCTTCAAGCGGTTCAGGTCCATGTAGGACAGTTTGTAGTCCTTCGGCAACGACACGATCGACACCACCGACGAGCAGTTCTTGAAGAAATGCAGGTCGTGCAGCGCGGCGGCGTCGTAACCGGAATTCTTGTACTGCTCCAGGGACGCGCGATAGCGCTTGGATTCGATCGGCAACAGACTGATGCCTTCGATTGCCTGGGTCACTTTATTGAAGTGCGGCAGGTCGATGGAACGGAAGAACAGGTCATCGATGTTCAGGCGCTGTGGCTCTTTCTCGAACACCTTGAACTTGTCGTTGCTCGGCGGCGGTGTTTCCGGCACCACGGATTCGGCGTAGGCAATCGCCACCGGGCCGGCCAGGCTCATGAACAGGTCGTTGGCGTCGAGGCGAATGGTTTCGCCGATGTCGATGCCGGCGCGACGGAAATAGTTCTGGTCGTAGTCGGTCGTGACCGCCTGCGCCGTCAGAATGTTGAAGATTTGCTGTGAGATGTATTGGTTGGCGTGCTTTTCCATCGCGTTGACGTCGATGTTCTGGATGTTGCCGTCATCGCTTTCTTCGGCATAACGCATGATGTCGTTGGAGATCAGCATCATCGCGTTCCATGGGCGGATACGGCCCATGACGCTGGCTTCACTGCTGTCTTCGTTGGCGAAGTTGTAGGAGAAGTCCCACTCTTCCGACAGGTATTTACACAGCAGGCGACCGGCGTTGATGTGCAGCGCTTCGGACATTTCACTGCGGTGATCGGAAATGTTCGGCAGCACGCAGATGCCGCTGGTGAAGATCGGTTCGAAGACGAAGGAATGACCGCTTTTGCCGTCATGCTCGTCCATCGGCTTGGTGTCGAACGTCTTGTTCATGTACGAGTGCTGCTGCGCCAGGCCGAATTCCGAGGCCATGCCCGAACCGGTACCGCCACCGGCACTGAAGATCGAGAAATACAGGCGCGACTGGTTGGCCTTGATGCCACAGCTGTCGATCAGGTACGAGTGAATCATCTTCCAGTCAGGGCTGGAGAAACGCTGGGTGTCCTTGTTCAGGATAATCTTCGCCAGGTACTGGCCGAGGATCGGCGCGTTACCGGCGCCACCGGCGTGGACTTCCGACAGGTCCATGATTTTCATTTTGCTGTAGTCACGCAGGAAGCCGCTTTTTTCGCCCTTGCGCGAGAAGCGGATGCGACCGGCGATGTCTTTGTCCAGGTCGCCGAGCATCACCAGCGGCTCGACCAGGAACACCGGCTTGGCGCCCTTGTTTGGCCCCAGGCGCAGGTTGTTGCGAATCCACTGAGCCGGGCTGTAGCCCTTTTCGGCGTAGCGTTTGTCCGGCGACAGGCGATCTTCGTTGTTGAATTCGTTGAGGTAGAACTTGCGGGCGTTGTACACCAGTTCGGCAACGTCCAGCGCAATGTTCGAGCCGCAGCGACCGAGGCCGATCAGGCACACCGACGGGAATTCCTGGTCGTTGTGCTGCTCGTTATCGCCTTCCAGATGCGGTGCACGCGGGAACACCATGTCGCGCAGGCCGTCGAGGTTATCGAGGATGCGGTCAGTGTTGGTTTCAGTGAAATACAGGTATTGCTGAGTCGCCAGCGGGCGCGACGGCGTCAATGGCTTCGACGGTGCGGGGCTGTTCGCCGCAGGGCTCAGCGTCAGATCGGATATCGCGGTGGCCGGGTTGTTTTTGGAAGTCATTGTGCGCCATGTACCTGGGCTGGTTGGTCGGGCGACGGGGTGTCGCCGGGCCGTCACGGATGGGGTCTCGCGTCTTTCTTCAGCGCGTCATTGGCCCAAGCGTCAGGGGTGTGGCCTGAGCATCACTCGGGGGAATCCTTTCCTTAGTCATGATGGATCGGCCAATATTTGGCGATCTTTAATCAGAAAGGAGGCCAAATGATGTCAACCCTACCTTCGTTGGGTTTTGCCGGAATCGGCCTGATGGGCTTGCCAATGTGTCGCCGCCTGCTGGCTGCGGGGTATCCGCTGACGGTGTGGAACCGCAATCCGGCCAAATGTGCGCCGCTGGTGGAGGCCGGTGCCCGACAGGTCGCCACGGCGGCCGAACTGTGCCAGCACGCCGATGTGCTGATGTTGTGTCTGGCGGACACCGCCGTGGTGCGTGAAGTGGTGTTTGGTCCGGGCGGCGTTGCCGAGGGTGGGAAAAGCGGTCAGTTACTGGTGGATTTTTCCAGCCTGGAACCCACCGCGACCCGGGAAATGGCGGCGCAGTTGGTCAGCCAGACCGGCATGAGCTGGCTGGACGCTCCGGTGTCCGGCGGCGTTGTCGGCGCCGAAGCCGGTAGTCTGGCGATCATGGTGGGTGGCGAAGCGGCGGACCTCGAACGCGTCCGGCCGGTGCTGCTGAGTCTTGGTCAGCGCGTCACCCATATGGGCGCGGTCGGGGCAGGGCAGGTGACCAAGGCCTGCAATCAGATGATCGTGGCCTGCAACGCGCTGGTCATCGCAGAAGTGGTGGCGCTGGCCGAGCGCTCCGGTGTGCAGGCCAGCCTGATCGCCGAAGCGCTGGCGGGTGGTTTTGCCGATTCGAAACCCTTGCAGATCCTCGCTCCGCAGATGGCCGACAGCCGCTTCGAACCGGTGAAATGGCACGTGCGCACACTGCTCAAGGACCTCGACACCGCGGTGAAATTTTCCCGTGAACAGGGCTCGGCCACACCGATCAGCGGATTGGCAGCACAACTGATGCGCCTGCATGGGAGCCAGGGATTTCTGGAAAAGGATCCTTCGACGTTAGTGAAGCTGTACCGCGAGCCAGGCTCAGAGGGCTGAAGGCATGCGCCTGTTTGCGCTGGTTGAGTTCGTGCAGCACCGGGCGTAGGTCGGCCAGTGGCACCGGGCGGCTGAGCAGGTAGCCCTGGACGAAATCGCAACCGTTACGCTCGAGAAACGCGTATTGCTCGGGCGTTTCGACCCCTTCGGTGACCACCTGCAAATGCAGCGTGTGGGCCATGACGATGATCGCCTGGACGATCTCCATGTCCTGGGTGGCCATGGGGATGTCCTGGATGAATGAGCGATCGATCTTCAGCGTGTTGAGCGGCAGGCGCTTGAGGTAGGCGAGCGAGGAATAACCGGTGCCGAAGTCGTCGATGGACAGCGAAACGCCAAGGGCGCGGATCTGGCGCAGCAACACCAGGGTGTCGGCGATGTTGTTCATCAACGCGTTCTCGGTCACTTCCAGCTCCAGCCGTTGCGGCGCGACGCCGGCCGCCCGTAGCGCGTTTTCAATTTCCTCGGCCAGGTCCTCGCGCGCCAGGTTCAGCGGCGAGCAATTCACGGCGATACGCAGGGCCTCGCAGCCTTGGCGCGACAATTCGGCCAGGTCCTCGCAGGCTTTGCGCAGGACCCAGTTGTCCAGCTCGGCGATCAGGCCGTTGTTTTCCGCGATGGCGATGAACCGGTCCGGCGCCAGCAGTCCGTGAAGCGGATGTTGCCAGCGCACCAGCGCTTCAAGCTTGCTGACCCGTCCGGTTTTCAGGTCATAGATCGGCTGGTAATAGAGCAGCAGCCCGGTGTTTTCGCGCAGCGCATGACGCAGCTCTTCCTCCAGCTGCAGTTCCATCGTGGCACGGGTCTTCAGGTTTGGACTGAAGAAATTCAGGCCGTTGCGACCGCTACCCTTGGATTGATACAGCGCCAGGTCGGCGTGTTTCAGCAGTTCTTCGCAGGTCGTGCCGTCGTGTGGAAACAGGCTGATACCAATGCTGGTGGTCATGACCATGCGCCGCCCCGCCAGCTCGATCGGCTCCTTCATTTTCAACATGATGCGCTGGGCCATGTGCCGCGCTTCTTCACGATCATGCAGGCTGATCAGCAGGCAGAACTCATCGCCACCGAAGCGTGCCACCACATCATCGTGGCTGCGTACCGAGCTCTTGATGTGCTGGGCCAGGACCTTGAGCAATTCGTCGCCGGCATCATGACCGAGGCTGTCGTTGATCCGCTTGAAGTGGTCGATATCGAGGAACATCACCCCGAGCATGCCGCCTTCATTGGTTTTCTCGAGCAGCTTCTCGGCGAATATCTGATTGAAGCCACGGCGGTTGATCAGGTTGGTGAGGGCGTCGTAGTTCGCCACGTGTTGCAGCGACATGCGCGCCTGATCCAGTTGGCTGAGCAACGTATTGACCCGTTGCAGGTCGCGCTCCTTGTGTTGCAGTTTCTTGTCCGCCAGGGCGGCACTGATGCTGCTGCCGATGATCAGCAGCGTGATCACTGCCACCGTCAGCCCCAGTTGCAGGTGATCGTTCTCGCCGGGCAACGTCAGCGGGCTGCCGCTCGGCAGCACCAGGCGGAAGGCGGCCATGGCGGTGAAATGCATGCTGATAATGCCCGCCCCGAGGATCAGGCTGGCGCTGAATTTGAACAGTTGGTGCAGCACGCCGGAGCCGTTGCGCAGACGACTCGACAGCAACAGCGCCGCGAGGCTGGCGCCAATGGCGATCACGATGGAAAGACCGAACAGCGCCGGTTGGTAATAGGCGACCGCGTTTGAACGCATGGCCGACATGCCCACGTAATGCATGGCGGTGATGCCCAGGCCAATGCAGATCGAGGCCTGGACGTATTGCCGCGTGCTCAGGCACGGGTGACTGAGGGCGTGCATCGCCAGCCATGAGGCGAGCAGGGCGATCAGCAGGGAGGCCAGGGTGACGGGCAGCTCGTAGTGAATTTCGACCGGCGCCTGAAACGCCAGCATGCCGATGAAATGCATGGCCCAGATCCCACCGGCGAGACAGGCGGCGCCGACCCAGCGCCAGATCCGCTGGGAGGCAGGCTTTTCCGAATGACCGACGCGTTCGGCCATGTCCAGCGTGGCGAAGCCGCCCACGCAGGCCACCAGATAGGCCAGCAGCACCAGAAAGGGATCATGTGTGCAATTGAGGACGACTTGTCCGTTCGAGGTCAGCTCGGTGACAAAATGCAAACCAAGCCATTCCATAGCATGCCCCGTGTTCGTCCTGGTTCACGCCATTGAATGTTGGCGAATGCGTTGGAGTATAGAGCCCGTACAAACGGCGCAAGGCATAGTGGCACATTGGTTCAAATTATTTTGGAATGAGACTTAGAGCGATTGGAAATAATTTGTTGCATTCGCCGCGGCGACTGCCATGAAGCGGTATCAGCTTTACAAATAATGACAGACAGGTCCGCTAGGCCTCACTAGATTGCAGGTTCCGGGCTCGGATGCGACGGCAGTGAAGCCCAATAACAATAAAAAGAGACGGACCCATGCAGAACTCGACCCAAGCGGCGAATGCCTGGCGCATTCTGTTCCTGCTGTTCCTGGCCAACCTGTTCAACTTCTTCGATCGCACGATTCCGGCCATCATCATCGAGCCGATCCGCATGGAATGGCACCTCAGTGACTTTCAACTGGGGATCATCGGCACGGCATTCACCATCGTCTACGCAATTGCCGGGCTGCCGCTGGGGCGGATGGCCGATACCGGTTCGCGCGCCAAACTGATGGGCTGGGGCCTGGCCGCCTGGAGCGGGCTGACCGCCGTCAACGGCCTGGTCGGCAGCTTCTGGAGTTTCCTGCTGGTGCGCATGGGCATCGGCATCGGTGAGGCCAGTTATGCACCGGCCGCCAACTCGCTGATCGGCGACCTGTTCCCCGCTCACCGCCGAGCGCGGGCGATGGGTATTTTCATGCTGGGGCTGCCATTGGGGTTGCTCCTGGCGTTCTTCACCATCGGCTGGATGGTCAAGGCGTTTGATAGCTGGCGTGCACCGTTTTTCATCGCGGCCGTGCCGGGGCTGATCCTGGCGATCTTCATGTTTTTCATCAAAGAGCCGAAACGCGGTGCGGCGGAAACGGTGCAAGTCTCCCAGGAACGTGTGGACCGGCCGATCCGCCGGGTGCTGGCGGTGCCGACCTTCCTGTGGCTGGTCATGGCGGGGCTGTGCTTCAACTTCGCGACGTATGCGTGCAACTCGTTTCTGGTGCCGATGCTGCAGCGGTATTTCCTGATGCCGTTGCATGAGGCGGCCGTGGCGACGGGCGTCATCGTCGGGGTGACGGGGCTGTTTGGCCTGACATTGGGTGGTTGGGTCGCGGACAAGATTCACCAGCGGGTGGCGAACGGGCGACTGCTGTTTGCCGCGTTCAGCCTCATCGTCTCGACGGTTTGCACCGCGTGGGCACTGCACGCCGGGCGCATCGAAATCGGCGTATTCGTGGCGGTGTTCAGCGTCGGCTGGTTGTTCGCCTACAACTTCTATACCTGCGTTTACACGGCGATTCAGGACGTGGTCGAACCGCGCCTGCGCGCCACGGCCATGGCGCTGTTCTTTGCCGGCTTGTATTTGCTCGGCGGTGGTTTGGGGCCTGTGGTGGTCGGTGGCCTGTCCGATCATTTCGCACACACGGCGATGCTGGCGGCCGGTGCCGAGCAGATGACCGAAGCGTTCAAGGCCATCGGCTTGCATGACGCGATGTACCTGATCCCGGTGGCGCTGTTTTTCACCATGGTGTTTCTGTTCCTGGCGTCGCGGTGTTTTGTGCGTGATGCCAAGCGGATGAAAGAAGGGTTGGTGGCGGTGGTTGAGCCAGGGGGTTGCGTGGTGACTGCTTGACCGCCTTCGCGAGCAAGCCCGCTCCCACAAGGAAAAATGCATTCCAAATGTGGGAGCGGGCTTGCTCGCGAAGAGGCCATAGGCAGCAGCGCAAAATTTGACCCAATAAAAAGGCCCGCATCACTGCGGGCCTTCTTCTTCAGCGGCGAAGCAGGGCGGCTTAACCCGCCACCAATACCCGAATCGCTTCCAGTCGCAGTGCTGCCTTATCCAGCATGGCCAGACCCTGCTCACGTTGATTGCGCAAGGCGACCAGTTCACTGTCGCGCACGGTCGGGTTGACCGCTTGCAACGCGGTCAGGCGCGCCAGTTCTTCGTCGGTATCGGCGGCCAGGCGACGCTTCGCCTCGTCCACCCGCTCGGCGTGACGCGGGGCGATTTTTTCTTCGCCGGCGTTGATCCGTGGCGTCAGTTGATCGCGCTGGGCCTGGATGAACTTGTTGGCGCTGGCACGCGGCACGCTTTCCAGTTGATCGTTCAGGGTCTCGAACGACACCCGGGCCGACAGGTCATTGCCGTTGGCATCGAGCAGGCAGCGCAGAGCGGCTGGCGGCAGGTAGCGGCCCAGTTGCAGCGAGCGCGGCGCCACCACCTCGCTGACGTACAGCAACTCCAGCAACACGGTGCCCGGTTTCAGCGCCTTGTTCTTGATCAGCGCCACGGCGGTGTTGCCCATGGAACCGGACAGCACCAGGTCCATGCCGCCCTGCACCATCGGGTGTTCCCAGGTAATGAACTGCATGTCTTCGCGAGACAGCGCCTGGTTGCGGTCGTAGGTGATGGTCACGCCTTCGTCGTCGCCCAACGGGAAACTGGCGTCGAGCATTTTTTCGCTGGGCTTGAGGATCAGCGCGTTTTCCGAATGGTCTTCGCTGTCGATGCCGAATGCATCGAACAGGGTTTCCATGTAGATCGGCAGGGTGAACTGATCGTCTTGCTCAAGAATGTCCTCGACCAGCGCATCGCCTTCGCCAGCGCCACCGGAATTGAGCTCCAGCAGGCGGTCGCGACCGGTGTGCAGCTCGGCTTCCAGACGTTCGCGCTCGGCGCGGGCTTCGTCGATCAGCGCTTGCCACTCGCCGTCATCGGCATTTTCCAGCAACGGCAGCAGGCGCGGGCCGAACTGATGCTGCAGGGCATTGCCGGTCGGGCAGGTATTGAGGAACGCGTTCAAGGCTTCGTGATACCACTGGAACAGGCGCTCTTGCGGGCTGGTTTCCAGGTAGGGCACGTGCAGTTCGATGATGTGTTTCTGGCCGATCCGGTCCAGACGACCGATCCGCTGTTCCAGCAGGTCCGGGTGGGACGGCAGATCGAACAGCACCAAGTGATGCGAGAACTGGAAGTTGCGACCTTCACTGCCGATTTCCGAGCAGATCAGCACTTGCGCGCCGAATTCTTCGTCGGCGAAGTAAGCGGCGGCGCGGTCACGCTCGAGGATGTTCATGCCCTCGTGGAACACCGTCGCAGGGATGCCGGAGCGCACGCGCAGGGCGTCTTCCAGGTCCATCGCGGTTTCGGCGTGGGCGCAGATCACCAGCACTTTGGTGCGCTTGAGCATCTTCAGCGTGTCGATCAGCCATTCGACGCGCGGATCGAATTTCCACCAGCGCTCTTCTTCATTGGCGTCCGGCTGAGCCTGGAAGCTGACTTCCGGGTACAGCTCCGCATGATCGCCCAGCGGCAGTTCGAGGTATTCGTCCGGGCACGGCAGCGGGTAGGGGTGAAGTTTGCGTTCCGGGAAACCCTGCACCGCGGCGCGGGTGTTACGGAACAGCACGCGGCCGGTGCCGTGGCGGTCCAGCAGTTCGCGGACGAGGCGGGCACTGGCTTCGGTGTCGCCGTCATTGACCGCGGTCAGCAAGGCTTCGCCTTCGTTGCCGAGGAAGCCGTGAATGGTCTTGTGCGCTTCGGGCGACAGGCGCCCTTGGTCCAGCAGCTCCTGAACCGCTTCGGCCACCGGGCGATAGTTTTCGCTTTCGGCGCGGAAGGCATGCAGGTCGTGAAAACGGTTGGGATCGAGCAGGCGCAGACGCGCGAAGTGGCTGTCCTGACCCAGTTGTTCCGGGGTTGCGGTCAGCAGCAAGACGCCAGGGATGACTTCGGCGAGTTGTTCGACCAGCGAATATTCCGGGCTGGCCTTGTCTTCGTGCCACACCAGGTGGTGCGCTTCGTCGACGACCATCAGGTCCCAGCCGGCGGCGAACAGCGCGTCCTGGGCCTTCTCGTCTTCCACCAGCCACTCCAGCGCCACGAGTGCCAGTTGGGTGTCTTCGAACGGGTTGGCGGCATCGCTTTCGATAAAGCGTTCTTCGTCGAACAGCGCGACCTGCAGGTTGAAGCGGCGGCGCATCTCCACCAGCCACTGGTGCTGGAGGTTTTCCGGGACCAGGATCAACACGCGGTTGGCGCGACCCGAAAGCAGTTGGCGATGGATCACCAGGCCGGCTTCGATGGTCTTGCCCAGACCGACTTCGTCCGCCAGCAGAACCCGCGGCGCAATGCGGTCGGCGACTTCACGGGCGATGTGCAACTGGTGCGCGATCGGTTGTGCACGCACGCCGCCCAGGCCCCAGAGCGAGGACTGCAATTGGCGGCTGGTGTGTTCCAGGGTGTGGTAGCGCAGGGAGAACCAGGCCAGCGGGTCGATCTGCCCGGCGAACAGACGGTCGCTGGCCAGACGGAACTGAATGAAGTTCGACAACTGGGTTTCCGGCAGGGTAACCACTTCGTTCTGCGCGTTGAGGCCGTGATAGACCAGCAGGCCATCGACGTCGTCGACTTCCTGTACGGTCAGTTTCCAGCCTTCGAAGTGAGTGATCGAGTCGCCCGGCGAAAACCGCACGCGGGTGAGGGGCGCATTCCGTAGCGCGTACTGGCGAGTGTCGCCAGTGGCCGGGTAGAGCACGGTCAACAAGCGGCCGTCCTGTGCCAGAACGGTGCCTAAACCCAGCTCGGCTTCGCTGTCACTGATCCAGCGTTGCCCCGGTTGATACTGCTGCGCCATGCTGCCTGACTCCCACCTTGAAAAAGCGGGCTATCTTAACGGAATGAGGGCTTCAGGGCCAAAGGATAACTCCCGTAGGGGCGCGCTTGCTCGCGAAGGACGTTAACGTGGCGCGTGCAACCTGTAGAAATACGTTTTCCTGAATTTTTCGCGAGCAAGTTCGCTCCTACAGTGTGTGATGGGTCACAGTTTGCGACCGGCGGCTCAAGTCGCCATCCTCGCAGCCGACACCCTGCTGACAGGAGACTGATAATTATGCTGCCACCGATGCTCCCCTTGAGTGCCGTGCCGATCACTTCACAGCAGGACCCGATCCGCCAGCGCCCGGACATTCCGCCGGTCGTGCCGGTGCAGGAAAGCTCCAGTGACAGCACCATCGACCTGCAACAGCGCGACCCGGAAGAGGCGGCTTTTCAACTGCGCGAAGAGCAGCGCCGCAAGCAAGAGCAACAGCGCCGCCGCCGTGAAGCCGATGAAGATCCGGCCGAACACCTGGCGATTCCAGGCGACGAACTCAACGCCGACAACACCGTCCCGGTGGCGCCGCTGATTGAAGACCAGCCGCGCCAGGGCTTGTGGGTCGACATCCAGATCTAGCTTCGTGGGGTGGACAACTCGCGCAACGCGTTCAGCAATAGGTCCAGTTCATCTTCGGTGTTGAGGTAGCTGACGGCAATCCGCGCGAGGCTTTCCAAGCCGCGTGCCTGCATGTCCAGCGGCGTATAGGCCACGCCATTGGCGCCGATGTTGATCCCTCGCCGGGCCAGTTGCTGCTTCAAATCGACACTGTCCCAGCCCTTGAGCGTGAAGGCGATCAAGCCCGATTGCCGATCCGCTGGCCCTAGATTGTGTAGCGTCAGCCCGCTGATCGCCGCGAGGCGTTCTCGCAGCTGCCGGGACAATCCGTCGATGCGCTGGCGAATGCGCGTTGCCCCCAACTGGTTGAATTCCTCCAGCGCATTGGCCAGACCGGCCAACAGCGCCACCGACACTTCGCTGGTTTCAAAGCGCCGCGCATCGTCGCGCACCGTGAAGCCTTCGCCGTCCCAGGGCGCGGACAGCACGTCCAGTTGGCCGGGAACCAATCGTTCGAGAAATCCCGGCTTGATGTACATCAGCGCCGTGCCCCGCGGGCCCCGCAGAAATTTGCGCCCGGCGCCCTTGAGCACATCGCAGTTCAACGCCTGAACATCGCAGGGCAGTTGCCCGAGCGCCTGGCCGGCGTCGATGAAGTAGGGCACTCCGTGCTGGCGCGCCACGGCGCCAATCGCTTCGGCCGGGTTGATCAGGCCGCCGTTGGCCGGCAGCCAGGTCAGGGCGATCAGCTTGACCTTGGGATCGATCATCTGCTGGAGCGCGGTCACCGATACCGCGCCGGTTTCATCGCAGGGAATGATCTCCAGGCGCGCTCCGGCGTTGACGGCTCGGCTCATGCAGGCCAGGTTGCCGCCCCATTCATGGCGTCCGAGCAGAATCCGATCGCCTGACTGCCACGGGCCCAACGCATTGAACGCCATGCCCCACGCCGCCGAGCCGCTGCTGGCGAACGCGATGTTTTCGGTGTGGGCGTTGAGCAGTTGGGCCGCCGCGTTGCGGGCGCGGGCTTGGACACTCTGGTCGGCGGCTTCCATGGGGCCGGCGCTGGCTTCGCGTTGCAGCTGCTCGATGATGGCGTCGAGGGTGGCCTGGCTGGGCAACGAAGCGCCAGCGTGGTTGAAGTGAATCACGCTGGCGCAACCCGGTGTGGCCGCCCGCAACCGCTCCACTTCGGCGGCATTCATGGCTGCAACTCGAAAACCGCGTCAATTTCCACCGCCACACCGCCGGGCAGGCTCGAAACCCCTACGGCCGTGCGCACGTGCCGGCCTTTCTCGCCGAGTGCGTTGACCAGCAGGTTGGACGCGCCGTTGGCCACGGCGCCCTGGCGCTGGAAATCCGGGGCGCTGGCAATGAACACGCCGAGGCGGATGATGCGCGCCAAATTCGACAGGTCATCGCCGAGTGCGTCGCTCAGCTGCGCGAGCAGGCCCAGGGCCGCGAGTTCGGCGGCGTTAGCGCCTTCTTCATCGGAGATCGATTCGCCGAGCCGGCCGATGAACGCCGGTTTGCCATTCTGCATAGGGATCTGGCCAGAGATGAACAGTTGGTTCTGGCTGAACACATGGTTGACGTAATTGGCGATCGGCTGGCTCGGCGTCGGCAGTGTCAGGCCGAGTTGCTGGACGCGTTGGGCGAGCGAATGGGTCATGGTGAGTCCTCCGGAATGAGGGCTTCAGCATGTTGGCGTCCGGCAAGCGGGACAAACGGATAGATTTAATCCGATGTATCCAAATAACTCATGCGTCGGCGATTTCGCCGATCCACTGGCTGAAGCATTCGGCCGCCTCGCTCGCCGGGCGTTCGGGAGTGACCAGCCAATAACCGATTTCACTGATGAAGGGCGGGGTATCGAAGGCTTCCACCAGTGCACCTTCCTTGAGCCGACGGTCGATCAAATGACGACGGCCCATGGCGATGCCTTGGCCGGCCACGGCGGCTTCGACGACGATGTTGTAGTCGTGGAGCATCACGCTGGGGTAATGGCTGAGGTCGACGCCGTTTTGCGTGCTCCAGTCGATCCACTCGAAAGGTTGCTGGGACTTGGCCATGAGCAACGGGCCCTTGTCGTTGCCTTGGGCTTTGAACGTCGGGCTGCACACTGGCGTCAACGTTTCCACCATGAAACGGCGAGTCCGGACTCTCGGCCAGCCGCCCTTGCCATAGCGAATCGCCAGGTCAACTTCGCCGCCGCCAACGTCGGCCAATTCAACCGAAGGCAGCAGTTCGACATGGATGTGCGGATAACGTGCATTGAATCCGGCCAGGCGCGGTGCCAGCCACAGCGTCGCGAACGAGGCGAGGAGGCCGATGCGCAGGGTGGTTTCATGCCGATCGTGGCGGCGCAGTTCGCGAGTGGCCGAGGCAATGGCTTGCAGGGACGGTTGAATCTGCCGGTAGTACGCTTCGCCGGCCGGTGTCAGATCGATGGCGCGGGTGCGACGGATAAACAGCCGCTGGTTCAGGAACTGCTCCAGTTTCTGCACTTGATGGCTGATGGCGCTCTGGGTGACCGACAATTCATCGGCGGCCTTGATGAAGCTCAAATGGCGGGCCACGGCCTCGAAGGCGCGCAGGGCCATCAAGGGCGGCAGATCCTGGTGCAATTCCACGGCGCGGGTCCTTTGGGTCCATCGCAAAAACGCGATTGTGCGGGGAAAAAAACGCTCGGGCATATATTTTGTTAAGTCACCGTTACACGGGTGGCTGGTCAGCACCGACGCCAGACCGCATTATTGGCGTAATCCTGCCGAGGGATCGGGCAATCGACTTCCATTTCACACGACGCAATGAACGCCATGAGCCAAGACGACAAGCTGATCGACCTCAATTCGGAACGCGCCAAGCGTGTTCATGACCTCAATGAAAAACGCCTGAATGAAGTGCGTCAGGCTTTTGAGCAAGCCCTGCCGCTGGGTAAGGCGAAGAAGAAGCCGAAGAACAAACCGAAAAAGCGTTGACTCCCCCCGCATCTTTTTGATGCAGATCAGTTTTCCCCCCTTCTTTGCGCCCAGTCTCGGGCGACATTGACCCCGGTCAATTTTCTGCCCTGCCTGATGGGTTACCTTAGCTCCATCGCAACAAGGCAAGAGCAGGAGGCCAGTCATGTTTCTCGACAACGTGGTGATCGCCGGAGTGCTGACGGTCAGCCTCATGGTTCTGTTTTTCGCAGGGTTTGGATTTTTTATCTGGAAAGATGCGCACAAGCGGAGAAAACCGTAGGTCTTTCTTGAGCAATGAGCACGCAAGGCATTTTGGGCAACTTCGGTTGCCCTTTTTTTTTGCGCAGAAAAAACTCACGTCGTACGCAGCGGTTTATGCGGGCATGAAAAAGGCGCGAACCTCACGGAACGCGCCTTTTTCGTTGCAGCGATGTATCAGCTGCCCAGTGCCTTCGACGCTAGCCAGAACAGGCCAGCCGACAGGGCAACGGTGGCTGGCAGGGTCAGGACCCAGGCCAGCAGGATGGTTTTGACAGTACCGCCTTGCAGGCCGCTTTTGTTGGCGACCATGGTGCCGGCCACGCCCGAAGACAGGACGTGGGTGGTGGACACCGGCAGGCTGAAGATGTTGGCCAGGCCGATCAGGCTTGCGGTGGTGATCTGGGCCGACATGCCTTGTGAATACGTCATGCCTTGCTTGCCGATCTTTTCGCCGATGGTCAGGACCACGCGCTTCCAGCCGACCATGGTGCCCAGGCCGAGGGCCAGTGCAACCGCGAGGATCACCCAGAACGGGGCGTACTCGGTGGTAGTGGTCAAGTCCTTGCGCAGCTTGTCGAGGTCAGCCTTTTCACGGGCCGCAAGGCCTGGGAGCTTGCTGACTTTCTTCGCCGTGTCATCCAGGCAAAGCAGGTAGCGACGCACTTCGATACGGCTTTCCGACGACAGCGAATGGTAGTCGGCGACACCTTTGAGGGTGTCGAGCAGAGCGGCGATGGTCGGTTCGGTCTGTTGCGGGTTGCAACGGAATTTCTCCGGCAGATCGCCTTCCACGCTTTTGCCCAGCGCCAGGAATTCACCCAGGGTATCGCCGTTGCGCTTGTAGAACTGGCTCAGGTGCAGGGTTGCGTCGCGAGTCCGCTCGATCTGGTAAGTAGTGCTGCCGAGGTCGAGTACGAACTGCGCCGGGACAATACCGATCAGCACCAGCATGATCAGGCCGATACCTTTCTGGCCGTCGTTGGAACCGTGCACGAAGCTCACGGCCATGGCCGAAATCACCAGCACCAGACGGTTCCAGAACGGCGGATGCTTTTTGTCGTCAATCTTGCGGCGCTGTTCCGGCGTCTTGTGCATCTTCGACAGTGGGCGCCACCATTTCAGGCCGATCAAGATCAGGGCCGCGATCAGGAAACCGGCCATCGGCGAAAACACCAGGGAGGCGCCGATATCGATCGCTTTCTGCCAGTTCACGCCATCGGCCAACGGAATATCGTTGATCAGGGCGTTGGCCAGGCCCACCCCGAGGATCGACCCGATCAGCGTGTGGGAGCTGGAGGCCGGGATACCGAAGTACCAGGTGCCCAGGTTCCAGGCGATGGCGGCGGCCAGCAACGAGAACACCATTGCCAGTCCGTGACCGGTATTCACGTTGATCAGCAGTTCCACCGGCAGCAGGTGGACGATGGCATACGCCACACCAACACCGCCCAGCAGAACGCCGAGAAAGTTGAACACACCGGAAAAGAACACGGCCAGATGCGGCGGCATGGCTTTGGTGTAGATAACAGTGGCAACCGCGTTAGCGGTGTCATGAAAGCCGTTGATGAACTCGAAGGCGAGGACAAAGGCGAGGGCGAGCAAGAGGCTCACAAGCACCCAAGCATCCAGTCCGCTGAATAAATCGATCATGAAGGTTTTCTGACCCGGTCATAAGGGGGCGCGATTATGCCAGAAAAGACTGCCAATCGATGCACTAGCTGCTCATCGGTAACATTCTTCAACGAATTATCTTGCAGCAATACCCCAGCGACGGGGTCGTTGCGAGGTGTTGCAAGTACTTGAATTTCTTTGGAAAGGCCGCAGGCACACGGCTTTCTCTCGAAGACGCGAGGGGCGAAGGGACTTGTATGAAATATCTGAGAAGAGGGCCAGACATGAACCATTTGCCTCATCAGATAGATGAGGTGACCGCTGCCCGCTCGTAGCGGGCGCGAATGGCAACATCAATGCATCCCGCTTTTAGCGGTGGCAGACGCAGGCCCCTGGAAGGAATCAAGCCGAGGCAATCATGGCTCTTCGGCTTTGAGTTCCTTTTCCATCTTCTGCAGTTCCTGGGTAAACGCCTGATCCTGAACGGTGGCGCGTTTACGCCAGGGTTTGCGTTCCGGTTCGGGCTGAGCGGCGTAGGTGGTGACTTCCCCGCCGTAAACTTCCTTGTAACGTTGTTCCTGGCGCTCAAGTTCCGCGCGCAGTTCGTCTTTCGTCACAGTGCTACCTGTATGGGTTGAGATTAATTCTGGTAAATCGCGCTGCATCAAATCTACTGACCACGCTCGCCGACGGGACAATCCCGGTAAAGGCATCGTCTACGGTACGACAGTCAATACTTCCATGTTGCAGGCGGCCACGGCACCAGAGCAAAACAGCTGACGTAGCATCAGTTTCCTGTTTCAGCGAGCGCCTTGTCGGAGCATTTGAAATGAGCGTAAGGCGCTGCTGCGGGTAGCCACGATGGAACATCGCGCTACCAGTGGCGAACCGGTTGATAGAAAACCGGAGCGCCGCTGAGTTGCATTATAGCGGTCGATTTGAAGAACACTATCGGCAAACAGTTAAAAGTGGATCTTGATGTGTGATCGTTTTATTACTTGCAAGTTTTTTGGCGCCGCTGTCTTTCTGACGCCATTAAGTCGAGCAAGTTAAGACATAACATGGGGCCTTTAACGCCAGGTTCAAGCGCGGCAAACAACCTATTAAGAGGCGGCCAAAACCTGCTCCGCAAAAAAGTCGTGAATAAAAGACGTCGATTGCGATTATCGAGCGGCGGTTCGATAATCGCCCAATCTTGGCTGTTTGTGGCTTGTCTGGCGAACCGCAGCCGCTTGTAATAACCGTCACTGATCCGTGTGGGAAAAAGGACCTGATATGAACGAGCAAATGCGCAATTCCTTCGCTTCAGTGGCGCCGCCGATCGTCGCGTCGCCCGCCAAGCGGATTCAGGCCCTGACCGGCGACCCGGACTTCATGACGTCCCTGGCCCGTGGCCTCGCGGTGGTGCAAGCGTTCCAGGAACGCAAACGGCACCTGACCATCGCCCAGATCAGCCATCGCACGGAAATTCCCCGCGCCGCCGTGCGACGTTGCCTGCACACGCTGATCAAACTCGGCTACGCCACCACCGACGGCCGCACCTATTCGCTGCTGCCCAAAGTGTTGACCCTCGGCCATGCCTATCTGTCCTCGACCCCGCTGGCGGTGTCGGCCCAGCCGTATCTCGACCGCATGAGCGAGCAACTCCACGAGGCCTGCAACATGGCCACCCTGGAAGGCGAGGACATTTTGTACATCGCTCGCTCGGCGACCACCCAGCGGCTGATTTCCGTTGACCTGTCCGTGGGCGGGCGCCTCCCGGCGTATTGCACCTCCATGGGCCGCATTCTGCTCGCGGCGCTGGACGATACGTCGCTGCGTGAATACCTCGACCATGCCGATCTGCAAGCCAAGACCAGTCGAACCTTGCACACCCCCGAAGCGCTGCTCTCCTGCCTGCAGGAAGTGCGGCAACAAGGCTGGTGCATTGTCGATCAGGAACTGGAGCAGGGCCTGCGTTCAATCGCTGTTCCGGTATACGACGCCTCCGGGCAAGTGGTGGCGGCGCTAAACGTCAGCACTCACGCCGGCCGGGTCAGCCGCAACGAGCTGGAGCAGCGTTTCCTGCCGGGTCTGTTGGCGGCCAGTCGCAACCTCAGTGCGCAGCTGTTTGCCTAAGCTGTTCGATAATCGCCCAAACTCGTGTCGGATGAATTGACGCACTTTCCCCAAGATCACTAATGTCGCGGCAGCGCCAGCCTGGCTGGCACCTGTCCGACTGCGTTCTTGCGTGGAATAAAAATAATGAACCAGCCTCAGTCTGTTGTAGGTCACTGCCTTGACGTGCAGTCCTTCATCAATGCTCAACCCATTTCGCGCTACCAGTGGCGAGTGGTGATCCTGTGTTTCCTGATTGTCTTTCTCGACGGCCTCGACACCGCGGCCATGGGCTTCATCGCGCCCGCGCTGTCCCAGGACTGGGGTATCGATCGCGCCAGCCTCGGCCCGGTGATGAGTGCCGCGTTGATCGGCATGGTCTTCGGCGCACTGGGTTCCGGCCCGTTGGCTGACCGCTTCGGGCGAAAAGTCGTACTGGTGGGCGCCGTACTGCTGTTCGGCGCCTTCAGCCTGGCCTCTGCCTACAGCAGCAGCGTCGACCAATTGCTGGTGCTGCGTTTCCTCACCGGTCTGGGCCTTGGTGCCGGTATGCCGAACGCCACGACGCTGCTGTCGGAGTACACCCCGGAGCGCAAGAAATCCCTGCTGGTGACCAGCATGTTCTGCGGCTTCAACCTCGGCATGGCCGGTGGCGGATTTATTTCCGCCAAGCTGATTCCTGCGTTCGGCTGGCACAGCCTGCTGCTGATCGGCGGGATTCTGCCGCTGATCCTCGCGGTCGTGTTACTGCTCTGGTTGCCGGAATCGGCGCGTTACCTGGTGGTGCGCAACCGTGGCACCGACAAAGTGCGCAAGACCCTGGCACCGATTGCTCCGACCGTGGTCGCCCAGGCCTCCAGCTTCAGCGTGCCGGAACAGAAAACCGTGAAGGCGCGCAACGTCTTCGCGGTGATCTTCTCCGAGACTTACAGCGCCGGCACCTTGCTGTTGTGGCTCACCTACTTCATGGGCCTGGTGATTGTTTATCTGCTGACCAGTTGGCTGCCGACCCTGATGCGCGACAGCGGTGCGAGCATGGAGCAGGCAGCGTTCATCGGCGCGCTGTTCCAATTGGGCGGCGTGTTGAGCGCCGTGGGTGTGGGCTGGGCGATGGACCGGTTCAATCCGCACAAGGTCATCGGCATTTTCTACCTGCTGGCCGGGGTCTTTGCCTACGCGGTGGGGCAGAGCCTGGGCCACATCACAGTGCTGGCAACCCTGGTGCTGGTCGCCGGCATGTGTGTCAACGGCGCGCAGTCGGCGATGCCTTCGCTGGCGGCACGGTTTTATCCGACCCAGGGCAGGGCGACCGGGGTGTCGTGGATGCTCGGGATTGGTCGGTTCGGCGCGATTCTGGGGGCGTGGATGGGGGCGACCTTGCTCGGGTTGGGCTGGAATTTTGAACAAGTGCTGACGGCGTTGGTGATTCCGGCGGCGGTGGCGACCATCGCGGTGGTGATCAAGGGCATGGTCAGTCATGCGGATGCGACCTGATGATGCTCACGAAGGCAGGCGGCCCCGGTGCTAAGACGGGATGAGTAGCAAGACAACAATATGTTCGATAAACGAACACTTAGTCGATTATCGGATTGTTTGAGGTTTTCTCCAGGCTTACTCTTCAGTCATCCGGCGCGCGCATCGCGCCCTTTCATCCACTGTCGGTTCAAACAAAACGGGAGCCTGCCCCATGGCTGAAATCCTTTCGCTGCACGACGCGGTGAAGCAATTCGTCAACGACGGCGATACCGTCGCGCTCGAAGGCTTCACCCACCTGATCCCTACGGCGGCGGGTCATGAAATCATTCGTCAGGGCAAGAAAGATCTGACGCTGGTACGGATGACGCCTGACCTGATCTACGACCAGTTGATCGGTGCCGGTTGTGCTCGCAAGCTGATTTTCTCCTGGGGCGGCAACCCGGGTGTCGGGTCGCTGCACCGTCTGCGTGACGCGGTCGAGAAGCAATGGCCGCACGCACTGGAAATCGAAGAACACAGCCACGCCGACCTGGCCAACGCCTACGTCGCGGGCGCCTCCGGCCTGCCGTTCGCGGTGCTGCGCGCCTACGCCGGTTCCGACCTGCCGAAGGTCAACCCGCTGATCAAGACCGTCACCTGCCCGTTCACGGGCGAAGTGCTCGCCGCCGTGCCGTCGGTGCGCCCGGACATCACCGTGATTCACGCGCAGAAAGCCGACCGTAAAGGCAACGTGCTGCTCTGGGGCATTCTCGGTGTTCAAAAAGAAGCCGCGCTGGCTGCCAAGCGTTGCATCGTCACCGTCGAAGAAATCGTCGACGACCTCAATGCGCCGATGAATTCCTGCGTGCTGCCGACCTGGGCCCTGAGCGCGGTCTGCCACGTCCCTGGCGGTGCGCATCCTTCCTACGCCCACGGTTACAACGAACGCGACAACCGTTTCTACCAGGCCTGGGACCCGATTGCCCGCGACCGTGACACCTTCACCGCGTGGATCAACGAGTACATCCACGGCTGCGCTGACTTCAGCGAGTTCCAGGCCAAGCTGGCCGCTGCTACGGAGGCGAAGTAATGACTTACACTACCAATGAAATGATGACCGTCGCCGCCGCCCGGCGTTTGAAGAACGGTTCCGTCTGCTTCGTCGGCATCGGCTTGCCGTCGAAAGCCGCCAACCTCGCACGCCTGACGTCCTCGCCGGACGTGGTGTTGATCTACGAATCGGGCCCGATTGGCGCCAAGCCCAGCGTATTGCCACTGTCGATCGGTGATGGGGAGCTGGCGGAAACCGCCGATACTGTCGTCCCGACCGGTGAGATTTTTCGCTACTGGCTGCAGGGCGGGCGCATTGACGTCGGTTTTCTCGGCGCCGCGCAGGTCGACCGCTTCGGCAACATCAACACCACCGTGGTCGGTGATTACCACGCACCGAAAGTGCGTCTGCCGGGTGCCGGTGGCGCGCCGGAAATCGCCGGTTCCGCCAAAAGCGTTTTGATCATCCTCAAACAGTCGGCCCGTTCGTTCGTCGACAAGCTCGACTTCATCACCTCGGTCGGCCATGGCGAGGGCGGCGATTCGCGCAAGCGGCTGGGGCTGCCGGGCGCTGGTCCGGTGGGCATCATCACCGACCTGTGCATCATGGAACCGGAAGCGGGCAGCCATGAATTCGTGGTCACCGCGCTGCACCCGGGTGTCACCCGTGAGCAAGTGGTCGCCGCCACCGGTTGGGCGATTCGTTTCGCCGACACCGTTGAAGAGACCGCCGAGCCAACCGAAGTCGAACTTAAGGCGCTCCGCGATCTGGAAGCCCGCACCGCCGCCGCCCACGGCCAAGCCCCCGGAGAAGCGTGATGCGTGACGTTTATATCTGCGACGCCATTCGCACCCCCATCGGCCGTTTCGGCGGTGGCCTGTCGGCGGTTCGCGCCGACGATTTGGCCGCCGTGCCGATCAAGGCACTGATGGAACGCAACCCGTCGGTCGACTGGACCGCGGTGGACGAGGTGTTCCTCGGCTGCGCCAACCAGGCTGGCGAGGACAACCGTAACGTGGCGCGCATGGCCTTGCTGCTGGCGGGCCTGCCGGAAAGCATTCCCGGCGTGACCCTCAATCGTCTCTGCGCTTCGGGCATGGATGCCGTCGGCACCGCATTCCGGGCCATCGCCAGCGGCGAAATGGAGCTGGCGATTGCCGGTGGCGTCGAGTCGATGTCGCGCGCGCCGTTCGTGATGGGCAAGGCCGACGCGGCGTTCTCGCGCAACATGAAGCTGGAAGACACCACCATCGGCTGGCGTTTCATCAACCCGTTGATGAAAGCCCAGTACGGCGTCGATGCGATGCCGCAAACCGCTGACAACGTGGCGGACGATTACCACGTGTCCCGCGAGGATCAGGACGCGTTCGCCCTGCGCAGCCAACAGCGCACGGCCGCCGCGCAAGCCGCAGGATTTTTCGCTGAAGAAATCGTCGAAGTGCGAATTGCCCACAAGAAAGGGGAAACCGTCGTCAGCCAGGACGAACATCCACGCCGTGACACCACGCTGGAGACCCTGGCCAAACTGAAGCCGGTCAACGGCCCGGACAAAACCGTCACAGCCGGCAACGCTTCGGGCGTGAACGATGGTGCGGCGGCGCTGATTCTGGCTTCCGCCGACGCGGTGAAAAAACACGGCCTGACCGCCCGCGCAAAAGTGCTGGGCATGGCGAGTGCCGGGGTCGCGCCACGCGTGATGGGCATCGGCCCGGTGCCAGCGGTGCGCAAACTGACTGAACGCCTGGGCCTGGCCGTCAGCGAATTCGACGTGATCGAACTCAACGAAGCCTTTGCCAGCCAGGGTCTGGCGGTGTTGCGTGAACTGGGACTGGCGGATGACGCCGCTCAGGTCAACCCGAACGGTGGCGCCATTGCCTTGGGCCATCCGCTGGGCATGAGCGGTGCGCGTCTGGTACTGACCGCTCTGCATCAGCTGGAAAAGACCGGTGGCAAAAGAGGTCTGGCGACCATGTGCGTCGGCGTCGGTCAGGGCCTGGCCCTGGCGATCGAACGCGTCTGACCCTCGGTCGTGATGATAAGAACAGAGGAAAGCGAAATGACTGACAAGCCTGGTTACCGTCGCCCGCAGCAAGGCACCCAGCCGGAGTACCTGCACCCGACGTATCAATCCACCAACCGGCGCGCGCCGTCCAAGCCGTTGGTGTTTCTGCCCCATTCGCTGTCGGAAATTACCGGGCCGACGGTGGGAGCCGAGCGCGTCAGCGAGAAGGACAACGACCTGACCGCCCAGCACAAAGGCGAGCCACAGGGCGAACGCATCATCATTCACGGCCGCGTGCTGGATGAAAACGGTTTGCCGGTGCCAGGCATTCTGGTGGAGATCTGGCAGGCCAACGCCGCCGGCCGTTACAACCACCCCCGCGACCTGCATGATGCGCCGCTGGACCCGAACTTCACCGGCACCGGCCGCACCGTGACCGATGCCGATGGCTGGTATCAGTTCCAGACCATCAAGCCCGGCGCGTATCCGTGGGGCAACCACCACAACGCGTGGCGCCCGGCGCACATCCATTTCTCGCTGTTCGGACCGAGCATTCTCACGCGGCTGGTCACGCAAATGTATTTCCCGGGCGACCCGTTGCTGGCGTACGACCCGATCTACAACTGCGTACCCGACACCCGTGCGAAAGAGCGCCTGATCGCCAGTTTCGACCTGGAAAAAACCATTCCTTCCTACGCCCTCGGTTATCGCTGGGACATCGTCTTGCGCGGCCGCGATGCCACGCCGATGGAGAAATAAGATGACGCTGACTGCGACCACGTCCCACACCGTCGGGCCGTACTACCACATCGGCCTGACCTGGCTGAACCGCGAAAACCTCACCGTCGAACAAACCCTCGGCGAGCGCGTGGCAATCACCGGGCAAGTTGTCGATGGCAACGGCGACGTGGTCAACGACGCCATGCTGGAAGTCTGGCAGGCCAACGCCGCCGGCAAGTACGACCATCCCGAGGACGATCAGGACAAACCCCTGGACCCGAACTTCGAAGGTTTTGGCCGGATACCGGTGGACGCCGAAGGGCGCTTCCGCTTCACCACGATCAAGCCGGGCACGGTCGAAGGGCTGAAAGGCACGACCCAGGCCCCGCACTTGGTGGTGCTGGTGTTTGCCCGCGGTTTGGTGAAACACCTGCTGACGCGCATCTACTTTGATGGCGAGCCGGCGAATGTGTCGGACCCGCTGCTGGAATGCGTACCGGCCGAACGCCGTGGCACGTTGCTGGCGAAGCAGGATGCGAGCGGTGTTTATCAGTGGAATGTGATTCTGCAGGGCACTGACGCCGAGACGGTGTTCTTCGATTATTGATCGAGCACTTCGCTTCCCCTGTAGGAGCGAGCTTGCTCGCGATGGCGTCCGTCAACCTATAACCAGGTCGCCTGGCACACCGCTATCGCGAGCAAGCTCGCTCCTACAGAGATGTTCGTCGCTTGGCTATCTGTGGAACGGGACTATTGCAAAGTATGTCTAGACTGTCACTGGTCCCCAAAGAGTGAAAAACAATGACAACCCCCACCGCTACTCCCTCGCACTACACCGGCGAAGAGCGCAGCAAGCGCATCTTCGCGATTGTCGGTGCCTCGTCCGGCAACCTCGTTGAGTGGTTCGACTTTTACGTCTACGCCTTTTGCGCGATTTATTTTGCACCGGCTTTTTTTCCGTCCGATAACCCGACTGTGCAGTTGGTGAATACGGCGGGCGTGTTCGCCGCGGGCTTCCTGATGCGGCCGATTGGCGGCTGGATTTTTGGCCGTGTCGCGGACAAGCACGGGCGCAAGAATTCGATGCTGATTTCGATTCTGATGATGTGCTTCGGCTCATTGCTCATCGCTTGCCTGCCGACGTACAAGGACATCGGTGTCTGGGCGCCGATTCTGCTGCTGTTCGCGCGCTTGCTTCAGGGCTTGTCCGTGGGCGGTGAGTACGGGACCACCGCGACTTATATGAGCGAAGTCGCGCTCAAGGGCCAGCGCGGTTTCTTCGCCTCGTTCCAGTACGTCACGCTGATTGGCGGGCAACTGCTGGCGGTGTCGCTGGTGGTGATCCTGCAACAATTCCTCACCGAAGATGACCTGCGTGCCTACGGCTGGCGGATCCCGTTCGTGGTCGGCGCCGTGGCCGCGTTGATCTCGCTGTTCCTGCGTCGTTCCTTGAAGGAAACCACCAGCAAGGAAATGCGCGAAAACAAGGACGCCGGCAGCATCAGCGCGTTGTTCCGCGATCACAAAGCCGCGTTCATCACCGTGCTCGGCTACACCGCCGGCGGTTCGCTGATTTTCTATACCTTTACTACCTACATGCAGAAGTACCTGGTGAACACCGCCGGCATGCCGGCCAAGACCGCCAGTTACATCATGACCGGCGCGCTGTTCCTGTACATGTGCATGCAACCGCTGTTCGGCATGCTGGCCGACAAGATCGGCCGGCGTAACTCGATGCTCTGGTTCGGCGCCCTCGGGACGCTGTTCACCGTGCCGATTCTGTTAAGCCTGAAAAGCGTCGGCAGCCCGTTTGTGGCGTTTGTGCTGATCACCGTGGCGCTGGCGATCGTCAGTTTCTACACCTCGATCAGCGGCTTGGTGAAGGCCGAAATGTTTCCGCCGGAAGTGCGTGCCCTGGGTGTTGGTCTGGCCTACGCGGTGGCGAATGCGATCTTCGGTGGCTCGGCGGAATACGTCGCGCTGAGCCTGAAAGCGGTCGGCATGGAAAACTCCTTCTACTGGTACGTTACGGTGATGATGGCGGTAGCGTTTCTGTTCAGCTTGCGTCTGCCGAAGCAGGCCAAATACTTGCACCACGACCTTTGATCTCTCTGCGTGGGCCGCACCGGCCCACGCCTTCAAGGACTGTCTATGAACCAGCGACCGGGCAATCAGTTGTTCGATGCCTATTTCACTGCGCGTGATATGCGTGAGGTGTTCTGCGATCAGGGCCGGGTCCAGGCCATGCTCGATTTCGAAGCAGCGCTGGCACGGGCCGAAGCGCAGGTCGGGTTGATTCCGTCGGCGGCGGTGGCGCCGATCGAAGCGGCGTGCCGCGCCGGGCATTACGATTTCGCCGCCCTTGGCGACGCGATCGCCACGGCCGGTAATTCGGCAATTCCGTTGGTCAAGGCGCTGGGCAAACAGATTGCCGCCACTGATGCCGAAGCCGAGCGTTACGTGCATCTGGGCGCGACCAGTCAGGACGTCATGGACACCGGTTTGGTGTTGCAACTGCGCCTGGCGCTGGAATTGATTGAACGCGATTTGGCGCAGTTGGGTGAAGTCCTGGCGACCCAGGCTTTGCGTTTCGTCGCCACGCCGCTGGCGGGGCGCACCTGGCTGCAACACGCGACACCGGTCACCCTGGGCATGAAGATCGCAGGTTGGCTCGGCGCGATCAGCCGTAGCCGTCAACGTCTGCAACAGCTCAAGCCGCGTCTGCTGGTGCTGCAATTCGGCGGCGCCTCCGGCACCCTCGCGGCCCTCGGCGCGCAGGCAATGCCGATTGCCGAAGCGCTGGCCGCGCAGTTGCAACTGAGCTTGCCCGACCAGCCCTGGCACACCCAGCGCGATCGTCTGGTGGAGTTTGGGTCGGTACTGGGATTGATCGCCGGCAGTCTCGGCAAACTCGGCCGCGACATCAGCCTGTTGATGCAGACCGAAGCCGGCGAAGTGTTCGAACCTGCGGCACCGGGCAAGGGCGGTTCTTCGACCATGCCGCACAAGCGCAACCCGGTGGGCGCTGCGGTGCTGATCGGTGCGGCGACGCGGGTGCCCGGTCTGCTCTCGACCCTGTTCAGCGCGATGCCGCAAGAGCACGAGCGCAGCCTGGGCCTGTGGCATGCCGAGTGGGAAACCCTGCCGGAGATTTGCTGCCTGGTGTCCGGCAGCCTCAAGCAAGCGTTGCTGGTGGCGGACGGCCTGGAAGTGGACGCCGCGCGCATGGCTCGCAACCTCGACCTGACCCAGGGCCTGGTGCTGGCCGAAGCGGTGAGCATCGTCCTCGCCCAACGGGTCGGTCGCGACACCGCGCATCATCTACTGGAGCAATGCTGCAAGCGCGCCGTGGCCGAGCAGCGACATTTGCGCGCCGTCCTCGGCGACGAGCCGCAGGTGACCGCCGAACTGTCGGCGACTGAACTCGATGATCTGCTGGACCCCGCCCACTACCTCGGTCAGGCCCATACCTGGGTCGAGCGAGCGGTGGCGGAACATTCTGCGTTGACTGCCTGAAGGAGATTGCTGTGGCTTTCGTACAACTCGCCGAGGGCGAACTGAATTACCAACTCGATGGACCGGACGATGCGCCGGTGCTGGTGCTGTCCAACTCGCTGGGCACGGACCTGCACATGTGGGACGCGCAGATCGATGCGTTCACCCGGCAGTTCCGCGTGCTGCGTTTTGACACCCGTGGCCACGGCAAGTCGCTGGTCACGCCAGGGCCCTACAGCATTGAGCAACTGGGTCGCGACGTGCTGGCGCTGCTGGACGCGTTGCACATTGAGCGTGCGCATTTCTGCGGTCTGTCGATGGGCGGGTTGATCGGCCAGTGGCTGGGGATCAATGCCGGTGAGCGCCTGCGCACGCTGGTGGTGTGCAACACCGCGGCGAAAATCGGCGATCCGTCGATCTGGAACCCGCGAATCGAAACGGTGCTGCGCGATGGCGCGGCGGCCATGGTCGCGCTGCGTGATGCGTCGATTGCGCGCTGGTTCACGCCGGACTTCGCCGAAGCCAATCCTGCTGCCGCGAAGAAGATTACCGACATGCTCGCCGCCACTTCGCCGCAGGGTTATGCGGCCAATTGCGCAGCGGTGCGGGATGCCGATTTCCGTGATCAGCTGTCCGCGATCAAGGTGCCGCTGCTGGTCATCGCCGGGACCGAAGACGCGGTGACGCCGCCGGCCGGTGGGCGTTTCATCCAGGACCACGTGCCGGGTGCCGAGTACGCCGAGTTCTACGCGGCGCATCTGTCCAACGTCCAGGCTGGCGCTGATTTCAGCGACCGGGTGCTGGCGTTCCTGTTGGCTCATTAAGGAGGATGTCGTGGACGAGAAACAACGTTACGACGAAGGCCTGAACGTCCGCCGTGCCGTGCTCGGCGACGCCCATGTCGACCGCAGCCTGAACGCGCTGACCGAGTTCAATTCGGAGTTCCAGGAGATGATCACCCGCCACGCTTGGGGCGACATCTGGACCCGCCCGGGCCTGCCGCGCCACACCCGCAGCCTGATCACCATCGCCATGCTGATCGGCATGAACCGCAACGAAGAACTCAAGCTGCACCTGCGCGCCGCCGCCAACAACGGCGTGACTCGCGGCGAGATCAAGGAAGTGATTATGCAGAGCGCGATCTATTGCGGCATTCCGGCGGCGAATGCCACGTTTCATCTGGCAGAGTCGGTGTGGGATGAATTGGGGGTTGAATCGCGGGGGTAGATCCTCGGGATTGGCGGTGTTTGTGCTGACGCTTTCGCGGGCAAGCCCGCTCCCACAGTGTTCGCGGTGAACGTGAATTTTGCGTTCACTCAAGGCTTCCGTGTGGGAGCGGGCTCGCTCGCGAAGGCGGTGACGCGGGTTACAACAAACTGATCGGGTAGCTGACGATCAACCGGTTCTCGTCGAACTCGTTGTTGCTGTAATCGCGGCGCATGGTCGAGTTGCGCCACTTGACGTTGAGGTCCTTGAGCGCGCCGCTCTGCACGGTGTAGCCCAGTTCGCTTTCACGCCCCCATTCCCTGCCGTCGGTGACGGTGCCGGTGTGCACGTTCTCACCGCTGATGTAGCGGTTCATCAACGTCAGCCCGGGAATGCCCAGCGCGACGAAGTTGTAGTCATGACGCAACTGCCAGGATTTTTCCCGGGCGTTGTCGTAGCTGGAGTTGTAGCTGTCGTTGGCCAGGGTGCCGCCGCTGGTGCCGTTGACCCGCATCCAGACGCTGTCGCCGGTGAGTTTTTGCAGGCCGACGTAGAAGGTGTTGCCGCCATACTTCGCCGAGAACATCCCCGACCAGGTCTTGTTGTCCAGGTCGCCGGCGCGGGCGCTGCCGTCTTCCTTGCCATAGAAGAATCCGAGATTGGCGCCCAGGGTCCAGTCGCCGAGCGGCTGGGTGTGGATCAGGTTGACGTATTGCTGGCTGTAGATGTCCTTGAGCTCAGCGTTCCACACCCCGATCTGGGTGCGCTTTTCATTGAACTGGTATTCGCCGCCCTGGAAGTTGAAGCGGTCGGAAGTGAACGCCGCTTTGCCGGTCATCGACAGGTCGCTCATGCTGCTGTCGTCCCGCGGGCTGTTGGCGCGGAACTGGCCGCCATACAGCGTCAGGCCGTCGACTTCCTTGGAAGTGATCTGGCCACCGCGGAAGGTTTGCGGCAGCGAGCGACCGTCGTCCGAGCGCAGGATTGGCAGCACCGGCATCCATTCACCGACCTTCACCTCGGTCTGTGACAGCCTGGCCTTGAACGCCACATTGCTGCGGCCGAAATTGTCCGCCGGGCGACCGTCATGGTCCAGCGGCAGCAGCTGCGTTCCACCGGTGCCGCGGCCGCCATCCAGTTTCACCGAGTACAGCCCCAGCACATCCATGCCGAACCCGAGCGTGCCCTGGGTGAAGCCGGACTTGGCGTCGAGGATGAAGCTCTGCGTCCACTCCTCAGCCTTGCCCTGGGTTTTGGTCGGGTTGGTGAAGTTGCGGTTGATGTAGAAGTTGCGCAGGTTCAGGCTGACCTTGGCCCCTTCGACAAAACCCGATTCTTCGGCATTGACGGAGAGGGTGATGCCGGCGGCGGCCAAGGCGACCAGGATGGCAAGTGGATACTGCGCGGTAGCGGGTGTCATTGATTCGAGCCTGTTGTTATTGATTTTGTGGGCCCGATGGTGCTGCGAATGTACTGGATGGTTCAATCTGCGGAAGTAGGTTTTGGGCGGTTATCGAACCGATATTGATCGTGAGTTTTGAGGTGTCCGGGCTGACCTCATCGTCGGAACTGACGCTGGCACTTTCCCGCCGCCAACAAAAAGCCCACCAAACGGTGGGCTTTTTGTGTAGCGCCAAAAATCAGAACAAGCGCATCTTCGGTGCTTCTTCTTTCAGCGGCTCGATTTTCGCGGTCTGCTCATTCCAGCCACCGCCCAATGCCTTGTACAGATTCACCGCACTGGTCAGCTGCGCCAACCGGTCGGTGATCAACGCCTGTTGCGCGCTGAACAGCTGGCGCTGGGCATCGAGGAAGGTCAGGTTGCTGTCGACGCCAATGCGATAACGACGCTCGGCCAGACGGTAGTAGTCCTGGTTGGCGGTGACGAAATCACGCTGCGCCTGCAACTGCTCTGTGTAGGTCTGGCGTGCGGCCAGGCCGTCGGCGACTTCCTGGAAGGCCGTTTGAATGGACTTCTCGTAGTTCGCCACGCCGATGTCTTTCTGGATTTTCGAGTAATCCAGGCTGGCGCGCAGGCTGCCGGCGTTGAAGATCGGCAGGTTGATCTGCGGCTGGAACAACCAGGTGCCCGAACCCCCTTTGAACAGGCCGGACAGGTCCGGGCTCAGGGAGCCGGCGTTGGCGGTCAGGCTGATGCTCGGGAAGAACGCTGCCCGTGCCGCGCCGATGTTGGCGTTCGCCGCTTTCAGGTTGTATTCGGCCTGAAGGATGTCCGGACGACGTTGCAGCAAGTCCGACGGCAGGCCGGGCGGAACGTCGCTCAGCAGATCGTCAGACAGCGGCTTCGCCTCCTGCAGATTGGCCGGGATACCGGTGCCGAGCAGCAGCACCAGGCTGTTTTCATCCTGGGCAACCTGGCGCGTGTAACGGGCCAGTTGCGCCCGGGCGTTTTCCACCGAGGTGCGCGACTGTGCCAGGTCCAGCGCCGAGGCGACGCCCACTTCGTTGCTGCGCGAGGTGAGCTTGTAGCTTTCCTCGAAGGCGCCGAGGGTGTCCTGGGTCAGTTTGCGCAGCTCTTTGTCCGCCTGCCAGGTCATGTAGGCGTTTGCCACATTGGCCACCAGACTGATTTGCGTGCTGCGCCGGCCTTCTTCGGTGGCGAAGTATTGTTGCAGGGCTTCTTCGCTCAGGCTGCGCACCCGACCGAACAGGTCGAGTTCATAGGCGCTGATGCCGACGGTGGCGGAATAGGAACTGGTGATACCCGCTTCGCCGGTCTGCGAGGCCCGCGCCGGAACCCGCTGGCGGCTGCCGGTGGCATTGGCGGACACCGCCGGAAACAGGTCCGCACGCTGAATGCGGTACTGCGCGGCGAACGCGTCGATGTTCAGCGCTGCGACACGCAGGTCACGGTTGTTTTCCAGGGCGACCTGGATCAGTTGCTGCAAGGCCGGGTCATGGAAAAACTGCTTCCAGCCCTGTTCGGCGGCAGCCTGGTTAGGCGCCTGGGCCGGCGAGTACGCCGGGCCCTGCGGGTATTGCGCCGCCACCGGTGCTGCCGGCTGCTGATAATCGGGTATCAGCGAGCAGCCGCTCAGGACGAAGGCAGCGACCGCGATGGAGAGTAGCGACTTGCTCATTGGCCAGCCTCTTTAGAAGGTTCGAGAGTGTCGTCCTCATCGGCATTTTTACGCTTGCCAATGGACGACACGGTGACGAAGAACAGTGGTACCCAGAAGATCGCCAGGACCGTGGCGGTGATCATACCGCCAATAACGCCCGTACCGATCGCATGTTGGCTGCCCGAACCGGCGCCCGTGGAAATGGCCAATGGTACGACACCGAGGACGAAGGCCAGGGAGGTCATGATGATCGGTCGCAGACGCATCCGGCAGGCTTCGATCGCCGCATCGCGCAGGCTGCGCCCTTGTTCATGCAGTTCCTTGGCGAATTCCACGATCAGAATGGCGTTTTTCGCCGCCAGACCGATGGTTGTCAACAGGCCCACCTGGAAGTAAACGTCGTTGGACAGGCCCCGCAGACTGGTGGCCAACAGCGCACCGATGATCCCCAAAGGCACCACCAGCATCACCGCGATCGGAATCGACCAGCTCTCGTACAGCGCCGCCAGGCACAGGAACACCATCAGCAGCGACAACGCGTACAGCGCCGGCGCCTGAGAACCCGACAGCCGTTCTTCGTACGACAGACCGGTCCAGGAAATCCCGACACCCGCCGGCAGTTTCTTCGCCAGGGCTTCGACTTCGGCCATGGCTTCACCGGTGGAATAGCCTGGCGCCGGAGCACCGAGGATTTCCATCGCCTCTACGCCGTTGTAACGGGACAACTTCGGCGCACCGTAGATCCACTCGCCCTTGGCGAACGCGGAGAACGGCACCATGGTTCCTTGCGAGTTACGCACGTACCATTTCTTGATGTCTTCGGGGCTCATGCGCGAGCCGGGCTGGCCTTGTACGTACACTTTCTTCACCCGACCACGGTCGATGAAGTCGTTGACGTAGCTACTGCCCAAGGCAATCGACAGAGTGCTGTTGATGTCGCTGAGGGTCAGGCCCAGTGCGCTGGCCTTCTCGTCGTCGATTTCCAGCTGATATTGCGGCTCGTCGTTCAGACCGTTTGGACGCACTTGGTACAGCACTTTGCTTTGCGCCGCCATGCCGAGGAACTGGTTGCGGGCTTCCATCAACTTGTCGTGACCGATACCGGCACGGTCCTGCAGGAACACGTCGAAACCGGTGGCGTTACCCAACTCCAATACCGCCGGCGGGGCGAAGGCGAACACCATCGCATCGCGGAAGCTGAAGAAGTGCTGCTGGGCGCGGGCGGCGAGTTTGAACACGCTGTTTTCCGCATCCCGCTCGCCCCACGGCTTGAGCATGATGAACGCCAGGCCGGAGCTTTGGCCGCGACCGGCGAAGTTGAAGCCGTTCACGGTAAACACCGAGGCCACCGCGCTGGATTCCTTGTCCAGCAGGTAGGAACGCATCTCGTCGATCACCACCTGAGTGCGCTGGGCGCTGGAACCGGCCGGTGTCTGCACCTGGGCAAACAAAACGCCCTGGTCTTCTTCCGGCAGGAACGCCGTCGGGATGCGGGTGAACAGCCAGATCATGCCGACGACGATGATGACGTAGGCCAGCAGGTACGGGGCCTTGGTCGTCAGCATGTTGCCGACGCCACGCTCGTAGCTTTTGACGCCACGGTCGAAGCTGCGGTTGAACCAGCCGAAGAAGCCGCGTTTCGGGGTGCCGTGCTCGCCTTTCGGAATCGCCTTGAGCATGGTGGCGCAGAGTGCTGGGGTGAAGATCAGGGCAACCATCACCGACAGCGCCATGGCCGACACGATGGTGATCGAGAACTGCTTGTAGATCACACCGGTGGAGCCGCTGAAGAACGCCATCGGCAGCAGTACCGCCGACAGCACCAAGGCGATACCGACCAGTGCACCCTGGATTTGCCCCATGGATTTCTTGGTGGCCTCCTTGGGTGACAGGCCTTCCTCACTCATGACCCGCTCGACGTTTTCCACCACGACGATGGCATCGTCCACCAGCAAACCGATGGCCAACACCATACCAAACATGGTCAGGGTGTTGATGCTGAACCCGAATGCCGCGAGGATCCCGAACGTACCGAGCAATACCACCGGCACGGTCATCGTGGTGATGACGGTGGCGCGGAAGTTCTGCAGGAACAGGAACATCACCAGGAACACCAGCACGATCGCTTCGACCAGGGTTTCAACCACGCCCTTGATCGACTCGGTCACCACCGGGGTGGTGTCGTACGGGAACACCACTTCCATGCCTTGCGGGAAGAACGGCTTGAGCGTGTTGATGGTGTTGCGCAGCGCTTTCGCGGTGTCGAGGGCGTTGGCACCGTTGGCCAGTTTCACCGCCAGACCGGACGCAGGCGCGCCGTTGAACTGCGCGTTGATGCTGTAGTTTTCACCGCCCAGGCCGACATCGGCGACATCGGACAGGCGAACCTGCGAACCGTCCTTGTTGACCTTGAGCAGGATCTTGTTGAACTGCTCGGCGGTCTGCAGACGGGTCTTGCCGATGATGGTGGCGTTCAGTTGCTGGCCAGGTGCAGCGGGCAGGCCGCCCAGTTGGCCGGACGACACCTGGATGTTCTGCGCGGCGATGGCCGCCTTGACGTCAACCGGGGTCAGGCTGAAGTTGTTCAGCTTGGCCGGGTCGAGCCAGACCCGCATCGCGTACTGGGAACCGAAGACCTGGAAGTCACCGACACCGGCGGTCCGCGAGATCGGGTCCTGCATGTTCGACACGATGTAGTTGGACAGGTCGTCCTTGGTCATGCTGCCGTCACGGGACACCACGCCGATCACCAGGAGGAAGTTTTTCACTGCCTTGGTCACGCGAATCCCCTGTTGCTGCACTTCTTGCGGCAGCAGCGGGGTGGCCAGGTTCAGCTTGTTCTGCACCTGAACCTGCGCGGTGTCGGAGTTGGTGCCTTGCTCGAAGGTCGCGGTGATGGTCATGCTGCCGTCGGAGTTACTTTCCGAGGACACATAACGCAGGTTGTCGATACCGTTGAGTTGTTGCTCGATGACCTGCACCACGGTGTCCTGCACGGTTTGTGCGGACGCGCCTGGGTAGGTCACCTGGATCGCAATGGCCGGAGGCGCAATGCTCGGGTATTGGTTGATCGGCAATTTGAGGATCGATAAAGCCCCGACCAGCATGATCACCAGGGCAATTACCCAGGCGAAAATCGGACGGTCGATAAAAAATTTCGACATGGTTTACTCCCCTTTGCCGCTGGAAGCCTTGTCAGCTGCCTGTGCGGGGGCCGGGTTCTTTGTGCCAACGTTTGTCGCCTCGGTGGCCTTGACTTCAATGCCAGGTTTGACGAATTGCAGCCCTTCCGTGATCAGGCGATCGCCAGCCTTCAGGCCGTCATCGATCAGCCACTGGTTGCCGACGGTGCGACTGGCCTTGAGCTGGCGCAGTTCGACCTTGTTATCCGGGCCGACGACCAGCGCGGTCGGGGTGCCTTTGAGGTCGCGGGTCACGCCTTGTTGCGGGGCGAGGATCGCCGCCGCATTCACACCGGCTTGCAACTGGGCGTGCACGAACATGCCGGGCAGCAAGGTGTGATCCGGGTTCGGGAACACCGCACGCAGGGTGACGGAGCCGGTGGTCTGGTCAACCGAGACTTCGGAGAACTCGAGCTTGCCGTCGAGCTTGTATTGGCTGCCATCTTCCAGGGTCAGCTTGACTGCGGCCGAGTTGTCGCCGGCTTTTTGCAGGCGACCGCTTTCCAGTTCGCGGCGCAGCTCCAGCAGCTCCACGGAAGACTGGGTGACGTCGACGTAGATCGGGTCGAGTTGCTGGATCACGGCCATGGCATCGGCCTGGCCACTGGTGACCAGTGCGCCTTCGGTCACGCTGGAGCGGCCGATGCGACCGCTGAGCGGGGCGTAGACCTTGGTGTAGCGCACATTGATCTGCGCGCTTTGCAGGGCGGCTTCCGATTGCAGGCGATTAGCCTGGGCGGTGTCGTATTCCTGACGGCTGACGGCCTGTTCGTTGACCAGTTGCTTGTACCGATCAGAAATCGATTTGGTCTGTTGCAGGTTGGCCTCGGCGCTTTTCAGCGTGGCTTCATACACCGCCGGATCGATCTGGTACAGCTGCTGGCCGGCCTTGACGTCGCCGCCTTCCTTAAACAGACGCTTGAGAATGATGCCGTTGACCTGAGGACGAACTTCGGCGATGCGGTAGGCGCTGGTGCGACCCGGCAGCTCGGACGTCAGGGTAAAGGCTTGCGGTTGCAGGGTGACGACGCCGACCTGAGGCGGTGGAGCGGGCGGTGCCGCTTCTTCCTTTTTACATCCGCTGAGCAGCGATGCAAGGGCGACGGCGGTGACCAGAGCGGTAACAGCTGGCTTGAATTGCATGAAAATCCTCGGGTCAGGCGCGCAAATTGCGCACAAGAAATGTGTAAGGGTAAAAAATGTGCGCTGAGTAGATAAGTAGCTTGCTAAGGAATATACTTACGTTCATGGCTGTTTGTAAATACCTTGGCTGCGTACCCACACCGTTACAAAAGCCGTTTCGAAGAGTGAGATTGTAGGCCGGGGACGACACCCGAGAGTGTTCGCCCCACTTTTATTCAGCGCATGTTCAGGCATCGCTGAGGCACCCTGATTGAGGTTGTACTGCCATGGTCCGTCGTACCAAAGAGGAAGCCCAGGAAACCCGTAGCCAGATACTCGAAGCGGCCGAGAAAGCCTTTTATGAGCGTGGCGTGGCGCGCACCACCCTGGCGGACATCGCGACCCTGGCCGGCGTGACGCGCGGGGCCATCTATTGGCATTTTAGTAACAAGGCGGATTTGGTACAGGCCATGCTCGATACGTTGCATGAGCCGCTGGACGAAATGGCCAAGGCCAGTGAAAGCGCAGACGAACCCGATCCACTGGGCTGCATGCGCAAGTTGCTGGTTCATTTGTTTCATCAAGTGGCACTGGACCCGAAAACCCGACGCATCAATGAGATTTTGTTTCATAAGTGCGAATTCACCGATGAAATGTGCGATCTGCGCCAGCAGCGCCGGGAGGTCAGCCTCGATTGCAATGTGCGCATCGGCCTGGCCTTGCGTAATGCGGTGAATCGCGGGCAGTTGCCGGACGATCTCGACACGGCTCGGGCGGCCATCAGCCTGCATGCCTTCATCGACGGCATTCTGTACCAATGGCTATTGGCCCCAGACAGTTTTCAACTGCACACCGACGCCGAGCGTTGGGCCGATACAGGGCTGGACATGCTCCGCCTGAGCCCCAGCCTGCGCAAATGAAACAAAAGGTGCAATGGGGTGCTTTTATATACGTCTGCTCGCCAGGTTGATAGGTAATGGACGACGTATTTTGTAGGGATTTTGTTTCTCCACTGTGAATACGCACGAAAAGGCCTGTAGGAAAAAGCGCTGCTCATGGTCGCCACACCTGTAGGAGCCAGCTTGCTGGCGATAGACGCAAGGGCGCCGCGTTCATTCAGACAATACGCGCTATCGTTGACGTCCATCGCCAGCAAGCTGGCTCCTACAGGGTTACTGTGCTGTCCTGATCACCCAAGAGGTAATCAGATCTCGTCAGGGTTGCTGAGGTAGGGCGCGTTTCGTTGTGCGATCCGCAAGTTGAAAGACAGGGGTTGCGCCCCTTTGTCGGCGATATAGATAAACGGCGAATCCTGCACTCGATGTGCGTGCAGCAGCCCAGAGTCACGAGCTTGCAGGTAGAGGGTGGCCCAGTCACTTGTTAGATGATCAAGGGTCATGGCGACCCCTTGTTTGTTAATCAGGCTGAACTTGGTGGAGCCCTCGGGTGGGAATGCCCCCAACAAGCCGTCATCCGCCACGCTCAAGCACTTTCCATAATAAGCGCCCGGCGTCCGAATATAGAGTCGGTAGAATTCACCGGTGTATCTGAAGTAAAGACTTAAACGCTCAACAGCATCAATGGGTATCGATTGGCGTAACCCCAGAAAGTGCGAGTCATCTCTGCTCTGACGGCGGCCGGTAAAGAAGCCACCGCTAGACAGTGATGAAGTTACGATGGCCCGTTTGGCATGTAACTTATTCAGGAAGTGCAATGGACTGGCGTCGGTGCCCAGTGTTGCGGTAAATGATTGTTTCCGGTCTGAGCTCATAATGATTCTCTTTTGTTTTATTTGAAGTGGATCACCTGGCGCGAGCAGGGCCTTGCCTGCTAGCGTTGTATCGTTGAAGAGTGAATAAAATTGTGATGTTCATGCGTGTGCCGGCAACAGCAGATCGCCCATTGCATAATCGATTTTTCTGTTGATGGCAGTTGTTAATTAAACTAGCAGGTCACTGGTTTTAATTAAAAGGTGTTTGATGTTTCATCAATTTTCGATGCTTGTAGTTAAGTTGATAATTTACAGGCAATAAAAAGCCCCGGCTCTTTCGAGTCGGGGCTTCTTTATTTAAGCGCGACGCTTACATCACTGGATAGTCGATGTAACCTACCGGGCCCTTGGCATAAAACAGTTCCGGGCGCGCCTCGTTCAGCGGCGCGTCGGCCTTCAGGCGTGCCGGCAGATCCGGGTTGGCAATGAATGGCACACCGAAAGCGACCGCATCGGCCTTGCCGCTGGCCAGCCAGGCGTTGGCACTGTCCTTGGTGAAGCGTTCGTTGGCGATGTACGGCCCGCCAAAGGCTTCCTTGAGGGTTGGACCAAGGCTGTCGGCGCCTTCTTTCTCACGGGAGCAGATGAACGCGATGCCACGTTTGCCCAGCTCGCGAGCGACGTAGGTGAAGGTCTCGGCCAGGTTGTCGTCGCCCATGTCATGGGAGTCGGCGCGCGGTGCCAGGTGCACACCCACGCGGCCGGCGCCCCAGACTTCGATCGCGGCGTCAGTCACTTCCAGCAGCAGGCGCGCACGGTTTTCCAGGGAGCCGCCGTAGTGGTCGGTACGCTGGTTGGTGCTGCTTTGCAGGAACTGGTCGAGCAGGTAACCGTTCGCGCCGTGGATTTCCACGCCGTCAAAACCGGCTGCCTTGGCGTTCTCGGCACCGGTGCGATAGGCGTCGATGATGTCGGCGATTTCAGCGGTTTCCAATGCGCGAGGGGTCGGGTAGTCGGCCAATGGGCGAACCAGGCTGACGTGACCTTTTGGCTGGATGGCGCTCGGTGCAACCGGTGCTTCGCCGTTCAGGTACGACTCGTGCGACACACGGCCGACGTGCCACAGTTGCAGGAAGATCTTGCCGCCCGCGCCATGGACCGCTTTGGTCACGTTGGCCCAGCCACGCACTTGATCGTTGGACCAGATACCCGGGGTGTCCGGGTAGCCAACGCCCATCGGCGTGACCGAGGTGGCCTCGCTGAGGATCAGGCCGGCGGTGGCGCGCTGCACGTAATACTCGGCCATCAGCGCGTTCGGTACACGGCCTTCGTCGGCGCGGCAGCGGGTCAGTGGCGCCATGATGATGCGGTTGGCCAACTCAACGTCGCCCAGTTTGATCGGATCGAAAATAGTCGTCATTCAATAGCCCTCGTGAGGTATCAGTTAGTCGCAGGAGCCAGTTCGGGGTTGCCGTTCTGGCGGAAAGTAATCAAAGTCACCAGCAGGGCCAGCACTGCCAGGGCAGCGGCGGCAAGGGGCACGCTGGTCAGGCCAAAGCCGTGGGCGATGACGCTGCCACCAACCCAGGCACCCAGTGCGTTGCCGACGTTGAACGCGCCGATGTTCAGGGTCGAGACCAGGTTCGGCGCGGCCTTGCCGTAAGTGACCACGTTGACTTGCAGGGCGGGCACGGCGGCGAAACACGCGGTGGCCCAGAGGAACAGGGTGATTTCGGTTGGGATCAGCGCGACGCTGGTCCAGGTCAACACGGTCGATACCACGGCCATGGTGATGAACACGCCGATCAGCGTCGCCGCCAGGCCTTTGTCCGCCAGCTTGCCGCCGATGATGTTGCCGACGGTGAGGCCCAGGCCGATGAGCATCAGGGTCCAGGTCACGCCCCGTGGCGAGACGCCGGTGACTTCGCCCAGCAACGGCGCGACGTAGGTGAACAGGGTGAAGACCGAGGCCGCGAACAGCGCTGTCATGCTCAGCGACAGCCAGATGCCGGCACCTTTCAGCGCTCGCAGTTCGGCGCGCATGTCGAGTTTTTCTTCATCGCGCTTGGCCGGCAGGAAGCGAATCAGGCCGATCAAGGCAATCACGCCGATCACGGTCACGGCCCAGAAAGTCGAACGCCAGCCAGCTTGTTGACCGAGCGCGGTGCCCAGCGGCACGCCGAGGACGTTGGCCAGGGTCAGGCCGGTGAACATCAGGGCCACGGCCGAGGCACGCTTATTGGCCGGCACCAGATTGGCCGCCACCACCGAACCGATACCGAAGAAGGCACCGTGGCACAGGGCGGTCACCACCCGGGCGAACATCAGGACGTTGTAATCGCTGGCCAGAGCGCACAGCAGATTGCCGAGGATGAAAATGCCCATCAGCGCCACCAGTGCAGCCTTGCGCGGCAATTTCGCGGTAGCCAGCGCCATGAACGGTGCACCGATGGCCACGCCCAGGGCGTAACCGGTGACCAGCCAGCCGGCGCCGGGGATCGACACGCCGAGGTCAGCCGCCACATCGGGCAGCAGGCCCATGATGACGAACTCGGTGGTGCCGATAGCGAAGGCGCTCAAGGCCAGGATGAGTAGCGAGAGGGGCATTGGGTTAAGTCCTTGTCGGAGTGCTGAGCTCTTTGACGATGGCGTCGAGGAACGCCTGGATGACGTCCTCGTTGCGTTTGAAGAAGTGCCATTGACCGGCTTTCTGGCTACTGATCAGGCCCGCCCGTTGCAGGTTCGCCAAATGAGCGGACACGGTCGACTGCGACAGGCCGCAGCGTTGATCGATCTGTCCGGCACAAATGCCGTGCTCGTGGTTGTGGAGCTGTTCCGGGAACTGGACCTTCGGGTCTTTCAGCCAGGTGAGGATGTCTCGGCGTACTGGGTGTGCCAGGGCTTTTATTATTTCGTCGAGGTCGATGGTCATGGGATTGGGCTCGTGATGAGTAAAACGCTATATCGCGATGAGGCGAACTTTAAATCGTTACTTCGCGATACACCAATATGATTTTGGTCTGATGACCGCATGAATCGGTATATCGGGTTATAACGATATTTGAGCGGCAGTGCTAAGCTGCGCGGCATGAACTATCTCGCACATCTTCACCTCGGTGGCCAGCGTCCCGGTCAATGGCTCGGCAGTCTCTATGGCGATTTCGTCAAGGGACGGCTGCAAGGGCAGTTCGACCCGGAGATCGAAGCGGCCATCCAGTTGCATCGCCGCATCGACGTGTACACCGACCGCCATCCGTTGGTGGATGCAGCGCTGTCACGGTTTTCCCTGACCCGCCGGCGATACGCCGGGATCGTGCTCGACGTGTTTTTCGACCACTGCCTGGCCCGCGACTGGGCGCAGTACGCCGACCGGCCGCTGGAGCTGTTCACCTCGGATGTGTACCGGGTGCTGTCCAATGAACCGCAGTTGCCAGAGCGCCTGGCGAGAATCGCGCCGCACATGGTGGCGAATGACTGGTTGGGCTCCTACCGGGAGTTCGAGGTGCTGGAGCAGGTACTGCGGGGGATTTCGCGGAGGCTGACGCAGCCGGACGAACTGGCGGCGGCCATGCAGGAATTGCGGGTGTTGTATGAGCCGTTGAGCGAGGATTTCAGGTTGTTCTATCCGCAGTTGCAGGATTTTGCCCAGACCACGCAGATCCAATGTGGGAGCGAGCTTGCTCGCGAAGGCGTCCTTACATTTAAA
>NZ_JANLOD010000001.1 GCF_025466085.1 Pseudomonas sp. 14P_8.1_Bac3
AGATAGGCGGCGTGTTTATTTGATCAAGCGCCAGGTAAATGGATACCGATACGGCACCCCTTCATTGGCCTTCACGCCACCGATGATCGTCAGAACCAGCGCGCCAATGGCGATCAAGCCAAACAGAAAGAACCCCACGATCACCACCATCAGCAAGAAGCAGATGGCGGAAGCAATGGCGACGGTAATCTGAAAGTTCAGCGCCTCCTTGCCCTGTGCATCGACAAAGGGGTCCATATCGCGCTTCATCTGCCAGAGAATCAGCGGCCCGATCAGCGTGCCAAACGGAATCCAGATCCCCAGCAAGGCGGACAGGTGACAAAACATCGCCCATTGCCGAACCTCTTTGCTCGGGATGGGAAGCAGCTCTTGCTCGTCACTCATAACGTCCTCCTTGCCTGGAGCGGTTGCGATCAGTCGGCCAGTGCAGCCTTTTGCAGATCGAAGATTTCGGTCATGCCTTTCTTCGCCAGTTCCAGCATAGCGTTCAGCTCTTCAGGCTGGAACGGCGCGCCTTCTGCGGTGCCTTGAACCTCGATGAAACCGCCGGTGCTGGTCATGACCACGTTCAGGTCAGTCTCGGCAGCCGAATCTTCCAGGTAGTCGAGGTCGAGCACCGGTTCGCCCTGGTACATGCCAACCGAAACGGCCGCGATCATTTGCTTCAGCGGGTCGCCACCTTTCAGGCCGCCGCGCTTCTTGATCACTTTCAAGGCGTCGACCAGCGCCACCATCGCACCGGTGATGGACGCGGTGCGGGTGCCGCCGTCAGCCTGGATTACATCGCAGTCGACGTAGAGAGTGACGTCGCCCAGTTTGGACATGTCCAGCGAAGCCCGCAGTGAACGACCGATCAGACGCTGGATTTCCAGTGTGCGGCCGCCCTGCTTGCCGCGGCTCGCTTCGCGCTGGTTACGCTCGCCGGTGGCGCGCGGCAGCATGCCGTATTCGGCGGTCAGCCAGCCCTGGCCCTGGCCTTTGAGGAAACGCGGCACGCCATTTTCGACGCTGACGGTGCAGATGACCTTGGTATCACCGAACTCGACCAGTACAGATCCCTCGGCGTGTTTGGTGTAGTTGCGGGTAATGCGGATCGAGCGGAGCTGATCGGCAGCGCGACCACTTGGACGTTTCATAGGGAGTACCTGTACGGGGGACGGAAAACTGTCGAGCATTATAGAGCCGCGCGCCGGGCCTGGGCACTTCTAATAAATCCGCCCGACGATTGAAGGCCCTGACTTGAGCGTAGAACAGCGCTTAACCGACGGCCTGCAGGCCTTTGTCACACCGTGTGTTTGGGCGCATCCGCCCCACTGCGCTACAATCCTGCGCCTTTGCTGCCTGTCGGCTTTAATTCACAGATATCGGCTCTCGCGAAACCTTTGGTAACGCAAACCCGAATTGCGAGGTACCTCCATGGTGCACAGCATGACCGCCTTCGCCCGCGTCGAAAAAGCCGGCGCCCAAGGCACCCTGAGCTGGGAATTGCGCTCGGTCAACAGCCGCTACCTGGAACCACACTTGCGCCTGCCGGAGTCGTTTCGCGACCTCGAGGGCGCAGTCCGCGAAGCCCTGCGTCAGGGAATTTCCCGCGGCAAACTCGAATGCACCCTGCGCTTCACCGAAGAAAACACTGACAAGCCGCTGCAAGTGGATCGCGAACGCGCCGCGCAGTTGGTCGCGGCTGCCGAGACCATCGCCGGCCTGATCAAGAACCCCGCTGCGCTGAACCCACTGGAAGTGCTGGCGTGGCCCGGCGTGCTGGTAGGCAATGCCACTGACCCGCAAGCCTTGAATGCCGAAGCGCTGGCCCTGTTCAACGAAGGCCTGAAGGAACTCAAGGCCGGCCGTGAGCGCGAAGGCGCGGAGCTGGCGCGCCTGATCAACGACCGCCTGACCTCCATCGAAGGAGACGTGGTGACCCTGCGCGAGCTGGTCCCGCAGATGCTCGCCACCCAGCGCCAGAAAGTCCTCGACCGCTTCGCCGACATGAAGGCCGAGATGGACCCGCAGCGCCTGGAACAGGAAATGGTCATGCTCGCTCAGAAGAGCGACGTCGCCGAAGAACTGGATCGCCTGAGCACCCACATCATCGAAGTCCGCCGGGTGCTCAAATCCGGCGGCGCGGCCGGTCGGCGCCTCGATTTCCTGATGCAGGAACTCAACCGCGAAGCCAACACACTGGGCTCCAAAGCCTTCGACCCGCGCAGCACCCAGGCGGCGGTCAACCTCAAGGTGTTGATCGAGCAGATGCGCGAACAAGTGCAGAATATTGAGTAAGGCAAACCCGACATGACCCACAGCACCGGCACCCTGTACATCATTTCCGCCCCTTCGGGCGCGGGCAAGAGCAGCCTGGTCAAGGCCCTGACCGACGCTGATCAGGAGATCCGCGTCTCGGTCTCCCACACCACCCGCGCCATGCGTCCTGGTGAAGTGAATGGCGTGAACTATCACTTCGTCGACCGCAGCGAGTTCGTGAAGATGATCGAGCATGGCGACTTCCTGGAGCGCGCCGAAGTGTTCGGCAATCTCTACGGCACCTCGCAAAGCCATCTGCAGCAGACCCTGGACGAAGGCCACGACCTGATTCTGGAGATCGACTGGCAGGGCGCGGAGCAGGTGCGCAAGTTGATGCCCCAGGCCCGTTCCATTTTCATTCTGCCGCCGTCCCTGCAGGCTCTGCACCAGCGCCTGACCAATCGCGGCCAGGACAGCGACGAGATCATCGATGGCCGCATGCGCGAAGCCGTCAGTGAGATGAGCCATTACGTCGACTACGACTACCTGATCATCAACGACAATTTCGCCCACGCGCTGCACGATTTGCAGGCGATTTTCCGTGCCAACCAGCTGCATCAGAAGCGTCAGCAGCAGCGTCACGGTAAACTTTTGGCTGAATTGCTCGGCTAATCAGCTCTTCCCAAAACCGCTGCGGGGGCTTTACATTGGCACTTGCAGCGCGTTGAAGGGCTTGGTCAAAAAATCAGCGCTTCCCTAATCGCTGGTGATTTTTTAAACTGTTGAGTCCGCTCGCCCAACCGGGCAGCGCGCATATTGCATTCGCTCCGAGGAATACCATGGCCCGCGTAACCGTTGAAGACTGCCTAGAACACGTGGAAAACCGCTTTGAGCTGGTCATGCTCTCTACCAAGCGTGCCCGTCAACTGGCCACCGGCGGCAAAGAGCCCCTGGTTCAGTGGGAAAACGACAAGCCTACCGTTGTAGCCCTGCGTGAAATCGCCGAAGGCCTGATGAGCTACGAGTTCATCGCCAACGCTGAAATCGTCGAAGACGAACCGCTGTTCGCAGCGTTCGAGGACGAGTCCAACGAGGCCGTCTAAGCCTATGCCTGGTCGACGTAGCACGGCGCGGGGTCACAGCGAACGGCAGGAGTTATCATGCCGAGCATAGACGCCCTCGCCGATCGCTTATCGACCTACCTCGGCAAGGATCAGGTCAACCTGGTCCGCCGAGCGTACTTCTACGCCGAACAAGCCCACGACGGCCAACGCCGCCGCAGCGGCGAGGCGTACGTCACCCATCCTCTTGCGGTGGCGAATATTCTGGCCGACATGCACATGGACCATCAGAGCTTGATGGCGGCAATGCTGCATGACGTGATCGAAGACACCGGTATTGCCAAGGAAGCGCTCCAGGCGCAGTTCGGCGAAACCGTGGCCGAACTGGTCGACGGGGTCAGCAAACTGACCCAGATGAACTTCGAGACCAAAGCCGAGGCCCAGGCCGAAAACTTCCAGAAAATGGCCATGGCCATGGCGCGCGATATTCGCGTGATCCTGGTCAAGCTCGCCGACCGCCTGCACAACATGCGCACGCTGGAAGTCCTGTCCGGCGAAAAACGCCGGCGGATCGCCAAGGAAACCCTGGAAATCTATGCGCCCATCGCCAACCGGCTGGGCATGCACGCCATCCGCATAGAATTCGAAGACCTCGGCTTCAAGGCCATGCACCCGATGCGTTCCGCGCGGATCAACCAGGCGGTCAAACGCGCCCGGGGCAACCGCAAGGAAATCGTCAACAAGATCGAAGAATCCCTCAGCCACTGCCTCGCCATCGACGGCATTCAGGGCGAGGTCAGCGGTCGCCAGAAACACCTCTACGGCATCTACAAGAAAATGCGCGGCAAGCGTCGGGCCTTCAACGAGATCATGGACGTCTACGCGTTCCGGATCATCGTCGACAAGGTCGATACCTGCTACCGCGTGCTGGGTGCTGTGCATAATTTGTACAAACCGTTGCCGGGGCGCTTCAAGGATTACATCGCGATCCCCAAGGCCAACGGCTATCAGTCGCTGCACACCACACTGTTCGGCATGCACGGGGTGCCGATCGAGATCCAGATCCGCACCCGCGAAATGGAAGAGATGGCCAACAATGGCATCGCCGCCCATTGGCTGTACAAATCCAGCGGCGACGAGCAACCGAAAGGCACTCACGCCCGCGCACGCCAGTGGGTCAAGGGTGTGCTGGAGATGCAGCAACGCGCCGGCAACTCGCTGGAATTCATCGAGAGCGTGAAGATCGACCTGTTCCCGGACGAGGTCTACGTGTTTACGCCCAAAGGCCGGATCATGGAGCTGCCGAAAGGCTCCACGGCGGTCGACTTCGCTTACGCAGTGCATACCGACGTGGGCAACAGCTGCATTGCCTGTCGGATCAATCGTCGGCTCGCGCCATTGTCGGAACCGCTGCAAAGTGGCTCCACGGTTGAGATCGTCAGCGCCCCTGGCGCACGGCCCAACCCGGCGTGGCTGAATTTCGTCGTGACCGGCAAGGCGCGGACGCACATCCGCCACGCGTTGAAACTGCAGCGCCGCTCCGAGTCCATCAGCCTCGGCGAGCGCCTGCTGAACAAAGTCCTCAACGGTTTCGACAGTGCGCTGGACAAAGTCCCGGCCGAACGCGTCAAGGCGATGCTCGCCGAGTACCGCCTCGAACTGATCGAAGACCTGCTTGAAGACATCGGCCTGGGCAATCGCATGGCCTACGTGGTCGCCCGCCGCCTGCTCGGCGAAGGCGAACAGCTGCCGAGCCCGGAAGGCCCGCTGGCGATTCGCGGCACCGAAGGTCTGGTGCTCAGCTACGCCAAGTGCTGCACGCCGATCCCCGGCGACCCGATTGTCGGGCACCTGTCGGCAGGCAAAGGCATGGTGGTGCACCTGGACAACTGCCGCAACATCAGTGAGATCCGCCACAATCCGGAAAAATGCATCCAGCTGTCGTGGGCCAAGGATGTCACCGGCGAATTCAACGTCGAGCTGCGTGTCGAGCTGGAACATCAGCGCGGGCTGATCGCCCTGCTGGCCAGCAGCGTCAATGCGGCCGACGGCAATATCGAAAAAATCAGCATGGACGAACGTGACGGTCGCATCAGCGTGGTCCAACTGGTGGTCAGCGTGCACGACCGTGTGCACCTGGCCCGCGTGATCAAGAAACTGCGCGCACTGACCGGGGTGATTCGCATCACCCGCATGCGCGCCTAAGCCATCTATTACAAGGAGTCATTCATGACCAAGACTGTTATCACCAGCGACAAGGCCCCGGCCGCCATCGGCACTTACTCCCAGGCGATCAAGGCTGGCAATACCGTTTACATGTCGGGTCAGATTCCTCTGGACCCAAAGACCATGGAACTGGTTGAAGGCTTCGAAGCCCAGACCGTCCAGGTGTTCGAGAACCTGAAGGCCGTGGCTGAAGCGGCTGGCGGTTCGTTCAAGGACATCGTCAAACTGAACATTTTCCTCACCGACCTGAGCCACTTCGCCAAGGTCAACGAGATCATGGGCAAGTATTTCGACCAGCCGTACCCTGCCCGCGCCGCCATCGGCGTAGCGGCCCTGCCAAAGGGTTCGCAGGTTGAAATGGATGCCATTCTGGTCATCGAGTAATGCGTCCGGCGCAGCCTCCTGAGGCTGCGCCGCTGCCGTATGTATCAAGCGTTTTGAAAGGACTCCACCATGCGCAAAGCGCTAGCCTTTTCGCTGCTCGCCCTCCTCCTGGGCGGATGTGCCAGCAACCCTGCCGACCGCGACATCAGCGGCACCTGGATCAACCAGGTGGCGATCGACGCTGCCTCCAAAGGCGGCCCCCTGCGTGAAGCCCTCCAGGCCTATGGTCCGAACCTGGAATGGGACATCAACACCAAGGCCGGTCAGGCCCGCTACACCAACGGTTTTGAGAACGTCGACGGCAAGCTGCTGGGCGAAGAGTCCGGGGCCTGGAAAGTCGACTTTTACGGCAGCTCCGGAAGCGAGCTGAAGCGTGATGGCAAACAACTGAGCCAGTCCGCGACCGAGAATGAATCGGCCCAGGTCTTCGACCGCGCGCTGATCCCGGTGCCGGAAGGCGCACCGATTGGCGCGAGCTTCGAACGTGCGCTGTATTCGGCGTACATGGGCGGCAACTGGACAGTCGTCAGCGGTCCTGGCGAAGGCGGCACCGTGCAATTTCAGGCCGACGGCCAGGTCACCGGCCTGCCAGGTGCCGATCGCTACGCCTTGTGCCTGGCGGGTGACTGCGCGTCGATGAGCGGCGGTAACGACAACATGTGGCTGCAACAGAATGGCCAGGGCAACACCTGGATCTTTGCGCGCAAGGGCAAGGAACTGGAGATTTTGCAGGCGGTGAACACCGCGCAGGCGGATGAAATGCCGCAGTTCACGGCGGGTGATCGCAAGTGGTTGCTTGAGAAGCAGTAACCCGATCGTAGCTGCACCGTAGATCCAACGTGGGAGCGAGCCTGCTCGCGAAAGCGGTACGACCCTCAGCAGAAATGTTGAATGTCATGACCTCTTCGCGAGCAGGCTCGCTCCCATATTTTGATTTGTGGAACCGAAAGTCAGCAGCGACCCTCGAGAATGGCGGCGTAACCTTCGCGATAACTCGGGTACTTCGGTGCCCAGCCCAAGGCCTTCGCCCGAGCATTGCTGCACCGCTTGCTGCCCGTGCGACGCACGCTCGCATCGTCAGCCCACTCGGTCACGCCCAGATAATCCCGCAGCCAACCCACCACTTCCGCCAGTGGCGCAGGCGCGTCGTCCACGCCAATGTACATGTGATCCAGCGCCACGCCGCGATGATCCGCTTCCAGCAGGAACGCCATCAACCCGGCCGCGTCGTCGGCATGAATACGGTTGCCATACAACGGCGGATCAACCGCCACGCGATAGCCGCGACGCACCTGGGTCAGCAGCCACTCCCGGCCCGGGCCGTAAATGCCGGTCAAGCGCACGATGCTCGCCGGAATGCCGCTCTTGAGCGCCACGTGCTCAGCCTCCAGCATCACCCGGCCGGAATAACCGGCGGCGACGGTCGGCGACGTTTCATCGACCCATTCGCCGTCCTGCTGACCGTAAACGCTGCTGCTGGAAACGAACAGCAGTCGATTCGGCACCTGCCCATAGTCGTTCAGCCAGCTCAACACATTCTGCACGCCCTGCACGTAAGCCGCACGGTAACCGGCCTCATCGTGATCGGTCGCCGCCGCACAATACACCACGTAGTCCACCGCACCGACCGGCCAGGTGTCCGGGCAGTCTTCATTGAACAGGTCGCCGGAGACGCCAATAACACCGTCAGGCAGGCGTGAAACGTCACGGCGCAAGCCATGAACTTCCCACCCGGCAGTCAGCAATTGCGTAGCCAGACGACTGCCGACATCACCGCAGCCGGCGATCAAAACAGAGGGCGCGGACATCAAAAAACTCCTATCGGAAAGCCACAGACTAGCGCTGGCAATGGACGAGCGGCTAGTAATGCAGGAAAAAAAGAGACTCTATTACTTCTGTTAACAAGAATTACTTGCAATAATGCCCGCCACTTTTGTTCTCGGCCTTCGAGGCCTGGAAGAACATTTACCGTCTTTTTCTCTCAGGTCCGGCCAGCATGACACGCAATCAATTCTCCGCTTCGCCAACCAAACGACCTCGCGCCTGGAGCGCGGTGGCCGCCTTGCTGCTCAGCCTGATGCTGGCGCCAACCGCCGCATTCGCTGATGCACAGGCACCTGCTACCCCGGCTGCCGCTTCTGCACCGGCGCCAGCCGATCATGCGGCTGACCACACTGCACCGACAGCCAGCGACCCGGCCCAGGCTCTAGAGACTGATGCCGAAGACGCTCCAGAAGTCCTCGAAGCCGACAACACCTTGGGCATGGCCCATGACTTGTCGCCGTGGGGCATGTACCAGAACGCCGACATCATCGTGAAAATCGTGATGATCGGCCTGGCCATCGCCTCGATCATCACCTGGACCATCTGGATCGCCAAGGGTTTTGAGTTGATGGGCGCCAAGCGTCGCCTGCGCACCGAAATCGCCCACCTGAAAAAAGCCACCACCCTCAAAGAAGCCAGCGCGACCGCCACCAAGCCCGGCACCCTCGCCAATGTGCTGGTGCACGACGCGTTGGAAGAGATGCGCCTGTCGACCAACAGCCGGGAAAAAGAAGGTATCAAGGAACGTGTGGCCTTCCGTCTTGAGCGTCTGGTGGCAGCCTGCGGTCGCAACATGAGCAGCGGCACCGGCGTTCTCGCCACCATCGGTTCCACCGCGCCGTTCGTCGGCCTGTTCGGCACCGTATGGGGGATCATGAACAGCTTCATCGGCATCGCCAAGACCCAGACCACCAACCTCGCCGTCGTGGCTCCCGGCATCGCCGAAGCCCTGCTGGCCACCGCGCTGGGCCTGGTTGCCGCGATTCCGGCCGTGGTGATCTACAACGTTTTCGCCCGCTCCATCGCCGGTTACAAGGCGCAAGTGTCCGACGCATCGGCAGAAGTGCTGCTGCTGGTCAGCCGCGACCTCGACCACCAGCCTGAGCGCAGCTCGCAACCGCACATGGTGAAAGTGGGGTAATCGGCCATGGGCCTGCATTTGAAAGAAGGCGCAGACGACGATCTGGCCGAGAACCACGAAATCAACGTCACGCCGTTCATCGACGTGATGCTGGTGCTGTTGATCATCTTCATGGTGGCCGCTCCGTTGGCCACCGTGGACATCAAGGTCGACCTGCCTGCCTCCACCGCCAAACCGGCGCCGCGGCCGGAGAAACCGGTGTTCCTCAGCGTCAAGGCTGACCAGCGCCTGTTCCTCGGCGAAGACGAAGTGAAGGCCGAAACACTGGGCGCCACGCTCGACGCGCGGACCAAGGGCAAGAAAGACACGACGATCTTCTTCCAGGCCGATAAAGGCGTGGACTACGGCGACCTGATGAGCGTGATGGACAACCTGCGCTCGGCCGGTTACCTGAAGGTCGGTCTGGTCGGACTCGAGACGGCAGTCAAGAAATGATCACGACGCGCCATAAGCTGACGCGTTACAGCGGGAGCCTGGCCGTGGTGCTGGGCGTCCATGCGCTGGTCATTGCGCTGGCGCTGAACTGGACCTCGCGCCCACCCATCGAGCTGCCGCCGCAGGCGATGATGGTGGAGCTGGCACCGGTTCCGGCCCCGCCACCGCCGGCACCGCCGAAGGTGATAACGCCGCCACAACCACCGGCCCCGGTGGAAGAATTGCCGATCCCGAAGCTGGCTGAAGCGCCGAAGGCCGAGATTGCCGTGCCGAAACCGGTCAAACCCAAGCCCAAGCCTCAACCGCCCAAGCCGGTGGAGAAAAAGCCGGAGCCGCCGAAGGAAAAGCCGTCCGAGGAAAAACCGAGCGACGCGCAGCCGACCCAGGCGCCGACGGATAAATCCGCACAGCCGGCACCGGGGCCATCGCCCGCACAGCAAGCGGCCAAGGCCAGTTGGCAAGGCACGCTGCTTGCTCACCTGGCCAAGTACAAAAAGTACCCGGCCAGCGCTCAGGCACGGGGCAAGGAAGGCTTGAACCGTCTGCGCTTCGTCGTGGATGCCGAAGGCAACGTGTTGTCATTCGAACTGGTGGGCCGCTCCGGCAACGCCGATCTGGACCGGGCGACCCTGGAAATGATCCGCCGCGCGCAGCCATTGCCAAAACCTCCGGCGGACATGCTGAACAACGGCTCGATCGAAATTGTTGCGCCGTTTGTTTACTCGCTGGAGCGCCGCCGCTAACCACCTCATCCTGTAGGAGCGAGCATGCTCGCGATGGACGAAAGAGCGCCGCGGGGTGTCAGGCCCCCAACGTCATCGTTGACCACCATCGCGAGCATGCTCGCTCCTACAGGAACGGCATCAGGTTGTGTCATTCAACACGCTCTCTGATAACGTGCGTCTATCGATTGCAGCCGGTATGCTTGGCCCGCAACTTCATGGACGCTCGCTATGACTCTTACAGAATTACGCTACATCGTTACCCTCGCCCAAGAACAACACTTCGGCCACGCGGCCGAGCGTTGCCACGTCAGTCAGCCGACCCTGTCGGTGGGCGTGAAAAAGCTTGAAGACGAACTCGGTGTGCTGATTTTCGAGCGCAGCAAGAGCGCCGTGCGCCTGACCCCGGTCGGCGAAGGCATCGTGGCCCAGGCGCAAAAAGTCCTGGAGCAGGCCCAAGGCATTCGCGAACTGGCCCAGGCCGGCAAGAACCAGTTGACCGCTCCGCTGAAAGTCGGCGCGATCTACACCGTTGGCCCGTACCTGTTCCCGCACCTGATTCCGCAACTGCACCGGGTCGCCCCGCAGATGCCGTTGTACATCGAAGAAAACTTTACCCACGTGCTGCGCGACAAACTGCGCAACGGCGAGCTCGACGCGATCATCATCGCCCTGCCGTTCAACGAAGCCGACGTACTGACGCTGCCGCTCTACGATGAGCCGTTCTACGTACTGATGCCGGCCCAGCACCCGTGGACGCAAAAAGAATCCATCGACGCTGCGCTGCTCAACGACAAGAGCCTGCTGCTGCTCGGCGAGGGCCACTGCTTCCGCGATCAAGTGCTGGAAGCCTGCCCGACGCTGACCAATGGCAAGGACGGCGCCAAGCACACCACCGTGGAATCCAGCTCGCTGGAGACCATCCGCCACATGGTCGCTTCCGGCCTCGGCATTTCGATCCTGCCGCTGTCGGCGGTGGACAGCCATCACTACGCTCCCGGCATCATCGCAGTGCGCCCACTGACGCCACCGGTGCCCTTCCGTACCGTGGCCATCGCCTGGCGTGCAAGCTTCCCGCGGCCGAAAGCGATCGAGATCCTCGCTGACTCCATTCGCCTGTGCTCGGTGGCCAAGCCGCCGGTGCCGGTGGTTGCGGCTTAAGTCGCAGTCATGACCGAGTTGTCGCAAGTGTCGGTCACGGCACTCAAGGGGGTCGGCGAGGCCATGGCCGAGAAACTGGCCAAGGTCGGCCTGGAGAACCTCCAGGACGTGCTGTTCCACCTGCCGCTGCGTTATCAGGACCGCACCCGCGTGGTCCCGATCGGTCACTTGCGGCCTGGGCAAGACGCCGTGATCGAAGGCACCGTCAGCGGTGCCGACGTGGTCATGGGCCGTCGCCGCAGCCTCGTCGTGCGCCTCCAGGACGGCACCGGCGGGCTTAGCCTGCGCTTCTACCATTTCAGCAACGCCCAGAAAGAAGGCCTCAAGCGCGGTACGCGGATTCGCTGCTACGGCGAAGCGCGGCCCGGTGCCTCAGGGCTGGAAATCTATCACCCGGAATACCGCGCCATCACCGGCGACGAACCGCCGCCGGTGGATGAAACCCTGACGCCGGTCTACCCGCTCACCGAAGGCCTGACCCAGCAACGCCTGCGCCAGTTGTGCATGCAGACCCTGACGATGCTCGGCCCGACCAGCCTGCCCGACTGGCTGCCGACCGAACTGGCGCGGGACTATCAACTGGCGCCGCTGGCCGATGCGATCCGCTACCTGCATCATCCGCCCGCCGATGCCGACGTCGACGAACTCGCCCTCGGTCATCACTGGGCCCAGCACCGCTTGGCCTTCGAAGAACTGCTGACCCATCAACTGTCCCAGCAACGCCTGCGAGAAAGCATGCGTTCGCTACGCGCGCCGGCGATGCCGAAAGCGACACGATTGCCGGCTAAATATCTGGCCAATCTGGGCTTCGCACCGACCGGCGCTCAGCAGCGCGTCGGCAACGAAATCGCCTATGACCTCAGCCAGCACGAACCGATGCTGCGCTTGATTCAAGGCGACGTGGGCGCCGGTAAGACCGTGGTCGCCGCCCTCGCCGCACTCCAGGCGCTCGAGGCCGGTTACCAAGTGGCCCTGATGGCGCCCACCGAAATCCTCGCCGAACAGCATTTCATCACCTTCAAGCGCTGGCTCGAACCGCTGGGCATCGAGGTCGCCTGGCTGGCCGGCAAGCTCAAGGGCAAAAACCGCGTCGCCGCGCTGGAACAGATCGCCAGCGGTACGCCGATGGTGGTCGGCACCCACGCGCTGTTTCAGGATGAAGTGCAATTCAAGAACCTCGCGCTGGTGATCATCGACGAACAGCATCGATTCGGCGTGCAGCAGCGGCTGGCGCTGCGGCAGAAAGGTGTTGGCGGACGGATGTGCCCACATCAGCTGATCATGACCGCCACGCCAATCCCACGGACGCTGGCCATGAGCGCCTACGCCGACCTCGACACCTCGATCCTCGACGAACTTCCGCCCGGCCGAACCCCGGTGAACACGGTGCTGGTCACCGACACCCGGCGCGTCGAAGTCATTGAGCGGGTGCGCGGCGCCTGCGCCGAAGGGCGTCAGGCCTACTGGGTGTGCACGCTGATCGAAGAATCGGAAGAGCTGACCTGCCAGGCAGCGGAAACCACCTATGAAGACCTCACCGCCGCGCTGGGCGAGTTGAAGGTCGGGCTGATTCACGGCCGTATGAAACCGGTCGAAAAAGCCGCGGTGATGGCCGAGTTCAAGGCCGGCAACCTGCAACTGCTGGTCGCGACCACGGTGATTGAAGTCGGCGTCGACGTGCCCAACGCCAGCCTGATGATCATCGAAAACCCCGAGCGCCTGGGCCTGGCGCAACTGCACCAGTTGCGCGGTCGCGTCGGCCGGGGCAGCGCCGCCAGCCATTGCGTGCTGCTCTACCATCCGCCGCTGTCGCAGATTGGTCGCCAGCGCCTGGGCATCATGCGCGAGACCAACGACGGGTTTGTCATCGCCGAAAAAGACCTCGAATTGCGCGGCCCCGGTGAAATGCTCGGCACGCGGCAGACAGGTCTGCTTCAATTCAAGGTCGCCGACCTGATGCGCGACGCCGATTTGCTGCCCGCCGTGCGTGACGCCGCCCAGGCATTGCTCGAGCGCTGGCCGGATCACGTCAGTCCGCTGCTCGATCGCTGGCTGCGCCATGGGCAGCAATACGGCCAAGTGTGAGCACCGTCGCAGATTCTGGACGATGCGGTTAAACAAGCTGGTTATACTCCTGCAATTGTTTGAATACGGATACAGACTATGACTGAAGCTGCCCTCGCCCCCGAAACCCCGCACGCTCCGTCTGTTATTCGGCTGCTGCTCGGCAAACTGGGCATCGCCTACGAAGAAGTACTGGACCATCACGGCCTCAACGCCTCGCGCAAAGTGCAGGCGGTGTTGCTCGACGACGCCGTGGGCGCGCTGATGGTGCTGTTCCCGCAGAGCCAGTTGCTCGACCTCAATCGCCTCTCCGAACTGACCGGCCGACGCCTGACCGCGGTGTCCACCGAACGCCTGGAAAAGATGCTCGGCAAACACAGCCTGAGCCTGTTGCCCGGCTTGCCGGCGCTGACCACTTCGCCCTGCCTGTATGAAGAAAGCCTGCTGCGCGAACCGAAGTTGCTAATCAACTCGGGCGAGCCGGGCGTGCTGCTGGAAATCACCAGCGACGACTTCAAGACCATGCTGACCAAGGCCAGCGCCGCCAACTTCGGCGAAAACCTGACCAGCATCCGTCCGAACCTCGACCGTCCCGACGATGACCGCGAGGAAATCACCCAGGCCGTTCAAGCGTTCACCGCGCGACGCATCCAGCAACGCCTGGAATCCACCATCGAGATTCCGCCGCTGGCTGAAACCGCGCAGAAAATCATCAAACTGCGCGTCGACCCCAACGCCACCATCGACGACATCACCGGCGTGGTCGAAACCGACCCGGCGCTGGCCGCACAAGTCGTGAGCTGGGCGGCGTCGCCCTACTACGCGTCGCCGGGCAAGATCCGTTCGGTGGAAGATGCGATCGTGCGCGTGCTGGGTTTCGACCTGGTGATCAACCTCGCGCTGGGCCTGGCGCTGGGCAAAACCCTGAGCCTGCCCAAAGATCATCCGCAGCACACCACGCCGTACTGGCACCAGTCGATCTACACCGCTGCCGTCATCGAAGGCCTGACCCGCGCCATGCCCCGCGCCCAGCGCCCGGAAGCCGGCCTGACCTACCTCGCCGGCCTGCTGCACAACTTCGGTTACTTGCTGCTGGCCCACGTATTCCCGCCACACTTTTCGCTGATCTGCCGACACCTGGAGGTCAACCCGCACCTGTGCCATAGCTACATCGAGCAACACTTGCTGGGCATCAGCCGCGAACAGATCGGCTCCTGGTTGATGCGCTATTGGGACATGCCCGAGGAACTCGCCACCGCGCTACGCTTCCAGCACGACCCAACCTACGATGGCGCCTACGCCGAGTACCCGAACCTGGTGTGCCTGGCCGTACGCCTGCTGCGCGGCCGCGGCATCGGCTCCGGTCCGGATGAAGACATCCCGGAGGCGCTGCTGGAACGGGTTGGTTTGACTCGCGACAAGGCCAACGACGTCGTCAGCAAAGTGCTGGAGGCTGAGGTGCTGCTGCGCGAACTGGCGTCGCAGTTCACCCAGGCTTGAAAGCTTCGCGAGCAGGCTCGCTCCCACAAGGGTTCAGGTAATTCCTGTGGGAGCGAGGCCGCTCGCGATGAAGTCAACGCGGTCTACCTGACCATCACCAAACCTTGGTTTCAAATACTTGTTACCCCTGATCAGATCACCCGATCTCGATATACAAGACATCCTCCTAACCCGATCGTCGGCTACGGGCCATCTACGGACAACAGACTACCGTGCTCCTATGATTTGACTGCACATAGAGGGCTTTCCTATGACTCAAACCACGGCTGTCAGTGTTGCAAGCCAGGTCCGCAAACTTTCCAAAGAGCACATGGTCCCTGCCGACCCTGACGGCATGAGCCGTATGGCGGTACTCATTACCCGTATGGCGGGGGATGTGGTGGAGCTGGATGGCGTCGAACAATTGCTCGTCAATCTCAAGAAAAAGGCATTCTAAGTAAATCCGAGACCTTGGCACTCCAAGGACGCTACCTTCAGAAAAGACGCTCGAAGAAACGTAGCGCGTAATGTTTGATCCATTCGGCGACTTTGAAACGGCTGAATATCTGCAAAATTCGCTGCAGCTGAAAGACCCCACTGAAGTAAAAGAATCAGAGCATCTTTCTTTCGAGTTGAGCATCGAAGACGCCCTTGCCTATCTGGCCAAGAAGAAGCTAATCGATTATGAGGCAGTACTGAGCGCTCACGAGATTCTGTTCTCGCACTGCCCCTTGGTGCGCCTGAATCGGATGACTGAAGGGGCGATCTTGCTCCAGGCGGCGATCCGACAAAAAACCTGCAAGCGAACTGAAAAACCTCACGCCTTAGGCTTGGCCTTACGCGGCTTCAAATACCTGGTCAACCCCTGAAACCAGATCACCAACGCCGGGTTGCCCTTGATCTGAATCGACTTGTCCTGAATCCCCGTCATGAACGCCAACTGCTTGTTCTTCGCCTGCATTGTGGCAAAGCCATAAGCCGCATCCTTAAACGCAATCGCAAACGCCGGCGTTGCATACATGCCGGACTTGCTGGTAATGCGTTGATCCTTGACCAGGAAATGCCGCGCGACTTTCCCGTCCAGGGTTTGTAGCTGAAACACCAATTCCTTGTCGCCCAACTGCTGCTGGAACGCGGGATTTTTCCGGCTGGCCTTACCCATCAACACACCCAGCATCCACAGAAGAAAACGAAATTTCATGCGTGCAGCCTCAAAAGGGAAATGAACGGCGGAGGCAGTGTAACGGCTCTGGGGAGGAACGCTACTGTTGTGCAGTGTTAGAAGAAGATGGTGGTGTTTTTGGCGTCAATGACTACCAAGTCACGTAGGTATGACGCGGCCGAAGCTGAAAAGGGTGATTCTGTGGGAGCCAGCCTGCAGGCGATGGTTGCAAAGGCGTCGCGGGGTATCAGGCAGCACGCGTTATCGTTAACGAACATCGCCAGCGTGCTCGCTCCTACAGATTCCCGGGTCGTATCGCGGAATCGGGTTCAGAAACCCCGTAGAGACCGTTTGCCGATGACAAGTCGTTGCAGCCACGACGACGTGTCGCCCATGGCGTCACGCAGTTGTTCGGCGGTGATCGTTCGATCGGCCGCATCGAATGCCAGCGCCCTTCGCAGGGCTGGCCAACAGTGTTTCGGAAGATTTTTCGGCGCGCGCAACTCGCGCTCCAGGTGTTCGTCACGGGCCTGGGTCGAGGGCAGGCGCCGGAACGGATGTTTGCCGCTCGCCAACTCGTAGAGCACGCACGCCACGCTATAGACGTCTGCACTGGCTGACAGAGGCTGACCTTCAAGCAATTCCGGCGCGGCGTAGCCGGGCGTCCAGGCGTTGAAGCGGTCGCGACTCAGTTGCGCCAGGCCGGGCAGGATGCCTGTCTCAGCCTGGCCCAGACCGAAGTCAAACAGGCGCACGCCTTCTTCACTGAGCATCACGTTGCTTGGCTTCATGTCGCCGTGCAGCACGCCGCGCGCGTGGGCGTAGGCCAACGCGTCGAGCAGCGGCAACGCGATATCGCGCAGTTCTTTCCACGGCAGGCCAAGTGGCCGCTCGCAGAGCAGTTTGTCCAGGGTCAACCCACGCATGAGTTCCATGGTGATGAAAGCACGCTGGCAATCGATGTCCACCTCAAAGGTGTGCGGGCGCAGCACGTTGTCGTGGCGCAGGCGCCGGGTCAGGGCGAACTCACTGTAGAGCAAGGCCGTGGCGTCCGGCGATTCGGCGAATGCTTCGCTGAGTACTTTCAGCGCGAGGTAGGGATTGGGGTCGCCGAACTGCTCACTCAGCAGATCCCGTGCCCGGTAGACCAGGCCCATGCCGCCGGCACCGAGCAGGCGTTCGATGCGGTATCGGCCTGCCAGCACTTGCGGCATTGCACCGACGCTGCCCCTGGCCGGCAGCGAATCTGGCTCCGCGGTGTGGGCCCTGGCGAATGCAAAGTAAGTCAGGTTGATAGCCTGTTCTTCACCCGTCAGCGAATCGTCAAGCGCCAGCGTGAGTTGGCTCATTGGCGGATCACCACGGCCGTCAGGTTGTCTCGGGCCGATCCCCGCAACGCGCCATCGAACAGCCGCTCCAGCGCAACGTGCGGTGCGGTCAGGCTCAGCGCGCTCCCCAGAGCATCGCTGCCCAGCTCGTTGTACAAACCATCGCTGCACAACAGAAACGCATCACCGGGGTGGATCTGGAGTTCGAGCACCTCCAGTGCCAGTTGCTCGGACGCGCCGACCGCACGGGTCAACGCGTGAGCCGAAGGATGGGCGCGGGCGTCTTCGACGCTCATCTGTTGCTCGTCGATCAGTTGCTGTTGCAGCGAATGGTCCTTCGACAGTTGATACAACCGCTGGCCACGCCACATATAGCAACGACTATCGCCGGCCCAGATGCAGGCCGCGCGATTGCCCTCCACCACCAGCGTCACCACGGTGCTACCCATGATGCTGTCGTGGCGTCCGTCGGTGACGGTCAACTCCTGACCCAGGCGACGGTTGAGCCAGTGCAGGCACTGACGAATGCCTTTGAGGCGTTCGTCGAAGTCCTCCTGCGCCGGCAATTCCGCCAGGCTGGCGACGATCAACTGGCTGGCGATGTCGCCGCCCTGATGACCGCCCATGCCGTCCGCAACCGCCCACAGCCCTTGCTGTGGGCAGTCGAGAAAAGCATCTTCGTTGCGTGGCCGAACCTTGCCGGCGTCGGTGCGCGCCGCGCTGCGCCAGGGCCTGGCAATTTGCATCAGAGCTGCACCGGCATGCGAAAAGTACGCAGTACGCTCAAGTCGAACGGGTTCGGTGTACGCTGGCTCGACAGCAGGTAGTTGGCACGCAGGCCCCCTACATCGGCCTTCAGGACCAACACATCACGACCGCTCAGGTACTCGGTCTGCATCAGGTCGAACATACGGAAAAGTGACCACGGTCCGGTGTTCTTCTCGATGCCGATCGGGCGACCAACCATTTTTTCGAGGACCAGGCTGGTGCGACCGTCCTCAGCATCGGTCGGCCATTTGAACGACACCGGCACGATCGGGCCGTGACGGTATTCGATGGTTTTGTCGCCGAACTTGAATTCGGAACGGCTGACCGCCGGGTCGAGGGTGTACGGTTCCAGTTTGAACTGCACGTGCGGTTCGGCCGGGTTGATCGAGAAGAAACTTTGGCGGATCACTTTTGCCGCAGCCATCTGATCAAGGTAGACCTTGGAGATCGGCAGGCTGAGACCGTCGATGCTGCGCAGGCGATAGGTGCCCGGATCGCCACTGACGAACGGACGCATGTAGTGATCAAAGAAGCGATCGGCAATGCCTTGTGCCTTGAAAAAATCGCGGAAATCGCTGATCGCCACGTCGCTGGTGCTGTGGGCGCTGAACGGGTAGCGCTTGTTGATCGCCTTGCCGTAAAAGCTGTACAGCTCGCTCTGATAACGCTGGTTCAGGTAGTGATAGGAGTGATTGAGCACCAGACGCCAGGTGTCTTCGGCCAGCATGTTGAACCACGCGCTGACCGGCCGCGGCAGACGGTTCGACGCGTTGCGCAGATTGCTCAGCGCATCGCGCTGGCCGCTCATGCGGGTCTTGGCCATTTCGAACGCGGCCTGCTCCGGCGCACTGGCACGGGCGAGGCTCGCCAGTTGCGTCTGCAGGTCATTGAGCGCATTCAACGCCGGGATCAGATCAGCGGCCGGACCGTCGTTTTCGTCCAGCAACCGATGCAGCGGTTCAAAGCGACGTTGCAGGGACTTCTTCGCGGTGTCCGGCAGGTTCTTGCTCCTGTCGACGGCCTTGTCCACTGACGCCACGGCCAGCTTCCCGAGCTTGCCGCCCTTCTCGCCCAGTGTCTCCATGGTGTCTGCGGCCGCGGCGATACTGTCCGCCACGCTGTTGAAACGGGTGTGCTCGCGCACTTCCATCAGCAATTGCAGCACCGGGGAGTTAGCCGAGGTCAGGCCTGCCAGTTGCTCGGCGCCCTCGCCCACGTCGCTGATCGGTGGCAGGGCCACCCGGCCGACCGCTTCACTCCAGAAGTTGGCGTAATCGCGGAAATACAGTTGCTCCAGCTCGACCATCAAGCGACGCAAGTCCATGCCGCTGATACCCTCACCTTCGCCCAGCACCCAGTTGTCACGCAGGATATCGGTCACCAGCGCGGAGCCCTGGACCGAGAAATACTGCTGATAGCCCTGTTGCGTGTAGAACCCCGGGATCACGTAATCGGTACCGACAAACCGCCCGCCCTGCGACCCCAGGTGTTGGCTCAAGCGGTATTCCGGCAAGGTGCGGGCCTGCTCGCGCAGCATTCGGTAAACCACGTTGGCCAGCGACTCGCTGCGCAACACCTGCCGCGCCTGAGTCACCAACTGATCGTTGAGCGGGTAAATGAACGGCTGCTCGAGCAAACGCTCGAAGTGGCTGTTCAGACCGTTCTGCACGGCGGCGTTGCCGGCGTACCGTTGGGACCATTCAGCGGCCACCCACTCCTTGAGCCATGCCGCGTCGCGGCGATCCTTCATGCCCAGCATCAGGTACGCACGCAGGCTGTTGATCAAGCGTTCGCGGTCCTTCATGTTGACGCGGATCTGCCCTTCCAGCAGCGTCGCGACCGTCGGCAGCAACTGCGTTTCGAGCTCGCGCTCGTAAACCCCGCTGACCACCGGATTGACGACTTCGCCCTGGTACAGGCCACTGCGCTCGCGGTAACCCACGTCAGCTTTTTTCGGGAAGACCTGGGTCGCCGCGTAGCGGGTGTCGAGGGTCTTGAGCACACCCACGGCATCGTCATGCGCGGTCAGTGCCGAGCGCGGAGTGGCCAGCTGGCGCAGCTGCTCCAGGCGCTCATGGTTGGCCGAGAACCCGCTCGCCCACCACAGACCGAACAGGCTCAGCACCGCCAATGCGCCGACGTACAACGCACGCTGGCCCCAGTGGATGCGCCTGCGTTCACGCTTGTCCAGACCGGCCAAATCGGCCTCGGGAAAAATCACCCGGCTGAACAGGTGGTGAATGAATCGCGAACGGCCGCTGCGCAGGGTTGGCACTGCGCCGGCCTGGTTTCCAGATGTCACGCCAGTGTCGGCGCTGCCCGGGTCGGTTTCCTTGGTCAGATACGGTGCGCTGGTCAGGTAGAAACCGCGCAACTGGCTGGCACGCTGGTACCGGTTGCCCGTGAATGCCATCTCGACGAAATGACACAGGGGCTCGCCGATCCGCCCCAGTTGATGGGGGAAGTCGAGAATGCGACCACGACGCTGGGTGTTGCGCTCCTGGTGCATGCGCGTGATGACCTGGCTGTCGAGGCGACGCAACAACGCTTCGAACTCAGCGCGCAGCAAGGTCGCGTCGGTGCCGCTCTGCTCGATGCGGAAGCTGGTGCCGAGTACCTGATCGCTTTCTTCGCGGGTCAGCTGGTCGAAGAACTCGTCGAAACCGAGTAGCTTGTCCGCCTTGCTCAGCACCAGGTAAACCGGCACATCGACGTGCAGTTGCTGATGCACGTCCTGCAGGCGTCCACGCACTTGGCAAGCCAGCGCCTTTAGGGCATCCGGGGTCGCGCCCAGCAGCGTTTCCACCGAAAGGGTCACCAGCACACCATTCAACGGACGGTTACGGCGACGCTTGCGCAGCAGGTCGAGCAAGGTGTTCCAGGCGCGGCCATCGACGGCGACATCCCCGTGGGTCAGGTAACGCCCGGCGGTGTCGATCAGCACCCCGTGGTCAGCGAAATACCAGTCGCAATGACGGGTGCCTGCGGTGTCGCGGGTCAGCTTGCGCTCAACCCTGTTGATTGGAAACTCAAGGCCCGAGAAATCCAGCAAGCTGGTTTTTCCGCTGCCCTGCGGGCCGATCAGCAGGTACCACGGCAAATCACTGCGCCAGCGTTCGCTGCGGCCGCGATACAGGCTTGAGGTCTTGAGGATATTCAGTGCGTCCTTGAAATGAGCCCGAAGCGCCTTTTCCTCTTTATCGATTTGTTCTTCACGGCGAATACGGTCCTGCCCGTCCTCGGTGACTTCAATGGCTGTTTTACGCACACCGGCGCGCCAGCTGACGAAGACCATGGTCAGGCCCCAGATCAGGAACAGCACACTGATGCTCAGCAAGCGGGAGGTCGAGGCTTCCCAGAACTTGTAATCGTCGACCGCCAGCAGCGGCCCGGCGAACCAAACCAGCAGTGCAACGAACAGCACCAGCAGCAAGGTCCAGACCCAGGTCTGGCGCAGCAATGCGCCGATTTTCTTGAAAAACTTTTTCATCACACGTCCCTGCTTAAGGCTGCGACTGCGGCTGGACCCAGATGGGGTCCAGGGTCTGATAAGGTCGCAGCACGGTGTCGCGTTGCTCGCTCAGCACCCAGGCGAACCCCGAATACATCACCACCAGGCAGACCACGGTGAACGCCACCACCGTCCACGTCGGCACGATGTGCACCAGGCTGCGGCGCTGATCGTTCAGGCCTTCCCAGTTCGGCGACAACTCACGCGGTACGTCGCCGCGCAGCTGACGAATCTGCCGATACAAGGCGTCGCGGATGCGTTCGAGTTCGACGATGCCGCGAGTCTGCACGCGGTACTTGCCTTCGAAACCGAGGGACAGGCACACGTACATCAGCTCTAGCATCGGCAGGTGCTTGACCGGATTCTTCGACACCAGATCCAGCAGCTGGAAGAACTTCTCGCCGCCGGAGGTTTCGTTGTGGAAGCTGCTGAGCAAGCTCATCTGCGACCAATTGCTGGCACCTCCCCATGACGTGGTCACGACGGCTTCGTCGATCACGGTGCAGAGCAGGTAACGCGCAATCGACACCTCGCTGCTTTCGCAGCCGCCATGCTGTGCGCGCTTCTCAAATTGCTGCAATGCAATCGTCAGTCGCTCTTTTAGCGCATGCACATCATCGGGAGTGGTGCGGTGCTTGAGTCGTACCACTTCCGATAACAGATCGGCGGCAGCAGCCACCAGCGTATTGAGACGGATATTGAATGACTCCGCCGGTCCCTGGCTTGAGGCGTAGATCATCCGCTCTTCAAGTTGTTCGAACTGCGGTGGTGAAGCGAAATCGGTCAGCGGACCCTGCGCCGGGCCGTGGCCGCCGCGGTCGAGCAGGATGGTCTTCTCGTCCTGAGGGTGTTCCGTATCCTTGTTCATGTCGGTCAGTTCCTGATGGCCCAGAATTTCAGTTCAAGCTCGGCAAATTCGCCGGACACGTGGAACGCGAAGCCGCCGGAGCGCTGGAGTTGCGCCAGGTCTTCGGAACTGAGCTCAAGGATGAAATAGGTTTTGTTGGAGTGAAACGCGATCTGCCGTGGGGCCACCGGCAACGGTTTGACCTTGATGCCCGGCAGATGCAGGTTGACCAACTGGCGGATGTGCTCCACCGGGCCGACCTTGAGGTGCGCGGGCAAGCGTTGGCGCAGTGCGTCGGAGTCGCAATTGGCACTGGCGGCGAGCACGAACGACGCCGAGCCCAGCAGTGTGTGGTCGTTCAGCGGCGAGACACTGATCCCGTACTGGCGCGCTTGCAGCTCCAGTTCGATGGCGTGTTGCTCAAGCACCATCGACAGCACCTGACGGATCGCGTCCATCAGTTTGCGGAAGCTCGCGCCCTGGTCGCTGTGCTGGTAATGGCTGTCCAGCCGCGGGCGTTTGCTATCACTGGAGAAGGTCGCCAGTTCGCCGAGCAGGGTCAGTAACGTGCAGTACAAGGTTTCCGGATGCACCTGCTCCAGACCGAGATAATGACGCAGCAGTGGCTCGGTGCGATTGATCAGTTGCAGCATCATGAAGTCGCCGACTTCCGCGCCACCGACCTTGCCGTTGCAGCGAATGCGTTCGGCGAGGGTGTCGCCGCGATGGCCGAGAAGGCTGATCACTTCTTTCAGGCAGGACAGCAAATAACTGGACGCATGTGCCTGGAGGTAGGTCGGCTCGAAGCCCGGATCGAGACTGATCACGCCATCGGGCGTGGTGTCGAGCACCTCGCAGATCTTCAGTTTCACGTAGGCCTGATCGCTCTGCTGCTCGCCGAGCAACAGTTTGAAGTCCGGACGGCCGCAGCTGACCTGGCGGGCGCAATGGTCGCCGGCATTGGAATCGGCGACATCAGCTTCGTAGGCGATGTAGCGCGCCAGCATGTCGGCCTGCTCCAAACGGCGCGACTCGATGTGGTTGCCGGTGACCAGCGGCAGCGCCAGATAGACCGGTGTATTGCCAGTATTGGGCGGCACGTCGAGTGCCAGCGGTTGGGTGTGGCCCTCGAGTTCGAACAGGCTTCCGTCCGGCAGGATTCCCGAAGCCCGGCTGAGCACCAGCTTGCCCATGTTGAGAAAGTGCAGGTCGATTTCCAGGCTGAGGAAGCCCCAGGTGTAACGGCCCAGCAACCGGGTGCGGGTCTTCATCTGGTGGTCGTAGTAGCGATCGTTGTGCTGGAAGTGCTGGGGACGCAGCAGCATGCCTTCCTGCCAAATGACTTTATCGGCATTCATGGTCAGTCATCCGCCTTGACGAGGGTTGCGTTACCGTTACGAATACCGGACTGGTCGAGGGTCAGGTCTGCGTCGGTGATAGCCATTGGTGTGACCGGCACCGTGTAACGCCAGCGCGTTTCCGGCAGGTCGCGGTAGGCCGCGAGAATGCCGACGTAGCGGCTTCCTTCCTTCACGCTGAGCTTGAGTGACAGGGTTTCACCTGGGCGCAATTCAACTTCTTCACTGGCCACCAGGTCGGGGGCCAGGGATTCCCTGGCGCGTTCGTACAGGCTGAAAAAGTCGGCATTCTCGAACGCCACCGGGTGCTTGAGCTCGAACAGGCGCACGACGATCGGTGATGGGCGCCCGTTGAGATCCGGGTTCAGCTGATCACTGCCGCTCAGTGTCAGATTGACTTTGGTGACCTGGGAAAACGGCGACAGCGACGAGCATCCAGCGAGCAGCACCATCGCCATTAGCACCGTCAGCCTCTTGAAAAAAATGGTCGGGCAGCGAGACATGCGCATCATCCTTGGTGGTCGGTGTGAAGGGTGGAAATCAGACGGATCTGTTCTTCGTACGCCTGGGCGAAGTCGCGGGCCAGCAGACGCTCGCTCCAGTCATCGTCCTGACGCAAGGCCTGGTAATAACGACCGTAGGCTCTCCAGCGACTGCCCGACGTGGCCAGCAACGGCGGATTGTCGCGCTCGAAACGCAAGGTCAGTTGCTGTGGCGAAAAGTGCTCCAGCGCACCCCGGACGGCGGCTCGACTGGCGGTCAGCAGAGCGACCTGATGCGCCTGCAAATCGCGGAACGCACGAGCGATCGATTGCTCGGCCGGCAACTGGCCCGGCCTGTTCGGCTGTAACAGGATGCCCAGCGCATCACTGGCATCGACGGTGAATTTCAGCGGGTTTTTCTGCGCGCCTTGTACGCTGGTCTGGGCGAGTCGCAGTTCGTTTTTCAGTTCGCTGCGGGTGTGCAGGCTCTGCTGCAAGCCGCCAACGCTTTGCTTGAGCAGGCGTGCGGCATTCAGCGCCAGGGCTTCACGGGCGTCGTGGTCGAGACCGTTGAGGTCCACGCCCAGGGCGGCCCCGAAGTGCTCCCAGAAACCATCGCTCTGGCGCTCCCGTGCGGTTGGCATAGCGGCCGGCGCGTGTTCAGCCGGGGGGTCGATCAGCTCGGGCACCATCAGGCGTTCCATGTCGATGCGCGCGTAGTCGGCGCGTTGACGGGGGTCCTCGACGGGGGTGTCCGGGGAGATCAATGCGTCGATTTCCGAATACTCGTGCGCTTGCTGATGGAAAGCGTTCAACGGGTCGAGGTCGAGGAACGCGTCGTCCGGAATAACGCTGCCCGCTGGTAGCGGGCGACCCACTTCCTGCTCAACAGTCGCCGGGTCGCGCACCAGTTGCGCACGGATCTCGAAATGTCCCAGCACGTAAACGCTGTCATGCTCGATGCGCATCGCTTCGCCCTTGCGCAGGAGCGCACCGTTTGCGCGGTTCTGGATACCGTTGCTGCTGGTATCGGTCAGGAAAAACGTACCGTCACGAAAGCTGATCAACGCGTGGTGATTGGACAGCAGACGTTTGCGATCCGGGATAACCCAGTCGCAATCTTCGCTCCGGCCAATCACCCCACCGGTCTGTTTGAAGGTTTTCTGACTCAGCACCTTTGGCACGAACTGCTGAGGGTTGAGTATTTCCAGGACCAGTTCCATGGTGAGACTCCTTGCGATCACTTGCCGCGATTGACCGCCTGAGGATCACCCAACGGGCGATAGGCGTTGTCGTTGAATGTGTAATTGCCGCTGCAGCCGCCCAGGCCGCATAGAACGACCAGGGTCAGCAGGACGGCGTACCAGTGACGGACAGGCATCAGAGGGTCTCCAGGGGTAGAAAAAACGAAGCGAACGCCGTTCGGACAAACACTTCAGGCGAACTCACAGGTCACGCCGGCATGGCCATCCAGCGTCGCGTGGACGCGCCTCAGGCTGTCGCCGCAGGCCATCGCATCGAGCAAGCGATCAGCCACCTTTGGCAGCACGTGCAGGTCAAGCAGGTGGTCGATCAACCGCGCGCCGCTGTCGCTTTGGGTGCAGCGATCGGCGAGGTGATCGACGAGGTCTTGCGAGTAGGTGAAATCCAGGTGGCGGCGGTGCAGACGCTCGCCCAAGCGATCGAGTTTGATTTCGACCAGTTCGCGTAGCACCGGGCCCCCCACCGGGTAGTAAGGCACCACACGCATGCGCGCCAGCAGCGCCGGTTTGAAATGCTTGCTCAATACAGGGCGGAGGGTTTCTTCCAGCACTTCGGCGGTCGGACGCGCACCGTTCTCGCAGAGTTCGCTGATGCGCTCGCTGCCGAGGTTCGAAGTCATCAGGATCAGCGTGTTACGGAAGTCGATCGCGCGCCCTTCCCCGTCGTTCGCCACGCCTTTGTCGAAGATTTGGTAGAACAGGTTCAGGACGTCCGGATCAGCCTTTTCGACTTCATCCAGCAGGACGACGGAGTACGGCTTCTGGCGCACCGCTTCAGTGAGCATGCCGCCCTCGCCGTAACCGACGTAGCCCGGCGGCGCACCGATCAGGCGCGAGACGGTGTGCTTTTCCTGGAACTCGGACATGTTGATGGTGGTGATGAAACGCTCGCCGCCGTACAGCAAGTCGGCGAGTGCCAGCGCGGTTTCGGTCTTGCCGACGCCGCTCGGGCCGACCAGCAGAAACACGCCAACCGGTGCATCTGGCTTGTTCAGGCCGGCCGCCGTCGCGCGCATTGAGCGGTCCAGGGCGTAAACAGCCTGTTCCTGGCCCCGGATGCGGCTGCGCAGATCGGTGGCGAAACGGGCGACCTTGGCGTTGTGCTCACAGGCCAATTGCGCCAGCGGCACGCCGGTCCAGGCGCTGATCACTTCGGCGACCAGACGCGGGCAGACTTCGAAGCTCACCAGACGTTCGTTGGCCTGGGCTGCGGTCAGGGCTTTGTGGGTGTCGTTGAGTGCGGCTTCAAGGGATCCGACGTCTTTCGCAGACGCTTCGAGTGTTCCGTCCACGGCGCCTGCGACCTCTTTTTCGGCAGGTTCGACCGCGGCGGCTTGGCGAGCCCTGGCCAGTTGCTGACGCAAATCCAGCAGGCGCTGCGCCAGTGCCTTCTGTTCAGTCCACAGCGTCTGCAACGCCGCTCGTTCGTCTTCAGCGCGGGCCAGTCGACCTTCCAAAGCGTCCAGCGCGTCATCATCAATCAGCAGGCCGGCTTCGGCATCGCGACGCAGCGCCTGACGCTGCCGCCCCCCTTCAGCCAGCTCACCGCGCAGGCGCTCCAGACTTTCCGGCGCCGCGGCGAGGCTGATGCGCACGCGGGCGCACGCAGTGTCGAGGACGTCGACAGCCTTGTCCGGCAGTTGCCGCCCGGCGAGATAACGCGCGGACAACTCGGCCGCTGCCACCACGGCGTCATCACGCAGGTAGATGCCGTGGCTTTTTTCGTAGACCTGAGCCAGGCCCCGGAGGATGGTCACCGCTTCACTGACGGTCGGCTCGTGCAACTGCACCGGCTGGAAACGCCGGGCCAGTGCCGGGTCCTTTTCGAAGTACTTCTTGTACTCGGCCCAGGTGGTTGCGGCGATGGTGCGCAATTCGCCGCGAGCCAATGCGGGCTTGAGCAGGTTGGCCGCGTCGGATCCGCCAGCGTTGCCGCCCGCGCCGATCAGCGTGTGGGCCTCGTCGATGAACAGGATGACCGGCTTCGGCGCAGCTTTGACTTCGTCGATCACGCCTTTGAGCCGACGCTCGAACTCACCTTTGACGCTGGCACCGGCCTGCAGCAGGCCCATGTCCAGTGACAGCAGCTCCACGCCTTTCAACACCTGCGGCACTTCACCGGCAGCCATGCGCGAAGCCAGGCCTTCGACGATTGCGGTCTTGCCGACGCCGGCCTCTCCGACCACGATCGGGTTGTTCTTGCGGCGCCGGGCGAGGATGTCGACCATCTGCCGGATCGCGCCATCGCGGCACAGCACCGGGTCGAGTTTGCCGTCACGGGCCTGTTGGGTCAGGTTATGAGTGAAGCGCTCCAGCAGTGATTCACCTGGTACGTCCGGTTTGCCGGTGGGCGGTTGTTCCTGCTGCGACAGGGCAAATTCTTTTAAGCGCTCGATGTTCAGTCTGGCCAGCAACGACTGGTAGCGGCTGCCGGCGTAGCGCATCGGGCTGCGCAGCAACGCGAGGATCAATGCGGCCTGCCCGACCTGGCTCTGGCCTAATTCAAGGTTCGCCACCAGCAACGCATCCTGCAGCCACTGCACCAGTTCCGGGGCAAACACCGGGTTGCGCGAGGCGCTGTGCTCGACTCTCGATTGCAACGCCGCGCTCAGCTCGCCGGTCTCCACTTCGACGTCCTGCAACGCGCGGGCGAGCAGGCCTTGCGGACGCTCCAGCAATCCCAGCAACAGGTCTTCGACGAGGATCTTGCTGCCGCCTCGCGCGACGCAACGCTCGGCGGAACCTTCCAGATCACGACGGGTTTCGGCGTCCAGCGCCTGGATGAGTTGTTGCAGGTCTACGTTGATCAATGGTCATCTTCCTTAATGAATTTTGCTGCCCAGGGCCACCACACCGTCCGCTTGTTCGCGGCCGAGCCAACTGGTCCATCCCAGGCGACAGGCGTTCTGCTCACCGATGCGCAGTTCGCGGATTTCCTCTTGGCGTAGTACCAGGCGAATGTCGTAGTCGAGCGGGTCACGCAGGGTGAAGCGCACCAGCGCACACAGCGGCTGGTAACCAAAACCGATCGGCAGGAATTCGTGAAAGCGCTGCCAGTCGAGCTCGCGGATGTGAATGCGGAATTTACCGCTGCGGTCGCGCACGTGTTCGCCCAGTACCAGGTCTTCGCCGAGCAGGCTGTTGGCGCGGCCGAGACGATTGCGCTGCTCATCGAGAATATCCACGCGGCGCTCGATGCACTGCTCGATGGTCAGCTCGGCGTGCTTGAAGTAGTAACGCAACACCGCTTCGATCAGCGCCGCCGAGTGCGCCCGCAAACTGAGCAAACCGAGGTAGGGCAGCAGGCGTTTCCAGTTCAGCTCCCGGGCCTTGCGGATCTCTTCGCCGCCCAGGCCGATCAGCGCAAACAGCTGTGCCGAAAACGGGTCGAGTGCGCCACTCTGGAAACTCGCGCGGTAGCGGTACTTGCGCCAGATCGGCAGCATCAGCCGTTGCAGGCGATGATGAAACAGGTCGAGGAATTGTCGGGTCGGGTTGCCGCCTTCGCTATCGCCGAGCGCCTGTTCGCCATAGAACGCCGGCAGCGGCGAACCGGAGCCGACCAGGCTGATCAGGTTGAACCGCAGGCGCGCGCGCAGCTGCCCGTGCTCCTGGAAAAACTCCACGCGATCGACGTCGCTGGCGGGAAAACCAAGGCTTGGGTTTGCCTGGAATTCCAGTTGGTCGTACAGGTCGTCTTCGCTCAGGTGCGGGTGTGCTTCACGCAGCCGGTCGACCACCAGCAGCACGGCCTGAAACAGCGAGTACTCGCGTATAACCCGAGTCAGCCCGCTTAAAGCAGGGGCTGCAGCCCCATGCGTGGCGTCCATTGGTACACCTCTCCCTGTGTGCTGTTGACCTGCAGCTCGTGGTACGAATTGAGGCTGGCGTAAAGTGCGAAAAACTCGTTGAGAACCGATGCGAACAGGAACAGGTCGCCCTGACCGACGTACCCTTCCGGATCGATGGTCAGCTCGGTACGCAACCCGCGAACCGGCAATCCTCGGTGCAGTCGATCGACGTGTCGGTGCCGGATCGACTTGAGCCCCCCCAGCAGGCGCTTGCTGACTTTTTCTGCATGCTGGTCGTAATAGCGCGGCAGGTCGTAGGTTTCGAGAATCACCTTCAGCGCATCGACGTCGGCCAGGGACAGGTAGTTGAGCGACATGTTGCTGATCAGCTTCCACAGGAAATCCCGGTTAAGCGGCGGCGCGAAGCTGGAGGTGGCCGGCGTGATGTTGCGAAAACTCAGGAGCTCCGGCGTTTTTTCACGACGCCTGCAGATATCGCCAAGCTTGAGCTGGCGCGGCAGATTCTGGTTGGTGCACATCAGTTCGACCGACAGTATTTCCCCGGCGTCGGTGTGACGGACGCCGAAGCTCAGGTAGGTGTCGAGGCCGTCGTGCAGCGACGAAGAACGCTGGCGGAGGCTGTAATGCGGGCGGCTGTCAGGCACGTCGAAGCTTGGGTCGTGCTCGAAGGATTCGAACGGCACGTACTTCTGATACTCAAGGCCACCGGACCTCCAGCCCGTCACGGTTTCCACTGAAAACACACCACAACTCTGCAAATCGAATTCGGCCGGCAGCAGCAGGTACTCGTCCTGCTTGCCGTCCAGGCGAATCGGCAGCGCGTCGTGCTTGAACAGGTTGACGATGGGCGTGCAATAGAGCTTTACGTTTTCCAGGGTCGGGCGCAGGCGCTGAATGCCGCTCTTGTGAATGTCGAAGCGCAACTCGAGGCCGCGCACCTGCTTCAGCGTGTCTTCCGGCAGCGCGTTGAGCACGTCCAGGCCGTTGATATCGACGAAAAGGAATTTGTCCTGGAAGGCGAAGTATTCCTGCAGGTAGCGGTAGCCGCGGAAGGTGTTCAGCGGGTACGGAATCAACGCTTCGTGTTCGGCAAACCCCACCGGCTGCACGCGGTCGCCGGACAGTTTGAACGTCACCAACGTGCTGTCCTTGCGCTCGATGGGTTTGCCGGCGCTGTCCAGCGGGATCAGCTCGATGCCTTGCAGATTGCGCAGCAGGCCGAGGTACAGCATCTGAGTGATATAGCGCTCGCCGGCAAAGTGCAGACGCAGGCGACTTAGTTTCAGTTCGCCAAGGTGTCCGTCGGCGCTCATCTCCAGACGCAGGCTCAACAGCGCACCATCGCCCTTCACCGAGTAATTCAGCGCGGCCAGATCCAGCGGTAGCACATCGGTCGGATAACAGGTGCGAAAGCGACAATGCACGCCATTGATGGGCTCACTTTCGACCGGCGTGTCACGCTCGACCCTCAACGCTGGCCCCGAACGCTGCAACGGATCGAACTGCAAAATGCTGAACGCCGGCAGCGGCCGCATGTAGTTGGGCCAAAGCAGGTGCATCAGCGAATGGCTGAGTTCTGGCAGTTCATCATCAAGCTTCTGCCGCAGGCGCCCGGCCAGGAACGCAAAACCTTCCAGCAACCGCTCCACGTCAGGGTCCCGCCCGACCTGTCCAAGAAAGGGTGCCAACGCCGGGCTGCGCTCAGCGAATCGACGACCCAGCTGGCGCAAGGCAGTGAGTTCGCTTTGGTAGTAGTGGTTGAAAGACACGCGAAAATACCTGCTGTTGGTTAGCTAACCTGGACTTGGCCGCTGCCATCCAGGCACGCGACAAAACTGACCTGACGCTTGAAACCCTCGACTTCCAGCAAGCCTTCGATGCTGAAGGACAAGCGCAACTGATCGTGCTCACGCGGCTGGGGGATGACACGCACCTTGCTCAGGCGCGGTTCGTAGGCTTGGATGAAGCGTGTGATGGCCTCGCGGGCCTGATTCAGGGAGTCGTGCAGGCTCAGGCGCATGTCATTGAGATCGGGTAGCCCGTAATCGGGCAGCGTTTGTACGCTGCCCGCACGGGTGCTGAGCATCTTGGCCAGGTGGGCAGCCACCGACGCCATGGCGGACACCTCGCGGCTCCAGCCGGCGCGTTCGTCCGCGGCGCCATCCAGGCGTTCGAAAAGGCTGCCGTATCCAGTCATGAGTTGAGCTCCGATTATTCCTTGTCCAGCTTGCCCACCAGCGACAACGTGAAATCCGCCCCCATGTACTTGAAGTGCGGCCGCACGTTGAGACTCACCCGGTACCAGCCAGGCTCGCCTTCGACATCGCTGACGAAAATCTCGGCAGAACGAAGCGGACGTCGGCCACGGACTTCGGCGCTTGGGTTTTCCTGGTCCGCCACGTACTGACGGATCCACTTGTTGAGTTCCAGCTCGAGGTCGGTGCGCTCCTTCCACGAACCGAGTTGCTCACGCTGCAGCACTTTCAGGTAATGAGCCAGGCGATTGACGATCATCATGTACGGCAACTGAGTGCCGAGCTTGTAGTTCAGCTCTGAGGTTTTGCCCTCGGCGCTGATGCCGAAGAACTTCGGCTTCTGCACCGAGCTGGCGGAGAAAAACGCCGCGTTATCAGAGCCTTTGCGCATGGTCAGGGAGATGAAACCTTCCTCGGCCAGCTCGTATTCACGACGGTCGCTAACCAGTACCTCGGTCGGGATCTTGGTTTCGATTTCGCCCATGCTTTCGAAGTGGTGCAACGGCAGGTCTTCCACCGCGCCACCGCTTTGCGGGCCAATGATGTTCGGGCACCAGCGGAATTTGGCAAAGCTGTCGGTCAACCTGGTCGCGAACGCATAGGCGGTGTTGCCCCACAGGTAGTGTTCGTGGCTGGTGGCGACGGTCTCTTTGTACACGAACGACTTGACCGGATTTTCTTCCGGGTCGTACGGGTTGCGCAGGAGGAAACGCGGCACGGTCAGGCCCACGTAGCGGGCGTCTTCTGAGGTACGGAAGCTCTGCCATTTGGCGAATTGCGGCCCGTCGAAATGATCTTTCAGGTCCTTCAGGTTCGGCAGGCCGGTGAAGCTTTCCAGGCCGAAAAATTTCGGGCCGGCGGCGGCAATGAACGGCGCATGGGACATGCAGGCCACGCTCGAAACGTACTGCAGCAGTTTCACGTCGGGCGAGCTTGGGGACATGAAGTAGTTGGCGATGATCGCGCCCACCGGCTGACCACCGAACTGACCATATTCAGCGGTGTAGATGTGCTTGTACAGGCCTGACTGCATCACTTCCGGCGAGTCTTCGAAGTCGTCCAGCAGGTCGTCTTTGGAGACGTTGAGGATTTCGATCTTGATGTTTTCGCGGAAGTTGGTGCGCTCGACCAGCAACTGCAATCCACGCCACGACGATTCCAGGGACTGGAAGTCCGGATGGTGGAGGATTTCGTCCATCTGTCGGCTGAGCTTGGCATCGATCTCGGCGATCATGCGGTCAACCATGGCTTTCTTGACCGGCTCACCGCTGTTCTGCGGCTTGAGCAGCTCTTCGATAAAGGCCGACACACCGCGCTTGGCGATGCCGTAGGCGTCATCGTCCGGCGTCAGGCGGGTTTCGGCGATGATGCTGTCGAGAATGCTGTAGTCGCTGTTCTCTTGATTCTTTTGCTGCGCTGCACGGGTGCTCATGGTGTTGGCTTCCTTGGCTGATGGAGACTCAGACGTCCTGGGCGGCGGCGTTCAGGCCCAGCTCACCCAGTACGCGACCGCGGGATTCGTCGTCGGCGAGAACACCTTCGATGGCTTTGCGGAACGCAGGCGCGTTACCCAGCGGACCTTTGAGGGCCACCAGCGCGTCGCGCAGCTCCATCAGTTTCTGCAGCTCGGGCACTTGCTCGACCAGGCTGGCCGGATTGAAGTCCTTCATTGAGTTGACGCGCAGTTTCACGGCCAATTCTTCGGTGTCGCTGTCTTCCTGAAGACGGTTCGGCACGCTCAATACCAATTGCAATTCCTGCTTGGCCAGCACTTCGTCGAAGGTCATCTTGTCGATGCTGATCGGCTTGCGATCTTCGACTTTGCGTTCGTCCTTGCGGTGGGTGTAATCCCCGATTGCCAGCAGTTTCAACGGCAGTTCGATCTCTTCCTGGGCACCGCCGGTGGCAGGTTTAAACGTGACGTTGATGCGTTCCTTGGGGGCTACCGAGCCTTCTTTGGCCATGGCTTTTCTCCTTGCGTTTGTGGCCCTGGGGCCTAGTCGAGTACCACTTCGAGATCGAGGTGGCACAGCCTGCGATAAATCTCTTCCTTGCGTTCACGTACAGCATGGTTCTGCGGCAGCAACTCGCAGCAGCTATGCAGCAGACGCAGCACTTCCAGCGCAAGATCGGGCTCCCAGGCTTGCAGGCCTGAGTCCTGTAACGTTTGATCGAGGGTTTCCAGTTGGGTCTTGGCCAGCTCGTATTTCTTGGCCATGAAGCACAGCCGTGCGAGGGCGAACTGCCAGAAGAACCGCACGCGTCCGCCCTGCGCGCTTTGCAGGCCCTGCTTCAGTATCAGCACGGCGGCCTTGAGGCCGTCCTTGCGTAAAATCGGCAGGACTTCTTCGAGGGCCAGCTCCCAGGCCGGCTGGGTGTCGGCGATTTCGACCTTGCGCGGCGTACTGGTGCTCTGCAGGTGTGGCAGGACATTGGCGCTGATCCAGGCACGGGTGGCCGGGTCGGCAAACGGCGCGCCGTCATGGAAACGCAATTCGACGATCCCCGGCAGGCGCTGAACCAGCAGCGCAAAGTGGATTTCCACCTCGCGCATCGCCATTTCGGCGTCCAGGGCCTGAAGGCATTCCCAGACGATCCGGTGGCCATCGAACCAGAACGGCGTCTTCGCCAGACTCGCTTCCAGTTCCACCAACAGGTCGGCGTATTTACCCTGGTCGTAACGGTCCTGAAAGGTCTTGAGCTTGTCGGCCGGCAGGCCACGCAGCGCGGTAATGTGCTCGGCGTTGCGCTCTGGGACGGCGTCGATGGACAGCCACAGCAACGTGCGATTGAGGCGCAAGGCACGCAGGTCGGTGGCTTTCTGCTTGAGCCACCAGGCACACAAAGGCCGCGCGCTTTCCTGCTGGGCGCGCAAGGCTTTGTGGGCTTCTTTTTCGTTATCGATCGGCGCGCCGGGCGTGAACAGTTGCGTGGCGGCTTGCTTGACCTGGGCGACGGCCGCGCCCACCGTGCCGGGCTGCGGCTGGTTATCGGCAGCGCGCTGGATCCTGTTTTTCAGGCGGCGGCAGATCGGCAGCAGCAGCGGCGCGTCGGCGCCCAATTGCTCGGTACAGATCGTGTCGAGGCCTTCCAGGTGTTCCACGAGACGACGGAACATCGGCAACTGCTCTTTGATCGCGATGTTTTCAGTCAGCGCCTGCTCAAGACGCGGCACCAGCCAGCTGATCGCTGCGGCGCGGGTACGCGCCTTTTGAGGATGGACTTCAGCCCAGTGGCTTTCGCACAGGTAGTGCAGCAAACCGAGACCGGCCAGCAAACCCTGAAAGGATTCGCGCTGGTACAGGGCCCAGGTCAGCCAGGCGCCGACCCGCAAATCCTTGGATTGGGTCCGCAGCACTTTTTCACTGATTTCACAGATTTTCAGCCACTCGATCTGCCCTGCTTCGTGCATGGACGAGCCCTTGGCCAACTCACTCTCCAACGCCTCGTAGTCGCTCGAAAAGCGAACGTCCTCGCCCGCGAAATGCTCTTTGGAAATAGAGACTTTCGCGAGATCGAGATAATGCGCGGACAGTTTGTTTGAGTAGGACATTCCTAGCCTTTAGTGTTGTTGCACTTGTACGAAATTGAAGTTTCAGCAGCATGGAACGTTCACGAAAAGTCACCAGCTGTCACTTCATCAAACAATTTGACTCAAGAAGATTTATTGACTTTCTTAAATCACCTTGAATGAACTATAGCTATTTAAGAAGAATCGAGCTCTCCACGACGGAGGCCGCCTCCAGGAAAAACTTGATGGCTGCTGCCCAACGGCAGGTCGATCCAAAGCCTCGGAAACAGGGGGCGAAGCATGACAAGACTTGAAAAAAATAAAAGTAGGACGTTTCTGAAAATGTATTACGGAACATGATTATTTGACGGCCAATGGCTGTCACTCGCCAGCCACCATATTGATTGCACGTTATTTTTCGACACTCATTAAATTTTTAAGAGACAAGCCAAAAATACAAACCCAACTACTGTTTCTAAAGCCCACTCCTACAAGCATTTCCTACCGTCAACATGAAAACCTTTATTGCGGAACGCTCTTACAAACTTCCGGGAAGTTTCTTACATCAATTTGTTTCAGGCATTTGTTAGCGTGAGTCGGAGTTACCCTGCACGTGGCTAGTCAAGGACGACTGGACGCCACGCCTAATCAACTTTGCTTAAGGACAAGCGTATGTTCACTCTAGAAAGCAGCACGCGATTCACCCTGCAGATCCCCACCGTTCACCACGACTTCAAAGTCCTGAGTTTCAAGGGCACCGAAGCCATCAGTGAGCTCTATGCCATTCGCGTCGACCTGGTCAGCGAAAACCCCAATGTCGATCTGGAAAGCCTGCTCAGCCTGCCGGCGTTCCTGCAATTCGGCTTCAATGGCGAAGGCCTGCATGGCCGCATCGAAGAGATGGTCGCGGGCCGCACTGGCAAGCGCCTGAGCCACTATCACCTGACGCTCGTACCGGCGCTGCACTACTTGCAGTTCAGCTACAACCAACGGATTTTCCAGAACCTGACGGTGCCGCAGATCGTCACTCAAGTTCTGAAGCAGCATGGCCTGCAGATGGACGCATTCACCTTCCATGTCCGCACCAGCGCCGAGCGCGAGTACTGCACGCAGTACGGGGAAAGCGACTTCGCGTTCATCCAGCGCCTGTGCGCCGAAGACGGCCTTGCCTGGCATCACCAGCATGCGCTTGAAGGGCATGTGCTGGTGTTCACCGAGGACCCGGTGTTTTTCCGCACGCTGGCCCCCACCGCTTTTCGACACGACGCCGGCATGGTCGCCGAGCATCCGGTGGTGAAGCGTTTCGACCTGGGGTTCCGCACGCGCACCAGCACCGTCACACGCCGCGACTACGACTTTGAACGCCCGACCCGGCTGCTGGAAAGTCGCTTCAAAGCCGAGTTCCTTCCCGAGCTTGAGGACTATCGTTATCCGCTGCTGATGCAGACTGAAAAACAGGGCAAGCAGGGCGTGCGCCAGGCCCTGGAGCGACATCGCCGCGACTATCAGTTAGCCAAAGGTGAAAGCGACCAGCCGACGTTGCGCAGCGGTCATCTGTTCAAACTGACGGAGCATCCGCGCAAAGCGTGCAATGACCAGTGGCTGCTCGTCCGTGTTAAGCACGAAGGCAAACAACCCCAATCGCTGGAGGAAGCAGGCAGCCAGGACAGTCCCGCCGACGGCTTCACTCAGGGCTACCGCAACACCTTCACCGCGATGCCCGCTGACGTGTTTTACCGCCCGCCTCTGGCGCCTCGAAAAACGCTGCTGGTGTGCCAGACCGCTCGCGTCACGGGCCCGGCCGGCGAGGAGATCTACTGCGATGAATACGGTCGCGTGAAAGTCGAATTTCACTGGGACCGGACCGAGCGCAACAGCGAACACAGCAGCTGCTGGCTCCGGGTGGCCTCCCGCTGGGCGGGCGAGGGATTTGGTGCGGCGACCATTCCGCGTGTCGGCATGGAAGTGGTTGTGACGTTTGAGGAAGGCGATCCGGACCAGCCGCTGATCACCGGTTGCGTGGCCAACAAGGTCACGTCCGTTGCCCATCCACTGCCCCAGCACAAAACCCGAACGGTGCTGCGCAGCCAAAGCTCACCGCGCAGCGGCGGCTACAACGAGCTGTCGATTGAGGACCGAGCCGGGCAGGAAAAAATCTACCTGCGCGCCCAACGCGACCTCGAGCAATTGATCCTCAACGACAGCCACAGCGTGATCAAAAACGATCGCTTCGAGCAGGTAGACCGCAACAGCAACAGCCTGATCACGGGCGAGGAACGCCACAAAACCCAAGGTACGCGCAGCACGCTGATCGGCGCAGATGAGCTGCTCACCATCAGTGGCAATAGCAGCACCACATCCGCACGCTCGCTGGTGATTCACGCCGCTCAACAGGCCCATCTCACCGCCACCCACGTGATTATCAATGGAGACGCCAGCCTGACGCTCACGGCGGGCGGTCACCACCTAGTCATCAATGCGAGCGGGCTTTTCAGCAGCGTCCCCATCGTCGAAGGCGGCGCCCCGCTCGCAGCAATGCCACCGCTGCAGACGCCAGCGGGCGTTCCCGCTGCCGCTATCGCCAACCCCCTGTCTATCGTCGCCAGCGCCCGCCAGCAGGCAGCGGATTACTGCCCGCTTTGCGAGGCGTGTCACGCCGGCCAATGCACCCTTGGAGTCATCGCATGAATACACTTGAACAATGGCTGCTCGAACAATCCCAGAGCGGAAAGCACCTTTTCCTGATGCTCGATAGTGACGGCCAGTTCGACGAGCGCCGGGAGTTGACCAGGGAGCTCGGGGCTGATCAGTACCGCAGTCTGTACGCCGGCACGACGGCTAACTCGATGGCGCAAACGGGCCCTTTTCTTTTCCGGATCGGCAACGTCAGGCATCCCGTCATTCAGGCATTGCTGAATGCGCCCGAGCGTCATTGGGGCTGGCTGGCGAGCGCCACCCAATCCGACCTTGATGGGCTGGCCAGCCATTGGCGCGAGCGGCTGGTCGTCGGTCATCGCCCGAGTCAGGCGGTGTATCGCTTCCACGACAACCGTGTACTGGGACGCGCGCTCGCCCATCTGCAAGACGAACAGTACGCCGATTATCTGGGGCCGATCACCAGTGTCTGTTACTGGCACGAAGGGCAGTGGACCGTCACCGACAACCCGGATCCCGGCGAACATCCACTGCCAGCCGATCCGGCCTGGCTGAACACCCCTACGCCGGACATCGTCTACGCGAACGTGCAGTTCGATAACACCCGCCGGTACCTGGTCCGTGAGCACACCGAAGCCCTGGCTCGCCTCGCCGCGGACCGAGATGTCGATGACTGGCTGTGGGGCCTGATTCAACTGGCCCGGTTATGGGACTGGCAACAACCCGAGCAGGTGCATTTTCTACTGACCCAGACGTTAAAGGCGCCGGGGTATCTGCCGCCCAGGTTTTGGGGGCCGAAAACCGGTGAAGAACCGGCTGCGCATTTTGAGCGGGTGTATCAGCAGGTGTTGTATTGGCAAGGGTATGCACCCCTATGACGCGGATCTTTGAGCGCCTGACCCTCGCCTGTTGTTTTGCCTTGATGGCGGGGTGTTCTGCGCTTGGGAAGTCGGACAGTTTCACCTTCGTCCCCGATTTCCCCCCTGACTTCAAGTATGAACTGACCGCGAGCTACGTGCCCGCCAAAGGGCAGACGTGCACCGTGCCGGGAGGGAAAGGTACGCAGCTCGGGTTCAACAAGGTCTACATGGAATACGAAGCGACTTCCGAGATCCCGCTTTACCGAAAGGTGAGCGGGTGCCCGTTGGCATTGAATCATGTGGAAGTCGAGGTCACGGGCGTATTTGGTCCGAAACGAAGTGATAGAAGCACTGACTATGCCGCCATTGCCGTGCGCCCAGCGTTGTTGGATCGGAATAAAGGCACGTTCAACGCGGATGGCGTAGGTGAGTTCTCCGGCAAATGCCAATGGTTTTTTCGCACCGTCGGCCCTGAGCGTTATGTCATAAAACTGCTCAGGTGCAAAAAAAATAACGCACAGGGGAGTGCCACCAAAGGCCGTCCCTTCACGGCTTACACGCTGGACCAACTACCGGGCAAAACTGTAAAGCTGAAAATCAAGATAGCGGATGAAGAACTGCCAGGCTGGGGGGACACTTGGGTCCAGGTCCCGGGAGGCTGGAAGCGCTGTTTGGGAAAAGGACTTCAAGATCAGCGTGGCTATTGCAATGGAAATTACAACGATTTCAGCACCTTCAAACTGGTGGATGGAAGGACCTGCACCATTTATCCAGGCTGCACGGAAGACAAGGACGACAACCCATGACCCATCAAAAACTTGGGCATTGGCGAGTAAATGTCCCGTTCATTAAACGAGTCATTCAAGGCCTGGCCCTCGGCAGTTGCCTGTCGCTGACAGTGGGCTGTTCCGCCCTTGGCAAGTCGGACAGCTTCACCTTTGCCCCCGAACTTCCGCCTGATTTCAAATACGAACTGAAGGCCATCTACCTGCCAGCCAAAGGCCAAACGTGCACCCTGGCGGGAGGCAGAAATGCTCAGCTCGGCTTTAACAAGCTCGATATGAAATATGAAACGGCTTCTGAGATTGAGCTCTATAGGAAGGTCGAGAACTGCCTCGTGGCGCTGAATCTGGTGGAGATCAAGATCACCGGAATCTTTGGCCCGAAACTCGGCAATAGAAGCTCTGACTATGCCGCCATTGCCGTGCGCCCAGCGTTGTTGGATCGGAATAAAGGCACGTTCAACGCGGATGGCGTAGGTGAGTTCTCTGGTAAATGCCAATGGTTCTTCCGCACGGTCGGTCCGAAGCGTTACCTCATAAAACTCCTCACATGCAAAAAACTCGATGTGCAGGGCAAAGTCACCAAAGGCCGTCCCTTCACGGCATACACGCTGGACCAGTTACCTGGCAAAACCGTAAGGCTGAAAATCAAACTGGCTGAGGAGGAACTACCTGCGATTGGTGACACTTGGGTGAAAGTGCCCGACGGATGGAAACGCTGCATGGGCGAAAACTTTGCAGACCAATACGCGTTTTGTTACGGCAATTACAAGGATTTCAGCACCTTCAAGATGGTGGATGAACGGATTTGCACCATTTACCCAGGCTGCGCTGAAAACAAGGAGGAGACGCCGTGAGTATTAAATCTTTAGTGGCGAGTGATGTGCCATTTATGGGGGGCAGCATCCATGCCTGCCCTTTGAGGGGGCATTCGACCAGTTTTCAGTTAGTGGATGAATTTGGTGATGGCAAGTCTTATGCCGGTTTAACTTTCGAGGTTACTGATTACGAGGATACGGTTTACACCGGAAAGCTAGATGGAACCGGGACGGGAAAGGTGGACAACCACTTCTGTGGCCCGGTATTGCTAAAGCTGAGTCAGCCATATCAAGGTAGCGAGAGAACATACACGTTCTTAAGCGAACGACCGAATTACCCCCTCCCCATCACCGAACTACAAGTCCGCGCCGAAAAAACCCGTTTTTTCGACAAGTCAGGCTTACGCACTCTGGCAAATCCGGCAAAAAACCTCGCTGATCCTGATGCCTATTACCAGGTTGAAGTGAGCGAACTGGTCCAGCATGTCGCGCATTTGCCGCCCTTGGTCTCGCGTAGCGCCCCACCCAACACGGTGTTGCACAAGCTGTTTCGCCAGCCCGCCACAACCAGAGCATTCACGCCTCAAGATAAAGATGCCACGGATGTCGGAATGGGCGCTGTCATGACACCAGCGGACATGGGCATGTCCGACCTGGGCTTCGCCCCGCCACCGCCACCGCGCAAGGCAAAAGGCATCGCCTTGCTGCCAAACAAACATCACGTGCTGGAAGTGCGTCCGATGAGAGCGCTGCGACCGATGTTGTCGACCAGCGATGAGTTCTGCGCGCTCAACCTTTATCAACTGGCCCTGATGTCGACGTTGAGTTACACCGACTTTGGACAAGACCCGAATACCCAGCCCGTCGAGACGGACAGCGTGACGTTTCCACTTCAGCCCAGCAGCGGCAACTGGTTCGGTCATGCCCTGCCGCAATTTGATGAGCTATGGCGAGTCGATGGCTCACAGACGGCGAAGTTCTACCCCTTGTATGAAGAGGTGCCCTACTCCAAACGTCTGGAAGTGGTGCCGTTCGATCCGCAGTTGTATCCCGAGGTCAATGATCCGGATTTGGGCGGCTTGCAGGAGCACCCGGCGAACGTGAACTTCCTGGATGATCGCAACAAAGAAAACAAGACCGACACACAAGCCTTCATCACCCATCACGATGAGTTGATTTTGATCAGTATCAGGGGAACCAGCGAGACATGGCCCGACGCCTGGCTTGATGCGGATGCCCACCAGGTCCCCTTCGAGGAAGGGGATGGCAAAGTACACAACGGGTTTTATCGGGCTGCGAAAGTGGCCTACACGTTTGCCGTGAGCTACATGGAAAAATTCTACAGCGGGCAAAAGCTGGTAATCACCGGGCACAGTCTTGGTGGTGCGGTAGCGCTGTTGCTGGCTGAAATGTTACGACGCGATGAACAATATTTTCCTGACATCGTGCTCTACACCTACGGCGCCCCCCGCGCCGCCGACTCGATCTTCATTGAGGCTGCAAAACCGCTCAAACATCACCGCATCGTGTTCCACAACGACCCCGTACCGAGCGTTCCGTCCACCTGGATGAACACGCCGTCTAACCGTATTCCGGTGTACTCCACCCAAGGGGTGGTACTCAGCCTTCACCCGGTGGGTGGTTTGGCGTTTTTTATAGGCGGGATCATCAATTTCACGGGTAACCCCTATGGGCATCACGGCCAGTTACGTCACTTCATGCCGGTTGAATTCGGCGAAGGTCACCGGTCCTCCATCCTCTGGGAACCGCGCTGCAGCACGATCAACGACCATGGTTATGCCCAGGCGCTGCAACAGACTGATGGTTTGCCAACGCGCGGCAATTTCCTGCGGCAGGTGATCGATAGAGGCAATCACTCGATGGTCGACAGCTACATTCCCGGCTGCTGGGCCAGCCTGCGCCGTTGGCAGGAAGCGCTGGAGCTCAGGCGCTCGCAGGTGACCTTCTACGAGTACCAGCGGGTCAGCGACGTCCTGACCAATGTCTCCGGACAACTCAGCGCACTGAGTGCAAAAATCCAGACTCAGCCGCGCATTCATGCCAATCCCCAGCGAGATGCCCAGGCGTTAAGGGATCTTGAAAAAGAAGTCAGGCTGATCGGGGAAACCAAGGCACGTCTGGAAACGCTGCACAACCAGACGATCACCGAGGCCCAGGTGTATGGCAGCCATGCCGACCAACCGGAGCGGGTGCAGGAAAGCCTGGTGCGATGGAAGGCTCATCCGGAAAATATCGCCAGGGAGCAACTGGCGATGATGCCGGCGCCTCCCGTAGACATTGACGCAGCGATTGCGGCTATCACCGGAGGGTACGTAGTGGGTGCGCCCATCGAACTGGATATTGATTCGATCATCTAGGTGTGCTCCTACACGGCGCGCGATGGTTGTTTAAAAGGCTTCAGGGTTACTTCCCGAGAGCTACAACACCTTGCGTCGTTGCCTACAGCTACGCCAGAATCCGCCGGCTTGTGCGCCTTGGGGCCGGTCGGTAGTTTGATTCTCGTCACTGCTCATCAGTGATCGGGTTTAGTCGCCCGTTGCTACCAAGTCGTACGATGCCCCTGTCAGTCAGGAATCTTGTTCCTGCACTTGATGGTGGCTGTGCGCAGGGCGCCCTCGGGCGCGCCGATTTCTTGGTTCGTCGGTCGACTAACCTGTGCACAGCCGCCTCCTTTTCGTTTAGTCGCGAACAGGTTGCGGCCTCACCTTTAGAGGTTAGAACCAATGGTCAAGATCACTCCCGATCCACCGGATATCCATTCGGAACCTTCAAGCAAGCAAGAATCACAAAATCGCCGCGGTCACCTCTTCAGCGTCTGCCCCGACATCAACACCGAAACCCTCCTCGCCAACGCCTCGGAAGATCTGCTGTCCATCAGCGCCATCGCGGCCGACCTCGCGGACGGTGTGGACGGTTCACGCCGCTCCAAAGCCCTGGCGCTCAACCGGATGGCCGACGGGGTGCATTTGTTGGTAGAGCGAGCGCTGGATCATCTGGATGAGCCGGAAATGGCGGCGATTTTGGCCAGGCAAAACCGAACCGGCTGACTCGCCAAGCGGTAAACAGCCCCGATCGGTGACCAGTGCGGCCGTCGGGGCTGTCTCGTCAAGATGCCAACCACACAGACGGGGACAAAAAACCAATACAGATATTTTCCCTGTTTCCTAAACCCCCGTAGGACCCGTCCGATTCAGCCCGATTGCCTTGAAGTACCTCTTTGCTTCGGTAATGTTTTCTTTACCCTGTTCACTGCACCTTAACGTTCGTCCGCGTGGCTGGGTCACGGAAGACCGGAGTCCACGTTTTGATCCCTCTTGGTAACCACAATCAGAGTTTCACCCACAGGCAACACCGCCATTCAGGCACTTAACCCATTGCAAGGAGCACACCCATGGCAACACCCGCGTACATGTCCATCACTGGCGAAAAATAAAGGCTGATCACTGCCGGCGCCTTCACCGCCGACTCCGTTGGCAATAGCTACCAGGAAGGTCATGAAGACCAGGTCATGGTTCAGGCTTTCGAGCATGACGTGATCATCCCGCGAGACCCGCAATCCGGCCAGCCAACCGGCCAGCGCATCCACAAACCGGTCGTGATCACCAAGGTCTACGACAAGTCTTCGCCGCTGCTGCAAGCGGCGTTGACGTCCGGGGAGCGCATGTCCGAGATCGTCATCCAGTGGTTCCGCACTTCGGCAAAAGGCACCCAGGAGCACTACTACACCACCAAACTGGAAGACGCGATCATCGTCGCCATCAACAACAGGATGCATAACTGCCAGGACCCGTCGAACTCGCACTTCACGCACCTGGAAGAAGTGCAGTTCACCTACCGCAAGATCACCTGGACCCACGAAATATCCGGGACGTCGGGTTCCGATGACTGGCGCACCCCGATCACCGGCTAATCAGGCACACAGCACATTTCCGCCGGCCACAAAAAATGGGCACCCGATTCGATCGGCGTGCCCATTTTTTATCCCGCTGCCTGTCTTCGCAGGCTGGGAGTACTGATTACGGATTGACGCTGTCTTTCAACGATTTGCCTGGCTTGAATGCAACGGTGTTGCTGGCCTTGATTTTGACGGGCTCACCGGTTTGCGGGTTTTTGCCGGTGCGGGCACCGCGGTGGCGCTGCAGGAAGGTGCCGAAGCCGACCAGCGTCACACTGTCCTTGCGGTGCAGGGCGCCGGTGATTTCTTCGAGAACGGCGTTGAGAACGCGGTTGGCCTGCTCTTTGGTGAGATCTGCTTTTTCCGCAATTGCAGCGGCGAGTTCTGGTTTACGCATTAGTGAAGCCCCTTTGACGGTTTTTTGTTGTTATGTCCGTGCTGTTCTCGTTGGAACAGCGCCCAAAGCGCCGCAGGTGCTCTACTCTGCGGCAGACGGGAGTGAGGATGGCACGCACGGAAGAGCCGCGCCAGTCTCGGCGCGACGTTTGTAGGGGCAAAAGAGGGGTGATTCCGACAGAACGACCAGTATTTACGCCAGCAGCGGCGGAAGCTCTTTGTTCAGCGCGAGTTTTTCCATTACCGCCGTGCCTGTCAGGGCGTAACCGAGCAGCTTGCCAGCCGCATCGCGGCATAACGCCTTGATGTCGGCGCCCTGTCCTTCGACCGTCCAAACGCCCTCCAAACCCCGTGGCGGCGGCGACACCACCAGTGGACAGACCGGGGTTTTCACGGTGATCGGCATCGCGCCGTAGTTCACCGCCGTCGGGTTGCCGGCGAGGGTTTGCGCCAGCGCCCTCGCACAACTCATGAGGGGCATCACGTACAACAGATTCAGCCCATCGACTTCAGCGCAGTCGCCCAGGGCGTAGATATTGGCGTGGGAGGTTTTCAGGTGACGGTCGACGACCACGCCGCGATTGACCTGCACACCGGCCGCAGCCGCCAGGTCGATGCGCGGGCGCAGACCGATGGCCGAGACCACCACGTCGCACGCAATGACCTGACCGTCCGACAGGTGCGCTTCCAGGCCATCCGCGACGCGCTGCAAGCGGGTGAGCACCGGCCCGAGGTGGAAGCGCGCGCCCAGGCTTTCCAGGCCGGCCTGGACCGCAGCGGCGGCGGCCGGGTGCAGCAGGGTCGGCATGACTTGCTCGCACGGTGCAACCAGTTGCACTTCGTAGCCGCCCGCTATCAGGTCGTTGGCGAATTCACAACCGATCAGGCCGGCCCCGAGCAACAACACCCGACGCTTGCCGGCCGCGGCCGCGCGAAAGCGTGCGTAATCTTCGAGGTCGTTGATCGGGAACACGGCGTCCGCGGCATCTCCTTCGATGGGCACGCGGACGGTTTCGGCGCCCCAGGCCAGGATCAGGTCGCGGTAGATCACCGATTCTTCGCCGATCCACAAGCGCTTGTGGCCGGGATCGATGCCGCTGATGCGCGTGTGGGTGCGCACTTCGGCGTTCAGCTGTTCGGCCATGGCGCCCGGCTCGGCCATGGTCAGGCCGTCGGCGTCTTTGTTCTTGCCGAAACCGGTAGAGAGCATCGGCTTGGAGTAGGAACGCCCGTCATCGGCGGTAATCAGCAGCAGCGGGGTTTCGCCATCGAGTTTGCGAAACTCCCGGGCCAGGTTGTAGCCAGCCAGGCCGGTGCCAACGATCACGACAGGTGCGTTCATGCCCTGCTCCTCTAAAAGGTCTTGGTCTAAAAAGGTCTTAGTTGATTTCGATCATTTCGAAATCCATCTTGCCGACGCCGCAGTCCGGGCACAGCCAGTCTTCCGGCACGTCTTGCCACAGGGTGCCCGGCGCAATGCCGTCATCCGGCCAGCCGTCCGCTTCGTTATAGATCAGGCCGCAGACCACACATTGCCACTTTTTCATTCAGGTACATCCTCAGGATTCAGGCTCATTGCTGGCGCGAACGGTCGATGGTTGACGCGCTGCCGTCCGGCTCAGGGCGTTTTGTACTGATCGGGCTCGACAGATGCAAGCCTGTTCGGCGCAATGGCCGGCCGGATCAATCAAAATCGCCGACCGACATGGTAAGCTCGCCGCCTCATTTGCTGCCAATAATGACTCATTGTGCAACACACAAACGCCCCGCTATGGCTGCCTCAAAGCCAACTCACGCCCCTCCCCGACGCCTCTACGCTCGACTGGCTCTTCGATGAAGGCTCGCTGACCCGACGGCTGATCCGCCTGTCGAATGACGGTTTCAGCGTGACCCCGTTGTTCGAAGGCTGGCAACCGCTGCGCGCCGACGAATGCGCGGCGCTGGCGCTGGCCGAAGGCAGCGAAGGCTGGGTGCGCGAGGTGTACCTGCGCGGCCACGGCGAAGCCTGGGTGTTCGCCCGCAGCGTGGCGGCGCGCAGCGCGTTGCAGGGCGACGGCTTGCACATGGACGAACTGGGCAGCCGTTCGCTGGGCGAGTTGCTGTTCTGTGATCAGGCCTTTCAGCGGCGCGCCATTGAGGTTTGTCACTATCCTCAGCAATGGCTGCCGCTGGAATCCCGAGCGTCCGGGCTATGGGGCCGACGCTCGCGCTTCGACCGTGGCGCCTTGAGCGTGCTGGTGGCCGAGATCTTCCTGCCGACTTTGTGGCTCGCGACCCGCGCGCATCCGGAGAACTGCTGATGTACCAGAGCCTGCTCAAGTCCCTGAACCGCGTGAACCCGCGAGCCTGGGATTTCATTCAACTGACCCGCATGGACAAGCCTATCGGCATTTATTTGCTGCTGTGGCCGACATTATGGGCGCTGTGGATTGCCGGCAAAGGCTCGCCGTCGCTGGCCAATATCGTGATTTTCGTGCTCGGCGTGGTGCTGACCCGCGCCGGCGGTTGCGTGATCAACGACTGGGCAGACCGCAAGGTCGATGGCCACGTGAAACGCACCGAACAACGGCCCCTGGTGAGCGGCCGGATCAGCTCCCGGGAAGCCCTGGTGTTTTTCGCGGTGCTGATGGGCCTGAGTTTCCTGCTGGTGCTGTGCACCAATGCGGCGACGGTCTGGCTGTCGTTTGGCGGCCTGGCGCTGGCCTTCAGTTACCCGTTCATGAAGCGCTACACCTACTACCCGCAAGTGGTGCTGGGCGCGGCGTTTTCCTGGGGGATGCCGATGGCCTTCACCGCCGAAACCGGCGAGTTGCCGGCCGCGGCGTGGTTGCTGTGGATTGCCAACCTGCTGTGGACGGTGGGCTACGACACGTATTACGCGATGACCGACCGCGATGATGATTTGAAGATTGGCGTTAAATCCACGGCGATTCTGTTTGGCGAGGCGGATCGGGTGATCATCCTGACCTTGCAGGGACTGGCGTTGGGTTGCCTGTTGCTGGCCGGGTCGAAATTCGAGCTGGGTGGCTGGTTCCACCTGGGCTTGCTGGCGGCGGCGGGCTGTTTTGCCTGGGAGTTCTGGTACACCCGCGGCAAGGACCGGATGCGTTGTTTCAAGGCGTTTTTGCACAACCACTGGGCGGGATTGGCGATTTTTGTCGGGATTGTTCTGGATTACGCGTTGCGTTGAAGAAGCTAAAAGACCGCAGCCACAGGCTGCGATCTTTTTATCGTTCAAACCACTTGCTACATATGCTCACGGGCGACATGCCAGACGTCTTTCATCTTGTCACCCGTCATGTCTCCAGGTGCCTTGTCCTTCATGAAGGTGTAAAGCGGCTTGCCGTCGTAGGCCCACTGCATCGTGCCGTCGTCACGTTTGACAATCGACCATTTGCCTTCAGCCTTGTCGCCTGCCTTTGCTGCCAGCGGCGGCCAGTTTTTTGCGCAGTCACCCGTGCATACCGACTTGCCCCCGGTGTCCTTGTCGAACGTGTACAGGGTCATGCCCTTATGGTCGACCATCATGCCGTCTTTCATCATGGCCGGGTCCGCAGCCATCGCCATCGAAGGCAACGCGAGGGCTGCAGCCAGCACCAGGGCTTTAAAGGATTGCGTGAATTGAGTCATGGAAACCTTCTTTTGTGGTTGTCAGGGTTCGGACTTAGAGCTTAGTTCAGGATCATGACAATCGCAGGGGGACTAAAATACTGTCACACGACTGCAATAATTCCGTTATCTAATGCGGCGCAAGACAGTTAAATGACAAGAGGATTAACGGCATGGTTGGCAGGAGCATTCTGATCGTCGACGACGAAGCGCCCATTCGCGAAATGATCGCCGTTGCGTTGGAAATGGCCGGCTATGACTGCCTGGAGGCTGAGAACTCGCAGCAGGCCCACGCCATCATCGTCGACCGCAAGCCGGACCTGATCCTGCTCGACTGGATGCTTCCCGGCACCTCCGGCATCGAGCTGGCCCGCCGCCTCAAGCGCGATGAGCTGACCGGTGACATCCCGATCATCATGCTCACCGCCAAGGGCGAAGAGGACAACAAGATCCAGGGCCTGGAAGTCGGCGCTGACGACTACATCACCAAACCGTTTTCCCCCCGTGAGCTGGTGGCGCGCCTGAAGGCCGTGCTGCGTCGCGCCGGGCCAACCGATGGCGAGGCACCGATCGAAGTCGGCGGCCTGCTGCTGGACCCGATCAGCCACCGCGTGACCATCGACGGCAAACCCGCCGAGATGGGCCCGACCGAATACCGCCTGCTGCAATTTTTCATGACCCACCAGGAACGTGCCTACACCCGTGGCCAGTTGCTGGATCAGGTCTGGGGCGGCAATGTGTATGTCGAGGAACGCACCGTCGATGTGCACATCCGGCGCCTGCGCAAAGCCCTCGGCGATGCCTACGAAAATCTGGTACAAACCGTGCGCGGCACCGGCTACCGCTTTTCCACCAAAGCTTGATCCGGACCTTTCCTGCCCGACAAGCTGACAAGGACGCGCGTTGACGTGAACCAAAACTGGCATGGCACCCTGATTCGCCACATGCTGCTGCTGGTCACCGCCTGCCTGGTGATCGGCCTGATCACCGGCTATTACGGCTGGAGCCTGGCCGCGGGCCTGGGCCTTTACCTGGCCTGGACCCTCAAGCAATTGCTGCGCCTGCACGAGTGGCTGCGCCTGCACAAACCCGATGAAGCACCGCCCGATGGCTACGGCCTGTGGGGCGAGGTGTTCGACAGCATCTACCACCTGCAGCGCCGCGACCAACGGGTGCGCGGGCGCCTGCAAGCGGTGATCGACCGGGTTCAGGAGTCCACCGCGGCGCTGAAAGACGCGGTGATCATGCTCGACACCGACGGCAACCTCGAATGGTGGAACCGCGCGGCGGAAACCCTGCTCGGCCTCAAGACCCCCCAGGACAGCGGCCAGCCCGTGACCAACCTGGTGCGCCATCCGCGCTTCAAGGAATACTTCGAGCAGGACAGCTACGCCGAACCGCTGGAAATCCCATCACCGACCAACGACCGCCTGCGCATCCAGCTGTACATCACCCGCTACGGCAACAACGAGCATTTGATGCTGGTGCGCGACGTGACGCGCATTCATCAGCTGGAGCAGATGCGCAAGGACTTCATCGCCAACGTCTCCCACGAGTTGCGCACGCCGCTGACGGTGATCTGCGGCTACCTGGAAACCCTGCTCGACAACGTCGAGGACGTGAACCCGCGCTGGAGCCGTGCCCTGCAACAGATGCAACAGCAAGGCGGGCGCATGCAGACGCTGCTCAATGACTTGCTGCTGCTGGCCAAACTGGAGGCCACGGATTACCCGTCGGACAATCAGCCCGTGGCCATCGACGGCTTGCTGCAATCGATCAAGAGCGACGCGCAGCAACTGTCCGGGCAGAAAAATCAGGGCATCACCCTGGAAGCCGACCCGACGATCCAGCTCAAGGGCAGCGAAGCCGAGTTGCGCAGCGCGTTTTCCAACCTGGTGTTCAACGCGGTGAAATACACCCCGGCCGAAGGCAATATCCGCATTCGCTGGTGGGGTGATGAACAAGGTGCGCACCTGAGCGTGCAGGATTCCGGCATCGGCATCGACAGTAAACACCTGCCACGCCTCACCGAACGCTTCTACCGCGTCGACTCCAGCCGCAACTCGAATACTGGCGGCACCGGCCTCGGGCTGGCGATCGTCAAGCACGTGTTGCTGCGCCACCGCGCACGGATGGAAATCAGCAGCGTGCCGGGCCACGGCAGTACCTTCACCTGCCATTTCGCGCCGGCCCAGGTCACGAAAACCCCGGTCATCAGCACCACTGACTGATACCGGCCGGCACGCGCCACTAGGCAATCGACAAGTCAGCCGCTACATTGGCTGACTTGTGCCTGCCCTTCAGGCACCGCAATTACCCCTATTCGAATACACGGAACCCGCAAAACTCCATCATGGACCCTTCCCCTGGCTTGACCCTCGCGACACTCTTCGCCGATTTCGGCATGATTCTTTTTGCTCTGATCCTGGTTCTGCTCAACGGTTTTTTCGTTGCGGCGGAATTTGCCATGGTCAAACTGCGCTCCACCCGGGTCGAGGCCATCGCCGAGAAAAACGGCTGGCGCGGACACATCCTGCGCACCGTTCACAGTCAGCTCGATGCCTACCTGTCAGCGTGCCAATTGGGCATTACCCTGGCCTCCCTCGGCCTCGGCTGGGTCGGCGAACCGGCCTTCGCGCACATTCTCGAGCCTTTGCTGGAAACCGTCGGCGTGCAGTCGGCCGAAGTGGTCAAGGGCGTGTCGTTCTTCGCCGCGTTCTTTGTCATCTCGTACCTGCACATCGTGGTCGGCGAACTGGCGCCGAAATCCTGGGCGATCCGCAAACCCGAGCTATTGTCGCTGTGGACCGCCGTGCCGCTGTACCTGTTCTATTGGGCGATGTACCCGGCGATTTACCTGCTCAACGCCAGCGCCAACACGATCCTGCGGATTGCCGGCCAAGGTGAACCCGGCCCGCATCACGAACACCATTACAGCCGCGAAGAACTGAAACTGATCCTGCACTCCAGCCGTGGCCAGGACCCGAGCGACCAAGGCATGCGCGTCCTGGCTTCGGCGGTGGAGATGGGCGAACTGGAAGTGGTCGACTGGGCCAACTCCCGTGAAGACCTGGTGACGCTGGAGTTCAACGCGCCGCTCAAGGAAATCCTGGCGATGTTCCGTCGCCACAAGTTCAGCCGCTATCCGGTATACGACAGTGACCGCCAGGAGTTCGTCGGCCTGCTGCACATCAAGGACCTGCTGCTGGAACTGGCGGCCCTGGACCACATTCCCGAGTCGTTCAACCTGGCGGAACTGACCCGCCCGCTAGAGCGGGTGTCGCGGCACATGCCGTTGTCGCAATTGCTCGAGCAGTTCCGCAAAGGCGGCTCGCACTTCGCCTTGGTCGAAGAAGCCGATGGCAACATCATCGGTTACCTGACCATGGAGGACGTGCTGGAAGTGCTGGTTGGCGACATTCAGGACGAACACCGCAAGGCGGAACGCGGGATCCTCGCGTACCAGCCCGGCAAGCTGCTGGTGCGCGGCGACACGCCTTTGTTCAAGGTTGAGCGCCTGCTGGGCATCGATCTGGACCACGTCGAGGCCGAAACCCTGGCCGGGCTGATCTACGAAACCCTGAAGCGGGTGCCGGAAGAGGAAGAAGTGCTGGAAGTTGAAGGCCTGCGGATCATCATCAAGAAGATGAAGGGACCGAAGATCATTCTGGCCAAGGTGTTGATGCTCGATTAAACCCTACCCCTGTAGGAGCCGGCTGCTCACTGCTTGCCCAGCGCGAAGTTGGGCAACGCCCCCATCGGCTGATTGAACTGATACGGAATCGACACCAGCCCCAACCCGGTATTGCGCTGTACCACGAAATGCAGGTGCGGGCCGCTGCTGTTGCCGGTGTTGCCTGACAGCGCCAACGGACTGCCCACCGACACCCGCTGCCCCTCGCGAACACTGACCGAACCTTGTTTGAGGTGCAGGTACACGCCCATCGTCCCGTCATCGTGCAGCACCCGCACGAAATTACCCGACGCATCGGTGCCACGCCCGGTCTGGGCGTTCTCGGTTTTCACCACCACCCCACCGCGCGCAGCGATGATCGGCGTGCCCACGGGCATGGCGATGTCCATGGCATAACGGTTTTTCGGACCGAAGTGGCTGTACTGCCCATTGGCCCCCTGGCTTAACCGAAACGGTCCACCGCGCCAGGGGAACGGGTATCGGTAGTCCTGGGCAGCCCCCGAGGGGTCGCCCAGGAAGTATTCGAATTTGGGGACGTAGGTGAGCGGCCTTTCCGCCTGCAGCGCCGTGAGCAGCGCCAGACGAATGCTGCTGCGCGCCGGCATCACCCGACGGATCGGCCGGCTAGGCGCACCGCTGACGTTCTGCAGCCCGTCGAAACTCAACTCGATCTCAACCGGCGCATACAAATCGTTGCGCACATAAACGCTGTCCGCGCCCTTCTTCTTGGTAATGACCAGATACACCTGACGCTCCAGGTGCTCGACCATGCGATCACGAAAGGTGAACACCTGCGAGCCCTGCGTGGGGCGGTCGCTGTAGGAAACCACGCCATTGGCATCGGTGGATTTGTAGATCGTCATGGCCATGGCCGAAGCGGACGCCATGAAAAGACCGCAGAAAAACAGCAAGCGCGCGTGCATGGGCAAGATTCTGTCGAGTAAAGATCTGGATGGAGCCTAGCAGCTGCAATGGACCTGGGTAGTCGGCCGATGTTTCAAATTCCACCGTTCAGCAGATGTGCGGTGAACTGGACGGCCCCATCGCGGGCAAGCCCGCTCCCACAGGGAACGCATTCCTGTGTGGGAGCGGACTTGCCCGCGGAGGCGGACTGTCAGGCGACGAAGATCAGGCGCCCGGAATGAAATGCTTCTGCGCCGTGCCGCGCGCAATCAGGCGGGAGAGGTAGTCCAGTTTCTGCGCGTCCTGGTCGACGAAGCGGAACGTCAGTTGCAGCCATTCGCTGTCGGGTTTCTGCTCGTGGGCGACGATGGCGTGCAGGTAGCCATTGAGGCGGGCGACTTCGGCGTTGTCGCCCTGCTCCAGATCGAGCACGGCGCTGTCGAGCACTTGCGGCAAGGCTTCGCTGCGTTTGACCACCAGCAGCGCTTCTTTGAGGCTCAAGGCCTTGATCACGCACGCCTGAATGCCGTTCGGCAGACGCAACTGGCCCTGGCCACGACCGCCGGTGGCGGCGCTCGCCGCGGGCGCTTTTACCGGCGGGCTGTTGAGCAAGCCGCGGGACGGTGCCACCGCTGCGGGGGCTGGAGCGGCGGCAGGCCGGGCGATCGGGGCAACCGCCGCGGCTGCGGGGGCGACGCTGGCTACGGCAGGTTTGCCACTGGTCAAGGCACTCAGGGAGTCGTTACCGAAGGCCGAATTCATTTTGGTCGGTGCGCTGTTCATCAAGGTGTCGAGCTTGCCGACCTTGTTCAACGCCTGCTTGACCTTGGTCAGCAGTTGTTCGTTGGTGAATGGCTTGCTGACGTAGCCGGACACGCCGGCCTGGATCGCCTGGACGACGTTGTCCTTGTCGCCTCGGCTGGTCACCATCACGAAGGGCATGGTCTTGAGGTTGTCCTGCTCGCGGCACCAGGTCAGCAACTCCAGGCCGGACATTTCCGGCATCTCCCAGTCGCACAGGACCAGGTCGAACGCTTCCTTGGCCAGCATCGCCTGGGCCTTTTTGCCGTTGATGGCATCTTCGGTGCGGATACCCGGAAAGTAGTTACGCAGACACTTCTTAACCAAGTCACGAATGAACGCTGCATCGTCCACCACCAACACGCTGATCTTGCTCATCCATCACCCCTTGAAAAAATCCCGGCAAGCATACCGTCTTGCTGATGGCACATTGCCAAAAACCTTCAGTCACGCCGGGACTTTTCGTTCGCGGGTGCTGCTTTCACTATCGAATTGCGCACACAAAAAAGCCCGGCCAAAGGACCGGGCGTTTTTCTTGGGCAATCTTACTTATCGTCAACTTTGACCGGAACATTAGCGCTTTCACCGCTTGTTCCTTCAACTTCTTCCTTCATGCGCTTAAGGCCCAGGTGGCGCACGTCGGTGCCGCGCACCAGGTAGATCACCAGCTCGGAAATGTTGCGCGCGTGGTCGCCGATCCGCTCCAGCGAACGCAGCACCCAGATAATGCTCAAGACCCGCGAGATAGAGCGCGGGTCTTCCATCATGTAGGTGGCGAGTTCGCGCAGGGCGGTCTTGTATTCGCGGTCGATGATCTTGTCGTACTGCGCCACCGACAACGCCAGGTCGGCGTCGAAGCGGGCAAAGGCGTCCAGCGCGTCACGCACCATGTTGCGCACCTGGTCGCCGATGTGGCGCACCTCGACATAACCGCGCGGCGCTTCGCCCTCCTCGCACAACTGGATGGCGCGGCGAGCGATCTTGGTCGACTCGTCGCCGATACGCTCGAGGTCGATCACCGACTTCGAAATGCTGATGATCAGACGCAAGTCGGACGCCGCCGGCTGACGACGGGCCAGAATGCGCAGGCATTCTTCGTCGATGTTGCGCTCCATCTGGTTGATCTGCTCGTCGATCTCGCGGACCTGCTGGGCCAGGCCGGAGTCGGCCTCGATCAGCGCCGTCACGGCGTCGTTGACCTGCTTCTCTACCAGCCCGCCCATGGCCAGGAGGTGGCTGCGCACTTCCTCCAGCTCAGCGTTGAACTGCTGGGAAATGTGATGGGTAAGGCCTTCTTTACTAATCATGTTGGCGTCCTTGGAGCGTCCGGTAAGGTGCGGTGGGCCGCAGCGTCAGTTCAGTGAGCAACCAACCGCTTGCTAGCCGTAACGACCGGTGATGTAGTCTTCGGTCTGCTTCTTCGCCGGATTGGTGAACAGGGTATCGGTGTCGCCGAATTCCACCAGTTTGCCCATGTACATGAACGCCGTGTAGTCGGAAACCCGCGCGGCCTGTTGCATGTTGTGGGTGACGATGACGATGGTGAATTTCGATTTCAGTTCGTAGATCAGCTCTTCGACTTTCAGCGTGGAGATCGGGTCGAGTGCCGAGCACGGTTCGTCGAGCAGCAGCACTTCCGGTTCCACGGCGATGGTGCGCGCGATCACCAGACGTTGCTGCTGGCCACCGGACAGGCCCAGTGCCGACTCGTGCAGGCGGTCTTTGACTTCGTCCCACAACGCCGCGCCTTTCAACGCCCATTCAACGGCTTCGTCGAGGATGCGTTTTTTGTTGATGCCCTGGATGCGCAGGCCGTACACCACGTTTTCGTAGATGGTTTTCGGGAACGGGTTCGGCTTCTGGAACACCATGCCGACGCGACGACGCAGCTCGGCCACGTCTTCGCCCTTGCGGTAGATGTTGTTGCCGTACAGGTTGATCTCGCCTTCTACGCGGCAACCGTCAACCAGGTCGTTCATGCGGTTGAAGGTGCGCAGCAGCGTGGACTTGCCGCAGCCGGACGGGCCGATGAAGGCGGTCACGCGCTGTTTCGGGATGTTCATGCTGACGTCGTACAGCGCTTGTTTCTCGCCGTAGAACAGGCTCAGGCCCGGCACTTCGATGGCCACGGTTTCCTGCGCCAGGCTCAGGCTCTGTTTGTCGCGGCCCAGGGCGGACATGTTGATGCCGTGGGTATGAGTTTCGTGCTGCATGGGAGGCTCCCTGTGCTGACAAATTCGGTTCGGTTTTTGTGGCAGCCAGCCTGCTGGCGATTCAGGCAACGCGGTTCATCTGTGAAACCGCGGTGATGCCATCGCCAGCAGGCTGGCTCCCACATAAGAAATCAGCTATCCAGCGCTTTGTATTTCTCGCGCAGGTGGTTGCGGATGTAAACGGCCGACAGGTTCAACGTCGCGATCACCAGCACCAGCAACAGCGCTGTGGCGTACACCAGCGGTCGTGCGGCTTCGACGTTCGGGCTCTGGAAGCCGACGTCATAAATATGGAAGCCCAGGTGCATGATTTTCTGGTCAAGGTGCAGGTACGGGTAGTTGCCGTCCAGTGGAAGCGACGGTGCCAGTTTCACCACACCTACCAGCATCAGCGGCGCCACTTCGCCGGCGGCGCGGGCCACGGCGAGGATCATGCCGGTCATCATCGCCGGGCTGGCCATCGGCAGCACGATCTTCCACAAGGTTTCCGCCTTGGTCGCGCCGAGGGCCAGCGAGCCTTCACGCACGGTGCGAGGAATCCGCGCCAAGCCTTCTTCGGTGGCGACGATCACCACGGGCACCGCCAGCAGCGCCAGGGTCAGGGACGCCCAGAGCAGGCCCGGCGTACCGAAGGTCGGTGCCGGCAGCGCTTCAGGGAAGAACAACCGGTCGACCGAACCGCCCAGCACGTACACGAAGAAGCCCAGGCCGAATACGCCGTACACGATTGCCGGAACGCCCGCCAGGTTGTTCACGGCGATGCGGATGATCCGCGTCAGCGCGTTCTGCTTGGCGTATTCACGCAGGTAAACCGCCGCCAGTACGCCAAACGGCGTCACGATCATCGCCATGATCAGGGTCATCATCACGGTGCCGAAAATCGCCGGGAAGATCCCGCCTTCGGTGTTCGCTTCACGCGGGTCGTCGCTGAGGAATTCCCAGACCTTGCTGAAGTAGAAACCGATCTTGGTCATCGTGCCCATGGCGTTCGGCTGGTAGGCGTGAACCACTTTGCCGATGTCGATCACGATCTCTTTGCCGTTGGCATCGCGGGCCGTCAGGCTGTCGCGGTTGAACTGGGCATGCAGGTCGGCAAGACGGGCTTCGATGTCCTGATAACGCGCGTTCAGCTCGGCACGCTCGGATTCCATGTCCGCTTGCGCGGTGGCGTCGAGCTTGCCGGCCAACTCCAGTTTGCGACCGTGCAGCCGGATGCGTTCGAGGCCGGCGTTGATCGCGCCGATGTCGACTTTTTCCAGGGTCTTGAGCTGTGCCGCGAGCTGGTTGACGCGGGCAACGCGGGCCTGCAACTCAGGCCACGCCGCCTCGCCTTCCGCGATGACCTTGCCGTCCTGTTTGACGTTGACCAGGTAGCCGTAGAAATTCCCCCACTCGCGACGTTCAATGGCCATCAGCTCGGGCGGAGTCTTCTGGTTCGTCAGCCACTCGCCGACGATCCAGGTGAAGTCGTTGCCGTTCAGGTCACGGTTGCCGACTTTGATCAGCTCGCGGGTCATGAACTCCGGGCCCTGATCGGGCACCGGCAGGCCAGCGCTTTTCAGACGCTCACGCGGCACTTCTTCTTTCTGTACCACTTCGCCGATGACCAGGTGATTGGCCTGGCCCGGCACGTCGTAGCTGGCATGAATCAGGTCCGCCGGCCAGAAGTGACCCAGACCGCGCACGGCAATTACCGCGAGCAGGCCAATGGTCATGATGACCGCGATGGACACCGCGCCACCGCTGATCCAGACGCCGGGGGCGCCGCTCTTGAACCATCCATTCAGGGAGTTCTGTTTCACAGACTTCTACCTTTCTTAAAGCGACGAGTATTTCTTGCGCAGACGCTGACGAATCAGTTCCGCGAGGGTGTTCATGACGAAGGTGAACAACAGCAGCACCAGCGCCGAGAGGAACAGCACGCGGTAGTGGCTGCCGCCGACTTCCGATTCGGGCATTTCCACCGCGACGTTGGCGGCCAGCGTTCGCAGACCTTCGAACAGGTTCATTTCCATGACCGGGGTGTTACCCGTGGCCATCAGCACGATCATGGTTTCCCCGACCGCACGGCCCATGCCGATCATCAATGCCGAGAAGATGCCCGGGCTGGCGGTGAGGATCACCACGCGAGTCATGGTCTGCCACGGCGTGGCACCGAGCGCCAGCGAACCCAGGGTCAGGCCACGCGGCACGCTGAACACGGCGTCTTCGGCGATGGAGTAGATGTTCGGGATGACCGCGAAGCCCATGGCCAGACCCACCACCAGTGCGTTGCGCTGGTCGTAGGTGATGCCCAGGTCGTGGGAGATCCACATGCGCATGTCGCCGCCGAAGAACCAGGTTTCCATGTAAGGGCTCATGTACAGCGAGAGCCAGCCCACGAACAGGATCACCGGAATCAGAATCGCGCTTTCCCAACCGTCCGGCACTTTCAGGCGGAGCGATTCAGGCAGGCGACTGAAGGCGAAACCGGCCACCAGGATGCCAATCGGCAAGAGCATCAGCAGGCTGAAAATGCCCGGCAGGTGCCCTTCTACATAAGGGGCGAGGAACAGGCCTGCGAAGAAACCGAGGATCACCGTCGGCATCGCTTCCATCAGTTCGATCACCGGTTTGACCTTGCGGCGCATGCCCGGGGCCATGAAGTACGCGGTGTAGATCGCCGCGGCAACGGCCAGTGGCGCGGCCAGCAGCATGGCGTAGAACGCGGCTTTCAGGGTGCCGAAGGTCAGCGGCGACAAGCTCAGTTTCGGTTCGAAATCGGTGTTGGCCGCCGTCGATTGCCAGACGTATTTAGGCTCGTCGTAGTTCTCGTACCAGACCTTGCTCCACAGCGCGCTCCAGGACACTTCCGGGTGCGGGTTATCGAGCAGCAGCGGTTGAATCTTGCCGCCGGCTTCGACGATCACACGGTTGGCCCGTGGCGACAGACCGAACAGGCCCTGGCCTTCCACGACCTGATCCACCAGCAAGGTACGGTGCGCGGTGCTGTGGAACACGCCGAGCTTGCCGGACGCATCGAGGGCGATGAAGCCTTTGCGACGTTCTTCGGCGGTGATTTCAACGATCGGCGTGGTGCCCATCTGGAACGTGCGAATCTGCTTCAGGCGCAGTTCGCCATCGGGGTCGCGGGCCATGAACCATTGGGCCAGACCGCCTGTGGAATCGCCGACGATCAGCGAGATACCGCCCACCAGTTGCGTACTGGCGGTGATTTGCGCATCGCCATTTTCGAGCAGCTTGTAGCGACCATTGAGGCTCTTGTCGCGCAGGCTGAACACGTCGGCCTGGGCACGACCGTTAATCACGTACAGCCACTGCTGGCGCGGGTCGACGAAGATGTTCTTCACCGGCTCGGTCATCTGCGGCAGCTCGATGCGCTTCTGCTCGTTGGTGATTTCGCCGGTCATCATGTTCTCTTCGCTGGTCAGCGAAAGGACATTGAGTTGCGAACCGGTAGAACCGACCAGCATCAGGGTCGAATCAGTGGCGTTGAGGCTGACATGCTCCAGCGCACCGCCCGCCTCGTTCAGCGCGATCGGCGTTTCGCCGTAAGGGTATTCGACGGCCGGCGTGATGGTCTTCTTGCCATCGGGATAGCTGACTTTATAGGTGTGACGGAATACCAGGGCCTGACCGTTGGAGAAGCCCACGGCGACCAGCGGATGACCGGGCTGGTCTTCGCCGATGGAGGTGACGCTGGCCCCAGCCGGAACCGGCAGATCGACGCGCTTCAGTTCGGCGCCACTGTCGATGTCGAAGAACAGCGCCTGTCCTTTGTCGGAAACCCGCATGGCGACCTGGTTCTGTTCTTCCAGGGAGATCATCAGCGGCTTGCCGGCGTCCTGCATCCAGGCTGGGGTGATGGCGTCCTTGGCGGTCAGGCTGGCACCCTGGAACAGCGGCGCGACCACGTAGGCCAGGAAGAAGAAAATCAGGGTGATCGCGCCGAGCACGGCGAGGCCGCCAATGAGGACGTACCAGCGGGTCAGGCGATCTTTGAGCGCGCGGATGCGCCGTTTGCGTTGCAACTCAGGCGTATTGAAATCAATTCGCTTGGGGGGATTTGTAGTCATGGTGGAATTGGCCAGATCATTCATGCGCACACCCTAGCGATCCTGTATGACAGAAAGATGACAATGCAGTGACGCAACAAATCCGCCGCCTGTAGGTACTGGCAGCGGACCAAAAATTTGGGGGGTGGGCCGGGCTGCCTTAATGGCAACCGTCGGCCCTTGCAGGAGCGAGCTTGCTCGCGAAAATCGTTGATCCAACACACTTGCGGTGTCTGAAAAACCATCGCGAGCAAGCTCGCTCCTACACAGGTCCGGGGCGTGCCCCGGGCCTAGGGTGTTACTTTTTTGCGACTTCAGCGCCGCCTTCTTGCAGACCCAGGTCAGCCAGTGCTTTCGCAGCAACCTTGGCTGGCAGTGGGATGTAGCCGTCTTTCACGACCACTTCCTGGCCCTGTTTCGACAGAACCAGTTTCACGAACTCGGCTTCCAGCGGGGCCAGAGGCTTGTTCGGGGCCTTGTTGACGTAAACGTAGAGGAAACGCGACAGCGGGTACTTGCCGTTCAGGGCGTTTTCTTCGGTGTCTTCGATGAAGTCAGTGCTGCCTTTCTTGGCCAGTGCCACGGTCTTCACGCTAGCGGTTTTGTAACCGATGCCCGAGTAACCGATGCCGTTCAGCGAGGAGCTGATCGACTGCACGACCGAAGCCGAACCTGGTTGTTCGTTGACGTTTGGCTTGTAGTCGCCTTTGCACAGGGCTTCTTCCTTGAAGTAGCCGTAGGTGCCGGATACCGAGTTACGGCCGAACAGTTGCACTGGCTTGTTGGCCAGGTCGCCGGTCACGCCCAGGTCACCCCAGGTTTTCACTTCGGTTTTCGCGCCGCACAGACGAGTGGACGAGAAGATCGCGTCGACTTGTTCCATGGTCAGGTGCTGGATCGGGTTGTCTTTGTGTACGAAAACAGCCAGGGCATCCACGGCAACCGGGATAGCGGTTGGCTTGTAGCCGTACTTCTGCTCGAAGGCAGCCAGTTCGGTGTCCTTCATCTTGCGGCTCATCGGGCCCAGGTTGGAGGTGCCTTCAGTCAGCGCAGGTGGCGCAGTGGCGGAGCCAGCGGCCTGAATCTGGATGTTTACGTTCGGGTATTCTTTTTTGTAGTTCTCAGCCCACAGGGTCATGAGGTTGGCCAGGGTATCGGAGCCGACGCTGGACAGGTTGCCCGACACACCAGTGGTCTTGGTGTAGCTCGGGATCGACGGGTCAACAGCGGCAACCGCGTTGGCAGTCGCAACGCCAGCAGCGACAAAAGTCATTGCCGCCATCAAACGCTTCAGTTTCATGCCTTACTCCTAGCAGATAGGGTGTGTTAGTCGGGGCCAAGTATCAGCAGGCCGTGTGAACACTCTATGGCTGAAATATGACAATTGGATGAAAGGCCAGCATTCGGGTTTTTACTGGATGATTCCAGGCGGCCCCAATCGCCAGCAGGCTGGCTCCCACATTGAAATGCATTCCAGTGTGGGAGCCAGCCTGCTGGCGATTGGGAGCGGTACAGACGATAAAAAGTCGAAATCAGCGACCCTTCTTCCAGAGATACGCGCCCACCACAATTCCGCCGCCACACAGCACGGCCACGTAATAAGCCGGCCCCATCGGGCTTTCCTTGAGCAGCAACGTCACCACCATCGGCGTCAGGCCACCAAAAATGGCGTAGGCCAGGTTGTAGGAGAACGACAGCCCGCTGAAGCGCACCACCGCCGGGAAGGCCTTGACCATCACGTACGGCACGGCGCCAATGGTGCCGACCAGCAAACCGGTCAGGGCGTACATCGGGAACAGCCAGTCGGGATGGTTGAACAGGCTGTGATAGAAGGTCCACGAACTGATCAGCAGCGCGCCGCTGCCGAACACAAACACTCGGCCGGCGCCGAAGCGGTCAGCCAGCGCCCCGGCTCCCACGCAACCCAGACTCAGGAATACGATCGCCAGGCTGTTGGCCTGCAGCGCGGTGGTTGGCGAGAAGTGGTAGACCGTCTGCAGCACGGTCGGGGTCATCAGGATAACCACGATGATGCCGGCCGACAGCAGCCAGGTCAGCAGCATGGAAATCAGGATGGCGCCGCGGTGGTCGCGCAACACCGCGCGCAGCGGCACTTCTTCGGCCAGGGCCTTGCGCAGTTGCAGTTCGGCGAACACCGGGGTTTCGTGCAGCCAGCGGCGCAGGTACACCGAGAACAGACCGAAGACGCCGCCCAGCAGGAACGGGATCCGCCAGGCGTAATCCGCGACTTCCACCGGGGTATAAATGCTGTTGATCGCGGTGGCGACCAGCGAACCAAGAAGGATGCCCGCCGTCAGACCGCTGGTCAGGGTGCCGCAGGCGTAGCCGATGTGCCGTTGCGGCACGTGTTCGGAAACGAAGACCCACGCGCCGGGGACTTCACCGCCAATCGCCGCGCCCTGGATCACCCGCATCAGCAGCAACAGGATCGGCGCCCACATGCCGATCTGCGCGTACGTCGGCAGCAGACCCATGATCAGGGTCGGCACGGCCATCATGAAGATACTCAGGGTGAACATCTTCTTGCGGCCCAGCAGGTCGCCGAAGTGCGCCATCACGATGCCGCCCAAGGGTCGCGCCAGGTAGCCGGCGGCGAAGATGCCGAAAGTCTGCATCAGCCGCAGCCACTCGGGCATGTCGGCGGGGAAGAACAGCTTGCCCACCACCGTGGCGAAGAACACAAAAATGATGAAGTCGTAGAACTCCAGCGCGCCGCCGAGGGCGGACAGCGATAAAGTCTTGTAGTCATTGCGGGTCAACGGTCGTGCGGGCTGGGTCGGCTGCGCGATGCTCGAAGGCGCTGGGGTCATGGCAAGGGCTTCTCTTATAGACGGATCTGCAACCTCGACAACGCTGGCGGAGGCTTGGGCAGGTCCGGCACGATAACAAATTGTTCGAAAAAGCACAGGGAGGCGCGTATTTGACCGTCAAAATGAGAACCGGATGGTCGTCTCGGAGTCTACCGACCGATATACTCGGGATCTTGCGACAGCTTCAAAGGGTTGCTGTGCGAAAACGCCTGTCGCGGTGAGCAGGCGGTTTCGCAGAGTTTCCCTTTAGGCGCCTTACGAAAAACGTGACGAACGCAGTATGTTCGGGGCTGAATCGTTTTTCCTGGAGACGGCTATTCACCTTGAAGTACTTATAGAGAGTCACGGGTCAGAGGCACCCCCGGCATGATAGAGCTCGAACAGGAAGATCCAATCCCGCAAGGCGACCTGGCCCTGCAAATCACCGCGCTTCCACGCGAAACCAACGGCTTTGGCGATATCTTCGGCGGCTGGCTGGTCGCCCAGATGGATTTGGCCGGCACCGCCATGGCCAGCAAAGTCGCTGGCGGTCGCGTGGCCACCGTGGCCATCGACCGTATGGCGTTCCTGGTTCCGGTCGCGGTGGGCGCCCAGCTTTCGTTCTATACCCAGGCGCTGGAAATCGGCCGCAGCTCGATCCAGATGATGGTCGAGGTCTGGAGCGACGATCCGCTGTCGAGCGAGTGGCGTAAAGTGACTGAAGCCGTGTTCGTGTTCGTTGCCATCGACGGCAGCGGTCGCACCCGCTCGGTTCCGCCACGCGCGCGTTAAACGCCTGGACCGTTTAGCGGTCCATTGCAGTCCTGTTGCCGATCGAGAGTTGCCCCATGAGCACGCCCAACGTTGAAGCCGTGAAACTGGATGAACTGAACTGCTGGCGTATCCGCCACGGTCAGGCCGAGTTGCTGGTAGCCCAGCAAGGCGCGCACATCCTCAGTTATCAATTGGCCGGCCAACCGCCGCTGATCTGGCTTAACGACGAAGCCGTGTTCAAGGCCGGCAAGAGTATCCGCGCCGGCGTGCCGGTGTGCTGGCCGTGGTTCGGCAACCTGGCGCGCAATCCGTCAAGCGTCCAGGCGATGCGCACCAGCGAGGAACCGCCTGCCGCTCACGGTTTTGTCCGGGCGATGGACTGGGCGCTGGGCGGCATCGAAACCGAAGGCGAAAGCCTGAAGGTGGAATTCACCCTGCCCTACCCCGAAGGCGGCTTTCCGGGTTGGCCGCATCAGGTGGATCTGACGTTGAGCATCCGTCTGGATGAGCAACTGCACATCAGCCTGGCCAGCCACAACCGGGGCAACGACACCGTCACCCTCAGCCAGGCATTGCACAGCTATTTCGCGGTCAGCGACGTGCGCCATGTTCACGTGGAAGGGGTCGATGGCTTGAGCTACATCGAGACCCTTGAAGACTGGACAACCAAGGCCCAGCGCGGTGACCTGCGTTTTACCGGCGAGACCGACCGCATCTACCTCGACACGCCGCAGAAGCTCAGCATTGTCGACCCGGCCTGGGAACGGCGTATCGAGCTGACCAGCAGCGGTTCGCGCACGGCAGTAATCTGGAACCCGTGGATCGAACGCGCGGCGGCATTCAGCGACATGGCTGACGATGGCTGGCAGCGGATGCTGTGCATCGAGACGGCGAACGTGATGGATGATGTGGTGACGCTGGCGCCGGGAGCCAGCCATACCCTGGGCGTGAGCATCACCAGCAAATCGCTCTGACGCCGCACTACCAATGTGGGAGCGGGCTTGCTCGCGAAGGCGGTGTAACAGTCAGCGACGATGTTGAATGTTACGGCCTCTTCGCGAGCAAGCCCGCTCCCACGGTTTGATCGCCTACAAATCGGACTCCTTCACCACCCGCACCTTCGCCGCATCCAGCGCATACGCTGCATCCGCCAGGTCATTGTTGACCTTCTCGATCTTCAACGTGCCGGTGACCCACAGCGGCGTGTAGATATCATTCAGCTTCAGGCCTTTCGGATAACGCACCAACACCAGCTGATTAGGCGGCGGTGGCGGCACGTGGATGCAGGCGCCCGGGTAAGGCACGAGGAAGAACAGCGTGCTGCGGCCCTTGGCGTCGGACTCCAGCGGCACCGGGTAACCGCCGATGCGGATGTTCTTGTCGTTCATCGACGCGACGGTTTTGGTCGAGTACATCACTGCCGGCAAGCCCTTGCTCTGTTTCATGCCACCCTTTTCGGTAAAGGTGCCCGTGGCTTCGGGGGAGTTGTGATCGATTTCGGGCATGGCCTCGAGGGCTTTCTGGTCCGACTTGGGCATCAGTTCGAGCCAGTCGGTTTCCGGCAGTTCGCCGGCATGGGCAAAGCCCGAACCCAGTAAAACAAGAGTCAGCAAAAGACGGCGCATGAAGGTGCTCGGCAAAGGAAAGGACGGTGCAACGCCGCGCATTCTAGCCCCCCCCACGCGTTTGGCAGAGAGGGCTTCGTCACCTGAATCAGTTCTTTTTGATCAGGCCGTAGATCACCAGCAATATCACCGCACCGACCAGCGCACCGATGAAACCCGCGCCCTGGCCAGCCTGATAGATGCCCAGGGCCTGCCCGCCGTAGGTGGCCGCCAACGAACCGCCGATACCGAGCAGGATGGTCATGATCCAGCCCATGCTGTCATCACCCGGTTTCAGGAACCGGGCCAGCAGGCCGACGATCAAGCCGATAAAGATGGTTCCGATAATTCCCATGGCATTTCCCTCTGATTTGGTAGTTATGCCAAAGCCTAGTCAGACTTTCGCATCCTGCCATCAGAGAACGGCGACACCGCAATGGTTCCGCCGCTGCCACGTGAAACTATTCGGCGATGAGCGCTTCGACCTTGAGGATCTGCGCGGCCAGCGTTTCGCGATCTGCACAACGCAGGTTGGCGTGACCGACCTTGCGACCGGTCTTGAACGCCTTGCCGTAGTGGTGCAGATGGCAATCGGCGATGGCCAGGACTTTCTCCGTCTCCGGCACTTTGCCGATGAAGTTGAGCATCGCGCTCTCGCCGACCTTGGCCGTCGAACCCAGCGGCAGACCGGCGACGGCCCGCAGATGGTTTTCAAACTGGCTGCACTCGGCGCCTTCGGTGGTCCAGTGCCCGGAGTTGTGCACACGCGGGGCGATCTCGTTAGCCTTGAGGCCACCGTCGACTTCAAAGAACTCGAACGCCATCACGCCGACGTAGTCCAGCTGCTTGAGCACGCGGCTGGAGTAGTCTTCAGCCAGGGCTTGCAAGGGGTGATCGGTACTGGCCACGGACAGCTTGAGAATGCCGCTGTCGTGGGTGTTGTGAACCAGCGGGTAGAACTTCGTTTCGCCATCGCGAGCCCGCACGGCGATCAGCGAGACTTCGCCGGTGAACGGCACGAAGCCTTCCAGCAGGCACGCCACGCTGCCCAGCTCGGCGAACGTGCCGACTACGTCTTGCGCTGTGCGCAGGACTTTCTGGCCCTTGCCGTCGTAACCCAGGGTGCGGGTTTTCAACACGGCCGGCAGACCGATGGATGCCACGGCAGCGTCCAGATCGGCTTGCGACTGGATGTCGGCGAACGCCGGGGTGGGAATCCCCAGGTCCTTGAACATGCTCTTTTCAAACCAGCGATCGCGAGCGATGCGCAGCGCTTCGGCGCTCGGGTAAACCGGGACGAATTGCGAGAGGAACGCCACGGTTTCGGCCGGGACGCTTTCGAACTCGAAGGTCACCAGATCGACTTCATCGGCGAGCTGACGCAGGTGATCCTGATCGCCGTAATCGGCCCGCAGGTGTTCGCCCAACGCGGCGGCACAAGCATCCGGCGCAGGGTCGAGGAAAGCGAAGTTCATGCCCAGCGGAGTGCCCGCCAGCGCCAACATGCGACCCAACTGGCCGCCACCGATTACACCGATCTTCATCGTCAACAACCTCAGGCGATGCGTGGGTCTGGATTGTCCAGCACGCTGTCTGTCTGCTCAGCACGGAAGGTTTTCAACACTTCATGGAACTGCGGGTGCTTGGCGCCCAGGATACTCGCCGAGAGCAGCGCGGCGTTGATCGCGCCTGCCTTGCCGATGGCCAGGGTGGCGACCGGAATGCCCGCGGGCATTTGCACGATGGAGAGCAGCGAATCGACGCCCGAGAGCATCGAAGACTGCACCGGCACGCCCAGCACCGGCAGGTGGGTCTTGGCCGCACACATGCCAGGCAAGTGTGCCGCGCCACCGGCACCGGCGATGATCACCTCGATGCCCCGCGCCTCGGCCTCTTCGGCATACTGGAACAGCAGGTCCGGGGTGCGGTGGGCAGAAACCACTTTCACCTCGTAAGGGATGCCGAGCTTTTCCAGCATATCGGCGGTGTGGCTAAGGGTGGACCAATCGGACTTGGAGCCCATGATCACGCCAACCAGTGCACTCATCGTCGTGCCTCTTCTCTCTGGGCGCCCGCAGGCGCGTCAAAAAACAACAAGCCACGCAAAATGCGTGGCTTGATTGTACGAAAAATGGCCGGACGAACCGGCCGAAGGCCGCGCAGTATACCTCAATGAAGCAGATAAACAGCCCCCGATTCGACCATCTGTCATACGGCGCAAAGCAGCGGTTTTATTGACCTGAAGGTCAGCCAGAGAAACCTGTAGAAGCGAGCCTGCTCGCGATGGCGGCTCACCTCCTGGCATTGATGTCGACTGACACACCGCTATCGCGAGCAAGCTCGCTCCCACAAGGGGCATCCGGCGGGGTCAGGCACCGGCGCCGCCTTCCAGTTTGCGCCACAACAACCGCACATTCGCCTTGCGCACCAGCGCGCAGCGATACAGGCGAATCTCCAGCGGCACATGCCATTGCGGGCCGCCGCAGACCACCAACTCACCGCGAGCCAGTTCGGCGCGCACGCTCAGTTGCGGCACCCAGGCAATCCCGAGTCCTTCCAGCGCCATGCTTTTCAAACTGTCGGCCATGGCGGTTTCGTACACGGTGGTAAACCGTAGCGCACGCTGGCGCAACAAGCCGTTTACCGAGCGCCCGAGAAAGGCACCGGCACTGTACGCCAGCAGCGGAACGCTGGCTTCGCCTTCCAGATCGAACAACGGTTTGCCAGCGGCATCCGCCGCGCACACCGGAAGCATTTCCGTGTGACCGAGGTGCAGCGACGGGAAGATTTCCGGGTCCATCTGCATCGCCGCGTCCGGGTCATAGAACGCCAGCATCAGGTCGCAGCCGCCTTCTCGCAAGGCATGCACCGCGTCGCCGACGTTGGTCGCCACCAACCGCGTGGCAATGTTCAAGCCTTCATTGCGCAACTGGGCGATCCAGCGTGGAAAGAAACCCAGCGCCAAGGAGTGGGCGGCGGCGACCTGCATCACTTCGCCCTGCCCGCCTTCCAGATGATGAAGATGGCGCAACACTTCACCCAGTTGCTCCACCACCGTCCGCGCCGTGACCAGAAATAACTGCCCCGCCGCCGTCAGCTCGACCGGCGTGCGTGAACGGTTGACCAGTTGCAACCCCAGCGCGGCTTCGAGGCTGCGGATTCGCCGGCTGAATGCCGGCTGAGTCACGAAGCGGCGTTCCGCAGCCTGGGAGAAGCTGCGGGTGGCGGCCAGGGCACTGAAGTCCTCAAGCCATTTACTTTCCAGATTCATCACGTCCTCCCGGACACGCACCAATTTAGGTCACACGCTCGCCGCACACAGAGCGTCACACACCTATTATGCCGAATGTGCATAGGCCAGTGTTTAACAGCATTGGCCGAAAATTCTCCACAAGCCTAGCATTTGCAGTGTTCCGGCACAGACCGGGTCCCTATCGAGATGATTTCTATCATGTCCTCCGCTGCATCTTTCCGCACAGAAAAAGACCTGCTTGGCGTACTCGACGTACCGGCTCAAGCGTATTACGGCATCCAGACCCTGCGAGCGGTGAACAACTTCCGTCTCTCCGGCGTTCCGATTTCGCATTACCCGAAGCTGGTTGTCGGCCTGGCCATGGTCAAACAGGCCGCCGCTGACGCCAACCGCGAGCTGGGTCACCTGAGCGAAGCCAAGCACGCTGCCATCAGCGAAGCCTGTGCACGATTGATCCGCGGCGATTTCCACGAAGAGTTCGTGGTGGACATGATCCAGGGCGGCGCCGGCACGTCGACCAACATGAATGCCAACGAAGTCATCGCCAACATCGCGCTGGAGGCCATGGGTCACCAGAAGGGCGAATACCAGTACCTGCACCCGAACAACGACGTGAACATGGCGCAGTCGACCAACGACGCCTACCCGACCGCGATCCGCCTGGGTTTGCTGCTGGGTCACGACGCCCTGTTGGCCAGTCTCGACAGCCTGATCCAGGCGTTCGCCGCCAAAGGTGAAGAATTCAGCCACGTCCTGAAGATGGGCCGTACCCAGTTGCAGGACGCTGTGCCGATGACCCTCGGCCAGGAATTCCGCGCGTTCGCCACTACTTTGGGTGAAGACCTCGGTCGCCTGAAGACCCTGGCCCCTGAGTTGCTGACCGAAGTGAACCTGGGCGGTACCGCGATCGGCACCGGCATCAACGCCGACCCGCGTTACCAGCACCTGGCCGTGCAGCGCCTGGCCACCATCAGCGGCCACCCGCTGGTGCCGGCTGCAGACCTGATCGAAGCCACTTCCGACATGGGCGCCTTCGTGCTGTTTTCCGGCATGCTCAAGCGCACCGCGGTCAAGCTGTCGAAGATCTGCAACGACCTGCGCCTGCTGTCCAGCGGCCCGCGCACCGGCATCAACGAAATCAACCTGCCGGCGCGTCAGCCAGGCAGTTCGATCATGCCCGGCAAGGTCAACCCGGTGATTCCGGAAGCCGTGAACCAGGTGGCGTTCCAGATCATCGGCAACGACCTGGCGCTGACCATCGCGGCCGAAGGCGGCCAGTTGCAACTGAACGTGATGGAGCCGCTGATCGCCTTCAAGATCTTCGACTCGATCCGCCTGCTGCAACGCGCCATGGACATGCTGCGCGAGCATTGCATCGTCGGCATCACCGCCAACGAAGCCCGCTGCCGTGAACTGGTCGAACACTCGATCGGCCTGGTCACCGCGCTGAACCCGTACATCGGCTATGAAAACGCCACCCGCATCGCCCGTATCGCCCTCGAAAGCGGCCGCGGCGTGCTGGAACTGGTGCGCGAGGAAGGTTTGCTCGACGAAGAAATGCTCGCCGACATCCTGCGCCCGGAAAACATGATTGCTCCGCGTCTGGTTCCGCTTAAAGCCTGACCTTACGCGTTATTGGTAGCACCGCTCACCAGGTCGAGGGACTAGACACCTCTCACCTTTTGAGGGCTTGGGGATTTATTCCTCAGGCCCTTTTTTTTGAGTTTTGCAATACCGCTTTACCTGTGGGAGCGGGCTTGCTCGCGAAGACGGAGTACCAGTCACCACTGGATATTGCCTGGCACTCCGTCTTCGCGAGCAAGCCCGCTCCCACCAAAAGCAGCACCGTTGTAAACAACATGCACGACAAGCGTGCAGACGGGCCCCGCATCGATCGGTATAGTGCCGCCCCTCTTCGCGTGAGCGGTCGTCGGTAGCGAGGCCACAACCCATGCGAACCCCCACTAATAACAAACCCGCAATTTGGAACCATAACGAACATCCGCCTTACCGCGATGCTTCGCCCCGTCCAGCATTTGCCTTAAAAAAACAGCGAGGAATACTCCATGCTCGAAGTCATTAACGACTTCCTCTCAGGGAAAGTACTGATCGTGCTCATTGTCGGGCTCGGTAGCTACTTCACGATCCGCTCGCGTTTCGTTCAACTGCGTCACTTCTTTCACATGTTCGCGGTGTTCCGCGACAGCCTCAAAAGCAGCGCCGGCCAGCTCAGCTCGTTCCAGGCCCTGATGCTCAGCCTCGCCGGCCGCGTCGGCGCGGGCAACATCGCCGGCGTCGGTATTGCCGTGACCCTGGGCGGCCCGGGGGCGGTGTTCTGGATGTGGGTGACCGCGCTGGTCGGCATGTCCAGCAGCTTCTTCGAATGCTCCCTCGGCCAGCTCTACAAGCGCTGCGATTCCGACGGCAGCTACCGCGGCGGCCCGTCCTATTACATCCAGCACGGCCTGCAGAAACGCTGGTTGGGCATGATCATGGCGTTCCTGTTGCTGGTGACCTTCGGGTTCGCCTTCAACGGCCTGCAGTCCCACGCCGTAACCCATTCGCTGAACAACGCGTTCGGCCTCGACACCACCTGGACCGGCCTGGCCCTGGCGGTGTTGCTAGGCCTGGTGTTCATCGGCGGGATCAAGCGCATCGCCAAGGTCGCTGACCTGCTGGTGCCAGTGAAAACCCTGGTGTACATCGGCGTGACCGTCTACGTGATCGTCCTGCAGTTCGACCACGTGCCCGCCATGCTGATGACCATCGTCAAAAGTGCTTTCGGTCTGGATCAAGCCTTTGGCGGCCTGATCGGCAGCGCCATCGTCATGGGCGTGAAGCGCGGCGTGTTCGCCAACGAAGCGGGTCTGGGCAGTGCGCCGAATGTCGCGGCCGTGGCGTCGGTCGAGCACCCGGTGGCACAAGGCGTGGTGCAGGCGTTCAGCGTGTTCCTCGACACGTTCGTGATCTGCACCTGCACCGCGTTGCTGATCCTGCTCTCGGGTTTCTACACGCCGGGCTTCGAAGGCGACGGCATTGCCCTGACCCAGAACTCGCTCGCCGCGGTCGTCGGTGACTGGGGCCGGATGTTCATCTCCGTGGCGCTGGCGTTGTTCGTGTTCACCTCGATTCTCTACAACTACTACCTGGGCGAGAGCAACCTGCGTTTCCTGATCGGTGAAAACCGCAAGGCGCTGATGGGCTATCGCGCGCTGGTGCTGGTGTTGATCTTCTGGGGCGCCATCGAGGACCTCGGCACGGTGTTCGCGTTCGCCGACATCACCATGACCGTGCTGGCGTTCGTGAACCTGATCGCGCTGTTCCTGCTGTTCAAGGTCGGCATGCGCATCCTGCGGGACTACGATGACCAGCGTGCCGCCGGGATCAAGACGCCGGTGTTCGATTCGAGCCAGTTCGCGGACCTGGACCTGGACGTGAAAGCCTGGCCAGCGAATCCGCCGACACCTCAGGTTGAAGCGACGGTGAAGGCCGCGACCGCAATCGGTTAAAGTGCGAAACCCCTT
>NZ_JANLOD010000075.1 GCF_025466085.1 Pseudomonas sp. 14P_8.1_Bac3
CCCCCCCCCCCCCCCCCCCCCCCCCCCCCCCCCGCTCCCACCGGGAATTACGCTGTTCTCAGGTGAATGCAGCGAGCAGATCCTCCTCGAATGCCTTCTGCGCATCCCCCGGAACCTGTGCCCGATGGCGGGCCAGCTGGAATGACACGTCGAAACTCATGTCGCTGCAGCGCACCGCCCGTAGCAGCCCCTTGTCTTCCCACGCGCGGGCAAAGTGGCTGGGCAGGTAGCCGACATGCTTGCCCGACAGAATGAAGGCGAGGGTGCCTTCGACCTGTTCCGAGCGCGCCGAGCACAGCTTGCCCTGGAACGGCTCATCGCTGCGCAGGAAGCGATAGGGGTGATCGACTCGGTCGCAGGCCTGCATGGCCTCATCGTCCGGGGCATCGTGGGTGAACAGTGGATGGCCGGCGGCGCAGTACAGGTGTTGGGTTTCCGTGAACAGCTCACGGTAGTCAAAAGCGCTTTGCACCTGGGAGAAATAGCCGATCGCCAGGTCCAGCCGCTGCTGCAACAGCAAGCGCTCCATCTCGCCGGGCATGGCGCTGATCAGTTCGATGCGCACCGATTGATCGCGCTCGCGAAACCGCCGGATCGCGTCTGCCACCCGTTGCAGCACCGATTGATCCAGGGCCTCGGACAGCCCCAGACGCACTTCGCCGATCAGCCGACCGGCGACACCGTTGGATTGATGACGGAACGCTTCGATGGACTCGAACAGCCCGCGTGTCGCCAGCAGCAGTTGCTCGCCCTTGGGCGTGATGCGAAATCCACCCTTGCCGCGACTGCACAGGCGATAGCCGAGGCGGGTCTCAAGCCGGGCCATTTGCTGGCTGATGCTTGACTGGCTCAGGCCCAGTTCACCCTGGGCCGCGCTGAAGCCGCCGCATTCCACCACGCTGACGAACAGCCGCAGCAACTGCAAATCCACATCATGAAGCTGGCCGAGCATTAAACATTACTCCGCAATAAAGTCAGGGTAATTGACTTGGTATTTTTCCAATGTATCCGACGGCGCATTCTGCCACCACTTCCTCTGGTCAGGTGTTCGTCATGGCTCCTTTCTTCAAACTGTGTTTAGCCGCGCTGTTCGTGGCCGTGTCCGTGTCGGCCCTGGCCGAAGAAAAAGTCGTCAATCTCTACAGTTGGGCCGATTATGTCGCGCCGGAAACCTTGCAGCGTTTCGAGCAGGAAACCGGCATCCACGTGCGCTACGACACCTTCGACTCCTCGGAAGTCCTGGAAACCAAGCTGCTCACCGGTGGCAGCGGCTATGACGTGGTGGTGCCGTCGTCCAGCGTGCTGGCGCGAGGGTTGGCGGCGGGGGCGCTGAAGGCGATTCCCCACGAAGGCCTCAAGGGCTACGCCAACCTCGATCCGGACTTGCTGGAAAAACTCGCCGCGGTCGATCCCGGCAACCAATATGGCGTGCCGTACACCTGGGGCACGCTGGGGTTGGGGATGAATGTCGAGGCGGTGCAACAGCGCCTGCCGGGTGTGCCGCTCAACAGCCTCGATTTGCTGTTCAAGCCCGAGTACGCCAGCAAACTGAAGGATTGCGGCGTCGCGATCATCGATTCGCCGCAGGAAGTGATCGGCCTGGCGCTGCACTATCTCGGTAAAGATCCCTACAGCACCGACAAGGCTGATCTGTCAGCCGCCGAGGCCCTGTTGCATCAGTTGCAGCCGAATGTGCTGTACGTCGCCAGCGGTCGGCAGATCAACGACCTGGCCAACGGCAGTGTCTGCCTGGCGCTGACCTACAACGGCGACGCCAGCATGGCTGCCGATCAGGCGCGCAAGGCCAATAAACCCTACGAAGTGGCGTACCGGATTCCGAAGGAAGGCACGCTGGTCTGGCAAGACAACCTGGCGATCCCCAAGGACGCGCCACACCCTGAAGCCGCTCGCGAGTTTATCGAATTCATGCTGCGCCCCGAGTCCGTCGCGGCGCTGACCAACACGCTGTTCTTCGCCACGGCCAACCAGGCCGCCACCCCGTTGGTAGATGAGGCGGTGCGCAACGATCCAGACATCTACCCCCTCGCCGAGGTGCGTGAGCGGCTGTACGCCGACCGCAGCATGAGCCTCAAGGACATGCGTCAGCGCACCCGCTTGTGGACCACTTTCCGTAGCCGCCAATAACAAAAAAGGAGATACAGATGGACGTGCCCGTGCAAAACGATCAGGCCATGACCCGCGACAGCCTCTATGGGACTGCCGCCGAAAGTACCTACGCCGGCATCACCAGTTTCATGCGTCGACGTTATAGCCGTGACTTGCGCGGTGTCGACGTGGCCGTCAGCGGCGTGCCGTTCGATACCGCCACCAGCAACCGTCCCGGTGCGCGTTTCGGGCCGCGCGGGATTCGCGCGGCGTCTGCCGGGATTGCCTGGGAGCGCCACTGGCCGTGGACGTTCGACCCGTTCGATCACCTGGCCGTGATCGACTACGGCGACTGCGACTTCGATTACGGCTCGCCGCAGTCGACACCGGAAACCATCGAAGCCCACGCCGAACACATCCTGAATGCCGGTTGCGCAATGTTGACCTTCGGCGGCGATCACTTCATCAGTTACCCGCTGCTCAAGGCCCACGCCCGCAAGCATGGAACGCTGTCGCTGATCCACTTCGACGCCCACAGTGACACCTGGCCGGACGAGGGGGGCAAGCGAGTCGATCACGGCACGATGTTCTGGCACGCGGCCAGGGAAGGCCTGGTGGACCCGGCGCGCTCGGTACAGATCGGCTTGCGCACCACCAATGACGATCACCAGGGCTTTCAGGTGCTGGACGCGCGGCAAGTGCATCGCCGTGGGGTGGATGCGATTGTCGAGGACATTCGGGCGCGTGTCGGCGACAACCCGGTGTACCTGACGTTCGATATCGACTGCCTCGACCCGGCGTTCGCGCCGGGCACCGGGACCCCGGTGTGCGGCGGCCTGAGCACGGTGCAGGCGCTGGAGATCCTCGGCGGCTTGCGCGGGATCAACCTGGTGGGCATGGACGTGGTGGAAGTGGCCCCGGCGTACGACAGTGCGGAAGTCACCGCACTGGCGGCAGCGACGTTGGCAATGGAGATGCTGTGTCTGTATGCGGCGAAGCATAAGGTTGATCTGTAGTACGCCGTAAGGTGGGAGCGAGCCTGCTCGCGCAAGCGCTGTGTCAGGCCACATGAACACTTGAATGTGCAGGCCTCATCGCGAGTAAGCTCGCTCCTATAGTGGAACCCGGTGTGCGTGTGCCCCAATCCCTGTAGGAGCCAGCTTGCTGGCGATGGCGCCAGTTCAGGCGACGGGAATAATGGGCAGGTCCAGGGTCTCAGTCCCGGAATACCGCGGCTTCGACCCGACGATGGTTCCGTGAGGCACACCCGCTTCCACGGCACTCACCCCATCCAGTCGCGACACCTGCTGCGCATTCAACTGCACATCCAGCGCCCCCAGCGTTGCATCCAGCTGTTCACGGGTGCGCGAACCCAGGATCGGGATCAACGCCGTCGTCGAGCGTTTGGCTTTTTCCCGCAGCCAGGCAATCGCCACGTGCGTCGGGCTGGCGTCCAGTTCGACGGCCACCGCCAGCAACGCGTCGAGGAGGGCGGTTTCCCGGGCGCTTTTTTCCGCATGAATCAGCATGCCGAGCTTGGCTGCGCGGTTATCGCCATCGTTGTTGCGGTATTTGCCGGTGAGGAAGCCGCCGCCCAGCGGTGACCACAGTGTGGCGGCCAACCCGAGGGCCTCGGCCATCGGCAGCATCTCGCGTTCCGCGGTGCGTTCGACCAGGCTGTACTCGACCTGAATCGCAGCGATCGGCGCAAAACCGCGCAGTTCGGCCAGCACATCGGCCCGGGCAATGCGCCACGCCGGGAAGTTCGACAACCCGGCGTAATGAATCTTGCCGGCGCGCACCAGGTCATCGAAGCCCCGGAGGATTTCTTCCATAGGCGTCACGCCGTCGCTGATGTGCGCCCAGAACAGGTCGATGTGATCGGTGCCCAGTCGTTTCAGGCTTTCTTCCACTGCGCGAACCATGTTCTTGCGGCTGTTGCCGGTGTGGGAAATGCCCGCTGCCGGCGTCGTCCCCAAAGTGTATTTGGTCGCGACGACCAGGCGATCCCGCTCCGGGGCGATGAATTCGCGGAGCATGGCTTCCGACTGGCCACCCTGATAACCGTTGGCGGTGTCGATGAAATTGCCACCGGCCTCCAGGAAACCGTCAAAGATGCGTTTGGCTTCCTCGCGCTCGGCGCCATGGCCCCAGCCCGTACCAAAGTTACCGGCGCCCAGCGCCAGTTCCGAGACACGCAAGCCGGTTTTTCGGCCGAACACTTTGTAATGCATGGGAAGACTCCTGAGGGAAAACCATGGTGGAATGTTTTAAATGTTAAGCGACATGTATAAAACATGATGCCTCTCATCTATTCCGTCAAGCGACTTTTTGTTTGTGGGGGGCTGTGCAATGGCATACTCCCGCGCATGAATGCCAACTCCCCTTTAAGCGCCTGGCAGCACGCCATCGAACAGAAGGGCTTCGTTCAGGACGAAGCCCAAGAGCATGCTGTCTGGGCGCTGCAAAAATGTTACGAAGCCCTGCATGAAGGTCACGCGCCGGTGACAGGCGTCTACTTGTGGGGCCCGGTCGGGCGCGGCAAGACCTGGCTGATGGACCAGTTCTATCAAAGCCTGCAAGTACCGGCCCGCCGCCAGCACTTCCATCACTTCATGGGCTGGGTGCATCAGCGCTCATTTCAGCTGACCGGCACCGCCGACCCGCTGAAAGCCCTGGCCCGGGAGTTGAGCCAGGAAGTCCGGGTGCTGTGTTTCGATGAGCTGTTCGTCAATGACATCGGTGATGCGATCATTCTCGGGCGCTTGTTCCAGGTGATGTTCGACGAGGGCGTGGTGGTGGTCTGCACCTCCAATCAGCCGCCGGATCTGCTGTACGCCGATGGCTTCAATCGCGACCGTTTCATGCCGGCCATCGAGGCGATCAAGCGGCACATGCAGGTGATTGCGGTGGATGGCGGCGAAGATCATCGCCTGCATCCCGGTGCCGGCCTGCAACGCTATTGGGTTGCCGCGCCAGGGCAGCCGGGTGCGTTGGGTGAAGTGTTCAAGGCGCTGACCGCCGGGCAGGCGGTGTCCAGTGAGCCGGTCAAGGTCGGCTACCGCTCGCTGAATGTGGTGCAGGCCAGTGCAAGCGTGCTCTGGTGCCGTTATGCCGACCTTTGCGAGCAACCCTTTGCCGCCATGGATTTCATGGCCCTGTGCGACACCTTCAAGGCTATTCTGTTGAGTGATGTGCCCAGCCTCAGTGCGCAAAAACGCGAAGGGCGCATCGCTCGCGGCACCGAAGACGGTGTCGAGCGGGTGGTGGCGGGTGATCGCGAGTTGCCGCAGCTGTCGGTGCATGACGACGGCGTGCGGCGTTTCATCGCGCTGGTGGACGAATGCTACGACCGTAAAGTGCCGTTGTACCTTGAGGCGCAGGTGCCAATGGACGCGCTCTACACCGAAGGCTATCTGGAGTTTCCGTTCCGCCGTACCCTCAGCCGACTCCAGGAAATGCAGCTGCAGCGTTTCGCCGACGCGTGAATCCAGGGCGCCGCGAAAATGAATCACCCCTTGTCCCACCCTTTGCTGACCATGGCCTATCAGAACGCCTGGGCCAACCATCGACTGGGGCAGTTGAGCCCTGACGACCTCGCGGAGTTTTTCTGTGCCGGCGAATCGGCCCTGCGGGCGGCGGATGTCGCCGAACCGGGCTGGACCGAAGCGTTGATCTGGGACCGTTAGGGCAAAATGCCCGTTGCGCCATCCTCTGCGGCCGCGATAGGGTCGCGTCACGCTATTTCACGTGTGATCGAGGATGCAGATGGAACCCGCAGAAATTCTTGTGCTTCAGGCCAGCTATACCAACCCGGTGCATGCCGAGGCGGTGCGTGTGGTGTTGAATCATTACGCCGAAGACCCGATGGGTGGCGGTCACTCCTTGCCCGCCGAGGTGCTGGAGCATTTGCCCGAAGAACTGGCCAAGCGTCCCCATGCGTTCAGCGTGTTGGCGTTTGTCGGTGGTGAACCGGCCGGGCTGGTCAATTGTTTTGAAGGGTTTTCGACGTTTGCCTGTCGGCCGCTGGTCAACGTGCATGACGTCGCGGTGATGAAGCCGTTTCGCGGCTTGGGCTTGAGCCAGAGGATGTTGCAGAAGGTCGAGGAAATCGCCCGCCAGCGCGGTTGCTGCAAGATTACCCTGGAGGTGCTGGAAGGGAATGCGGTGGCCCAGTCGTCGTACGCCAAATTCGGCTTTTCCGCGGGCATGTTCGATCCGGAGCATGGGCAAATGCTGTTCTGGATTAAGCCGCTGTAGGCGTGCAAGCACTGTAGGAGCGAGCTTGCTCGCGATGAACGCACAGGCGGCGCGTTTATCCAGAAAAAGCACGCGTCATCGTTGACGACCCTCGCGAGCAAGCTCACTCCTACAGGGGCGGGCGTTACGGTTTGTAGTGCTCGGTCACTTGCGCCGTCTGATCGTCCGGAACCCGGACCTCGGCGGTTTGCTGGCTTTGATTGTCTTGCTGGCTGAGTCGCAGGGTCTCGTAGTAATAACGCATGCGTTCGGCGCCACCTTCGGCCAATGCGCTGGTCGCAACGAAGGTCATCAGGCCGGCAATGATCAGCGGTGTACGGTTCATGATTCGCCTCCCATCTAACGGATAACGGGTGCCTCTCCTCCATGAAGCAATGTCGAGAGGCAATGATCCGCCGATTCCGTTAAACGGGAATTAACTGCGAGGGGGCGAGGGCACAGCAAAAGGGGCCGGAATCGGCCCCTGTGGAGTTACTTCAAAACAACGCCGGCCGAATCCGGCTTCACCTTGGGCTTGATCAGGCTGAAGTCGATCAGCGCTTTCTGCTCGCGCTCGTATGGGTTGCCGATCAATAACGGCCGCGGCTTGAAGCTGTCGCTGACCAGGCTTTTGCTGCGATCGAGTTCATCGAAACTCAAACCGGCCAGATCAGCCCAGGTATGGATCAGCTGCGAGCTGCTGTACGGCCGCCCCAGATCCCCGGCGAAATTCCAGTCATGGTTTTCGCGCCATTTCGGCGAAGCCCAGGCCATGAACGGAATCGTGTACATCGGCGCCGTCGGCTTGGCCTCGTTGCGGCCCAGGGTGCTGTGGCCGGGCGAGTCGAACACGTCTTCGCCGTGGTCGGAGAGGTACAGCAGGAAACCGTTCGGATCGGACTTGGCGTAATCCTTGATCAGGCTCGAGACCACGAAATCGTTGTACAGCACCGCGTTGTCATAGCTGTTGTAGGTCGGCAGCTGATCGTCACTTATGCCGGCTGGAACGCCGTTACGGTCCTTGAACTTGTCGAAGGTCGACGGGTAACGGTACTGGTAGCTCATGTGCGTGCCAAGCAGATGCACAACGATCAGCTTGCGCGGCGCCGCGTCGGCCAGGGCCTTGTTGAACGGCTCGATCACGTCGCCATCGTACTGGGCGGCGTTCTGGTTGCGGTTGTTGTTCAGGTACACCTGCTCGTCGGCCTGCTCGGAAAAGGTCGTGAGCATGGTGTTGCGCTTGGTCATGGTCTGCTGGTTGGTGATCCAGAAGGTTTTGTAGCCGGCCTGTTTCATCATGCTGACCAGCGACGGCGTCGACAGGTACAGGTCCGGGTTTTCTTCGTCGGCGAAGGTCAGCACCTGCTGCAGCGCCTCGATGGTGTAGGGGCGCGGGGTGATGACGTTATCGAAGACCGCCAGTTGATCCTTGAGCTTGTCCAGTTCCGGCGTGGTTTCCCGCGGGTAGCCGTAGAGGCTCATGCGCTGGCGGTTGGTGGATTCGCCGATCACCAGTACCAGGGTCGCCGGCTGGTTGGCGGCCGAGTCCTTGAGGTTGTGCAGCGGCGCAATCTTGCTCGCGCTGTCGAGCATGTCCTGCATGCCGGCCAGGGTATCGAGGTAGCGGTGATAAGCCACGGCCATCTGCCATGGCACGGCAGGCTCGATGCGGGTTTCGAATTTCTCGAAACCGCCAGCGAAGCTGCCGGTGCGGGCGGTCTGCTTGATCAACGGATAACCGACAACGGCCACCAGAATGGCCGTCGCGGCCACCAGCGCGCGACCGCGGGGCATGTACACCGGGCGCAAGCGGGTCCACAGGAAGTAGGCAAACAGCGTGTGGGCAATGAACGCCGCCACCATCCACCAGGCGAAATACTGGGTCATGTACTCGCCAGCTTCAGCGATGTTCGACTCGAACATGATGAAGATGACGCTTTGGGAAAATTCCTGCTGATAGATGAAGAAGTAGCCGAGGCTGGCCATGGAACAAGCCCACAACACCACGCCGATGACTGCCGCCATGACACGCGTCTGTTTCGGGAACAGCAGCATCGGCGCCAGCCAGATCGCGCTCATCACGAAGGCTTGACGGAATCCGGTGAAGCCGGAAGTCCCTGTCAATTGAATCAGCAGTTGGGTGATGCCGGAAAAATACCAGAAGAACAGGAATAGCCAGAGAAATCCTGCCCAATCAAAACCTTCCGCAGACGAATTGCTGCGTTTGAACCAAGCCATTGCGCGCTCCAGCAATAATCACTTCCACCGCCGCGACCGGGAAGTCGCCGACGAACGGGCGCCGCGCGGATACCGAGCGGCCATAAAGGGCCGGAGTATCAACAAGTCCGTGTGAAAACTTTGTTAGTTGCGAGGGTGAATGAATCGGCGGAGCGTATCGGAAACAGCGGAGGCCGTTTCCGATCAGGCGAGGGGATCAGGCGTGGGGTGCACGCAGGGTGACAGGCATCGGCTGAGCCTGGAGTCCTTGCGTCAGCAGGCGAAGTTGTTCGACCTCCTGCTTCAGCTGGTCGCGCTCGTCTTTCAACTGGCGCAATTCATCACGACGGATCGTGACGTAAAGGGTTTGTGCTGGCCGTGCTGCTTGTACTGTGCCCATTGCTCACCTCGCAAATGGCTGTCTCAACTGTAGATCCGCCCCGACATCGGTGCTGTATCTACTATCGGCGCCAATTTTGATTTCTTTTGCCCGGGAAGGGAACTTTTTTATTTTTCACGGTCGTTGTGTCTTCGGCACGATTCCCGACGTTATCAATCAGGATCGGGCACAATGCCCGGAAACTTCACGCCAACGCTCTGGACTAACCCACATTAGTCGCGTTGGGCTATAACCTTTGACACACTTTATTTGTAGTAGGGAGCATCAGCACATGCAACTCGGGATTATTGGACTGGGCCGCATGGGCGGCAATATTGCGCGGCGCCTGATGCTCAACGGGCATACCACCGTTGTTTACGACCGCAATACCGCCTTCGTCGACACCCTGGACGCTGAAGGCTCCAAGGGCGTCATCGATCTGCCGGCCCTTGTCGCCGGCCTGGCCAAACCACGCGCCATCTGGGTCATGCTGCCGGCCGGCGCGCCGACCGAAGACACCATCGACGTTCTGAGCACCTTGCTCGAACCCGGCGATACCATCATCGACGGCGGCAACACCTTCTATAAGGACGACATCCGCCGGGCGAAAACCCTTTCGGAAAAAGGCCTGCACTACGTCGACGTCGGCACTTCGGGCGGCGTTTGGGGCCTGGAGCGCGGCTACTGCATGATGATCGGCGGCGAAGCCGAGGTGGTGAAGCGCCTTGACCCGCTGTTCGACAGCCTTGCACCGGGCATGGGCAGCATCCCGCGTACCAAGGACCGCAAGTCCGACGATGACCGCGCCGAACGCGGTTACATCCACGCTGGGCCGGCAGGTGCCGGTCACTTCGTGAAGATGATCCACAACGGCATCGAATACGGAATGATGCAGGCCTTCGCCGAAGGTTTCGACATCCTCAAGACCAAGGGCAGCACCCAGTTGCCGGAAGACCAGCGTTTCGACCTCAACGTCGCCGACATCGCCGAAGTCTGGCGCCGTGGCAGCGTGGTGTCGTCCTGGCTGCTTGACCTGACCGCCGACGCCCTGGCAGCCGATCCGAAGCTCGACGGCTATTCCGGTGAAGTCGCCGACAGCGGCGAAGGTCGCTGGACCATCGAAGCCGCCATGGAGCAGGCGGTGCCGGTACCGGTGCTGTCGAACTCGCTGTTCTCGCGCTACCGTTCCCGCGGTCAGGGTACTTTTGGCGACAAGATCCTCTCGGCCCAGCGCTTCGGCTTCGGCGGCCATGTGGAGACTCCGAAAAAATGACTCGATTGATCCGCAACAAATCCAAGGCAGAACCCGCACCACCGACCACGCTGTTCCTGTTCGGTGCCCACGGTGACCTGGTCAAGCGTTTGCTGATGCCGGCGCTGTACAACCTGAGTCGCGACGGTCTGCTGGGGGATGGGTTGCGGATCATCGGCGTTGACCACAACGCCATCACCGATGAGGCCTTTGCGCAAAAGCTCGAGGATTTCATTCGCGCCGAAGTGGCCAGCAAGGTCGGCAAGGGCGATGAAGTCCTCGATCCTGCGTTGTGGGCCAAGCTGGCCAAAGGCATCAGCTACGTCCAGGGCGACTTCCTGGACGACAGCACGTATCAGGCGCTGGCGGCAAAAATCGCTGCCAGCGGCACCGGCAACGCGGTGTTCTATCTGGCCACCGCGCCGCGTTTCTTCAGTGAAGTGGTGCGTCGTCTCGGCGCCGCCGGTTTGCTGCAAGAAACACCGGAAGCGTTCAGAAGGGTGGTGATCGAAAAACCGTTTGGCTCCGACCTGCAAACCGCCGAAGCCTTGAACGGGTGCCTGCTCAAGGTGATGACGGAAAACCAGATCTACCGGATCGATCACTATCTGGGCAAGGAAACCGTGCAGAACATTCTGATCAGCCGGTTCTCCAACAGCCTGTTCGAAGCGTTCTGGAACAATCATTACATCGACCACGTGCAAATCACTGCCGCCGAAACCGTCGGCGTGGAAACCCGTGGCAGTTTTTATGAACACACCGGCGCCCTGCGGGACATGGTGCCCAATCACCTGTTCCAGTTGCTGGCGATGGTGGCAATGGAACCGCCGGCGGCGTTTGGCGCCGATGCGGTCCGTGGCGAAAAAGCCAAAGTGGTGGGGGCGATTCGTCCCTGGTCCACGGAAGAGGCTCGGGCCAATTCGGTGCGCGGCCAATACGCCGCCGGTGAAGTCGATGGCAAGCGGTTGCCGGGTTATCGCGAGGAAAACAACGTCTCGCCCGACAGCACCACCGAAACTTATGTCGCCCTCAAAGTCATGATCGACAACTGGCGCTGGGTCGGCGTGCCGTTCTACCTGCGCACCGGCAAACGCATGAGCGTGCGCGACACCGAGATCGTCATCTGCTTCAAACCTGCGCCTTACGCGCAGTTCCGCGATACCGAGGTCGATGAGTTGCAACCGACCTATCTGCGGATCCAGATCCAGCCCAACGAAGGCATGTGGTTCGACCTGTTGGCCAAGCGCCCTGGCCCGGCGTTGAAAATGGCCAATATCGAACTGGGTTTTGCCTATAAGGATTTCTTCGAAATGCAGCCGTCCACCGGCTACGAAACCCTGATCTACGATTGCCTGACCGGCGATCAAACGCTGTTCCAGCGCGCCGACAACATTGAAAACGGCTGGCGCGCCGTGCAGCCGTTTCTCGATGCCTGGCAGCAGGATGCAAGTGTGCAGGCCTACGCGGCGGGTGAAGACGGTCCGGCGGCTGCAGAAGACTTGCTGACTCGCGACGGTCGCGTCTGGCATGGCCTCGGATGAGTGACGCGCCGCAACACCCTATCCGTTTCCTGCTCTGTGACATGGACGGCACGTTGCTGCTGCCGGATCACAGCCTGAGCCAGCGCACCATTGATGCCGTCCGTTCGTTGCGCGAGGCGGGCGTGCTGTTCAGTCTGGCCACCGGGCGCCCACCAAAAGCCATGCTGCAGCAGATCGAAGCCCTGGGCGTCGATCTGCCAACGGCGGCGTTCAACGGCGGCACGATCGTCCATCCCGATGGCAGTTTTCTGGTCGCGCATTACTTGCCGGCCACCGCGGCGCTGACCGCACTGGCGCAGTTCTCCGATCTGCCGGACATCGAGGTGTGGGTGTTCAGTGGCGGAGACTGGCTGGTCAAAGACCCGAACGGGCCGATGGTGCCGCGCGAACAGCATGGCCTGGGCTATCCGCCGGTGGTGGTGGAGAGCTTCGAGCCTTATCTGCAACGCATCGACAAGATTGTCGCGACGAGTCACAACACGCAGTTGTTGATTGAGCTGGAGGCGCAGTTGCTGCCCAAGGTCGAGGGCCAGGCGCAGGTCTCGCGTTCGCAGCCCGTGTACCTGGACGTGACCGCGATGCAGGCCAACAAGGGTGCAGCGTTGGCGACGCTGGCCGAATTCCTCGGCGTGTCACTGGAGCAAACGGCCGCCATGGGCGATGGCGGCAATGACCCGGCGATGTTTCATCGCGCCGGACTGTCGATCGCCATGGGGCAGGCGGAGGAGGCGGTGAAGCGCCAGGCCGACGTGGTCACCGGTGCGAACACCGAAGACGGTGCGGCGCAGGCGATTGAGCGGTACATCCTGCCGTAAGCCGCTTTTGTGGGAGCGAGCCTGCTCGCGATGGCGGTGGGTCTGTTATGCCTCTGGCAGCTGACATACCGCCATCGCGAGCAGGCTCGCTCCCACTGGCTATCAAAAACCGGTTACAACCAGTCACTCACCGCATACCACCCCAACACCCCCATGACCACTGTATACGGCAACGCCATCCACACCATCCGCCCATACGACAGGCGAATCAGCGGCGCAATCGCCGACGTCAGCAGAAACAGAAACGCCGCCTGACCATTAGGCGTGGCCACGCTCGGCAGGTTGGTGCCGGTATTGATCGCAATCGCCAGCGTCTCAAAGTGCTCGCGGCTCATGTGGCCGGAAAGGAACGCCTGTTTCACTTCAGTGATGTAAATGGTCGCGACGAACACGTTGTCGCTGATCGCCGAGAGCAAGCCGTTGGCGATGAACAGCATGCCCGGTTGCTGATTTTCCGGCAGGGTCAGCACCCACTGGATCAGCGGCGTGAACAACTGCTGATCATGAATCACCGCCACCACCGCAAAGAACACCACCAGCAGTGCGGTGAACGGCATGGCGTCCTTGAACGCGTTGCCGAGGCGGTGCTCGTCGGTGATGCCGGTGAACGCGGTGATCAGCACGATCACCATCAGGCCGATCAGGCCGACCTCAGCGATGTGAAAGGCCAAACCAGCAATCAGAATCAGCGCCGCCAACCCCTGAACGATCAGCGCCGCGCGTTGGCGCGAGGTGCGTTCGGCGTTGTCTTCGGCGGCGTAATTGGCCAGCACGGCGCGCACGGTGTCCGGCAGTAGCGTGCCGTAACCGAACCAACGCAATTTCTCCAGCAGCACGCAGGTCACCATTCCTGCCACCAACACGGGCAGCGAAACCGGTGCGATTTTCAGAAAGAACTCGGCGAAGTGCCAACCCATTTCATGGCCGATCAGCAGGTTCTGCGGCTCGCCGACCAGGGTGCACACACCGCCCAATGAGGTGCCCACGGCGCCGTGCATCAGCAGGCTACGCAGGAAGGCGCGGAACTGCTCGAGGTCATCGTGATGGAGGGTGGGTAAGTGGCGGTCGTCGTTGAATTCGCTGTCCTGGCGCGGATCGTTGCCCGAGGCGACACGGTGATACACCGAGTAGAACCCTACCGCCGCGCTGATGATCACCGCCGTCACGGTCAAGGCATCGAGAAAGGCCGAGAGAAACGCCGACAGAAAGCAGAACATCAGCGCCAGCATCGCCTTGGAGCGAACCCCGAGCAACAGGCGCGAGAATAGGAACAGCAGCAGGTCTTTCATGAAGTAGATGCCCGCCACCATGAACATTAGCAGCAGGATCACCGGGAAGTTGTGCAGCAGCTCGTCGTACAGCGCCTGGGGCGTGGTCATCTGCAGCAGCAGTGCTTCGATCAACAGCAAACCACCGGGCATCAGCGGATAACACTTGAGCGCCATGGCCAGGGTGAAAATGAATTCCAGCACCAGCAGCCAACCGGCCGCCACCGGACCTGCGGTCCACAGTACCAGGGCGTTGAGAATCAGGAAGCCGACAATGCTGGCCTTGTACCAGCGAGGTGAATGCCCAAGAAAATTGTGCGCGAACGCCCGGGCCATGGAAGCGGACATCGGCTACTCCTTGTATTAAGAAGCGCGCAAGGTGCCGTATGTCGGAGGCAAGATCAAGCGTAGGAGATTTGCGCGGGGCCTACCCCAGATACCGGGCGACGATTGCCCGGTAATTGCCGTCCAGGGAATAGCCGCCGACGACAATGTTGCCATTGGCCTGCACGGCCAAGGATGTCGCAGTGTCCGGGCTGCGGCTCAGGCGGGTGCGGACCCAGCCGACGCCGTTGCCAAACCGGCTGTCGAGCTGTCCGTCGGGCAGGTGCCGGGCCAGGACGAAATCCGCTTCGATCCCGCCGACGGTGGCGCCAACGGTCAACACGCTGCCATCGGCAAGGGCCTCGGCGGCGGTCCATTGGCAACTGCTGTGGCCAATTTGCAGCAATTGTGGCTGGCCGCCGTGGCAATGGATGTCCGGGCGACCATTGCTGTGGACCTTCAATGCCATGCATTGCATCGGATCGCGGCTGCTGCCGAAGCACTGCAGATCGCCATTGTCCTGCAAGACGATCTGGCTGACCTGAGCGTGACGTCCGTCGGCCATGAAACTCATGAAGCCGTCCAGGGCGAAGTGGTCGTCCAGGGTGCCGTCGCGGTGATAGCGCGCGAGCAGGCCTTCTTCGGGAAAGTTGATCGAGCCGCCGACCACGATCCGACCATCACGCTGGACCATCACGCTGCTGAGCCAGGTGTTCATCAGCAAATGCCTGACCAGCACGAAGCCGCGACCGTTGAAGGTTTCGTCCGGCGAGCCATCCGTCTTGAGCCGTATCAGCAGGCCGACGTGATCGGCCAGTTCGAAATGATGATTGGCCAGCAGCAGAATCCTGCCGTCGTCCTGCACACAGACATCGCAGACTTCGGCGCCCGGCACGCCGGGTGGCAACCAGGTGTCGCGCACGCCTTGGGAAAGATTGCCCGGCAGGCGCACGACGCATCGACCGTTGTCGCCAAAGGAGCGGACTGGTTTGCCCTGTTGATCGAACAGCGCAAGAGCCGGGAGCGTGTGGTGCGCGTCTTCGTAGTGGAGGCCGGCCAGCAGGATGCGCCCGTCGTCGAGCAGCAGGACTTTGCCGGCCATGGCCTCAAAGCCCGGTTCGAACTGGCTGATGACGCTGCCTTGCTGACCGAACGCCAGGTCAGCCGAGCCGTCCTCAAGCAAGCGCGCCAGGCCGAAGCGGCTGCCGCCCGGAGTGCCAACCTTCGCCGCTATCAGCAGCCGGCCCGCGGCATCGATCGCGACGTCGTTGGCCATGCTGGAAGTGCTGCCGACGAAATACACTTGAGTGGTGCCGGTGCCGCCAAAGCTGACGTCGAGTTCGCCGGCATCGTTCTGCGCGGGGGGTAGGGCCAAAGCGGTCTGGACTGACATTGCACGCATCTCCTTGCGAGTCGTCGTGATCCAGGGATAGGCGATGGCGACTGGGGAAACATTCAACGCCTGAATGATCCGATGCACAACTGACAGAACGAACAGGCGGAGGGTCGCTGTGTGCCAGAACGATGTCTTTTCGAACCACTGCTAAGCAGCCAAATAAATGGCCTGGAAGTTCGAATATAGGCATGTCGTAAGTTGCTGGTGTTTATGCCAGCAACTTACGATAAGGGGAGGGGGCGGATTACCTTGAGGTAATCCGCAAAACGCTTAGTGTGGCATGGACCACGATTGCAACGCATAACCTTCCTGGCTCAGCTCTTTGCGGGCTTCTTCCAGAACATGTTCAAGTTGCGCAGGATCGGTATAGGCACTGCTCGGAATCTGCTTGTGGCCTATACGGGTATTTGTACGGTCGATGACGGTCAGGCTGAGTTCGCCGTTGCCGTCTTGTGGGGCCCAGGCCACGCATTGAAATGGCTTGAACGCGCGGTCGGCAATCAAAAGAGCTTCGTTGATACGGAGCGGGGCGGTCATGGGATCTTCTCTCTGTATGCCCAATCAAGTGATGTGCCGTCGGTTGGGCTTACCGTTCGGCTGGTTACTTGTACTGATGCCCGCAACCCGTGGGCGGGTCACATACAATTAAAAGAAATTTCAACTTTCTTTCATCGGTTCAGGATAGCGACGGGTTTTGAAAGCTCGATGAAAGGTTCGGCTCGGTAGTTAAATAACGAAGTGACTTCTTATAACTGATTGAGCGATCACCCTATAGTCAATCGGTACAAGCGCGCGTCAAATTATTGCTAATGTTACAGCCAGGTCCGCCAAATGACTGTTTTTAGTGATATTTCCTATAATTTGGCGCCAAGGAACAGTCATGATCGAAGCGCCTGCATTGCGACGTCTATTGGTGGTGGATCCCTGCGACGACTGCCATCGTCTGTTACCGGGGCTGCGTTCCGTGGGTTGGGACGTTGACAGCTGTACGCTGGAGAATGCCGCTGACCGGCCTTGTGACGTGGGTTTGTTACGTTTGCAGCCCCATCATCTCGAGCACCCGGATGCCGTCAAAGAGGTGATCAGCCGCAGCGGTACGGAATGGATCGCTGTGCTCAATCAGGAAGTTCTGCGGCTACAGAACGTCGGAGACTTTGTCTGCGAGTGGTTTTTCGATTTTCATACGTTGCCGTTCGATGTGTCGCGGGTTCAAGTCACACTGGGGCGGGCCTTTGGCATGGCGCGCCTGCGCGGGCAGGGCACGGTTCATATCGATCAGCCCGAGCACGAACTGCTGGGCGACAGCAAGCCGATACGCGAACTGCGCAAGCTATTGAGCAAACTGGCGCCCACCGAGTCGCCGGTGTTGATTCGCGGGGAAAGCGGGACCGGTAAAGAGCTGGTCGCCCGCACGCTGCATCGGCAATCCCAGCGTCACAGCAAGCCCTTCGTCGCGATCAATTGTGGCGCGATTCCCGAGCACCTGATCCAGTCCGAACTGTTCGGCCACGAGAAGGGGGCCTTTACCGGCGCCCATCAACGCAAGATCGGGCGGATCGAGGCGGCTAACGGCGGCACGCTGTTTCTTGATGAGATCGGTGATCTGCCCCTTGAGCTGCAGGCGAATCTGTTGCGTTTTCTTCAGGAAAAGCACATCGAGCGAGTGGGTGGCAGTCAGCCGATTCCAGTCGATGTGCGGGTATTGGCGGCGACCCATGTCGATCTTGAGGCCGCCATCGAGAAGAAACGCTTTCGCGAAGATCTTTATTATCGACTGAACGTCTTGCAGGTTGTGACCGCGCCCCTGCGCGAGCGCAATGGCGATTTGTCGATGCTGGCCAACCATTTTTCGCATTTCTACAGCCATGAAACCGGCCGCCGTCCGCGCAGCTTCAGTGAAGACGCATTGATTGCGCTGGGCAAACATGACTGGCCAGGCAACGTCCGTGAACTGGCCAACCGGGTACGCCGCGGGTTGGTGCTGGCCGAAGGCCGGCAGATCGAGGCGCGCGACCTGGGGCTGATCAGCCATCACGCCATTGCCGCACCGATGGGCACGCTGGAGGACTACAAGCATCGGGCCGAGCGTCAGGCGTTATGCGATGTGCTTAACCGCCACAGCGATAATCTGAGCATCGCCGCCAAGGTGCTGGGGATTTCCAGGCCCACCTTCTACCGTTTGTTGCATAAACATCAGATCCGCTGAGCGCTAACGACCATCGCGAGCAAGCTCGCTCCTACATGCGAAAAGCCCCGCTGCGACCTGAATCGCAGCGGGGCTTTTCGTTGGGGGCCCGGATCAGAAGTAATACGGGAATTTCAGGCTGAAGGAAAAATCTGGCGCGTCGTCGGTCAGGCCGATGGCCAGGTTGGGCACGATTGTCAGGTTGTCGGTGGCGGCGAGCGTCATGCCGATGTTGAAGTTGGCGGCGTTGTAATCGCTGTTGGAAATCGATTGCCAATCACCGCCGTCCGGTTTGATCTTGCTCTTGCGGGCGAACTGATCACTGAACGAGAACGACATACTCATCTTCTCGTTCAAGGCAAATGCAATGCCGGCGCCGACCTGCCAGGAGTCGCCGAGCTTCACGTCGCCTTTAACCTTGGAGCCTTGCTGAGGGCTGATGTCGCTGAAAGAGTCCTGCACGTTGTAGGTGTAGGCGAGGGTGCCGAACAGCACGGCCGGATCGAACGTCTTGACCAGCGAGATCCCCGGGGTGATCGACCAGACCCCGTTACCGGTAGGCAAGTCCTCGGGGACGGCGAGGTTGTTGTTGTTTGGATCCTCGACCAGTTTGATGCCGTAAGGGTCCTTGCCGGTCGGTGCCTTGATACGCAGGGTAGCGACCGCATCGGGCAGGTTGGCCGACTCATCCAGAAACTTGTAGGCAACGCCGACGTTCACATCGCCAATGGTTGGATCGCGGGTGACGCTGGCGTCCGACGTCACCGGGCCGGCGCCACCTGCGCCACCAGAGGAATACGTCGAATCGCGATAAACAATGGGGACGTTAATGTCGAACTGCCACCGTTGAGCCACGTTGTAGCGGGCCGTCAGGTCCAGCGTCCAGTTGTCGGCCTTGATGCGGTCGAGGTTGATGTTGCCGAGGAAAATCGAATCGAGTGCCAGGAAGCCGTTGAGCGTCAGTGCGCGGGTATCGTAGTGGGTGTAGGTCAGGCCGGTTTCGACGCTGAACTTGCCGCCGCCGAAGAAGCCGCTGGCTTCGTCATACAGGTTGGAAACGCTCTGCGCAGGTTCGGAGTCATCCTTGAGCGATTGGCCGTATGAACTGCCGGTGGTGCCCGGCGCGGCGGCGGCCACCGCCTGACCACCCCTGGTCGATTCCGCAGGGGATTTGGTCAGACGTTTGGGAGCCGGTGCCGCAGGTGCTTCTTCGACTTGCTTGACGCGTTGCTCCAGCACCATCAACGCGTTCTGTTGTGCTTCGTAACGCTGTTTCAACTCCATGAGTTCTTGTTTTAGTGCTTCGACCTGGGGATCCGGTGCTGCGTACAGCAGTGAGGCCGGAGCCAGGCTACTCAAACAAACAATAGCTTTGAACGTTAACGATCGGTGCATGGGTTAGCCGTCCCTTCTGATACATCTGATGAGACTGAGCGTAGATCAGAATCCGAGAGCGCGAAGACCTTTCAGCTGGTCCAGGTTGCCGCTGAATGCCCCGGTGGTCGTCGCGCTGTCACGCAGCACGACATTGAGGGACGTCAGGTTGCGGACCTGGTTGCTGCCACCGAGCAAAGTCGTGTTCTGCATCAGCCCACCCTGGGCCAGACGTTGCATGGTAGTACCCTGGTTGTTGTTGGCCAGAATGTTGAGTTGCACGCCGGAACCGGTCGAGGAAACGCTCATCGAGCCCGCGGCATTGGCACCGGTCACCGTTGAACCTGCTTCCAACAGCTGGCCCTGTTGCTGGATTGCGGGTGCCTCGCTGGCCTTCGTAACGTTGATATCAACGTCGTTGTAGGCCGTGTTGTTGTCGCCGGCAGCACGTACGACTTGAGTGACGCCGTTGGTGTTGTTGAGGCCGTTGCCGCCCGTCACGCTACCGGTGCCTTGTTTGATCAATGAGCTATTACCGGTCTGGTCGATCGTCGATACGTAGAACTGAGGCTTGATGGTGGTTTGTTGAACCTGCATTGAGGTGCTGGCCCCGATCACAGTGCCATTGGCGTTTTGCCAGGTGCTGGTCATGACAATGCCGAAACTGATAATCCGTCCCGGCATGACATACCGGCCTCGCAGGTTCGCCAGTTCCTGATCCTTCAGTTCGATGGGGGTGAATATCTGTGCGTGGGCTGGCAGGCTGGCGGCGAGGCAAACCACTGCTAGCCAGATTGGAGTCTTCATTAAATGCTCCCGGAGCTTCGTGCTCCCTTGTTATTAGAAGAAGTCGCTGCGCAGGAATCCGAACTCCATCAACTCCGAGTCTTGTACCGGGTTGAAGGTGTTGAGGTTTTTCTTGGCGGTCAGTGGCAGGGGCGGGTCGAGCAACGCATTGGTTTTGTCGTAGCCCTGACCGATGACGGCAAAGATGATGCCGTTCCAGCCTTTGACAAAGTCTTCGACTTTGAAACGTTTATGACCGAGGACCGGATCTCCGATGTAAACCCAGCCCCTATCAACTTTTTGCATGACCACAAAATGTTTGTAGCCACGGATATCCAGCAGCACCACCACCGGAATTTTGATATCGCTCAACGTTTCCGGTGCTACCCGGTAGCCGCGGGCGCGCATGCCGATACTTTCCACGTAGCGCTTCATGTCGAGCATGGAGAAGCCTTGAACGCGGACGAGGTTTTGATCGGAGTGTTCCAGCATGCCTTCGATGATCTGGTCTTCAGTCACGTCCAGCCAATAGGCCTGGCGCAATACGGTCGCCAGGGCAGCTGCGCCACAACTGAAGTCGGTTTTCTGTTGCACCAGGTCGGCAAATTTACGCTCGCGTATGCTCTGGATCGGCTTGTAAACGACCGCGCCGCCCGGCAGAACGGAAAGCGGCATTTGTGCAGCCTCGCTCACACTGGCCACGCAGAGCAAAAATGCCAAGGCGATAATGCGCATGGTGGGACGCCCTCTGGTCGTACTGAAAAAGGCCCCCGTAAGGGGGCCTCCAGAGACAGCATTAGAACGATTGGTTGGAGATGGCCAGCGAGTTGCTTTGCTGGTTGCCCACACCGGCCGCCACGTTCACGCCGAGGTTGCCACTGCCGCCATTCACCGAACCGCTCAGGGTTGCAGTGTTGGTCACAGGGTTCGCCCAGCCAGTAGGCGTCAACACTTGATAGGAGTAAGTGTTGCTCAGGTCAAACGAACTGCTCTCGCTGTAGCTCTTCGTGACGTCTTTCGACGAAGCGGACGATTTCTCGCCAGACTTGTCGTACGAGGAGTCAAACGATTTTGCGAACGAGGAATCGTAGGCTTTCGCGAACGAAGAGTCGGTCGAGTTTGCGTTCGAGGTGTTGACCGAGCCATTGAGCGACGCGTTGAGCGATGCGTTGCCGTTGGCACTGCGAGTGTGATCGCCGTTGCCATTATTGAAGGTCACACTGCCGGCGGCATTCGCCGAGGCTGTCAGGTTAGCGTTGATGGAAGCGCTGCTGGTTCCGCTCGAATCCGTGCTGTGCGAACCGCTCGCGTCAACACTTTTCGAACCGCTGGCATCGAAGCTGTTGGAACCGCTCGCAGCCCAGTTGCTGGAAGCGCTCTTATCAACACTCAGATTCGAGTCTTTGTTGAACGAGGCACTGCCGCTGTGGGTTGTGGTGAACGACAGCGTATCGAGGCTGTAGGTACGATCAGCCACGTTGTTCACAACCAGGCCAGGACCGCTTTGATTGGCAGAGGCGGTAGCCGATGCGTTACCCAATGGCGAATTGGAGTTGGCAATGGCCATGGTGTTTTTCTGTTGGTTGAGGTCGCCGCCGGCAATGTTGATACCCATGTTGCCGCTGCCACCGTTGCCCGATCCACTCATCGTGGCTGAATTGGTGACGGAGTAGTTATCGACCCGGTTATTGTTGCTGTATTGCGTGACTTGAGCGGTGGCAGTAGCGGTACCAAATACGAAGCTGTTATCCAGACTCGAGTCAGACTGCGCGTTGGCGATGGCCGCGGCGTTGTCTTGTTGGTTACCGTCGCCGCCTGCCACGTTGACGCCGACGTTGCCGCTGGCGCCTGTGCCAGAACTGCTCATCTCGGCACTGTTCTGGGTCCCTTGGTTAAGGATGCGGTTGCCGGTGCTGCGCTGACTATCAGTGGCAGTGGCAGTGGCGCTGACAGGAATCATTGTGGGACGAGGAGGAGTTTGTTGACCGCCGTTGTTATGGCCATTGTGGTGGCCGTTGTGTTGGTCATCGTTCCCGTTGGCTTGTACAGCAACAGCCATGACCGCAGCAATTGCGAAAACCAGAGGCTTGAGTGCCATCGAAGGTTTCATGGTGATTCTCCGTACTTATTTTAGGTTAAGTGTTGTTATTACCTGTTTGGGTCAATCCGCGACCCGTATGCTCAAGGTGTTGGCCATTCGGTTTCCCACCCCGGCACTCTGATTCAACTGAACTACCCCACGACTACCGGTGAAGGCCTGGTCACCAGTGGTGACCTGGCGATGGCCCGGTGCAGCGTCAGTTGGATCGGAGTTGTTGAGCAGCGCCACGTTCTGTTGCATGAGGACGCTGTCGTCGATGCTTTGCGGCTGCGCACTGATGCTGATGCGCAGTGCGTTGGCTTGCTGGGTATTGGCACCCGCGCTCTGGTTGACCCCCAGTACGCCATTGCCGTGGCTGAAGGCGTCGCCCTGGATACTGGCGTTGGCATCCATCCTGGGGTCGGCAGGTGTATTCAGCCGTTGGCGAATCTGGGTGGTCGCACTGGCGCCGTGGCCAATGGCGATGGCCCGGGCGTTGGCCTGTTGCTGCTGATCGCCAGCCGCCTGGTTGACCCCGAGGTTGCCCTGGTACTGCGAGCCCGAGCTGTCGATGTCAGCGTTATTGATGACAGGCGACTGGGCAAACGCCGAAGCCGTGCAAAACATGGCGACTAACAATAAAGAGCGATTCATCTTAACGGTCTCCCGTTATGATTTTCAGCGCACCCAGACCTTGCTGGATGTTTGAATTGACCATGTTGGCAATGCCATTGCCGCCACCGCCTGAACGTCCACCCGGCATATTGGAGAGCTGACTCTGGTTGCTGATGTTGCCGCCCATGTTGGTGTTGTTCTGCACCACGAGGCGCGTAATGCCCGCACCGCTGGCGACGTTGGCAAAGTCACCGTCGCTCAACTCGTTTGTGGCCTTCAGGACGTATTGGGAAGGGTTGGCGTTTACGGTCGTGGGATTTGGGTCGGGAATCACCGGCGCTTGCACGGCATTGCGCACTTGAACATCGCGTTTGATGATAATGATGCCGTTGTCAGCCTGAACAGGCAGGCACACGACTGAGCCCAGTGCACATGCGGTCAGTAGAAGGCTGAAAATCTTGTTATTTAATGTCCCCACGGCGGCAATTCCTTCTGTGAGTCGAACGCTGGCCCTTATTAGCGTTGCGAGGTACAGAGCAGAAGCTGTGCCGGTTTTTGTGTTTCTTTTAAAAACAGTGGGTTGGAGTTAATCGCTAAGACCGTGAAGATAAATTTGTAACGCAGCTGAGACATAGCCCCGCGGCAATGCCGCTTTTGCTCGCGACATAGCGAGCCAGAGGCATTGCGGACCGGGTGTATCAGAGGGTTAACATTTTCTTGAGGGAGTTCCCGGGCCGCTTTAGCTCGCGGCTCTTAGGGGAAGAGGGTGTTTCAGGGATGGACATGGTGGCAAGGAGCTATACACCCTCCGGCCCTAATAAACGCCTTACAGCGTTGAATACCGTGTCCTTGCGTTGCTGCCAATCGCCTTCCACCACCAAGCAAGGCTGGTGGTGTTGTTCGAGCCATTCGCGGCTCGCCTGAAAAAACGCCTGTCGCTCCGCCAGGAGCGGCTGGCAACGCTGTCCGTCATCGTGCCAGGCCACGGTTTCAGGGCTCAGCAATAAATGCAGGTCGTAGTGCCGTGTCAGTAATGCTTGCTCGATCCACGCCGGGCAAGCGCCAAACAACGTGCGACTCCACAGAATGTTGCTCAGCAGGTGCGTATCGAGTATCAGCAGGGAAGGCTGTTTGGCACGGGCCTCATCTTCCCAGGTAAGTTGGCCATCTGCTATCGGTGTGATGTCTCCGTAGCACGTCTCCCGGGCTTCACGCTCGATGAAATGCCGAACGTACTCGCCGACCAATATGCCGCCAAAGTTGGCGTGAATCTCGTTCGACAGCCAGCTCTTGCCGCTGGACTCCGGCCCGGTAAGCACCAGCACCTTCATGTGCGCAACGCCGGATCGGCCCGCCATTCCCGCCAGCCTTGCACCGCCAGCAGCAGGAACAGCCCGTAAAGGGCCGCGGTCAGGTACAGACCTTTATAGATAAACAGCCCGACGAAGACCACGTCCACTGCGATCCACAATGGCCAGCACTGAACACGCTTCTGCGCCATCCACCCTTGCGCCACCAGGCTGAAGCCCGTCAGCGCCGCATCGAGCCAGGGCTGCGCAGCGTCGGTCCAATGGGCCATGGCCGCGCCCAGCAACAGGCCGCCCAGTGCGCCGACGGCCAGGCCGATCGCCACGGATCGTGTATCGAGCCGACTGACCTGCCGGCCATCCTGCGTGTCGCCCGCACGGGTCCATTGCCACCAGCCATACAGTTGCAGCGCGGCGTAGATCACTTGCAGCAGCATGTCCGAATACAGCTTCACTTCGAAAAAGATCCAGCTATAAAGCAGCACCATGACCAAGCCGATCGGCCAGCACCAGGGGTTCTGTTTGACCGTCAGCCAGACGGCGATGACACCGAGGGCGGCGGCAAACAGTTCAAGCCCGGACATGGAGGTTCCTTGGGGAAGACGAAGTGGGGGGCGGATTGTAGCCGCAGGCGCCCCCAAGTAGAACCGGCTTGCACAGGGTTGCGCTTAGACGCGGAACTGTTTGAGCAGGCCGTTCAGTTGCTCGCTCAAGTCCTTGAGGCGGACGCTGGCGACGCTCGACTGTTCCGCCGCCAACGCGGTGCTGTGGGACAAGCCGGCGGCCTGGGTGACGTTCTGGTTGATGTCCTCGACCACGTGGGATTGCTGCAGGGTGGCACTGGCAATGGACGCGTTCAGCCCGTTGAGGTTGCGCAAGGCCTGGCCGATGGCATTCAGGCTCGCGCCGGCCAGCCCCGCCTGTTCGATGGTGACCCGGGACGCTTGGCTGCTCTCGCCGATGACCTTCACCGCCGCTTCGGAGTGGCTCTGCAAACGCTCGATCATCGACTGGATCTCGGCGGTGGACTTCTGCGTGCGCTGGGCCAGCAGGCGAACTTCGTCCGCGACGACGGCAAAGCCGCGACCTTGCTCGCCGGCCCGGGCGGCTTCAATGGCGGCATTGAGTGCCAGCAGATTGGTTTGTTCGGCGATCGAGCGGATCACTTCCAGCACGCTGCCGATTTGCGTGCTTTCGCTGGCCAGCGTGCGAATGACTTCCACGGCCTGATCAATGGTGGACGACAACGTGTCGATCTGTTGCAGACTGCTGTCGATGTTGACCTGGCCCTGCCGCGCCTGGGATTCGGCGTCGCGCATTTCGCTCGCCGCCTGCTCGGCGTTCTTCGCGACATCCTGCACGCCGTAAGTCACTTCATTAATAGCCGTGGCCACCAGCTCCATCTGCTGGGATTGTTGCTGACTGCGTTGCTGAGCCTGGGCGGCATCGTTGCCCAGTTCACTGGACGACAGGCCCAGCGCGCTGGCGGACACTTGCAGTTCGCCGATCACGCCACGCAGTTTGGCGGTAAAGGCATTGAAGTGGCGAGCCAGTTGCGTGACTTCATCCTGGCCGTGGGTGTCGAGGCTGCGGGTCAGGTCGCTTTCGCCGCTGGCAATGTTGGCCATGGCGATCACGGTTTCCTGCAGCGGACGGACGATGCTGCGGGCGATCAGGATCACCAGCAGCGCCATGATGCCGGCGATCACCAGCCCGACGATGGAGGCTTCCCAGACCTGACCGACGAACTCGGCCTGCATGTCATCGATGTACACGCCGGAACCGATCACCCAGCCCCAAGGCTCGAACAATTTCACGTAGGAGGTTTTTTCCACCGGCTCGCTGGCGCCCGGTTTTGGCCAGCGATAGTCGATCGCGCCGGCACCCTTGCTTTTGGCGAGGGCGACCATTTCATTGAACACCGCAAACCCGTCCGGGTCGCGAATGGCCGAGAGGTTTTGACCATCGAGTTTCGGGTTGGCCGGGTGCATGATCATCACCGGCGTCAGGTCATTGATCCAGAAGTAGTCATTCTGGTCATAACGCAGGCCGCGAACGGCCGTCAGCGCCTGTTTCTGCGCCGCGTCGCGGGTCAGCGTGCCGGCGGTTTCCAGGTCATGGTAGTAGGCCAGAATGCCACTGGCGGTCTGCACGACGTGCTGGGTTTTCTGCGCCTTGGCGTGATACAGGTCTTCGTGAATCTGCTTGAGCATCAACACGCCCAGCGTCAAAAGCATCATGACGGCCACGATCAAAATGAGCCACAGACGGCGGCTGATCGACATATTGCGCAAGCTGTTCATAACGCTGTCACTCCGGATTCTTTTTCTTGTAATGAATGATCGCCAGCATCCAACCACACTTTGCCGATCGGGCATATCCGACCCAGGCCCAATAACGTGGCAGCGTTAATCGGGCTTGTCTGATAGGATTTCGGCCCCGCACGGAAAAACCTGAATCCACGTCGATTTTTCACGGAATTTTTACGGTTTCGTCCGGATTCTGTGCGCGCGGGATCTTTAGCTACGCTGGTCGCAGTGAACGTTTAAAAAAATACTAACGGGGCATGCTGTCGAGCATCGCTTTTTGGGGGATTAATGGATCTTTGGACCGCCTTGCAGGCATTGATACTTGGAGTTGTAGAAGGGCTGACGGAGTTTTTGCCCATTTCCAGTACCGGACACCAGATCATTGTGGCCGACTTGCTCAACTTCGGTGGCGAGCGTGCCATCGCGTTCAACATCATTATTCAGTTGGGTGCGATCCTGGCGGTAGTGTGGGAGTTTCGGCGCAAGATCCTTGATGTCGTGACCGGCTTGCCGACGCAACCCAGCGCTCGACGCTTTACCGCCAACCTGCTGATCGCATTCATGCCGGCGGTGGTGCTCGGGGTGATTTTTTCCGACCTGATTCACCATTACCTGTTCAACCCGATTACGGTCGCGGCGGCGCTGGTGGTGGGCGGGGTCATCATGTTGTGGGCGGAAAAACGTCAGCATGAGGTGCACGCCGAAACCGTTGACGAGATCACCTGGCAAGACGCGCTGAAAGTCGGTTTCGCCCAATGCCTGGCGATGATTCCCGGCACCTCGCGATCCGGCTCGACCATCATTGGCGGCTTGCTGTTCGGCCTGTCGCGCAAGACCGCCACCGAGTTCTCGTTTTTCCTGGCCATGCCGACCATGGTTGCGGCGGCGGTGTACTCAGGGTTCAAGTACCGCCATATGTTCGTGCCGGCTGATTTTCCGGTGTTCGCCATCGGCTTCGTCACCGCGTTTATCTTCGCGATGATCGCGGTCAGGGGACTGCTCAAGTTCATCGCCAGCCACAGCTATGCAGCGTTCGCCTGGTATCGCATTGCGTTTGGCCTGGTGATCCTGGCCACCTGGCAGTTCGGTTGGGTCGATTGGAGCGCGGCCGCGCCATGAGTGACGCCAGCGCGCGCAACACGCCCGGACGCCGCTCGGCAGGGCAGATCCAGCATCCTCGACTGAAGCTGCTGGTGTTCGCGATGGTGTGCGCGCTGCCGCTGACGGGTTCGTTGTCGTTTTTTCTGCGAGGCATTTCGCTGATCCCGCTGGCGGCCTACGGCCTCGTCAGCGTCCTGGCGTTCTTCCTTTATTGGAGCGACAAACGCAAGGCCCGAACCGACCGCTGGCGTACACCGGAGAATGTGTTGCATGCGGTGGAACTCGCCGGCGGCTGGCCAGGGGCCTTGCTCGCCCAGCAAGTGTTCCGGCACAAGACGCGCAAAGTGTCGTTCCAAGTGTTGTTCTGGATTATCGTAATATTGCACCAAGTGTTCTGGATCGATCAATTGTTCGTGCAGCCACATTGGCTTGGCTTGTCTTTAAGCGGCTGATCGGCCTACTTGTCATTACATTAAATCGAACAACACTAGGGCTGTTAACGGTGCTTCCGGAAAATAAACTTACAGTTATGCGTTCGTCTTTGAATTTTTGCCGTGCTAGCTTCCAATAACTTTAATTATCTAGAGATTAGTAATGCGATTTGAAGCAATTACGAATGAGATGGCGATGAGCAAGTTGGCGGCATTTATTGCTTGTACACCTGCGGAGAAAGTAGCTTATGTAAGGAGCCGCTCAGAAGTTGTCAGGCACGAAGATCTGAGCGACTTGTCCGACCAACATATACTTGACTCTTTGGTGTCGCTAGAAAGTCGTATGCAGTCATACATTGATCGGTTCAACAAGGTGAAGTGCGCAATTACTCCGGGGCTGATTCTCGATAGCGACTTGATCGCGAAAACCAATGAATTTTTCAATGTTGCCGTTCCCGCCGGTATTGAGTCTATTCTGCAGGCACTTGAACCCGGCGATGGTGTGACGCCTGCTGGCAATGAGGAACTAACCAGGGCCATCGATACGTTATTTTCAGACAGGCAGCATATGCGGGAGCAGCTTGAACTCATTTATACGTCGATCAAGAAGCCGGAACTTGTCTGCGAAGTCATTCGAACGGATGCCAGGACTTACAAAAAGCTTTACTACCCGGTGCTCAACCGGATTATCAAGGGGCTCGAAGTTCCGTTTGCGCTCGCGTTTCCGGCCTTCTTGGGTATAGAGTCATGTCTATTAGTTCATTCGGCGGGCCTGAGGGTCAATCAAACATACACTCCCAAGGTCTCGGGATTTTCAAATGAGTTCCTCATGTATCTGATGCTGCATGAAGTCACGCACTTGTTGCGTTACACCAGTGACACCGCCTATGTGTTTGAAGGCACGACGCAAGTGAGTGATTTTGACGTCTATTCAATGACCAGCTTGCCAGCTGAAAATAATCATAACGCTGACAATTACACCGTCTTGATCCTTAATGCCTTGGCCCTGATGCACAAAGAGGGGCGCATCGATCTTCGCAACTATTGAGTACTTGGCCAGAATTGTCTATCAGTCGCCCGTTGAAAGAAGCGTTGCCTCCTGAATGCGCTTCGTGCTATCGGGCGGCATTTAAAATTACTTATCAGGTTATTAGCGATTGTTGCTGGCAGATTCCGTTGGCCCAATTGCACAAAGCGGGGTGCCTGGACCTGCGTCGGTATTAAAGCAACAACCCGACCTGGGTGCGCTTGGGTAATTTGCTCACCACCAGTTGGTGGGAGCGCTGCAGCAAGGCTTGCAGCTCCTGGGTACCCAGCGGGTAGGGCGTTTCCATGATGATCCACTGCGCTCGAGCCAGATAAGGCGCCGGGTGAATGCCCGGACGGTCGCAGTGGCCCAGGAACAGGTCCTTGTCGACCTTGAAAGCCAGGGAGTCGCCCCGCAGGTTCTGCAGGGCGAACATCTTGTTCCCGGCAATAGAAAACACCCGCACGCCTCCCCACTTGAAGTCTTCCCTGGCGCCCGGCAGGGCGAGACAGAATTGTGCGACGTCTACTTCGTTCATTCGTCCAGCGTTCATATCAGTCGGTCCCCGCAGGCATTGAATGATTCGATCAAATGGTCGAGCCAGGCGCGCACGGCCGGCATCACGCCGCGCCGATGAGGGTAGACCGCTTGCAGCCAGCCACCCGGCAACGACCATTCGGGGAGCAACTGCACCAGAGCACCACTTTCCAGTTCCTGCTCGCAATACATCATCGGCAGCATGGTAAAGCCCTGGCCCGCGAGCGTGCAGGCCCTGCGCACGATAAAGTCGTCGATCCCCAGTCGCGCCTCAAGGGCCAGTTCATGGCTTTTACCGTGTTGATCGAGCATGCGGATGTGCACCATGCGGTCAGCCTCAAGAGCACCGAGCACTGGCAAGTCCTTGAGGTCCCCGGGATGATTGATCTCCCGGCCATGGAGAAAGCCCGGGCTGGCCACCATCAGCATCTGTGCCTGACGCAGGCGGCGGGTGACCAGCAACGGGTCTTCATCCCCCAGCTCACGGACCCGCAGGGCGACATCGACGCCTTCGGTCACCAGATCGACGCGCCGATTGAGCAGCATCACTTCCAGTTGCACCTGCGGGTATTTTTCAAGAAACCGGCTGATGACCGTCGGCAGCATTTCATGGGCCAGCCCGACGGGGCAGGACACTCGCAAACGCCCGCGAGGCTCGCTGGACATGCTGGCCACGGCTTCATCGGCCATCTCGGCTTCCAGCAGCATTGCCTGACAATGCCGCAGGTAGCGTTCACCCACGGCAGTCAGCTTCAGTTGTCGCGTAGTACGTTGCAGCAGGCGTGCGCCCAGGCGCTCTTCCAGTTCGGCGATGCGCCGCGACAGCCGCGACTTGGGAATCCCGAGCAAACGCCCGGCTGCCGCGAAACCACCGGCTTCGACCACCTTGGCAAAGTAATAGAGGTCATTGAGGTCTTGCATGATGATGACTCGACTGTTCTATTCGTGGGACGAACTATCGCATTGTTGCCGCCTAATCAGCTATTGGATTCGTCTGTAGGATTGTCTCCATCAGATCGCCCCGTGGCGATCCTCACCTGGAGATCCCACATGAAACTGCTGCACATCGATTCGAGCATTCTTGGTGACAACTCGGCTTCCCGTCAGCTCAGCGGCGAAGTCGTCAAAGCCTGGCAAGCCGCCGAGCCGGCCGCGGTGGTGACTTACCGCGACCTGGCCAACGATGCCATCAGCCATTTCTCCGCCACGACCCTGGTCGCCGCCGGCACCACCGCTGAATTGCGCAACGCCGCACAACAGCACGAAGCCGAGCTGAGCGCCTCGACCCTGGCCGAATTCATTGCCGCCGATGCCGTCGTCATTGCCGCGCCGATGTACAACTTTACCGTCCCGACCCAACTCAAGGCCTGGATCGACCGCATCGCTGTTGCCGGCCAGACTTTCCGTTACACCGAAGCCGGCCCGGAAGGCCTGTGCGGCAACAAGAAAGTCGTGATCGTCTCGACTTCTGGCGGTCTGCATGCCGGTCAGGCGACTGGCGTTGCCCATGAAGAGTACCTGAAGGTGCTGTTCGGTTTCCTCGGCATCACCGATATCGAATTCGTCCGCGCCCACGGCCTGGCCTACGGTGACGAAGTGCGTACCAAAGCCATGAGCGACGCTCACACGCAAATCAGCGAGCAGCTGTTCGCCGCTGCGTAAGGCTTGCGTAAAGATGTAAATCAGCTCGGGCAACACCCCAAAAAACTCTGTATTCTGATCACGCAAGTGTCAGATACGGAGTTTTTTGTTTCTGACTATTTCGCATTCTGGCCCAGGTTATGCAGTCGAGGGTTATCGTCCCCGTTCTGCAACGACCTTGGTGGCCGCAATTGCTGGTACAAGGCCGCTTCCTCGATGTTCCAGGGAGAACGGGCTTTCCGGTCAAGTAACAAAGGTGGGGCATCCCATGGTGCGTCTTTGTGCAATGTTACTGATTTGCCTGCTCAGCAGCCTGAATTCAGTGCACGCCGCGCCTGCGCCGCACCCTCGCTGGAGCGTCGGCTTCCATGAGCTGACTTTTCTCGATCCGCTGGATCTGCAGCCGATGCGCGCCATCGCGTTCTACCCCTCCAGTGACCGGGAACACACCAGCAAACTCGAGGGCTACACGGTCGAAGCGGGCGAGGACACGCGCGTCGCCATTGGCCGTTTCCCGATGCTGATGCTGTCCCACGGCAACACCGGAACCCCGCTGGCCCTGCATGACCTCGCCACATCGCTGGCGCGCAAGGGATTTGTGGTGGTGGCGGTGTTTCATCCCGGTGACAACTCCAAGGACCACAGCCGCCTCGGCACCTTGAGCAACCTCTATGGGCGGCCGATCCAGATTTCCGAAGCCATTACCGCGACGCTGGGCGACCGCATGCTCGCGCCGTTTGTGAATGCTGATCAGGTGGGGGTGATTGGTTATTCGGCGGGCGGCGAGACGGCGTTGATTTTGTCCGGCGCGACGCCTGACCTGGATCGTCTGCGCCGCTACTGCCAGGAGCGCCCGGATGACCGCGATGCCTGCAACACCAAGGGCGAGTTGATCGTTGACCGTGATGACCTGCAGCCGGTGGCGGATCCGCGGGTTCACGCGCTGCTGCTGATGGCGCCGCTGAGCCTGAAGTTCGGTCGTCACACCCTGGCGGATGTGCATGTGCCCGTGCTGTTGTACAGCGGGGACGGCGACAAACTGGTGGCATTCGACAAGAATGCCGCGGCGCTGGCGCGCAAACTGCCGATCGCGCCGGATTTCAAATTGCTGGCCGGGGCAGGGCACTTCGTGTTCATGGCGCCGTGCAACGAAGAGCAGATCGCGACGATGCCAGCGCTGTGCACCGATGCAGACGGTGTCGACCGCGAAGACATTCATCGCAACATGATTTCCGAAGCCGGGCGGTTCTTCTCCCATGCGCTGGGCAAACCCACCCGCGCGGGCATGCAAACCGCCGACCAGTAACGTCACGCAATCCCTGTAGGAGCCAGCTTGCTGGCGATAGCGATTTCGAAGACGCCATCGCCAGCAAGCCGGCTCCTGCAAGGGTTATGTCCTTCAGGCCGTGGCGCGGCGTTTCAGTAGGAGGGTCAAGGCCAGGCCCGTCACCGACAACATCGCCGCGCTGAAGAAAATCCACGGATACCCCAGATTCAACGCCACCGCCCCCATCAACGGCCCGGCGATTGCCAGCGCCAGATCAAAAAACACCGCATACGCGCTCAGGCCGGCGCCGCGACTGGAGTTCGGCACTTGCTTGATCGCCTCAACCCCCAGCGCCGGGTACACCAGTGACAAACCAAACCCCGCCAATCCTGCGCCAATCAGCGCATAACCGGTCGAAGGCGCGAGCCACAGCAGCACCAGGCCGGCCGTTTCAATGCTCATGCAGGCAATCGCGGATGTGAAACCACCGAACCGGCTGATGCTCGAGATAAACAGCAAGCGCGCCAGAATGAAGCAGATCCCGAACACCGTCAGGCAGTACGCGGCACCCGTCCAGCCACGGTTGACGTAATAGAGGGTGATAAAGGTGGTCAGTGTGCCGTAGCCGATGGACGCCAGGCTCAGGCTCGCGCCAAACGGCGCGATGCGTCCGAACACCGCCCAGAACGGCATTCGTTCACCGCGAACAACCGGCACCGAGGGTTTGTTGCGGATCAGCACCAGTGCCAGCCCGGCCAGCACCGCCAACGCGATGCCGAGGCTGACGAAGCCATACTCGGCCACCATCACCACACCCAGCGGCGCACCAATGGCGATGGCGCCGTAGGACGCAATGCCGTTCCACGAGATCGAGCGCGCAGTGTGTTCAGCGCCGACCTGGCCCATGCACCAGCTGATGGTGCCGACGCCGATCAGACCCTGGGCGATCCCCAGCAGCAAACGACCAGCGATCAGGATCAACAGGCTCGCCATCGGAAAACTTTGCAGCAGCGTCGACAGCAATGTCAGCACGCCGCTCAAGACAATCCCCGACAAACCGTAGACGATCGAGCGTTTGGTGCCGACGCTGTCCGACATGCGCCCGGCCATGGGGCGGCTGAGCAGGGTGGCGAGGTATTGCGAGCCGATGGTCAGCCCGGCGACCACCGCACTGAAACCCAGTTGCTCATGGACATAACCCGGCAACACCGCAATCGGCAGGCCGATGCAGAGGAAGGCAATAAAGGTATAGAAAACAATGGAGACGATCTGCAGTGTGATCGCCATGGAGCTTTGCGGTGGCAGTTGCTGCGCAGACATGAGGGCTCGTTCGCGGGCGGCGGTGGGAGAGCTGCATCATGGCGTGGGTGTGGAATAAATGAAAGCTGGCTAACGATCAAAAAACCAGACGCATCCTGTAGGAGCGAGCCTACTCGCGATGATCGCCCAGACACCGCGGGCATTCAGACAGCCCGCGTCATCGTTGTCGTCCATCCCGAGCAACCTACAGGTGCGTTTTCTGTAGGAGCGAGCCTGCTCGCGATGGCGGTACAGACACCGCGGGCATTCAGGCAGGTGCTTTGCTTAGAACACCACACCCTGGCTACGCAGGTAATCATCATACGTGCCGCTGAAGTCGATCACGCCGCTGGCACTCAATTCGATAATGCGCGTGGCCAGCGACGATACGAACTCACGGTCGTGGCTGACGAAGATCAGCGTGCCCGGATAGTTCTCCAGCGCCAGGTTCAGCGCCTCGATCGACTCCATGTCCAAGTGGTTGGTCGGTTCATCCATGATCAGCACGTTCGGTTTCTGCAGGATCAGCTTGCCGAACAGCATGCGACCTTGCTCACCGCCGGAGATGACCTTGACCGACTTCAGGATCTCGTCGTTGGAGAACAGCATGCGGCCGAGGGTGCCGCGAACCAGCTGCTCGCCGCCCTGGGTCCACTGGCCCATCCAGTCGAACAGGTTGCAATCGTCTTCGAAGTCGTGGGCGTGGTCCTGGGCGTAGTAGCCCAGTTCCGCGGCGTCGGTCCACTTCACGGTGCCGGCATCCGGGGTCAGTTCGTTGACCAGGGTGCGCAGCAGGGTGGTTTTGCCGATACCGTTCGGGCCGATGATCGCCACACGCTCGCCGGCTTCAACCTGGAAGCTGAAGTCCTTGAACAGTGGCTTGCCGTCGAAGCCCTTGGCCATGTTCTCGACGATGACCGCCTGACGGTGCAGCTTCTTGGTTTGTTCGAAACGGATGAACGGGCTCACACGGCTCGAAGGCTTGACCTCGGCCAGCTGGATCTTGTCGATCGCCTTGGCGCGGGATGTGGCCTGCTTGGCTTTCGAGGCGTTGGCCGAGAAGCGGCTGACGAACGATTGCAGTTCGGAAATCTGCGCTTTCTTCTTGGCGTTGTCCGACAGCAGTTGCTCGCGGGACTGGGTCGCCACGGTCATGTACTCATCGTAGTTGCCCGGGAACAGGCGCAGCTCGCCGTAATCCAGGTCAGCCATGTGGGTGCACACGCTGTTCAGGAAGTGACGGTCGTGAGAGATGATGATCATCAGGCTGGAGCGCTGGGTCAGCACGTTTTCCAGCCAGCGAATGGTGTTGATGTCCAGGTGGTTGGTCGGTTCGTCGAGCAACAGCACTTCCGGATCGGAGAACAGCGCCTGGGCCAGCAATACGCGCAGTTTCCAGCCTGGGGACACCTCGCTCATCGGGCCGAAGTGTTGCTCGATGCCGATACCCAGGCCCAGCAACAGCTCGCCGGCGCGGGATTCGGCGGTGTAGCCGTCCATTTCGGCGAACTCGGTTTCCAGTTCAGCCACGGCCATGCCGTCTTCTTCGGTCATTTCCGGCAGCGAGTAGATGCGGTCGCGCTCGGCCTTGACCTTCCACAGCTCTTCGTGACCCATGATCACGGTGTCGATCACGGTAAATTCTTCGTAGGCGAACTGGTCCTGGCGCAATTTACCCAGGCGCACGTTCGGTTCGAGCATGACCTGACCGCCGGACGGCTCGAGGTCGCCACCGAGGATTTTCATGAAAGTCGACTTGCCGCAGCCGTTGGCGCCGATCAGGCCATAGCGGTTGCCCGCGCCGAATTTGACCGAAACGTTTTCGAATAGCGGCTTGGCGCCGAACTGCATCGTGATGTTAGCTGTAGAGATCAAAGGTTTTTCCTGCGAAGCATTCAGAGTAGCTAGGGTTGCGGCAGTACCGATTCAGTACCTGTTTCCGGTTTTCGAACCACGGGAAATGCATCCCGGTCAGAAGCGGAAGGTCCATCTGGCAATAAGTGGACAGCAGCATGTGGAGCGCTTGGCCCGAGTCGAAGTGCGCTGAGGCGGGGTTAATTCCGTCGTCAACCAAGGGGGGCGCGTAATGTTTGGCGGCGATTGTACTGGTCTGGCTCTTTAAACGATAGGGCGTTGAGGCCCCGCGGGCGTTTTGGCTGCCTCGGCGGACAGATTTTCACATTTGCAGGTTAACTATTGGTTACAAATCGTGGCTAAAATGCCATCTTTCGAACTGACGCCGACAGGCACGGACGCAGTTTGTTCACTTCTGACGTGTGACGATTTCCGTGAAACTCATCATTGCCGCTATTTATATTGTCTCGATTGCATACGTCCACCTGCGCGGGCGCGTGCGCCACAAACTGGGCCGCCAGTTGAGCGATCACTCTTCGTTTCTGGCACCCATCAATTGCTTCCTTTACCTGTGCTCGAAGATGCCCAACAAGCCGTACCTCGATCCGGCCGATTTTCCTGACCTGAGTCCGTTGCAGGCCCATTGGGAGGAAATCCGTGCCGAAGGCCAGAACCTGCTGCGGGCCGGTGAGATCAAGCGTTCGAACCAGTACGACGATGTCGGTTTCAACTCGTTCTTCAAGACTGGCTGGAAGCGTTTCTATCTCAAGTGGTACGGCGCCAGCCATCCGTCGGCGATGAAGCTCTGTCCGCGCACCACGGAGCTTGTACAAAGCATCGGCTCGATCAAGGCCGCGATGTTCGCCGAGTTGCCGCCAGGCTCCAAACTGGTGCGTCATCGCGACCCGTACGCGGGTTCCTATCGTTATCACCTGGGCCTGGAAACGCCCAACGATGCCGGATGCTATATCAACGTCGACGGCGAGAATTACCACTGGCGCGATGGCGAAGCGGTGATGTTCGATGAAACCTTCATTCATTACGCGGAAAACACCACCGATCAGAACCGCATCATCCTGTTCTGCGATGTCGAGCGGCCGATGAAGTATCGCTGGGCGGCGGCGTTCAACGGCTGGTTCAGCCGTAACGTGATGGCGGCCGCGGGTGCGCCGAATGATGTGGGGGACAAGACCGGAGCGATCAACCGGCTGTTCGCCAAAATCTACAAGATTCGTTTACGCGGCAAGGCGCTGAAGAAGCGCAACCGCAAGCTCTATTACCTGGAAAAATGGGCGATTTTTGGTGGGTTGCTGGCGTTTTTTGTGTTGATCTGATTTTTGCCTTGTTGCTGGTTGCCCCTTCGCGAGCAAGCCCGCTCCCACATGGGGCTCTCGGTGTGTCCAGGATTTTGTGCACACCACCGAGCCAATGTGGGAGCGGGCTTGCTCGCGAAGAGGCCATCACTTTCACCGCCCAGCCGACAAATCAACCACTCGACCGCTTGCTCGCCTTCTTCGCCGCCGGTTTAGCCGTCGCTTTCGACTTGGCCGCCGGCTTGGCCCCAGCCTTGCCACCGAGGCTGCGCTTCAGCAATTCGGTCAAATCGATAACATCCGCAGTCTTGCGTTCCTCTTCCCCGGTCGCGGTTTCCACGTCCTCGATCTTGCCTTCATTGGCCTTCTTCTCGACCAGCGCCATGATCTTGTCTTCGAAGCTGTCGCGGTAATCGTCAGGGCTCCAGTCGCCGCTCATGTCCTGCACCAGGCGCTTGGCCATGTCCAGTTCGCCCTTGGCCAACTCCGGCTTGGTCACTTCGGTGCCCAGCTCCAGGGTGTCGAGGCTGCGCACTTCTGCCGGCCAGCGCAGCATCACCAAAACCATCGCCGACTCCAACGGCATCAGCGCCGCCAGATGCTGACGGGTGTGCAGCACCACGTGGGCGAGGGCGACCTTGTTGGTTTTGCTGAGGGTTTCACGCAGCAACGCATAGACCTTGCCGCCGCGTTTATCCGGGGCGAGGTAGTAGGGCGTGTCGATGTTCTGCAGTGGAATCTGCTCGCTGTCGACAAAGGAAAAGATGTCGATGGTCTGCGTCGACAGCGGGTGCGCCGATTTGATTTCCTCCTCGCTGAGCACCACGTAGCGACCCTTCTCGTATTGCACCCCTTTGACGATGTGCTCCTTGGTCACTTCCTTGCCGGTCACCTTGTTCACCCGTTTGTAGCCCACGGGTTCCATGCTGCGGCTGTCGAGCCAGTCGAAATCCACCCCTTGGGAAGACGTCGCCGAGACCAGCGCCACAGGGATATGCACCAGCCCGAAACTGATTGCGCCTTTCCAGATTGCCCGTGCCATGGTCGTTTACTCGCGATTGATGTTCAGGTGACCCATGCCCCGAAGAAAAAGTTTCAGCGGCGTTCGGGCCAGCCCCGCCAGGGGCTCAACTTCGTGTTACATCTTGCCGGGGAGGTTTTGGTTAACAAATCCGAACCCTGGGCGTAGCGTGCTATCGAAGGCTGTATGACTGGAGAAGCTGCCCATGAACCGATTTTTGCCTGCCATCTTCGCGCTGGCATTGAGTGGCGCGCTAGGGAGTGTGGCCCTGGCTGACGTTGCTTCGCCCTTGCTGTTGGCCCAAAGCCCGACGAGCGCCGCCAGCAATCCCTACAACAGTCCGATTCGCCGGGCCAACCCCAACAGCATGCAAGGCACGCAACCCAGCGCCCCGGCGATTCGCGGACCCAATACGGTGCCCGTGCCGCGGTCGCCCACACTGGACAATGGCGGCATTGGCAATCGCTCCCCCCAGGAGCGGACAGCGCCCGCCAGGCCGCCGACATTCACTCCCAATCCACCGCCTAGGGATTCGAACACCCGTTGAAGCTGCCAGCCTCCAAACCACAAAAGGAATCGTGCATGTTGCGTAAAACCTTCCTGGCCACTGTCTGTGCCAGCGCGCTGATCGCTGCTGCGCCCGCTTTCGCCGCGCCCACTCAAGAATTGAATAGCGAACAAGGCACCCTTGAAGTCACCCCCATCGTCAAAGGGCTGGACCATCCGTGGGCGTTGGCGTTCCTGCCCGATCGGCAAGGCATGCTGGTGACCGAGCGGCCCGGCAACCTGCGCGTGGCCAGTGCCGATGGCAAGCTCTCGGCACCGCTGAGCGGCGTGCCGAAAGTCTGGGCCAAGGGCCAGGGCGGTTTGCTGGATGTGGTGTTGTCGCCGGACTTCAAGCAGGACCGCACGGTGTACCTGTCCTATGCCGAAGGGGGTGGCGAGGGCGACAAGGCCGGCACGGCCGTCGGTCGCGGCCAGCTGTCGGAGGACCTGACCGGCCTGAGGAATTTCAAAGTGATTTTCCGTCAGGAGCCCAAGCTTTCGGTCGGCAATCACTTCGGCTCGCGGCTGGTGTTCGATCGCGACGGCTACCTGTTCATCACCCTCGGCGAGAATAACGACCGGTCCACCGCCCAGGATCTGGACAAGCTGCAGGGCAAGGTGGTGCGGATCTACCCGGACGGCAAAGTGCCTGACGACAACCCCTTTGTCGGTCAGTCCGGTGTGCGCCCGGAGATCTGGTCCTACGGCCAGCGCAACCCGCAAGGGGCGGCGCTCAACCCCTGGACCGGCGTGCTTTGGGAAAACGAACACGGTCCTCTGGGTGGTGACGAGGTCAATATCATTGAGCGCGGCAGGAATTATGGCTGGCCACTGGCGACCAACGGCATCAATTATTCAGGCCAGCCGATTCCGGAAGCCAAGGGCAAGACCGCCGAAGGCACCGTCCCGCCACACCATGTCTGGGAAAAATCCCCGGGTTTGAGCGGCATGGCGTTCTACGACGCGGACCGCTTCAAGCCGTGGCAGCACAACGTGTTCATCGGCGCGCTGGCCAGCCAGGAGTTGATCCGCTTGCAGTTCGACGGCGATCAGGTGGTTCATGAAGAACGCCTGATGGGCGAGCTCAAACAACGCATTCGTGATGTGCGGCAGGGGCCGGACGGATATTTGTATGTGCTCACCGACGAGGGCGATGGCGTCCTGTACAAAGTGGGCCTGAAATAACCTCGCCTTTTTAGGTGCCACAGGCTCACGGTTGCTTGATGCCCGCATAGAGAATGACCGCCGCCCGCAATTTGCCGCGCCCGAAACTGCACATCTTGTCGAATTCCCCATGGCTGACCGGCAAGTGCTGGCAGTCCATGGGCTGACGATGCTGGCTGTGATCGACGTCCGGGTCATGCAGGTAGACAAACTCTTCATCGCAGTCGGTGACGGTCACCCAGTGCGGGGACTTGGAGCGGGTCAGCCGGTAGCTACTGATCAGCACCAGTGGCTGTCCGCCATCGGCCAGTAGCCGTGGCAGATCCAACGGTCCGCCGAGCACCTGTTCGACATCGGTACTGTGCAACTGCGCGACGAACTCGTCGTGGACCAAACGCATGACGTCTTTTTTATGCTGATCGCGTACGCCATCGAGAAACAACGGCCCGGCCATGCTCACTTGCAGGCGCACGCGGAATCCGCGTCGCCAGGCGGCCAGCGCCAGGCCTTGCGGGCTGCAACCACCGTGGCCTGAGGTCATGAACACGGTGGTCGCTTCGCGCCAGATCTGCAGTTCTTCGCGGCGCTCCAGCACCCTGTCAGCCTGCAAGGCGCCCATGGCCATCAACAGGCACGCCGGCCCGCAGGTGAAATCGGTGGTCTGCGCGTACCAGGGCACCTTGATGCTGCGGGCATCGCGATGCTGCAGAATGCGTTTTTCCAGGCGCAGCGCATCGGCGTGATCTTCGTAATAGTCGTGTTTCAGGGCGAAACGCCGATAGCCATTACGCTCGTACAGGGCAATGGCGGCGGGGTTGTCGATGCGTACTTCCAGGCGCAGGTACGCGCAGTCATGCTCAACGGCACAGGCCTCGATGCGTTCGAGCAATTGCTTGCCCAGTCCGCTGCCGCGAGCCTGCTCGGCAATGGCAATCGAGTAAAGCCGCGCCAGCGAGGTGCCGCGGTGAAACAGCACCACCGCATAACCCAGCAATTGCCCGTCGCGTTCAGCCACCAGCAACTGCCCGTGGGCCCGGGTAATCATCCATTGGAAGCTGCGGCTGGTAAGCCGGTCCGTGGTGAAACATTGCTGTTCGAGTGCCAGCAACGCGGATAAGTCTTCAACTACAGCCAAGCGAAAGACAGGATTCATATGACCGCCGTAAAAGTTGCGTAACGAAACGGGACTTTCGAAAAAGTTCGTGCTTAATAGGAAAGGTCTTGTTCTCCAACGGATCAATCACTATGTCAGCGGTACAGGGTCATTGGCGCGAAGTATCCGAGCAAACTTTGCCGGCGGCAACTTATTTAAATACAGGGGTTAGAACTTCCAGCCAATTGATAATCATCGTCGAACGCAAGGAGGACTGGGCTTCCTATTTTCCCAGTGAAGACATCGTCACCGCTCAGGAGTACCTCGAACAAACCCGCGACTGCGAGCAGGGCAAGCGGGTCCAGGTGATCAACCTGTGCCGCAGCTACAAGTACCTGGGGCACGGTTATTACTGCTCGCTGCTGGCCGAGGCGCGGGGGCACAAGGTCATTCCTTCGGTGCGTACCATCAGCGAACTGACCCGAAAAGCCCTTTACGGCCTGGCGCTGGACGACCTGGATAAAACCCTGGAGAAAGCCCTCAATCATCATCTTTACAGTGATACCGAAGGCTTTACCCTGACCCTGTACTTTGGCCAGACACATATCGAGCCTTTGCAGGATCTGGCGCGCCAGTTATTTGAAGTATTTCCGTGTCCGATAGTGTTAGTTGAGTTTCGTCGAACTAACGGTTGGCACATTGAAGGAATAAAGTCAGGTGCCCTGCACAAGTTGCGTGAAGATCAGGAGGATCAGTTTGCGCACTCACTCGACAGTTTCAGCCGCAAGATCTGGCGCATGCCGCGCTCGCGACGCCTGGCCCGTTATGACCTGGCGATCCTGCACGATCCCCACGAAGCGCTGCCGCCGTCCAACCCCAAGGCGCTGGACAATTTCGTACGCGTTGGCAAGACATTAGGCATCGATGTCGAGCTGATCGAGCGCAAGGACTACGCGCGCATCGCCGAATACGACGGCCTGTTGATCCGCGAGACGACCAGTGTCGATAACCACACCTACCGTTTCGCCAAGAAAGCCGAAAGCGAAGGCTTGGTGGTGATGGACGACCCGACGTCAATCCTGCGCTGCACCAACAAGGTGTACCTGACCGACCTGCTCAAAAGCCATCAACTGGGCATGCCCGCCACCGAAATCCTCTACAAGGAGCGACCGGAAGATTTCGAACGGGTGGGCGAGCGCCTGGGGTTTCCGCTGGTGTTGAAGATCCCCGATGGCTGCTTCTCCCGCGGTGTGATCAAGGTCGAAAGCCAGCAAGCCTTGCTTGAAGCCACCGCTGAGCTGTTCGAACACTCGGTGCTGTTGCTGGCCCAGGAATTCTTCTACACCGAGTACGACTGGCGCATCGGCGTGCTCAACCGCAAGCCGATCTTTGCCTGCCAGTACTTCATGTCGAAGGGGCATTGGCAGATTTACAACCACAAGGCCAAGGGCCAGGACATCAACGGCGAATGCCGCACCCTGGCGGTCCATGAAGCCCCGCGCGCCGTCGTGGAGCTGGCAGTGAAAACCGCCAACCTGATCGGCGACGGCCTTTATGGCGTTGACCTCAAACAGTCCGGCGACAAAGTGGTGGTGATCGAGGTCAACGACAACCCGAACATGGACGCCGGCATTGAAGACGCTTATTTGCAGGACGATCTGTACTCGCTGGTGCTGGAAGAGTTCGTCCGCCGTCTGGAACTGAAACGCCGCGGCCAGGCCTGGTGAAGCGCCGATGATAAAGAGTTTTCAACTGACCCACGGTGCCTTGCAGGCGGTCGAGCGACTCGACGCCGAGGTGATGCTGTTCAGCAACCCCGATGCGGCCGAGCGGGACCTGCTGCACAGTCATTTCAAACTCGATGAACATGCGCTCGCCTCGGCGCTGGACCCGGACGAGGTGTCGCGCATCGAGTTTCACCCGGACAATCTGTTCCTGATCTGGAAACGCCCGGAAAACTATTCCGGCGGCGGCAGCCTGGCGTTCGAGGTGTCGTCCTGCGGTTTGCTGTTTTGTGCGGAGCGCTTGCTGGTGATCGCCACCGACGATACGCCGCTGCATGGGCTCGGCACCCGGCAGCGCTTGAATACACCGCTGGATGTGTTGCTCGATGTGCTGTTCAACAACATCCATCACTACCTGGGCCACCTCAAGGTGATCAAGCTGGTCGCCCGGGAGTTACAGCAGAAATTCAACGCGTCGATGCAGAACCAGCACCTGATCCAGATGTTCAACCTCAGCGAAAGCCTGATCTATTACGCCAACGCCATCCACAGCAACGGCGCGGTCCTGACGCGACTGCGCAACCACGCGGAAAAGCAGCACTTCAGCGCCGAAGCCATCGGCCTGATCGACGACCTGATCATTGAAAATAATCAGTGCTACAAACAGGCGGAAATCTACTCGACGGTGTTCTCCGGGCTGATCGACGCCCGAGGCAACCTGATGAACAACAGCATGAACAACCTGCTGCGCAAACTGACGCTGATCAACGTGGTGTTCCTGCCGTTGAACCTGATTGCGAGCATTGGCGGTATGTCCGAGTTCAGCATGATGACGGCCGGGACGCCGTGGTGGGTGTCGTACCCATTGTTTCTTACAGCGATGATGTTGGGGGCGGGGGTGATGGTGTTGGGGCTCAGGAGGTTGGCCAAATGATGGGTTGGGTGTCAGGCCGCCATCGCCAGCAAGCTGGCTCCTACAGGGTTTCGGTGCGTACGACGCAGGTCACTGTGGGAGCGGGCTTGCTCGCGAAAGCTATTGTTTTGCCACTGCAAAACCCGGATCAGACCATTTGTTCCGTGTCACCCGATCTCTTCCGATCCTGCAAACCCCGAACAACCAGATACAACAACGGCCCAATCGACACAAAAATCGCGGTAAGCAAAAGATAAGGAATGACGGACAACGCCGTCTGCGCACGCTTGCGCGCATCGCGGTACATCCACACCCCGGCCAGTGTCGCCAACAGGTACAGGTCAATCACCACCTGCGCGGTGTCTGGCCGTGACATCAGGCTGATGCCAAATTCGATCAACGACTGTTCAGCCTGGAGCATCACCGACGCGGTGTAGCCGGCGAAGGCGATCAATGCGATCAGGGGCAGGGCGACAGACTTCATGTTTTCCTTCCTTGGGTCAGCGAGTGGAATCGCCAGCCTACAGAACCCGCAGAAATCTGGCCATTGACTTGGTCGCGACGCCCGGCTAATTTCCAGCCATGACTTCCACCGTATTGCGCTGCCAGCCAAGCATTATTACCGCCATTCCTTATTTGGCGGGCTAGCTCACGATTGCAGCACCCAACCCGCCCTCGAGGCGGGTTTTTACTTTCTGTCTCCTGGGTTCTGAACGATGTCAGGAGACACCATGCACAGCACAGCCGCCCAGCAATCCTTGCTTGAGCACTACGTCAAAAAGATCCTCGCCGCGCCCGTTTACGAGCTGGCGATACGCACGCCGTTGCAGGCGGCGCCGGCGCTGTCCGACGCCCTGGGCAATCAGGTGCTGCTCAAACGCGAGGATTTGCAGCCGACCTTTTCCTTCAAGATCCGCGGTGCCTACAACAAACTGGTGCAACTGAGTGATGAGCAGAAGGCACGCGGCGTGATCACCGCTTCCGCCGGCAACCATGCCCAGGGCGTGGCATTGGCCGCGCGAGAGTTGGGGATTGCCGCGACCATCGTCATGCCCGCGACAACGCCTGAGCTGAAAGTGCTCGGGGTCCGCAGTCGCGGGGCCGAGGCGGTGCTGCACGGGGAGAGTTTTCCGTTTGCCCTGGAATACGCGTTGAGCCTGGCCGCGCAGACCGGCCGCACGTTCGTCTCGCCCTTCGACGACCCGGACGTGATCGCCGGGCAAGGCACGGTCGCGATGGAGATCCTGCGCCAGCACCAAGGGCCGCTCGATGCGATCTTCGTTCCAGTGGGCGGTGGTGGTCTGATCGCGGGCATTGCGGCGTACGTCAAATACCTGCGTCCTGAAGTCCGCATCATCGGCGTCGAGTCGGAACATTCGGCGTGCCTGCGCGCAGCTCTACAGGCCGGTGAGCGCGTTATCCTGCCCGGCGTAGGCACGTTCGCCGATGGCGTCGCAGTCGCGCAGATCGGCGCGTATGGATACGAGGTCTGCCGGTTTTGCGTCGATGACGTGCTGACCGTCAGCGACGATGAGCTCTGCGCTGCCATCAAGAACATCTACGACGATACGCGCTCGATCACCGAACCTTCTGGCGCGCTGGCGGTGGCCGGTATCAAGAAGTACGTGGCGCAGACCGGCGTTCGGGGCGAGACACTGGTGGCGATCGATTCGGGTGCGAACATCAACTTCGACAGTTTGCGCCATGTCGCCGAGCGCGCTGCGTTGAGCGTTGCCCCGGCATAAGAGGGCGAGCCTGTGGGAGCGAGCCTGCTCGCGAAAGCGGTGTGTCAGTCAACCCACATGCCGGCTGACACACCTTCGAGTTCTGCCGCCCTGAACGACGATCGACAGCCCGGCAACAATCAGCCCGGCGGTAGTGATCCCGGTCAAGGAACCGATGATGCCTTCTTGCGTGTGAGTACGGTCAGCGGATACTGGATGGACAGCCCGCAGGTTTACCGCCATGTCCGGCAATGCAAACCGCGCCTCGTCAGGTTGCAATTTGCAGGGCAAAAAACCGCTCTTCTTGCAAATTGCACGGGCATATTTCTAGACGGTTTTGCTAAACCCTTGATTTGCCGATGAGCTGCACGGCGGAATTTGAGGCATGTTTTATGCTGTAGCTGTCTCTTAAAGCTGGCCGGGTTTTTATAGAGTCAGTATTTGATTGTTGTTTGGCTGTCTCACACTCTGGAGAGGGTCGCCATGTTTCTGTCTGCCTTGGAACTTCGCAATATCATTGAAAGCAGTTTTCTGCCAAAACGCTGCCAGTGCACGCTGTCGCCCGATCTGTCGATGACCGTAAAAGTGTTTGCCGACGGCCAGACCGATCAAGTAGACCTGTTGGTCACCGGAATTAACGCCAAGTCGCTAAATGGCTGTCGGGAAATCAATGACCTGATCGCCGAATTGCGCTCTGACATGCAGCATCGGTCCGACATGCACACGCTGCATCCCGACCGGCAAGCGCTTTAATCAATCCGATCGCTTCAAAAAAACGGGTCTGGCCATCAAGCCAGACCCGCGTTCGTTGATGTTCAATCAGTTTTGATAGCTGCACGCATCGGACAGTTTGCGATACGTAATCTCTGCCGGTTTGCCCGACGCATCGATGTATTTCATATCAGCCGTGACGACTTTGCATTCGAGGGTCGAGGGTTCATTCAAGGAAATGACCTTGGCCACGTGCAGCGGCATGCCATAGTGATAGGGCACCGCTTGCGAGGATGCGGTGTCGTTGGCCTGGGCAAGTGCGGTAAATGCGGTGCAGGCGAGGGCGGCGGTAACCAGCAAAGTGCGCATATTCATGAGCAATCTCCAGTGCAGACAGAGGTGAACTCGACGTGATAGGCGTCGAGCCTGCCGCACTGGGCGTCAGAGCAACCTGAGGGCGTGCGGTCCAGTAAAGTGTTGGACCGCAGGATTAATCGAAGGTTAAGTCACCAGTGATAACTGACGGTACTCACCAGCTGCCGCTCGTCGCCATAACGACAAATGGCGAACTCACAGTAGGTGTAACGTTTGTTGGTGAGGTTATTGGCGTTAAGTGCAACTTCCCAGTTCTCGCCGATCTCGTAACTGGCGCGGGCGTCATACAGCGTATAAGCCGGCATGTCCGAAGGCACGCCCGAGGCTTGAGTCGTTCCCTTGTATCGGGCACCGCCGCCGACGCGTAGTTTCGGCAGGCCCAATGCTGTCAACCGATAGTCGGCCCACAAGACGGCCTGGTGGTAAGGCGTGTCCTCGCTGCGCTGGCCAATCTCCGAGGCGATGTTGCTTTCGGTAATTCGTGCATCGATGTACGCGTATGACGCAATGACGCTCAAATCGCGCGTGATGTCGGTCTTGGCCTCCAATTCCAGCCCACGGGAGCGCACTTCGCCGGTTTGCACATTGAAGTTGATGTCGGTGCTGTCCTGGGTCAGCACGTTTTTCTGAGTCAGCTCGTACACCGCGGCACTTAACAGAGTGTTACTGCCTTCGGGTTGATAACGGATGCCCACTTCGTATTGCTTACCCTCGGTAGGCACGAACGCCTGTCCGGATTTGTCGGTGCCAGGCACCGGGAAAAATGACTCGCTGTAGCTGATGTAAGGGGCCAGACCGTTATCCGCCTTGTACACCAGGCCGGCACGCCAGGTGGTGGCCTCATCGCTCTGACTGCTGCGACCGCCGTCGCGGAAGGTTTCGGTGTCCTGGTCAGCCCAGTCGTGGCGGCCGCCCAGCAGCAATACCCAATGCTCGTCGAACTTGATCTGATCCTGCAGATAAATGCCTTTTTGCAGGGTGTCGATTTGTGAACCGCGATCCAGCAGCGGACTCCTGTTCACAATGACCGGCTGACCATAGTTGTAGGTGGTGAGGTTCAGCGACGGCGCGTTGCCGCGGAAGTTATGCGAATCGTAACTGGTGTCATAGCCGTCGAAGCCCACCAGGAACGTGTGTTCCCAATCGCCGAACGTCCATTTGCTTTCGATGTTGGTGTCGCTGGCCAGGCCCCGGGAGCGCTCTTCGCGATCGCTGTACTGGCGCCGCAGCAAGCCGGAACTCAGTGATTGCGCCAGCGTTGCCGGAGTCACGTTGACTTGCAGGTATCTCCAGGTCACGTCGGACTGGTAGTACCGCAGTTTGTGGCTGATGCGCGTGTGCTCGTCGAAACGGTGTTCGAACTCATAGCCGAGCGCTGACATTTCGCCATTCATTTCATCGTATTCCGGTTCCCCGATGAAATCGTGACGACCGATCTGGAAGCGGTTATTGCCGACGCCTTTGACGAATGGGTACGGCAGCGGTGCGGAGAACCCGGTTTCGGTTTTCTGGTAGAACGACAGCAGGGTCAGAGACGTGTCGTCGTCCGGGCGCCAGGTCAGCGCCGGCGCAATGTAGAGCTTGTCGTTATCGATGTGATCGGCCGATGTCTGGCTGTCGCGATCGAGCAGGGTCAGGCGATAGCTGAGCGTCTCGCTGTCACCCAAAGGGCCGGTGAAATCGGCGGAAATCTGTTTGCGGTCGTTCTGCCCCGCCTGCACATTGATTTCATGGTAAGGCGTCTGGCTTGGGCGTTTGCTGATCGTGTTGATCATGCCGCCGGGGGACAACTGGCCATACAGCACGGACGCCGCGCCGCGAATCACTTCGGCGCGCTCCAGGCCGTAAGGCTCCTGAACCCCGTCATAGGAGTTGTTTTGCAGGCGCAGGCCGTCGCGCAACGACCCCCCGGTTGCCGACTCGACATCAAATCCGCGAATGCGGAAGCGGTCCGAAGTACGGTTGAAACTGGTGGGTTGGCTGGTGAAACCAGGGGTCAGGTCCAGGGTTTGCGACAGGGTTTCCGATTGCCGATCGCGGATTTCATCACTGGTCACCACCGATAACGACTGTGGCGTTTCGATGATCGGCGTATCGGTTTTGGTCGCACTCAGGTTGTGCTTGGCCACGTAGCCTTTGACGTGGGCGATGGCATTCTCGTCCTCCAGCCCGTTGATGGCGGTCGGGCCAAGTTCCAGTGCGCCTTGATTGATCGGGGCTGGTGTCAGGACGTAACCGTTGCTGCCTTTTTCCGCTTGGTAACCGCTGCCCTGGAGGAGCTGCGCAAACCCTTGCGCTACGCCGACTTGACCCTGCAGGCCCGGGCTGTTCAAGCCGGCCACGCGGCTGGCGTCGAACAGGATCGCCACCCGTGATTGCTGGGCGAACAGGTTCAGCGTTTGCCCCAGCGGGCCGGCCGGAATGTTGTAACTGAGTTGCGCGCCCTCACTTTGCGCCATGGCCTGGCCGGGTAACGCCAGACCCAAGAGTGTCGTCATGGCCAGGTTCACCGCCAGCGCGAGCGGGGCCAAGGTGACGCGAGGGCGTTGCGGTAGAGGCGACAAAGCGGTGTCCAGCGGCATGGCGGAAGGTCCTGTGATGAATGGCTTACCTTCCTTGACGGGTCACTGAAAAAAAGCGGAACCGTCTTCGCGAAAATAATCTGGCGGCTTCCACAGGTCCGGATTCAGACGCCGTCCTTTGAACTGCGCCGCATCTGCCCCGCGTTCATTCAGGCAGCACGCGTTATCGTTAACGACCATCGCCAGCACGCTGGCTCCGACAGGGTTGGCGTAATCTCCAGGGATTCGGTATTCAAGGCCTGCGATCAACCCACACCAGCCACGGCGTGAACTGACGCACGCGCACCGGCAACGCATCGGCAATCAGCTTCAACGCGCGGTCCGGATCGTCCAGCGGTAACACCGCGCTGACCCGCAAGTCCGCCAGGCCAGCTCGATCGAACTGCACGCGGCCATTGATCTGACGGGCGACTTCATCCAGCACTTCCGGCAGCGGCCGATCCTGGATTACCAATTGATGCTGCTGCCACGCCTGATCCCGGGTGCGCGGCTCGACATCGCCGAGCCTGTGCACCGATTGCGTGGTAATCCGCACTTGCTGCCCGGCCTTGACCTCAGTGACCGCGCTGGACTCGCTGCCTTTGGCCGCCACCGTCGATTCGAGCATGGTCAACACTGTCGAATGCTCATCGCGGCGCACGGTGAATCGAGTGCCGAGCGCGCGCATCTGGCCGTCGTCGGTGATTACCGTGAACGGCCGCGCCGCGTCATGGGCCACTTGCACAAGGATTTCACCGCGCAACAACTCGACCTGTCGCCGCGTGCCATCGAAGCGCACATCCACGGCGCTGTTGCCGCTCAGGGTGATTTGCGAGTTGTCTTCCAGGCGCTGACTGTTCCACTGGCCGGGCGCGGTGCGCAGGTCCGCCAGCCAGTAATCCGGCGGGTAACTGTGCATCCACACGCCCAAGGGCAGGGCCAGCAACAGCGCCAAGGCCGTGCCGCCAGCCAGCGTGCGGCGCGAACGCCGACGCTCGACGAACGCCGCGCTCAATGCAACCTGCACTGGCGCCTGCTGGGGGCGGAGCGCCTGCAAGCGTCCGACAAACGCCTGCAACCGTTCGGCCGCCGCTGCGTGGCGCGGGTCCTTATTTTTCCAGGCTTCGAATTGCTGGCGGTCGTGGTTGTCGATGTCGGCCTCATTGAGGCGGATCAACCAGTGAGCGGCTTGCTCATCGATGGAGCGTTGCGGTTCCGTCATCGGCCGTCAGACGTCCAGCGCGTGATTGCAATGGAGCAGGGCGTTCATCAGATGCTTGCGCACCATCCGCTCCGACACCTCGAGCCGCAATGCGATGTCGGCCTGGCCCAGCCCCTCCAGGAAATACAGCAAAAACGCCTGCTGCGCCTTATGCGCCAAGCCGTCCAGCACAAATGCAATCTGTTCCAGCGCCTCCAGCGTCAGCAAGATCTGCTCCGGCGACTGCTGATAACCCTCCAGCATTTCAACCGTCAGCGCCAGTTCGCGCAGGTATGCATCCTCGATCTGCCGTCGCCGCGCGCCGTCGATAATCAAGCGTCGGGCGGTGGTGGTCAGAAATGCGCGCGGCTCGCGCAGACTGGTCAGCGAATCGCGAGAAGTCAGAATGCGTACAAACGTATCGTGGGAAACATCCGCCGCATTCTGTGGGCAGCCGAGCTTTTTGCGCAGCCAGCCGAACAGCCAGCCGTGGTGCTCGCTGTAGAGGTCATGAACGGTTTGCTGCAAGGGAAGCGTGGCGGCCGGCATGGGAAGTATCTGCGGATAAGAACTATTCGCAAGATTAGCGGGCGCGGGCAGGGGAAAGCAAGTGGCCAGTTTTAGCGTCCATCGCGAGCACGCCCGCTGCCACAGTGGATTTCAGTGAACACAACTGTTGTATTCGACGTGCATCCATTGTGGGAGCGGGCTTGCTCGCGAAAAGGCCGGTAGCTTCAACGAACATCCAACTGATGCCGATACGGCAAATCCGGCCCGGTCTTGCTGCAGGTCAGCGCCGCTGCCTGCACCGCGAACTTCAGCAGGCCATCGATCTGCTCACGCCCGAGCGACTGCACTCCTTCGATGGAATCCAGCTGCTGCTCGGTCAACCAGGTGATCAATGCCGCCTGGAACGTATCGCCAGCCCCCACGGTGTCGGCAATCTTCACCGCAGTGGCGGGGACCGACCACGAACCGTGCCTGCGACTGAACACCGTCGCGCCTTCGCCACCGCGGGTCAAAAACACCAATTGGCAGCGATGCTGCAACCAGCCTTCGATCACGCGTCGGGGATCTTGCTCGGGGTACAACAGGCCCAGGTCCTCGTCGCTGACTTTGATCAGGTCGGCCAGCTCGACCAGCGTCGCCACGCGCGAGCGCCACAGGTCGATGTTCGGCTCGGGATTGAGGCGCACGTTCGGGTCCAGGCTGATCAGCCGCTGGCCAGTTTCCCGCTGCACCAAAGCCAGCAGGGTATCGGCAATCGGCTGCACCACCAGCGAGAACGAGCCGATGTGCAAGCCGCGCACCTCAGGGCCCAGCGCCGGCAGATGCTCCGGTTTCAGCTGGCGATCCGCGCAGCCTTCGCCCCGGAAGCTGTAATGCGGTGAACCGTTGGCGCCCACCGCGACCATCGCCAGTGTGGTCGGTGCGGCGAAATCCACCAGGTAATCCGGGCTCACGCCTTCCTCCTGCAGCACCTGCTGCAAGCGTCGGCCCAGGTAGTCAGTCGACAACCCGGCGAACAATGCCGCGTCCACGCCCAAACGGCGCAAGCCGACCGCGACGTTGAACGGCGAACCACCGGCGATCGCCTTGAAGTTCACTTTTGAAGCCAGGCCGCTGGCGTCGTCTTCGCTGAAGAAATCGAACAGCGCTTCGCCACATACCAGATACATAATTTGTCCGCTCTTTAAAGGGTTGCGACCTGCTGTTGATAGCGATCATAGGCCTGCTGAAACGCCGCCACGTTGTTGGCGATCGGCAGGGTTTCGCTGGCCGGGTCGAGCTTCACGCACCGCTCGCACAGGTCGGCCAGCGTGTCTTCATGCCCATTCGCCCAGGACTTGCACCACGCCGCTTGAATCGCCGCGCCGAGGGCCGCGGCTTCGCTGTGTTCGGTGCAGATCACCGGGGTGTTCATGATATCGGCGACGATCTGCCGCCACACCGGGCTCTTCGAGCCGCCGCCGATCAGGCAGATGCTGCGGCTTTGTAAGCCATTCTGGCGCAACAGGTCCAGTCCGTAACGCAAACCGAAGGTCGTGCCTTCGACCACCGCGCGGCACAGATTGGCCCGGGTCAGATTGGTCATGGTCAACCCCGAGAGGCTGCCCGTGGCGTGCGGCAGGGCGGGCACCCGTTCACCGTTGAGAAACGGCAGCATGCACACGCCTTCGGCACCGATCGGTGCTTGCGCGACCAGCTCGTTGAACGGCGCGATGTCGAGATCGAACAGCTCGCGAATCACCCCGGTGGCGTTGGTCAGGTTCATCGTGCAGATCAACGGCAGCCAGCCACCGCTGGAGGAGCAGAATGTCGCGACCGAGGCGTCCGGGCTGACGTTCGGTTGATCGCTATAGGCGTACACCGTGCCGGAGGAGCCGAGGCTCATGGTGATCGCCCCCGGCTGGATGTTGCCGGTGCCGATGGCGCCCATCATGTTATCGCCGCCGCCGCTGGACACCAGCGCCTGCGGGTTGAGGCCGAGCTGTTCGGCGATGCCGGGCAGGATCGTGCCGACGGCTTGATGGGCGTCGATCAGCTCCGGCAGTGCCGCCTGCAAACGTCCGGTCGGGTCGATGTCGCGTAGCAGTTGCAAATCCCATTGGCGGGTGCGCACATTGAAATAACCGGTGCCCGAGGCGTCGCCGTACTCGCTGCAATTACGGCCGGTGAGCCAGTGGTTGAGGTAATCGTGGGGCAGCAGGATGCGCGCGATCCGCGAGAAAACGTCGGGATGCTGGTCCTTGGTCCACAGCAGTTTTGAAACGGTGTAGCCCGGGGCGATGACCACGCCGAGGCGCTCCAGCGAGCCTTTTTCACCGCCCAGGTGGGCCAGCAGGCGGTCGTTCTCCGGCGTGGTTTCGGTGTCGCACCAGAGCTTGGCGGGGCGCAGCACTTGGCCCTGGTCGTCGAGCAGAACCAGGCCGTGTTGCTGGCCGGACACGCCGATGCCGAGAATCTGCTGGCCGTCGACGTTGGCGGCGATCAGGGCTTGCCGGGTGGCGGACGCGAATGCTTCAAGCCATTGCGCGGTGTCCTGCTCGCGACGACCGTTGGCGCCGCTGATCAACGTGTGCGCGGCAGCGCCCTGACCGAGGACCTGGCCGCTGACTGCATCGAGGACGATGGCCTTGGTGCCTTGGGTGCCGCAGTCGATGCCGAGGAAAAGGTGTGGGTTTGGCATGGTGGGTCCTTGTTGTCAGGTCAATCGGGGTGAAGCTGTTCGCGAGCAAGCCCGCTCCCACATTGGGCTGTTGGTGAACACAAACCTGGGGAACGACGCTGACCCAGTGTGGGAGCGGGCTTGCTCGCGAAGACGGCCGTCAACTCACTGCGGGGACACTACCAATACCCGCTCAAGCGTCTGCGTCACCCCCACATCCCGCAAACTGTTACAGCACCACTCAAACGCCGCGACAAACTCCGGTGAGCGCGGAATCGCCGTACCAAAAATTTCCTCAACCGCGAGCAACCGCTGGGTTATCAATGCATCATCCGCGACCAGCGACTGACAGAACGCCGCCCGCGGATCGGGGATCGCGTAGGTGTCTCCGTTTTCATCAACGCCCTTCAGATAGAGGGCCCACGCCGCCACCACCAATGCCGCACGCTTGGTCTCCTGACCATCGGCGATCAAGCGGTTGATCGTTGGCACGGTGAATTTGGGAAACTTCGACGAGCCGTCCGAGCACACGCGCTCCAGCTGATCGGCAATCGCCTGGTTGGAGAAACGCTCGACCAGGGTGTTCTTGTAGTCGGTCAGGTCGATCCCCGGCACGGACGACAGTTGCGGCGTCACGTCCAGGTCCATATAAGCGCGCATGTAGCGCACGAACAGCGGGTCGTTCATGGTCTCGTGGACGAAGCGGTAACCCTTCAAAAACCCGAGGTACGTCAGCGCCAGGTGACTGCCGTTGAGCAGTTTGATCTTCATTTCTTCGTAAGGCGTGACGTCATCGGTGAACTGTACGCCGACCTTTTCCCAGGCCGGGCGGCCGTTGACGAACTTGTCTTCCAGCACCCATTGCACGAAGGGTTCGCAGACCACCGGCCAGGCATCGTCGACGCCGTGTTTGTCGTGCAATTGCAGCTTGTGTTCGGTGCTGGTCATTGGCGTGATGCGGTCGACCATGGCGTTGGGAAAGCTCACGTTCTCGGCAATCCAGTCGCGCAGGTCTGCATCGCGTAACGTTGCAAACGCCAGCAACGCCTTGCGGGTCACCGCGCCGTTGTGCGGCAGGTTATCGCAGGACATCAAGGTGAAGGCTGGCGTGCCGGCAGCGCGGCGTCTGGCCAGGGCGGCGCAGAGAAAACCGAACACGGTTTTCGGCGCTTCCGGGTGCACTAGGTCGTGCTGGATCTGCGGTAGCTGGGCCATGAATTCGCCATTGCTGTCGTCGATGCAGTAGCCGCCTTCGGTGATGGTCAGCGAGACGATCCGGATCTCGGGACTGGCGAGTTTGTCGATCAATGCCTGGGCGCCGTCCTCGGCCAGCAACATGTCGCGGATCGAGCCGATCACTCGCACTTCGGTGTCATCGGTATCGCCGAGCTCAAACAGGGTGAACAGGTAATCCTGTTCCTTGAGGTCGTCCCGGGCACGGCGGTCTTCGGCGCGCAGGCCGACCCCGCATATCGCCCAGTCCAGGCCTTCGCCGGTGTTCATCAAGGCGTCGGTGTAGAACGCCTGATGAGCGCGGTGGAAGCCGCCGACGCCAATGTGCGCGATGCCTTGGCGCGTGTCGGCCAGGGCGTAGGCGGGCAGCACCACCTCGGGGGCGAGGTGGTGCAGGTTCTGTTTATTCAGTTTCATCACAGGCTCTCTAGATCAGGCCGCAGCGCGCAGCGGGCGGGTCAGCGCCACGCCGTCGGCATCGAATAAATGGCAGTGTCCGGCGTCCAGGTGCAGGCTCAGGGTTTCGCCGTAACGGCTGGCGAGGTCGCCGCGCACGCGCATGGTCAGGGCTTCGCCGGACGAGGTCAGGACGTGGCAGAAGGTGTCGCTGCCCAGGCGCTCGCTGACGTCGGCGGTGACGTGCAAGGTGCAGTCGCCGGGTTGCGCCAGTTCCAGGTGTTCCGGGCGAATGCCCAGGGTCACCGCACTGCCCACGTTGAGGCGGGTGCCGGTCAGTGGCAGGGTGATGCGTGTACCGGCGTCCAGCGCGACTTCACAGCTCTGGCTGTCGACGCGGGTGACGTTGCCCTTGAGGAAGCCCATTTTCGGCGTACCCAGGAAGCCTGCGACGAACAGGTTGGCGGGCTGGTGATACAGGTCCAGCGGCGAACCGACCTGTTCGATCTTGCCGCCGTTGAGCACGACCACTTTGTCGGCCATGGTCATGGCCTCCACTTGGTCGTGGGTCACGTAGATCATCGTCGCTTGCAGCTCCTTGTGCAGGCGCAGCAGTTCCAGGCGCATTTGCACGCGCAGGGCGGCATCGAGGTTGGAGAGGGGCTCATCGAACAGGAAGATTTTCGGGTTGCGCACGATTGCCCGGCCAATGGCCACGCGCTGGCGTTGACCACCGGACAGCTGCTTCGGTTTGCGTTCGAGCATCGGCCCCAGTTCGAGGATGCGCGCGGCTTCGCCGACTTTCTTCTCGACTTCGGCTTTTGGCACGCCGGCGAGGTCGAGGGCGAACGACATGTTTTTACGCACGCTCATGTGCGGGTACAGGGCGTAGGTCTGGAACACCATCGCCAGGTCGCGCTTGGCCGGGCTGACTTCGGTGATGTCGCGACCATCGAGTTCGATGGTGCCGCCGCTGACTTCTTCCAGGCCGGCGATCAGCCGCAGCAAGGTGGATTTGCCGCAGCCCGACGGGCCGACGAAGACCACGAATTCCTTGTCGTTCACTTCCAGGTCGATGCCTTTGATGATGGAAAAGCCTTCGAAGCCTTTTTGCAGATTCTTGATTTTCAGGTTGGCCATGGGGTGGGCCTCCATTTGTTTTTGTTCAATTGAGCCGGAGCATCAGAAACGGCGCTGGACCCTGTGGGAGCGGGCTTGCTCGCGAATGCGATGTTTCATTCGGCAAAGATGCATCGGACGTACCGGCCTCTTCGCGAGCAAGCCCGCTCCCACAGGGTTGGGATCGGTTCAGGGGCGCGGGGGTATTCATTTCACGGCGCCAAACGACAGGCCGCGCACCAGTTGCTTCTGGCTGATCCAGCCGAAGATCAGGATCGGTGCGCAGGCCAGGGTCGAGACTGCCGACAACTTGGCCCAGAACAGTCCTTCAGGGCTTGAGTACGAAGCGATCAGTGCGGTCAGCGGCGCGGCTTTCGACGAGGTCAGGTTCAGCGACCAGAATGCCTCGTTCCAGCACAGGATCAGCGACAGCAATACGGTGGAGGCCAGGCCGCCCTTGGCGATCGGCAGCAGCACCCGGAGCATTTCCTGCCCCAGCGTCGCACCGTCCAGGCGCGCGGCTTCGAGGATGTCTTTGGGGATGTCCTTGAAGTAGGTGTAAACCATCCAGACCACGATCGGCAGGTTGATCAGCGTGTAGATCACGATCAGCGCGATGCGCGTGTCGAGCAGGCCAAAACTCTTGGCCAGCAGGTAGATCGGCATCAGCACGCCCACCGGCGGCAGCATCTTGGTCGAGAGCATCCACAGCAGCGTGCCCTTGGTGCGCTGGGTTTCATAGAACGCCATCGAGTACGCCGCCGGCACCGCGATCAGCAGGCACAGGGCGGTGGCGCTGAACGAAATCACCACTGAGTTCCACGCAAAACTGAAGTAATCGCTGCGCTCATTGATGTGCAGGTAGTTCTCCAGCGTCGGCGTGAAGATGAACTGTGGCGGCGTGGCGAAGGCATCGATTTCGGTCTTGAAACTGGTCAGCACCATCCAGAAGATCGGAAAGAAAATCAGGATCGCGATGGCCCAGGCCAGGGTGCCGAGCAGCAGGCTTTGCAGGCGACGGGATTGTTGAAGGGTCATGGCGCAGGCCTCAGGCTTTGTCTGTCAGGTTTTTGCCGATCATCCGCACCAGCACGATGGCCGCGATGTTGGCAATCACCACCGCAATCAAGCCGCCCGCGGACGCCATGCCGACGTCGAACTGCACCAGCGCCTGGTTGTAGATCAGGTAGGCGAGGTTGGTCGAGGCGTAGCCCGGGCCACCGTTGGTGGTGGTGAAGATTTCGGCGAACACCGAGAGCAGGAAGATGGTTTCGATCATCACCACCACCGCAATCGGCCGCGCCAGATGCGGCAGGGTCAGGTGCCAGAAAATCGCGACTGGCCCGGCCCCGTCGAGGCGCGCGGCTTCTTTCTGTTCCTGGTCGAGGGACTGCATGGCGGTCATCAGGATCAGGATCGCGAAGGGCAGCCATTGCCAGGACACGATGATGATGATCGACAGCAGCGGGTAATGCGCCAGCCAGTCCACCGGTTGCGCGCCGAACAGTTTCCAGACGTAGGCGAGAATCCCCGACACCGGGTGGAAAATCAGGTTCTTCCAGATCAGCGCCCCAACGGTGGGCATGATGAAGAACGGCGAGATCAGCATGACCCGCACGATGCCGCGCCCGAGAAACTCGCTGGCCTCCAGCAATGCGCTGATCAACACACCGAGCACCACACTGATCAGCAACACGCTGCCGACCAGTAACAAGGTGTTGGTCGCGCCGGGCATGAACCCGGAATCCGTCAGGAAGTAGGTGAAGTTCTCGATCCCGACGAACTCGTTTTCGCCGGGGTTGAGCAGGTTGTAGCGGATCATCGAGAAGTAAACCGTCATGCCCAGCGGCACGATCATCCACAGCAGCAACAACGCCACCGAGGGGCTGACCAGAAACCAGCCGGGATTGGCCAACCGGCTTTTGCGCACGGGTTGGGCAAGGTCCATTTGAGCTTTGGCAGTTGAAGTATTCATGGCGTTAAAACCGATTGAGAACGGCGATGAAGAACCACT
>NZ_JANLOD010000020.1 GCF_025466085.1 Pseudomonas sp. 14P_8.1_Bac3
GCTCCCACAGGATAGTGTTTGATCAGTGAAGTTTTAGTCGCGGCTCAGTCCCGCGCCCGATCTTGCTGCCCAGCATCAACATCGCAGTACGGAACGCGCCATACAGAGCCATCTGGTGCATGCGGTACAGCGACACATAAAACATCCGCGCCAGCCAGCCCTCCAGCATCACGCTGCCGGTAAGGTTGCCCATCAAGTTACCCACAGCGGAAAAACGCGACAGCGAGATCAGCGAGCCGTAGTCGGTGTACTTATACACAGGCAACGGTTTGCCTTCGATCCGCAGCTTCAGCGATTTGGCCAGCAACGACGCCTGCTGATGCGCAGCCTGGGCGCGCGGCGGGACGTTGCGATCGGTGCCCGGCTGTGGGCAGGCGGCGCAGTCACCGAAGGCGAAGATGTTTTCGTCGCGGGTGGTTTGCAGGGTCGGCAGTACTTGCAGCTGGTTGATGCGGTTGGTTTCCAGGCCGTCGATGTCCTTGAGGAAAACCGGCGCACGAATCCCGGCGGCCCAGACCTTGAGGCTGGCGTTGATCACTTTGCCGTCGGCGGTGATCAGGCTGTCGGCAGTGACTTCACTGACCGCTGCGTTGGTCATCACGTTGACCCCGAGTTTCTCCAGGGTTTTATGCACAGGCCCGCCGATCCGTTCCGGCAAGGCTGGCAACACCCGAGGACCGGCTTCGATCAAGGTGATGTGCATGTTCTCCGGTTTGATCCGGTCCAGACCGTAGGCCGCCAGTTCGTGCGCGGCATTGTGCAGTTCGGCGGCCAGTTCGACGCCCGTGGCGCCAGCACCGACGATCGCCACGCTGATCTGTTGCACGACGTCCGTTTGCCCGGCGTGAGCACGCAAGTAATGGTTGAGCAGTTGCTGGTGGAAGCGCTCGGCCTGTTTGCGGGTGTCGAGGAACAGGCAATGCTGCGCCGCGCCCTGGGTGCCGAAATCGTTGGTGGTGCTGCCGACGGCGATCACCAGCGAGTCGTAAGGCACTTCGCGCGCCGGCACCAGTTCCAGGCCGGCTTCGTCGTACGTGGCGGCCAGCTGGATTTTTTTCTGCGCGCGATCGAGCCCGCTCATGCGCCCCAGCTGGAACTCGAAGTGGTTCCATTTCGCCTGGGCGACATAGTTGAGTTCGTCTTCGGAAGAGTTCAGGGAGCCGGCCGCCACTTCGTGCAACAGCGGTTTCCAGATGTGGGTCAGGTTCGCGTCGACCAGCATCACACTGGCCGTGCCGCGCTTGCCCAGAGTCTTACCCAGACGGGTAGCCAACTCCAGACCGCCGGCGCCGCCGCCAACGATGACAATACGATGAGTCATGGGGATATCTCGCAAGGCTAAAAGAAATCGGTGCAATTACCCGAGCGAGCGCAACGCAGCTCATAGCGTCAGGTAACTGATAAATCGGCTCAACAGGCCCAGGCCAATGGTCACGGCCAGTACCACCACGAGGAGCATCCATGGCCGGAAAGGCCGGCGCTCGACTCGGTGCTGGGACAGGTGCAGGTACTCTTCGACATGCTTCTGGTCGTCGGGGTTCAGGCGGCTGGTCATATCGGGCCTCGTCAGGGGTAGACGTTGCTAAATGTGTAGAAGCTACACGCGGGTGGCCGTGAAACACGTCAGCCCACATTGAATGGAGCATAGCCGCTGGCCGGAATCGGCTCGACGGTGACCGTATCGTCCAGGCGAATGATTCCACTTTGTATCACTCGGGCAGTGATTCCGCCATGGCCGCGAACGGCCTGAAAGGTCCCCGGGCCGAGGTTGTTTTGCAGGCGCGCGCAAGGTTGGCACCAACCCGTGGTTTCGAAAATGGCCTGGCCGATCCGGAAGCGCCGGCCCTTGAGGCTGAACAGGTTGATACCGCTGACGACGATGTTGCGCCGCAATTCCTGTGGCAACACCGGTTGATCGGCCGGGCGCCCCATCAGCGAACTGATGACGGACAGGTGCTCCCATTGAATCAGCGTCACCTGGCGCGCATTGCGTACCCCGGGTCGTGCGCGGTCGCCGGTCAGGCCCGCTTCAAGACGCGCTTCCACGGCGTCCAGCTGGATCATTGGCACGTGGGGCTGCGGCCGCACACCGATCCAGCGCACGCGTCCCTGTTGCGGCACTTCGGCGATCAATTCCTGCAATGGGCTCACAGGCTGATCCCGACATCGAACACGATGCTGCGCCCCAGGTTGCTGCGCAAAAAGTCCGGCGCATCCGGATGGGCGAACAGCACGCGGGCAAACGTCGGGCCGACCAGCGACAACGAACGCCAGCCCTGGCGCAAGTATTCGGTGGGCGGCGGGAAATGGCTGTTGAGGTCGAGCACTTCGCGCTTGAGGCTGGCGAAGGCAATGATGTCCAGCTCGCCCAGGTCCATGCCGCGCTCTTTGTAGTTGTGCGCTTTCTTGCGCAAGGTCGGCGCCAGCCGCAGCAGGAATTCGTTGGCCGGAATGCGCTTGGGCTTGGCCTCGCGGCGCACCAGCGAACTCAGGGAGAACGCACTGCGCCGCCGTTGCAGTTCATCGCGCCACTCATCGTTGAGGCGACGGCCTTCGTCGAGGACGAAAAACACTTCGAAATTCGCCTCGCGAAACAGCACGTCCGGCGGTTCCCCGGCGGGGGCGAATTCGTCGGCACGGTAGGGAATGTTCAGGCCTTGCAGCAGGCGCTGGCACACCCAACGCTCACGCTCCCATTTGCGGGCATTGGACAGGAACGCGTTGGCTTGCTCGGCCGCGATGGTCAGCAGGCGTAAGTAATCAGAGTCATCCATAGGCCCAAGCTTAGCGTTCAAATGCGATCGCAAAGAAGACAGTTTGTCGGAGAAGCGCAAAAGCCTGCCGGCGAGCACGCTCGTGATAGTCGTCAACGATAACGCGGGGAACCAGACACCCCGCAGCGGTCTCAGGTTTTTCGCGAGCATGCTCGCTCCTACAGGAGTCTCACGTCCCGGAGCCCCGATCGCGGCGGGCCTGCGGAGCAGACCGGAGTGAGTGCCGAAGACCTGGCGCAGCATTGGATAGGTCGCGGTGTAGACTGAGAACCCATTACCCATCGGCCGAGACAAAGGAGTGTGCCCCGCCATGATCGGCGCTGAGTTGCTGTCCACCGAATCCCTCACCGTCGGCTGGCTGATCTATGTGCCAGCCTTGATCTGGGCCATCGTGCGTGCGCCGTGGGTCGAGCTGTTCAGTGACCGCCGTCGTCAGCACTTGTTATTCGGTACGGTATTCGCGCTGTTCATGCTGTGGCTGGTACGACGGGATTTCGACACCGGCGTGTCCTATCACTTCATCGGCATGACCGCCGTGACCCTGCTGCTGGACTGGCCTTTGGCGATCGTCGGCGGACTGGTCGCGCAGGCCGGCCTGGTGGTGCTCGGACGCCAGGACCTCGTTGCTGTCGGAGTAAACGGCGCGTTGTTGATTCTGCTGCCGGTGCTGGTCACCGAATGCTGCGCAATCCTGGTGGAGCGCGCCCAGCCGCGTAATCCGTTTGTGTACATCTTCGTTTCCGGCTTCTTCGCGGCGGCGCTGTCGGCGTTGCTGTGTCTGTTGCTGGCGCTGTGGTTGCTATGGTTTGACGGGATCTTCGCCATGCCCTATTGGCTTGAGGATTTTATCGGCTACCTGTGGCTGATCATCTTTCCGGAAGGGTTCATCAACGGCATGGTGGTCAGCGCGCTGGTGGTGTTCTGCCCGGAATGGCTGGAAACCTTCAATCGCACACGCTACCTGTCGGCGCCCTGGAAGGACGACGATCCGAAGTCCTGACCCGTATCAAATCAACAGATCGTTTCTCGCCGGGAACCTTGATGACGGTCAGGACTACCGTGTCAGGCGGCCCTGAAGGTCGGCCTCAGTGACGCGGTTCGAAATCTTCGCTGAACAGTTCGTCCTCGGCATCCGGGCTCACCGGAATCTTGTGTTCTTCCGACGCCCAGGCGCCCAGGTCGATCAATTTGCAGCGGTCTGAACAGAACGGCCGGAATTTGCTCTCGGGGGTCCATTCGACAGGAGCGCCGCAGGTGGGGCATTCGACGGTTGGGGTTTGGCTCATGACTGGCCTCCACGCAATGTTAAGTAAAAGTGATGCAGGCGTTCGACCTCGCTGTGCAGCCAGGCGAGGTCGCGGTCGTTGACCACCACGTCGTCGGCATGGCTCACGCGATCCTGACGGCTGGATTGCGCCTTGAGGATGGCCTGGACCTGTTGCTCGCTGGTCTGGTCACGCTGCAGGGTGCGTTCGATCTGTAGTTGTTCGGGCGCATCGATCACCAGCACTCGCTGGGTCATGGCGTATTGCCCGGACTCGATCAGCAACGGCGAAACCAGAATCGCGTAAGGCGATTGTGCCTTGCCCAGATGTTCGACGATTTCCCTGGCGATCAATGGGTGCAGCAGCGCTTCGAGCCAGCGGCGCTCTTCCGGGACTTCGAAGATCAGTTTGCGCAACGCCGCGCGATCCAGTTGACCATCGGCCTGCAACACGCCGGGGCCAAAGTGTTCGGCGATCTGCGCCAGCGCCGGGCGGCCCGGTTCCACCACCCAGCGCGCTGCATGATCGGCATCGATCACGTGCACACCGAGGTCGATGAAGTGTTGGGCGGCCGCGCTTTTGCCGCTGCCGATGCCGCCAGTCAGGCCGAGAATCCAGGGTTTTTCCACAGGGGTATTCATTTCAAACCGACAAACTGCCAATAGAAGGCGGCTATTTGACCACCCCACAGCAGGGCAATCCAGCCGGCAATCGCCAGATAGGGGCCGAAGGGGATCGGCGTCGAGGTTTTCGCGTTGCGCAGCCGCAGCAAAATCACGCCGATGACGGCGCCGACCACCGATGACAACAGGATAGTCAGCGGCAACATCTGCCAGCCGCCCCAGGCCCCGAGCATCGCCAGGAGCTTGAAGTCGCCATGACCCATGCCTTCCTTGCCGGTGATCAGCTTGAACAGCCAGAACACCGACCACAGCGCCAGGTAGCCGGCGACTGCGCCCCACAGCGCCTCTTGCAATGGCACGAACAGCTCGAAGCTGTTGACGATCAGGCCCAGCCACAGCAGCGGCAACACCAGCACATCCGGCAGCAGTTGATGTTCGGCGTCGATCAGGCTCATGGCCAGCAGGCCCCAGCTCAGGACCAGCACCGCCGCGGCTTGCCAACCAAAGCCGAAGTGCCAGGCCACGAAGGCCGACAGCAGTCCACAGGCCAGTTCAGTCAACGGGTAGCGTTTGCTGATCGGTGCTACACAACTTGAGCATCGCCCACACAGGCACGCATAACTGACCAGCGGAATATTCTCCCAGGCGCGGATCCGGTGCCCGCAGTGTGGGCACTGGGAGTGGGGCAGCATCAGGTTGTAGGTCGGCAGCGGAGTTTCGCCAGGCAAGCCGAGAATCTCATAGGCCTGCAATCGCCACTCGCGGGCGAGCATTTTCGGCAGACGCCAGATCACCACGTTGAGAAAGCTGCCGACCAGCAGGCCGACCACCAGGGCAATGGCGACGAACGCCAGCGGGTATACGGTCAGGGTTTCAGTCAGGGGCATGTCAGATCGCTGAGCCGAGTTGGAAAATGGGCAGGTACATTGCAACCACCAGGCCGCCGACGACAACACCCAGCACCACCATAATGAAGGGCTCCATCAGGCTGGTGAGGTTATCGACCATGTTGTCGACTTCGGCTTCATAGAAGCTGGCGACCTTGTCGAGCATGTCGTCCAGGGCGCCGGACTCTTCGCCAATGGCCGTCATCTGAATCGCCATGCTCGGAAAAATGCCGGAGGTGCGCATGGAAAAATTCAGCTGCATCCCCGTCGAAACGTCCTGCCTTATACGCAGCACCGCGCGCTTGAACACCACGTTGCCGGTGGCGCCCGCCACGGACTCCAGGGCTTCCACCAGCGGTACGCCGGCGGCGAAGGTGGTCGACAGCGTGCGGGCGTAACGGGCCACGGCGGATTTGTACATCAGCGTGCCCACCAACGGCAATTTCAGCAGCCAGGTGTCCGTCCAGTCCCGAAAGGCTTCGGATTTCTTGAAGGCGCGGCGTGTACCGAAGATGGCCGCAATCAGTGCCCCCAGCAACACCCACCACCAGTCCTGCATGAACTTCGAAAGGCCGATCACCATCACGGTGAACGCTGGCAGCTCCGCGCCGAATCCCTTGAACACCGATTCGAACTGCGGCACCACCTTGATCAGCAGAATGCCGGTGACGATGATCGCAACGAACACCACTGCCAGCGGATAAGTCATGGCTTTCTTGATCTTGGCTTTCAGGCTTTCGCTCTTTTCCTTGTAGGTCGCGACCCGCTCCAACAAGGTATCCAGGGCGCCAGCCTGTTCGCCGGCATCCACCAGGTTGCAATAGAGTTCGTCGAAATATTGCGGCTTTTTACGCAAGGCGGCGGCGAAGCTGTTGCCCGCGGCGACTTCCTGTTTCACCTCGTCCACCAGTTTGCGCATGGCCGGGTTATCGAAGCCTTCACCGATGATGTCGAATGACTGCAGCAACGGCACGCCGGCCTTCATCATGGTCGCCATCTGCCGGGTGAACAGGGCGATGTCATGAGCCTTGATGCGCTTGCCCAGACTGAAAATCGAAGCGGTTTTCTTGCGTACCTTGCCGGGGTTGATGCCCTGTTTGCGCAGTTGCGCCTTGATCAGCGCCGGGTTCTGACCGGTGAGCTCGCCGGTCATTTTGGTGCCTTTCTTGTCGGTGCCTTCCCAGGCGTACACACTGAGTTTTGCTGCTTTGACCGCCATGTTCAGTCCTTGGTGACCCGGTTGATTTCTTCAAGGCTGGTGATGCCCTGCATGGCCTTGATCAGCCCCGAAGTACGCAGGTCGTTGAAACCGCCTTTGCGCATCTGAATATCGATTTCCAGTGAGTTGCCCTCGGCCATGATCAGCCGTTGCAGGTCCGGCGTGTTCTTCACCACTTCGTAGATCCCCACGCGTCCCTTGTAGCCGCCGTTGCATTGATCGCAACCCACCGGCTCGTAGATGGTGAAAGAACCGATACGGTCCTCGGGAAAGCCTTCCTTGAGCAACGCCTCGCGGGGAATGTCGATGGGCTTCTTGCACTGGCTGCACAGTTTGCGCGCCAGCCGCTGGGCGATGATCAGGCTGACCGAGGTTGCAATGTTGAAGCCCTGAATACCCATGTTGTGCAGGCGGGTCAGGGTTTCCGCCGCGCTGTTGGTGTGCAGCGTCGAGAGCACCAGGTGACCGGTCTGGGCGGCCTTGATGGCGATCTCGGCGGTTTCCAGGTCGCGGATCTCACCGACCATGATCACGTCCGGGTCCTGCCGCAGGAACGAACGCAGGGCCTGGGGAAAACCCAGTCCTTGCTTGGGATTGACGTTGACCTGGTTGATGCCCTCCATGTTGATCTCCACCGGGTCTTCGGCGGTGGAGATGTTGATGTCGACGGTGTTGAGAATGTTCAGGCCGGTGTAGAGCGACACGGTCTTGCCCGAGCCGGTGGGCCCGGTGACCAGGATCATCCCTTGCGGCTGCTTCAGCGCGGCCATGTACAGGTCTTTCTGGCTCTGCTCGTAGCCGAGGGCATCGATGCCCATTTGTGCGCTGGACGGGTCGAGGATCCGGATCACCACCTTCTCGCCCCACAGGGTCGGCAGGGTATTAACCCGGAAGTCGATGGACTTGCTCTTCGAAAGACGCATCTTGATCCGACCGTCCTGGGGTTTGCGCCGTTCGGAAATGTCGAGGCTGGCCATGACTTTCAGGCGCGCGGCGATGCGGTTGGCCAGCTGGATGGGCGGCTTGGCCACTTCCCGCAGCATGCCATCGGTGCGCATGCGCACGCGGTAGGTTTTTTCGTACGGTTCGAAGTGCAAGTCGGATGAGCCGCTCTTGATCGCGTCGAGCAACATCTTGTGCACGAAGCGCACAACCGGTGCGTCGTCGGCATCCTGCCCGGCGATAGGATCCTGGTTCGGGTCATTGATCGACTCGATGTCCACACCGTCAAGGTCGACGTCAGCCATGTCTTCGAGGCCGGTGTGGTGGCTGTCGAAGAATTTCTCGATGGCATCGCTGAGCTTGTCGTCCTCCACCAGAATGGCTTCGGTGGTCAGCCCGGTGCTGAACTGGATGTCGTTGATGACCTGGTGATTGGTCGGATCGGAAACCCCGACGAACAATTTGTTACCGCGCCGCCACAGGGGCAGGACGTGATGCTGGCGCACCAGTTTTTCGCTGACCAGGCCTTTGGGCTGGGACTCTTTGTCCAGGCAGTGCAGGTCCAGCAGGGCCATGCCGAAATGCTCCGAAGCAATCTCGGCGACCTGCCGGCTTTTCACCAGTTTGTTTTGCACCAGATAAGTGACCAGGGGGAGCTTCTGGCGCTGAGCTTGTTGATACGCCTGTTGCGCATTTTTGTCAGTGAGCAGTTCGGCCAGGACCAATTGCTTGGCCAGGCCGCTAAGGGCGATGTCATTCATGGGGATACCGGACGCAAACAGTTGATGACTTATAGCCTAGTCAACGGGCGGAGCCAAACCAGCGCTGCTCTGGTGACAAAAAGTGTCAGATAGTGCGGGCCTTGGGGACGTGCAAGGCCGGTGCGTTGCTCTCGTGTCGCATTAACCGGGGATTAACAGATTGGCACGCGCTGTGCTGGGGCTAGTTCAGATCATGCGATTTCTACTCATCCAAGGAGCTTGTCTATGAATAATCAAAAAGGTTTTACCCTGATCGAACTGCTGATCGTCGTGGCGATCATCGGGATTCTGGCGACGTTTGCGATTCCGGCTTACTCGAAGTATCAGGCTCGGGCAAAGGTGACGGCGGGTGTTGCAGAGGTTTCGGCGCTTAAAGTGAATTATGAGGACAAGGTCAATTCGGGTACGGCTGCTCCGGCCGTTGCTGACATTACTTCGGCCGCCAACACACAAAATTGCACAATTACCGTCTCGGCAACACCTGCTGCAATTATCTGTACGCTTGTAGGCGCGCCGGCACAGGTGTCCGCTGCGACAATTACTCTGACTCGTGACGCTACTACTGGTTGGTCTTGCAGAACCAGCGCTGCAGCCGATTTTGCCCCATCGGGATGCCCTCATGGCTGATGCCAACTGATTATTGGTAGACGATCAAGACCGCCTCTTCAGAGGCGGTTTTTTTTGCTGATGGTTCGACTATTCGACGCGGCATTGGGAAAAAGTAAAACCTTCACAAATTCATGGCCTTAGGCCAACCCGAAAACCCGCAACTTGCATGTACAGAATTCCCAACTCATGCAATTTGCATGATTCCGAAAATTTGCCATTTCGCTAACCTGTTGTTTTCTATGGATTTACTGCGCGTCTCAAACTTGGCACACCGTTCGCAATATACCCAGTAACCCTGCTGACAAGATACGCAGCAGACTTTATGAAACAACAGGAGTTACTCGTATGAAGAAGTTCGCTATTGCTGCCGCTGCTGCTACCGCGCTGACCCTGACCATGGGCAACGTTGCTTTCGCTCAAACCCAGGCTACCCAGGCCCCAATGGTTCTGGCTGCCGGTGAAGTGACCAAGGCTAAAGAAGCTACCTCCGATACCTGGATCACCACCAAAGTCAAAAGTGACCTGGTCACCGAAAAAGGCATTCCTGGTACCGACATCAAAGTCGAAACCAACAAAGGTGTTGTATCCCTGTCGTCCACTGTCGCAGTGACTGACGCTCAGAAAGCCACCGCTGTGGCCATCACCAAGAAAATCAAAGGCGTCAAGGCGGTCTCCGCTGACGGCCTGAAAGCCGAGTAAGGCAAGACTTCTCGCCTGAACCGGGAGAAGACGCGGGAGACGAGCTGAGCCATACGTCTGCCGCCACTTGAGAGTTCATGCGACGGCCACAAGGATGTGGCCATTACAGGCCTCGGACATTCGTGTTCGGGGCCTGTTCTATTGTGGACTACGCAAAAACAAAATGTGGGAGCGGGCTTGCTCGCGAAAGCGGGCTCACATTCAACACATGGGTTGGCCGGGAAGACGCCTTCGCGAGCAAGCCCGCTCCCACATTCGAATTGCGTTGGGTTCAGTTACCGCGCTTGCTGTTGATCTGCCGCAATCGATTCCCTTCGAACCGCAGGTATTGATACATCCCGCCGTTAGGCCCGTAAGTCCATTCCTCGACCTGAAACTCTTCCCGTCGATTGACGCTGCGCTTGTAGCCCAGCACGTCACGGCTGACGGGCTCGCCGCATTTCTGCAGCACCTCGCTGGAGCGGTCCCCCACGCTGACCAACTGACTGCCACAGCGCAGGGTATCGGCGGCACTGGCCTGACCGGCCACGATGGCCAGGGTCAGGCTGAACAGCATTCGTTTGATCATCATTCGGCGTCCAGGTGCAGGGGGGTTACGACCCGACCGTCACTTTCCGCCTCGCCGAGACTGGCGTCGATAAAGTACACGCGGTCATCAGCCAGTTGCGCCTTGTCGACCAGGTAATCCTTGATGCTGCTGGCGCGGTCCTGGCCCAGTTGGCGCAATAGCACATCGCTGTCGCTCCAGAACTTGATCACGTCGGCGCGCAGTTTCGCGGTGCGTTCTTCCTTGCCCAGGTCTTTCCATTCAGCAGGCGGCTGGGTTTTCAGGCGGGTGCGGTAGATCCCTTCCAGCAGCGGACCTTTTTCGCCCTCCGGCACCTGCAGCAACGACGCCTGCGCTGGCACCTTGTCGCCGCGGCGCTGGAGCATTTTGTAGTAGTTGTACTGGTATTCCCGTTCCAGGCGTTGCTCGGCGATCAGCGGGCCATCACTGCTCTTCGCCGCCGTGCCTTCGATTTCCAGGCGCAGGGCCGGACGTTCCTTCAGGGCCTGGGACAACTTGACCAACGAGCCCTCGGCTTCCTTGCTCAAGTCGCTGGAGCCCGGCGCAAACGACACCGTGCCCAAGTCTTCCGAACCGCCGCCATTGATCAATCCGCCGATCAGTTTGAACGGCGCGGCAGCAGCCTTGACGATCAGGTTGCGCAGGGTCTGCCAGACAATCGGCATGACGCTGAACTGCGGATTGTTCAGGTCGCCGGTCACCGGCAGTTCGATGGAAATCTTGCCGTCGACGTCCTTGAGCAAGGCAATCGCCAGCTTCAACGGCAGGCTGACGGCGTCCGGGCTGTCGACTTTCTCACCGAGCTGCAATTGCTCGACCACCACTTTGTTTTCCGCCTTGAGCTGACCCTTGGTGATCAGGTAATGCAGGTCGAGATTGAGCCGGCCCTTGCGGATCCGGTAACCGGCGAACTTGCCGGAGTAGGGCGTCAGCGTGGTCAGTTCCACCCGTTTGAAACTGGTGGCGATGTCGAGGCTGGCCATCGGATCAAACGGGTTGACCGAGCCCTTGATGGTCACCGGCGCATAGCGATCGACCTTGCCCTTGACGTCCACGGTCGCCGGCTTCGCCTGTCGGCTGTCGATGGTGCCGATCTGGCCGTTGAGTTGCTGCACGGCGGTGGCGAAATTCGGGGTCAGGCTGAAGTCGGCGAAGTTCGCCGAACCGTCATTGATCGCGATGCCGCCAATGTGGATACCCAGCGGTTTGTCCTTGCTGGCGGGTTTGGCCGCCGCGGTTTTCGCGCCGGAGTCGGGCGGTTGCGGGATCAGCAGGTCATCGACGTTGGTGGTGCGGTCGTCGTTGATCATGAAGCGCACATAGGGCTGGAACAGGTTGACCTTGTCGATCGACAGGCTGTCGCCGTGCTGATAGTTCAAGCCTTCGACCACCACCTGTTGCCACTTTAGGAAGTCCCGGGTTTTCAGGGTGTCGAGGGTGTGCAACTGGTCGATCTGCGCGCGCCCGGTGACGGCGAGCGCCAGCGGTTCGGTGCTTTTCAGGTTGACTGCCAGGTCGCTGCCGAGCATGCCGCTGCGCAGTTCGAGACGAATGAACGGGTTGATGTAGGACTGGGCGACACGCAGGTCGATGTCCTTGGTCTGCACCTTCAGCTGGGCGCTGACGGGCGCCAAATTGACCTCGCCCTGCGCCGTGATCTTGCCTTGCTTGCCCACGCCGGTGTCGAGCTTGAGGTTGAAGGGCGAGGCGTTGAGGCTGTCGAAATTCTGCAGATCCAGGTTCAGCGGATTCAAGTCCAGCGCCACGGCAGGTTGCGCCTTGCGGTCAGCCAGGTGCACCTGGTAATCGCGCAACTGCACGTCTTTCAACAGCACCTGCCACGGCTTGCTCGGTGCTGCGGGCTCTTTCGGTGAGTCGGCGGCGGCAGGTGCGCTGGCCGGTTCGGCCTTGGCTTTTGCTGCGGCTTTGGACGGCTGGCTGGCGAACAACTTTTGCCAGTCGAGTTGACCATCGGCTTCGAGTGCCGCCCAGGTTTCCAGTTTATTGCTGCGGATCTTGCCGACCACGACTTGCTGTTTCGCCAGATCGACCGTGGTGTCGGTGACGTCCAGTCGCTCAAGTTTCGCCAACGGTCGACCGTCCGGGGCGCTGATGGCAAACGGCGCGACGCTGACCGCGACGTTACTCAGCAGCAGTTCGGTTTCTTTGGACAGGTTCAGTTTGTAGTCGGTGCTGAGATTCACCACACCGTGTTCCAGCACCAGTGGCAGCGCGTCGCGCACATAGGGCCAAAAGGCTTTCATCTGACCGTCAGTGATTTTGAGCTTACCTTCAGAGGTGATCGGGATCAGGCTGAAATTCCCGGTCCAGTCGATCTGCCCGCCATTCGGCCCGGCGGCCACCAGGGTCATGTCGGCGCTGTCTTCGGGCAGGGTGCTCAGGTTGGTCAGCTCGAAATCGAGTTTGTCGTAGAGGAATTCGATGGCTTCGCTGGGACGGTCATCCTTGAAGTGCACGGCACCACCGGCCAGTTTGATCCGCTCGATGCGCAGCGGGAACGGTTTGGCGTCGGGGTCGGCCGGGGTCGGTTCGCTGGCGGGGATTTTGAACAGGCCGAGCAGGTTGAGTTTGCCAGCCTTGTCGAACAGGATTTCGGTCTTTGATTTATCCAGCTCGATATCGGACAGGTGCAGCGCTTTGGTCCACAGGCTGTCGAGTTGCAGGTTGGCATACAGGCGTTCGAAGCCGACCTGTTCCTTGCCCGGCTCGCCAATGACCAGGCCCCACAGCGTGACTTCAAGGCTGAAGGGGTTGAGTTCGATACGCTGGAGGCTGGCGGGCGTCGTGGCGTAGTTGGCCAATTGTTGGTTGGCCACACGCAAGGCGATGCCCGGCAAAATCAGAAACCCCAGCAGGCTGTAGAGAGCCAGAGCAGTCAACAAGGCGCCAATCGCGCGGATCAATCCTTTGGGCATGTTCGGCTTCATCTTCTGAATCGGAGTGCCTTGGAGTATGGCACGCGTTTCCGGTTCCGAAGTCATCAGCCTGTTGTCGATATTTCAGATTAGTCTGACGTCGATCAGAGCTGCAGGATCAGGGTTTTCAGTGGCGGCTGTTGATCCATCGACGGGAAGTCGCCGCCCGGTTTCATCACCGTCCACTCGCGCACCGGTCGCCCGGCTTTCTCCGCGCAGCGCAGCACTTGCTCGCGCCAGTCGTCCATGCTGACTTTCGCCAGGTTGTTGCAGCAGATCAGCACGCCGTCGTCGGCGGTGGTCAGCAGCGCGGGTTTGAGCAGGCTCTGGTAGTCGCGCAGCAGGTCGACGGTGCCGAAGGCGCTCTTGGCCCAGGCCGGAGGATCCAGCAGCACCAAGTCGTACTGGCGCTGTTCCAGGCGCTGATAGCTCGGCAGCTTTTGCCCGCGACGCTGGCTGATGGGCAGGCCGGCCAGTTGGCGGATCGCCGGGAAATAATCGGACTGGATGAATTGCATGGGCGGCAAGTGTGGATTGAGCACGCCATTTTCACGGCCGACGGCGAGGTTGCCCTCGGCGAAATCCAGGTTACACACCTCGCTGGCTCCGCCGGCCGCTGCGCTCAGGCCGACGCCGCAGGTGTAGGCAAACAGGTTCAGCACGCTCTTGTTTTTGCTGTGGTCCTTGACCCAGCCACGGGTGTTGCGCAGGTCGAGGAACAGCAGCGGGTCCTGCCCGGCGTGGCGCCCGCGGACGCGATAGTTCAGGCCCCACTCGTGACCGACCAGGTCTTGCAGGGCGGCGTCTTCAGCGCGGTAGACCGTGTCTTCACGGTCGATGCGCGAGTTGCCCCGGGAGCGATCGTTGTAGACCAGCAGGGTCTCGAAGCCCAGGTGTTGATTGATCGTCCCGTGCAATTGCAGCAGCGCATCGCGCTCCAGCGCCTGGTGGAAGCTCTGCACCAGAAGCTGCGGGCCATAGCGGTCGATGGTCAGGCCACCGGCGCCTTCCTGGCTGCCATGGAACAGGCGATAGCAATCGGTGCCTTGCTGATGCAGTTCGGCAAGCAGGTCCTGGCGATGATCGAGGGCGGCGCGCAGCGCCTGATTCAAGGAAGACATGCTGGGCGCCTTGCAGGAGGGAATTTGGCGCGGGAGTTTAACAGCTTGAGCGATGCAGAACCTGTAGGAGCGAGCCTGCTCGCGATGGACGTTAACGATGACGTGTCTTTTCTGAAGAAACGCGGCGCACTTGAGTTCATCGCGAGCAGGCTCGCGCCTACAGGTAATGCGTCAGGTCAGCAGACCCATCCTTCGCTTCGCCCGCTGCACTGAGCCGTTGCGCACCGCCCAGCGCAGCATCGGCGCACTGCGGTTGACGCTGGCACGGATCATTTTGCGCTGCAGCGGACCTTGATGGGTGCCGAGCATGTCGCTGGCCCAGTCCGGCAGCAAATCGATACCGGCCTGCATCATCAGGCTACCGAACGGCCTGGCCAGTCGGCTGGGGGAGGGCGCGTTCAATAACAGCCGCAGGACTTCACGACTGCGCGCGTCGCACAGCAATTGCGGGCGGATGCGCTCCAGATAATCGGCAACGGCCTGCCGCGAGCGGGGCACGTCTCGAGCGCCGAGGCGTTCGGCGACCAGGGCGATTTCGTCGTAGTAACGGTCCTGATCAGCCGCCGACAGGTGTGGATTGCGGTAGCGCAGATGCGCCGCGAGGAAGTTGCTGACTTCGGCCACATGCACCCACGTCAGCAGATCGGGATCGCTGGCGGCGTAAGGCCGGCCATCCGGCGCGGTGCCGGTCACTTGCAGGTGAATGGTGCGGACCTTTTCGATCAGCCAGTCAGCGTCCCGGCGTGAGCCGAAGGTGGTGCCGGAAATGAACTGCCCGGTTCGCCGCAGGCGTCCGAGCATGTCCTCGCGAAAATTCGAATGGTCCCAGACCCCGGCGAGCGCCAATGGGTGCAGGGCCTGCAGCATCAACGCGCTGATGCCGCCGATGAGCATGCTGCTGAAATCGCCATGCACTTGCCAGCTCACCGAATCCGGGCCGAACAGCCCGGGATCGCCCTTGGGGTTTTCCAGGTCGAGCTTGCCGAGAGACAGACCGGTGAGGCTCATGACCTGGGTTTCGATGCGGCTGCGGATGAATTCCATAACAACTCATTGGGAAAAAGAATGTGGCCAGGGTCGTAACCCAAAGGAGTGAGCTGTGCGTTATTGATTCAGGCGTTTATCCACCAGATCCTGAACCACGCTTGGATCCGCCAGGGTTGAGGTATCGCCCAGGCTGTCGAGCTCATTGCAGGCAATCTTGCGCAAAATCCGCCGCATGATCTTGCCCGAGCGGGTTTTTGGCAAGGCCGGCGCCCACTGGATCAGGTCCGGTTTGGCGAAGCTGCCAATTTCCTTGCTGACGTAGGCCAGCAGTTCCTTCTTCAACTCATCGTTGGGGTCGGTGCCGTTCATGGGCGTGACGAAGGCGTAGATGCCCTGGCCTTTGACGTCGTGAGGGTAGCCGACCACGGCCGCCTCAGCGATGCTGTCGTGCAGCACCAGGGCGCTTTCCACTTCGGCGGTGCCGATGCGGTGGCCGGAGACGTTGATCACATCGTCGATGCGTCCGGTGATCCAGTAGTCGCCGTCTTCGTCGCGGCGGGCGCCGTCGCCGGTGAAGTAGTATCCGGGGTAGGGCTTGAAGTAGGTGTCGACCATCCGTTGCGGATCGCCGTAGACGCTACGGATTTGCGCCGGCCAGCTGGATTTGATCGCCAGCACGCCGCTGCCGGCGCCTTTGATTTCCTTGCCGGCTTCATCGAGTAGCACCGGTTGCACGCCGAACATCGGTTGCGTGGCGCAGCCGGGTTTGATCCTTTGCGCGCTGACCAGCGGGCTGAGCATGATGCCGCCGGTCTCGGTCTGCCACCAGGTGTCGACGATCGGGCAGCGCTGCTCGCCGACGGCATTGAAGTACCAGTCCCACGCTTCCGGGTTGATCGGCTCGCCGACACTGCCGAGCAATCTGAGGCTCGCCCGGGACGTTTCCTTCAACGGTTCGGGCCCTTCGCGCATCAGCGAACGCAGGGCTGTGGGGGCGGTGTAGAAAATGTTCACCTGATGTTTATCGATGACTTGCCAGAAACGCGCGCTGCTCGGGTAGCTCGGCACGCCTTCGAAGATCAGCGTGGTCGCGCCGTTGGCCAGCGGGCCGTAGACGATGTAACTGTGGCCGGTGACCCAGCCGACATCGGCCGTGCACCAGAAAACTTCGTCGTCGCGGTAGTCGAGCACGTATCTGAAGGTCATGGCCGCTTGCAGCAGATAGCCGCCGGTGGTGTGCAGCACGCCTTTGGGTTTGCCGGTGCTACCGGAGGTGTAGAGGATGAACAGCGGGTCTTCGGCGTCCATCGGCTCGGGCGGGCAATCGTCGCTGACGTCGCGCAAGGCCTGGTGGTACCAGAGGTCGCGGCCCTCGACCCAGTTCACGTCGCCCTGGGTGCGCTCGACCACAATCACGGTGCTGACGTTCGGGCAACTTTCCAGGGCCTTGTCGACCTTGTCTTTGAGCGGCACGAATTTACCGCCGCGCACGCCTTCATCGGCGGTGATCACGGTGCGGCAGTCGGCGTCGAGAATGCGGTCGCGCACTGAATCCGGGGAGAACCCGCCAAACACCACCGAATGCACCGCGCCAATGCGTGTGCAGGCGAGCATCGCGTAAGCCGCTTCGGGAATCATCGGCATGTAGATGCACACGCGGTCGCCTTTCTTCACGCCACGGCTTTTCAGGACGTTGGCGAGGCGGCAGATTTGGTGATGAAGTTTCCTGTAGGTGATCTGGGCGGATTCGGCGGGATCGTCGCCTTCCCAGATGATTGCGATCTGATCGCCGCGTTTTTCCAGGTGGCGGTCAATGCAGTTGTAGCTGACGTTCAGCTTTGCCCCGGCAAACCAGCTGGCTTCACCGGTCTTCAGGTTGTAGCGCTGGACCGTGTCCCACGGGGTGTACCAGTCAAGAAAGCGTGCGGCCTGCTCGGCCCAGAATTCAGTGGGGTGTTCGATGGATTGGCGGTACAGGCGCTTGTAGTCGTCCTGACTCAACTGTGCAGCCCGGCGGACGGCATCGGCTTTGGGGAACGTGCTGATATCGAACATGACGGTTCCTTATTCTTGTTTTGCGACAGGAATAAAGATGCGCCGAGAGGTCCTCAGGTTCAAGTCATACACAAAACAACTGTGGGAGCGAGCCTGCTCGCGATGACGATCTGTCAGTCAACCTGAATGTTGAATGGACAGGCCTCATCGCGAGCAGGCTCGCTCCCACAGGGAAAAACCGGCTGGATCAGCCGCGGTGACGGCCGCGGAAGTAGTTGATCAGCCCTTGGGTAGAAGCATCATCCGCTGGGGTCTCTTCACTGCCCACCAGACGGTTGTAAACGCCCTTGCCCAGCTCTTTGCCCAGCTCCACGCCCCACTGGTCGAAGGCGTTGATGCCCCAGACCACGCTTTGCACGAAGACCTTGTGTTCGTACATCGCCACCAGTGCGCCGAGACGACGCGGGCTGATGCGCTCGACCACCAGCGTGTTGCTCGGACGGTTGCCCGGGATCACTTTGTGCGGCGCAAGTTTCTCTACGTCGGCTTCGGCCATGCCCTTGTCGCGCAGCTCGGCTTCCGCCTCGGCGCGCGTCTTGCCGAGCATCAGCGCCTGGCTTTGCGACAGGCAGTTGGCGTACAGCCACTGGTGGTGGTCGGACACCGGGTTGAAGCTGACGATCGGCACGATGAAGTCGGCCGGGATCAGCTGGGTGCCTTGGTGCAGCAACTGGTGATACGCATGCTGACCGTTGCAGCCCACGCCGCCCCAGATCACCGGACCGGTATCGGTGGACACCGGCGTACCGTCCTGGCGCACGCTCTTGCCGTTGGATTCCATGTCCAGCTGTTGCAAATGCTTGGTGATGTTACGCAGGTAATGGTCGTACGGCAGGATCGCGTGGCTCTGCGCGCCCCAGAAATTGCCGTACCAGACACCGAGCAAGGCCAGCAGCACCGGCATGTTCTGCTCGAACGGCGCGCTCTGGAAATGCTGGTCCATGGTGTAGGCACCGGACAGCAGCTCCTTGAAGTTCGACATGCCGATGGCCAGGGCAATCGGCAAACCAATGGCGGACCACAGCGAGTAACGGCCGCCGACCCAGTCCCACATCGGGAAGATGTTTTCTTCGCGGATACCGAACGCCACGGCGGCCGCGTTGTTGCTCGACACGGCGATGAAGTGACGATACAGCTCCGCTTCCGAACCACCCTGGGCCAGGTACCAGGCGCGAGCGGCCTGGGCGTTCTTCAGGGTTTCGAGGGTGTTGAAGGATTTCGACGAGACGATGAACAGGGTGGTCTCGGCGCGCAGCTTCATGGTCAGCTCGTGGAACTCACTGCCGTCGATGTTCGCCAGGTAGTGGCAGCGCACGCCTTTCTGGGCGTAGGACAGCAGCGCTTCGGACACCAGCTCGGGGCCGAGGAACGAGCCGCCGATGCCGATGTTCACCACGTCGGTGATCGGTTTCTCGGTGTAACCGCGCCACAGACCGTCGTGGATTCGGCCCACGAGGTCGGTGATCTGGTTCAACACCTTGTGTACTTCCGGCATCACGTTGACGCCGTTGACCGACAGCTTGTCGCCCACCGGGCGGCGCAACGCGGTGTGCAGGGCCGGGCGACCTTCGGAAGAGTTGACGATTTCGCCGTCGAACAGCGCCTTGATGGCGCCCTGCAGATCGACCTGATTGGCCAGCCCCACCAGCAGATCGCGGGTCTCGGCGTTGATCAGGTTCTTCGAGTAGTCGAGAAACAGGCCGCAACTGCTGAGGGTAAATTGGCTAAAGCGCTGCGGGTCGGCATTGAAGGCTTCGCGCATGCTGAAATCCTGCATGGCTTGGCGGTGGTCTTTCAACGCTTGCCAGGCGGGCAGAGCGGTCACGTCGTGAGGAGTGCGGTAGTACGCCATCGCTGCGGGTTTCCTTTTTACTTGAACGGCCTTTTGAACACTAAAAATCCCGGATCGCTGCGGGTGGGCGTCCGGTCAACTGCGTCGACACGATTTCATGGCACAGGGCGAATACAGTAAACCTCGCGCTGCGATCTGTCTTGACTTTGTCTGACCCGTTCCCGGTACTTTTTTATACATCAAGCAGGGAACGGTCCGACAAACGGGAGGGAGAGTTCTGTCAGGCGACCTGAACCGGAATGGCATTGCTGGTGTGGCTCAGCTCGTTACCCGGCGCCATGTAGAGCATGCGGGGCTTGAAGTTGAGCAGTTCGGCTTCGCTGTAGTGCGCGTAGGCACAGATGATCACCCGGTCGCCGACCTTGGCTTTGTGCGCCGCGGCGCCATTGACCGAAATCATTCGCGAGCCTTCCTCGCCACGAATCGCGTACGTGGTGAAGCGCTCGCCGTTGTCGACGTTGTAGATCTGGATCTGTTCGTATTCACGGATGCCGGACAGGTCCAGCCATTCGCCGTCGATGGCGCAAGAACCTTCGTAATCGAGTACAGCGTGGGTGACTTCGGCGCGATGCAGCTTGGCCTTGAGCATGATGGCGTGCATGAGTGTTTTTCCCAGGTATTGTCCCTTGTGGGAGCGAGCCTGCTCCGGGCGGCGTTCCGACGATGGAGACAAGTACGCCGCGGTGTGTCAGGCATCCCACGTTATCGTTGACGACCATCGCGAGCAGGCTCGCTCCCATAGGTTTGTTGTTTTTTGTATTCAGGCGACGGCGTCGAGGTTCAGGTGCAGGTTATCGATCAACCGCGTCGTCCCGAGGAACGCTGCCACCAGGATCACCAGGTCGCGATCCAGTGCCGTAGCAGGACGCAACGTGAGCGCATGACGGATTTCCAGGTAGTCAGTGCGCAGGCCGGCGGCTTCGAGTTGCTGCTGTTGCGCGGCGATCAGCGCCGGGTAATCGCGATCACCCTGCTTGATGGCGTCGGCAATCGCGGACAGCGTGCGATACACCACCGGGGCCACGGCTCGCTGTTCTTCACTGAGGAAGCCGTTGCGCGACGACAGCGCCAGGCCGTCGGCGGCACGGACCGTCGGCTCGCCGATGATCTGGATCGGCATGTTCAGGTCATGCACCAGCGCGCGAATCACCGCCAGTTGCTGGAAGTCTTTCTGGCCGAAGATCGCCAGGTCCGGCTGAACGATGTTGAACAGTTTGCTGACCACCGTCGCCACACCTTCGAAATGCCCGGGACGGCTCGCGCCGCACAGGCCTTCGGACAGTTGCGGAACGCTGATGCGGGTCTGGCCGGTCATGCCGTCGGGGTACATCTCTTCAACGGCCGGTGCGAACAGCAGGTGGCAACCGGCCTGGAGCAGTTTCTCCTGGTCCGCGGCCAGGGTGCGCGGGTACTTGTCGAGGTCTTCGCCCGCGCCGAATTGCAGCGGGTTGACGAAGATGCTCGCCACCACGAAATCTGCCCGTTGGCTGGCTTTGGTGATCAGTGCGACATGACCGCTGTGCAGGTTGCCCATGGTCGGTACGAGGGCGATACGCTTGCCTTCGCTGCGGGCACGGGCCACGGCGGCCCGCAATTCGCGTACGGTTTTTACGGTGTTCATGCAGAGAATCCGTGTTCGATGCCTGGGAAAGTGGCCGCTTTGACTTCGGCGACATAAGCGCCCAGTGCCGCTTGGATAGTGGGTTGCCCGGCCATGAAGTTCTTCACGAATTTCGGCACCCGGCCTGTGATCGACAGACCGAGCATGTCGTGCAGCACCAGCACCTGCCCATCGGTGGCGCTACCGGCGCCGATACCGATCACCGGAATACCCACCGCCTGGGTGATTTCCTGAGCCAGTTCACTCGGCACACACTCGAGCAACAGCATGGCGGCACCGGCCTGTTCCAGGGCGATGGCATCGGCGCGCATCTGCCGAGCCTGGTTCTCGCTGCGGCCCTGGACTTTGTATCCGCCCAGAATGTTTACCGATTGTGGCGTCAGGCCCATGTGCGCGCACACCGGGATGCCGCGCTCGGCCAGCAGACGGATCGAGTCCGCCAGCCACAGCGCGCCTTCGACCTTGACCATGTGCGCACCGGCCTGCATCAGCACGGCGCTGTTGGTCATGGTTTGTTCGAGGGTGGCGTAGGCCATGAAGGGCAGGTCGGCGAGGATCAACGCGTCGCGGTTACCGCGTTTAACGGCGGCGACGTGATAAGCCATCTCGGCGGTGGTCACCGGCAAGGTGCTGTCGTGACCTTGCAGAACCATGCCGAGGGAGTCGCCCACCAGCAGCACTTCGACGCCAGCCTCATTGCAGGCGTGGGCGAAGGTCGCGTCATAACAGGTCAGCATGGTGATTTTTTCACCTTTTTGCTTGAGACCTTGCAGAGTGGTCAGGGTGATGGCTGGCATGAAAAGTTCCTCGTTCAGACGCTGTGGAAACTACTGCGAGTAACGCGCGTGATTCTTCGTTAAATACAGGCGCACGGTCTGTTGTCGTGCTTTTAAGGCCTGGATTGCGCCCTTCAACGCCGTGTTGGCGGCAGCGGGACGCCTATAGTCGTGAGGAGAACTCGGGAAGTCAATTGCATGTGTTACCGCGTTGTTACGTCGGCGGTGTTACCGATGGGGACTGATGCGATTCAGCAGCCGAGGTTCCTGCAATCGACCCAAATCGACTGTGGGAGCGGGCTTGCTCGCGAAAGCGGCGTGTCAGTCACACAAATGTCGAATGACACGCCGCTTTCGCGAGCAAGCCCGCTCCCACAGGGATATTTGTCAATTTGGAGCGAGACGTTCCAGGCCGACGAATGGGCAGGCGGCGAGCAGTTCACTCAGGCGGCGACCATCCGCCAGGCGCAAATCCGCAGGCGCCAGTTCGGCCAGGGGATACAGGACGAAGGCTCGTTCCTGCATATGGTAGTGGGGAACCTTGAGGCGGGGTTCGTCGATCAGGCGATCACCGAACAGCAGAATGTCGAGATCGAGCGTGCGCGGCCCCCAGCGCTCCAGTCGCTCACGGCCCTGGCCGTTCTCGATGGCTTGCAGGGCATCCAGCAGTGCCAGCGGCGCGAGTGTGCTGTCGAGGGCGGCGACCGCATTGGTGTAACGCGGTTGGCCGGGCAATAGCGAGTCGCTCTGATAAAACGCGGAAACCCCGACCAGCGCAGTCTGGGGCAATTGCGCCAGCGCTTCGATCGCGCTGCGCAATTGTTCGGCGGGGTCAGCCAGGTTGCTGCCCATGCCGATGTAGATGCGTTCCATGCTTATTCGCCCGTGGCACTCGGTGCGCCGGCCGCGCGTTTGCGCTTGGTACCGCTGCTGCGCCGACGTTTGCGCGGCGCACCGGCAACTCCGTCGTCCTTGCCGCTGAGCTCGCGGATCATGTCACGACGTTCGCTTTCGTTGGCATCCTGATAGTCCGTCCACCATTCGCCCAGGCCGTCGGTCTGCTCACCGGCGCTTTCGCGCAACAGCAGGAAGTCGTAACCGGCGCGGAACCGTGGGTTGTCCAGTAACAGGTCGGCGCGTTTGCCGCTGCGGCGGGGCAGGCGTTCCTGCATGTCCCAGATTTCGCGGATCGGCATCGTGAAGCGTTTCGGGATCGCGATCCGCTGGCACTGTTCGGCAATCAGCTCGTGCGCCGCTTCCTGCATCGCCGGAATCGGCGGCATGCCACGCTCCTGCAAGCGCAGTACGCGAGCCGGCAGGGCAGGCCAGAGCAGAGCGGCAAACAGGAACGCCGGGGTCACCGGTTTGTTCTGCTTGATGCGCAGGTCGGTGTTGATCAACGCTTCGCTGATCAGGGTGTGGGTGTACGTCGGGTTGTATTCCAGCGCTTCGGCACTGGCCGGGAACAGCGGATCGAACAGCTGCAGATCGACCAGCATCTCGAACGTGTCCGCGGCATGCCCGGAGAGGAACAGCTTGAGCACTTCTTCGAACAGGCGGGCCGACGGGATCTCGCGCAGCATCGGGGCCAGGTCGCGGATTGGCAGGGCGCTGTGTTTTTCGATGCCGAAATTCAGCTTGGCGGCGAACCGCACGGCCCGCAGCATCCGCACCGGGTCTTCCTGGTAGCGTTGCTTCGGGTCGCCGATCAGGCGGATCAAGTGATTGCGAATGTCGTGTACGCCGTTGGCGTAGTCGAGGGTGCGCTCGCTGACCGGGTCGTAATACAGGGCGTTGATGGTGAAGTCGCGGCGTTGTGCGTCTTCTTCCAGGGTGCCATAGACGTTGTCGCGCAGGATGCGCCCGCTTTCGTTGCGGGAAGACTGGTTGCTGTCTTCCTCTTCGTCGTTCTGCGGGTGATTGGCGCGGAAGGTTGCGACTTCGATGATTTCGCGGCCGAAGTGGATGTGTACCAGCTTGAAGCGACGGCCGATGATCCGCGCATTGCGGAATTCGGCACGGACTTGTTCAGGGGTGGCACTAGTAGCGACGTCGAAGTCTTTCGGTGTGATACCGAGCATCATGTCACGCACGCAACCGCCGACCAGATAAGCCTGGTAGCCGGCGTTCTGCAGGCGTTCGACGATATTCACCGCGTATCGGCTGAATTGCGCCTTTTGCAACGAATGTTGGCCGCTGTTGAGCACTTCAGGTGTGCTGCGGATGTGTTGCGTATGACGCTTGGGAGAACGGAGTGACTGGAACAGCTTCTTCAGCATGGGATGCACTGTTTGAAGGAATGTTCGGCCAAAACGAAGAATGACCGCATGATGGGCGGGGATTCTAGCATTTAGTCAGGGGATGGTGTAGGACGCAGCAAATATGAGCTGTAGGAGCGAGCTTGCTCCGGGCGGCGTTCCGACGATGGTCGTGAACGATCACGCGTAAAGCCAGATGCCCAGCGCAGCTCTCAGGTTCTTCGCGAGCGAGCTCCTGCATGAGGCAGGGGAGGCTAAACGCCAGAAACTACAAGGGGAGCCGAAGCTCCCCAAGAAGTAGTTGCATGTTCTATTTTTGTTATTGGTTTCGGGCTTTTTGTTTTTGTTGAGTGCCCGCGTCATGAAGATTTTCCTTCATGACCCTCCCAATCGGGAGCCAAGAGCAAACGGATTGCTTTGGTCGCTGTGCTGCAGTGATCTTGCGATCCAACCAGTTCAGGCTCTGTCTCAGGACAGTTTTTGTTGTTCTCGGCCTGGTCGTGGGGCAAGCCCCAAATACAACGCCTCTCCAAAAGAATCAGTTAGCTGCGCCTCTCGCCGTCTTGTTTTTATTGTGCGTGAGTCGATTCGTCTTATTTTTATTGTCTTGTGCATTGCTTGTTATTGTTCTTGTACCAAACATATAGCAGGGTGCGTGCCAACTTTTGCCAGGCCCAGCAAAACAAGGGGTTAGGTAGCGTTGTGGGGTTTTTCGAGGCCGAAAAAAACCGGGGCTTCGTTACCGTAAGCCCCGGCTTCTGTTACGTGAAAAAACTGGGGTAACAGTTTTTTCGCAAAGTCACGTGTTACCCACGCACGGTACAGGTGACGTTCAGCTCTCGCTGGCGACACCGGTCTTGCGTCGCGGAATGCCCAGGCGCTGGCGGCGTTCCCACAGGCATTTGCGGCTGACCCCGAGTTTGCGTGCCAGCTCGGTTTCCGTCATGTGGTCCTGATGCTCGAGCACGAAGTGCTGGAAGTAATCTTCCAGCGACAGGTCCTCGGTCGGCTCGTGGCTGTTGTTACCCGCGCCATTGCCCTGCTGCGGCGCCAGGCCGATGAACTCGTCGTCTTCCAGGTCGCTCAACTCGATGTCGATACCCAGCAGCTCGGCGGAAATCTCCGGGCTCTCGCACAGGATGACCGCGCGCTCCACTGCGTTTTCCAGCTCGCGCACGTTACCCGGCCAGGAATAATGACGAATCGCTTGCTCAGCGTCCGCAGCGAATTTCAGATCCGTGCGATTAACCCGCGCGCTCTGCCGCGCCAGGAACGCATTGGCGATTTCATTGACGTCGGCACCGCGCTCGCGCAAGGCCGGCAGCTTCAGGGCGATCACATGGAGGCGGTAATAAAGGTCTTCGCGGAACTGGCCGATTTTTGCCAGGCTCTTGAGGTCGCGGTGAGTCGCGGCGATCAGGCGCACATCGACTTTCTGCGACTGCACCGAACCTACGCGGCGAATCTCGCCTTCCTGCAACACCCGCAGCAGCCGGGCCTGCGCTTCCAGCGGCAATTCGCCGATTTCGTCGAGGAACAGCGTGCCACCGTCCGCCGCTTCCACCAGACCGGCGCGACCGGCGCTGGCGCCAGTGAACGCGCCTTTCTCGTGACCGAACAGTTCGGACTCGATCAGGCTTTCCGGGATCGCCGCGCAGTTCACCGAAATCATCGGTGCCTTGGCGCGTTTGGACAGGTTGTGCAGGGCCCGCGCCACCAGTTCCTTACCGGTGCCCGACTCGCCCTGAATCAGGACGTTGGAGTCAGTCGGCGCGACTTTGCGAATCTTGCCGTACAGATCCTGCATGGGGGGGCAGGAGCCGATGATGCCGATTTCGCCGTTGCTGTTGTCGATGCCCGGTTTCGCCGCACCATTGGCGGTTTTGCCGGCCAATGGTTCGCCGCTGGTCTGCACCGATTGCCGGTCACGCAGGATGCGCGCGACGGCCTGGAGCATTTCGTCGTGGTCGAAAGGCTTGGCGATGTAATCCACCGCGCCCATCTTCATGGAGTCGACTGCCGAACGCAGGCTGGCGTAGCTGGTCATGATCAGCACCGGAGTGCCTTGACCCAGTTTGATCAACTCGGTGCCCGGTGCGCCCGGTAGACGCAGGTCACTGACGATCAGATCGAACGTGGGAATAGTGAAGCGTTCTTGTGCTTCCTGCACTGAACCGGCTTCGCTGACCTGGTACTGGTTACGTTCCAGCAGGCGGCGCAAGGCGGAGCGGATAATTGTTTCGTCTTCGACGATCAAAATGTGCGGCATTGATTCGATACTCTCGACGGTCTCAGTTCACAGCGGACGTCGCTTCGACATGACGCGGCAAGGTCACCCGGATACGGGTGCCGCGTTGGCTTTGAACATCAGCCGGGCTGTCGATGGTGATTTGTCCATAATGCTCTTCAACGATGGAATAGACCAGTGCAAGGCCCAGACCGGTGCCTTCGCCAGGATCCTTGGTGGTGAAGAAGGGTTCGAACAATCGGTCCATGATGTTCTTCGGAATACCGCTGCCTTCGTCTTCCACGATCAGGTCGACCGTGTGTTCGCCGGCTTCGCTTTTCACCCGCACTGCGCTGCCCGGAGGCGAGGCGTCACGGGCGTTTGAGAGCAGATTGATCAGGACCTGGGCGAGGCGCTGCGGGTCGCCTTCGACCCAGTGATCGGGGTCGCACAGGTTGTAGAACTGCACTTCGAAATTGCGTCGGTTGAGGGCCAGCAAGCCTATCGCGTCCTGGGCCACTTCGGCCAGACAGACGGGTTCGTCGCTGTGCTGATGGCTGCCGGCGTGGGCGAAGCTCATCAGCGACTGAACGATGCGCGACACGCGTTTGGTCTGTTCGAGGATCTGCCCGCTGATTTCCCTCAGCTCGCCATCGTCTTCACGTTCTTCGCGAAGGTTCTGCGCCAGGCAGGCGATGCCGGTGATCGGGTTGCCGATTTCATGGGCCACGCCCGCCGCGAGGCGGCCGATGCTGGCCAGGCGCTCGGAGTGCACCAGTTTGTCTTCAAGCATCTGGGTTTCGGTCAGGTCTTCCACCAGCAGCACGAGACCACTGTTACCCGGCGCAAGCGGTTCGTCGATCGCCGCTTTGTGCAGGTTCAGCCAGCGGGTCTGGCCATCGAGGGCCAAGTGCTGCTTGTGCAAATGTTCGTCCGGCAGGTTGATGAAGCCTTGCAACAACTCTTTCCACGGGTCGGCAATGGTGCTCAGGCGCGAACCGACCACACGCTGCGCGGCAATTCCGGTCAGCTCTTCCATGGCCTTGTTCCACATGAGGATTTCCTGGTCCTTGGCCAGGGAGCAGACGCCCATCGGCAATTCCTGCAGGGTCTGACGGTGGTAGCGGCGCAGGGCGTCGAGTTCGGCGGCCAGGCCGGTCAGGCGCGAGTGGTAATCCTCGAGGCGGCTTTCGATGAAGTGGATGTCTTCGGTGACGTAGTTTTCGCCACCGGCCTTATAAGGCAGGAACGTTTCGACCATGTCTTGCGCCACGCTCGGGCCCATCAGGCCGGAAAGGTTGGCTTCGATCCGGTCACGCAAACGGCGCAAGGCATAAGGCCGGCGCTCGTCGAAGGGCAGGTAAAGATCACGCAGCGCCTGCTCGACTTCCTTCTGCGCGGCTTTGGCGCCCAGGGGTTTGGCCAGTTGCGTGGCGAATTCCTGGGGCGAGGCGGCGTGCAGTTCGCGGCGTTGCGGGCGACGCACGTTGTCCACGGCGCAGGCCTCGGCGGCGCTGGCCTCTTCGGGGCTGGCGTTGGTGAACAGCGAAATCAGGGTGAACATCAGCACGTTGGCGGCCAGCGACGCGATCGCCGCCATGTGCCAACTGGTGTCGTCCAGCACATAGATCATGTTCAGCAGCGGAATGTAGAAGCCTTGCAGATTGCCAACCAGCGGCAACAGCATGGTTACAATCCACACCAGAATCCCCGCCAGCAAGCCGGCGATGAAGCCGCGACGGTTGGCGGTTGGCCAATAAAGGACAGAGAGCACGCCGGGCAGGAACTGCAAGGTCGCCACAAATGCGACGATGCCGAGGTTGGCCAGGTCCTGCTCCGCGCCCAGCAGCAGGTAGAAGCCGTAACCGGCCATGATGATCGCGACGATCAGCGCCCGACGTGTCCATTTCAGCCAGCGATAGATGTTGCCTTCGGCCGGCGGCTGATAAAGCGGCAGCACCAGGTGGTTCAGTGCCATCCCCGACAGTGCCAGGGTGGTGACGATGATCAGTCCGCTGGCCGCTGACAGGCCACCGACGTAGGCCAGCAGCGCCAAGGCCTTGTTGTTGGCAGCGATGCCGATGCCGAGCGTGAAGTATTCCGGGTTGGTGGTGGCACCGAGTTTCAGCCCGGCCCAGAGAATCAGCGGCACCGCCAGGCTCATCAACAGCAGGAACAGCGGCAGGCCCCAGCTCGCGCTGACCAGTGAGCGCGGGTTGAGGTTTTCGGTAAAGGTCATGTGGTACATGTGCGGCATCACGATCGCCGAGGCGAAGAACACCAGTAACAACGTACGCCACGGGCCTTCCTGCAACGGCGTGTGCAGCGCCGCGAGGGCGGTCTGGTTCTGCAGCAGCCACAGCTCCAGTTGTTGCGGGCCGTCAAACACGCCATAAAGGGCATACAGGCCCACGCCGCCGATAGCGATCAGCTTGATCACCGATTCAAAGGCAATCGCAAACACCAGGCCTTCATGTTTCTCGCGGGTGGCGATGTGGCGCGAGCCAAAGAAGATCGTGAACAGGGTGATCAGCGCGCAGAAGCTTAGTGCTACGCGGTGCTGCACCGGTTCGCGGGTGAGAATGCCGATGGAGTCGGCCACCGCCTGAATCTGCAAGGCCAGCAGCGGCAGTACACCGATCAGCATGAAGATCGTGGTCAGCGCACCGGCCCAGGTGCTGCGGAAACGGAACGCGAACAGGTCGGCCAGCGACGACAATTGATAGGTGCGGGTGATCTTCAGGATCGGATACAGCAACACCGGCGCCAGCAGGAACGCGCCGGAAACCCCGAGGTAACTGGAGAGAAAGCCGTAGCCGTACTGATAGGCCAGGCCCACGGTGCCATAAAACGCCCAGGCACTGGCGTAGACACCCAGGGACAAGGTGTACGTCAGCGGGTGGCGAATGATCGCCCGGGGGATCATGCCCCGTTCACTGATCCAGGCTACGCCGAACAGCACCGCCAGGTACGCGGCGCTGATCAGGATCATCTGGGTCAGGCTAAAGCTCATCGGCATCTTTTTGGCTCTGCAGGATGAAAGTCACGACGATCAGGATCAGCCAGAGCAGATAGGGGCGATACCAGGCGCCAGTGGCGTCGATCCACCAATCCATGATGGCCGGGGAGAACAGATAAATCCCCACTACCAAAAGCAGGACCAAGCGATAGATGTACATCCCGGCCTCTCTTTTTATGCGCGTGCCCGAAAACGTGCGGCGATGGTAACGGATGGAGGCGCCACTGCAAGTGTGATCACCGTAGTTGCGCTTCGGGCAGGTGGAGTGTGCGCGGGATCTTCGTCGCATCCCAGTGGGCGATGCCCCAGTTCAGCACTTCTCGTGGTGTCCCGTACGCCAGTTCCGCTCCAGGATCCTGCCCGAGTGCGCGCAATGCGCGAAGTAACAACGGCGTGGCCTGATCGTCGGTCAGCGGCGGCGAACGGTAGGATTTGCCGAGCTTGTTGCCGTCCGGCTGGGTAATCAACGGGATGTGCAAGTAGCGCGGCTGCGACAACCCAAGCAGTTCTTGCAGGTAGAGCTGACGCGGTGTCGAGTCCAGCAAGTCGGCGCCGCGGACGATGTCGGTGATGCCTTGCCAGGCGTCATCGAGTACCACGGCCAGTTGATAGGCGTAGAGGCCATCGCGGCGGCGTATCACGAAATCACCGACTTCACGCCCCAGGTGCTGGCGGTATTCGCCTTGCACCCGGTCGATGAAGTGGTATTCGAGTTCGGGCACACGCAGGCGGATCGCGGCGTCTTCTGTGCCATGGCCGGCATTGCGGCACAGCCCCGGATAAATGCCGTGATACGGCTCAAGCTGTTTGCGCGAGCACGTGCAGGCGTAGGCGAGGCCATGATTGAACAGGCTATTGAGCACCGCGGCGTAGGCGTCGTGCCGCTCGCTCTGTCGGACCAGTGCGCCGTCCCATTCGAAACCGTAGCTTTCCAGTGCCTTGAGGATCGCCGTCTGCGCGCCGGGCTCTTCCCGTGGCGGATCAAGGTCTTCCATGCGCATCAACCAGCGTCCGCCCACCGCCCGTGCGTCGAGGTACGAGGCCAGCGCAGCCACCAGCGAACCGAAATGCAGATGGCCACTGGGCGTGGGGGCGAAACGTCCGATGTAGGGGGAAGCGGTCATAGGGCGATGCTACTTTTCCAGGCGTGCGCCAGAACCCGTGCAGGAGCGAGCTTGCTCGCGAAGGTCGTCAACGATAACGCTGCAAGCCTGATACCCCGCAGCGTTCTCAGGTTCATCGCGAGCAAGCTCGCTCCTACAGTGATGGCGATTTTATAGACGTATCGGGTATCGCAAATATCAGAAACAAAAACGGAGCGTTCGCACGCTCCGTTCTTCATTCAAATCGCAATTACTTGCCGACTTGCTTTTCCTTGATTTCCGCCAGGGTCTTGCAGTCAACGCACATGTCGGCGGTAGGGCGGGCTTCCAGTCGCTTGACGCCAATCTCGACGCCGCAGGACTCGCACCAGCCATATTCTTCGTCTTCGATCAATTGCAGCGTCTTGTCGATTTTCTTGATCAACTTGCGCTCACGGTCGCGGGCACGCAATTCAAGGCTGAATTCTTCTTCCTGGCTGGCACGGTCTGCCGGGTCAGGGAAGTTGGCCGCTTCGTCCTTCATGTGATCAACCGTGCGGTCGACTTCCTGCATCAAGTCCTGTTTCCACTTGTTCAGGATCTTGGTGAAGTGAGCGCGCATGGGCTTACCCATGTACTCCTCGCCCTTGACTTCTTTGTAGGGTTCGAAGCCGCTGATCGACTGGTTTTGCTGCTTTGCTTGGGTGGGCATGAAATGGACCGCCTCTACTCTTGTAATCCATCTGCGCAGGATTGCTCCATCACCGACACCTGCCGGCCCTGCGGCTGCAAGCGGGCGAACTTACCAGATCAAATCGGACCGCGCTACTCCCGGATGTCGAGGTAAGGGTCCGAGGGGCTTGCAAATGATTGCAAAGCCTTATCTGGTGGTGATGGAGACCTGATCAATTAATGATTTTAGTCAAACCTCGCGCACGCGCATGAGTCGTTTGTGGCCAGGGTCTTAAGGCGTCTGACCGCTTTAGGTTCTCGCTCGTTCCTGCGCTTGGGTAGAATCGGTTCTTTTTCCCGTTGAAGGAAGGCTAATGGCTCAGTCCTACAGTGCCCGCAGTCGCGCGATCGAACCATTCCATGTCATGGCGCTGCTGGCGCGGGCCAATGAACTGCAGGCCGCCGGCCACGACGTGATCCACCTGGAAATCGGCGAGCCGGACTTCACCACCGCCGAGCCGATCATCCAGGCTGGCCAGGCTGCACTGACGGCGGGGAAAACCCGTTACACCGCTGCGCGCGGCATCCCCGAGCTGCGCCAGGCGATTTCCAGCTTCTATCAACAGCGTTACGGTCTGAGCATCGATCCCCAACGCATCCTCATCACCCCCGGCGGCTCCGGCGCGTTGCTGCTGGCCAGTGCCTTGCTGGTGGATCCGGGCAAACACTGGCTGTTGGCGGACCCGGGCTACCCGTGCAACCGGCATTTCCTGCGGCTGGTGGAAGGCGCAGCGCAGTTGGTGCCGGTCGGTCCGGACGTGCGTTATCAGCTGACGCCGGATCTGGTCGCGCGGCATTGGGACCACGACAGTGTCGGCGCGCTGGTGGCCTCGCCAGCCAACCCGACCGGCACGATCCTCACCCGCGACGAGCTGGCCGGCCTGTCGACCGCGATCAAGTCACGCCATGGCCATCTGGTGGTGGACGAGATCTATCACGGTCTGACCTACGGCACCGATGCCGCCAGCGTGCTGGAAGTCGACGACAGCGCTTTCGTGCTCAATAGTTTTTCAAAGTATTTCGGCATGACCGGCTGGCGACTTGGCTGGCTGGTGGCGCCGGAAGCGGCGGTCGGTGAGCTGGAAAAGCTCGCCCAGAACCTTTACATCAGTGCGCCGAGCATGGCCCAGCACGCTGCATTGGCCTGTTTCGAGCCGGCGACCATCGCAATCCTGGAAGAGCGCCGCGCCGAGTTCGGTCGCCGCCGGGACTTCCTGCTGCCGGCCTTGCGCGAGCTTGGCTTCACTATCGCCGTTGAACCGGAAGGTGCGTTCTACCTGTACGCCGATATCAGCCAGTTTGGCGGCGATGCCTTCGCGTTCTGCCGACATTTCCTCGAAACCGAGCACGTGGCGATCACCCCGGGCCTGGACTTCGGTCGTTACCAGGCTGGCCATCACGTCCGGTTCGCCTACACCCAAAGCCTTCCGCGCCTGCAGGAAGCGGTCGAGCGTATCGCCCGTGGTTTGCGGAGCTGGCAAGGCTGATGCGTTTTACTCCTCCCCTCGAAGAAGGTCGTCTAATCAGACGTTACAAACGTTTTCTCGCCGATATCGAAACCGTTCGCGGCGAGTTGCTGACCATTCACTGCCCGAACACTGGCTCGATGCTGAACTGCCAGGTCGAAGGTGGGCAGGTGTGGTTCAGTCGCTCCAACGATCCCAAGCGCAAGCTGCCGGGCACATGGGAAATCGGTGAAACCCCACAGGGACGGCTGTTTTGCGTCAATACCGGGCGTGCCAACGGCTTGATCGAAGAGGCGCTGCGGGCAGGTGTCATCACCGAGCTCAACGGCTTTACTGAACTGAAGCGTGAAGTCGCCTACGGGCAAGAAAGCAGCCGCATCGATTTTCGTCTCGACTACCCCAGCGGTCCGGCGTATGTGGAAGTCAAAAGCGTGACCCTTGGCTTCGACGGCTCATCGGTCGCGGCGTTTCCCGATGCGGTGACCCAGCGTGGTGCCAAGCATTTAAGGGAGCTGGCCCACCTGGCCCGGGACGGCATTCGCGCGGTGCAGTTGTATTGCGTGAATCTGAGCGGCATCGAGGCCGTGCGGCCTGCGGACGAAATCGATTCGGCCTATGCCTCAGCCTTGCGAGAAGCCGTGGCGTGCGGAGTCGAGGTGCTGGCCTACGGGGTGCGCCTGAGCCACGAAGAGATGGTGGTGGATCGGCGTCTGGATGTATTGCTCGGCCATTAGAGGCTGATCCAGATCCCTTGAGCGTCTTCGCGACTGTCAACGCGTGTCAGGAATTGCCCTGCGCACGGGCCGGCTACGCACTCGCCGTCTTCGATCAGGAACAGCGCACCGTGGGTGGCACACTGGATCAGGCTGTTGCTGGGGTCGAGAAACTGGTCCGGTGTCCATTCCAGCCCGACGCCGCGGTGCGGGCAGCGGTTGAGGTAAACGTAGACCTGACCACTGCGGCGCACGGCAAACAGCCTTTGGCCGTCGATGTCGAAACCGCGGCTGCTGGAATCGGCCAGCTTGGCGCCTGCGCAAAGAAACTTCATGTCTATCCTCAAGTCCACGGGCTCATGACCGGATATGTCCGAGCTTGACGTTCAAATGCAAACAATTATCAAATGGCCGCCTTGCCCGTCGGATGCAGGTGCCGGACGCCGAGGATACTTGGCCTGACATCTCGATGCCTGGGAAAAACTTAAAAGGAAGCTGTTTATGCGCCTGAGTACCCGCGTTGCCGCGCTGTGTGTCGGACTTCTCGTCAGCCATTACGCCGCGGCGGCCGAGTTGCCACAACGTTGGGTCAGCGCCGGGGGCGCTCTGTCGGAATGGGTCAGCGCGCTGGGTGGTGAGTCGAAATTGGTGGGGGTCGATACCACCAGCCAGCACCCGGCCTCCCTCAAGGCGTTGCCCAGCATCGGCTATCAGCGGCAGTTGTCGGCCGAAGGTATCTTGAGTTTGCGCCCGCAAATATTGGTCGGCACCGAAGAAATGGGGCCGCCGCCGGTGCTGTCGCAGATTCGCGCGGCGGGGGTACAGGTCGAACTGTTCTCGGCGCAGCCGGATCTGCCCGCGTTGCAGGGTAACCTCGAGCATCTGGGCAAGTTGCTCGGGGCTCAGGACAAGGCGGCGCAAGTGTTCAAAACCTATCAGCAGCAACTCGATCAACAAAAAGTTCGCGTCACCAAGGCGCAACTGACTCAATCGTCACCGGGAGTGCTGGTGCTGCTCGGTCACGCGGGTGGCAAGCCGCTCATTGCCGGCAAAGACACAGCCGCTGACTGGCTGATCCAGAAGGCCGGTGGGCACAACCTGGCGACGCACACCGGCTACAAGCCTTTTTCCAATGAGTCCTTGATCAGCATGGATCCTGAAGTGCTGGTGTTCGCCGACCGCGCCCTGAGCGGCGACGCGGCGCGCGCGGCGTTGTTCAAGGAAAATCCGATTCTGTCCTCGACCCGCGCCGCCAAGGACGGGCGCGTCATGGAGCTTGATCCGACACTGCTGGTGGGCGGGCTCGGCCCGCGGTTGCCTGCTGCCTTGAAGACGATCAGCGACGGGTTCTACCCTGGCACTGCGTCGCAATGACCGTCCTGGTAAAACCTCGCACGTTGTTCATCGGGTTGAGCGTCCTGTGTCTGTTGGCGATCTGGTTATCGCTGGCGCTGGGGCCCGTGAGCCTGCCGTTGCTCGACACCCTGCGCGCGGCGTTGCGCCTGATCGGCGTGCCCATTGCGTCTGACGGGCTGGAGCAGGCCGAACTGATCCTCGGGCAGATCCGCCTGCCGCGTACGTTGTTGGGATTGGCCGTGGGTGGCGTGTTGGCGCTGTCCGGCGTAGCGATGCAAGGCTTGTTTCGCAATCCGCTGGCCGATCCGGGGCTGGTGGGCGTTTCCGGCGGGGCTGCGTTGGGGGCTGCGATCGCGATTGTCGGTGGCTCGGTGTGGGGTGGCTTGCCGGATTCCTTCGGGCCGTATCTGTTGTCGTTGTGCGCGTTTCTCGGCGGTCTCGCCTTGACCGCGCTGGTGTATCGACTCGGTCGGCGCAATGGGCAAACCAATGTCGCGACCATGCTGTTGGCAGGGCTCGCCTTGACGGCGCTGGCCGGTTCGATCGTGGGACTGTTTACCTATCTGGCGGACGACACGACCCTGCGTACATTGACGTTCTGGAACCTGGGTAGCCTCAATGGCGCCAGTTATTCGCGACTATGGCCGCTGCTGCTGATCAGTGCCGTCGTAGCGCTGTGGTTGCCGCGTCGGGCCAAAGCCTTGAATGCGTTATTGCTGGGAGAATCGGAGGCCGGTCATCTGGGCATCGACGTTGAGAAGCTCAAGCGCGAATTGGTGTTTTGCACGGCGCTGGGTGTCGGTGCGGCGGTAGCGGCGGCGGGGATGATCGGGTTTGTCGGGCTGGTGGTACCGCATCTGGTGCGTCTGCTGTCGGGCCCCGATCATCGGGTGTTGCTGCCTGCGTCGATGCTGGCGGGCGCGAGCCTCTTGCTGTTCGCCGATCTGGTGGCGCGATTGGCCCTGGCGCCAGCGGAGCTGCCGATTGGTATCGTCACCGCGATGATCGGTGCGCCGGTCTTTCTGTACTTGTTGCTCCGGGGGCGAGCCTGATGTTGCGAACGCAAAATCTGCACATCCGCCGAGGCCGCAAGATTGTCCTGGCGGGCATCACGCTTGAACTCAAGTCCGGGGAAGTGCTCGGCGTGCTGGGGCCTAATGGCGCGGGCAAAAGCACGTTGCTGGGCGCCTTGTGCGGCGAGTTGCAGGCTGACGATGGCAGCGTGTGGCTCGATCAGCGTGAATTGAGCGACTGGACTGGCGCCCAGCGAGCGCAGCGTCTGGCGGTGTTGCCGCAGGTCTCGACCCTCGACTTCGCCTTTCGTGTCGAAGAGGTCGTCGGCATGGGGCGCCTGCCGCATCAGAGCGGGCGGGTCCGGGATGATCAAATCGTCGCCGCCGCATTGCAGGCAGCGGATGCCGGGCATCTGCAGGGTCGCAGCTATCTGGCCTTGTCCGGTGGCGAACGTCAGCGGGTGCATCTGGCCCGGGTGCTCGCGCAGCTCTGGCCGGGTGAAGCGGGGCAGACGTTATTGCTGGATGAGCCGACCTCGATGCTCGACCCGCTGCACCAACACACCACGCTGCAAGCGGTACGCGAATTTGCCGATCGCGGTGCGGCCGTGCTGGTGATCCTGCATGATCTGAACCTGGCGGCGCGCTATTGTGATCGTCTGTTGCTGCTCGAAGGCGGGCGCCCGGTCGCGCTCGATACACCCGAGCAGGTGTTGCGCCCGGAGCCGCTCAAGGCCGTATTCGGGTTGGAAGTTCTGGTGCAGCAGCACCCGGAGCGCGGGCATCCGCTGGTCATCGCCCGCTAATTCAATGGGGTGACGCATGCGTGTATGGATGATTCTGGCAGTGCTGACGCTGAGTGCCTGTCAGCATGTTTCACCGCCGCCGCCTCCGGTGGTTGGCGAGATTCGCGACCTGCGCAGCGGTCAGACGCTGACGCCGCAGGCGTTGTTGGTGGAGCTGGCCAAGCCGTCGCGCGTGATCGTCGGTGAGCAGCATGACAATCGCGATCACCATGTGCTGCAACGCTGGTTGCTACAGGCGCTGGGTGATCGGCGACCGCAAGGCAGCCTGTTACTGGAAATGCTCACGCCGGACCAGCAGCCGCGAGTCGATGAGGTTCGTCGTGCCGCCCGTGTGCCCGCAGATTTGCCTGGCGCATTGGCTTGGCAGCCTGGCTGGGACTGGGATCTTTATGGCCCGATCGTCCGTTTTGCCCTGAGCCAGCCGTATCCGCTACTCGCCGCCAATCTCGATGCCGTGGAGGTGCGCGCTTTCTATGCCCATCCACCGGCCCTGATCGGAGTTCGTTCGAGTGCCGCGCCGGTCAAGGATGAGTTGCTGGCCCAGATCAGCGAATCCCATTGCGGCCTGCTGCCCGCCTCGCAGATGCCGGCGATGCTCGCCGTCCAGCAGCAACGCGACCGACGCATCGCCGAGCGGTTGCTGACGGCTCCTACGCCTGCCTTGCTATTCGCCGGAGCCTACCATGCTCGCAAGGATGTCGGCGTGCCGATCCATGCTCTGGATTTGGCTGCGTCCGAGGCGCCAACGGTATTGATGCTGGCGCAGCAGGGCAGCGAGGTCACGGCGGCCATGGCCGACTACGTTTGGTACACACCGGCCACACCGGCGCCGGATTATTGCGAAGAAATGCGCAAGCAGTTCGGCAAGTAGCCGCCACTTTTTACAGGCAAAAAAAGACCCGGCAAGAGCCGGGTCAAATAACCGTGATTAGCCTGATGAGGAGATATCTGAGAGTCCGAACCAAGGGCTGTTCAAATATCGACCAGTCTCGCGACCAGTTGTGATAATCATAGCGATTCTCATTACCAAGTCAACCGCTGATTCTTCATTTATTTTCAATTGGGCTTCGGAGGTCAGGAAAGCCCCGTGATCAATGGGTTTCAGAGCGTGAAATGCTGGCGCTCAATTGTGTAACCTGTTTGTTCAGCAGGTCGATTCGTCGTGCCATGCCTTCGATCAAGCTGCGGGCGATCTTCGGATTGCTTTGGGTCAGGCTGAGAAACTGATCTTTTGGAATCAGCATGACAGTACTCGGTTCGCTGGCGATCACACTGGCATTGCGCTTCTCGCCGGTGAACACTGCCATCGCACCGAAGATTTCGTCTTTCGGTACATCACCGACCTTATGCCCGTTCACAAACGCTTCGGCGTGTCCTTCGATGATGACGAACACATGATCGGCCTCGTCGCCCTGATGGATCAGCACGTCGCCGCGCGCCACGCGTTGAAAGCCGTTGGTGCTTCGAAATTCGGGTTGCTTGAGGCGCGCGACGGCGTCGGACAATAGCGCGGTCTGGCCGGCCAGGTACTGCAGGAACAGTTCCGAGCGCTCCGGGTCGGCATAAATGTGCTGGAAAACCTCGGACCGCAGGTAGGGCGTGAGTGTCAGCGGGCTGTCCGTGCACAAGCGACAGCGCGGCAAACTGGTGTCCTGCCGTAAGCCAACCAGATCGCCCTCATGCAAATAAAACAGTGGGCGGTCTTCGATGCACCCATGCAGCAGACCGCTGTCCAGCACGAACAATTGGTCGCCGGGTAATACCGCGCCCAAGTCGTCAACCGCTGCAAACTCCAGCACCGGGCCACAAGGTGACAATCGCCCCAGCAACTGAGCGGGAATGGTTTGCAAGCGGTTGATCAGTGCGTCGGCGTAAGCCGGTTGTTCCCCAAGCAAGTACATGGCGGTAGAGCCCGTTCAGTTTTTGTGGCGTGACGAAATAGCTTCCAGCTGTTTATTCAGGGCGTCCTTGCGCTCCGCGGGAATGTCATTCCAGTGCACATCCATCAAGGCACCTTCGATCGCATACAGCAACACCTTGGATGCCCGGAACCCGCGAGTGCGCACGGCCCTGTAAGCATCCACCGCCCCCAGGCGACGCAAGTCCGAAGCGCTGTGGATGCCCACGGCATGCAGCCACTGCGCCGACGTCTTGCCAAGATTTTTCAGGTGCTGCAGTTCATCATTCATCAAGCCTCCTTGCGACGGCCGAACGGTGCATGGGCAAGCCTCTGAGGAGTGTAGCCATCAGTAGGAAAAGCGTGATTGTTTGGTCGGTTTCGGCGCAAATGCTTCTAAGAAGCCAGCTCGATGAGCGGCGCAAGCGTACGCGAACGCGTCAGGATCAGGTGGGGAATATCGGGTTTGGGGCGGAAAATACCCACAGTCCAGCGCAAGTCGGGGGGCGCCGGACTTTTCCTTGGATCAGTCGTTTTTAACGGGTGCGATAGCGCAGGCGAGTGCCGAAATTCATCGACATCAGGATTTCGTCGGCGCTCAGCTCCGGCGGAAAGTAGGCCCCGGAGATCTGCGCGTGGGCCAGGCTTGCCCCTTCCAGATTCGAATGGGTGAAATCGATGCCACGCAAATCGGCAGAACGGAAATACGCATCGGTAAAGTCGACGCCGTCGGCATTCAGCTCACGCAGGTCGAGGCCACGGAAGTCACCACCGACCATGTCGATAGGCCCATCTTTCGGGCGCTCGTTGTTGAAACCTGTGATGTCATCTTTGTGCAGCAAGGCATAAAGCGGCGAGTCGAGCAGTTTGGGCTGGTTCATGTCACATCACCTGATGGTTTTATGACGCCAGTATAGTGCCACTATTCGGCAGTCGTGAAGCCGACGAAGGCTTCACGACTGAAATAGTTTCTTACAGGCCTGGCAGGCGTTGGCGAATTTGCGCAACGACGGTGTCGAGGGTCCCGCTTTCGTTGGTCTGAACGCGTTTGCTGCAAAGGATCTCTGCTGGCGTCAGCGCTTCACGATTGGCTTGTTGAGCGGCGATCACGGCCAGATTGGCATCGGACGGGTCCGTTTTGTCCGCCTGACGCAGGGCCAGCCAGCCTTCGATCACGGCCTGTGGCGCGTTGCAATCGAGGATCAGGAACGGCGCGCCGGTGGCTTCGGCGACTTTTGCCGCGCCGTCACGCTGATCGCGCTTGAGGTAGGTCGCGTCGACCACCACCGGGAAACCGGCACGCAGGATCACGGCGGCGATTTCATGCAGGCGGGCATAGGTCGCGGCGCTGGCGTCGGCGCTGTAGATGCCGGCCTGCGGGTCGTTCGCTACCGTTTGCTCGCCAAACAGGCGCTTGCGCTCTACATCGGAACGCAGGCGAATCGCCCCCAACGCTTCCACCAGGCGCATCGCCACGCGGCTTTTGCCCACTGCGGAAACGCCGTGGGTGATGGCCATGAAGCGCGAAGGAATGGTGCTGTAGCTTTCCGCCAGGTTGGCGTAGTTGCGGTACTGGCGCAGGGTGGTGGCGCGCTGCACCGGATCGGCCTCGGCCGGCATGCTGAACAGGCTGACCTTGGCGCGAACCAAGGCGCGGTAGGCTTTATAGAAGTTCAGCAGTTCCAGCCCCTGGTAGTCGCCGGTCAGCTCCAGGTACTGGCTGATGAAGCGGCGGGCAAGACTTTTCAGGCCGCGGTCTTCAAGGTCCATCGCCAGGAAACCGGTATCGGCATACACGTCGGTGAAGCGGAACGGTTCGTTGAACTCGATGCAGTCGAAGATCACGACCTTGCCGTCGATCAGCGTGGCATTGCCCAAATGGATGTCACCGTGGCATTCGCGGATGAACCCTTCGGCCTTGCGCTGGGCAAAGAGCGGCTTGAGGCGTTCGAAGCTGCTATCCGCCCAGGCTTGCAGCGCGTCGAGTTGCAGCAGGTCGGCCTTGTCACTGAGGAACGGGCGGATCTGTTCAAAGTTCTGCCGCACCGGCGCCATGACGCTGTCTGGGGTGCCGGCATCGTGTTCGGCAGGCACCTTGGGTGCGTTGAGGTGGAATTGAGCGATCTGTGCGGCCATCTCGTCGATGTGCGCGGTGGTCAACTCGCCGTTGGCTTGCAGGGTGCTGAGCAACTGACTCTGAGGGAATTGACGCATTTTCAGGGCGAAGTCGACGACCGTGCCATCGCCGCCCAGTTGCGGGGCTTCGACGCTGCCAGTGATGGGCAGCACTTCGAGATACAAATCATCGGTCAGACGCTGGTTGAGGCGTAGCTCTTCACCGCAGAAGTGCTCGCGGGCATCAAGGCTGGTGAAGTCAAGAAAGCCGAAGTTCACCGGCTTCTTCACTTTATAGGCAAAGGGACCTGTGAGAATGACCCAGGAAATGTGGGTCTCGATGACCTGGAACCCGTCTACCGGATGTGGGTAAAGGGCCGGGTTTTGCAGGGCGGCAATCAGGGACTGGCTCACAGGCGTTCCTTCAGAGTCTGGGAAAATTCACGGCCGCCATTATGGCCGCAAGTCCGCCTGACGCAAACCTCGGCGGGCGCCTGTTGAGTATGAATAAAGTGCGTATAATCCGCCGCCATGACTCGTACTCGATCCCCTCGCAGCAAAAAGAAACCTCCGTCCAGCGGCCTGCGCCCGTGGCTGGGCTGGGCCCTCAAACTCAGCCTGGTCGGCCTCGTGGTGCTCGCTGGATTCGCGGTTTACCTCGACGCTATCGTCCAGGAGAAGTTCTCCGGCAAGCGCTGGACCATTCCCGCCAAGGTGTATGCGCGCCCGCTGGAACTGTTCACCGGCCAGAAGCTGAGCAAGGATGATTTCCTCACTGAGCTCGATGCCTTGGGCTATCGCCGCGAAAGTGTGAGCAACGGCCCCGGCGCTGCGTCGGTAAACGGCAACACCGTCGATTTGAATACCCGTGGCTTCCAGTTCTATGAAGGGCTGGAGAAGCCGCAACCGGTGCGCGTGCGATTCTCCGGCGACTATGTGGCAGAACTCTCGGCGACCAACGGTTCGAAGTTGTCGGTCGTGCGCCTTGAGCCGCTGATGATCGGCGGGATCTACCCGAAGAATCTCGAAGACCGCATCTTGATCAAGATCGATCAGGTGCCGTCGTATCTGCTGGAAACCCTGGTGGCCGTGGAAGATCGCGACTTTTATAGCCATTGGGGGGTGTCGCCGAAGTCGATTGCCCGCGCTGTCTACGTCAACACCTCGGGCGGCAAGATGACCCAGGGCGGCAGTACGCTGACTCAACAATTGGTCAAGAACTTTTACCTGACCAGTGAACGCAGCCTGACGCGCAAACTCACCGAAGCCATGATGGCGATGCTGCTTGAACTGCATTACGACAAAAAGGAAATTCTTGAGGCTTACCTCAATGAAGTCTTCGTCGGTCAGGATGGTCAGCGCGCCGTGCACGGTTTCGGTCTGGCCAGCCAGTTCTTCTTCGGGCAGCCGTTGTCTGAGCTGAAATTGCATCAAGTCGCCCTGCTGGTGGGCATGGTCAAGGGGCCGTCCTATTACAACCCCCGTCGCAACCCGGAGCGCGCGCTTGAACGGCGCAACCTGGTGCTCGATGTGCTTGAGCAGCAAGGTGTCGCCTCAGCCGAACAGGTAGCGGCGGCGAAGAAAATGCCACTCGGCGTGACCACTCGCGGCAAGTTGGCGGACAGCTCGTTCCCTGGCTTTATCGACCTGGTCAAACGTCAGTTGCGCGAAGACTATCGCGACGAAGACCTGACCGAAGAAGGCCTGCGAATCTTCACCAGTTTCGACCCGATCCTGCAGATGAAAGCCGAGGCCTCAGTCAACGACACCTTCAAGCGCCTGGCCGGACGCAAGGGCTCGGATGATGTCGAAGCGGCGATGGTCGTGACCAATCCGGAAACCGGTGAAGTGCAGGCCATGATCGGCAGCCGTCAGGCGAGCTTCGCCGGTTTCAACCGGGCGCTGGATGCGGTGCGACCGATCGGTTCGTTGATCAAACCGGCGGTTTACCTGACAGCCCTCGAGAAGCCGAGCCAGTACACCTTGACCAGTTGGCTGTCGGACGAATCCTTCTCGGTCAAAGGCGCGGACGGGCAGGTCTGGAAACCGCAGAACTACGACCGCCGTTCCCACGGCACGGTCTTCCTTTATCAGGGCTTGGCGCATTCCTACAACCTGTCAACTGCGCGTCTTGGGTTGGCGGTGGGTGTGCCGAATGTCTTGAAAACCTTGGCGCGCCTGGGCGTTAGTCGTGAGTTTCCGGCCTTCCCGTCGATGTTGCTGGGCGCGGGTGGCATGACTCCGATCGAGGTGGCGACCATGTACCAGACCCTCGCCAACGGTGGTTTCAATACACCGATGCGCGGGATTCGCAGCGTTCTGACGGCCGAGGGCGAACCGCTCAAGCGCTACCCGTTCCAGATTCAGCAGCGTTTTGATCCGGCGTCCATCTACCTGATCCAGAGCGCCATGCAGCGGGTCATGCGCGAAGGCACCGGCAGTTCGGTGTACAACGTGTTGCCAAAAACCCTGACCCTGGCCGGCAAGACCGGTACCAGTAACGATTCGCGGGACAGCTGGTTTGCCGGTTTCAGTCAGGATCTGCTGGCCGTCGTCTGGCTGGGGCGCGACGATAATGGCAAGACACCGTTCACCGGTGCTACCGGCGCGCTGCAGGTCTGGACCAGTTTCATGCGCAAGGCCGATCCGTTGCCGCTGGACATGCCGCAGCCGGACAACGTTGTGCAGGCCTGGGTCGATTCACGTACCGGGCAGGGCTCCGATGCCAACTGCCCAGGCGCCGTGCAGATGCCGTATATTCGCGGCAGCGAACCGCCTCCCGGCGCCGCGTGCGGTGGCGACAGCCCTGCCTCTGGCGAAACGGTGATGGATTGGGTCAAGGGCTGGATGAATTAAGCAAAGAGGGTTTCAAGTGAACAAGTGGTTGATTCCAGCGGTTACCGCCGTGGCTTTGCTCAGCGGTTGCTCCACCGTACAGCGCGGTTCCATTCCGGTGGTGGATTCCGGCAGCGCCGTGTCCAACAGCGAGCGGGTGTCGGCGAATGGCGGTTTCCGTCAGACGACGGTGCAGCGCCCGACGCAAGCCCAGACCCAGGCGATTCCGCAAGGTGACACGGGTGTCGTGGTGATGGTGCCGGGTGGTGGTGCAGTGACGTCTGCACCGATCAGCACCGCGCCGATCACGCCGGGCCCGATTACTCCGGGGCCGATCGACACCTCGCCTGTGCAGTCGGCGCCGATCAATCAGGGCAGCTACAGCATGCCGTCGACGCCGAGCGGAGTTCCTTCGGCCAGTTCCGGTGGCTTGTCTGCCGACGAGCAACTGGACGGTCCGGTGCTGGCGCTGCTGACCACCGCTCAACAGCAACAGGCTGGCGGCGATCTTAACGGTGCCTCTTCCAGTCTGGAGCGCGCCCAACGTGTGGCGCCCCGCGAGCCGCAAGTGCTTTATCGTCTGGCCCAGGTGCGTATGGCTCAAGGTGATGCGCCGCAAGCCGAGCAGTTCGCCCGTCGTGGTCTGACGTTCGCCACCGGTCGCCCGGCGCTTCAGGCCAGCCTGTGGGAATTGATCGCTCAGGCACGTGAGAAGCAGGGTGATCCCGCTGGCGCTGCACAGGCCCGTCAGAAGGCCAGGGTTTCGTCGTGATGGATGCACGTTTTCCGAAAATTGCCGAGCAGTTGCTGCTGATCGAGCGGGAGTTGCGAGTTCAGGGGTGGTGGGATGATGTCGCGCCCTCCGCTGAAGCGCTGTCCAGTGTCGAACCGTTCTCGGTGGATACGCTGGATTTCGAGCAGTGGCTGCAATGGATCTTCCTGCCTCGGATGAAAATGATCCTGGAGCAGGATTTACCGCTGCCGAACGCCTCGGGCATTCAGGAAATGGCCGAAATGGTCTTCGCTGCGCGCGATGTTCAGGGGCGGGATCGCCAGTTGCAGGTGCTGCTCAAAGAGTTCGACCTGCTGATCACTGCGTCCCGCTGATTTCCTACTGGCAATTCTCGGCGATCTGTTTCTGTGCTTCGTGAGTCCGCTCCAGACGTTGCTCGTCGGTCAGGCGGCGCATCTCGCCGTCGACATCCTCTCGCAATCGCGGATTGTTCTGCAGCTGGGCCAGGTTCGTCCGGGCCTGGTCGCAGAACACCTTCAGTCGGGCCTGCTGCTCGGCGACCTGCTTTTTAACTGACTTGTCGATGGCCTGTTGATCACCGATGGTATTGCTGCTCGGCGGCGCAACCGGTTTGCCGGCAGGGGAGGAGGGCGTGACCACGGTCGCGGCTTCCCCGCCTTGGGGCGGTTGCGCATCGAAGTGGGTGACGCCTTGCTCATCGACCCATTTGTAAATCTGCGCGGCCATGCACGTGGGGCCGATGCCGATCAGCAGGGTCGCCGTCAGGAAAAACGTTCGCATGCCATTTCCTTGTATTGGGTTGCGCAATTGAAGCTAACACAGTTGCTGTTTCGCGGTTTTTTCTTGCTTTCTCATGTGCTTACTTCAATAAAGCACATTGACGACTTGACTTGCAGGGGACGAAACAGAAGAATCCAAAGTCCGCTGTAGAGGGACTGCCAGAAGCAGACCCACTCGGCAGATCATGAGGCGCACATCCGCGCCGACCTGTTACACCCGCAACGCGTTACCTCGCGCTGGGTGGGAAAGGCCCGCAACACTTGGGACGATCCCAATACTTGCTCAGTCAGTGCTGACGTAGTCGGCGACCACCGTCGCTCATGCTCTGCCGAGAAGTAAACCTATTAAGACCCGTCCCCTTGAAGTGGACGGTATTCTGGCGTTTTAGAGGTGAACAACGTGGAGCTTTTATCTGGCGGTGAGATGCTCGTCCGCTTTTTGCGTGACGAAGGCGTCAAATATATCTACGGGTACCCGGGTGGTGCTCTTCTTCATGTCTACGATGCCCTGTTCAAAGAACCGGAAGTGACGCACATCCTGGTTCGTCACGAACAAGCGGCGACCCATATGGCTGACGGCTACGCCCGAGCCACCGGTAAAGCCGGCGTGGTTCTGGTGACCTCCGGCCCGGGCGCGACCAACGCCATTACCGGTATTGCCACGGCCTACATGGACTCCATTCCGATGGTGGTCATTTCCGGCCAGGTGCCTAGCACCATGGTAGGCACCGATGCGTTCCAGGAAACCGACATGATCGGTATCTCCCGGCCGATCGTGAAGCACAGCTTCATGATCAAGCACGCCTCGGAAATCCCGGAAGTCATGAAGAAAGCGTTCTACCTGGCGCAATCCGGTCGTCCTGGTCCGGTCGTTGTCGATATCCCGAAAGACATGACCAACCCGGCCGAGAAGTACGAGTACGTCTTCCCGAAGAAAGCCAAGTTGCGTTCCTACAGCCCGGCTGTTCGCGGTCACTCCGGGCAAATCCGCAAGGCAGCCGAAATGCTCCTGGCGGCCAAGCGTCCTGTGATGTACGCAGGCGGCGGTGTGATTCTTGGTGGTGGTTCCGCGCCACTGACCGAATTGGCGAAGATGCTCAACCTGCCAGTGACCAATACCCTGATGGGCCTGGGTGCCTACCCTGGCACCGACCGTCAGTTCATCGGCATGCTCGGCATGCACGGCAGCTACACCGCCAACCTGGCGATGCACCATGCCGACGTGATCCTGGCGGTCGGCGCGCGCTTTGACGATCGCGTGATCAATGGCCCGGCCAAGTTCTGCCCGAATGCCAAGATCATTCACATCGACATCGACCCGGCTTCGATTTCCAAGACCATCAAGGCAGACGTGCCGATCGTCGGTCCGGTCGAAAGCGTCCTGACCGAAATGGTCGCGATCCTCAAGGAAATCGGCGAGACCCCGAACAAGGAGTCCGTGGCCAGTTGGTGGAAACAGGTTGATGAATGGCGCGGTGATCGCGGCCTGTTCCCTTACGACAAGGGTGATGGCAGCCTCATCAAGCCGCAGGCCGTGATCGAAACCCTGTGCGAAGTCACCAAGGGCGATGCCTTTGTTGCCTCCGACGTGGGCCAGCACCAGATGTTCGCGGCGCAGTACTACACGTTCAACAAGCCCAATCGCTGGATCAACTCCGGTGGCCTGGGCACCATGGGCTTCGGTTTCCCGGCGGCCATGGGCATCAAGTTGAGCTTCCCGGACGCCGACGTTGTTTGCGTGACCGGCGAGGGCAGTATCCAGATGAACATTCAGGAGCTGTCCACCTGTCTGCAATATGGTTTGCCGGTGAAGATCGTCATCCTGAACAACGGCGTCCTGGGTATGGTTCGCCAGTGGCAGGACATGAGTTACGGCAGCCGTCACTCACACTCCTACATGGAATCGTTGCCTGACTTCGTCAAGCTGGCAGAGGCCTATGGTCACGTCGGCATGCGCATCACCGAATCGAAAGATTTGAAGTCGAAGATGGAAGAAGCGTTTGCCATGAAGGATCGCCTGGTCGTGCTCGATATTTCGGTCGACACCAGCGAGCACGTCTACCCGATGCAGATCAAAGACGGCTCGATGCGCGATATGTGGCTGAGCAAGACGGAGCGTACCTAATCATGCGGCACATTATTTCCTTGCTTCTGGAAAACGAACCCGGCGCTCTGTCTCGCGTAGTTGGCCTGTTCTCGCAGCGCAACTACAACATCGAAAGCCTGACCGTGGCACCAACGGAGGACCCGACCCTGTCGCGTCTGACGCTGACCACCGTTGGTCACGATGAGGTCATCGAGCAGATCACCAAGAACCTGAACAAGCTGATTGAAGTGGTCAAGCTGGTCGACCTGTCGGAAAGTGCTCACATCGAGCGCGAACTGATGCTGGTCAAGGTCAAGGCCACTGGCGCCCAGCGCGCCGAGATCAAGCGCACTACCGATATTTACCGTGGGCAGATCGTCGATGTCAGCGCTAGCGTGTATACCGTTCAACTGACCGGTACCAGCGACAAGCTCGACAGCTTCATTCAGTCCATCGGCACCGCTTCGATTCTGGAGACCGTCCGTAGCGGCGTAACCGGTATCGCCCGCGGCGACAAAGTACTCAGCATCTAAACCAAATTAGCGAATGGCCTGAACGGCCTGGATATATAGGGGAAATTCATGAAAGTTTTCTACGATAAAGACTGCGACCTGTCGATCATCCAGGGCAAGAAAGTTGCCATCATCGGTTACGGTTCCCAAGGCCACGCTCAAGCGTGCAACCTGAAAGACTCCGGCGTTGACGTCACTGTTGGCCTGCGTAAAGGTTCGGCGACTGTGGCCAAGGCCGAAGCCCACGGCCTGAAAGTGACTGATGTTGCTTCCGCCGTTGCTGCTGCCGACCTGGTCATGATCCTGACCCCGGACGAGTTCCAATCTGCGCTGTACAAGAACGAAATCGAGCCGAACATCAAGAAAGGCGCCACCCTGGCCTTCTCCCACGGTTTCGCGATTCACTACAACCAGGTTGTTCCGCGTGCCGACCTCGACGTGATCATGATCGCGCCGAAAGCACCGGGTCACACCGTGCGTTCCGAGTTCGTGAAGGGCGGCGGTATCCCTGACCTGATCGCTATCTACCAGGACGCCTCGGGCAACGCCAAAAACGTTGCGCTGTCCTACGCTGCCGGCGTTGGCGGCGGTCGTACCGGCATCATCGAAACCACCTTCAAGGACGAGACTGAAACCGACCTGTTCGGCGAACAAGCCGTTCTGTGTGGCGGTACTGTCGAGCTGGTCAAAGCCGGTTTCGAAACCCTGGTTGAAGCTGGCTACGCGCCGGAAATGGCTTACTTCGAGTGCCTGCACGAACTGAAGCTGATCGTTGACCTCATGTACGAAGGCGGCATCGCCAACATGAACTACTCGATCTCCAACAACGCTGAATACGGCGAGTACGTGACGGGTCCGGAAGTGATCAACGCCGAGTCCCGTCAGGCCATGCGCAACGCCCTGAAACGTATTCAGGACGGCGAATACGCCAAGATGTTCATCAGCGAAGGCGCAACCGGCTATCCTTCGATGACCGCCAAGCGTCGTAACAACGCCGCTCACGGTATCGAAATCATCGGCGAGCAACTGCGCTCCATGATGCCGTGGATCGGTGCCAACAAGATCGTCGACAAAGCCAAAAACTAAGTCGCGCACTTGTACGGAAAACGCGGCCTCGGCCGCGTTTTTTCGTTTGGGAGGCCGGTTCTGGTATAAAGCTGCATCGTTTGCGGTCGAACCGTCGTCCCAGACACCTGTCGAAATTTTTCCACCCCGTTGCAAGGTAATGTCCATGAGCGAACGTCCCGAAGAGCCAAACCAGGCTTCTGACGCCGAAAGCCTGCTGCCCATCGATGAGCACATCGAAGAAGGGCATGACGCTGAAGGCCGTAAAGTCCGGCATCGTGGTATCTATCTTCTGCCGAATCTTTTCACCACTGCGAACCTGTTCGCAGGCTTCTATTCCATCATTAACTCGATGAGTGCGCAGGCAGCCTTGAGCGCTGGCGACTCGGTCAGCGCGAGCAAGTATTTTGGTTTCGCCGCCATCGCGATTTTCGTCGCCATGGTGCTCGACGGCCTGGACGGTCGGGTGGCGCGCATGACCAATACCCAGAGCGCCTTTGGTGCCGAGTACGACTCGCTGTCGGACATGGTCGCCTTTGGTGTTGCGCCGGCCTTGCTGGCGTTCGGTTGGGCCTTGGGCGACATGGGCAAGGTCGGCTGGATGGTCGCCTTCATTTATGTCGCGGGTGCTGCGCTGCGACTGGCGCGTTTCAATACCCAGGTCGGCACCGCGGATAAAAGATACTTCATCGGTCTGGCCAGTCCTGCTGCGGCGGGCGTAGTGGCGGGTATTGTCTGGGCTTTCAGCGATTACGGTATCCAGGGCTCCAAGATGTCTTTCCTGGTGGCGCTGATGGTCGCGGCGGCAGGGATGCTGATGGTCAGCAACATCAAGTACAACAGCTTCAAGGAACTGGATCTGAAAGGGCGCGTGCCTTTCGTGGCGATCCTCGCTGTCGTCTTGGTGTTTGCCGTTGTATTCAGTGATCCGCCGCGCATCCTGCTGCTGGTGTTCCTTGCCTATGCGGCGTCTGGTCCGGTTCAATACCTGTTACGTCTTCGTCAGCACAAAAACACGTAATTTCCCTCATACTCCGCAGTCTATTGGTGCATCTGTCCAACGCTGCGGAGTTGCCATGCTGATCAAAATCCCCAAGACGTCCGACTGTCATGAGTCGGACGTCACGCCTGAATCCCTCTATCTATCTCGCCGAAATTTTTTGGGTGCTACCGTTGCTGGTTTGGCTGTAGGCAGTTTGCCGCGTTGGGCCAATGCAGATGAGGCTGCGCGTTATCTGGATGTCGAGCCGGGCAAGGCGCCGTCCTGGTTTACCGAAAAACTTCCTTCTACGAAATGGGGAGCGGTCAACGTCAAGGATGAGGCGATCACACCGTTCAAGGACGCGACTCATTACAACAATTTCTATGAGTTTGGCACCGACAAAGGTGATCCGGCAGCCAACGCAGGTGCGCTGAAAACTGAGCCCTGGAGTGTGGTAGTAGACGGGGAGGTGAGTAAGCCGGGGCGATATGCGCTTGAGGACTTCATGAAGCCCTATCAGTTGGAAGAACGCATTTATCGTCTTCGCTGCGTAGAGGCTTGGTCGATGGTTATTCCGTGGATCGGTTTTCCCATCTCGGCATTGCTCAAGGAGGTCGAGCCGACGTCCAAGGCCAAATTCATTCGCTTCGAAACCTTGCAGGACCCGAAGACGATGCCAGGACAGCGTTCTGGTTTTGCCTTGATCGACTGGCCCTATGTAGAAGGGCTGAGGATGGATGAAGCGATGAACCCATTGGCCATTCTGGCGGTAGGCATGTATGGGCGTGAGTTGCCCAATCAGAACGGTGCACCTCTGCGTTTGGTCGTGCCGTGGAAGTACGGCTTCAAGAGTATCAAATCCATCGTGCGGATAAGCCTGGTTAGCGAGCAGCCGAAGACCACCTGGCAGAGTATTGCGGCGGACGAGTACGGTTTCTATGCCAACGTGAATCCTACGGTCGATCATCCGCGCTGGACGCAGGCGCGGGAGCGGCGGTTGCCGAGCGGTCTGTTCAAGCCCAATGTGCGCGATACGCAAATGTTCAACGGCTACTCGGACGAAGTCGCTTCTTTATATGCAGGGCTCGATCTGCGGAAGAATTACTGATGCGCTATCCGTTGTGGCGAGTGGGTGTCTTCATTGCGGCGGCGATATGGCCGTTGTTTTGGCTGTATCAGGCCTGGGCAGATGTGCTGGGGCCGGATCCGGGCAAAGTGCTGGTTGATCGGTTGGGGCTTGGAACGCTTGTCTTGTTGCTCGTGACATTAAGCATGACGCCGCTGCAGAAGCTTACCGGTTGGGCGGGGTGGGTTGCTGTGCGGCGGCAACTGGGTTTGTGGTGTTTTGCTTATGTGGTTCTCCATATGAGCGGTTATACGGCGTTCATTCTCGGTTTCGATTGGTCCCAGTTGGGTGTCGAGTTGCGCAAGCGGCCGTACATTATTGTCGGGGCGCTGGGGTTCCTGTGCTTGCTGGCGTTGGCGGTGACCTCCAATCGCTATAGTCAGCGACGTTTGGGGGCTCGGTGGAAGAAGTTGCATCGCCTGGTCTATGTAGTTCTCGGACTCGGATTGCTGCACATGTTATGGATCGTGCGGGCTGATCTGAAGGAGTGGGCGGTCTACGCCTCTATAGCTGTGCTGCTATTAGTCCTGCGGTTGCCCCCTGTAATCCGTCGAATCCCCCGGTTAATAGCTAAAAAGTCATCTTCTGCAAGAAAGGCGTAATTAGGGGTTGACGGCAGATTCTGGAGGTCTATAATTCGCCCCACTTCCGGCGCAGTCGAAACGGAAAACTCCTTGGTAAACAAAGAGTTACGCAGGTTTCGACGGCGAGTTGCTTCAGATCATCGGGGTCTGGAAGGAGTCGATTGAGCAGTGTTGTTTAGCTCGGTTGACGATTCGATCTTCTCGGTCGACAGCGGTGAAAAAGAGGTGTTGACAGCAGCGAGTAACGCTGTAGAATTC
>NZ_JANLOD010000067.1 GCF_025466085.1 Pseudomonas sp. 14P_8.1_Bac3
GGGAACAAAGGGGGGCCCCCCCCTCCACGCGATGGGGCCATCAAAGCCTGTACAAATCTTACTGAAGGAACGAAGCCACCTGCTGCGCCGCAGCCGCCAAATGCTGCTCATGACTAAACCCCGACGCCCTCAACGGCTTTAAGTCATGATCCCCCGCCACCCGCCAAAAAAGCTCGATGCTCGGCGACAACGCATAAGCCTCGACCGCCTCACGATTCCCCAGCGCATCCCGCTCGCCCTGAACAATCAGTGTCCTCGTCTTTAGCCCGGCCAAATGCTCGACCCGCGGCTTCTGCGGTTTGCCGACGGCATAAAACGGATACCCCAGACACACCAGCGCATCCGCGCCCAGCTCATCCGCCAGCAAACTGGCCATCCGCCCGCCCATGGACTTGCCGCCGATGGCCAAGCGCCCAGTGACATGGCGTCGCACCTCGGCGTACACCTCACGCCAGCATTCCAGGAGTTTCGGTGCCGGGTTCGGCGGGCGTTTACCGCCGTCGATGCGCCGTTGCGCCATGTACGGAAATTCGAAGCGCAGCACGTTGACGCCTTGTGCGGCAAGGCGCGCAGCCATGTCGTTCATCCAGGCGCTGTCCATCGGCGCACCGGCGCCGTGGGCGAGAATCAGCGTCACCGGCGCGGCCGACCCTTTTGAAACGGCCTCATCCCATAGCCATCCATGATCCCGCAGGCACCGCGCCCATTGATCCCCGTCAATACTGGCCTTGTGCTCTTTGTCCATGCTTGCCTCGCTTTTAGTCTGCCTATAACTCCAGGCGAAGGGCGCGTCTGCCTTACGAACGCTGTCACTTCGGCTGAACCGTGGATGGGGAACCATGAACACTTCTATCAGTACCGCCTACAACTACAAGGTGGTCCGCCAATTCGCCATTATGACGGTGGTGTGGGGCATCGTCGGCATGGGCCTCGGGGTTTTTCTCGCGGCCCAATTGGTCTGGCCCGAACTCAACTTCGACTTGCCGTGGACCAGCTTCGGCCGCCTGCGCCCGCTGCACACCAACGCGGTGATCTTTGCCTTCGGCGGTTGCGCCCTGTTTGCCAGCTCCTTTTATTCGGTGCAGCGCACCTGCCAGACGCAGCTGTTTGCACCGAAAATCGCCGCGTTCTGTTTCTGGGGCTGGCAACTGGTGATCCTGCTGGCAGCCATCAGCCTGCCGCTGGGCTACACCAGTTCCAAGGAATACGCCGAGCTGGAATGGCCGATCGACATCCTGATCACCATCGTCTGGGTCGCCTACGCCATCGTGTTCTTCGGCACTCTGGCCCAGCGCAAGACCCGGCACATCTACGTCGGCAACTGGTTCTTCGGTGCGTTCATCATCACCGTGGCGATCCTGCACATCGTCAACAACCTTGAGCTGCCAGTGAGTTTTACCAAGTCTTACTCGGTATACGCCGGTGCAACCGATGCCATGGTGCAATGGTGGTACGGGCACAACGCGGTAGGCTTTTTCCTCACCGCTGGTTTCCTCGGGATGATGTATTACTTCGTGCCGAAGCAGGCCGAGCGTCCGGTGTATTCCTATCGCCTGTCGATCGTGCACTTCTGGGCGCTGATCACCCTGTACATCTGGGCCGGCCCGCACCACCTGCACTACACCGCGTTGCCGGACTGGGCGCAGTCGCTGGGCATGGTGATGTCGCTGATCCTGCTGGCGCCAAGCTGGGGCGGGATGATCAACGGGATGATGACGCTCTCGGGCGCCTGGCATAAGTTGCGCAGCGACCCGATCCTGCGCTTCCTCGTCGTCTCGCTGGCGTTCTACGGCATGTCGACCTTCGAAGGGCCGATGATGGCGATCAAGACCGTCAATGCCCTCTCCCACTACACCGACTGGACCATCGGCCACGTACACGCCGGGGCACTCGGCTGGGTGGCGATGATTTCCATCGGCGCGCTGTACCACATGATCCCGAAAATCTTCGGTCGCGCGCAGATGCACAGCATCGGCCTGATCAACGCGCACTTCTGGCTCGCGACCATCGGCACCGTGCTCTACATCGCCTCGATGTGGGTCAACGGCATCGCCCAGGGCCTCATGTGGCGCGCGGTCAACGAGGACGGCACGCTGACCTACTCCTTTGTCGAAACCCTGGTGGCCAGCCACCCGGGCTTCGTCGTGCGGCTGGTGGGCGGGGCGATCTTCCTCAGCGGCATGTTCCTGATGGCTTACAACACCTGGCGCACCGTGCGGGCTTCGCAGCCTGCCGACGTCGCCGCTGCCGCGCAGATGGCCTGAGGAGTCCGCCATGAAACACGAAACAATCGAGAAAAACGTCGGCCTGCTGATGCTGCTGATGGTCCTGGCCGTGAGCATCGGTGGTCTGACCCAGATCGTCCCGCTGTTTTTCCAGGACGTGACCAACAAACCGGTGGAAGGCATGAAGCCCTACACCGCGCTGCAACTGGAAGGCCGCGACATTTACATCCGCGAAGGCTGCGTCGGTTGCCATTCGCAGATGATCCGGCCGTTTCGCGCCGAGACCGAGCGCTACGGTCACTACTCGGTGGCCGGGGAAAGCGTCTGGGATCACCCGTTCCTCTGGGGTTCGAAACGCACCGGTCCGGACCTGGCCCGGGTCGGCGGTCGCTACTCCGAAGACTGGCACCGCGCACACCTGTACAACCCGCGCAACGTCGTGCCGGAATCGAAGATGCCCGCCTACCCGTGGCTCGTGGCCAACCCGCTCGACAGCAGCCACACCGAAAGCAAGATCAAGGCAATGCGCACCCTCGGCGTGCCGTACACCGACGACGACCTCGCCGGCAGTGTCGAGTCGCTCAAGGGCAAGACCGAAATGGACGCCTTGGTCGCCTACCTGCAAGTGCTCGGCACTGCCATCAAGAGCAAGAGGTGAACCATGGTCGTTGAAATGAGCAGTGGAATGATCCGCGGCCTCGGCACGGTCGTGGTGTTCGTGGCCTTCGTCGGCCTGACGCTGTGGGTGTTCAACAGCAAGCGCAACCCGCAATTCGCCGAAGCGCGCCTGCTGCCGTTTGCCGATGAGCCACACCCCGATAGCACTCAAGAACCTGTCACAAGGAGTACCCGGCCATGACCACCTTCTGGAGTACGTGGATCTGCGTACTGACCATCGGCAGCCTGATCGGCCTGACCTGGCTGCTGATCGGCACGCGCAAGGGCGAAACCAAGGGCAGCGTCGACCAGACCATGGGCCACAGCTTCGACGGCATCGAGGAGTACGACAACCCGTTGCCGCAATGGTGGTTCATGCTGTTCGCCGGCACGCTGGTGTTCGCCGTCGGTTATCTGGTGTTGTACCCGGGCCTGGGCAACTGGAAAGGCATCTTGCCGGGGTACGAGGACGGCTGGACCGGTGTGCACGAATGGGAAAAGGAGATGAACAAGGCCGACGCGAAGTTCGGGCCGATCTTCGCCAAGTTCGCGGCCATGCCGGTGGAAGAAGTGGCGAAAGACCCGCAAGCGCTGAAAATGGGCGGCCGCCTGTTCGCCTCGAACTGCTCGGTGTGCCACGGCTCGGATGCCAAGGGCGCGTTCGGCTTCCCTAACCTGGCCGACGACAACTGGCGCTGGGGCGGCGACGCCGAGATGATCAAGACCACGATCATGGGCGGGCGCATGGCGGCCATGCCGGCCTGGGGTGAAATCCTTGGGGACGCCGGGGTGAAAAACGTTGCCGCGTATGTGCGTCATGAACTGGCCGGCCTGCCCTTGCCGGCGGACGACAGCGCCGACCTGCAAGCCGGACAGCAAGCGTTCAGCACCACCTGCGTAGCCTGTCATGGGGCAAACGGCCACGGCACTGAAGCCATGGGAGCGCCGAACCTGACGCAACCGGCCGGATTCATCTACGGTACCAGCCTGGCACAACTGCAACAGACGATTCGTCATGGCCGCCAGGGCCATATGCCGGCGCAGAACGAACTGCTCGGCAACGATAAAGTGCAACTGCTGGCCGCTTATGTGTACAGCCTGTCCCACGGACTGAACACTGAGCGTCAGCAGGCGCAAGGCAAAAACCCATAACTCCTGACCGCTCTGCTGCCGCATTCTTCCCGGATGCGGCAGTTCCCTGCCGCTTTGCGACCCATTGTCGCACCCTCCGTTAGTCCTCCTTTCGATTCCCCGGATTCGGGTCTAAGCTTGCTCCGATGCGGACTGGCAAGCGCCGGTTGCAGGTCGACCCAACCCGATGTGTTCGACGAAGCCGTTCGATGACAGGCCGCAAAGGCTGGTAGATACCGGCTGTCGTGCCAATTGCCATCGGTCACCCCGTCGTTGCGTTTGAACACACCCCGTTACAGATGACCTGACCCCCGCCCCCTTTTCGTTCGATGCGACATTTTGTCCGAGGGCGATTTTGTCCTTACGCGGCGCATGGAAAGGCCGCAGAATCAGCTTTTGAAAGCATTGACCCAGGTCATGGCGCGTTGCAATGACCCCCTGCTTTCTCCATACTTGCGACCGATTTTTACTCCTAATAAAACACCCAAACCGTGGAACCTTAGAATGAGCACAGCAATCAGTCCGACTGCTTATAACTATAAGGTAGTCCGCCAGTTCGCCATCATGACGGTGGTCTGGGGGATCCTTGGCATGGGGCTCGGTGTCTTCATCGCCTCACAGCTCGTATGGCCGGAATTGAACTTCGGTCTGCCGTGGACGACCTTTGGACGCTTACGCCCGTTGCACACCAACCTGGTGATTTTCGCCTTCGGTGGTTGTGCACTGTTTGCCACTTCTTATTACGTCGTGCAGCGAACCTGCCAAACGCGACTGATTTCCGACAGCCTCGCGGCCTTCCACTTCTGGGGATGGCAAGCCGTGATCGTCGGCGCGATCGTGACCTTGCCGCTGGGTTACACCACCACCAAGGAATACGCGGAACTGGAATGGCCCCTGGCTATTCTGCTGGCCATTGTCTGGGTCACCTACGGTCTGGTGTTCTTCGGCACCATCGTCAAGCGCAAGACCAAGCACATCTATGTGGGTAACTGGTTCTACGGCGCGTTCATCGTCGTGACTGCGATGCTTCACATCGTCAACCACATGTCCCTGCCGGTCAGCCTGTTCAAGTCCTACTCTGCCTACTCGGGTGCGACGGACGCGATGATCCAGTGGTGGTACGGCCACAACGCGGTGGGCTTCTTCCTGACCACCGGCTTCCTGGGGATGATGTACTACTTCGTGCCGAAACAGGCCGAACGTCCGATCTACTCCTATCGCCTGTCCATCGTGCACTTCTGGGCGCTGATCACCCTGTACATCTGGGCCGGTCCGCACCACCTGCACTACACCGCATTGCCAGACTGGGCCCAGTCCCTCGGCATGGCGATGTCGATCATCCTGCTGGCTCCGAGCTGGGGCGGCATGATCAACGGCATGATGACCCTGTCGGGCGCCTGGCATAAGCTGCGCACCGACCCGATCCTGCGCTTCCTCGTGGTCTCGCTGGCGTTCTACGGCATGTCGACCTTCGAAGGGCCGATGATGGCGATCAAGACCGTCAACTCGCTCTCGCACTACACCGACTGGACCATCGGCCACGTACACGCCGGGGCCTTGGGCTGGGTAGCGATGATCTCGATCGGTGCCATCTACCACATGATCCCGAAACTGTTCGGTCGCGCGCAGATGCACAGCATCGGCCTGATCAACGCGCACTTCTGGCTCGCGACCATCGGGACCGTGCTGTACATCGCCTCGATGTGGGTCAACGGCATTACCCAGGGCCTGATGTGGCGCGCCATCAACGACGACGGCACCCTCACCTACTCGTTCGTGGAAGCACTGCAAGCCAGCCACCCGGGTTACATCGTTCGCGCCCTCGGCGGTGCGTTCTTCGCCAGCGGCATGCTGTTCATGGCCTACAACGTGTTCCGTACCGTTCGTGCCTCGAACCCGGCTGAAGCTGAAGCCGCCGAACAGATCGCTGTAGTTGGAGCTCACTGATGAAGCATGAAGCAGTCGAGAAGAATATTGGCCTGCTGGCCTTCTTCATGGTTATCGCCGTCAGCGTCGGCGGCCTGACCCAGATCGTTCCGCTGTTTTTCCAGGACGTCACCAACAAGCCGGTCGAAGGCATGAAGCCTCGCACCGCCCTTGAACTGGAAGGCCGCGACATCTACATCGCCAACGGTTGTGTCGGCTGCCACTCGCAGATGATCCGCCCCTTCCGTGCTGAAACCGAACGTTATGGCCACTACTCGGTGGCCGGTGAAAGCGTCTGGGACCACCCGTTCCTGTGGGGCTCCAAGCGTACCGGTCCGGACCTGGCCCGTGTCGGCGGTCGTTACTCCGATGACTGGCATCGTGCGCACTTGTACAACCCGCGCAACGTCGTGCCTGAATCGAAAATGCCGGCGTATCCGTTCCTCGTGGAAAACAAGCTCGACGGTAAGGAAACCGCCAAGAAAATGGAAGTCTTGCGCACGCTCGGCGTCCCTTACACCGACGAAGACATCGCCGGCGCTCAGGATGCTGTGAAGGGCAAAACCGAAATGGACGCGCTGGTGGCCTATCTGCAAGGCCTGGGCACCATCATCAAAAGCAAACGGTGATTTAGATGGATATCGGGATGATTCGTGGCCTGGGCACCGTTGTCGTGATGGTGGCCTTCATCGGTCTGGCGTTGTGGGTGTTCAGCCCCAAGCGCAAGTCGGAGTTTGAAGACGCGACCTTGCTGCCTTTCGCGGATGATCCCGAAGCTATCAAGCACGTCGAGCAAGCTTCTAGGAGTAACAAAGAATGACTACGTTCTGGAGTCTGTACGTCACAGTCCTCAGTCTCGGCACCATCTTCGCCCTGACCTGGCTGCTGCTGTCCACCCGCAAGGGCCAGCGCAGCGAAGCCACCGAAGAGACGGTTGGCCACTCCTTCGACGGGATCGAGGAGTACGACAACCCACTGCCGAAATGGTGGTTCATGCTGTTCGTGGGCACCATCATCTTCGCCCTGGGCTACCTGGTGCTGTACCCGGGCCTGGGCAACTGGAAAGGCCTGTTGCCGGGTTACAACTACCTGGATAACGACAAGCAGACCGCGTTCGCCAACGGCCAGACCGGCTGGACCGGCGTTCACGAGTGGGAAAAGGAAATGGCCAAGTCGGACGCCAAGTTCGGCCCGATCTTCGCCAAGTTCGCCTCCATGCCAATCGAAGAAGTGGCCAAGGATCCGCAAGCCCTGAAGATGGGTGGCCGTCTGTTCGCCTCCAACTGCTCGGTCTGCCACGGCTCCGACGCCAAAGGCGCTTATGGCTTCCCCAACCTGACCGACGCCGACTGGCGCTGGGGCGGTGAAGCGGAAACCATCAAGACCACCATCATGGGCGGTCGTCACGCCGTGATGCCGGCGTGGGCCGAAGTGATCGGCGAGCAAGGCGTGGCCGATGTCGCCGCGTTCGTGCTGACCAACCTCGATGGCCGCAAGCTGCCGGAAGGCACCAAGGCCGACCCGGTTGCCGGGCAGAAACTGTTCGCCGCCAACTGCGTGGCCTGCCACGGTCCGGAAGGCAAAGGCACGCCAGCGATGGGCGCGCCTAACCTGACCCACCCGGCTGCGTTCATCTATGGTTCGAGCTTCGCCCAACTGCAGCAGACCATCCGTTACGGCCGTCAGGGCCAGATGCCTGCGCAGGAACAACTGCAAGGCAACGACAAGGTTCACCTGCTGGCCGCTTACGTCTACAGCCTGTCTCATGGCGAGAAGGCTCCGGCGCAAGACGCTCAGTAAGCTGATCGCCCGATACAAAAAACGGCCCCGTCATTTGACGGGGCCGTTTTCGTTTCGGCCTAAAGGGCTGTACCTGACGCCGACGAATGGCAGGCCCTGCTGGCCTGACCGATTGCTCGCCCACAGGAAACGTAGTAACGTTTCTACATTCAGGCACTCAGGAGAGCCACCTACATGGCTATCACCACCATTTCCAGCCGCGACTTCAACCAGGACACAAGCAGTGCCAAAAAAGCCACGCGCCAAGGCCCGGTTATCATCACCGATCGTGGCAAGCCGGCGCATGTACTGCTAAGCATTGAGGACTACGAAAAACTGACCGGCGTCAGTGCCAGCATCGTTGAGCTGCTGGCGATGCCGGAAGCGGCAGACATCGAGTTCGAAACCGAGCGTGCCGTTATTTCCCATCGACCCGTGGACCTGTCCTGATGTTTCTACTCGATACCAATGTGATCTCTGAACTACGCAAACCCAAGGCGGACGTCAACGTTGTCGCCTGGGCCCGAGGTGTCATCGCGCCACGGATGTTTATTTCCGCCATTACCCTGAAGGAACTTGAAACAGGCGTCCTGCGCATAGAGCGCCGAGACCCCGCGCAGGGCAAGGTCTTGCGTACCTGGCTAAAGCGCCACGTCATGCCTGCGTTCGACGGCAGAATCCTGCCAGTCGATGCTGCCGTGGCCCTACGCTGTGCCGGTCTGCATGTTCCGGACCGAGTCAACGAAGCGGATTCGCTGATCGCGGCGACCGCATTGGTTCACGGCCTGACCGTCGTCACACGCAACACCAGCGATTTTCAATCCAGCGGCGTTACGTTGATCAACCCATGGGCCGATTAACCGTCGACAACCGGCAAAACCGTCCATAATTTCCCCAGTCAATTGATTCAAGTCATTACACCGTCGATTGATTTCCACCAACGTGACCAAAGGTCGCACCCTTGAGCTAGAGCTACAGGCGTATCATTGCGCCACTGCAACGCCTCTTTCTGACCCCGGCCGGCATGTACTGACCGAGGCATTTTTCCACTGCCGTGGGATGCAACCGATGAGCAACCAGATTCCGGTACACGACGTTACCCCGCCCGCCAAAAACGCGAACAATAGCGTCGACCTCTATGCCTCTCGAGAAAAGATCTACACCCGTGCCTTCACCGGCCTGTTCCGCAATCTGCGGATGATGGGCGGGGCCTTTCTGTTCCTGTTGTACTTCGGCACGGTCTGGCTGAACTGGGGTGGTCATCAAGCGGTCTGGTGGAACCTCCCGGAGCGTAAATTCTTCATCTTCGGCGCCACCTTCTGGCCCCAGGACTTCATCCTGCTCTCGGGGATCCTGATCGTCAGCGCCTTCGGCCTGTTCTTCATCACCGTGTACGCCGGTCGGGTCTGGTGCGGGTATACCTGCCCGCAGAGCGTCTGGACGTGGATTTTCATGTGGTGCGAAAAGGTCACCGAAGGCGACCGCAACCAGCGCATCAAGCTCGACAAGGCGCCGATGGGTGCGAACAAGTTCCTGCGCAAATTCAGCAAGCACGCGATGTGGCTGCTGATCGGTTTCGTCACTGGCATGACCTTCGTGGGGTACTTCTCACCGATCCGCGAGCTGACCCTCGACTTTTTCACCGGTGAGGCCGATGGCTGGTCGTATTTCTGGGTCGGTTTCTTCACCCTCGCCACCTACGGCAATGCCGGCTGGTTGCGCGAGCAGGTGTGCATTTACATGTGCCCGTACGCGCGCTTCCAGAGCGTGATGTTCGACAAGGACACGCTGATCGTTTCCTACGATCCACGTCGCGGTGAGAGCCGCGGTCCGCGCAAGAAAGGCGTCGACTACAAGGCCCTGGGCCTGGGCGATTGCATCGACTGCACCATGTGCGTCCAGGTCTGCCCGACCGGCATCGACATCCGCGACGGCCTGCAGATCGAATGCATCGGTTGCGCCGCGTGCATCGATGCCTGCGACAGCATCATGGACAAGATGGAGTATCCGCGCGGCCTGATCAGCTACACCACCGAGCACAACCTGTCCGGGCAAAAAACCCATAAACTGCGCCCGCGGCTGATCGGCTACGCCGTGGTGTTGATGACGATGATGGCGTTGCTGGCGGGGGCGTTCTTCATGCGTTCCCTGGTGGGGTTCGACGTCAGCAAGGACCGCGTGCTGTACCGCGAGAACGCCGAAGGCCGGATCGAGAACGTCTACAGCCTGAAGATCATGAACAAGGATCAGCGCGACCACACCTACGTGCTCGAAGCCACCGGCCTGCCGGACTTGAAGCTGCAGGGCAAACGCGAGATCAAGGTCGCCGCCGGCGAGATCTTCAGCCAGCCGGTAGAACTGTCCATCGCCCCGGAAAAACTGCCGTCGAGCACCAACGAGGTGAAATTCATCCTCAAGGATGCCGATGACGAGAGCATCCACGTTGAAGCCAAGAGCCGGTTCATCGGCCCACAAATTCGTTGAGAGAAGTGATCATGCCCGCAGCAAACGCCGCAAGTCCCTGGTACAAGCACCTTTGGCCGTGGATCATCATTGCCATCCTCGCCTGCTCGGTGACGCTGACCCTGTCCATGGTGACCATCGCGGTGAACAACCCGGACAACCTGGTCAACGACAACTACTACGAAGCCGGCAAAGGCATCAATCGTTCCCTCGACCGCGAGCTGCTGGCGCAGACCCTGCTGCTGCGCGCCAGCGTGCACCTGGATGAGGTGACCGGTGAAGTCGACCTGCGCCTGAGCGGCAACAGCCAGCCGAAGACCCTGGAACTGAACCTGATCTCGCCGACCCAGCCGGAAAAGGACCGCAAGATCACCCTCGCCCGCAGCGAAACCGAACAGGGTCGTTACATCGGCCAGTTGAGCGACAAGGTCGAAGGTCGTCGCTTTGTCGAGTTGCTGGGCGTGGAAGATGACAAGACCTGGCGCATGTTCGAGGAAGAACAGGTCAGCCATGACAAGGATCTGCTGCTGGGTGATGAGCCTTTGCAGGGCGCCGAAGACTTGAAAAAGTAACAACCAGCGCTTCGCGCATCGCGAGCAGGCTCGCTCCCACAGTTGACCGCAATCCACTGTGGGAGCGAGCCTGCTCGCGATGAGGCCCTTCCAGACGACACAGATCCAAAACCATGACCACCCCAACCCCCTGCTACCACTGCGCCCTGCCCGTTCCCACCGGCAGCCGCTTCACCGCTGCCGTCCTCGGTGAAACCCGCGAGTTCTGCTGCCCGGGTTGCCAGGCCGTGGCCGAAGCGATTGTGGCCGGGGGCCTGGAAAGCTATTACCAGCATCGCAGCGAAGCCTCGGCCAACCCCGAAGCGTTGCCGGTGCAGTTGGTGGATGAGCTGGCGCTGTATGACCGTGCCGACGTGCAAAAGCCGTTCGTGCGCCACGACGGTGAACTCGCCGAGGCCACGCTGTTGATGGAAGGCATCAGTTGCGCGGCGTGCGGCTGGCTGATCGAGAAACACCTGCGCGGCTTGCCGGCGGTGGCGGAAGCGCGGCTGAACCTGTCCAACCATCGCCTGCATGTGCGCTGGGCCGATGCACAGCTGCCACTGAGCCAGGTGCTCAGCGAATTGCGCCACATCGGTTACGCCGCTCACCCTTATCAGGCCGACCGCGCCAGCGAACAACTGGCCAGCGAAAACCGCCTGGCCCTGCGCCAGCTCGGTTTGGCGGGATTGCTGTGGTTCCAGGCCATGATGGCAACCATGGCCACCTGGCCGGAATTCAACATCGACCTCAGCCCCGAACTGCACACCATCCTGCGCTGGGTCGCGCTGTTCCTCACCACGCCGATCGTGTTCTACAGCTGCGCGCCGTTCTTCAAAGGGGCGATGCGTGACGTGCGCACCCGTCACCTGACCATGGACGTGTCCGTATCGCTGGCGATCGGTAGCGCCTACATCGCCGGGATCTGGACCTCGATCACCGGGGTTGGCGAACTGTATTTCGATGCGGTCGGCATGTTCGCGCTGTTCCTGCTGGCCGGGCGCTATCTGGAGCGACGCGCCCGGGAACGCACCGCCGCTGCTACCGCGCAACTGGTCAATCTGCTGCCCGCGTCGTGCCTGCGCCTGAGCGCCGACGGTCAGAGCGAGCGCATCCTGCTCAGCGAACTGCGGGTCGGCGATCACGTGCTGGTGCACCCCGGAGCGATTCTCCCGGCCGACGGCAAGATCCTCGACGGTCAGTCAAGCATCGACGAATCCCTGCTCACCGGCGAATACCTGCCGCAACCGCGCACCCTGGGCGACGCGGTCACCGCCGGCACCCTCAACGTCGAAGGCGCGCTGACCGTGGAAGTCCTGGCCCTCGGCCACGACACCCGGCTGTCTGCCATCGTCCGCCTGCTGGACCGTGCCCAGGCCGAAAAACCACGGCTGGCGGAAATCGCCGACCGTGCCGCGCAGTGGTTCCTGCTGCTGTCGCTGATCGCCGCGGCGGTCATCGGCCTGGTCTGGTGGGAGCTGGATTCGTCGCGAGCGTTGTGGATTGTCCTGGCGATGCTCGTCGCGACCTGCCCGTGCGCCCTGTCCCTCGCCACGCCCACCGCCCTCACGGCAGCCACCGGCACCCTGCACAAACTCGGCTTGCTGTTGACCCGCGGGCATGTGCTGGAAGGACTGAACCAGATCGACACGGTGATCTTCGACAAGACCGGCACGCTCACCGAAGGTCGCCTGGCGCTGCGGTCGATCCGGCCCCTTGGCGCCCTCGACAGTGATCAATGCCTGAGCCTCGCCGCCGCCCTCGAAAACCGTTCCGAACACCCGATCGCCCGAGCGTTTGGCCGGGCACCGCTGGCCGCTGAAGAAGTGCACAGCACGCCAGGGTTGGGCCTTGAAGGCGTGGTGGGCGAACAACGCCTGCGTATCGGTCAACCGGGTTTTGTCTGTGAGCTCAGTGGCGCTGACCTGCCGGTGATGCCCGATGAAGCCGGCCAGTGGCTGCTGCTCGGCGACCCTCAAGGGCCGCTGGCGTGGTTCGTCCTCGACGACCGCTTGCGCGACGATGCGCCCGCCCTGCTCGCGGCATGCAAGGCGCGCGGCTGGCGCACGCTGTTGCTGTCCGGTGACAGTTCGCCGATGGTGGCCAGCGTTGCCGCCGAACTGGGCATCGACGAGGCCCGGGGCGGTTTGCGTCCGGACGACAAATTGCAGGTCCTGCAACAGCTGCACAAGCAAGGACGCAAGGTGTTGATGCTCGGCGACGGGGTCAACGATGTGCCGGTGCTGGCCGCCGCTGACATCAGCGTGGCCATGGGCTCGGCCACCGACCTGGCGAAAACCAGTGCCGACGCCGTGCTGCTGTCCAACCGACTCGACGCGCTGGTGCAGGCCTTCAACCTTGCCCGCCGGACTCGTCGGGTCATCATCGAGAACCTGCTCTGGGCCGGGCTGTACAATGGCCTCATGTTGCCGTTCGCCGCCCTCGGCTGGATCACCCCGGTGTGGGCCGCGGTCGGCATGTCCATCAGTTCGTTGACCGTGGTGCTGAACGCCCTGCGCCTGACTCGCCTGCCGAGCGCGCCGACCGTCAGCGCCACGCCAGAAACCCGCCCGCTGCCGGCCTGAGCCGCGCGGGCATGGAGCCTTGCCATGCCAGCTCTCTACGTGATGATCCCGGCCGCGCTGCTGATCGTGGCCATCGCCGTGTACATCTTCTTCTGGGCAGTCGACAGCGGTCAGTACGACGACCTCGACGGCCCGGCCCACAGCATCCTGTTCGACGACCAGGACCCGAACCATACCGCGGCGGTCGACGAAGCCAGCGGCCATCCGGCCAACCCGGACGACAAGGCGCCCCCGCATGCTTGAATTGGCGCCCCTGCTGGTGTCGGCGGTGATTCTCGGCCTGCTCGGCGGCGGCCATTGCCTGGGCATGTGCGGCGGTTTGATGGGCGCGCTGACCCTGGCGATTCCCAAGGAACAACGCAGCCGACGCTTCCGCTTGCTGCTGGCCTACAACCTCGGGCGGATTCTCAGCTATGCCACGGCAGGCCTGCTGATCGGCCTCGCAGGCTGGGCGCTGGCGAACAGCCCGGCGGCGATGTTCATGCGGGTCGTGGCCGGCCTGTTGCTGATCGCCATGGGCCTGTACCTGGCCGGCTGGTGGAGCGGCCTGACCCGCATCGAAAGCCTCGGTCGCGGTGTGTGGCGGCACATCCAGCCAATAGCCAACAAGCTGCTGCCGGTGTCGAGCCTGCCTCGTGCCTTGTTGCTGGGAGCACTGTGGGGCTGGCTGCCCTGCGGACTGGTTTACAGCACGCTGCTGTGGTCGGCGAGCCAGGGCAATGCCCTGGACAGTGCGTTGCTGATGCTCGCGTTCGGCCTCGGCACCTGGCCGGTGTTGCTGGCCACAGGGTTGGCGGCGGAGCGGGTCACGGCGTTGTTGCGCAAACGGTATGTGCGCATGACCGGTGGTTTGCTGGTGATCCTGTTCGGCATCTGGACCCTGCCGGGGCCGCATCAGCATTGGCTAATGGGCCATTAGCCAGCCCCCCTCTCCTGTAGGAGGGGCGTCGTCGCCCTGGCCTTGATGCAAATCAAGATGCTCCAACGCCGCCCCCCATAGACTCGCTGACACTGCCAGCCTATCCGGGGGAATGCCCGCATGATGCTCGACGCCATTCGTTGGGATACCGATCTGATCCGCCGTTATGACCTGGCGGGACCGCGCTACACCTCCTACCCGACCGCCGTGCAGTTCGACGGTCATGTCGGCACGTTCGACCTGTTCCACGCCTTGGGGCAAAGCCGCAAAGCCCTGCGTCCGCTGTCGCTGTACGTGCACGTGCCGTTCTGCGCGAACATTTGCTACTACTGCGCGTGCAACAAAGTCATCACCAAGGATCGCGGCCGCGCCCTCCCCTATCTGCAGCGCCTGGAGCAGGAAATCCAATTGGTCGCCTGCCACCTCGACCCGGCACAAAAGGTCGAGCAATTGCACTTTGGCGGCGGCACGCCGACCTTTCTCAGCCACGACGAGTTGCGTCAGCTCATGGCGCAACTGCGCAAAAGCTTCCACCTGCTGGACGACGACAGCGGCGACTACGGCATCGAGATCGATCCGCGCGAGGCCGACTGGTCGACCATGGGCCTGCTCCGTGAACTGGGTTTCAATCGGGTCAGCATCGGCCTGCAAGACCTCGACCCGGCGGTACAACGGGCGGTCAATCGCCTGCAAAGCCTTGAAGAAACCCGCGCAGTGATCGACGCGGCCCGCACGCTGCAATTCCGCTCGATCAACATCGACCTGATCTACGGCTTGCCCAGGCAGACGCCGGAAAATTTCGCCCGCACCGTCGAGGAAGTCATCAACCTGCAACCGGATCGGTTGTCGGTGTTCAACTATGCGCACCTGCCGGAGCGCTTCATGCCGCAGCGGCGCATCAACAGCGACGATTTGCCGACGCCGGCGCAGAAACTCGACATGCTCCAGCGCACCATCGAACAACTGACCGCGGCTGGCTACCGCTACATCGGCATGGACCACTTTGCGTTGCCCGACGATGAGCTGGCGATGGCCCAGGAAGAGTCGACCTTGCAACGCAATTTCCAGGGCTACACCACCCACGGCCATTGCGATCTGATCGGCTTGGGCGTGTCGGCCATCAGTCAGATCGGCAACCTCTACTGCCAGAACAGCAGTGACTTGAACCAGTACCAAAATGCCCTGGCCTCCACACAACTGGCCACCAGCCGCGGCTTGGTGTGCAACAGCGACGACCGCGTGCGGCGGGCGGTGATTCAGCAACTGATTTGCAGTTTCAACGTGGAATTCGCCGAGATCGAGCAGGCGTTCAACATCGATTTCCGTGGCTACTTCGGTGAGTTGTGGCCGCCATTGCAGCGCATGGCCGTGGACGGGCTGATCGAACTGAGCAACGAACGGATCGTCGTACTGCCCGCCGGACGCTTGCTGGTGCGTTCGGTGTGCATGGTCTTCGACGCCTACCTTGAACAACAGAACCGACAGCGGTTCTCGCGGGTGATCTAGCTTTTCATCGCCAGGGAGGCAGTCTTCAGCACTTGCTCAGGGGTCAGGTTTGACTGAGTCGTGGCTTTGGACAGGGCCATGTTGGCCGTGATCAGGCCGCCATTGAGGGCGTCGACAGCGGCTTGCAGCGCGATGAGCTTGGCCCGGCGCTCTTCGACCGAGAGGCGTTTGTCGGCCATCACGGCTTGCATCCGCGCGCGTTTCTCGGCGACCTGCTGTTGTATGCGTCGAAGCATGATCAGGATCTGTTTGATGTTTTCCGGCAGGTTGCTTTCCTCGATGTCCTTGTTGTCGCCATGGACGCCGGCAGCCTTGGTCAAACCGGCGCCGGATAACGACACCTTGATCCCTTCCACTATCGGCGAACTCACCGGATTTGCCGAGAGGGCCGAGTCTTCGCCGGCCGAGGCGCTGGAAGGCTCATGCAGGCTCTGCACGCCACTGTTGCTGGGGTTTAGCACGCCGATGGTGGCCATGGAGCGAGTACCTTGGATCGATGCGGATGCCGGGTTATCGGCCGCTAATGGCGGCCCTTGACTGCGATGTGACAATTCGGCACAGCACTGGCCTGAATGTCGCCCAGTGGGTTACCCTTACGTCTTATGTGTGTTTTCCCACAAGGATTTAAGAAATGTCCGAGCCAGTCAAACTGCGCGCTCATAACCAGGCTCATTGCAAGGATTGCAGCCTGGCCCCCCTCTGCCTGCCACTTTCTCTGAATCTGGAAGACATGGATGCGCTGGATGAGATCGTTAAACGTGGCCGCCCGTTGAAAAAGGGTGAATTCCTGTTCCGCCAGGGCGACGTTTTCGATTCCGTTTATGCAGTGCGTTCGGGCGCGTTGAAGACCTTCGGCCTGAGCGACGGCGGTGAAGAGCAGCTCACCGGTTTCCATTTGCCAAGTGAACTGGTCGGGCTGTCGGGTATGGATACGGAGAAGCATCCGGTGTCGGCGCAGGCGCTGGAAACCACCTCAGTCTGCGAAATTCCGTTCGAGCGCCTCGATGAGCTGGCGCTGCAACTGCCGCAACTGCGCCGTCAGTTGATGCGCGTGATGAGCCGCGAAATCCGTGACGATCAGCAAATGATGTTGCTGCTGTCGAAAAAGACTGCCGACGAGCGCATCGCTACGTTCCTGGTCAACCTGTCGGCGCGCTTCCGTGCCCGCGGGTTCTCGGCGAACCAGTTCCGCCTGAGCATGTCGCGCAACGAAATCGGCAATTACCTGGGCCTGGCGGTGGAAACCGTATCGCGGGTATTCACACGCTTCCAGCAGAACGAACTGATCGCCGCCGAAGGCAAGGAAATCCACATCCTCGACCCGATCCAGCTCTGCGCCCTGGCCGGTGGCTCGATCGAAGGTTGAGGCGACAGGGGGGCTGAGCGAAACGGTTCAGCCGCCGTTATACTGCGACGTTTGCAGCCTGCCAGGACACCTCGACGATGGTCTTCGACTCCTTCGACATCAAATCCCTGATCCGCCCGGTGATGGACTTCCCGAAACCGGGTGTGATCTTTCGCGACATCACCCCTTTGTTCCAGTCGCCCACGGCCCTGCGCCTGGTGATGGACAGCTTCGCCCACCGCTATGTCGAAGCCGACTTCACCCACATCGGCGCCATGGATGCACGTGGCTTCCTGATTGGCTCGGTGCTGGCTTATCAGCTGAACAAGCCGCTGGTGCTGTTCCGCAAGCAAGGCAAACTGCCGGCGGACGTACTGGCCGAGGCTTACGCCACCGAATACGGCGAAGCCTTCCTCGAAGTGCATGCCGACAGCCTGTGTGAAGGCGATTCGGTGGTGATGTTCGATGACCTGATCGCCACCGGCGGTACGCTGATCGCGGCGGCCAACCTGATTCGACGCATGGGTGCGCGGGTGCATGAAGCGGCGGCGATTATTGATTTGCCGGAGCTGGGCGGGTCGCAGCGTCTGGAAGACATGGGGATTCCGACGTTTTGCCTGACGCGGTTTGCCCTGACTGATAAATAAGCTGCGTCTACAAGGGCCTCTTCGCGAGCAAGCCCGCTCCCACATTAGATCGCGTCCGCTCGGACAACTCGATCAACTGTGGGAGCGGGCTTGCCCGCGAAGACGTCAGCCGCAACGACGCCTGCCTCAAAGCCCCATCTGCTTGCTGATGATCTCGTTCATCACTTCCCGCGTCCCGCCGCCAATCGACAGAATCCGGTTATCCCGGTACAACCGCTCCACCAGGCTCTCGCGCATGTAACCCAGACCACCCAGTATCTGCACCGCATCGGTGGTGATCCGGTCCGCCGTGTCAGTGGCGAAATTCTTGGCCATGGAAATCTCCTTGATCACACTCTGCCCCGCCGCCATCTTCGCGGCTTGGCGGTAGGTGAACTCCCGTGACACTTCCAGCGCCGTGGCCATTTCTGCCAGGCGATGCTTGAGCACCTGAAACTTGCCGATGGGTTTGCCGAACGCTTCGCGCTGGCGCGCCCACTTCAAGCTCTCTTCCAGCGCCAGTTGCGCGGTCATGTTGGCCATCAGCGCCAGGGCCAGGCGCTCGCTCTGGAAGTTGCCCATGATGCAGGCAAAGCCCATGTTCTCGGCGCCAATCAGATTGCCCGCTGGCACGCGGCAATCATCGAAAAACAATTCAGCCGTGTCCGACGCCCACCAGCCCATTTTCTTCAACTGCCGGCCGACCGTGAAGCCGGGCGTACCCTTCTCGATCAGCAACAGGCTGATGCCGCCAAAGCCGGGCGCGCCAGTGCGCACCGCGACGGTGTAATAATCCGCGCGGACTCCGCTGGTGATAAAGGTTTTGCTGCCGTTGACTCGGTAAACGTCGCCGTCGCGCACGGCACGGGTTTGCAGGTTGGCCACATCGGACCCGCCGCTGGGCTCGGTGATGGCCAGGGCGCTGATCTTCTCGCCGGCCAGGACGGGCGGCACCACGCGATCACGCACCTCAGGCCGGGCCCACTTGAGGATCGGCGGCAGGCCGATATCCAGCGAGCCAAGCCCCGCGACCAGGCCGCCGGAACCGCAACGCATCAATTCTTCACTGGCGGCAATCTTGGCGAACAAATCGCCGTCATGACTGCCGCCCAGCGCCTCGGGGTAACCGATGCCCAGGAGGCCCGCCGCCCCGGCCTTCAAATACAGTGACCGAGGAAAGCTTTCGGCTTCTTCCCACTGGTCGATGTCCGGAAGAATCTCGCGCTCGACGAAACGTCTGACGCTGTCGCGGACCAATTGGTGGCTGGGGTCGAAGTATTCCTGGAAAGCAGGCATCGGCGAACTCCACTGAGGGGTTCAGCGACGTTAACCGAGCGCTTGCTTGGTTTTCAACAGGATTGTGTAAATCAGCGGGACCGCAGCGCGTTCGCTCATACGCTACAGGGCAATCGGCTTGCGCCCGGCAAACGAATGCGCCAACGTCCCGCCATCCACCAGCTCCAGCTCACCGCCCAACGGCACGCCATGGGCAATGCGCGACGCGATCAGGCCTTTGTTGCTGAGCAGTTGCGCAATGTAGTGCGCGGTGGCTTCGCCTTCGACCGTGGGGTTGGTCGCGAGGATCACTTCGGTGAACGTGCCCGCCTCTTCGATCCGCGCCAGCAACTGCGGAATTCCGATGGCTTCCGGGCCAAGCCCGTCGAGGGGCGACAGATGGCCTTTGAGCACGAAGTAGCGACCGCGGAAACCGGTCTGCTCCACCGCGTACACATCCATCGGCCCTTCCACCACGCAGAGCAAGGTGTCGTCGCGACGGGTATCGGCGCATTGTGGGCACAGGTCATCTTCGGTCAGCGTGCGGCACAGCCGGCAGTGGCCCACCCCTTCCATGGCCTGGCTCAATGCCGAGGCCAGGCGCGAACCACCGCTACGATCACGCTCCAGCAGCTGCAACGCCATGCGCTGGGCAGTTTTCTGACCAACACCTGGCAAAATTCGCAGGGCATCGATCAGTTGGCGAATCAAAGGGCTGAAGCTCATGGGGAAAATTCCGACAAAACAACGAGACGCGGTTTATACCCGCGCCCCTCTTTAGCGTCAAATACTCAGTCTTGCGCGACCCGCACCACCAGTTTGCCGAAGTTGCGCCCTTCCAGCAGACCGATGAACGCCTCGGGCGCATTCTCGAGACCGTCGACCACGTCCTCGCGGAATTTCACCTTGCCATCACGCACCCACGGCGCCATGGCGCTGACGAATTCCGGCTGGCGATCACCGTAGTCGTCAAACACGATGAACCCCTGGATCCGCACCCGCTTGGTCAGCAACGTGCGCTGCAATTGTGGCAGACGATCCGGGCCGGTCGGCGCTTCGTGGGCGTTGTAGGACGCGATCAGCCCGCAGAGCGGAATTCGCGCCTTGGGGTTGAGCAGCGGCAGGACCGCCTCGAAGACTTTGCCACCGACGTTCTCATAATAGATGTCGATGCCGTTGGGACAGGCCAGCGCCAGTTCGTCGGCGAAATTCTCGCCCTTGTGATCGATGCAGGCGTCGAACCCCAGTTCTTCGACGACATAACGGCATTTTTCCGCGCCGCCCGCCACACCGACCACCCGCAGGCCCTTGATCTTCGCCACCTGGCCGACCACCGAGCCCACCGCACCGGACGCTGCGGCGACCACCAGGGTCTCGCCGGACGTGGGCTGGCCGATGTCCATCAGGCCCATATAGGCGGTCATGCCGGGCATGCCGAGCACACCCAGGGCCATCGACGGGCTCGGCAGCCCGGACGGGACCGGAATCACGTTGCGGCCGTCGCTGATGCTGTGGCTCTGCCAGCCGGTAGCGCCGACGACGATATCGCCTTCCTGGAACTTGGGGTTCAGCGAACGCTCGACCCGGCTGACCGCCCCACCGGTCATCACTTCGTCGATTTCTACCGGTGCTGCGTAGGAAGGCGCGTCACTCATGCGTCCGCGCATGTAGGGGTCCAGTGACAGAAACAGGGTCTTGAGCAACACCTGACCATCGGTCAGGTCCGGCAGCGCTTCGCGCTCCAGGCGGAAATTCTCCGGCGTTGGCGCGCCCACTGGACGGGACGCCAGGACGATGCGTTGGTTGAGGGTCAATGCGTCTGGCATGTGAGCGTCTCCTGTGATCGATGAATTTGGCGGTATAGGGAGCAGACCTTTGCGGTGGTGGGGGGTTCGATGTTTTGTCAGGTGTGCCGAGGTGACTGCTTCGCGGGCAAGCCCGCGCCTCAGGGATCACCTGAATCCTGTGGGAGCGAGCTTGCTGACGCTAGATCACCAACCGGCAGAAACAAAAATGCCAGGCGCACTGCCTGGCATTTTTTTTAGCCCATCCAACGCGCTTTAGCGAATCAGAACGGCAGTTTCATGCCCGGCGGCAATTGCATGCCTGCGGTCATGCCGGACATTTTGTCCTGGCTGTTGGCTTCGATCTTGCGCACGGCGTCGTTGACGGCGGCGGCGAACACCGCCTCCAGCATTTCCTTGTCGTCTTCGCTCAGGCCTTCGACCAGGCTCGGGTCGATGGTCACGCGCTTGACGTCATGACGACCGGTCATCACCACGGTGACCATATCGCCACCGGCCTTACCGGTGACTTCGGCGTTGGCCAGTTCTTCCTGCATCTTGGCCATTTTTTCCTGCATCTGCTGCGCCTGCTTCATCAGGCCGGCCATGCCACCTTTCATCATGGTAATCACCTCAACGTACTTGGATAAAAACGGTGTCCGGCCTGTTCGACCGAACGCCTTCAGTTATTAGCCCTGACTGACCAGGGCTTCGACAGGTTCAATAGTATCGTTACGGATGACCGCACCGAACTGCTGCATCATTTGCTGGATGAACGGATCACCGTGAATCGACTCCTCGGCCTCGCGCTGACGATCGGCGCGGCGTCGCGACGCTGCCTGGGCCGGCGTCTCCTGCTCGGGCTTGATCAACTCCATGCTCAGGGTCAGCGTGCGACCGTGAAACTGGTTCAGCGCCTCGTTAAGTCGACGTTGCTGGGTAGCGTTGAACAATGCGCTGTGGGCCGGATCGAGGTGCAGCAACCAATTGTCGCCATCGACGGCGATCAGCGTACAGTTGGCGGCGATGCTGCCGGTCATGCCGGAAATCTGCAGTTTCGGGAACAACTCCAGCCATTGCAGCGCCAGCCCGGTGGCGGGCATCGCCGCGGGTTCCGGCTCGGGCTCCGGCGCCGGTTCGGCGGCATGTTCGCTGGCCAGTTCATCGAGGTAGCTGTACGCCGAATCCATGTCCGGCTCGATGTAGTCCTCGTCCAGCGGCGGCTCGTCGTCGAGGTCGACGCCAGGGGTGGCGGCATCGACTTCGGCCACGGACGGCTCGGGGATCGGCGCAGCCACCCACTCCGGCGCATCCGGCACCACGCTGTCCGGGGTCGGCAGCGGCATCGGTGGCAATTCCGGCTGTTCGCCGGTGGTTTCCAGCACCGGCTCAACGGCAGGCTGTTGGACGATTTCGGGCTCTACCGGGTCATTCCATGGCAGATCGACGACGGCCTCAATCGCGACTGGCTCGGGCGCGGCAACGGGCGCGACGGGTTCAGGCGCGGGCGCAGGAACTGCAGCAACCGCAGGTGCAACTGCCGCAGCGACTACCGGCGCAACACTCGGCGCGGCAGCCACTGAATTTGCGGAATCAACTGTGGCCTGGCTGATCCCCACTGGCTTTAGCGGCTGCCTCGGTGCGTCGTCAGTGTCGGCAGGCCGGAACGCCAGCATCCGCAACAGGACCATTTCAAACCCGCCTCGCGGGTCCGGCGCCAGCGGCAGGTCACGCCGACCGATCAGGCCCATCTGATAATAGAACTGCACGTCTTCGGCGGGCAGGGCCTGAGCCAGCGCCAGCACCCGGTCGCGATCGCCGTGACCGTTGTCGACGCCTTCCGGCAGGGCCTGGGCGATGGCGACACGGTGCAGCACGTTGAGAATTTCCGACAGCACGCCGTTCCAGTCCGGGCCTTGTTCGGCCAGGTGGCGCACGCCTTCCAGCAACGCCTTGGCGTCGCCCTCGATCAGCGCATGCAGAACGTCGTAGACCTGACCGTGATCGAGGGTCCCGAGCATTGCCCGCACGTCGGCCGCCATGACCTTGCCTTCACCAAAGGCGATCGCCTGGTCAGTCAGGCTCATGGCGTCGCGCATCGAACCGTCGGCGGCACGACCGAGCAACCACAGGGCATCGTCTTCGAACGGCACGTTCTCGACACCCAGCACGTGGGTCAAATGCTCGACCACCCGTTCCGGTGTCATGTTCTTCAGGGAGAACTGCAGGCACCGCGAAAGAATCGTTGCGGGAAGTTTCTGCGGGTCGGTGGTCGCCAGGATGAACTTGACGTAGGGCGGCGGCTCTTCGAGGGTTTTCAACAGCGCATTGAAAGAATGGCTGGACAGCATGTGCACTTCGTCGATCAGGTAGACCTTGAAGCGCCCGCGGCTTGGCGCGTATTGCACGTTATCCAGCAGCTCGCGGGTGTCCTCGACCTTGGTCCGGCTCGCGGCGTCAATCTCGATCAGGTCGACGAAGCGCCCTTCATCGATTTCACGGCACACCGAGCACTCGCCGCACGGTGTCGAAGTGATACCTGTTTCACAGTTCAGGCATTTGGCGATGATCCGCGCGATCGTGGTTTTGCCGACCCCGCGCGTGCCGGTGAACAGGTAGGCGTGGTGCAGCCGCTGGCTGTCCAAGGCATTGATCAGAGCCTTGAGCACATGGGTCTGGCCGACCATTTCGCGGAACGAGCGCGGACGCCATTTACGTGCAAGAACCTGATAACTCATCGAAAACCGTCGCAACGAAGGAACAGAAGCGGCTAATGCTAGCGGAGCAAGGCCAAAATTGCATCCGGCGCGCTCGTCTAATCTGGCTAAGATGCACTTTGGGGCTTTTATCGGCTCGGGTTTCCGTCAGTACCGGAGCATTTATGCGGCTGGCCTTGGGGGCACTGCTGGGGTTGAGTTTGAACGTCGCGGCTGGCGAAGCGCCGTTGCGCTTTGTGGTGCCCGACAGCTGGGCGATGCCGATGGTGCAACTGGAGCACAGTCAGCCGACGCAAGGCATTTTGTATGACGTGATGCTGAGCCTCGCCACTCAGCTCGGCATGCCCGCAGAGTTTCACGTGCTGCCCCGGGCGCGGGTGCAGAATGCGATGGAACACGGCGAGGTCGACGTCCGTTGCTACGCCGCGCAGTCGTGGCTGCCGAACCAGTCCGGGGACTATATCTGGAGCATCCCGCTGTGGACGCAGCCCGATGTATTGATCAGCCGAAAGGAGCCCGAGGCCGCCATTGCTCCGACGAGCCTGCCGCGCCAGACCATCGGTACGGTGCTGGGTTACAGCTATCCGACCCTGCAACCGCTGTTCGACTCCGGTCGCCTGCTCCGCGAAGATGCGCGCAACCAGGACCAGGTGCTGGAAAAGCTCATGGCCGGACGTTATCGCTATGCCGTGAGCAATCAATGGACGCTGGACTGGTTCAACCAACGGCTGCTGCCCGAGCGGCAACTGCAAGGCGTCGCGGTGCTACAGGAGCAGCATGTCGGCTGCTACGTGCGCAACGACCCGAACGTACCGGTGCAGCGGGTTCTGCGGACCTTGTTGAGAATGAAAACGTCCGGGGAAATCGATGACATCATTCGGTTGTACGTCGGCAAACCCGACCACCTGTAGACGTCCTCAGGTCGAGTCGCCCGATAACCACTGCGGCGGCGCGACGAAATTCTCGACCCAGCCCGGCACCTCGGCGGCCGGCATTGGTCGGGCGATGAAATAACCCTGGGCGACTTCGCACCCCAGCTGCAACAGCAGTTCACCGTGCTCGATGCTTTCCAGGCCCTCGGCAATCACCTGCCGGCCAAACGCCTTGGCCAGGCCAATCACCGCGGTGGTCAGGGCCAGGTCATCGTGGTCGTGCAGAATGTCGCGGATAAACGACTTGTCGATCTTGATGGTCTGGGTTCGCAAACGTTTGAGATAACTGAACGACGAGTACCCGGTGCCGAAATCGCCCAGTGAAAACTGCACTCCGAGCGCCTGGCAATCCTGCAGGCAGGCGCTGACGTGCTGGATGTTTTCGATGGCCACCGACTCGACGATTTCCAGATCCAGCATCTGCGGTGCGACCCGGGCATGTCGGGCGAGCACCTGCTTGAGTCGATCGACGAAATCCGCCCGCTGGAAATGCCGGGCGGCAATGTTGACGCTGATCGGCCAGCCCTGCCCGGCTTCTTGCCAACGGTCCACCTGCAGCAGTACCTGATCCATCACCCATTCGCCGATGTCGATGATCAGGTCCGTCTCCGCCACCACCGGCAAGAACTCCCGCGCCGGTACCGTGCCGTTTTGCGGATGTTCCCAGCGCAACAGCGCTTCGAAGCCGACGACCACGCCGCGACGCATGTTCACCTTGGGCTGGAAATGCAGGCGTAACTCGCCGGCGGCCAACGCCTGTCGAACCCGCTCGACGGTCTGGTGGGTGGCCTTGACCTCTTGATCGTGAAATACATCGAACAAATGAAAGCGGTTGCGCCCGCTCTGCTTGGCCACGTACATGGCCTGATCGGCATGACGCAGCAAGGTTTCGGCATCTTCGTTGTCGTGCGGGAACAGCGTGACGCCAATGCTGGCGTAAACATTCAGGGCCTTGTCCTGCAGCGAATACGGCGCGGAAATCGCACCCAGCACGCGGTTCAGCGCGGCGCGCAACTCCGGCACATCGCGTACATAACGCAACACCAGCACGAATTCATCTCCCGCCAGCCGCGCCACCACATCTTCCCCGCGAACGATCTCGCGCAAGCGCCTGGCGACTTCCACCAGCAACAGATCACCACTGGCATGCCCGTAGCCGTCGTTGACCGCCTTGAAGCCGTCGAGGTCGAGCATGCACACCGCCAGTGGAATGTTTTCCTGACGGGAGAAGGCCAATGCCTGATCCAGCAAATCCGAGAGAAACGCACGATTGGGTAGCCCGGTCAGCACATCATGGCCGACCCGCCATTGCAGGGAGTGCAGCAGCTGGCGTTTTTCGCTGATGTCGAAACGAATCGACAGGTAACGGTGAATCCGCCCGGTGGCCTCATCTACCACCGGCACCAAGGTGCTTTCGACCCAGTACAGGCTGCCGTTCTTGGCGCGATTACAGATCTCGCCTTTCCAGACATTGCCCAGCGCGATGGTGCGCCACATGCCGGCGAAAAAATCCGCGGAGTGCAGGCCAGAGTTGAGCAAGCGATGGTTCTGCCCGAGCAGTTCGTCGCGGCTGTAACCGGACACGGCACAGAACTGATCATTGACGTAGGTGATCCGGCCGCTCAGATCGGTTTCGGAAAATATTGCGGCGGCATCCACGGCCCTGCGGTATTTCTCATCCATGAGTCAGGCTCGTTGTCGCTAGCGGTGATGCCGCTCGACCAGCGCACAATGCCCGGAAGAGATGTGTTGAATCGTACTGCGCAACGCCACGTGATCACTCCCTGTACGGCGATTGATGGCCCATTGGCAGCCGAAGATCCATTAGGCTCAAAAACCCTGATGCAGGGCCGCGACAGCCATTTCGGTATTTTTTGCAGGGTTTCAAGTCAACCTGGCCTTCCGCTCACCTGTGAAGGAGCGTGTCAGTGACGCTCCTCTATCGGCTGAACTTCAGAGAACCGGTCACCCCATATCCACTTTGGAGCGGCGATTCTACGAAACGCATCACATTTTGCAAAGCAAGGTGATGAATCACGCGGTTGCCTAATGCAAAAATCTATCGTTAAGTTCTTGATTCTAAATGGGAATTGAGCGATGCAAATTTCAAGTTTGGGTCCAGCCATTCGGCGTCACCGCAAGGTCGCAGGGCTTACTCAGGCTGAACTTGGCGAAAAAACCGGTTTTGACCCCAAAACCATCAGCCGCTTCGAAACCGGAACCTACACCCCCAGCGTGGAAGCACTGTTCCTGCTTGCCAATGTGCTGGGGGTAAAGCTGAAAGCCTTTTTCGCCGAGCCGGGCGATGAAGATGAACAGCGGGCGTACCTGTTCGCAGTTATCCATAAAGCCACCCCGAAGGATCTGGGAAAGCTGATTGCAGCGGTTGACCAGGCCTTGTCCAAGCCTTAGTGGCAGAAACGAAAAAAGGAGGCCGACCTGTCGTGATTCGACGGGTCGGTCTCCTTTTTTTTGCCTCGGTCGCGGTCCCAAAATCCCTGTAGGAGCGAGCATGCTCGCGAAGATCGAAAACGATAACGCTGGGCGCCTGACACCCCACAGTGTTCTTGAGTCCATCGCGAGCGTGCTCGCTCCTACAGGTTTTGCGTGGCAGGTGACTTCGTGGGCATCGCATTTAAAATGCGGACGACGAAAATCCGCCTTGGACGATATCCATGGCAGAACAACAAGACGTTTTTTTGATTGATGACGCGAGAGAAGGCTCGCGGGGCGTTATGGAGGCAACCCCACCAGCCACACCCCGGCACACAATGTTCCCGCTGTGGCTGCTTCCTTCCGGATCTGACCAGGTTCACGGGTAATCGTTGCGGGGGGACCGATGGGATCACCATAACGACGCTCACCTGACGGCGAGCCGCGCCATTGTACCTGTCTGAGACGAAGTTACAACCGTTCGGTTGGATAAAAAACATGAGATCGTTCAAGGACATGCAAAGTCTGTGGGTCACCCTGGCCAACGGCCACCGCTACAGGTCCTGCAACACTTCATCTGCCCTGCCGCCCTCTTGCTGGATCACCAGGTGGATGAAGTGCAGCTTGGCGATCACCGCGGGCGGCAGGACGAACGGGTAGAAATCCGGCTGGCCCATGCTGCGGGACAGTTCGTTGAGCATGCCGGCCAGTTCGATCCACGCATTGACGAAAGACAGGAACGCCGTGCCGCCGGGATGCTGCGGATCGTAGAGGGTGCTGGGCGGAAACGGCTGGTAGTCGAAATCCATCTCCCGCGCGCTCATGCCGAAACCGAGGGCGGTGTCGACCGCGTCCATCATGTGCAGGTAGTGCGCCCAGGTTTCCGCCCAGTCTTCCCACGGATGCATCGTCGCGTAGGCGCTGACGAAATGCTCCTGCCAGTCGAGCGGCGCGCCTTGCTGGTAATGCCGCTCAAGCGCATCGGCGTAGCTCGCACGCTCGTCGCCGAACAGGCCGCGAAACGGCTCCAGCCACTGGCTGTTGGCGATCAGCCGGTCCCAATAATAGTGGCCCACCTCGTGACGAAAATGCCCGAGCAACGTGCGATACGGTTCGTGCATCTGCACCCGGACCTGCTCGCGGTGGGCGTCGTCGGCTTCCTTGATATCGAGGGTGATCAGGCCTTTGGCGTGGCCGGTGGTGGGCGCTTTGCCTTCGAGGTCGACGCCGATGAAATCGAACGCCAGCCCGGTTTCTTCGTCCACGGATTTGGCGATAACCGGTAAACCCAGGCTGATCAATTGCGCGATCAACCGTCGCTTGGCGGTCTCGACTTTACGCCAGCGTTCGTGGTTTTCCGGGATCGACAGATCGGGAATGGTGCGATTCAGACTGCAGGCGAGGCACAACGCGTCGTGATCGTTGGCCGGCAATAGCCAGTTGCACGCGGCGGCGGCGTCGAGGTTGGCGCAACGGCGGAACACGCCCGCCTCGGGGTCGGCATCAAGCAGCCAGGTGTCAGCCTCCATGCCGGGTTGCAGCGACGACAAACGACTCTGCTCCGGTTGATAGCCCAGCGCCGCGGAACAGGCCAGGCATTGACTGTTACGGAAGAACAGCGACTGCCCGCAGCGGCAATGCCAGACCTTGCTGTTGCGCGAACGCTCGCCGATGAAGGGCGCGGCGATGCGGGAACTGAGCTGTTCGAAGAAGCGGTGCATGGCGATCTCTCCCTGGGCTTGCCAAGACTAGATCACGTCGGGGTGTCGATCGTTCCCGTTTTTTGCGCAGTGGCGAATATCGCCTTCGCGAGCAAGCTCGCTCCTACAGGGCGCCGCGCTCCCAATGTGGGAGCGAGCCTGCCCGCGAATGGCATTACACGGAAATACCGTGCTGACTCAGAAACGCGACAAACGCCTCTTCATCCAGCACTTTCAACCCCAACTCATTGGCCTTGGCCAACTTTGAGCCCGCCCCCGGCCCGGCCACCACGCAATGGGTCTTGGCCGACACCGACCCGGCCACCTTGGCGCCGAGGCTTTCCAGTTTGTCCTTGGCGACGTCGCGACTCATCAACTCCAGCGAACCGGTCAACACCCAGGTCTGCCCCGCCAGCGGCAGGCCTTCGACGACTTTTTTCTCGCTCTGCCAATGCATGCCGAAATCGCGCAGTTGTCGCTCGGCGGCTTCGGCGATCTGACGGTTCTCGGCCACGGCGAAGAACTCGCGAACCGAGTTGGCCTGCTTCTCCGGCAGTGCCTGGCGCATGTCCAGCCAATCCGCATTGAATACGCCTTCCAGCGAGCCGAACCTGTCCGCCAGTTTCTGCGCACCGCCCGGCCCGACCGACGGAATATGCAACTTGTCGAGGAAGCCGCCAAGGGTGGTGCTCGCGGCAAACTCGGCGCCCAGCTCGCCCTGATCCTGAATCTGCAGGCCGTGCTTGAGCAGATCCGCGATCACCTGCTGGTTGTGCGCATCCTCAAAGAAGCTATGAATCTCGTGCGCCACTTCCAGACCGACGTCCGGCAGGTACGTGAGCACCTGCGGCAATGCTTGTTGAACCCGCTCCAGCGAACCGAGTGAACGCGCCAGGACCTTGGCCGTTTCCTCGCCGACATCGGGAATGCCGAGGGCATAGATGAAGCGCGCCAGACTCGGCTTTTTGCTGTCTTCGATGGCGCTGAGCAACTTCTTGCTCGACAGTTCGGCAAACCCTTCCAGATCGACAATGTCGTCGAATTTCAGCGCGTACAGATCGGCGGGCGAACTCACCAGGCCTTCATCGACCAGTTGCTCGACGCTTTTGTCGCCCAGGCCTTCGATGTCCATGGCCCGGCGCGAAACAAAATGAATGATCGCCTGCTTGAGCTGCGCACCACAGGCCAGACGCCCTACGCAACGATACACCGCGCCTTCGCTGACGGTCTCGCGCCCCTTGCTGCGCTTGACCAGTTGCGTGCGCTCAACGTGGGAACCGCACACCGGACACTTTTCCGGGATCTGCACCGCTCGGGCGTTTTGCGGACGACGCTCGGTGACCACTTGCACCACTTGCGGAATCACGTCGCCGGCGCGGCGGATGATCACCGTGTCGCCGATCATCAGGCCCAGACGCGCGACTTCATCCATGTTGTGCAGCGTCGCATTGGCCACGGTGACGCCGGCGACCTTGACCGGTTTCAAACGCGCCACCGGCGTCACGGCGCCGGTGCGACCGACCTGGAATTCCACGTCGAGCAATTCGGTGAGTTCTTCCATCGCCGGGAATTTGTGGGCAATCGCCCAGCGCGGTTCGCGCGCGCGGAAACCCAGTTCACGCTGGGAAGCGATGCTGTTGACCTTGAACACCACGCCGTCGATTTCGTAGGCCAGCCCGTTGCGGCGCTCACCGATGTCGCGGTAGTAATCCAGGCACTCATCGATGCCGTGCGCCAGTTTCAGTTCGCGACTGATTGGCAAGCCCCAGGCCTGCAGTTGTTTCAGATTGCCGACGTGGGTGTCGGCAATGTCGGCCGAAATCTGGCCGATGCCGTAGCAGCAGAATTCCAGTGGACGGTTGGCGGTGATCTTCGAATCCAGCTGTCGCAGGCTGCCCGCCGCTGCGTTGCGCGGGTTGGCGAACGTCTTGCCGCCGACTTCCAGCTGTGTGGCGTTGAGCCGTTCGAAACCGGCCTTGGACATGAACACTTCGCCGCGCACTTCCAGGGTCGCTGGCCAGCCGCTGCCTTGCAGCTTCAGCGGGATGTTGCGCACGGTGCGCACGTTGACGCTGATGTCTTCGCCCGTAGTGCCGTCTCCGCGGGTCGCGCCGCGCACCAGCACACCGTCCTGATACAGCAGGCTGACAGCCAGGCCATCGAGCTTCGGCTCACAGCTGTACTCGACCGCCGCGCCACCACCCAACAGATCGCCGGCCGGCAGGTCGAGGCCCTCGGTCACCCGCCGATCGAACTCACGCATGTCGGCTTCTTCGAAGGCGTTGCCGAGGCTGAGCATCGGCACTTCGTGGCGCACCTGGGTGAACGCCGACAGCGCCGCGCTGCCGACGCGCTGGGTCGGCGAGTCGCTGGTGATGAGGTCGGGGTTGGCCGCTTCAAGGGCTTTGAGCTCGTGGAACAGCCGGTCATATTCGGCGTCCGGAATGCTCGGCTCGTCCAGCACGTGGTAGCGATAGTTGTGCTGATCCAGCTCAGCACGCAGCTCTAGAATGCGGGTTTTGGCGGCGGTCATGGGTGTTCTCTCATAAAGCAAAAGAGCAGCCGAGGCTGCTCAATGTTGATGCGGCGTAGATTCATTGTAGGAGCCCGGCTTGCCGGCGATGGCGATCTCAAGTGCGCCATCGTCGGCAGGCCGGCTCCTACAGGGGTGCGGGGTTATCAAGGCGCCCCGCACGTTGCCAATATCAGCGTTTCTGGGTCAGCGCGCGACGCTCGAATTCAACGATGCGCTGGCGGTAGTGCTCGATCGTCTGGGCGGTCAATACGCTGCGTTGGTCGTCCTTCAGTTCGCCATTCAGCTCCTGGGACAGTTTGCGCGCCGCCGCCACCATCACGTCGAACGCCTGCTTCGGATGACGCGGGCCCGGCAGGCCGAGGAAGAAGCTCACGGCCGGCGTGCTGAAGTGATCGATATCGTCCAGGTCGAAGATGCCCGGCTTGACCGCATTGGCCATGGAGAACAGGACTTCGCCGTTACCGGCCATGCTTTCGTGACGGTGGAAAATGTCCATCTCACCGAAACGCAGGCCGCTTTCCAGAATGTTCTGCAGCAGCGCCGGGCCCTTGAAGCCGGCAGCGTCGCGGCAGATCACGCTGATCACCAGCACTTCTTCGGCTTGCGGTTGTTCCTTTTCGCTGACCGAAGGCGAGGCCTTGCTGTCATCCGGGAAGTCGTCGTCACGGCTGCTGAAGTTCGGGCCGCCGTCCAGGTCGAGGCTGAGGTTCATGTCGCCCTGGGACGGTTCGCTATGGCCACGCTTGCCGCGCTTGGAACCCGATTCACGGGGCTCACGGGCCGGCATGCTCACCGACGGCAGATCGTGCTCGTCCAGTTGCGGTTCTTTATGGGTATCCAGGACGCGGGGCGGGCCCAACAGCTCGGCGCTGGTGTCCTCGTCTGGCAGATTGGACAGACTTCGATCAAGACGGAACTTCAGTTTTCCCTTGCCGCCGCGCATACGGCGCCAGCCATCGAAAAGAATACCGGCAATGACAATAATGCCGATGACGATCAGCCACTCGCGCAGACCGATTTCCATGTAATCCCGTGCCTCTATAAAAAATGCTGAAAAATAAGGGGTTTACAACTCGTAAACCGCTTTAAAACGTGGCGCCAACTCTATGTTCTGACAGGCGTTTTGCCCACGTATACGAAAAATTGACATTAAACTAGCACGACCAAAGGCAACTTTACACCGTCTGTCACAATGGCTTGCGCGAATATGTCGATTGGCCAGCAAGTAAGAAAGGTCAGAAAAGCCTGACAGACCGAAAATACCCGTCCTACAAGCGCTGACTCAGGCATCCACCATCGCCATCGCCTCCTCGACATCCACTGCCACCAGACGCGAGCAACCCGGTTCGTGCATCGTCACCCCCATCAATTGATCGGCCATCTCCATGGCGATCTTGTTGTGGGTGATATAGATGAACTGCACCGTCTGCGACATCTCTTTTACCAATCGTGCGTAACGTCCAACGTTAGCGTCATCCAGTGGCGCGTCAACTTCATCGAGCATGCAGAACGGCGCCGGATTCAACTTGAAGATCGCAAAAACCAGGGCCAGAGCGGTCAGGGCTTTTTCGCCACCGGAGAGCAAATGGATGGTGCTGTTCTTCTTTCCGGGCGGCTGCGCCATGATCGTCACCCCTGTATCGAGTAGATCTTCGCCCGTCAGTTCCAAATAGGCGCGGCCTCCACCGAAAACTTTTGGGAAAAGTGCCTGTAAACCGCCATTGATCTGATCAAAGGTATCTTTGAAACGGTTGCGGGTTTCCTTGTCGATCTTGCGAATTACGTTTTCGAGGGTGTCCAGCGCTTCCACCAGGTCGTCGTTCTGCGCATCCAGATAACGTTTACGCTCGGATTGTTGCTGGTATTCGTCGATGGCCGCGAGGTTGATCGCGCCGAGGCGCTGGATGCGCGCGGCAATGCGTTCCAGTTCTTCCTCGGCGTCCTTCTCGCTAACCTCCGCCACCAGGGTGGCGAGCACGCCGTGCAGGTCGTAACCGTCTTCGAGCAACTGATCTTCAAGAGCCTTGCGGCGCACGGTCAGGGCTTGCCATTCCATGCGCTGGGTTTCCATCTGGCCACGAATCAGCTGCGACTGCTGCTCGGCCTGGGTACGGCGCTTCTCGGCGTCACGCAGTTCACGGTCGGCGTCTTCGAGGGCGATCTGCGCGGTCTTGAGTTCTTCGTCGACGGTCATGCGCTTGTCGAGCAACTCTTCGAGTTTCATCCGCAACTCTTCCAGCGGCGCCTCGCCCTCCTCCAGATTGAGGCTCAGCTGTTCGCGCTTTTCGGTCAGGCGCTCGGACTGCATTTCCAGGCGTTCAAGGGCCTGGCGCGTCGAGTCGTGTTGCGCCTTGAGCGAGCCCAGGCGCACCGCCAGTTGATGCGCGTGATCCTTGTGTTGCCGCGCTTCCTGACGCACCCGGTCAAGGCGCTCGCGCAGGCTGTCGCGCTGGGCCAGCAGCAACTCGCGCTGCTCGGTATCCAGCGCCATGGCATCCAGCGCGTCCTGCAATTGCAGGCGCGCTTCGCCGATGTTTTCGTGCTCCAGCGCGCGCTGCTCGGCCAGCTCGGTGAGTTCTTCATCGAGCCGCGCACGGCGCAACATCAACTGCTCGACCTTGGCCTTGCCCGCGGACAATTGAGCTTTCAATTCACCTTGCTGACGGGCTTCGTCCTGCAGCAAACGGCGCAGATGTTCGCGGCCGTTCTCCTGCTGACGCTGCTGTGCCCGCAGGTTTTGCAACTGGGTTTCCAGGGTTTCGACCGTGGCCTCACGCTCTTCACGTTCGATGGTCAGTTGCTGGATTTCCTGACCGCGCGCCAGCACGCCACTTTCCGCCTCGCTGGCCCGGCGCACTCGCAAAAAGTGTCGACCGACCCAATAGCCGTCGCGGCTGATCAGGCTCTGGCCGGCACTCAACTGACTGCGCAGGGCCAACGCCTGTTCGAGGCTTTCGACCGGTTTGACTTGCCCAAGCCATGGCGACAAATCGATCTGCGCCTCGACCTTGTCGAGCAAGCTGCCCGGCACGCGCACGCCGTCGCTGGCGGGGCTGAGTAAACGCAAATCACCCTGGGCAAAACCGGCCAGATCGAAATCACCAAAGTCATCCACCAGCACCGCTTGCAGGTCAGCGCCGAGCACGGTCTCCACCGCCAGCTCCCAACCGGCTTCAACTTTCAGGCCTTCGGCGAGTCGCGGGCGATCCGCCAGGTGCTGCTCGCGCAGCCATTGCGCGGTGCCGGTGCCCGGATCCAGGGCGGCTTGCTGCAAGGCTTCAAGGGAAGCGAGCCGGCCGTTGAGGCGCTGCAGATCACCCTGGGCCTGTTGCTGTGCCGACAGCGCTTGCTGCAATTCCTGACGTAATTGTTCAAGGCGTTCGACCTGCGCTTCCTCGCTGGCCTGCAAGTCTTCCAGCGTCGCCTCACTCGCCGCGAGTTGCTCGCTGAGTTCCATGATCGCAGCGTCCTCCGGGTCCGCCGAGAGCAACGCGCGCTCTTCGCCGAGGCGCTTCTGCCGCTCGGCCAGGCGCTCCATGCTGGTTTCCAGCTGCTGGATGCGCGACTGCTGAACCTCGGATTGCCGACGCGGTTCGGCGGCGGTCAGGTTGAACGTGTCCCACTGCTCCTGCCAGCCGTGCATGGTGGTTTCGGATTCCTCCAGGGCGGCGGCGGCTTCTTCGGCGGCGGCGCTGGTGACTTCCTGCTCCGGGGTGAGCATGGCCAGCTCTTCGCCGAGGGTCAGCAGCAACGTGCGGTCGTGGCCCAGGTGCGACTCGGTTTCCAGGCGCGCGCGCTCGGCTTCCTTCAGATCGTCCTGCAACTGACGCAAACGCTGCTGGCCGTGCTGGATGCTCTGCTCGACCCGGGCGATGTCGCCGCCGACCGAATAGAAACGCCCCTGCACCAGATTGAAGCGTTCGGACAGGTCATGGTGCCCGTCGCGAAAGCGTTCGATAGCCGCGTCGGCATTGCGCTGCTCGGCCACCAACGCTTCGAACGTGACTTCCTGGGTGCCGATGATCGCTTCACGCTGCCCGACCTGTTCGTTCAGCGCCTGCCAGCGCAAGGCCGACAGTTGGGCCTTGAGCTGACGCTCCTCGCCCTTGTATTCCTGGTACTTTTTGGCGGCCTCGGCCTGACGGTGCAGGCGTTCGAGCTGCCGCTCAAGCTCCTCGCGCAGGTCGGTCAGGCGCTCGAGGTTTTCGTGGGTGCGACGAATGCGGTTTTCAGTCTCGCGCCGGCGCTCCTTGTATTTGGAGATCCCCGCCGCTTCTTCAATGAAGTTACGCAGGTCTTCAGGCTTGGACTCGATCAGCTTGGAGATCATCCCCTGCTCGATGATCGAGTAGCTGCGCGGTCCAAGGCCGGTGCCGAGGAAGATGTCGGTGATGTCGCGACGGCGGCATTTGGTGCCGTTGAGGTAGTAAGTGGTCTGGCTGTCGCGGGTCACTTTGCGGCGAATGGAGATTTCCGCGTAGGCGGCGTATTCGCCGAGCAGGGTGCCGTCGGAGTTGTCGAACACCAGCTCGATGCTCGCCTGGCTCACCGGTTTACGGCTGGTCGAGCCGTTGAAGATGACGTCGGTCATCGACTCGCCGCGCAGGTTCTTGGCCGAGCTCTCGCCCATTACCCAGCGCACGGCGTCGATGATGTTTGATTTGCCGCAACCATTGGGCCCGACCACCGCCGCCATGTTACTGGGGAAGTTCACCGTGGTCGGGTCGACGAAGGATTTGAACCCCGCCAGCTTGATGCACTTGAGCCGCACGCTTAAGCGTCCGTCAAGGCAGCAACCACCAGATCGCAACTGCGCTGGGCGTACGCCGTCAGCACTTCGCGGATCTGCGGGAAATCACGGGCCAGCACCGCCGCGAGCAAGCGCTCGAACAGTTCGAGGAACTCGCTCATCGAGGCTTTGCGCTGGTCAAGGGCGAGGAAATACGCGCGGCTCATGGCCGGCTGCAGGTTCTCGACGGTTTCCTGCAAGTACGGGTTATTGGCGAATGGATAGGCGGCGCGCATCACATTGAAACTGTCATCGACGAAGGCGCGGATGTCCTGGCGCTCGTAGCTGGCGGTGAGGCGCTGCTGGATCTGCACGAACGGCGCCATGTCGGCCTGGACTTTCCAGCCGCTGGCCACTGCGTTGCCAAGCAGGATGTACAGCTCGCTCATCAGCGTGCACAGGCTCTGCACCTTGTGCGCGGTGAGCTCGGTAACGTGCGCGCCGCGACGCGGCAGGATCGCGATCAGGTGACGCCGCTCGAGGATCAGCAAGGCTTCGCGGACCGAGCCGCGGCTGACATTGAGGGCCAGCGTGACCTTCTGTTCCTGGATCCGCTCCCCGGGCTTCATTTCGCCACGAATGATGCGTTCGGCGAGGTGGTGAGCAATTTGCTCGGCGAGGCTGTCCGGCGCCTTGAACGTCATGGTTGTCCCTTCAAACTCTTCGATCTGCACAAGCGGCGCAGTGTAGCGCAGATGAAGGGTCATGGCGGAGTGCCCACTCGGCGGTTTTTGGCACGAATCCCGCAAAAAAGCAGGGTATCCCGCGAGGGTCAATAATGAAGGAACCGGTTGCTGATCGACAAAATGCTATTTCCTGACCTTTAAGTCAGAAAATCATTGACCCAAAAGTCAGACCTGATAAATTCGGTCCACGTCGGTTAACAACAATAATGAGTCTGCGAGGCCTTCCGTGATCCAGTTTTTACTAAACCAGGAACTCCGTAGCGAGCACGCCCTGGACCCGAACCTGACCGTGCTCAATTACTTGCGCGACCACGTGGGCAAACCCGGCACCAAAGAAGGCTGCGCCAGCGGTGACTGCGGCGCGTGCACGGTGGTGGTCGGCGAGTTGCAAACGGATGACACCGGCCGCGAACATATTCGCTATCGCAGCCTCAACTCGTGCCTGACGTTCGTTTCGTCGCTGCACGGCAAGCAATTGATCAGCGTCGAAGACCTCAAGCACCAGGGCGAACTGCACAGCGTGCAAAAAGCCATGGTCGAGTGCCACGGCTCGCAGTGTGGGTTCTGCACGCCGGGCTTCGTCATGTCGCTGTTCGCCCTGCAGAAGAACAGCGATCAGCCGGATTCGCACAAGGCCCATGAAGCGCTGGCCGGCAACCTCTGCCGTTGCACCGGCTATCGACCGATCCTCGCCGCCGCCGAACAGTCCTGCTGCGGCCAGCAACCGGATCAGTTCGACGCCCGCGAAACCGAGACCATTGCCCGTCTGAAAGCCATCGCGCCGACCGATATCGGCGAACTCAACAGCGGCGACAAACGCTGCCTGGTGCCGCTGACCGTGGCCGATCTGGCCGACCTGTATGACGCTTATCCACAAGCACGCCTGCTCGCTGGCGGCACCGACCTGGCGCTGGAAGTCACCCAATTCCACCGCACGTTGCCGGTGATGATTTACGTGGGCAACGTCGCTGAGATGAAGCGCATCGAACGCTTTGACGATCGCCTGGAAATCGGCGCCGCCACGGCCCTCTCCGACTGCTACGAAGCCTTGAAAGCCGAATACCCGGATTTCGGCGAATTACTCCAACGCTTCGCCTCGTTGCAGATCCGCAACCAGGGCACCCTCGGCGGCAACATCGGCAACGCCTCGCCGATCGGTGACTCGCCACCGCTGCTGATCGCCCTCGGCGCGCAGATCGTCCTGTGCAAGGGCGAGACCCGCCGGACCATGGCGCTGGAGGATTACTTCATCGATTACCGGGTCACCGCACGTCAGGAAAGCGAGTTCATCGAGAAGATCATCGTGCCCCGTGCCAGTGCCGAACAACTGTTCCGCGCCTACAAGGTGTCCAAGCGGCTGGACGATGACATCTCCGCAGTGTGCGCGGCCTTCAACCTGCGCATCGACAACGGCGTGATCGCCGATGCCCGCGTAGCCTTCGGCGGCATGGCGGCCATTCCAAAACGCGCCAAGCGCTGCGAAACCGCGTTGCTCGGCGCACCGTTCAACCACACCACCGTCGAACGCGCCTGCGCCGCCCTGGCGGAAGATTTCACGCCGCTCTCGGACTTCCGCGCGAGCAAGGAATACCGCCTGCTCAGCGCGCAGAACCTGCTGCGCAAATACTTCATCGAACTGCAAACGCCGCACATCGAGACTCGGGTGACCGCTTATGTCTAACCATCACGCCGTAGAGAAGACCCAGGCCGAACTGGCTGAACTGTTCGCCAAGGACCTGACCACCGGTGTCGGCCGCAGCGTCAAGCACGACAGCGCCGCCAAACATGTGTCCGGTGAAGCGCAGTACATCGACGACCGCCTGGAATTCCCCAACCAACTGCACGTGTACGCACGCCTGTCGGACCGCGCCCACGCGAAGATCATCAGCATCGACACCTCGCCGTGCTATGCCTTTGAAGGCGTGCGCATCGCCATTACCCACGAAGATGTGCCGGGGCTGAAAGACATCGGGCCACTGTTGCCGGGTGACCCGCTGCTGGCCATCGACACCGTGGAATTCGTTGGCCAACCGGTGATTGCCGTCGCGGCGAAAGACCTGGAAACCGCGCGCAAAGCCGCCATGGCCGCGATCATCGAATACGAGGACCTCGAACCGGTGCTGGACGTGGTCGAAGCGTTGCGCAAACGCCACTTCGTGCTCGACAGCCACACCCATCAGCGCGGCGATTCGGCCGGTGCCCTGGCGACTGCTGAGCATCGCATCCAGGGCACCCTGCACATCGGCGGCCAGGAACACTTCTACCTGGAAACCCAGATCTCTTCGGTGATGCCAACGGAAGACGGCGGCATGATCGTCTACTGCTCGACGCAGAACCCGACCGAAGTGCAGAAGCTGGTCGCCGAAGTGCTCGACGTGTCGATGAACAAGATCGTTGTCGACATGCGCCGCATGGGCGGCGGTTTCGGCGGCAAGGAAACCCAGGCCGCGAGCCCGGCGTGCCTGTGCGCCGTGGTCGCGCACCTCACCGGCCAGCCGACCAAGATGCGCCTGCCACGGGTCGAAGACATGCTGATGACCGGCAAGCGCCACCCGTTCTACGTCGAGTACGACGTCGGTTTCGACAGCAGCGGTCGGCTGCACGGCATCGCCCTGGAACTGGCCGGTAACTGCGGTTGTTCGCCGGACCTCTCGGCGTCGATCGTCGACCGGGCGATGTTCCACGCTGACAACTCGTACTACCTGGGCGATGCGACCATCAACGGCCACCGCTGCAAGACCAACACCGCGTCGAACACCGCTTACCGGGGCTTCGGCGGTCCGCAAGGGATGGTCGCCATCGAAGAAGTGATGGACGCGATTGCCCGCCACCTGGCCCTTGATCCGCTGGCGGTGCGCAAAGCCAACTACTACGGCAAGACCGAGCGCAACGTTACCCATTACTACCAGACCGTCGAGCACAACATGCTCGAGGAAATGACCGCCGAACTGGAAGAAAGCAGCCAGTACGCCGAGCGCCGCGAAGCGATCCGCCGCTACAACGCCAACAGTCCGATCCTGAAAAAAGGCCTGGCGCTGACCCCGGTGAAATTCGGCATTTCCTTCACCGCCAGTTTCCTCAACCAGGCCGGTGCGCTGGTCCACGTCTACACCGACGGCAGCATCCACCTGAACCACGGCGGCACCGAGATGGGCCAGGGGTTGAACACCAAGGTCGCGCAGGTTGTGGCCGAAGTGTTCCAGGTGGAAATGGACCGCGTGCAGATCACTGCGACCAACACCGACAAGGTGCCGAATACCTCGCCGACCGCCGCCTCCAGCGGCGCCGACCTCAACGGCAAGGCTGCACAGAATGCGGCGGAAATCATCAAGCAGCGCCTGGTGGAATTTGCCGCGCGGCACTACAAGGTCAGCGAAGAAGACGTGGAGTTCCACAACGGCCATGTCCGCGTGCGCGATCACATCCTGACGTTCGAAGCGCTGATCCAGCAGGCGTATTTCGCCCAGGTGTCGCTGTCGAGCACCGGCTTCTACAAGACCCCGAAAATCTACTACGACCGCAGCCAGGCACGTGGGCGGCCGTTCTATTATTTCGCCTTCGGCGCAGCGTGTTGCGAAGTGCTGGTCGACACCCTGACCGGCGAATACAAGATGCTCCGTACCGACATCCTCCACGACGTCGGCGCCTCGCTGAACCCGGCCATCGACATCGGCCAGGTCGAGGGCGGTTTCATCCAGGGCATGGGCTGGCTGACCATGGAAGAACTGGTCTGGAATGCCAAAGGCAAACTGATGACCAACGGCCCGGCCAGCTACAAGATCCCGGCCGTGGCGGACATGCCGCTGGACCTGCGGGTGAAGCTGGTGGAGAACCGCAAGAACCCGGAAGACACGGTATTCCATTCCAAGGCCGTGGGTGAGCCGCCGTTCATGCTGGGCATCGCCTCGTGGTGTGCGATCAAGGACGCCGTGGCGAGTCTGGGTGACTACAGGCATCAACCGAAAATCGATGCACCGGCGACCCCGGAACGGGTGTTGTGGGGGTGTGAGCAGATGCGCCAGTTGAAGGTGGCGAAGGCTGTCGAGCCTGAGACCGAGTTGGCTCCGCTCTGAAACCGAGGCGCGGCCTTCGCGAGCAAGCCCGCTCCCACATTTGCAATGCAATCCCCTGTGGGAGCGGGCTTGCTCGCGAAGAGGCCCGAACAGACAAAAAAGATGTCGAGGTGAAACATGTACAACTGGATCGACGCCCTCGCCGACCTGCAATCCCAGGGTGAACCCTGCGTATTGGTCACCATCATCGAAGAGCTCGGCTCGACGCCGCGCAACGCCGGTTCGAAAATGGTCATCAGCGCCAGCCAGACCTTCGACACCATCGGCGGCGGGCACCTGGAATACAAGGCCATGCAGATCGGCCGCGAGATGCTCGCCAGCGGCAAGCAGGACACCCATCTGGAGCGCTTCAGCCTCGGTGCCAGCCTCGGCCAATGCTGTGGCGGGGTGACCGTCCTGCTGTTCGAACCGATGGGCCAGGTCCAGGCGCAGATCGCCGTGTTCGGCGCCGGGCATGTCGGTCGCGCCCTGGTGCCATTGCTCGCCAGCCTGCCCTGCCGGGTGCGCTGGATCGACTCGCGGGAAGCGCAATTCCCCGAGCAGATCCCCCACGGTGTGCGCAAAATCGTCGCCGAGGAACCGGTGGATGAAATCGACAACCTGCCCGCCGGCAGTTACTGCATCGTCATGACCCACAACCACCAGCTCGACCTCGAACTCACCGCCGCGATCCTCAAGCGCAATGACTTCACCTACTTCGGCCTGATCGGTTCGAAGACCAAACGAGTGAAATTCGAACACCGCCTGCGCGACCGCGGTTTCGACAGCAGCGTGCTGCAACGCATGCGCTGCCCGATGGGCCTTGGCGACGTCAAAGGCAAGTTGCCTGTGGAAATCGCCATTTCCATCGCTGGCGAAATCATCGCCACCTATAACGCCAATTTCGGTCAGCAAACCTCCAGCGCCGAACCGATTGCCAAACTGCTGCCGGCGTCGCGCCGCAGTCAGGCCACCCCTTTGAAAGCCTCACACTGAGAACGCTCATGCCTCTGACTCGCAAAGCCTACCGCGCCTCCATCCTGCACAGCATCGCCGACCCCGCCGAGGTGGGGGTCGACGCGTCGTATGAGTATTTCGAAGACGGTCTGCTGGTGGTCGATAACGGCCAGATCAGCGCCCTTGGCCACGCCCGCGACTTGCTGCCGACCCTGCCCGCCGATATCGAGATCACTCATTATCAGGACGCGCTGATCACCCCCGGCTTTATCGATACCCACATTCACCTGCCGCAAACCGGCATGGTCGGCGCCTACGGCGAGCAATTGCTGGACTGGCTCAACACGTACACCTTCCCCTGCGAAAGCCAGTTCGCCGACAAGGCCCACGCGGATGAAGTCGCGGGCATTTTCATCAAAGAATTGCTGCGCAACGGCACCACCACCGCGTTGGTGTTCGGCAGCGTGCACCCGCAATCGGTGAACTCGTTCTTTGAAGCCGCCGAACAGCTGGACCTGCGGATGATCGCCGGCAAGGTGATGATGGACCGCAACGCGCCGGACTACCTGACCGACACCGCCGAATCCAGCTACGTCGAAAGCAAGGCGCTGATCGAGCGCTGGCACGGCAAGGGCCGCTTGCACTACGCGGTCACCCCGCGCTTCGCCCCGACCAGCACCCCGGAACAACTGACCCTCGCCGGCCAGTTGCTGAGTGAATACCCGGACCTGTACATGCAGACCCACATCAGCGAAAACCTCAAGGAAGTCGAGTGGGTCAAGGAACTGTTCCCGGAGCGCAAGGGTTACCTCGACGTCTACGATCACTACCAGTTGCTCGGCGAGCGCTCGGTGTTCGCCCACGGCGTGCACTTGTGCGACGACGAATGCGCGCGCCTGGCGGAAACCGGCTCGGCGATCGCTTTCTGCCCGACCTCGAACTTCTTCCTCGGCAGCGGCCTGTTCAACTTGCCGATGGCCGAGAAGCATAAATTGAATGTAGGCCTGGGCACGGACGTCGGCGGCGGTACCAGTTTTTCGCTGCTGCAAACCTTGAACGAGGCGTACAAGGTCATGCAGCTGCAAGGTGCGCGTTTGAGCCCGTTCAAATCGCTGTACCTGGCGACACTGGGCGGGGCGCGGGCGCTGCGTCTGGAAGACAGGATCGGCACCTTGCAGCCGGGTAGCGATGCAGACTTCCTGGTGCTGGACTACAACGCTACGCCGCTGCTGAGCTATCGCTTGAAGCAGGCGAATAACATTGCCGAGACGTTGTTTGTATTGATGACGCTGGGGGATGACCGGACGGTGTTGCAGACGTATGCGGCGGGGAATCTGGTGCACCAGCGGTAAGAAATTGCTGGCAAAAAAAATCCCCCGCGCCTTTCAGCCCGGGGGATTTTTGCTGCCTGTCAGATGGCTATCGCTGGCAGGCCAGCTCCCACAGGGTTTTGCATTTGTCGCAAATATCGTGAACACCGCAAAACTACTGTGGGAGCTGGCCTGCCAGCGATGGACGCAACGCGGTATCAGCTCAGAGCTTGGCGCTCGAGCGCCCCGGCTTCTTGGTCTGCAACAAATGCGAAAACACTGCATGCAGATCATCCGAGGCACTTTCCTCGTCGAGGTTGAGCTTGCTGTCGATGTGATCCATGTGATGCATCATCAGGTCCACCGCCAGCGCACCGTTGCGCGCTTCGATCGCGTCGATCAGCTGGGTGTGCTCGTCATAGGAACAGTGCGAACGGTTGCCGCTTTCATACTGGGCGATGATCAGCGAAGTCTGCGAAACCAGGCTGCGCTGAAAGCTGATCAGCGGCGCATTCTTCGCCGCCTCGGCCAGTTTCAGGTGGAACTCCCCCGACAGACGGATACCGGCACCGCGATCGCCACGGGAGAAGCTGTCGCGCTCGTCGTTGACCATCTGGCGCAATTCGGCGATCTGCTCGGCGGTGGCGTGCTGTACCGCCAGTTCGGTTATCGCGCGTTCGACCAGACGGCGGGCGAGGAACACCTGACGCGCCTCTTCGACACTCGGGCTCGCCACGACGGCGCCGCGATTCGGCCGCAACAACACGACGCCTTCATGGGCCAGGCGCGACAACGCGCGGCGGATGATGGTGCGGCTGACCCCGAAAATTTCCCCCAGCGCTTCTTCGCTCAACTTGGTGCCGGGCGCCAGGCGCTGTTCGAGGATCGCCTCGAAGATATGCGCGTAGACAATATCGTCCTGGGTACCGCTACGGCCGGCTTTGCCTGCTCGCGGTTGTTTCTTGAGGGGCTGCAACTGTTCGTTCATGGGCACTCGAGTCGGGAGAACTGCGGCGAATTGACCGTGACTGTAATACGGCACAGTGGGTCGCTGGCAAGTATCGCGTAAAAAACACCGCGATTGTACACAATGGACGGTGGCAGCACGACTGTACGGCTGTTTGTCACCTCCGCTGTATTGCAACGGTGCGTTACCTTTGAGTTTAGGCTTGAACGCAGAATCCGCCGCGTAATGCGATCTTTCTGTAGGAGCGAGCTTGCTCGCGAGGGTGTGTCAACTGACACCTCGGTATCTCTGACACTCCATCGCGAGCAAGCTCGCTCCTGCAGGGGTCGGTGTTGCTTCGGATATTTTTTGGACGCATGAAGGAACACCTGTCATGAACGACGCCACCCACACGCAACTCCGCCCACTGGCCGATACCTCGCCTTCGGCCATCGTCGCCGGGTTCATCGCAATGATGACCGGCTACACCAGCTCGCTGGTGCTGATGTTCCAGGCCGGGCAAGCGGCCGGGCTGACCAGTGGGCAGATTTCGTCGTGGATCTGGGCGATCTCGATTGGCATGGCGGTGTGCTCGATCGGCCTGTCCCTGCGTTATCGCACGCCGATCACCATCGCCTGGTCGACCCCCGGCGCGGCGTTGCTGATCACCAGCCTCGGCGGTGTGAGTTATGGCGAAGCCATTGGCGCCTATATGACTTGTGCGGTGCTGGTCACCGTGTGTGGCTTGACCGGCAGCTTCGAACGCCTGGTGAAGAAGATCCCGGCGTCACTGGCCGCGGCGTTGCTGGCGGGGATTCTGTTCAAGATCGGCAGCGAGATTTTCGTCGCCGCCCAGCATCGCACCGCGCTGGTCCTGGGGATGTTCTTCACCTATCTGGTGATCAAGCGCCTGTCGCCCCGCTACGCCGTGCTCGCCGCGTTGCTGATCGGCACCGCGCTCTCGGGGTTCATGGGGTTGCTGGATTTCAGCACGTTCCACCTGGAAGTGGCGACGCCGGTCTGGACCACACCGCACTTCTCCCTGGCCGCGACCATCAGCATCGGCATCCCGTTGTTCGTGGTGGCGATGACCTCGCAGAACATGCCGGGCATCGCCGTGCTGCGCGCTGACGGCTACACCGTGCCGGCCTCGCCGCTGATCACCACCACGGGCATTGCCTCGCTGCTGCTGGCGCCGTTTGGCTCCCACGGGATCAACCTGGCCGCCATCAGCGCGGCCATCTGCACCGGGGCGCATGCCCACGAAGACCGCAACAAGCGCTACACGGCGGCGGTCTGGTGCGGGATTTTCTACGGCATCGCCGGGGTGTTCGGCGCCACGCTGGCGGCGTTGTTTGCCGCGCTGCCGAAAGAGCTGGTGCTGTCGATTGCAGCCCTGGCGTTGTTCGGCTCAATCATCAATGGCCTGAGCATCGCCATGGCGGAGGTGAAGGAACGTGAGGCGGCGCTGATCACCTTTATGGTCACGGCATCGGGGTTGACGTTATTTTCCATTGGTTCGGCGTTCTGGGGGATCGTGGCGGGAGTGTTGACGATGGTGATTTTGAATTGGCGTAAAGCCTGAAAGATCGCCGCTTCGCTTCACTCGACAACGCCTACAAAAAAACACGCATGACGGCGACCCTGGGGTCGCCGTTTTTTTATGCGCTACTGACATGGGATTAATGCAGATACATCACTGTAACTTCCGGCGATCGGAGCACATTCTTTGGCGCACAGGCGTTTCCGTAAAACAATAAGAATTAAAACCCTGAGGCCTTAAATGAAGAATCGTCCACTGCTGGGACTGTTTGTGTTTTCGATGTCCGCAAGTTCTCTGCAAGCCCAAGCCGATGAAATCCAGGAAGGTTTCATCGAGGGCAGCTCGGCAAAACTACTTGCACGCAATATGTATTTCAATCGCAACTCGCTGTCCCATTATCCCGATGCACGAGGATGGGGACAGGGGTTCCTGATGGACTATCAGTCCGGATTGACCCAAGGCGTTATCGGTTTCGGTGTCGATGCAAGTGCCTATACCGCCTACAAGCTCGATGGCGGACGCGGCACGGTGGGCACAGGCATGTTCCCGGCAGAGGGCGACGGTGAAAGATCCGAGTCATCGACACTCAATGGCGCGGTAAAGATGAAATGGTCAAACACGCTTCTGAAGTTTGGCGACTTGCGCCCTTACAACCCGGTGTTCGCGACACCCGACTTGAGATTGATGCCGATGACCGCCAGGGGCTTTCAACTCTTGAGTGACGATATCGACAAGGTCAGTATCGACATCGGGCACTTCTACTCCTCACGTGGCTATACGACCACTGACCACGACGCAGGATTCAAGGCCGGATATGCCGGGGTAGACGCCGGCGATGTGGACTATGCAGGTTTCACGTATCTGCCGGTCGAGGAAGGAGGCGTTGGCTTTTATGTCTCTCGCGCAGAAGACCTGTGGCGCCAGTTCTACGTCAACGCCAATTACAGTGTTCCCCTGGCGACAGAACAGACAGTGGGTTTCGACTTCAACCTGTATCGAACACTCGATGAAGGACAGGCCAATGCCGGTGCAATAAACGTCACCGCGTGGTCACTGGCGACCACCTACGGCTATGGTTCGAACACGTTTACGGTGTCCTATCAACAAGTCCATGGCAGCCAGCCGTTCGACTATTTGATGTCGTCCGACGGTACTTACATGGACTCCATCTATCTGGCCAACTCTTCGCAGTATGGCGACTTCAACGGTCCTGGCGAACAGTCGATCGGACTGGGTTATGCCTATGACTTTGGCAGTACCGGTTATTTGCACACGACCCTCGGCGTTCGTTATGTCTACGGCTTTGATATCGATAACGAGAAAGTTGATCCGGACGGCTTGTACGCCTACTACGCGCATTCGGACAAACAAATCGAACGCGATATCGATTTGAAGACCGTTGTTGACAATGGCCCCCTGAAAAACCTGTCAGTGCGGGTACGTTATGCCGATCACGCCTTTACCGGTGACAGCGTCAAGCAACTTCGAATCATTACCGAATATCCGTTCGATCTTTTCTGATGTGCGCATTCGCTCACTAAAAAATAAATAACAGAGGTTTCGCATGAATAACTTGAAGATCAAGTGTATCGCGCTGGCTGTCACTCTCTCCTCGATGGCGTTGTCCGCCCACGCAGACGTCGTGTATGTCCATGCGGGCCGCTTGGTGGATGTCGAAAAAGGCAAGGTGCTGAACGATCAACGCATCAAGATCGACGGTGAGCGCATCGTCGCCGTGGAACCGTGGAGCGCGCCACCGGCCAACAGCACCGTGATTGACTGGTCAAGCAAGACCGTGCTGCCAGGACTGATCGATATGCACACGCATATCTCCGACTGGGACATGACCAACAACGTGGCCGAACCGCTCCTGCACTCCCCGCAAGACGTGGCGCTGATGGGCGCCAAACACGCCTATCAAACCCTGCGCGCGGGATTTACCACGGTGCATGACTTGGGCACTTATCGCGCATTCACCGACGTCGCGCTTCGCGACGCGATCAACGCCAACCGGGTGCTGGGCCCCCGAATGAACGTGGTGGGCGCGTACATCACCGTCGCGGGCGGCGGTGGTGAGGTGACGGGATTTGCCCCAGGCGTGGAGATTCCGGCGGATATGCGCGTCGGGGTTTACCGTGATGCCAACGATGCGAAGTTGAAGACCCGTTACCTGTTCCAGCACGGCGTGGACACCATCAAGATGATGGGCACCGGCTCGGTCCTGGCCGAAGGCACTGAACCGGGCCAGATGGAAATGACCGAGGAAGAAATGCGTGCGGTGGTGCAGGAAGCCAAGGTTCACAAAAGCTATGCCACGGTGCATGCCCATGGCGCGGAAGGCATCAAGGCGGCCATCCGCGCCGGGGTCAAATCCGTCGAACATGCCTCGCTGCTGGATGACGAAGGCATCAAACTGGCGAAAGACAACGGCACCTACCTGGTGATGGATATCTACAACGGCGACTACATCGATGAGGTCGGCCACAAGGAAAACTGGCCGGAGAGTTACCTGCGCAAGAACACCGAAACCACTGACGTACAGCGTCAGGCCTTCCGTAAAGCGGTCAAGGCCGGGGTCAAGATTGCCTATGGCACCGACGCCGGTGTCTACCCGATCGGCACCAATGCCAGGCAGTTCGCCTACATGGTGAAGTACGGCATGACACCGATGCAGGCGATCCAGTCCGCCACCGTGGTCGCCGCAGACCTGCTCAGTTGGCAACAGGACGTCGGCGCCGTCAGTGCCGGGCGCTTTGCCGACATGATCGCCGTCGATGGCGATCCGATCGCCGATATCTCGCTTCTTGAAAAAATCCCGGTGGTGATGAAGGGCGGCGCAATTGTGCCCTCGGATGTGTTGCCGGGTTTGTGAACGCAGCAAAAAGCCCCGGGATCTGGAGCAGGGACGCCGCTTAGCTGGTAAGATGCGCCGCGTTATTACTTAAGAGGATTGTTTCATGGCCACTAACCGCTCCCAGCGTCTGCGCAAAAAGCTCTGTGTAGACGAGTTCCAGGAATTGGGCTTCGAGCTGAACCTGGACTTCAAGGAAGATTTGGCTGACGAGGCAATCGATGCATTCCTCAACGCTTTCCTGAAAGAAGCCATGGAAGCCAACGGTCTGGGCTATGTTGGCGGCGATGACTTCGGTCTGGTTTGCCTGCAGAAGCGTGGCTCCGTGTCCGAAGAGCAACGCGCTGCCGTTGAAGCCTGGCTCAAGGGCCGCAGCGAACTGACCGAAGTCACCGTCAGCCCGCTGATCGACGTCTGGTATCCGGAAAAGCCGATCAACCCGGTAGCTTGATGTTCAACAGGGCCATCCATCGTGATGGCCCTGTTTGTTTATGGCCCGACACACTATCCCCCTCACTTCGCCCCGCCTCCTGCCCCATCACCTGCCAAGTGGCTCTCAATCTCTCCTCCAGCGTTACCGCCGGTAAAAAAATAGCGGATCAGAAGGCCAAGGCACGGCACAAGCCACGACACCTTGGGGCATAATGCCGACACTTTCATGATCACTGAGGGAATTCATTTTCGTGCCCTCGTCTTTTTTCCCCTCGGCTGTAGGGTTTTATTTCACATGATCAAATCTTTGCGTCCCCTGTTGCTGGCCAGTCTTCTTCTCCCCCTGGCCCTCCCTGTTTCCGCCGCCACCATCAATACTGCGTTGTCACCGAACGTCGAAAAGGCCCTGAAGGCCAGCAAGCTGCAGGACAACGCCCTGTCACTGGTGATGATCCCGCTCACCGGCCCCGGCAACCCGACCGTCTTCAACGCTGACGTCTCAGTCAACCCGGCTTCCACCATGAAGCTGGTGACCACCTACGCTGCCCTGGAGATGCTCGGCCCGAACCACCAGTGGAAAACCGAGTTCTACACCGACGGCACCCTCAGCGGTGGCATTCTCAACGGCAACCTCTACCTCAAGGGTGGCGGCGATCCGAAACTGAACATGGAAAAACTCTGGCTGCTGATGCGCGACCTGCGGGCCAACGGCGTCACGCAAGTGACCGGCAACCTGGTGCTGGACCGCGGTTTCTTCGTGCAACCGCAATTGCCCGAATTCAACGATGACGGCAACGACGAGAACAAGCCGTTCCTGGTCAAGCCCGACTCGCTGCTGGTCAATCTCAAGGCCCTGCGCTTCGTGGCGCGCAACGACAACGGCCGGGTGCTGGTGTCGGTGGAGCCGCCGATTGCCAGCATCGTCATCGAAAACCAGGTCAAGGCGATCAACTCCAAGCAATGCACCGGCGGCGTGCGTTACAACCCGGTGACCCAACCTGACGGCACCGTGACCGTGACCGTTGGCGGTCAGCTGGGCGAAGGCTGCAGCTCGCAGACCTATCTGTCGCTGCTCGACCACGCGACCTACACCGCCGGTGCCGTGCGGGCGATCTGGAAAGAACTGGGTGGCAGCATCCAGGGCAAGGACGTGCTGGCGCCAACGCCGAAAGACGCCAAGGTCCTCGCCCGCGCCTTCTCGCCCGATTTGGCGGAAATCATCCGCGACATCAACAAATACAGTAACAACACCATGGCCCAGCAGCTGTTCCTGAGCCTGGGCCAGAAATTCCGCACCGATGCCGACGGCGACGATGCCAAAGCAGCCCAGCGCGTGGTGCGTCAGTGGCTGGCGAAGAAAGGCATCACCGCGCCGCACCTGGTGATGGAGAACGGCTCCGGCCTGTCCCGCGCCGAGCGTGTCAGTGCACGGGAAATGGCCGCGATGCTGCAAGCCGCGTGGCACAGTCCGTACGCTGCCGAGTTCATCAGTTCGATGCCAATTGCCGGCACCGATGGCACCATGCGTAAACGCCTGAAGACCACCGCGATGCGCGGCGAAGCCCACGTCAAGACCGGCACCCTGAATACCGTGCGGGCGATCTCCGGCTTCAGCCGCGACATCAACGGCAATACCTGGGCGGTGGTGGCGATCCTCAACGACAAGGCCCCGTTCGGCGCTTCGTCGGTACTGGATCAGGTGCTCCTGGACCTGTATCGCCAGCCGAAACTGCCGGAGACCGCTTCGGTTCTGTAACCCGGTTTTCGATACGCGAAGATCGAATG
>NZ_JANLOD010000076.1 GCF_025466085.1 Pseudomonas sp. 14P_8.1_Bac3
TCCATTGCACCTTCCTGATAAGAAGCCAGAAGGTGTAAACCTTATTCAGGACGAGACACCAGTCGAAAAAAAACCGCCCGAGGGCGGTTTTTTTGTGCCGATTCGCTTACATGTGCGAAATCAGCGCATCACCAAAGGCCGAAGAAGACAGCAGCTTAGCGCCGTCCATCAGACGTTCGAAGTCATAGGTCACGGTCTTCGCGGAGATCGCGCCGTTGGTGCCCTTGATGATCAGATCGGCCGCTTCGGTCCAGCCCATGTGACGCAACATCATCTCGGCGGACAGGATCAGCGAGCCCGGGTTGACCTGGTCCTTGCCGGCATACTTCGGCGCGGTGCCGTGGGTCGCTTCGAACATGGCCACGGTGTCGGACAGGTTGGCACCCGGCGCGATACCGATACCGCCTACTTCGGCCGCGAGGGCGTCGGAAAGGTAGTCGCCGTTCAGGTTCAGGGTCGCGATCACATCGTATTCGGCCGGGCGCAGCAGGATCTGCTGGAGCATGGCGTCGGCGATGGCATCCTTGACGATGACGTTTTTGCCGGTTTTCGGGTTCTTGAACTGCATCCACGGACCGCCGTCGAGCAGGGTCGCACCGAACTCTTCAGCCGCCACTTCGTAGGCCCATTCCTTGAAGGCACCTTCGGTGAACTTCATGATGTTGCCTTTGTGCACGATGGTCAGCGAGTCGCGATCGTTGTCGACCACATATTGCAGGGCTTTGCGCGCCAGACGCTTGGTGCCTTCCAGGGATACCGGCTTGACGCCGATACCGCAGTTCTGGTCGAAACGGATCTTGGTGACACCCATTTCTTCTTTAAGGAACTTGATGACCTTGGTCGCCTCTGGCGAACCGGCCTTCCACTCGATACCGGCGTAGATGTCTTCCGAGTTCTCACGGAAGATCGTCATGTCGACGTCACCGGGCTTCTTGACCGGGCTTGGCACGCCTTCGAACCAGCGCACCGGGCGCAGGCACACATACAGGTCGAGTTGTTGGCGCAGGGCCACGTTGAGGGAACGGATGCCGCCGCCGACCGGGGTGGTCAGAGGGCCCTTGATGGAAACCACGTAATCCTTGACTGCGTCCAGGGTTTCCTGAGGCAGCCAGGTGTCCTGATCGTAAACCTGAGTCGCTTTCTCCCCGGCGTAGACTTCCATCCAGGAAATTTTGCGCTCGCCGCCGTAAGCCTTCTTAACAGCAGCATCGACAACCTTGATCATGACCGGGCTGATATCAACGCCAATACCATCGCCTTCGATGAAGGGAATGATCGGGTTGTTAGGAACATTGAGAGAATGGTCCGCGTTGACGGTGATTTTGTCGCCGACGGCTGGAACCTGAATCTTCTTGTATCCCATGCTGAACTCCATTGTTTGGATTGAACATCTGGCTTCGTTCGAGCGTACCCCAGTTAAATCGGCGCGCAAACCCTATGTTCTGCCCATCTGCGGCAAAGCTACGCCGTTGGTGTTCTACAAGCCTGAAAGCAAAGGGAAAAGCGCCAAACTCAAGCACGGCCGACGACTCTACGCCGCACGCTCCCCTGCGACCTTTAGACCAATGGACGAGAATCGTTGCGTATGAACCATCGGCAGATTGCCAGCTACCTATGTATAATGCCGCCGCTGACCACAGAGTCACGCCGGCCGACCTCTCCATGACGAGGCTCAGGACCCGAAAAGCAGGGCTGTTATCGCAGCCCACCCGCTTGACGCTCGACTGATGCACCCAACATCACCGCGCACAAATCTCGACATTCGGCTCATGGATGACTTTGAACGAACGCGCTTACCCGGCGCCCCTCGAGTTTCTGCGCACGCTTTAGCAAAGAAGAGAGAGTTAATCCGAATATGCCCACCCGCTCGAAGATCATCTATACCTTCACCGACGAAGCCCCAGCCCTCGCCACCTATTCACTGTTGCCTATCGTAGAGGCGTTCACCGCCTCGGCTGATATCGCCGTGGAAACCCGCGATATCTCTCTTGCAGGGCGCATCCTGGCCAGCTTCCCCGAGCAATTGGGTGACAAAGCCGTAGCCGACCACCTCGCCGAACTGGGCGACCTGGCTGTTACGCCTGAAGCCAACATCATCAAGCTGCCGAACATCAGTGCTTCGGTTCCGCAGCTGCAGGCCGCGATCAAAGAGCTGCAAGCCCAGGGCTTTGCACTGCCGGACTACCCGGAAACCGTGACCAGCGACGCCGACAAAGAAGCCAAGGCGCGTTACGACAAGATCAAGGGCAGCGCCGTGAACCCGGTTCTGCGCGAAGGCAACTCTGATCGTCGCGCACCGCTGTCGGTCAAGAACTACGCGCGCAAGCACCCGCACAAAATGGGCGCCTGGGCCAAGGACTCCAAGTCCCACGTCGCGCACATGAGCACCGGCGATTTCTACGGCAGCGAAAAAGCTGCCCTGATCGACGCCGCTGACGCCGTCAAAATCGAACTGATCGCCCAAGACGGCACCACCACCGTCCTGAAAGAAAAGACCACCGTGCAAGCCGGTGAGATCCTCGATTGCGCGGTCATGAGCAAGAACGCGCTGCGCAGCTTCATCGCTGCCGAGATCGAAGACGCCAAAGCCCAGGGCGTGCTGCTGTCAGTCCACTTGAAAGCCACCATGATGAAGGTCTCCGACCCGATCATGTTCGGCCAGATCGTTGCCGAGTTCTATAAAGACGCACTGGCCAAGCACGCTGACGTGCTGGCGCAGATCGGCTTCAACCTGAACAACGGCATCGGCGACCTGTACGCTCGCATCAAGGCCCTGCCGGCCGAGCAGCAAGCGCAGATCGAAGCGGACATCCAGGCGGTGTACGCCGTTCGTCCGTCGTTGGCCATGGTCAACTCCGACAAAGGCATCACCAACCTGCATGTGCCGAGCGACGTCATCGTCGACGCCTCGATGCCAGCCATGATCCGTGACTCCGGCAAGATGTGGGGCACTGACGGCCAACTGCACGACACCAAGGCGGTGATCCCGGATCGCTGCTACGCGACTATCTACCAGGCAGTGATCGAAGACTGCAAGGCAAATGGCGCCTTCGATCCGACCACCATGGGCAGCGTGCCAAACGTTGGCCTGATGGCGAAAAAAGCCGAAGAGTACGGTTCGCACGACAAGACGTTCCAGATCAAGAGCAATGGCGTGGTTCGGGTTTCCGACAGCGCAGGCCGCACGTTGCTGGAGCAGTCGGTTGAAGCCGGCGACATCTTCCGCATGTGCCAGACCAAAGACGCGCCGATCCAGGACTGGGTCAAACTGGCGGTCAACCGTGCTCGCGCCAGCAGCACCCCGGCCATCTTCTGGCTGGACCCGATGCGCGCCCACGACGGCGTGGTGATCGAGAAGGTTCAGGCATACCTGAAGGATCACGACACTGCCGGTCTGGACATCCAGATCATGGCGCCAGTCGAAGCGATGAAGTACACCCTGCAGCGCACCCGCGAGGGCAAGGACACCATCTCGGTGACCGGCAACGTACTGCGCGACTACCTGACCGACCTGTTCCCGATCATGGAGCTGGGCACCAGCGCCAAGATGCTGTCGATCGTTCCGCTGATGAATGGCGGCGGCCTGTTCGAAACCGGCGCCGGCGGTTCGGCACCGAAGCACGTTCAACAGCTGCTGGAAGAAAACTTCCTGCGCTGGGATTCCCTGGGCGAGTTCCTGGCCCTGGCCGCATCCCTTGAGCACTTGGGCGTGACGTACAACAACCCCAAGGCGCTGGTATTGGCCAAGACCCTGGATCAGGCCACCGGTCAGTTCCTGGACAACAACAAGTCGCCATCGCGCAAAGTCGGCAACATCGACAACCGCGGCAGCCACTTCTACCTGGCGCTGTACTGGGCCCAGGCCCTGGCCGCCCAGACTGAAGACGCAGCACTGCAAGCGCAGTTCGGCGAACTGGCCAAAACCCTGACCGAGAACGAAGCAACCATCGTTGCCGAGCTCAATGCCGTTCAGGGCAAGCCAGTGGACATCGGCGGTTACTACCACGCCAATGCCGAGCTGATCAGCAAGGCCATGCGCCCGAGCAACACTTTCAACGCCGCGATCGCCGCGCTGGTTTAAGGTTGTAAGGATGCAAAGAAGCCCCGGCCGAGTGCCGGGGTTTCTGTTTTCGGACACCACAAACCCTGTGGGAGCTGGCTTGCCAGCGATGGTGGCTTATCATCCACCAATGATGGTGACTGACCCACCGCTATCGCTGGCAGGCCAGCTCCTACAGTAATAGTGTTTCAACTATTGAGATTTGAGGAAGGTTCATGGACTGGCTACCCCACATCACCGTCGCCACCATCGTCGAAGACAACGGCCGCTTCCTGATGGTCGAAGAGCTCAAGGGCGGACGAACGGTACTCAACCAGCCCGCCGGGCACCTTGACCCGAACGAAACCCTGATCGAAGCAGCCGTGCGCGAAACCCTTGAGGAAACCGGCTGGGACGTGGAAGCCACCGGCGTGGTGGGCATCTATCTCTACACGGCGCCGAGCAACGGCGTGACCTACCAGCGGGTCTGCTTCACCGCCAAACCACTCCGGCACCATCCCGACTATCAGCTGGACGAAGGCATCGTCGGCGCCAAGTGGCTGACGCGGGACGAATTACTCCATCAGCGCGACCATTGGCGCAGTGAACTGATCATCCGCTGCATCGATGATTATCTGGACGGCAAACGCTTCGGTCTCGAACTGATCCGCCCTTCTCTTTAGCCTTGTGGGCTGCGGCCTGCTAGAATCGCGTCCTTTTTCAAGACACTCATTGAATCCCTATGCGTGATCCAGCCCCTTCCGACACACAAAAGAAGCGCGTCATTGTCGGCATGTCCGGCGGCGTGGACTCTTCCGTTTCCGCTCTCCTGCTGATCGAGCAGGGTTATGAGGTGGAAGGCCTGTTCATGAAGAACTGGGAAGAAGACGATGGAACGGAATACTGCACCGCCATGGACGACCTGGCGGACGCCCAGGCCGTGTGCGACAAAATTGGCATCAAGCTGCACACCGCCAACTTCGCCGCCGAGTACTGGGACAACGTGTTCGAGCACTTCCTGGCCGAATACAAGGCCGGTCGCACGCCGAACCCGGACATCCTGTGTAACCGCGAGATCAAGTTCAAGGCGTTCCTCGACTACGCCTTGATGCTGGGTGCCGACCTGATTGCCACCGGCCACTACGTGCGCCGCCGTGACATCGACGGGCGCACCGAACTGCTCAAGGGCCTGGACCCGAACAAGGACCAGAGCTACTTCCTGCACGCCGTCGGCGGCGAACAGATCGCCAAGACCCTGTTCCCGGTGGGCGAGCTGGAAAAACCGCAAGTGCGCGCGATTGCCGAAAAACACGACCTGGCGACCGCGAAGAAAAAGGACTCCACCGGCATCTGCTTCATCGGCGAACGCCGTTTCAGTGACTTCCTCAAGCAATACCTGCCGGCCCAGCCGGGCGAAATCAAGACCACCGAAGGTGAAGTCATCGGCCGCCACCATGGCCTGATGTATCACACCATCGGCCAGCGCCAGGGCCTGGGCATCGGCGGCCTGAAAGACGCTGGCGACGAGCCATGGTACGTGTTGATCAAGGACCTGGAGCACAACGAGCTGATCGTCGGCCAAGGCAATGACCACCCTTACCTGTTCTCCCGCGCCCTGCTCGCTTCGGACATCTATTGGGTCAACCCGATCGACCTGAGCGAGCCGCGCAAGCTGACCGCCAAGGTTCGTTATCGCCAGAGCGACCAGCCCTGCACACTGGAAAAAACCGCCACCGGCTACCGCGCAACCTTCGATGACCCGCAGCGCGCGGTCACCCCAGGGCAATCCGTGGTGTTCTACGACGGTGAAATCTGCCTGGGCGGCGGCGTGATTGAAATTGCCGAACCCTGGACCAGCAAAGGCCAGGCCCAATGAGCCCGACCCAGGAGCAATTGGCGGCGCTCGGCGGCGTGTTCCTCGCCGCCGTGCTGGTGGACAAGATCGCGAAGTCCGGCCAGACCAACGAAGCCGGGCTGACGTGCATGCTCGGCAGCCTGCTGATTCGCGACCCCAAGGACACGCTGGAAGTCTACGGTGGCGACGACATCAACCTGCGCGAAGGCTATCGCGCGCTGATCGGCGCCCTGGAACGCGACCCGAGCACCCTGCAACGCGAACCGCTGCGTTACGCTTTGGCGATGCTGGGGCTGGAGCGTCAGCTGGCCAAGCGCGGCGACATGCTCGACGTGATTGGCAAGCGTCTGCCGCAGATCCAGTCCCAGGTCGAGCACTTCGGCCCGGCCCACGAAAACGTCATCGCCGCGTGCGGCGCGCTGTACCAGGATACCTTGAGCACCTTGCGCCAACGGATTCAGGTCCACGGCGACATGCGCAACCTGCAGCAGCCGAGCAATGCCTCGAAGATACGTGCGTTGCTGCTCGCGGGTATTCGCTCGGCGCGCCTGTGGCGGCAGCTGGGCGGACATCGCTGGCAGCTGGTGATCAGCCGTCGCAAGCTGCTCAAAGAGCTTTACCCGCTGATGCGCAGCAGCTAAACCGCGCCCGCAACACCCTGTTTGACGTGTAACGCGTAAGACGCTGGTCAGTTGGCGACGGACCGGCGGATTTTTTCATGTATGATACGCGCCCCATTTCGTTGCCCGACTGTCCGAGAACACCCCATGCAGCTTTCTTCGCTCACTGCGGTTTCCCCTGTTGACGGCCGCTACGCCGGCAAAACCCAGGCCCTGCGCCCAATTTTCAGCGAGTACGGCCTGATCCGTGCTCGCGTTCTGGTTGAAGTGCGCTGGCTCCAGCGCCTGGCCGCTCACCCTGGCATCAGCGAAGTGCCGGCGTTCTCCGCCGAAGCCAACGCGGTGCTGAACACTCTGGCGGAAAACTTCTCGCTGGAGCACGCCGAGCGCGTCAAAGAGATCGAGCGCACCACCAACCACGACGTCAAAGCCATCGAATACCTGCTCAAAGAGCAAGCGGCCAAGCTGCCGGAACTGGCGGCGGTCAGCGAATTCATCCACTTTGCCTGCACCAGCGAGGACATCAACAACCTGTCCCACGCCCTGATGCTGCGCGAAGGCCGTGATGATGTGATGCTGCCGCTGATGCGCCAGACTGCCGAAGCTATCCGCGAACTGGCCATCCGTTTCGCTGACGTGCCGATGCTGTCGCGCACCCACGGTCAACCGGCCTCGCCGACCACCCTGGGCAAAGAACTGGCGAACGTGGTGTACCGTCTGGAGCGTCAGATCGCCCAGGTCGCTGCCGTTCCGCTGCTGGGCAAGATCAACGGCGCTGTCGGCAACTACAACGCTCACCTGTCGGCCTACCCTGAAATCGACTGGGAAGAGAACGCCCGCGCGTTCATCGAAGGCGAGCTGGGCCTGGGTTTCAACCCGTACACCACGCAGATCGAACCGCACGACTACATTGCTGAACTGTTCGACGCGATCGCGCGCTTCAACACCATCCTGATCGACTTCGACCGCGACATCTGGGGCTACATCTCCCTGGGTTATTTCAAGCAGCGCACCATCGCTGGCGAAATCGGTTCGTCGACCATGCCGCACAAGGTCAACCCGATCGACTTCGAAAACTCCGAAGGCAACCTGGGGATCGCCAACGCCCTGTTCCAGCACCTGGCGAGCAAACTGCCGATCTCCCGCTGGCAGCGTGACCTGACCGACTCCACCGTACTGCGCAACCTCGGTGTCGGCTTCGCCCACAGCGTGATCGCCTACGAAGCCAGCCTCAAAGGCATCAGCAAACTCGAACTCAACGCGCAGAAAATCGCCGCTGACCTGGACGCTTGCTGGGAAGTCCTGGCCGAGCCGATCCAGACCGTGATGCGTCGCTACAACATCGAAAACCCGTACGAGAAGCTGAAAGAATTGACCCGTGGCAAGGGCATCAGCCCTGAAGCGTTGCAAACTTTCATCGACGGCCTGGACATGCCTGCCGCCGCCAAGGCCGAGCTGAAACTGCTCACCCCGGCAAACTACATCGGCAACGCCGTGGCACAAGCCAAACGCATCTGATCGACCGCTGTACCCGTTTGAGACGCCCGGCAGCGCCGGGCGTTTTTATTCCCGTCTGAAAAGTGCTTTTTTTCAATAGGTTACACATGAATCCTGACATTCCTCTTCAACTTCTGGGCGGCATCACGGCGCGCGAATTCCTGCGCGACTACTGGCAGAAAAAACCCCTGCTGATCCGCCAGGCGATTCCTGACTTCGAAAGCCCGATCGACGCCGATGAACTGGCCGGCCTGGCGCTGGAAGAAGAAGTCGAATCGCGCCTGGTGATCGAGCACGGCGAGCGTCCTTGGGAATTGCGCCGCGGCCCGTTTGCCGAAGACGAATTCAGCAAGTTGCCGGAACGCGAGTGGACCCTGCTGGTGCAAGCGGTCGACCAGTTCGTACCAGAAGTCAGCGAGCTGCTGGAGCACTTCCGTTTTCTGCCAAGCTGGCGCGTCGACGACGTGATGATCAGCTTTGCCGCCCCCGGTGGCAGCGTCGGTCCGCACTTCGATAACTACGACGTGTTCCTGCTGCAGGGTCATGGCAAGCGCAACTGGAAAATCGGCCAGATGTGCAATTCCGAGAGCCCGCTGCTGCCCCACGCAGACCTGCGTATCCTCACCGATTTCGACGCCACCGATGAGTGGGTCCTGGAACCCGGCGACATGCTCTACCTGCCGCCGCGCCTGGCCCACTGCGGCGTGGCCGTCGATGACTGCATGACCTATTCGGTGGGTTTCCGTGCGCCGAGCGCCGCTGAAGTGCTGACCCACTTCACCGACTTCCTCGCCCAGTTCCTGACCGACGAAGAGCGTTATACCGACGCCGATGCCCTGCCTGCGGTCGACCCGCATCAGATCCAGCACGACGCCCTCGATCGCCTGAAAGGCCTGCTGGCCGAGCACATGAGCGACGAGCGGCTGCTGCTGACCTGGTTCGGCCAGTTCATGACCGAGCCACGCTACCCGGAACTGGTGGTGGGCCCGGAAGAAATCGAAGAAGACGACCTGCTCGCCAGCCTCGAAGAAGGCGCTGTGCTGATCCGCAACCCGAGCGCGCGCCTGGCCTGGTCGGAAGTCGATGACGACCTGTTGCTGTTCGCCAGCGGCCAGAGCCGCTACCTGCCGGGCAAGCTGCGCGAGCTGCTGAAAATGATCTGCGCCGCCGATGCGCTGCACGTCGACAACCTCGGCGAATGGCTCAGCGACGAAGACGGTCGCGGCCTGCTGTGTGAACTGATCAAGCAAGGAAGCCTGGGGTTTGCCGATGAATAAAATTCACGTACGTGTCGCAGACTGGCAAAAGGACAACGCCGAGATCCGGCGCATTCGTGAGACGGTGTTCATCGCCGAGCAATCCGTTCCGCCTGAACTGGAATGGGATGCCGACGATGCGACAGCGGTGCATTTCCTCGCCTTCGAAGGCGACTTTCCGATTGGCACCGCGCGCCTGTTGCCCGATGGGCATGTGGGCCGGGTGTCGGTGCTGAAAGACTGGCGCGGCTTGAAAGTCGGCGATGCGCTGATGCAGGCGGTGATCGGCGAAGCCGAGAAGCGCGGGCTGAAGCAGCAGATGCTGAGCGCGCAGGTGCAGGCCACGGCGTTCTATGAGCGCCTGGGTTTCAGCCTGGTCAGTGAGGAATTCCTGGAGGCCGGGATTCCGCATGTCGATATGGTTCGTCATTCGGCTTGAGACCGCAGCGCGGTCATCGCCAGCAGGCTGGCTCCCACCTGGATCGTGCAAGACCGTGTGGGAGCCAGCCTGCTGGCGATGGCGTTGTGATGAACAACACGAAAACGCCCCGCCATCCACCGATGCCGGGGTGTTTTGCTGTCTACGATTCAACTTGCCCCACAGCACGCCGACAAACTGGCAATATCAACAGAACACCGCCCCCCCTGTAGGAACGCCGCCCGGAACAAGCTCGCTCCTACAGGGAACGTCATAGCCGGAGATAACGGAAATGTCCCTACGCACCCTGCTCACCACGCTGCTGCTGACCTGCAGTTTTTCGGTCATCGCCGCCACCGAGATCGTGCCGCTCAACTACCACACCAGCGCCGATATGCTGCCGATGGCCCAGGATTTCATCGGCAAGGATGGCCAGGTCAGCGCCTATGGCAACCAGCTGATCGTCAATGCCGATCCGCGCAAGATCGACGAACTTAAAGCCCTGATCGCCCAACTCGACATCCAGCCCAAACGCCTGCTGATCACCGTCGATACCAACGAAAACAACTTTCAGGGCGACCAGGGTTATTCGGTCAACGGCGCCAAGCCGAGCCAGACCCGGATCATCAACCGCAGCACCGCCAGTCGCGACGGCGGCATCCAGCAAGTCCAGGCCAGCGAAGGCGCACCGGCGTTGATCCAGGTGGGTCAGAGCGTGCCGCTGACAAGCTCGCAGACCGATTCCTACGGCGACCTGCGCAGCCAGACCGAATACCGCAATGTCACCCAGGGTTTCTACGTCACCGCCAGCGTTACCGGGGACATCGTTCACCTGTCGATCAGTACCAACCGTGACCGCATGAGCCAGGAACGTCCCGATGTAGTGAACGTGCAGAGCACCGACACAACCGTCACCGGCCGCCTTGGCGAATGGATCACCCTGGCCGGTGTCAACCGCCAGACTCAGGCCGACAAACAGGGCCTGACCCGCAGCTACGCGACACAGGGCCGCGACGACATGACCCTGCGAGTGAAAGTCGACACTTTGGACTAAACCACCGAAAACTGACTGATAAGTCGTATTAGACCAAAGATGTAGTGCTTGAAAAAAAGCACTACAAAACGTTTGACGAGCCAAAAAAGCGAAGGCATGATGGCCTCGCTCCCGCTAATCAGGGGCCCTGGCAAGGGCCTTCGAAGCGATGCTCGTACCTACCCCGCGAGCCGCTTCGTGTCTGTACCGCCCACAAGGTGTGTTTGACGAGATTGCCGACTGGAACGAAGTTGTCCCGAGGGACGGAAGCGTATTTAGGTAACCCGGCATCACACTGAAGTTCGTATCAAGGCCCACGACGCCCGGATCCGCCCGCCAGTTCGCCCTTACCTGCTCACTTCCCCTCGAGCCCATCGTTCATCCCGTCGCCAGTCCCGCCGAATCCGACTTGACCACCTAAGCTTCTGGTCAGCGAGCGCATGAATTTTCCACCGCAGAACAACTTTCCGTAAAAGACGCGACGAGGTTTATCTCCATGGCACTGACACGCGAACAGCAAATTGCAGCCCTCGAAAAAGACTGGGCTGAAAACCCACGCTGGAAAGGCGTGACACGCGCTTACTCCGCTGCTGACGTCGTCCGCCTGCGTGGCTCGGTTCAACCAGAGCACACCTTTGCAAAACTCGGCGCCGAGAAGCTGTGGAACCTGGTCACCCAGGGTGCCAAGCCGTCCTTCCGTCCCGAGAAAGATTTCGTCAACTGCATGGGCGCCCTGACCGGCGGCCAGGCTGTACAGCAAGTCAAGGCCGGTATCCAGGCGATCTACCTGTCGGGCTGGCAGGTTGCTGCGGACAACAACTCTGCCGAGTCGATGTACCCGGACCAGTCGCTGTATCCGGTGGATTCGGTTCCAACCGTGGTCAAGCGCATCAACAACTCGTTCCGTCGTGCTGACCAGATCCAGTGGAAAGCCGGCAAAGGCCCGGGCGACGAAGGCTACATCGACTACTTCGCGCCGATCGTGGCTGACGCTGAAGCCGGTTTCGGTGGCGTACTGAACGCCTACGAGCTGATGAAGAGCATGATCGAAGCAGGCGCCGCCGGCGTTCACTTCGAAGACCAACTGGCTTCCGTGAAAAAATGCGGTCACATGGGCGGCAAGGTACTGGTTCCTACTCAGGAAGCCGTGCAGAAGCTGACCGCTGCCCGTCTGGCAGCTGACGTTGCCGGCACGCCGACCATCATTCTGGCCCGTACCGACGCGAACGCCGCTGACCTGCTGACCTCTGATTGCGACCCGTACGACCAGCCGTTCGTGACTGGCGAGCGCACCCAGGAAGGCTTCTACAAAGTGCGCGCAGGTCTGGACCAGGCCATCGCTCGCGGCCTGGCCTACGCGCCGTACGCCGACCTGATCTGGTGCGAAACTGCCAAACCGGATCTGGACGAGGCTCGTCGCTTCGCCGAAGCGATCAAAAAGGAATACCCGGACCAACTGCTGTCGTACAACTGCTCGCCTTCCTTTAACTGGAAGAAAAACCTGGACGACGCGACCATCGCCAAGTTCCAGCGCGAGCTGTCCGCCATGGGTTACAAGCACCAGTTCATCACCCTGGCCGGCATTCACAACATGTGGCACAGCATGTTCAACCTGGCGCACGACTACGCCCGCAACGACATGACGGCCTACGTGAAACTGCAAGAGCAAGAGTTCGCCGACGCCGCCAAGGGTTACACCTTCGTGGCTCACCAGCAGGAAGTGGGCACCGGCTACTTCGACGACATGACCACCGTGATTCAAGGTGGCACGTCCTCGGTGACCGCGCTGACCGGTTCGACTGAAGAAGAACAGTTTCACTGATCTGAACAAACGGCCGTTGCGGACCGGATAAAAAGCTAACCGCAACGCCGCCCATCTGACGCCCCGACTGGTTCGGGGCGTTTTTTTGCCTGCGATTCGGCCGTCCGCCTGACTACAGCTTCCCCGTTCATTCGCGTCCTTGACACTCCCCCGCCAGATCTCCGTCATCTGTGACGACAGTTCACACCCCGTTTGAACCGTTTGGGGCTAATGCCCACGCCTCTTAACGCTTAGGGTACGGCCCATCGCCGTCTTGTTCGGCGCTATGACAATAATAAAGACGTTCAATCGAGGTATAAGCCGATGCGTGATAACAAAGACAAGGCTAACAACGAGCTAGGGAATGGCTTGAAAACACGGCAGGTCACGATGATTTCGATCGGCGGCGTGATCGGCGCCGGTCTGTTTGTGGGATCGAGTAATGCCATCGCTACCGCTGGCCCTGCGGTGTTGGTGTCGTATGTCTGTGCCGCGATCATCGTGGTGCTGGTCATGCAGATGCTCGGCGAAATGGCGACTGCACGGCCGGACACCGGGTCGTTTTCTTCCTATGCCGATCAGGCGATCGGTCGCTGGGCCGGGTTTTCCATCGGCTGGTTGTACTGGTGGTTTTATGTGTTGGTGATTGCCATCGAAGCGATTGTCGCTGGCAATATTCTGGGCGACTGGCTGGGGATTTCCCATTGGGTGGCGGCGTTCGGCGTCACCTTTTCGCTGATCCTGTGCAACAGCCTCAGCGTCGGCTCGTTCGGCACGCTGGAGTATTGGTTGTCGCTGTTCAAGGTCGTGTCGATTGTGGGCTTCATCATTCTCGGTGTGCTGGCGATTTTCGGGATTTTGCCGGGTTCCTCGACCAGCGGGATTTCCAATCTCTACGCCAACGGCGGTTTCGCCCCCAACGGTAACGTGGCGATTGTCGCCGGCCTGCTGACAGCGATGTTCAGTTTCCAGGGCAGCGAAGTGGTGACCATCGCCGCCGCTGAATCCAAGGACCCGAAAGCCAACATCAAAAAAGCTATTCGTGCCGTGGTCTGGCGCCTGGGCTTGTTCTACCTCGGTTCGATGTTTGTGGTGGTGTGCCTGATTCCGTGGAACGCCCCGGATCTGGCGCAGGGTTCTTATCAGGCGGTACTGAGCGCGATGAACATTCCGTGGGCGCCGCAGATCATGGGCATTGTTGTGCTGGTGGCGGTCACCAGTTGCCTGAACTCGGCGATCTATACCGCTTCGCGCATGGCGTACTCACTGGCCCGTCGCGGCGACGCACCGAACGCGGTGTCGCACACCACGCGTCAGGGCGTGCCGCTGCTGGCGGTGGCACTGACGTCGGTCGCGGCTTTGACGGCGCTGACCGCCAACTACCTGCTGCCCAAGCAAGTGTTTCAGTTTCTGCTGGCCACCAGTGGCGCATTGGCCTTGCTGATGTATCTGGTAATCGCCGTCACGCAACTGTGCATGCGCCGCAAACTGGTCGCTCAAGGCAAAAAACTCGAAGTGCGGATGTGGATGTTTCCGTATCTGACGATCCTCACGATCGGCTTTATCCTCGGCGTGTTCGCGATCATGGCGGCCTTCCCCGGCCAGCGCGCGGAACTGCTCTCGACCCTTGGCCTGACCACGGTGCTGGTGATCATCGGCGCTTATTTGCAGAAGTCGCAGCCCGAGCTGTCGGCACGCCGCAGCGCCATGGCGCCGGTTGAACCGCTCACGCCACCCGTGTTGACCTGAAAACCGGCCGCCGCTGTGACTAAGCGTCACAGCGAGTGTGCCGGCGAGCCCCTTTTTCAAGACTGAACGTCCCCCTACGCTGCTTCAAATCCCGGCCCACATCCCGCCGGGATTATCAAAACTTACAAGGAATGCCTCAATGAGTATTGCGCCTAAACCTGACGAACTGGCCATCCCGTATCAACTGCCACAAGTGCCGTACATGGCGCCCGATATGGTGCACCCCGGCGTACTCGGCCAATGGCTGGAAGACGATCAACTATGGGTGCCGGTGACCGATTCGGTGTCGTTCAAACCGGTATTGCTCAGCGTTTCCGGTGGCTACTACATCAACCTGCTGCGGGTGCGCAAAAGCGGCGTGCTCTCGCGTCATCGCCATACCGGCGGCGTACATGCCATGGTGTTGAAGGGGCGCTGGTACTATCTGGAGCATGACTGGGTCGCCGAGGAAGGTTCGTTTGCCTTCGAGCCACCGGGCGAGACTCACACCCTGTTCGTGCCGGAAGATGTCGAAGAGATGATCACCTGGTTTCACGTGCAGGGCGGCTACACCTACGTAGATCCACAAGGTGTAGCGGTCGGTTACGAAGACGTCTTCACCAAACTGGAAACGGCCCGCGCGCACTATAAAAAGCTTGGGCTGCCAGACGATTACATCGAACAGTTCATTCGCTGATCAACGCCGTGGCAGGCGTCTGATCAACAAGGGAGGCAGGTATTGGATAACTACTCGCAGCTGCTGGCGTTTCTTTGGGCCACGGAGCACGGTAACTTTTCTGCGGCCTCTCGCGCCCATGGTCTGACGCCTTCGGCCATCAGCAAACTGATCTCCCGTTTGGAGGATCGCTTGCAGGTGCGCCTGTTTCAACGCGGCACGCGCAGTTTGTCGCTGACCGAAGAAGGCGCTGCCTACCTGGTCAGCGCCCGTGCGGTGATCAATGCGATGGCCGAAGCCGACTCACTGGCCGAAGCGTTTCCGACACGGGTCAGCGGCATGCTGCGAATTCACACGATGTCGACGTTTGCCAAACACCAGATCATTCCATGGCTGCCGGAGTTCTTGGCGGCCTACCCCGGGCTGACGATTGATATCCAGATCGGCGCGCAGTTTTCCGATCAGTTCGATCAGGGGCTGGACCTGGCGATTCACAGCGGCGTGCTGCCGGATTCAACGCGAATCGCTCGCAAAATTGGTCAGAGCCGCTGGATCATCTGCGCCTCCCCGGACTACCTCACTCGCCACGGAACGCCCGAGCACCCGCAGCAATTGCTTGATCACACCTGTTTCAGCTTCGGCTTCAACAGCGTGTGGAACGACTGGGATTTCCTGATCGATGGCCACCCCACCAGCATCCCGGTGATTCCCAAAGCGACCTTCGCCCAAGGTGATCTGCTGCGCGATCTGGCACTTAGCGGCGCGGGCATTGTGCGGTTGGCCGAGTTTCATATCGGCCACGACATCCGCGAAGGGCACTTGATCCCGCTTCTGCAGCGCTACAGCCCGGACAGCTTTGAACCGATTTACATGATTTACACCAATCGCAAGCACCTCAGCCCCAGGATCCGCGTGTTCCGCGACTTTCTTGAACAGAAACTCGCGCAAAGCCCATGGAATACCGAGCGCGGCTGAACGCTCACCTATTAATAAGCACAGAGGCTTCTATGCGTAACCTGATTGGCGATGTCTCCAGCGCCGCGCGCATCCTTCCCGAACTCAATGGCGAAACCCTGTTTATCCGCAATGGCAAGGACGCCTACGTGTATGACGATCAAGGTCGTCGCTACATCGACACGGCGCTCGGCTTTGGCGCTGTGCTGCTGGGGCACGCCAATAACTGCGTGAACGAACAGGTCGCGGCAGCGTTGGCCGATTCTGCCGCGCCGTCGTGGGCGCATGTTCGTGAACACGCTGCGGCCTCGGCGCTCGCGGCGCACACCGGCGAGCTGAGCAAAGTGATTTTCACCAACTCCGGCAGCGAAGCCGTGCACCTGGCCTGCCGAGCTGCCCGCGCCTTCACCGGACGCGGGCGCATCGCGAAAATGGCGGCGGGCTTCGACGGTTGGTTTGATGACGTCAGTTTCGGCAATGTGTCGTCCAGCGAGGCGAATTTCGCTGACGGTCAGCGACCTGCCACGCCGCGCACGACATTGCTGCGCTTCAATGACTTTGACGATGTCGAGCGATTGTTTGCTGAGGATTCGGACATCGCGGCAGTGATCCTTGAACCGATGCTCGCCAATGCCGGCTGCATCATGCCGGCGCCGGGGTATTTGCTGCATGTGCAGGAAGTCGCGCATCGGCATGGCGCGCTGGTGATCTGCGATGAAGTGCTGATGGGTTTTCGCTTGTTCGCCGGGCTCGCGGGTTTGCAGGCGGGGCTGGATCCGGACATCGCCAGTGTTGGCAAGGCGATTGGTAATGGCGTGCCGGTGTCGGCGATTGTCGGCAAGCCGCATATTCTCGCCGGTTTTGAGGAGGGTCGCGTGCTGCGTGGCGGCACCTTCAGCGGCAACCCGATGGCGTGTGCAGCGGTGATCAGCACCTTGGCGCAACTGGATGATGCGGATTATCAGCGTTTGATTGCGCGCGGTGAGGCGCTGCGTATTTCGTTGGAAGCCTCGTTCCAGGCACATGGGATGACGGTCAGCACCAGTGGTTACGGGAATGTGTTTGGGATCTGGCCTTCGGCAAAGGCACCGACGAGTTATGCCGACGCGCTGGAATGTGGCAATGCTGAATTTAGCAGGGAGCTGCATTTGGCGTTGCGCGAAGCTGGAGTGCTGGTGATGCCTTCGCCATATGGGCGGGTTTATCTGTCGTTCGCACACGATGATGGCGTGGTTGAGGAGATGAAGGCTGCGTTTGAGGTGGCCGCGTCGAAACTGGCCGGGCGGTTTGGCTAAGAGGATTGGATTTCAGGCCCGGCGTGCAAGGCGTCGGGTCTGATGGTGATTGATCTACTGCTGCTCGCTCCCACCGGAAAGCGTCGGCGGCGAGACAAAACATTGATCCAGAGCGGTAGAGCCAGTAGAAAAATCCGCTAAAACGGGCGCCGTCGCTACTTGCAGTAACGCGCAAGTAAGTCAACTTCCCAACTGTTCACCCGGTAAACAGTTACAAAATCCACCTAAACGATATTAATTATCATTTATGGACAAGTATGTTCGTTACATTCCCCACAAAACATAATTGATGAAAAGCCAGCTAATGCCCGCAACGCATGGGCTGCGGGGTTTTGGAGGTAGGTAATGTCCTTATTCCTATAAATAATTTCGCCATAGGAATTTTACTTGCTGGGTGTTGTGCCATAAAATCAGCGGGATAGATTGCTGCGACATATCGTCACTGCTTTGTTACTTTTTCAAGCTCAGAGACCTTTGCTCTCTGTTAAGGATTACCAGCATGCCCGAAGCGACAGGACTCATGGCCCACAACTGGGGCTTTGCCATTTTCCTTCTGGGCGTCATCGGCCTGTGTGCCTTCATGCTCGGTGTCTCCAGCCTCCTCGGGTCAAAAGCCTGGGGCCGCAGCAAAAACGAACCGTTCGAGTCCGGCATGCTACCCACAGGTGGCGCCCGCTTGCGGCTCTCAGCCAAATTCTATCTGGTCGCGATGCTCTTCGTGATCTTCGATATCGAAGCCCTCTTTCTCTTTGCCTGGTCTGTGTCCGTCCGCGAAAGCGGCTGGACCGGATTCGTCGAAGCTCTCGTTTTCATAGCAATTCTGTTGGCAGGTCTTGTCTACCTGTTCCGAGTGGGCGCCCTTGACTGGGCTCCGGAAGCGCGGCGCAAGCGGCAGGCGAAGCTGAAACAATGAGGCTTTGGCAATGCAATACAATCTCACCAGGATCGACCCCGATGCTCCTAACGAGCAGTATCCGATTGGCGAGCGGGAAACCGTTTCCGATCCGTTAGAAGATCAAGTTCACAAAAACATTTTCATGGGCAAGCTCGAAGACGTGCTTAACGGCACGATCAACTGGGGGCGCAAGAACTCCCTGTGGCCGTATAACTTCGGTCTTTCGTGCTGCTACGTGGAAATGACCACCGCCTTCACGGCGCCCCACGACATCGCGCGCTTTGGCGCCGAAGTGATCCGGGCATCGCCGCGCCAGGCGGATTTCATGGTTATCGCCGGTACCTGCTTCATCAAGATGGCGCCGATCATTCAGCGTCTCTACGAGCAAATGCTCGAGCCTAAATGGGTCATCTCCATGGGTTCGTGCGCCAACTCCGGTGGCATGTACGACATCTATTCAGTCGTTCAAGGGGTGGACAAGTTCCTGCCCGTGGACGTCTACGTGCCTGGCTGCCCGCCCCGTCCTGAAGCTTTTCTGCAAGGCTTGATGCTCTTGCAGGAGTCGATTGGACAGGAGCGTCGTCCGCTTTCCTGGGTCGTTGGCGATCAAGGCGTGTACCGCGCCGAGATGCCTTCGCAAAAGGAACAGCGCCGCGAACAGCGAATCGCAGTCACCAACCTGCGCAGCCCCGACGAAGTCTGATCCAGATCTGCTTCTTTTATAGAACGAGACACTGGCTTCATTCTTTACGTTGACCGAAAGCGATAAATAACCATGACTACAGGCAGTGCTCTGTACATCCCGCCTTATAAGGCAGACGACCAGGATGTGGTCGTCGAACTGAACAACCGTTTTGGCCCCGAGGCGTTCACCGCCCAGCCTACCCGCACCGGCATGCCGGTGCTTTGGGTTGCCCGCGCCAAACTCGTCGAAGTGCTGACCTTCCTGCGCAACCTGCCCAAGCCGTACGTCATGCTCTATGACCTGCACGGCGTGGACGAGCGTCTGCGCACCAAGCGTCAAGGGCTGCCGAACGGCGCCGACTTCACCGTGTTCTATCACCTGATGTCGATCGAACGTAACAGTGACGTGATGATCAAGGTGGCGTTGTCCGAGGGCGACCTCAGCGTGCCGACCGTGACCGGCCTCTGGCCGAACGCCAACTGGTACGAGCGTGAAGTGTGGGACATGTACGGCATCAACTTTGCCGGTCACCCGCACCTGACCCGCATCATGATGCCGCCGACCTGGGAAGGGCACCCGCTGCGCAAGGACTTCCCGGCCCGTGCCACCGAATTCGATCCGTTCACCCTGAACCTGGCCAAGCAACAGCTTGAGGAAGAAGCCGCGCGCTTCAAGCCTGAAGACTGGGGCATGAAGCGCTCCGGGGCGAACGAGGACTATATGTTCCTCAACCTCGGTCCCAACCACCCTTCCGCGCACGGTGCGTTCCGCATCATCCTGCAGCTGGACGGTGAAGAGATCGTCGACTGCGTACCGGACGTCGGCTACCACCACCGTGGTGCCGAGAAGATGGCCGAGCGTCAGTCCTGGCACAGCTTCATTCCGTACACCGACCGTATCGACTACCTCGGCGGCGTGATGAACAACCTGCCGTACGTGCTCTCGGTCGAGAAGCTCGCCGGTATCAAGGTGCCCGAGAAGGTCGACGTCATCCGCATCATGATGGCCGAGCTCTTCCGGATCACCAGCCACCTGCTGTTCCTGGGGACCTACATCCAGGACGTCGGCGCCATGACCCCGGTGTTCTTCACGTTCACCGACCGTCAGAAAGCGTACACGGTGATCGAAGCCATTACCGGTTTCCGTCTGCACCCGGCCTGGTACCGCATCGGCGGTGTCGCCCACGACCTGCCGCGCGGCTGGGAAAAACTGGTGAAAGACTTCGTCGAGTGGATGCCCAAGCGTCTGGACGAATACCAGAAAGCTGCACTGGACAACAGCATCCTGCGTGGCCGGACCATCGGTGTCGCCGCCTACAACACCAAAGAAGCCCTGGAATGGGGTGTCACCGGTGCCGGGCTGCGTTCGACCGGTTGCGACTTCGACCTGCGTAAAGCGCGTCCATACTCCGGCTACGAGAACTTCGAATTCGAAGTGCCGCTGGCGGCCAATGGCGATGCCTACGACCGTTGTATCGTTCGCGTTGAAGAAATGCGCCAGAGCATCAAGATCATCGAGCAGTGCATGCGCAACATGCCGGAAGGCCCATATAAAGCGGATCACCCGCTGACCACGCCGCCGCCGAAAGAGCGCACGCTGCAGCACATCGAGACCCTGATCACGCACTTCCTGCAAGTTTCGTGGGGCCCGGTCATGCCGGCCAACGAATCCTTCCAGATGATCGAAGCGACCAAGGGCATCAACAGTTATTACCTGACGAGCGATGGCGGCACCATGAGCTACCGCACCCGGATTCGCACCCCAAGCTTCCCGCACCTGCAGCAGATCCCTTCGGTGATCAAAGGCAGCATGGTCGCGGACTTGATCGCGTACCTGGGTAGTATCGATTTCGTTATGGCCGACGTGGACCGCTAAGCATGAACAGCACGCTTATCCAGACAGACCGTTTCACCTTGAGTGAAACCGAGCGCTCGGCCATCGAGCACGAGCTGCATCACTACGAAGACCCGCGCGCGGCGTCGATCGAAGCCCTGAAGATCGTCCAGAAGGAACGTGGCTGGGTGCCGGACGGCGCTCTGTACGCCATCGGCGAAATCCTCGGCATCCCGGCGAGCGACGTTGAAGGCGTGGCGACTTTCTATAGCCAGATCTTCCGTCAGCCAGTGGGCCGTCACATCATTCGCGTCTGCGACAGCATGGTCTGCTACATCGGTGGCCATGAATCCGTGGTCAGCGAAATCCAGAGCAATCTGGGCATCGGCCTGGGTCAGACCACCGCCGACGGTCGTTTCACCCTGCTGCCGGTCTGCTGCCTCGGCAACTGCGACAAGGCGCCGGCGTTGATGATCGACGACGACACTTTCGGTGATGTGCAGCCTGCTGGCGTTGCCAAATTGCTCGAGGGCTACGTATGACCCTGACTTCCTTCGGTCCTGCCAACCGCATCAAGCGTTCGGCCGAGACTCACCCGCTCACCTGGCGTCTGCGTGACGACGGCGAAGCTGTCTGGCTCGACGAGTACCAGGCCAAGAACGGTTACGCCGCTGCGCGCAAGGCTTTCGCCGACATGGCCCAGGACGACATCGTCCAGACCGTGAAAGACGCCGGCCTCAAGGGTCGCGGCGGTGCAGGCTTCCCCACGGGCGTGAAGTGGGGCCTGATGCCCAAGGACGAATCCATCAACATCCGCTACCTGCTGTGCAACGCGGATGAAATGGAACCGAACACCTGGAAAGACCGCATGCTGATGGAGCAACTGCCCCATCTGCTCATCGAAGGCATGCTGATCAGTGCTCGCGCGCTGAAAACCTACCGTGGCTACATCTTCCTGCGTGGCGAATACACCACCGCCGCCAAGCACCTGAACCGTGCCGTGGAAGAAGCCAAGGCAGCGGGCCTGCTGGGCAAGAACATCCTGGGCAGCGGCTTCGATTTCGAGCTGTTTGTCCACACCGGCGCCGGGCGTTACATCTGCGGTGAAGAAACCGCGTTGATCAACTCCCTCGAAGGCCGCCGCGCCAACCCGCGCTCCAAGCCGCCCTTCCCTGCCGCCGTTGGCGTATGGGGCAAGCCGACTTGCGTGAACAACGTTGAAACCCTGTGCAACGTCCCGGCGATCATTGCCGACGGCGTGGACTGGTACAAATCGTTGGCGCGCGAAGGCAGCGAAGACATGGGCACCAAGCTCATGGGCTTCTCCGGCAAGGTCAAGAACCCGGGCCTGTGGGAACTGCCATTCGGCATTACCGGTCGCGAGCTGTTCGAAGACTACGCGGGCGGCATGCGCGACGGCTTCAAGCTCAAGGCCTGGCAGCCAGGCGGTGCCGGCACCGGTTTCCTGTTGCCGGAACACCTCGACGCGCAAATGTACGCCGGTGGCATCGCCAAGGTGGGCACCCGGATGGGCACCGGCCTGGCCATGGCGGTGGACGACAGCGTCAATATGGTGTCCCTGCTGCGCAACATGGAAGAGTTCTTCTCCCGCGAGTCGTGCGGTTTCTGCACCCCGTGCCGTGACGGTTTGCCGTGGAGCGTCAAGCTGCTTCGTGCAATCGAAAACGGTGAAGGGCAAGCCGGCGATATCGAGACCCTGCTGGGTCTGGTCGGTTTCCTCGGCCCTGGCAAGACCTTCTGTGCTCACGCACCGGGCGCCGTGGAGCCGTTGGGCAGTGCCATCAAATACTTCCGCCATGAGTTCGAAGCCGGTATCGCGCCCACGCGCGCAGGCGATCTGAACCAGGTGGTAACGCCGACCATGGTCGGCGCGTAAACACTTAGCAAAAGCGAAGGGTCCGTGCCCTTTGCTTTTCGCGCGATGACGCCTTCATCGGCTGTGTTGATTCGCGCGGATCACAAGATTCCATTAGCCACGCCCGCTGACACCGGGCCAACGAAGAACTTTGAACCATGGCCACTATCCACGTAGACGGCAAAGAGCTCGAAGTCGATGGGGCAGACAACCTGTTACAGGCATGTCTGTCGCTAGGCCTCGATATCCCTTATTTCTGCTGGCACCCCGCCCTTGGCAGCGTTGGCGCTTGCCGCCAGTGCGCGGTCAAGCAGTACACCGACGAAAACGACAAGCGTGGTCGGATCGTCATGTCCTGCATGACCCCCGCCACCGACGGCAGCTGGATCTCCATCGACGACGAAGAAGCGAAAGTGTTTCGCGCCAGCGTCGTTGAATGGCTGATGACCAACCACCCTCACGACTGCCCGGTCTGTGAGGAAGGCGGTCACTGCCACCTGCAAGACATGACCGTGATGACCGGCCACAACGAGCGCCGTTATCGCTTCACCAAGCGTACTCACCAGAACCAGCAACTGGGCCCGTTCATTTCCCACGAGATGAACCGCTGCATCGCTTGCTACCGCTGCGTGCGCTTCTATAAGGACTACGCCGGCGGCACCGACCTTGGTGTGTTCGGCGCCCACGACAACGTGTACTTCGGTCGCGTTGAAGACGGCACCCTGGAAAGCGAGTTCTCCGGCAACCTCACCGAGGTCTGCCCGACCGGTGTGTTCACCGACAAGACGCACTCCGAGCGCTACAACCGCAAGTGGGACATGCAGTTCTCGCCGAGCATCTGCCATGGCTGCTCCAGCGGTTGCAACATCTCCCCGGGCGAGCGTTACGGTGAACTGCGTCGTATCGAAAACCGTTTCAACGGCTCGGTGAACCAGTACTTCCTGTGCGACCGTGGCCGCTTCGGCTATGGCTACGTCAACCGCACCGACCGCCCACGCCAGCCACTGCTGGCCAACGGCGCCAAGCTGGGCCTCGACGAAGCACTGGACAAAGCCGCTGACCTGCTGCGCGGTCGCAACATCGTCGGTATCGGTTCGCCCCGTGCCAGCCTCGAAAGCAACTATGCGTTGCGCGAACTGGTCGGTGCCGAACACTTCTACTCCGGCATCGAAGCCGCCGAGCTGGAACGCATTCGTCTGGTCATGCAGGTGTTGAAAGACAGCCCGCTGCCGATCCCGAACATGCGCGACATCGAGGACCACGACGCCGTGTTCATCCTCGGTGAAGACCTGACCCAGACCGCTGCGCGCATGGCCCTGTCCCTGCGCCAATCGGTCAAGGGCAAGGCTGAAGACATGGCCGACGCCATGCGCGTTCAGCCCTGGCTCGACGCTGCGGTGAAGAACATCGGTCAGCACGCGCTGAACCCGCTGTTCATCGCCAGCCTGGCTGAGACCAAGCTCGACGACATCGCTGAAGAATGCGTTCACGCTGCTCCAGACGACCTGGCCCGCATCGGTTTTGCCGTGGCTCACGCCCTCGACGCCAGCGCTCCAGCGGTCGAAGGCCTGGACACTGAAGCCCTCGAACTGGCCCAGCGCATCGCCGACGCCCTGCTCGCGGCCAAGCGCCCACTCATCATCGCCGGCACCTCGTTGGGTTCCAAGGCGCTGATCGAAGCGGCAGCGAACATCGCCAAAGCCCTGAAGCTGCGCGAGAAGAACGGTTCCATCAGCCTGATCGTGCCGGAAGCCAACAGCCTCGGTCTGGCCATGCTCGGTGGTGACTCGGTCGACGACGCGCTGCAAGCGGTGATCGACGGCAAGGCCGACGCCATCGTCGTGCTGGAAAACGATCTGTACACCCGTACCGACAAGGCCAAGGTCGATGCCGCGCTGACCGCTGCAAAAGTGGTGATCGTTGCCGACCATCAGAAAACCGCCACCAGCGAACGCGCGCACCTGGTCCTGCCAGCCGCCAGCTTCGCTGAAGGCGACGGTACGCTGGTCAGCCAGGAAGGTCGCGCCCAGCGCTTCTTCCAGGTATTCGACCCGCAATACCTGGACGCTAGCATCCTGGTTCACGAAGGCTGGCGCTGGCTGCATGCCCTGCGCGCGACCCTGCTGAACCAGCCGATCGACTGGACCCAACTGGACCACGTCACCGCTGCCGTTGCCTCGAGCACACCGCAACTGGCGCGAATCGTCGATGCCGCACCGTCCGCCGCGTTCCGTATCAAAGGCCTGAAACTGGCCCGCGAACCGCTGCGTTACTCCGGTCGTACCGCCATGCGCGCCGACATCAGCGTGCATGAACCGCGTACTCCGCAGGATAAGGACACCGCGTTTGCCTTCTCGATGGAAGGTTACTCGGGCTCCACCGAACCGCGTCAGCAAGTGCCGTTCGCCTGGTCTCCGGGCTGGAACTCGCCGCAAGCCTGGAACAAGTTCCAGGACGAAGTCGGTGGTCACCTCCGCGCTGGCGACCCGGGCACCCGCCTGATCGAAAGCACCGGTGATTCGCTGAACTGGTTCGCCACCGTGCCGCGTGCATTCAACCCGGCGCCGGGCACCTGGCAGGTTGTGCCGTTCTTCCACCTGTTCGGCAGCGAAGAGAACTCTTCGAAAGCCGCGCCGGTCCAGGAACGCATTCCGGCCGCCTACGTGTCGCTGGCCAAGTCCGAAGCCGACCGCCTGGGCGTCAATGACGGTGCCCTGCTGAGCTTGAACGTCGCGGGCCAGACCTTGCGTCTGCCGCTGCGCATCAACGAAGAGCTGGGTGCCGGCCTGGTCGCATTGCCGGCCGGTATCGCAGGCATTCCGCCGGCGATCTTCGGCAAATCCGTTGACGGTCTGCAGGAGGCAGCTCAATGACCTGGTTCACGCCTGAAGTGATTGACGTGATCATCGCGGTCCTCAAGGCCATCGTGATTCTGCTCGCCGTGGTGGTCTGCGGCGCGCTGCTGAGCTGGGTCGAGCGGCGTCTGCTCGCCCTCTGGCAGGACCGTTACGGTCCGAACCGCGTCGGCCCGTTCGGCGCGTTCCAGATCGCGGCCGACATGATCAAGATGTTCTTCAAGGAAGACTGGACCCCACCGTTCGCCGACAAGATGATCTTCACCCTGGCACCGGTCGTGGCCATGAGCGCCCTGCTGATTGCTTTCGCGATCATCCCGATCACCCCGACCTGGGGCGTGGCGGACATCAACATCGGCATCCTGTTCTTCTTCGCCATGGCGGGCCTGTCGGTCTACGCGGTGTTGTTCGCCGGCTGGTCGAGCAACAACAAGTTCGCCCTGCTGGGCAGCTTGCGGGCCTCGGCGCAGACCGTGTCGTACGAAGTGTTCATGGGTCTGTCGCTGATGGGCATCGTGATCCAGGTCGGCTCGTTCAACATGCGCGACATCGTTGAATATCAAGCACAGAACCTGTGGTTCATCATTCCGCAGATCTTCGGTTTCCTGACCTTCTTCATCGCCGGCGTCGCCGTGACTCACCGTCACCCGTTCGACCAGCCGGAAGCGGAGCAGGAACTGGCCGACGGTTACCACATTGAATACGCCGGCATGAAATGGGGCATGTTCTTCGTCGGCGAGTACATCGGCATCGTGCTGATTTCGGCGCTGCTGGTGACCTTGTTCTTCGGTGGCTGGCACGGCCCGTTCAACATCCTGCCGCAGATCCCGTTCATCTGGTTCGCGCTGAAAACCGCGTTCTTCATCATGATCTTCATCCTGCTGCGCGCCTCGATTCCGCGCCCACGGTATGACCAAGTGATGGATTTCAGCTGGAAGTTCTGCCTGCCGCTGACCCTCGTCAACATGCTGGTGACCGCTGCGATCGTGTTGCTCAACACGCCCGCCGTCGCGGCTCAGTGAGGATAGAGAATCATGAAGTACATAATCGACATCGTGCATGGCTTCTTCACCCAGCTTCGCAGCCTGGTGATGATCTTCGGCCATGCCTTCCGCAAGCGCGACACGCTGCAGTACCCGGAAGAACCGGTCTACCTGCCGCCGCGCTACCGTGGCCGCATCGTGCTGACCCGTGACCCCGATGGCGAAGAGCGTTGCGTAGCCTGCAACCTGTGCGCCGTGGCGTGCCCGGTCGGCTGCATCTCGCTGCAGAAAGCTGAAACCGAAGACGGTCGCTGGTACCCGGACTTCTTCCGCATCAACTTCTCGCGCTGCATTTTCTGCGGCCTCTGCGAGGAAGCCTGCCCGACCACCGCGATCCAGCTGACACCGGATTTCGAGATGGCCGAGTTCAAACGTCAGGACCTGGTTTACGAGAAAGAAGATCTGCTGATCTCCGGCCCCGGCAAAAACCCTGATTACAACTTCTATCGTGTTGCAGGTATGGCGATTGCCGGTAAGCCGAAAGGCGCCGCGCAGAACGAAGCCGAACCGATCAACGTGAAGAGCTTGCTGCCTTAAGGAAGAAAGATGGAATTCGCTTTCTATTTCGCATCGGGTATCGCTGTGGTGTCCACGCTTCGCGTGATCACCCACACCAACCCCGTGCACGCCCTGCTCTACCTGATCATTTCGCTGATCGCCGTGGCCATGACGTTCTTCGCCCTCGGCGCACCGTTTGCCGGTGTCCTGGAAGTGATCGCCTACGCTGGCGCCATCATGGTGCTGTTCGTGTTCGTGGTGATGATGCTGAACCTCGGCCCGGCCTCGGTTCAGCAAGAGCGCGTCTGGCTCAAGCCGGGCATCTGGCTCGGCCCGGTGATTCTCGGCGCGCTGCTGCTGGCTGAATTGCTGTACGTGCTGTTCAGCCACCAGAGCGGCCAGGCCATCGGCCACACCACCGTAGACGCCAAGGCCGTGGGCATCAGCCTGTTCGGTCCGTACCTGCTGGTGGTCGAACTCGCCTCGATGTTGCTGCTTGCGGCAGCCGTCACGGCGTTCCACCTGGGCCGCAACGAAGCCAAGGAGCAATGACGATGCCTGCTATCCCTCTGGAGCATGGTCTGGCGGTCGCCGGCATCCTGTTCTGCCTCGGTCTGGTCGGCCTGATGGTCCGCCGCAACATTCTTTTCGTGCTGATGAGCCTGGAGGTGATGATGAATGCCTCCGCCCTGGCGTTCATCATTGCCGGTAGCCGCTGGGCGCAGCCGGATGGACAGATCATGTTCATCCTGGTGATCAGCCTCGCAGCCGCCGAGGCCAGTATTGGCCTGGCGATTCTGTTGCAGCTGTACCGCCGCTTCCACACTCTCGATATCGACGCTGCCAGCGAGATGCGCGGATGAATCTTCTCTATCTGACTTTCGTATTCCCTCTCATAGGTTTCCTGCTGCTGTCGTTCTCACGCGGCCGCTTTTCGGAAAACCTGTCGGCGCTGATTGGCGTCGGTTCCATTGGCCTGTCTGCCATCGTCACGGCTTACGTGACCTGGCAATTCAACGTCGCCCCGCCGGAAGGCGGCCACTTCACCCAGGTGCTGTGGCAGTGGATGGCGGTCGAAGGCTTCACGCCGAACTTCGCGCTGTACCTGGACGGCCTGTCCGTGACCATGCTCGGCGTGGTCGTCGGCGTCGGCTTCCTGATCCACCTGTTCGCGTCCTGGTACATGCGCGGTGAAGACGGTTACTCGCGCTTCTTCGCCTACACCAACCTGTTCATCGCCAGCATGCTGTTCCTGATTCTCGGCGATAACCTGTTGTTCCTGTACTTCGGCTGGGAAGGCGTGGGCCTGTGCTCGTACCTGTTGATCGGTTTCTACTACAGCAACCGCAACAACGGCAACGCGGCACTCAAGGCGTTTATCGTCACCCGCATCGGCGACGTGTTCATGGCCATCGGCCTGTTCATCCTGTTCGCCCAGCTGGGTACGCTGAACGTCCAGGAACTGCTGGTGCTGGCACCGCAGAAATTCCAGGCCGGCGACTTCTGGATGGTTCTGGCCACCCTGATGCTGCTGGGCGGCGCGGTCGGTAAATCGGCGCAACTGCCGCTGCAAACCTGGCTGGCGGATGCGATGGCCGGTCCTACCCCGGTGTCGGCACTGATCCACGCGGCAACCATGGTGACCGCGGGCGTTTACCTGATCGCCCGTACCCATGGCCTGTTCACGTTGGCGCCGGAGATCCTGCACCTCGTCGGCCTGGTCGGCGGCGTGACCCTGGTCCTCGCCGGTTTTGCTGCACTGGTACAGACGGACATCAAACGTATCCTCGCCTATTCGACCATGAGCCAGATCGGCTACATGTTCCTGGCGCTGGGCGTGGGTGCCTGGGACGGCGCGATCTTCCATCTGATGACCCACGCGTTCTTCAAGGCGCTGCTGTTCCTTGCTTCCGGTGCGGTGATCGTTGCCTGCCACCACGAGCAGAACATCTTCAAGATGGGCGGCCTGTGGAAGAAACTGCCGCTGGCCTACGCCAGCTTCATCGTCGGCGGCGCGGCACTGTCTGCCCTGCCACTGGTGACCGCAGGCTTCTATTCCAAGGACGAAATCCTCTGGGAAGCGCTCGCCAGCGGCAACCACGGTCTGCTCTACGCAGGTCTGGTCGGCGCCTTCATGACCTCGCTGTACACCTTCCGCCTGATCTTCATCGCGTTCCACGGTGAAGCGAAGACCGAAGCCCACGCCGGTCATGGCATCGCTCACTGGCTGCCACTGTCGGTGCTGATCGTGCTGTCGACCTTCGTCGGCGCGATGATCGTTCCGCCGCTGCACGGCGTGCTGCCGCAAAGCGTCGGCCATGCCGGCGGCGAAGCCAAGCACAGCCTGGAAATCGCCTCGGGCGCCATCGCCCTGGCCGGTATCCTGCTGGCCGCGCTGCTGTTCCTCGGCAAGCGTCGTTTCGTCACTGCAATCGCCAACAGCGGCATCGGCCGCTTCCTTTCGGCCTGGTGGTTCGCTGCCTGGGGCTTCGACTGGATCTACGACAAACTGTTCGTCAAGCCATACCTTGCGATCAGCCACGTACTGCGCAAAGACCCGCTCGACCAGACCATCGGTCTGATCCCGCGTATGGCCAAAGGCGGTCACAACGCCCTGAGCCGTACCGAAACCGGTCAACTGCGTTGGTACGCAGCCTCGATGGCAGCCGGCTCCGTGCTGGTCATCGGCGCCATCGTGCTGGTAGCGGTCTGAATATGAACCTTGCGAACTTGCGAAAGGAATTGAGCCCGTCATGATTCTGCCTTGGCTAATCCTGATCCCCTTCATCGGCGGCCTGCTGTGCTGGATGGGTGAGCGCTTCGGCGCCACCCTCCCCCGCTGGATTGCGCTGTTGACCATGACCCTGGAACTCGCGCTCGGCCTCTGGCTGTGGGCCCACGGTAACTATTCATTTGCACCGGCGCCGGGCGCCGATCCGGTCTGGGCGCTTGAGTTCAAGCACCTCTGGATCCAGCGCTTCGGCATCAGCGTGCACCTGGCCCTCGATGGCCTGTCGCTGCTGATGATCCTGCTGACCGGTCTGCTGGGTATCCTCTCGGTGCTCTGCTCGTGGAAAGAGATTCAACGTCACGTTGGCTTCTTCCACCTGAACCTGATGTGGATCCTGGGCGGCGTCGTCGGCGTGTTCCTTGCCCTCGACCTGTTCATGTTCTTCTTCTTCTGGGAAATGATGCTGGTGCCGATGTACTTCCTCATCGCGCTCTGGGGTCACAGTTCTTCGGACGGCAAGAAAACCCGGATCTACGCGGCGACCAAGTTCTTCATCTTCACTCAGGCCTCCGGCCTGATCATGCTGGTGGCGATCCTCGGTCTGGTGCTGGTCAACTTCAACAACACCGGCGTGATTACCTTCAACTACGCCGACCTGTTGAAAACCAAGATGTCGCTCACGACCGAGTACATCCTGATGCTCGGCTTCTTCATCGCCTTCGCGGTGAAGCTGCCGGTCGTGCCGTTTCACTCCTGGCTGCCTGATGCTCACGCCCAGGCGCCAACCGCGGGCTCCGTCGACCTGGCGGGTATCTTGCTGAAAACTGCTGCCTACGGTCTGCTGCGTTTCGCCCTGCCGCTGTTCCCGAATGCGTCGGCCGAGTTTGCGCCGATTGCCATGACCCTCGGTCTGATCGGGATCTTCTACGGCGCGTTCCTGGCCTTCGCCCAAACCGACATCAAGCGTCTGATCGCCTTCTCGTCCGTTTCCCACATGGGTTTCGTCCTGATCGGCATCTACTCCGGCAGCCAACTGGCGCTGCAAGGCGCCGTCATGCAGATGCTGGCGCACGGTGTGTCGGCCGCGGCACTGTTTATCCTGAGTGGTCAGCTGTACGAACGCACCCACACCCGTGACATGCGTGAAATGGGTGGCCTGTGGTCGAAGATCGCTTACCTGCCGGCCATCAGCCTGTTCTTCGCCGCCGCGTCACTGGGCTTGCCGGGCACCGGTAACTTCGTGGGTGAGTTCCTGATCCTGATCGGCACCTTCGCCAGCGCGCCATGGATCACGGCGATCGCCACGACCGGCCTGGTGTTCGGCTCGGTCTACTCGCTGATCATGATCCACCGTGCGTACTTCGGTCCGGCCAAATCGGACGCGGTACTGCATGGCATGGACGGTCGTGAACTGATCATGGTGGTCGGCCTGGCGGTGTTGCTGATTTACATCGGCGTGTACCCGCAGCCATTCCTCGATACCTCTGCTGCGACGATGCATGGCGTGCAGCAATGGCTCGGCACCGCCTTCACTCAACTCGCTTCGGCCCGGTAAGAGCGCTATGGAATTCACGACTCAACACTTTATCGCGCTAGCGCCGCTGTTGATCACCACCGCCACGATCATCGTGGTGATGCTGGCGATTGCCTGGCGCCGCAACCACTCGCAGACCTTCCTGATTTCCGTGGCGGGTCTGAACCTGGCGCTGCTGTCGATCCTGCCTGCCTTGAAAGTCGCGCCGCTGGCCGTGACCCCACTGTTGCAGATCGATAGCTTCGCCTGCCTGTACATGGCACTGATCCTGGTCGCCACCCTCGCCTGTGTGACCCTCGCCCACGCCTACCTCGGCGATGGCGGTTCGGGTTACCCGGGCAACCGCGAAGAACTGTACCTGCTGATCCTGATGGCCGCCGCCGGTGGCCTGGTTCTGGTCAGCGCGCAGCACCTGGCCGGGTTGTTCATCGGTCTGGAGCTGCTGTCGGTGCCGGTCTACGGTCTGGTGGCTTACGCCTTCTTCAACAAGCGTTCGCTGGAAGCCGGTATCAAGTACATGGTGCTGTCGGCCGCCGGTTCGGCATTCCTGTTGTTCGGTATGGCCCTGCTCTACGCCGACTCCGGCAGCCTGAGCTTCGTCGGTATCGGCCAGGCCCTCGCGGCCACCGGCCTGCCAAGCTCGCTGGCGCAAATCGGCCTGGGCATGATGCTGATCGGCCTGGCGTTCAAGCTGTCGCTGGTGCCGTTCCACCTCTGGACCCCGGACGTTTACGAGGGTGCTCCGGCGCCGGTGGCAGCGTTCCTGGCCACCGCCTCGAAAGTCGCAGTGTTCGCGGTGATGGTGCGTCTGTTCCAGATCTCGCCAGCAGCCAGTAGCGGTGTACTCAGCGACGTGCTGACCATCATCGCCATCGCCTCGATCCTGTTCGGTAACCTGCTGGCACTGACCCAGAGCAACCTCAAGCGTCTGCTGGGTTACTCGTCCATCGCCCACTTCGGCTACCTGCTGATTGCCCTGGTGGCGAGCAAGGGTTTCGCCGTGGAAGCTATCGGCGTGTACCTGGTCACCTACGTGATCACCAGCCTCGGCGCCTTCGGCGTGATCACCCTGATGTCCTCGCCGTACAACGGCCGTGACGCGGATGCCCTGTACGAATACCGCGGCCTGTTCTGGCGCCGTCCGTACCTGACCGCCGTCCTCACCGTGATGATGCTGTCCCTGGCCGGCATCCCGCTGACCGCGGGCTTCATCGGCAAGTTCTACATCATCGCCACCGGTGTCGAGTCGCACCAATGGTGGCTGGTCGGTTCCCTGGTACTGGGCAGCGCCATCGGCGTCTTCTACTACCTGCGCGTCATGGTCACCCTGTACCTGATCGAACCGAACCTGCGTCGCCACGATGCCCAACTGCACTGGGAACAACGCGCAGGTGGCGTGATGCTGCTGGCCATCGCCGTACTGGCGTTCTTCCTCGGGCTGTATCCACAACCGTTGCTGACGCTGGTTCAGCAGGCGGGCCTGGCGGGTTGATCGCTTAGCAAGACTCGGTAGAAAACGGAAACGGCACCTTCGGGTGCCGTTTTTGCGTTTGTAGGATTTGTTACTGCTGCTGCCCCTTTCTCCTCAGTTCCCGAAAGCTCTCGCCGCATTACCCGTTTCGTCCTACAACCGGATTGGGGCTATCGGCTCTATCTTGAACGCATGCTGATTGGAGCAATCGTAACGAGAGCGAATAAATGAAACATGACACCTTTTCTGAATGGGTTGATGGCTTCGAAACCTTGGACATTGGCCGCCAACGTACAATTATGCGACTCCCCTATCGAACGAAATTCGCCACCAGTCCACTGCGCTGCACAGAGGTGGCTTGCAACTTTGCAGCTCCAAAATATTTTGGCTATATTTGTCCAGAATATGAGGAGGAAGTGATGATCATCGTTCCGCTAGCCGAAGCAAAAAACAACCTGTCCAAACTCGTCGATGACGCCGCCTCTGGAAAGGTCATCACCATCGCGAAACATGGTCGGGCCCTTGCTTGCCTGGTTCCGGTGAAAAAGCCCCGTGGTCAGCGAATCGGGTTGATGAAAGGTAAACTGGTGCTTCGTGAAGACTTCGATGCCCCACTGCCGGATGACATGCTTGATGCGTTTGAGGGTAATCGGGAATGAGGCTTCTGCTCGATACGCACATCCTCCTGTGGACACTCAGTGATGATTCCAGACTGTCTGGTCATGCCAGAAAGCTTATCGACGGCGCAACCGACATCTACGTCAGTGCGGCGACATTCTGGGAAATGGCAATCAAGGTCGGTCTGGGCAAGCTGCAGGTAGATCTGGAGGAAATCCGCCTTTACTGCGTCGAAAGCGGGTTTATCGAACTGCCGGTGACGTCGGAACATGCGATTGCCGTGAAAGACCTCCAACATCACCACCGTGACCCGTTCGACCGTCTGATTATTGCCACCGCCATGACTGAGCCCATGAAGCTACTGACTGCTGACCCATTGGTTGCGAAGTACACAGATTTAGCTGTTCTGGTTTAAGGCGACGCGGAAAAACAAGTCACTGTTATTCCGGCAAACGCCCCGACGCCCTCGGGGCGTTTGCTTTTGTGCGGGCACCACAGACTTCCTGGGTTGAATGAGATAGGCGAGCCTGCCCATCTGCCTGAAGACCCGCCAGACTCCATAGGAAAAATCGCTGCGCACACGTTCCGGAGCCTTCAGAACCAAGCAGTCATCGCGATTTGGCCACCCAACGAGCTGAGATTTCCTACACCTCGTTCGACTTCATCGCTTAAGCGAATGTGGCATCTATTCGGCATTCCCCCGGATTTACGAATCGCAATCGTCAATTGCCGATTAATGTGTACGTATTTCCATATGCCGGGAATAACGACATTGAAACTTTTGGTCATTTTTGACCGCTCAATTTTCAACTCATACAGTGACCCCGTGCTTGATTCAGCACATCCACCCTCAAACAATAAAAGAGAGTCTGATTATGGGTTACTTAACCATGAACGCTAATAAACTTACCGACCTCCAACAACAGGAAGCCCCGGCACCGGAGCAACTTGAAGAACTGCAACTGACCGAGGCTGAGCAGGCCGAACTGGAAGTCGTTTAAAAAATCGGGGGCTTTAAAGGCCCCCGTTTTTCAAGGAGCGAACAATGGACAGTTTCACAAGTGCGGAACGAGAACTCACCCTCACACAGGCCGAACAGCGTATCCGGGCCGACCTGGAGCATCTGAGACTTCACGCGGAATCTCGCGTGCTGGGCCAACAGATCGTCGCTGTTCAGGTCACGGTCAGTTCTGACGACCAGCAGAGCATCGCCAGGGGAGCGGGCAAAGGCTACCTTCAGCATGCCCAGGTCGGTGCCCTTTACGAAACACTGGAACATTATTTAAGTGATCACCTCATCACTGCAGATATTCAATGCATCGCACCCAGTTACTTCGCCAACTCGCAACTACTCATCGACGACACTGTTCTTGCGCCACTGATTGAACAACCCCATGCATTGACTGCCTGCAGAACGTATACGGACGCACTCAAACAAAGCTCCTTCTATTACCCGGTTGCGTTATGCACACCCGACTATGCACAACACCCGTTGAAACACGACACGACAAACTACAGCGTACTAAGACGCTACGCCTCTAACAGCGGAACAGCCATCGGCGCCAGTTACAACGAAGCAGTCCTGCACGCGGCCAATGAATGCATTGAGCGGGATGCGGTCTCGCTGTTTCTGCTGGAGCATTTCTACTACGAAAACCGGCCGGCGCTGCGCCGGGTTGTTCGCGTGGCGGAGCACGATGAACTGGGTCGACTCTGGCGGGACGCCGAAGCGGAGGTCGGTGCGGAAATCATTCTGATCGACATCAGCACCGAGTTCCTGCCACACAGCTTCCTGGCGTTCTCATCTGCACCCGGCGCCCAGCCCAACGTGTTTGGCAGCGGCTGCTCGATCAGCGCTCGACATGGCGCCTGGCGGGCACTCACCGAACTCGTCCAGATGCATCACATGACCGCAGGGCCGGAACTGCAACACCACTTGAACAACGCACGACGACACCTGAGCCCATTCCCTCGCCTGCAGCGCTGTCTGCAGTTCGATCTGTATCCACTGCTCAGTTTGTGCGAGCAGATCACGGTCGAATTACCCGACGCGGTCATCGAGTGCCCGGTGGATGAGCAAATCCATCTGCTGGCCGAAGACCTGCACCGGCATGGCCGCAGGCTGGGAGTCACCCGGCTGCATCAAACCCCACTGGGGACCACCCTGGTCAATGTCGTGATTCCCGGGCTGGAACGGTTTTTCGTCGTTTCCAGCGGCAATGTGGTGATCCCGCAGGCACGCGGTCGCAGTCTGCAACGGCATCAGGGGGCAAACGCATGACCCCGGCCCTTCGTCGAGAACACCACCTCGCTCAATCCCCCTCCCCTCAAAAGGCTGCGCCGGGCGAACTCGATTGCTACATCGAACCCTTCGGACCCGGCCTGCAACACCTGTTCGTCCTGCGCGTGAGCGGCCACGACTGGATCGGTCGCAAAGTCCTGCAACACAGTGACAGCGAGGGCTGGTACGTCAGCAGCCTGCTCAAACCCTCGATGTTGCTCGGGCCGCTGGCCGAATGGCAGTGGGGTGATCAAGGTGCGGTGATCTATTTTCGCGCGGTGTCTCCACGGGACAAGGAAACCGCGTTCCACAGCGCATTGGCGCAACCGGACAGCGACGTGCGCTTCCCCTTCCCCGCCCTGGATCACAATGGCCTGGAGTGTGTATGCCCGCCCGACTACTGGCAGTGCACCGAGTCGCTCGCGACCCAACTGAATGTCGACGAAGGTCATTTCCGCGAGCATTGCGCAACCCTGCTGAATACCCTCACGCAGCCGGGAGCGCTGATCCACGACCCGGCGTGCTCTACGGGCGAATTCATTGCGCACCTGGCCTACCAACTCGCGGATCGCCAATGCCGCGGGTCCGACCGCTCAGCCTCGATGATCGAGCATGCCCTGAAACGTCATGGCTCTTCACCTGCCCGCTTCTCCGTGGCCGACGCCCGCCAGATAGCCACGACCGGCAGGCAATGCGACGTGCTGATCCTGCGTTTTCTCAATACCGAAGTGATGACCCGCGAGGACGCGCAGCAAACCTTCCACGACATGGTCCCGTGCGTTAAACCCGGCGGCACGATCCTGCTGTTCGGGCATACGCCGGTGCTGGTCGCCGTGCCCTATCTGGCGCAGGTGCAAAAGCTTGAACTGATCTCCAGCGTCGCAGCACGTCCAGGGCATTTGGAGCTGTTTCAGTTCTACCGACTGAGGAAGCCTGCCTGATGATGAAAAACGGCACCCGAAGGTGCCGTTAAACAGTACAGGTCCGCCGTTTACTTACGCGCATCCGCCCACGATTTGAGCAGCTCGTTGTAGCTCACGGTTTCGCCTTTAGGCTTCTCGTTCGCCAGTTTCGGCTTTGGAGCACCCGGTTGGTCGAACCAGTATTGCGCGTCGCGCTCCGGGTTCATTTTCGGCCCGCAGACCGGTTGTGCCTTGGAGCGCTCCAGACGGGTCATGATCGCGTCCTGATCCTTGGCCAGCCCATCCAGCGCTTGCTGCGGCGTTTTCTCACCGCTGGCCGCTTCGGCAATGTGGCTCCACCACAGTTGTGCCAGACGCGGATAATCCGGCACGTTGGTCCCGGTCGGCGTCCATTGCACTCGAGCCGGGCTGCGATAGAACTCGACCAGGCCACCGAGTTTCGGTGCCAGGTCGGTCATGGCTTGCGAGTTGATGTCCGACTCGCGGATCGGGGTCAGGCCGACGATGGTTTTCTTCAGCGATACGGTTTTCGAGGTGACGAACTGCGCATACAGCCAGGCCGCCAGTTTCTGTTTCTCAGGCGTGGACTTCATGAACGTCCACGAACCCACATCCTGATAGCCCAGCTTCATGCCCTCTTCCCAATACGGGCCACGCGGCGACGGCGCCATCCGCCACTTCGGCGTGCCATCGGCGTTCACCACTGGCAGACCTGGCTTGGTCATGTCGGCCGTGAACGCGGTGTACCAGAAGATCTGCTGGGCGATGTTGCCCTGGGACGGCACCGGGCCGGATTCGGAGAAGGTCATGCCTGCCGCTTCCGGTGGTGCGTAGGCCTTCATCCAGTCGACGTATTTCTGCGTGGCAAACACCGCGGCCGGGCCGTTGGTGTCGCCGCCACGGGTTACGCTGGAACCGACCGGGTGGCAATCCTCGACGCGGATCCCCCACTCGTCCACCGGCAAGCCATTAGGCAAGCCCTTGTCGCCGCCACCGGCCATGGAGAACCAGGCATCGGTGAAGCGCCAGCCCAGCGAAGGGTCTTTCTTGCCGTAGTCCATGTGCCCATAGATACGCTTGCCGTCGATTTCCTTGACGTCTTCGCTGAAGAACTTGGCGATGTCTTCATAGGCAGACCAGTTCACCGGTACGCCCAGTTCATAGCCGTACTTTTCCTTGAACTTGGCTTTGAGCTCCGGACGTTCGAACCAGTCGGCACGGAACCAGTAGAGGTTGGCGAACTGCTGGTCGGGCAGTTGATAGATCTTGCCGTCCGGCGCGGTGGTGAAGGAAATGCCGATGAAGTCCTTGATGTCCAGGGTTGGCGAGGTGAAGTCCTTGCCTTCGTTGGCCATCAGATCGGTGATCGCCTCAGTCTTGCCATAGCGGAAGTGCGTACCGATCAAGTCCGAGTCGTTGACCCAACCGTCGTAGATGCTTTTGTCCGACTGCATCACGGTCTGCAGTTTTTCCACCACATCGCCTTCCTGCAGCAGATCGTGGGTGACCTTGATCCCGGTGATCTCGGTGAACGCCTTGGCCAGCACCTTGGACTCATACTCGTGGGTGGTCAGGGTTTCCGAGACGACCTTGATGTCCATCCCGCGAAACGGCTGCGCCGCCTTGATGAACCACTTCAGTTCCTCGAGCTGCTGATCCGCCGTCAGGGTGGACGGTTTGAATTCGCTGCCGATCCATTTTTTCGCCGCGTCTTCGTAGGCATCAGCCCAGGCAGACGCGCTCAAACCGCTGAGTGCCAGCATGGCTGCCAATGAAATGCTATGTCGCAGCTTATTGTTTTTGTCGAACATAGAGACCTCCTGTTTAGGTTTCGGAGCAACATTGCCGAGCGATTCGACTAGCCCCAACGCATCACAGCCAACAGCCACACCAGGGACAACGCAGACGCTACCCAGATGCTCCAGTCGGTCGCGCCAATGACCAGCAAATGCAGGTAGGCGCTACCGAGAAGACCGATAAACAGCCGATCGCCACGGGTGGTGGCAATCGGCAGGAAACCTCGCCGAAGAATGCTCGGCGAGCGCAACTCCCAGGTCGTCATGCCCACCAGGATCAGGCCAATGACGATAAAGAATGCCGCTGTAGGGGTGGTCCAACTCATCCATTCCATCATCAGTTCCTCATACCCGGCCCAGGGCAAAGCCCTTGGCCACGTGGTTGCGAACGAACCAGATCACCAGCATGCCCGGCAGGATGGTCAACACCCCCGCCGCCGCCAGCACGCCCCAGTCGATGCCGGAGGCCGAGACGGTTCGGGTCATCACCGCCGCGATCGGCTTGGCGTTCACCGACGTCAGGGTGCGCGCCAGCAACAGCTCGACCCAGGAAAACATGAAGCAGAAAAACGCCGTCACGCCGATGCCCGAGCCAATCAGCGGCACGAAAATCTTTACGAAGAACTTCGGAAAGCTGTACCCGTCGATGTAGGCCGTCTCGTCGATTTCCTTGGGAACCCCGGACATGAAGCCTTCGAGAATCCACACCGCCAACGGCACGTTGAACAGGCAATGGGCCAACGCCACCGCGATGTGCGTGTCGAACAGGCCGATCGAGGAATACAGCTGGAAGAACGGCAACAGGAATACCGCCGGCGGTGCCATGCGGTTGGTCAGCAGCCAGAAAAACAGGTGCTTGTCACCGAGGAAGCGATAGCGCGAGAACGCATACGCCGCCGGCAACGCTACGCTCAGCGAGATCACCGTGTTCAGGCTCACGTAGTACAGCGAGTTGAGGTAGCCGGTGTACCAGCTCGGATCGGTGAAGATCACCTTATAGTTGGCGAGGGTGAAATTTTGCGGAAACAGCGTCAGGCCACCGAGGATTTCGGTATTGCTCTTGAAGGACATGTTCAGCAGCCAGTAGATCGGCACCAGCAGGAACAGGATGTAGATCAGCAACGGGATGAGTTTTCGCTTGCTCATGGCAGACCTCAGCGGTTGGCGTCAGAGTGAGTCATGGCGGTATAGAACAGCCAGGACACCAACAGGATGATCAGGAAGTACACCAGCGAGAAAGCTGCCGCCGGGCCAAGGTCGAATTGCCCTACGGCCATCTGGGTCAACGTCTGGCTCAGGAAGGTCGTGGCATTCCCAGGACCACCCCCCGTCAACACGAACGGCTCGGTGTAGATCATGAAACTGTCCATGAAGCGCAACATCACCGCGATCAACAGCACGCTCTTGAGCTTGGGCAACTGGATGTGTCGGAAAACCGCCCAGGCCGATGCCCGATCGATTCGCGCCGCCTGGTAGTACACGTCCGGGATGGCCCGCAACCCGGAGAAACACAGCAACGCCACCAGCGACGTCCAGTGCCAGACGTCCATCACCAGCACCGTGACCCAGGCGTCCATGGTGTTCGCCGCATAGTTGTAGCTGATGCCCATGGCATTAAGGGTTGAACCCAGCAGGCCAATGTCGGCCCGGCCAAAAATCTGCCAGATCGTGCCGACCACATTCCAAGGGATCAGCAGCGGAATCGCCAGGATGATCAGCACCAGCGACGACCAGCGTCCCTTGGTCGGCATCGTCAGGGCAATGGCGATGCCCAGCGGAATCTCGATCAGCAACACGCAGCCGGAGTAGATGAACTGCCGCAACAGCGAATCGTGCAGCCGTGGATCGAGCAATACCTGCTTGTACCAGTCGGCGCCGACGAAGTAGCGGCTGGACTGGTCGAAGATGTCCTGCACCGAGTAGTTGACCACAGTCATCATCGGGATCACCGCACTGAACGCCACCAGCAAAAACACCGGCAGGACCAGCCACCAGGCCTTGTTGTTCTGCACCTTGTTCATGGCTGCTCCCCGTTATTGGCGTGCGCTGACAGCAGATAATCGTCGGCGTAGACCATCAGCCACTGCGCAGGAAAACTGATATACGCCGTGCCTTCCGGCACCGGTTTGTCTTCCGCCAGGCGCACTTTCAACGGCGCGCCATCCAGATTCAGCGTCATGATCTTGTAGGTGCCGAGGTCTTCAACGTGTACGACCTGTGCCTGCATCGCGTCGTCGAACGGCTCGTCCCACACGTGCACGAACTCTGGACGGATGCCGACCTTCAGGGTTTTCCATTTGGACTCGGCGATGCGTTGCTGTTGCGCGTCGGACAACGGCAGATGCGTCGAGGCGAAACCAACCCCGCCCGGCTGCGGCTGCACCTCGATCAGGTTCATCCCCGGACTGCCGATGAAGTAACCGACGAAGGTGTGGCTCGGCCGCTCGAACAATTCCCGCGGCGTGCCGAACTGCACGATCTGCCCGCCGTACATCACCGCGATCTTGTCGGCAAAGGTCGAGGCCTCCAGTTGATCATGGGTGACGTAGACCATGGTGATGTTGAACTGCTCGTGGATCTGCTTGAGCTTGCGCCGCAGCTTCCACTTCAGGTGCGGGTCGATCACGGTCAGCGGCTCATCGAAGAGGATCGCCGACACGTCATCGCGTACCAGCCCACGGCCCATGGAAACTTTCTGTTTTTCGTCGGCGGTGAGGTTGCGTGCCTTTTTGTTCAGCAGCGCCTGGAGGTCGAGGACCTCGGCAATTTCCTGCACCTTGCTGTGAATTTTCGCTTCGGCCATGCCCTGGTTGCGCAGGGGGAACGCCAGGTTGTCGAACACCGTCATGGTGTCGTAGACCACCGGGAACTGGAAAACCTGGGCGATGTTGCGCTTCTCGGGCGTCAGGTCGTTGACCACTTTACCGTCAAACTGCACCTCGCCCTGGGACGGGCTGAGCAGCCCGGAAATGATGTTGAGCAAGGTCGACTTGCCGCAGCCCGAAGGCCCGAGCAAGGCATAGGCACCGCCCTGTTCCCAGACGTGGTCCATCTCGCGGATCGCGTAATCCTCGGGGCCGCTCGGCGTGCGCGTGTAGCTGTGAGCGAGGTTGTGCAAACGGATTTCGGCCATCAGGCAACCCTCGCGATACGGCGACCGGGCGCCTGGACCAGTCGTCCCTGCGCATCGAACACAAACAGTTTATGGGTCGGGATGTAGATGCGAATCGGTGCATCGACGTCGTATTCGTGAACGCCCGGCAAATGCAGGACCAGCAGGAAATGTTCGTTGCGCACGTGGAGGAAAGTTTCCGAACCGCTGATCTCGGCGACTTCAACGGTCACCGCCAGTTCGAGGTCGTCGTCGTTGCTCGGCACCAGCGAGATATGGCTCGGGCGCACGCCGAAGCGGAACTCACCCTCGCCTACCGGACGCAGATCCACATTCAACGGAAAGTGCACGAAGTTGGCGAAGCTGACTTCATTGCCGGCAATCCGACCTGGCATCAGGTTGATCGGTGGCTCGGAGAACAATTCGGCGGCGAGCACGGTTTGCGGCTGGTGATAAACCTCGGAAGACTTGCCGCTCTGGATCACCCGGCCTTCATGAAGAATGGTGGTGGTGCCGCCCAGTGCCAGGGCCTCGTTAGGCTCGGTGGTGGCATAAATTGCAATGGTGTGCCGCGCCTTGAACAGCTCGCGCATTTCCTGGCGCAGCTCTTCGCGCAATTTGTAATCGAGGTTGACCAGCGGTTCGTCGAACAGAATCAGCTCGGCGTCCTTGACCAGCGCCCGGGCCATGGCGGTGCGCTGTTGCTGGCCGCCGGAGAGTTCCAGCGGATGGCGCTGGAGAAACTTTTCGATGCGCAGCATCTTCGCGGTTTCCAGCACTTTGCTCTGGATCAGCTCGTTGGACACACCGCCCTGGCGCAATGGCGAAGCGATGTTCTCGAACACCGTCATGGTCGGGTAATTGATGAATTGCTGATAGACCATCGACACGTTGCGCAAGCGCACCGGGCGCTGGGTGACGTCGACGCCGTTCATCAGGATGCGGCCGCTGTCGGGCTTGTCCAGACCGGCCATCAGGCGCATGAGGCTGGTTTTGCCGGACAGCGTGCGGCCGAGCAGAACGTTGAAGGATCCGGGTTCGAAACTAAGGCACGCATCGTCGATCCAGGTCTGACCCTCGACGGTGCGGCTGACGTGCTCCAGAGTGAGTGACATGGCTCGGCCTTTTTATTATTGGAGTCAAGCGACCGGAGCGATAGAGCGAGTTTCGTGCCAAAAAGTGCAACGTATTGATCTGATTAAGAAATCGTTGAAAGGTTAGGAGAAGCACTTTCGTTGCTGAACACAAATGAACAACCGTAAATGAACAACTGAACAATTCAACGGTTGACAATGAACAATAGTGAACAACACTCTACAGACCGCCACACCCCCTGTAGGAGCGAGCTTGCTCGCGATGGACGTGAGAGCGCTGCCGAGTGTCAGGCTGCCAGCGTTATCGTTAACCACCATCGCGAGCATGCTCGCTCCTACAGGGGGGTCGTGCGTGATAGAAGTATTCATAAAAACAATAAAAGCTTGTTCAGAGATCGACTGCCATGGCCGCACCCGCCTCGCCACTTTCCCACGACGCCGTCATCCAGGACTCCTGGTCCCGCTGCCGCGCGTTCGGCCTCGATCATCAAAGTACGCCCGCGTTCGACCAACTGCCGGCGGCAGACATCGCGCAGTTGCTGGAGAGCCAGCATTCACTGGTGCAGACCACCCACCAGGAAGTCTTGCCTTACTACGAGAACATCCTCAGCAATTCCAATTGCCTGATTATGCTCGCCGACAATCAGGGCCAGGTGCTCACCTCCTGGGGCACCCAGCGCTTCATCGAGCCGAACCTGACCCGAGGCTTCAGCGCTGGCGCCAGCTGGATCGAACGCTGCAGCGGCACCAATGCGATCGGCACCGCGCTGGCCTGTGAGCAGGCGGTGCACATCGAACACGATGAACACTTCCTCAAGGCCAACCGCTTCATGACCGGTTCCGCGGCGCCGATTTTCGATGCCGAACGCAAGGTGATCGCGGTGCTGGACGTGTCCAGCGACAGCTACCTGCCGCCGTCCCACACCCTCGGCATGGTCAAGATGATGAGCCAGACCGTGGAAAACCGGCTGATCCTCAACCTGTTCCATGGCCAGCACTTTCAACTGACGTTCAACACCGGGTTGAATAACCTCGACAGCCAGTGGGCCGGGTTATTGATTTTCGATGAAACCGGCCAGGTGCTCTCGGCCAACCGCCGGGCCGACAATCTGCTGGGCATCAGCCTGTCGCGGGTGAGTGTCGAGAGCCTGTTCAAGGTTTCGTTGCTGGAGCTGTTGAACCAGCCGGATGGATTGCCCTTCGCCCTGCAAGCGTCCGGACGCAACCGCTTCCAATGCGTGTTGCGGCGTCCGAAACAGGCTCAGATTCAGCCGCGGCTGTTCGCTGAACCGAAAAGTAATGAACCCATCGTCAATACGCCCGCCGCGATCAGCCTCAATACCCTGCACTTTGGCGACAGCCGCGTGGAAAAAGCCGTGCGCCAGGCCGAACGCTTGCTGGAGAAAGACATTCCGCTGCTGATCCACGGCGAAACCGGGGTCGGCAAGGAAGTGTTCGTCAAAGCCCTGCACCAAGCCAGCTCCCGGAGCAAACAACCGTTCATTGCCGTCAACTGTGCGGCGATCCCCGCCGAACTGGTGGAATCGGAGCTGTTTGGCTACGAGAAAGGCGCCTTCACCGGCGCCAACCAGAAAGGCAGCATCGGCCTGATTCGCAAGGCCGACAAGGGCACGCTGTTCCTCGATGAAATCGGTGACATGCCGCTGCCGACCCAGGCGCGCCTGTTGCGGGTGTTGCAGGAACGTTGCGTGCAGCCGGTGGGCAGCAGCGAGCTGTTTGCGGTGGACATCCGCATCATTTCGGCGACCAACCGTTCGTTGCGTGAACAGGTGCAGCTGGGGCGGTTTCGCGAGGACTTGTATTACCGGATCGGTGGACTGACCCTGGAACTGCCGCCGCTGAGGGAGCGCAGCGACAAGCAGGCACTGTTCAAACGCTTGTGGGAACAGCATCGCGAGCCGTCGCAATGGGCCGGGTTAAGCCGCGAGGTGATGGAGTTGTTCAGCCGTCATCCGTGGCCGGGGAATCTGCGCCAGGTCAGCAGCGTGATGCAGGTGGCGCTGGCCATGGCCGAGGAACAACCGGTGCGGCCAGAGCATTTGCCGGATGATTTTTTTGTCGATCTGGAGATGGAGCCGGTGGGGTCGCTGGAGCCGCTGGCGGTGGACCTGGATGATGCCGAAGATTTGAATCGGCAGTTGCAGGCGGTGGGGGGGAATATTTCGCACCTGGCGCGGCGGCTTGGGGTCAGTCGCAATACCCTCTACAAGCGATTGCGCCAGTCGGACAGCTGACTGCTGCGCAGTCAATCGCGAGCAGGCTCGCTCCCACAAGTTTTCCGCAATCCCTTGTGGGAGCGAGCCTGCTCGCGATGAGGCCAGCCAAGGCACCGCCGGTATCCGCGGGGTCCCAAAAACAAAAACCCGCACAAGGCGGGTTTTGTTTTTCAACCAGTACAGCCGCTATCAGTCCGTCAACCGCCAGGTCGTGCCGCCCTTGCCGTCTTCCAGCACCACGCCCATGGCGGTGAGCTGGTCGCGGATGCGATCGGATTCAGCCCAGTCCTTGGCCGCACGCGCTGCCAGACGCGCGGCAATCAGCGCATCGACTTCAGCCGCATCGACCCGCCCTTCGGCGCCGGCCTGCAGGAAGTCATCGGCTTCCAGCTGCAGCACGCCCAGCACGCTCGCCAGTTCTTTCAGGCGCGCCGCCAGACCCGCCGCCGCATCCAGATCGCTTTCACGCAGACGGTTGATCTCGCGCACCATCTCGAACAGTACCGCGCAGGCTTCCGGCGTACCAAAGTCGTCGTTCATCACCTGGGTGAAGCGCTCGACGAAGGCTTCGCCACCGGCCGGCGCCACGTTCGGCAGGCCTTTCAACGCGTGGTAGAAACGCTCGAGTGCGCCCTTGGCGTCCTTGAGGTTGTCTTCCGAGTAGTTGATCGCACTGCGGTAGTGGCTCGACACCAGCAGGTAACGCACGACTTCCGGGTGGTACTTTTCCAGCACGTCGCGAATGGTGAAGAAGTTGTTCAAGGACTTGGACATCTTCTCGCCATTGATGCGAATCATGCCGCAATGCATCCACGCGTTTGCGTAAGTCTTGCCGGTGGCCGCTTCGCTCTGGGCGATTTCGTTTTCGTGGTGCGGGAACTCGAGGTCGCTGCCGCCACCATGAATGTCGAACGTCTCACCCAGGCAGCAGGTCGACATCACCGAGCATTCGATGTGCCAGCCCGGACGACCGTCGCCCCACGGCGAAGGCCAGCTCGGCTCGCCCGGCTTGGCGCCCTTCCACAGCACGAAGTCCAGCGGGTCCTGTTTCGACTCGTCGACTTCGATCCGCGCGCCAATGCGCAGGTCTTCGATCTTCTTGCGCGACAGCTTGCCATAGCCCATGAACTTGGCGACGCGGTAATACACGTCGCCATTGCCCGGGGCGTAGGCGTAACCCTTGTCGATCAGGGTCTGGATCATGGTCTGCATGCCGGCGATATGATCGGTGGCCCGCGGCTCCATGTCCGGTTTGAGGATATTGAGGCGCGCCTCGTCCTCGTGCATTGCGGTGATCATGCGCTCGGTCAGCGCGTCGAACGGCTCGCCGTTCTCCTTCGCCCGATTGATGATCTTGTCTTCGATGTCGGTGATATTGCGCACGTAGGTCAGGTTGTAACCGCTGAACCGCAACCAGCGGGTCACCAGGTCGAACGCGACCATGCTGCGCCCGTGGCCAATGTGGCAATAGTCGTACACGGTCATCCCGCAGACGTACATGCGCACATTATTGCCATCCAGCGGCTTGAAGACTTCTTTGCTCTTGGTGAGCGTGTTGTAGATAGAAAGCACGTCAGTATCCTTGAATCACTGGCCCCACGAATCACGCAAGGTCACGGTACGGTTGAACACCGGAGCCCCCGGTTTCGAGTCCTTGATATCCGCGCAGAAGTAACCTTCGCGCTCGAACTGGAAACGGTCTTCCGGCTGTGCATTGCCCAGCGACGGCTCGGCACGACAACCGGTGAGCACTTGCAGCGAGTCAGGGTTGATGTTGTCCAGGAAACTGGCGCTGTCTTCGGCCTTCTCAGGGTTCGGCGAGCGGAACAGACGGTCGTACAGACGCACTTCGCACTCGATGCTGGCGGCGGCCGGCACCCAGTGGATCACGCCCTTGACCTTGCGCCCTTCCGGGTTCTTGCCCAGGGTGTCCGGGTCGTACGAGCAACGCAGTTCGACGATGTTGCCGTCGGCGTCCTTGATCGCTTCGTCGGCACGGATCACGTAGCTGCCGCGCAGGCGCACTTCGCCGTTCGGTTCCAGGCGCTTGTAGCCTTTTGGTGGCTCTTCCATGAAGTCATCGCGGTCGATGTAGATTTCACGGGAGAACGGCAGCTTGCGCACGCCCAGTTCTTCTTTCTGCGGATGACGCGGCAGCTCGAGATGATCGACCTGGTCTTCCGGGTAGTTGGTGATCACGACCTTCAGCGGTCGCAGCACGCACATGGCGCGCGGGGCGTTCTGGTCCAGATCCTGACGAATGCTGAATTCGAGCATGCCGAAGTCGACCACGCCATCGGAACGGTTGGTGCCGACCATGTCGCAGAAATTACGGATCGACGCCGGCGTGTAGCCGCGACGACGGAAGCCCGACAGGGTCGACATGCGCGGGTCATCCCAGCCATGCACGTGCTTTTCATCGACCAGTTGCTTGAGCTTGCGCTTGCTGGTGATGGTGTAGTTCAGGTTCAGGCGGCTGAACTCGTACTGGCGCGGCTGCGCCGGCACCGGCAGGTGCTCGAGGAACCACTCGTACAGCGGGCGGTGGCTTTCGAATTCCAGGGTGCAGATCGAGTGGGTGATGCCTTCGATGGCGTCCGACTGACCGTGGGTGAAGTCATAGTTCGGGTAGATGCACCACTTGTCGCCGGTCTGGTGGTGATGGGCGTGACGGATGCGGTACATGATCGGGTCGCGCAGGTTCATGTTCGGCGAAGCCATGTCGATCTTGGCCCGCAGCACGCGTGCGCCGTCCGGGAATTCGCCGGCACGCATGCGGGCGAACCAGTCGAGGTTTTCTTCCACGGAGCGATCACGGAACGGACTGTTCTTGCCTGGCTCGGTCAGGCTGCCACGGTATTCCCTGGCCTGCTCCGGGCTCAGGTCATCGACATAGGCCTTGCCGGCCTTGATCAGCTCGACGGCCCAGTCGTGCAGCTGGTCGAAATACTGCGAGGCGTAGCGCACTTCGCCAGACCATTCGAAACCCAGCCATTTGACGTCGCTTTCGATCGCGTCGATGTATTCCTGGTCTTCCTTGGCCGGGTTGGTGTCGTCGAAACGCAGGTGCGTGACGCCGCCGAATTCCTGGGCCAGACCGAAGTTCACACAGATCGACTTGGCGTGACCGATGTGCAGGTAGCCGTTGGGCTCAGGCGGGAAACGGGTGACGATCTGCGTGTGCTTACCCGAGTCCAGGTCCGCCTGGATGATCGGGCGCAGGAAATTGACCGGCACGGCAGGGCCGGTCTTGGAATTCGAGGTAGGGTCGACAGTGGGCTTGCTCATAGGATCCTTGAACGTACAAGTGCGCGGCCGGAAGACAGCCTGACAAAACAAAGCCGCTATCATAGCCGATGCCGTCAAGCCGCTGACAGAGCAGGCCGGAAAACGGCTGCATTTAATCGGATGCAAATGAAAAACAGCCTCGAAATTCGCGCCCGGCACGCTAAACTGCGCACCTTGGTTGATACAGACCAGACCGGTTGCGGGCTGCTGAGCCCCGAAACCCACGAATTCATTGATAGAGTACCGATCATGACCCAAGTCAAACTGACCACCAACCATGGCGACATCGTCCTGGAACTGAACGCTGAAAAAGCCCCGATCACCGTGGCCAACTTCATCGAGTACGTTAAAGCCGGTCACTACGAAAACACTGTTTTCCACCGCGTCATCGGTAACTTCATGATCCAGGGCGGCGGTTTCGAGCCAGGCATGAAAGAAAAGAAAGACAAGCGCCCAAGCATCCAGAACGAAGCCGACAACGGCTTGCCGAACGAGAAGTACTCCGTCGCCATGGCTCGCACCATGGAGCCGCATTCGGCTTCCGCCCAGTTCTTCATCAACGTCGCTGACAACAGCTTCCTGAACCACAGCGCCAAGACCACTCAGGGCTGGGGCTACGCGGTATTCGCTAAAGTCGTGTCGGGCACCGACGTTGTCGACAAGATCAAAGGCGTTTCCACCACCATGAAATCCGGCCACCAGGACGTGCCAGCAGACGACGTGATCATCGAGAAAGCCGAGATCATCGAAGCGTGATACTGCTGATTTCAGACTTGCATCTGGAAGAGGAGCGCCCGGACATCACCCGGGCGTTTCTGAATTTGCTCGCCGGACGCGCCCGCTCGGCGAGTGCGTTGTACATCCTTGGCGACTTTTTCGAGGCGTGGATTGGCGACGACGCCATGACGCCCTTTCAGCGTTCCATCTGCCAGGCCCTGCGCGACCTCAGCGACAGCGGCACGGCGATTTTTCTGATGCACGGCAATCGCGACTTCATGCTCGGCCAGGCCTTCTGCAAACAGGCCGGTTGCACCTTGCTGAAGGACCCAAGTGTCGTGCAATTCTACGGCGAACCGGTGCTGCTGATGCACGGCGACAGCCTCTGCACCCGCGACGAAGCCTACATGAAGCTGCGTCGCTACCTGCGCAACCCGGTCACCCTGTTCATCCTGCGTCACCTGCCCCTGCGCACCCGGCACAAACTGGCGCGCAAACTGCGCAGTGAAAGCCGTGCGCAAACGCGGATGAAGGCCAATGACATCGTCGACGTCACCCCCGACGAAGTGCCGCGGGTCATGCAGGCCCATGGCGTGAAAACGCTGATCCATGGCCACACCCACCGCCCGGCCATCCACAAATTGCAGATTGGCGAACAAGCGGCCAAACGCATTGTGTTGGGAGATTGGGATCGCCAGGGCTGGGCGTTGCAGGTAGACGAGAGCGGATTTGCCCTGGCGCCGTTCGACTTCGCCCCGCCGCCGGCGTTGGCTGCGCCTGCAATCTGACGGCACGCACAAATCCCCTTGTG
>NZ_JANLOD010000073.1 GCF_025466085.1 Pseudomonas sp. 14P_8.1_Bac3
GCATCAACAAACACAGTACCGCTTCATCGCTGGCCAGCAGCTGGACTTTTTCCATGGCCTGCGGCGCGGTCGTTGCGAGCTGGGTCAGCTGCGCGGCAGCACTGCCCAGGCGATCAGCAAATTGTCCGGGGTCTTGCAGGATGTCCGAGAGCAGCTCGATCCGGCCCCACACGCCGCTGATCGCCGTCCAGGTTCCCGCAAGCAGGCCGTTGCCCGTCGCGGCGAACGCCGACTGCGACCACTGCGGTTTGAACCCTTGCCACTCGCTGCGCAGCCAGGCTTGAAGTTGTTCGGTCAGATCGTCGTAGGAAGCGAAGAGCGCACTCACCTGCTCCGGGGTCACCTCACTCTGCACATGAAGGCGATAAAACTTGCCCGGCGTGCCCTTGAACTGGCCTTTACCGTGTTGATCGAGCAAGACGCGGGTCTTTTCGCCTCCATCAACAGCGATCACATCAACCTGAATATTTCCCAGGGGAATGTCATGGACCGACTCGAACTTGCTCTCGATCTGCAGAATTCCGCTCTTCGGACACTGCGCAACACTGGAGAAAAAGGTGTCATCGTCACTGCTCACCGACGTGGTGATATCACCCAGTTTGATCTGCCGCTCCATGCCCATCAGCGAGGGCATGTCCAGCGCGTGGCTGACCGTGTTGGTGCTGCGGTTCAAAAAGCCCTGAAGTTGCTCTCGATATAAACGCAGCGTGTCTTGGAAACCGTCGAGCTGCTGCTCGATGCGTTCGATGGAGTCCATCAACGCACCGCAAGGCGCGAAGTGAGCTGAAAAATCGGGTCGATCATGAGCAAGCTCTCGCGCAAAAAAGGGTGCGCGAAACTCTGCTGGGGATTAATCGAGAATGGAGTCAGGAAAGTAGGATATGACTGTAGGGCATGTCTCTAAACACCGATCGCCGAACCGCGGACCGGCAGAAATGCAAACGTGGCGTCAGGTTTCCCACACGCCACGTTGGTTGATGGGACGATCGCGGAGGTATCAGGCGGGGCCGTCAGTGGACAGCTCTTTCAGCTTGATCTCAGCCAACGGATGCCCCGCCTTCGCAGCGATCGCCCAAAACCGAGCCGCTTCAGCCGGATCCGGCGCCTTACTCGGCGTTCCCGCCAGACTGATCACCCCCACCTGATACGCTGCTTTGCCATCGCCTGCCAGAGCCGCCAGGCGCAGCAACCGGACACCTTCCTCACGAGCCCCGAGGCCAACGCCGCGAAAGGTCAGGATGTGGCCATAGAAGCTTTGAGCGTCGATGTCCCCCAGATTGGCCATGCGCGCGAACTGGCCTTCAAGCCAATGCCAGCCACGGGGCTGGCGCACAAACCACGACCAATGAAACAGCCGACGGGCCAGCCAGTAGCCGGCCCGCGCCTTGAGCCGCAAAAACATTCAGGCCTCGGCCGATTCGGGGTATTCGTACTCGAACACGCGCACCACTTCCGAGGCATGCCAGGATGCGGCGGCGACACCGTCGGATGGTCCGGAAAATCGCCCCAGACGCTCGACACATTCGAAGAAGCCGGTGCGTGGCAGGCGACTGGCGCCCTGGCTGATCACCAGCGAACTGCGCAACGGCTGTTCGGCTTTGGCGTCCAGCGCGGCCAAATGCTCAAGCGCGGCGGTCAAGGTTTGCATGGCCGGCGTCGGCAGTTGCAGTCGCTCCAGCAACGCACGGTAGGTCAGCAAATGTCGCTGGCGGCGTGCCTGATCCAGCTCGCCCAGCAACCCGTCCCAATGTTGACGACTGATGCGTACGCTCACGATTCATCCCTCCATCCTGGCACCGTCAATTCCCAGGCCAGGCTGCGGCGAATCGCAGCGTCGGGTTGACGCTCGCCACTTTCGATCAAGGCCAGATAAGACGGGCTGATGCCTACCGTGCGGGCGAGCGCCTCAATGGCGATGCCCTTTCCTTCGCGCAAACTGCGTAGTTGATCCAGGCCTGGAAGAATCTGGCCTGGCGCTGCCGCGTGACGCACTGTGGCCTCTCGCGGGGGTGATGGATCGATACCTGCTGCTTTCAGTAGAGCCTGATACTGAGCCCACGGCAGAACCGCATATTCGGGCTCGCCTTCGCGTGTGATTATCTGAATATCCATGACTTCCCCGTAGGACAACGACACTTAGCGAGTCGGCGCTTTTCCCTAGAAGTGTAATCCTAACAGCGGCCAAGGTCGCGGGGGTATGAATATAGGGAGGATCCTGAATGGCTCAGGTTTTTTTCGGCCCCTGAAGTTGAAGTTGTTCCGGGGTATCGGGCAGCCGCTCGACCACCGCCAGCTTCTCCGGCAATTGGCGTTTGCGCCAGGCGCGGAATGCGTTGAGCTCGTCATCGAGGACTTTCATCAGCCAGGCGAGCACGGCAATGTCATCGAGCATGCCGAATACCGGGATGAAGTCTGGAATCGCATCCACGGGGCTCAGGAAATACATCAGGCCGGCCACCACCGAGACTAGCGCTTTCGGGCTGATGGCCCGGTATTCGCCACGCCAGTACGCCAGGCACAATGCCTGCAACAAACGCAGATCGTCTTTCATCTTGCCCAGACGGGCTCCCTGGCTGGCACCTTTGCTGGCCACTGCAAACAGCAGGGTCGGCAAACGGCCGCGGGCAAGCAGGCGTCCAGCCAGCGGCAGGAAACGAGCGAAATTCCAAGGTGCTTTCATCATTCCTCCCGCTGAAATGTTATCCACACAAATTGTGGATAACCTTGTGAACAGAGCCGCATTTCACAGCTGAAAGCCCCGTTTCATAAGGGCCAGACTCAGATCGGGCGTTTTTTACTCACATAAAAAAACCCAAGATTTCATTGACTTGGCGCTCATGCGCGGCTAGCGAGGCGTCTTCAATGCTATGACTGCATCCTGCAACATCCGTTCGCTTTGTTTACCCGCACTGAACCCCAGATGCAACAACGCCCCGCATAAGCGAGGCGTTGTTGGCAGACCGGACGCTGATTACTTCGCGGCGTCGTCTTGCTTGGCTGGATCCTTGATGGCCAGCAGTTCCAGGTCGAATACCAGCACCGAGTTGGCTGGAATCGCCGGGCTTGGGCTTTGTGCGCCGTAAGCCAGTTCGCTAGGGATGTACAGTTTGTACTTCTCGCCAACATGCATCAATTGCAGGCCTTCGACCCAACCCGGGATCACACCGCTGACCGGCAGATCGATCGGGCTGCCGCGCTCGACGGAGCTGTCGAACACGGTACCGTTGGTCAGCTTACCGGTGTAGTGAACAGTCACTACGTCAGTCGGCTTGGGCTGTGGGCCGTCGGCTTTCTTGACTACTTCATACTGCAGGCCAGAAGCAGTGGTGGTGACACCGGCTTTCTTGGCATTGTCTTCGAGGAATTTCTTGCCAGCGGCTGCCGACTCTTCACTCATTTTGGCCATGCGTTCTTCAGCACGCTTTTGCAGTGCGGCGAAGGCTTCGACCAGTTCTTCGTCTTTCAGCTTCTGTTCTTTCTTGCCGACGGCATCTTCGATGCCTTGGGCTACGGCTTTGGAGTCCAGGTCATCCATGCCTTCTTGGGCGAGGCTCTTGCCCATGTTCAGGCCAATCCCGTAGGAAGCTTTTTGCGCCGGGGTTTTCAGCTCTACGCTGGTCTGCGAGTCACAACCCGCAAGTACCAGGCTAACCAGGGCCACCGCCGCCGCCAACCGATGCTGTTTCATGCTATTTCCTTGTTCATGCGCCTAAAGGGCAATCGAGTAAAGCCGCGAGCTTATCAGGCGGCCACGACCAATGGCTACCGGCATGAGAGCAGGAAACCTCCGATAAGTTCAGGTGTTGTAACGCATTTCCGGAATCGGCTGATGAAGCTTCTGTCATCTTCGCCCCACGGACACAGCTGACCCATCCCACACACTCTGGCGTAATGGCCACTTGCCGCACGTTTGCGGCTCAGGCATAAGAGAGCGACAAATCGACAAGGATGTTTATCTTGCGCCTCTTTTATCGCTTGCTGGTTCTGATCATTGCGCTGCTGGGCGTGGCCCTGGCAGTGGTTCTGTACTACGTCGCCAATCCGAAGCTGCCGCCGTGGACTCCTGCAAAACAGGTGCATTACCTGGAACAATGGAGCTCGGCTGACCGCCAGACCTACTACTTCACGCCCCAGGGCACGCAAGTCAAAGGCTTGCGCTACGACTGGTTCAATGCGCTCGAGCTGCCTTTTTCGCAGCAGCGATTTGCCGCTCCGGAATACCTGGCGCGCTTCGGTTTCCTGGTCGATCCGGGTCAGAAAGCCACGCCAGACAATCCGGGCAACCTGCCGGTAGGTTTCGCCCGGCATCAAAACCCCGGCAGCCCGGACCAGTTCCTGGACATCACCTGCGCCGCCTGCCACACCGGCGAGTTGCGCTTCAACGGCCAGGCGATCCGTATCGATGGTGGTTCGGCGCAGCATGTCTTGCCGTCCAGTGTTCCTACATTGCGCGGTGGCAGTTTCGGACAGGCACTGGTCGCCAGTCTCGCGTCGACTTACTACAACCCCTGGAAATTCGAACGCTTCGCCCGCAACGTGCTGGGCCAGGACTACGACGCCCGAAATGAACAACTGCGCAAAAACTTCAAGGCATCCCTCGATACCTTCCTGAAAGTCGCCTGGATTGACACTCACCGCGGGCTCTACCCGACCGAGGAAGGCCCTGGCCGTACGGATGCGTTCGGGCGTATCGCCAACGCCAGTTTCGGCGACGCCATTTCACCGGCCAACTACCGGGTCGCCAACGCGCCGGTCGACTATCCGCAACTGTGGGACATGTGGACCTTCGACTGGGTGCAGTGGAACGGCTCGGCGCAGCAGCCGATGGCGCGCAATATCGGCGAAGCTCTGGGTGTGGGGGCCACGCTTAACTTCTTCGACAGCAACGGGCAGCCACTCAGGGGAGAAGATCGCTACCCCTCAAGCGTCCGGGTGCGCGATCTGCATCTCATCGAGGAGACCCTGCAGCGACTCAAACCCCCGGCCTGGCCAGAAGATCTGTTGGGCGCTGTCGATAAACCGCTGGCAGCCAAGGGTCGCGCGCTGTTCGCCGAAAACTGCGCCGGTTGCCATGTGCCGCGCGTCACCCAGGAAGGCGAGCGCTGGGTTCAGCATCTGCACATGCTGCCCGTAGACGTCATCGGCACCGACCCGACGGCAGCGAACAACATCGCCAACCACCGTTTCGATTTGACCGCCCTGCAATGGGACCCGGCGGAGTTGAAGCAAATGGAGGTGAAGCTGCACCCGGAACCCACTGAACCGCTGGATCTGAGCCAGCTGTCGGTGGCCAAGGGTCTGGCCTACGTCACCGCATTCGTCGAGAACCGCGCTTACCGTGAGGCCAAGGTGACCACGGCGGAGAAACCGCAGATGGATGGCTTCGGCCTGCCGATCGGCGTACGGGAAAAAGTCGCCTATAAAGCCCGGCCGCTGGCGGGCGTATGGGCAACGGCGCCCTTCCTGCACAACGGCTCGGTGCCGAGCATCTTTCAGTTGCTTTCGCCTCAGGATGAACGCGCGACCACCTTCTACAAAGGCACGTTCGAATACGACCCGCGGCACCTGGGCTACCGCACCGAAGCCTTCAGTAACGGTTTCCTGTTCGATACACGCATTACCGGCAACCACAACAGTGGCCATGAATTCCGTGCCGGTGAGCGCGGCAACGGGGTCATCGGCCGGCTGCTGCAACCCGAGGAGCGCTGGGCGTTGCTGGAATACCTGAAAGTGCTGGGCGGCCCGCTGGAGAAACAACTGCCATGATCATGACCACCTTCAAAAAGGATTTACCGATGCTGGCCCGGTTCTGGCTGTGGCTGGGTCGCCTGCTCGGCAAGACCCTGCTGATTCTGCTGGGTATCGGCCTGCTCGGCTGGGCGCTGGCCACGGCGTGGTTTGCCTGGCAACACCGCGGCCCGGTCTCGGCGCTGGAGCAGATCCCGGACGGCGAAGCCGCCATGACCCAAGACGTGATCCAGACCGCGGTGCGCATTGTCGATCAGCACCGCGAAAGCACCCGCTACCTGCGCGATGCCCACGCCAAGGCCCATGGCTGCGTGAAGGCCGAAGTGCAGGTGTTGCCGGAACTCGCGCAGGACTTGCGCCAAGGTGTCTTCAGTGAACCGGGCAAACGCTGGCAGGCCACCCTGCGCCTGTCCAACGGCAACGCGTATCCGCAGTTCGACAGCATGCGTGATGCCCGCGGTATGGCGATCAAACTGCTCGATGTGCCGGGCAAACAGTTGCTCGGCGACCGCGAAGGGCAGCACGAGCAGGACTTCGTGATGTTCAGCCATCCGAACTTTTTCGTCAGCAACGTCGCCGAGTACCGTCAGAATGTCGCGGCGCAGGCGGATGGAAAAAAGGTCATGGCGTTTTTTCCGGGCTGGGATCCCCGGAGCTGGCAGGTCCGACATCTGTTCATCGCCCTCGCGACACTGTCGCCGCCGCCGGACAGCCCGACGCAGACCACTTATTTTTCGGTGTCACCGTACAAATTCGGCGAAACCAACGCCAAGTTCAGAGTGATGCCTGATCCGGACAACTGCCCGGCCTACACCCTGCCCCGACAGAACCACGACCTGCCGAACTTCCTGCGCAGCGCCCTGACCCAGCAGCTGTCCACGGACCGGGTGCCGGCGTGTTTTGCCCTGCAGATCCAGCGTCAGGATGCGAACAGGTTCATGCCGATCGAAGACACCAGCATCGAATGGCGCGAGCAGGATGCCCCCTTCGAAACCGTGGCCCGGATCACCCTGCCCCCTCAGGATTTCGACACCCCGGCGCTGAATCTGCAATGCGACAACCTGTCGTTCAACCCGTGGTTCGGCCTGGAGGCGCATCGACCGATTGGCGGGATCAATCGGTTACGCAAGGCCGTGTACGAAGCGGTCAGCGATTATCGACACAGCCAGAACGCCAGGCAGTAATCGCGCCTCAGGTACCGCGAAACCACTGTGGGAGCGAACCTGCTCGCGATGGATTCGAACGGGGCAGCCTGAATGCCCGTGCTGTCTGGCAGCCCATCGCGAGCAGGCTCGCCCCCACAGGAGATGGCGCCATCTGCGTGTTAAACCCCAGACAGCAAAAAGCCCGCTCAATGAGCGGGCTTTTTCCGTGATGACCTGGCGTTCAGTGTTCCAGGTGACCGAATATGGCGCAGCGGACGGGACTCGAACCCGCGACCCCCGGCGTGACAGGCCGGTATTCTAACCGACTGAACTACCGCTGCGCGTAGCGTTGAAAGCAAGTGGTGGGTGATGACGGGATCGAACCGCCGACATTCTGCTTGTAAGGCAGACGCTCTCCCAGCTGAGCTAATCACCCTTTACCTTCGTTGCGGGGCGCATTGTGCCACAGATTTTCATAACATGTTGATTTAATTGAAAAATAATTCAAAAAATCTGAAAACCAGTGAAACGATACACCTGCAAGAACTTCAGGCAGAAAAAAGCCCGCGTTAGCGGGCTTTTCCGTGGTGACCTGGCGTTCAGCGTTCCAGGTGACCGAATATGGCGCAGCGGACGGGACTCGAACCCGCGACCCCCGGCGTGACAGGCCGGTATTCTAACCGACTGAACTACCGCTGCGCGTAACACTGGAAGCGAATGGTGGGTGATGACGGGATCGAACCGCCGACATTCTGCTTGTAAGGCAGACGCTCTCCCAGCTGAGCTAATCACCCTTCACTTTCGGTGTGGCGCGCATTCTACGGAGCGACCTCCCCTCTGGCAAGCACTTTTTTAAATAATTTTTTCAGGCCTTCCAAAGGCTTAGAGAAGGGTTGGCCTATGGCGCCACGAAGAGAATAATGCCCCACTTTGTATAAAGGAGAGACTCGCCCCATGTGGTTCAAAAACCTGCTTATCTATCGCCTGACCCAAGATCTGCCTTTTGATGCCGAGGCGTTGGAAACTGCACTGGCCACCAAACTGGCGCGTCCCTGTGCAAGCCAGGAGTTGACCACCTACGGTTTCGTCGCGCCATTCGGCAAAGGCGACGATGCGCCTCTGGTGCATGTCAGCGGCGACTTCCTGCTGATTTCCGCCCGCAAGGAAGAGCGCATTCTGCCGGGCAGCGTCGTGCGTGACGCGGTGAAGGAAAAGGTCGAAGAGATCGAAGCCGAACAAATGCGCAAGGTCTACAAAAAGGAACGCGACCAGATCAAGGATGAGATCGTCCAGGCCTTCCTGCCTCGCGCCTTTATCCGTCGTTCGTCGACCTTCGCTGCAATCGCTCCGAAACAGGGGCTGATCCTGGTCAACTCGGCCAGCCCGAAGCGTGCCGAAGACCTGCTCTCCACCTTGCGTGAAGTCATCGGCACCCTGCCGGTACGTCCGCTGACCGTGAAAATGTCCCCGACTGCCACCATGACCGAGTGGGTCACTACTCAGAAGGCCGCGGACGATTTCTTCGTCCTGGACGAGTGCGAACTGCGCGACACCCACGAAGACGGCGGCATCGTGCGCTGCAAGCGTCAGGACCTGACCAGCGAAGAAATCCAGCTGCACCTGAGCACCGGCAAAGTGGTCACTCAGCTGTCGCTGGCGTGGCAGGACAAACTGTCTTTCGTCCTCGACGACAAAATGGTGGTCAAGCGCCTGAAGTTCGAAGACCTGTTGCAAGACCAGGCGGAACAGGACGGTGGCGAAGAAGCCCTCGGCCAGTTGGACGCGAGCTTTACCCTGATGATGCTGACCTTCGGTGATTACCTGCCGGCGCTGGTTGAAGCGTTGGGTGGGGAAGAGATGCCGCAGGGGATCTAAACGCAGTTGATCTTCAGTGGGAGCGGGCTTGCTCGCGAAAGCGGAGTGCCAGTCGACACATGTATTGACTGACGCTCCGCTTTCGCGAGCAAGCCCGCTCCCACAAGGGATTTGCGGTGTAACCAAAAACGAATAATAAGGATCAGACCATGCGCGCACTGGCAGCATTAAGCCGCTTCGTCGGCAACACCTTCGCTTACTGGGTCCTGATTTTCGCCGTCGTGGCCTTTCTGCAACCGGCGTGGTTCATCGGCCTCAAAGGCGCCATCGTCCCGCTGCTGGGGCTGGTGATGTTCGGCATGGGCCTGACCCTCAAACTTGAGGACTTCGCCGAAGTGGCGCGCCATCCGTGGCGTGTGGCCCTCGGCGTTGTTGCACATTTCGTGATCATGCCCGGCGTGGCGTGGTTGCTCTGCCAGGCGTTCCACTTGCCGCCGGAGATTGCCGTTGGCGTGATTCTGGTCGGCTGCTGCCCAAGCGGCACTTCCTCGAACGTGATGACCTGGCTAGCGCGCGGGGATCTGGCGTTATCGGTGGCCATCGCCGCCGTCACCACCCTCCTCGCTCCGCTGCTGACCCCGGCGCTGATCTGGTTGCTGGCCTCAGCCTGGCTGCCGGTATCGTTCATGGAGCTGTTCTGGTCGATCCTGCAAGTGGTGCTGTTGCCGATCATCCTTGGCGTGGTCGCCCAGCGCCTGCTCGGTGACCGGGTGCGCCACGCGGTAGATGTGTTGCCGCTGGTGTCGGTGGTCAGCATCGTGATCATCGTCACGGCGGTCGTTGCCGCCAGCCAGGCGAAAATCGCCGAATCCGGCCTGCTGATCATGGCCGTGGTGATGCTGCACAACAGCTTCGGCTACCTGCTGGGCTACTTCACCGGCCGCCTGTTCAAGTTGCCGCTGGCCCAGCGCAAATCCCTGGCGCTGGAAGTCGGCATGCAGAATTCCGGGCTGGGTGCTGCGCTGGCCAGCGCGCATTTCTCGCCACTGGCCGCGGTGCCCAGCGCATTGTTCAGCGTCTGGCACAACATTTCCGGGGCACTGCTATCGACGTATTTCCGGCGGATGAGCGAAAAGGCCGATCGGGAAGCGGCGGCGCAACAGGCGGCTGACTGACCTCCAACTTGATCCCCGGCTTGATGATGGGCACTCTATTGCGCAACGCGAGGACGACCTCGCGGCTCGATCGAGTCATTATTCTGGGGACGACCCCGTCAATCGATGGAGGTCTTCCATGTCCTGGATCATTCTGTTTTTCGCCGGTCTGTTTGAAGTGGGTTGGGCTGTCGGACTGAAGTACACCGATGGTTTCAGTCGCCCTCTCCCCACCGCTCTGACCGTTGCCGCCATGGCCATCAGCCTGGGTCTGCTGGGCCTGGCCATGAAGGAGTTGCCACTCGGCACCGCCTATGCGATCTGGACAGGCGTGGGCGCCGTCGGCACGGTGATCGCCGGGATCATCCTGTTTGGTGAATCCATGGCGCTGTTCAGGCTCGCCAGCGTCGCGCTGATCATCGTCGGCCTGATCGGGCTGAAAATCAGCACCTGACCGAAGCCGCAACAAAAAAGCCCGCCCCTCTAGCGTTTCAGCGAGAGGGGCGGGCTTTTTCATGGATGGTGTACAGCAGCCAATCAGCTTTCAGCCAGCGCCATCCGCTCGCGGGCTACCAGGGTCTTCTCCGCATGTTCAAGTTGCATGCAGCGTTCCAGGAACAGGAACATGTAGTCGTAGCTTTTGCACACCGCCTGGCGCAACTCTGTCTGCAGAGCCTTGCTCGGGTTCATCCCGGCCAGCGTGCAGATGATTTCCAACGCTTCCCACGGGTGGGCGTCGTCGTACTGGGCGTGCATCTTCAGCCACTTCATGGCGCGCTTGCGATCTTCCTCGGGGAACGCGGCCGCGTAGACCCCCGTGGAGCAGACCACCGCGGACCATTCCCCGGTCGCGCCTTCAATGGCGTAGTTGGTGGCGGCGATGGCGACGATCAGCGAATCCGCCGAACTGGTGTGCCAGCACCAGTGGCTCAACGCATGAAGTTCAGGGGGCACCTGTTGCGCCTGCAGATCTTCCAGGCTGACACCGTGTGCGCGACTCCAGTGCACCCAGTAATCGGCGTGGTTCAGCTCCACACGAATGTTGCGCATCAACCAGCGCCGCGCCATGTCCTCGCCGGGATGGCGGGCAAAACGGGTCTTGGTCAGGTTCTGTGCCATATACAACGCGAACTGTTCGACCACCGGCCAGCCACCAATGAGGTACTGACGCATGGTCCTGGCGCTGAGCTTGTTATCTCGCATGCGCCTGTACAGTTCATGTTCGACTACCCGGCGTTTACTCTCGCTGCAGTCCTGGATCAGTTTCTGAGCCCAGGCGGGGTAACTCGCAGCTTCCATGAGGGGTCCGGTTCGGTTGAATGAGTCGATCACTGTCGGGTTCCTTTTGATTGTGATTGTAAGGATCAGCAAGAGATTTCAACGGAACGTGCCAGGCGCCTTGAACAGCAAGGGTTGAGGCCTGGCAGGACGACTTTGCAAGCTATCACAGGTAAACAGATGCGGGCGCTCAATAACATACCCTTGAGCGTAATCCACCCCAATCTCCAGCAATGCCTGCTCGATCTGAGGCGTTTCAACAAACTCTGCAATCGTACGCTTACCCATGACATGGCCGATGTGATTGATCACCTCGACCATGGCGCGGTTAATTGGGTCGTCCAGCATATCCTTTACGAAACTCCCGTCGATCTTCAAGAAGTCTACAGGCAAATGTTTCAAGTACGCGAATGAGGACATTCCGGCGCAAAAGTCGTCCAGCGAAAAATGGCAGCCTAAGCCTTTGAGCTCATTAATAAATCTGATTGCGCTGCCCAAATTTGAAATTGCGCTGGTTTCAGTGATTTCAAAACAAATCATTTCAGGCGGTATCGAATATGTTACGAACTGTTCGCGGAGGAAGTCGAGGAATGCCTCATCGCCGATGGTCGTGCCTGACAGATTAATCGCACACATGGCCAGCGGCCCTTTGCGTTTCTCGGTGATGCATTGGGCAATGATTTTGAATACGTTCTCCACGACCCAACGATCGAGGGACGTCATCAAACCGTAACGTTCCGCGGCGGGAATAAAACTGTCGGGCAGAATCATGCGCCCGGCTTCGTCATGCAGGCGCAGCAGGATTTCGATATGCCCGCCGCCCTTCTCGACATGACCCAGGGCCGCGATCTCCTGGGCGTACAGGCAGAAACGGTCTTCTTCCAGCGCCATGTGCAAACGCTGCACCCAGGCCATCTCGCCGAACCGCAGGGACAGCTCCGAATCGTCGGCGTGATAGACCTGAACCCGGTTTCGACCTTTTTCCTTGGCCATGTAGCACGCCATGTCGGCAGCACGCAGCGACGTTTCGAGGGTGGTCGGCTGTTGGGTGACGTGCACCAGGCCGATGCTCACGGTGGTGACGAATGGCCGGCCTTTCCAGACGAAGTGCAGGTTCTGTACGGTCTGGCGCAGGCCTTCGGCGATTTTTTCCGCGGCTTCCGGGGAACAGTTCTCCAGCAGGATGCCGAACTCGTCGCCGCCAAGCCGTGCCAGGGTGTCGCCCTCGCGCAGACCCGATTGCAGCAACGCGCAAATATGCCTGAGCAACTCGTCCCCCGCGGCGTGGCCACAGGTGTCATTGACCAGCTTGAACTGATCCAGGTCGAGGAACATCAGCGCATGGCGCCCCGGCTGCCGCGTCAGGTTATGCAGCACCTGTTCCAGGCGGTATTCGAATTCGCGGCGATTGGCGAGACCGGTGAGGGCGTCGTGGGTCGCCTGCCAGGACAGATTGGCGATGTATTGCCGCTCCTGGGTCATGTCGTGCAGGACCAGCACGGTGCCGCTGACCTTGCCGGCGTTGCGGATCGGCGCACCCACAAGCGTGACCGAGACCGTGCTGCCGTCCAGGCGTTGAATCAGTTTGGAATGCTCGCTGCCACCGGTGAGTTGGCCGCTCAGGATATGTTCGATCAGGGTAAACCCTTCCGTCTGGGCGTTTTCGTCCAGCAGATTGAACAGCGCTGCCAAAGGCAAACCGGCCGCTTGTTCGGCTTTCCAGTGGGTCAACGCCTCGGCCGCCGGGTTCATGTAGGCAATGGCGCCTGTCACGTCGGTGGTGATGACTCCATCGCCGATCGATTGCAGGGTGATCTGCGCCCGGTCCTTTTCCAGTTGCAGGGCATCAGCGAACGCGTGGCGTTGTTTAAGCAGTTTGTGCGTGCGCATCAACGCCAGGGCAATCAGGCCCAGGGCGGTGGCGAGGTTGGTCACCAGCAGCAGCCGGAGAATGACCCGCGACCCCTCACCCAGTGCATCGCTGAAGGCCTTCGCTGCGGGTGTGACCTCATCGTTGATCGCGAAAATCTGTGCCTTCCAGCGCTGAACATCCGCATTGGAAGCCCGGCTGGTAGCGATGTGCTGGTGCATCTCCCGGGCAACGTCATCGAGCTTGACCAGATACCCGTCACCCACGGTCCAGAGGTCGATGGCTTTTTCCAGGTAAGTGAAGTGACGGAAATTCAGATACAACCAGATCAGGCTGGATACGTCGTCCGGGTGATTGCCACCCTTGAGGATTGCCAGTCGTGCCGCCTCGATGTTCGGCGGTTGCCGGTCCAGCGCCACGCGCAATTCATGCCCGCCCTGGGGTACGGCGATGGCATTCTGGTATTTGCGAAAGATGACTTCGTCGCGGCTGTCCGCGTAGAGATTGAGGTAATAGATGGCGTCTTTCTGGCCCTTGGACCAAAGGCTTTCGCCGGCCACATAGCCGCGCACCGCCGACAGCACGTACAGGCTAACGCCGCCCAGCATCGCCTGAAACAACACAACGGCAATGAAGGGCCATACGATGCCCAACAACCGTGGCGTTCCGAGAGTCCGCGTTTGATTCATGAGGTCCCTTGCTTAAGCACTGCTGATCGTCGTCCGGACGAAATCGCTACCCTAGACTAGGGTGCGTTCCAAGTCCCTGCAAGTAAGAACCTGTCGGCGCCAGCAAGTGCCATGTAAAAAATCAGTGCTGCTGCAAATGCCCATAAAGCTTGGCGTATAAACCACCCTCGGCAATCAGTTGCTGATGATCGCCATCCTCGGCAATCTGCCCGCCGTCGAACACCAGTACCCGATCGGCCTGTTTTACCGCGGACAGGCGGTGAGCAATGATCAGCGTGGTGCGCTGGCTCAGGAACCGCGCCAGTGCCTGGTGAAGATTGTATTCGGTGGCCGCGTCCAGGGCCGAGGTGGCTTCGTCGAGAATCACCACCTTCGGTTCGGCCAGGACCATCCGCGCGATCGCCAGCCTTTGACGTTGGCCGCCGGACAAGCGCACCCCGGAACGACCGACGATGCTGTCGAGGCCATTGGGCAATTCGCGGATCGTTGCGTGCAACTGCGCGATTTCCAGCGCCTGCCAACAGGCCTCTTCACTGCGTTCGCGGCCCATGGTCAGGTTGGCGCGAACGGTGTCGTTGAACAGCGCCGGGTGCTGCAGGACCACGGCGACGTTTTCCCGGACCGTTTCCAGGCCGATGTCTTGCTGCGTCGAACCGCCAAAGCGAATCGTCCCGGCCAACGGCGTGTACAAGCCCAACAGCAACTGCACCAGCGTACTTTTACCGCCACCGCTGGCACCGACGATCGCGACTTTTTCACCGGGAGCGATCGACAGGTTCATCTGGTCCAACACCAGCTCGTCACCGTAGCCGAAACTCAACCCCTGAACTTCGATGCCCACGGTGTCGCGACCAATGAACGGGTCGACCCCGCCCGGATACTCCGGCTCATCGGCCCGCGCCAGCAGCTCATTGATCCGCGACAGCGCGCCACCGGCGGCGTAGTAGGCGTATTGCAGGTTAAGCAGTTGTTCCACCGGACCGATCATGAACCACAGGTAGCTGAACACCGCGAGCATCTGGCCGATGGACAGGTCGGAGAACAACACCGTGAGCATGGCGGCGGCGCGAAAAATATCGATGCCGAACTGGAACAGCAAGCCGCTGGCCCGGTTGGAAGCATCGGTTTTCCACTGCGACGTCACGGCGTAATCGCGTACCTCCCGCGCGCGCTGGCCGAGCCGCCCGAGGAAGAAGCCCTGGCGGTTGCCGGCCCGCACTTCCTGGATGGCATCGAGGGTTTCGGTCAACGCCTGGGTAAAGCGCGAAGTGCTGTCGTTCTCGAGTTTCTTCAGGTGCTTGACCCGCTTGCCCAACAGCACCGTGGCGTAGATCACCAGCGGGTTGAACAGCATGATCAGCAGCGCCAGCTTCCAGTGCATCCAGATCAGGATGCTCGCGGTGCCGACCAGGGTCAGCATGGCCACCAGAAAACGGCTGAGGGTTTCACCGACGAATTTGTCCAGGGTATCGAGGTCGGTCACCAGGTGCGTGGTGACCGTGCCGCTGCCCAGGCTTTCGTATTCGCCCAGCGAGATGCGCTTGAGCCGCTCGATCAGGCGGATGCGAATGCGGTACACGATGTCTTTGGCCAGTGCCGCGAACAGCTTGGCCTGCACCACGTTGAACAACAGGGCACCGCAGCGCAGCGACAGGGTCACCAGCAGCATCAGGCCAATGTAGCCCGCCGCTTTCTGCCAGCCTTGTGGCAGCGCATGATTCATGACTTTGAGGGCGGAGTCGCCATGGCCGAGCAGCACTTCGTCCACCAGCAACGGCAGGAGCAAAGGAATCGGCACGCTGCACAACGTCGCCAGTACGGCCACGCCATTGGCGATCCACAGGGCTTTCTTGTGTTGCAGTGCCAGGCGACGGATTTCCGCCCAGCTCAGACGATCGACACGCTTGGGAACAGGTGCATCATCAGGCAGATCATGCACAGGCAGCACGCTCCAGCCAGCGGCCGAGCAGCGGAGACAATACGTTCAGGGGCTGATAGCCATTGGTCAGCAAGGCCAGTTGCCCGTCACGCTCGGCCAGCAGCGTCGGAAAACCGGCAATGCCCAGATCTTGTACCCAGGTGAAATCGGCGGCGGTCGCGACATGCATGTCGGCGCGGTCGTACGCCGCCGCGAACTCGATACGCGGCACCCCGGCCTGCTCTGCCAGCTCCACCAGCACACTGGCGTGGGTGACGTCACGACCTTCGGCGTAAAACGCACGCTGGATCAGGCCCAGCAGTTTCCACGCGCAATCCGGCGCCAGGCTGCGCGCGGTGACCAGCGCGCGGCAGGCCGGCTCTGTGTCGTAGACAAAACCCTCGGGCAACGCGCCTTCGGTCTTGAACGGTTGGCCCGTGGCCTCGGTGACCGCTTGCCAATGCTCAAGGATATAGCGCCGGGTGGTCGGCTCCAGCGCCGAGCCGCTGCCGGTACGCAAACCGCCCACCACCAGATGCACATCCACCCCCGCCGCCTGCGCCTGCTCGACCAGCGCAGTGGCCACCGGAGCAAAACCCCAGCACCAGGAACACATCGGGTCCATCACATAGAGCAGGCGGCGAGCAGACATGATTCAAGCCTCGGAAGGTGTTTGCTTGTAGTTGTAGCCGATCGGGTGAGGCATGTTGCGCGCCTTGGCCAGTTCGATCTGCTTCTGCCGATCGGTGGCGCTGCGACGGGTCTTCTCGCTCAGGGTATCCCAGCAATGCGGGCAGCTGATGCCGGCCACATAGTGCTCGGACGCGCGGTCTTCGACGCTCACCGGTGTGCGGCAGGCATGGCACTGATCGTAGTCACCTTCGCTGAGGTCATGACGCACGGTCACGCGGTTGTCGAATACGAAGCAGTCGCCCTGCCACTTGGTTTCTTCCTGCGGCACTTCCTCGAGGTACTTCAGGATGCCGCCCTTGAGATGATAGACCTCGTCGAAGCCCTGGCTGAGCATGTAGCTCGAAGCTTTTTCACAGCGAATGCCGCCGGTGCAGAACATCGCGACTTTCTTGTGCACGGCCGGGTCGAAGTGGGCTTTGATGTAGTCGGGGAATTCGCGAAAACTGGTGGTCTCCGGGTCGATGGCGCCTTCGAAGGTGCCGATCGAGACTTCGTAGTCGTTGCGGGTGTCGATCAGCAGCACCTCTGGATCGCTGATCAGCGCGTTCCAGTTTTGCGGATCGACGTAGGTGCCGACCTGTTTGTTCGGGTCCACGCCGTCGACGCCCAAGGTGACGATTTCTTTCTTGAGTTTGACTTTGGTGCGATAGAACGGCTGCTCGTCGCAATACGACTCTTTGTGGTCGATGTCGTCCATGCGCGGGTCGTTCTTGAGCCAGGCCATCAGCCCGTCAATGCCTTCGCGGGTGCCGGAGACGGTGCCGTTGATGCCTTCCTCGGCGATCAGCAGCGTGCCTTTGATGCCGTTGTCGACCATGGCCTGCAGCAGCGGCTCACGCAGGTCGACGTAGTTTTCCAGGGTGACGAACTTATACAGTGCCGCCACGACAATCTGTTGTGTCATGGGTGATTCTCCAGGTGGCTACCCTCGTAAGGGGTGAACCGGATTCAAAAAAAAACGCGCCGGGTGAGCGGCGCGTTGCGGATTCTAGCAAAAAACCGAGGGTTAATGCTTGCTGCCGCCAGCGCAGGTCGGCGAGGCCGGAGCCGCGTCGATCTGTGCCCATTCCTCAGGCGTGTAGGTATGCAGCGCCAACGCATGGAACTCGCCCATCAGTTCGCCGAGCGTGCCGTAGACCTTCTGGTGACGCTTGACGCGGTTAAGCCCTTCGAACTGCTGGCTGACGATCACCGCCTTGTAATGGGTCTGCAACCCACGACTGTGCATATGGCTTTCATCCAGCACCTGCAGGTGCTCGGGCTGTAACAGGCCCAGTGTCGATTCGATGCGTTGTTGCATGGTCATACCGGGCTCCGCTTAAGGCTTTTTCTTTGCGGCAGGTGCAGCAGCGTTGGCTTTAGGATCCAGCTCGTTGGTCATGTCAGCCAGCAGCTTGTTGACCACAGGCACCGCACTTTCCAGTTTGGCTTGGGTCATCTGGGCCGATTGCTGGGTCAGCTGCGGCATTTTCTCCAGGACTTTCTTGCCCAGTGGCGACTGATAGAACGCAACCAGGTCTTTCAGCTCGGATTCGCTGAAGTTGGTGGTGTAGAGCTTGACCATGTCAGGCTTGAGCTTGTTCCAGCCAATGGCGGCGTCCAGCGCTGCGTTGGCTTTGGCTTGGTAGGTTTCCAGCAAGGCTTTCTTCGACTCGGGGGCTTTGGTCTGTTCAAAGCGCTGAGCGAACATTTGCTGCACTTGCATGTACACCGGGGTGCCCAATTTGTCAGCGTGCGCCAGGGTCAGGAAAGCTTCGGCACTGGCGTTATGGCTGGCGGTATCGGCAAAAACAGGGCCGCTGGCGCAAACCAGTGCAACCGCGGTACAGATGGCACGAAGACGAGTCATCGAGTTTCCTTTTCTAGCAGGCGAGGTAAAACCCCAAGGGCGTCCATTCTGCGCCTAAAAAAGTGTGTCACTCAACCCCAACCCTTGTCGGGCCTGATTTAGAGGGGTTGAATGGTCAATATCCAGACCGATGGAACCACGGCCGGCGATCACGGCCTAAACTGCGCAATCAGACCTACAGGAGTGTGCACGATGAGCCGTATCGAAACCGACAGCCTTGGCCAGGTTGAAGTCCCGGATGAAGCCTACTGGGGCGCTCAGACGCAACGCTCGCTGATCAACTTCGCCATCGGCAATGAGCGCATGCCGCTGGCGGTATTGCATGCCCTGGCGCTGATCAAAAAAGCCGCGGCGCGGGTCAACGACCGCAACGGCGACCTGCCCGCGGACATCGCCCGACTGATCGAACAGGCCGCCGACGAAGTGCTCGACGGCAGCCACGACGACCAGTTCCCGCTGGTGGTCTGGCAGACCGGCAGCGGCACCCAGAGCAACATGAACGTCAACGAAGTGATCGCCGGGCGCGCCAACGAACTGGCCGGCAACCCCCGTGGCGGCAAGACGCCAGTGCACCCCAACGACCACGTCAACCGCTCCCAGAGCTCCAACGACTGCTTTCCAACGGCCATGCACATCGCGGCCGCGCAGGCGGTGCAGCAACATTTGCTGCCGGCGATCAGCGAACTGTCCGGCGGGCTGGCCGAGTTGTCGGCGCGCCACATGAAGCTGGTCAAGACCGGCCGTACGCACATGATGGACGCAACGCCGATCACCTTCGGCCAGGAACTCTCGGCGTTCATTGCGCAGCTGGATTATGCCGAGCGGGCGATCCGCAGCGCCCTGCCGGCCGTGTGTGAGCTGGCCCAGGGCGGCACCGCGGTCGGCACCGGACTGAATTCGCCACACGGTTTCGGCGAAGCCATTGCTTCCGAGCTGGCCGCGCTGTCCGGCCTGCCGTTTGTCACCGCGCCCAACAAGTTCGCCGCACTGGCGGGGCATGAGCCTTTGACCACGCTGTCCGGCGCACTGAAAACCCTGGCCGTGACCCTGATGAAGATCGCCAATGACCTGCGCTTGCTGGGCTCCGGGCCCCGTGCCGGTTTCGCCGAAGTGAAACTGCCGGCCAACGAACCGGGCAGTTCGATCATGCCCGGCAAGGTCAACCCGACCCAGTGCGAAGCCCTGTCGATGCTGGCGTGCCAGGTGCTGGGCAACGACGTGGCCATCGGTTTCGCGGCGAGTCAGGGCCATCTGCAACTGAACGTGTTCAAACCGGTAATCATCCATAACCTGCTGCAATCGATTCGCCTGCTGGGCGATGGCTGCAGCAACTTCCAGCAACATTGCATCGCCGGCCTGGAGCCGGATGCCGAGAAAATGGCTGAACACCTGGAACGCGGGTTGATGCTGGTGACGGCGCTGAACCCGCATATCGGCTACGACAAATCGGCGGAGATCGCCAAGAAGGCCTATGCCGAAGGGCTGACCTTGCGGGAGGCGGCGTTGCAGCTAGGGTATCTGACGGATGAACAGTTCGATGCGTGGGTACGGCCGGAGAATATGTTGGAGGCTGGGGCCAAGGGCTGACGTTTTTAGCGTCTGACCGTCCGCTATCGCGAGCAAGCTCGCTCCTGCAGGTTATGTGTCGACCCGGTGGTCGACGAAAAACCTGTAGGAGCGAGCTTGCTCGCGATGAACGCTAATGCGGTCTAACCCGCCGCCACCCGCACCCGCCGCGCCCTGAGCCCGGCAATCAACGACGGCCCCAGTGCCACCAGCGCCGAACCGAGCACCACCAGCACCGCACCGCCATAACCCAGGCCGTTGATTGTCTCGGCGTGCACATACTCCGGCCACCACCAGGCCGCCAGGGCCACCGCGGCAAACGTCACCAACGGCGTGATCGCCAGGGTTGCGCTCACTCGCGAGGCTTCCCAATGGGCCAGCGCTTCTGCAAACGCGCCATAGGCAATCAGGGTATTCATGCAACACGCCAGCAACAGCCAGCCCTGCAATGGACTCAGCTGCAGCGCTTCCAGCGGATGTACCCAGGGCGTCAGCAACAACCCGCAGGACAAATAGATCACCATCATCACCTGCAAAGAATTCCATACCGTCAGCAGTTGCTTCTGCCCCAAGGCATAGAAAGTCCACACCGTCGACGCCAGCAACACCATCAGCACGCCCGCGGTGTAGTCGGTCAGCGAGGTGAGCAGTTCGGCCAGGCGCTGATTGAAGAACAGCCCGAAGCCGATCAACAGCACCAGCAGGCCAATCCCCTGCCCGATGCTGAACCGCTCCTTGAACACAAACAGACTGGCGATCAGCAACATGATCGGCCCCATCTGCACCACCAGTTGCGCGGTGCCGGGGCTGAGCAGGGTCAGGCCCATCAGGTACAGCACGTAGTTGCCGACCAGGCCAAGCACCGCCATCAGCACCAGCCAGCCACCACGCGGCCCGAGCACCTTACGGCTTGGCAGGCGCTTGGTCGCGGCGAGGTAAATGAACAGGCAACTGCCGGACACCATCAGCCGAAACCAGGTCACTGTCACCGGGTCCATCACCAGCAGCACTTGCTTGAGTTTGATCGGCAGGATTCCCCACAACAGCGCGGTCAACAAGGCCAGGAACAGACCGTAAACCCAGCGACCGGATGAAATGTGCATACGAACCCCAAGGCCAGATGGCAAGAGTGGCCATTCTAGGCGCAGCGGCGCGTGGCACACAGGGACAGTTGGCGACCGGACGCAAATGAAACTGTGCGGGTCGCAGCAGGAAATTGGCGATCAGCCGTCGATCGGTTGGCCAGGCGCCGTAAGCGCTTCTTGCATAAGCTCATCGGACCCGCCACCTTCAGGAGACCCGCCATGTATGGCATGCGCGCCCAGGACAACGCCCCCGCCACCCACTTTCGCAGCGACCGGATGTGCCGGGTAAACGGGGAGTTGTATTTCAGCACCCGGGAAAACACCCTGGAGGGGCCGTTTGACAGCATGGAGAAGGCTGTAAAGGAGATTGAAGCGTATATCGAGCGGATGCAGCGGTTGAGTGCCGGGCATTAGACCGCGGCGCTGCCATCGCGAGCAGGCTCGCTCCCACAATGAATCGTGCTGACCTGTGGGAGCGGGCTTGCTCGCGAAGACGATGTAACAATCACCAAAAATCCCGAGGCTTAACGCACCGCCTCAAACAACCCGGTAGCCCCCATCCCGCCCCCCACACACATCGTGACAATGCCGTAACGCACATTCCGCCGCTGCAACTCCCGCACCAGATGCCCGACCTGACGCGACCCCGTCATGCCAAACGGGTGGCCAATGGAAATCGAGCCGCCATTGACGTTGTACTTCTCGTTGTCGATCCCCAAGCGGTTGCGGCTGTACAGGCATTGCGAAGCGAACGCCTCATTGAGCTCCCACAAGTCGATGTCGGCCACCTGCAAGCCCTTAGCCTTGAGCAACTTCGGCACCGAGAACACCGGGCCGATGCCCATTTCATCCGGCTCGCAACCGGCGACGGTGAATCCCCGGAAAAACGCCTTCGGCTTCAAGCCCAGTTCCAGGGCTTTTTCCAGGCTCATCACCAGGGTCATCGACGCACCGTCGGACAACTGCGATGAGTTGCCCGCCGTCACCGACCCGTCTTCGGCGAACACCGGTTTCAACCCCGCCAGGCTTTCCAGGGTGGTGTCCGGGCGATTGCAGTCGTCGCGGTCGACCACGCCGTCAAGGATCTGCACTTGCCCGGTCGCCTTGTCTTCCACGCGGTACTTCACCGCCATCGGCACGATTTCGTCGTCGAACAACCCGGCCGCCTGGGCTTGAGCGGTGCGCTGCTGACTTTGCAGGGCGTACAGGTCCTGTTCCTCGCGGCTGACGTTGTAGCGACGCGCGACGATTTCGGCCGTCTGGCCCATGGGAAAGTAGATGCCTGGCACCTGCTCTTTGAGCAGCGGGTTGATCAGGTTGTCGGTGTTGACGCTTTTCATCGTCAGGCTGATGGACTCGACGCCACCGGCCACAATAATGTCGCTGCACCCGGAGGCGATCTGGTTGGCGGCGATCGCAATGGCCTGCAAGCCCGACGAGCAGAACCGGTTGAGGGTCATGCCCGCGGTGCCGGTGCCCAGCTGCGACAGCACCGCGACGTTGCGCCCGATGTTGTAGCCCTGGGCGCCTTCGTTGGAGCCGGCGCCGACGATGCAATCCTCGACGCTGGCCGGGTCGATGCCGTTGCGCGTCAGCAGCGCATTGACGCAATGGGCCGCCATGTCGTCCGGACGGGTCTGGTTGAACTTGCCGCGGAAGGACTTGGCCAGGCCGGTCCGCACGCTGTCGACGATCACCACTTCACGCATGGCATACCTCATTATTGTTGTCGGTTGAGAGTGGACCGAGCATAAGTCCGGCCCTTCCCGACCGCGACAATCATTCACCCGGCGTATGCGTCACCATCGATTCACCTCTTCAGTTTTTTCAGCTTCTTCTCGTGTTTGTCGGACTTTTCGAAAGCCGCTTCCAGCGCTTCGTTGAGCGTGCGCAACACCTTGACCCGCGCCCAGCGCTTGTCGTTGGCCTCCACCAGCGTCCAGGGCGACACTTCGGTACTGGTGCGATCGACCATGTCGCCGACCGCCGCGCGGTAGTCATCCCATTTTTCGCGATTGCGCCAGTCATCTTCAGTGATCTTGAAGCGTTTGAAGGGGATCTCTTCGCGGGCCTCGAAGCGCTCCATTTGCGTTTGCTTGTCGATGGCCAGCCAGAACTTGACCACGATCACCCCGGCATCGGCGAGCTGCTCTTCGAAGTCGTTGATCTCACCGTAAGCGCGCAGCCAGTCGGCCGGGCTGCAAAAGCCTTCGATCCGCTCCACTAGCACCCGGCCATACCAGGAACGGTCGAACACGGTGAATTTTCCCCGCGCCGGAATATGTCGCCAGAAACGCCACAGGTACGGATGTGCCCGCTCCTCTTCGGTGGGGGCCGCGATCGGCACGATGCTGTACTGCCGAGGATCGAGCGCCGCGGCCACCCGGCGAATCGCTCCGCCCTTGCCCGCCGCGTCGTTGCCTTCGAACACGGCGATCAGGGCGTGCCGGCGCATGCGTTTGTCGCGCATCAACCCGGAGAATCGCGCCTGTTCGGTGATCAGCTGTTCTTCATAATCGTCCTTGTCCAGGCGCAGGGTAAGGTCGAGGCTGTCGAGCAGGTTCACCAGGTCGACGCTGCTGGCCAAGGGCGCAGCGCTGACTTTATCCGGATGAATCTTCGGTCGTTGCAACGCGGCCTGCAGGCCTTCGAGCAGAATCTTGCCAACTGCCAGGCTGCGGTAATGCGGGTCCATGCCGGCGATCACATGCCACGGCGCATAGTCGCGGCTGGTGCGGCGCAGAATGCGTTCGCCGTATTTGACGAACTTGTCGTAGGTCTTCGATTGCTGCCAGTCCAGCGGGCTGATGCGCCAACTGTGCAGCGGGTCGTCGGCCAGGGCCTTGAGGCGCGCCTTCATCTGTTTCTTGGACAGGTGGAACCAGAACTTGAAGATCAGCGCGCCTTCGTCGCAGAGCATTTTCTCCAGGCGTTCGGCCGCGTTGATGCCCTGGTCGAGCCGCGGATCCTTGAACACGCCGTGGACCCGGCCCTGCAACATCTGGCTGTACCAGTTACCGAAGAAAATGCCCATGCGGCCCGTGGCCGGGAGCATCCGCCAGTATCGCCAGGCCGGTGGGCGCGCCAGCTCTTCGTCGGTCTGCTGGTCGAACGTGCGCACCTCGATCAGCCGCGGGTCCATCCATTCGTTGAGCAGCTTCACCGTCTCGCCCTTGCCGGCGCCTTCGATGCCGTTGATCAAAATGATCACCGGGAAGCGCTTCTGCTGCTGAAGTTCGAACTGCGCTTCGAGCAACGCTTCGCGCAGCGCCGGCACTTCGGCTTCATAGGTTTCTTTGTCGATGACGTGACCGATTTCGGCAGATTCGAACATGGAGCGCTCCCTTTGCAGATTGAGCAAGACTAGCGGATTGGGCAGTGAGTCGGCGGAGAAAATTCCCCAGCGCTGCCACGCTCCCCTCGGGAACGAGCACACATGCGAAGCACGCAAGAACAACGCGTCCCTGTAGGAGCGAGCCTGCTCGCGAAGAACGAAAGATCAACGCGAGCATTCAGGCAGCCCGCGTTTTCGTTGACATCCATGGCGAGCCAGCTCGCGCCTACAGTAGATCAGGCATCCATCAGCTAGAATGCCCGCCTTGCCGTTGCCGAGCCTGCCATGAAACCTGTAACGCCCCACGCCCAGCTCGACTGGGACGACCAAGGGCTCCCGCGTTCGCGGGTGTTCGACGATGTGTATTTTTCCGACCTGTCCGGGCTGGATGAAACCCGCTACGTCTTCCTCGAACAGAACGCGCTGCGTGAGCGCTTCGCCGCATTGCCGGACGGTGGCCGGCTGGTGATTGGCGAGACCGGTTTTGGCACCGGGTTGAATTTCCTCTGTGCCTGGCAGTTGTTCGAACAGCACGCGGTGGCGGGTGCGCGGTTGCATTTTGTCAGCGTCGAAAAGTACCCGCTGAGTGCGCCGGACCTGCAACGGGCGCTGGCGTTATGGCCCGAGCTCAGGACGTTTTCAGATCAATTGCTGGCGCAGTACGTGGCCATCCACCCAGGCTTCCAGCGGCTGGTGCTGGATCACGGTCGTGTGACGCTGACCCTGTTGATCGGCGATGCGCTGGAACAGTTGCCGCAACTGGACGCGCAGGTCGACGCCTGGTTTCTCGACGGGTTTGCCCCGGCGAAAAACCCGGACATGTGGACCGCAGAGCTGTTCGCCGAACTCGCCCGTCTTGCCGCGCCCGGTTCGACCATCAGCACGTTTACCAGCACCGGTTGGGTGCGCCGCCTGCTGAACGCCGCGGGCTTCAAGATGAAGCGCACGCCGGGCATCGGCCACAAATGGGAAATCCTGCGCGGCACCTTCCTTGGCTGGCCAGAAGCAACGCCGGCGCCCGCGACGGCGAAACCGTGGTTTGCCCGTCCAGCGCCGCTGACCGGCGAGCGCCATGCGTTGGTAATCGGCGCCGGCCTGGCCGGTTGCGCCACCGCCGCCAGCCTTGCCGCGCGGGGTTGGCAGGTCAGTCTGCTGGAGCGTCATGCCGCGCTGGCGCAGGAAGCTTCGGGTAATCCTCAGGGCGTGCTTTACCTCAAGCTGTCGGCCCACGGCACGGCGTTGTCGCAGTTGATCGTCAGCGGTTTCGGTTACACCCGACGCGTGCTGGAACACCTGCATCGCGGCGTCGACTGGGACAGTTGCGGTGTGCTGCAACTGGCCTTCAACGCCAAGGAAGCCGAGCGTCAGGCGCAACTGGCGCAGGCGTTTACCGAAGACTTGCTGCATTCGCTCGATAAAGACCAGGCCGAGGCCCGTGCCGGTATCGAGTTGCCATCGGGTGGGCTGTTTTATCCCGAAGGCGGCTGGGTGCATCCGCCGGCATTGTGCCAATGGCAAGCGGCGCACCCGCACATCCGGATTCTGCTCCATCACGATGTGCTGGAACTGCGTCGAGCCGACGACCACTGGCAGGCGTGGGATGGCGAGAAGCTGTTGGCCGATGCGCCCGTGGTGGTCCTGGCCGGCGCCGCCGAGATCAAGCGTTTCCCCTACAGCAGCGAGCTGCCGCTGAAACGCATTCGCGGCCAGATCACCCGCCTGCCGCAAACCATTGAAAGCCAGGCATTGAACACCGTGGTATGCGCAGAAGGCTACGTCGCCCCGGCACGCCTGGGTGAACACACCCTCGGCGCCAGTTTCGATTTCAACAATGAAGATTTGACCCCGACAGCGGCGGAACACGCGGGCAATCTGCAGATGCTCGAAGAGATTTCGCCGGACCTGGTGACCCGGCTGCGGGTCGATACGTTGCACCCGGAAACCCTCGAAGGTCGCGCGGCGTTTCGCTGCACCAGCCCGGATTACCTGCCGATTGTCGGCCCGCTGGCCGACGCCGAGGCGTTCGTCGACGCCTACAGCGCCTTGAGCAAGGACGCCCGACAGATTCCGGACATCCCCTGTCCCTGGCTCGACGGTTTGCACGTCAACAGCGGCCACGGCTCACGCGGACTGATCACCGCGCCGGTGTCCGGCGAGTTGCTGGCCGCCTGGCTCGAGGGCGAGCCACTGCCACTGCCCAGGTCGGTAGCCGAAGCCTGTCACCCGAACCGTTTTGTCCTACGCCGATTGATTCGCGGCAAGGCCTGAGGCAAACCGACAGCGTGACACGGTTGCAGGAGCCAGGTTGCTGGCGATGGTTGTTAACGATGACGCGTGCGGCCTGGATAAACGCGGCGCCCTCGCGTGCATCGCCAAGCAAGCTGGCTCCTACAGGGTTTGTGTGATGCCGGCTCAGCCTCAGTCCAGGACAAAGCAGGTCTTCAGTTCCTCGGCCTTCATGGCCTCTTCGGTCAAGCGTTTCAGCAGGCGGGATTCGCCCTGTTGCAGCTCGGTGGCGATGCCATCGACTTGCGCGCGGTAGTCCGTGCCGAGGGTGGCCTGATTGTCGAACGCTGTCTCCATCCGCGTGTGAAAGGGCTCGGCAAGATCGATGAATTGCTTGCCGTGGTGCTGGCGTAGAAAGTCGATCCAGAAGGTGCGCTGACTCAGGTAATTGAGCAGTTCGGGGGAGACCTCGGCAGTGACGACCCGGTTGTAGGCCGCCTCGAGGTCGTTGACCGTCACGCCGCTGGCCGATGAATAACGCATGTGCCTGGGTTGCCCGACCAGATCAAGCCGCTCGGCCAGATTGACGCGGTAGGCCAGCTCCACTTCCACCGGATCGAGTTTTGGATCGGCGGTCGCCCGCTCTCGAGCAATCTTGGCCAGGTAATCCTGACGGAACAACCGCCGCCCCAGGCTTAACAGTCGATCAGCCTGGTCATGCGCGTGGGCAGACTGGCGAACCACCGCATCGATGTTCACCGCCACCTCCAGATTACTGAAAATCGTCGCCGCCGAATCCGCGCAGTTGGATTTCACCGCCATTGAAAACAACTGATCGCGCAACGCCGCATCGGATTGAGTCGCCTCGATCACCTGCCACACCCGGCGCGTCATGTCCTCCCGCACATAGTGACTGTCCGCCGAGCTTCCCACCTCCGCCAGCAATTGAAAGAAGCCGGTGGCGTGCGGTTCGTTCTTCAGCGCGAGCCAGGTGCGATTGCGAGCGGCGTAGGTGGCCTCAGCCGGGTTGTCCATCCACAGGTCGCGCGCAACCTGTTCGTTGATCACACGATTATCGTTTTCCAGAAAGCCCATGCCGGCGCCCGTGCGTCCACGGTAGTTACCCAGCGCCACCAGGCTCGACACCGACAACGGGTTATGCCGCAGGTTGATCGTGTCGGCGAAGCGACGCGGAAGGTCGAACAACCAGCTCGGCAAATCACGAATGTGGTTGCCGCGCAGGTCCACCCTGTCCAGTTCTCCCAGGCGTGACAGGCCCACCGGCAACTCCGTGGCGTAGGTATTGGCCAGGAACAACGATTGCAAATGGGACATCTTGCTGACGTCCGGCGAGGCGCCGAGCCGGTTACCGCTGAGTCCCAACGTACGCAATTCGCGCAGGTCGGCCAGCTTGCGTAACGTGTGTTCGGTCAGGACCAGTTGATTGTCGTTCAGGCTCAAATGCCGAAGGTCGGGCATGTGCGATAGCACTTCCGGCAAGCGTGTCAGGCGGTTGCGGTCCAACTCCAGGTTCACCAGCCCTTTAAAGGGTTTGAGGAAGTACGCCAGCTCATCGCCAGCCTGCATGTCCTTGATGGACAGGTGGCGGACATGGGCGACATCGTGCTCGGCCAAGGTCGGCAGCGGGCCCACCGGGTTACGCTCCAGTCTCAGCGAGGTGAACGGCTGGTTCTGCGGCCAACGTGGCGGTGCGACCCGGCGCCAGCACTTTTCGAGGGTCGCCGCGACCTGCCGGCGACTGATACGAATATCGTTGATCTGCCCCGGCAGCTTGCGCATCGCCGCCTCATCCTCGCGCCAGGCCAGCAGCACCGCTTGCAGTTTTTTCAGTTGCTGTCCGAGCTCCTTGAGGCGATTGACCCGCATCATCTGGGTGCTGCCCGCTTCGTCGAGAAACGACGACACCTGGGCATCGCTGAACAGCGGATAAAGTTTGCGGACTTTACGAATCAGACTTCGTGCATAGGGATGCGCCACCGGCGGGTCTGCCTGGACACAAGCGGAAAGGTGTTTCGCTACTTCGCTGCGCTCGCCCCGCAGCACCCGCCCGGCCTGCTCCAGATCGCTGGTGCCGGCACGCGCGAGACGTGATCGCAGCGTCACGGCGTCCAGCGCATCGTCGCCCGCGAGCCCCATGCGGGTGCGCTGGGTGGCCGGCAACACATCCAGTATCGAGCCGAGCAGCGTTTCGCTCACCAGGGTGGACGACACATTGCCGCTGCCCTGGGTCACCTCGTAGCCTCTGGATGTCTTGACTATGATCCCGCGCGCCGGCGCATCCGTTTTGCCCGCACTGTTCAGCAAGGCGCCTGTCGATGATCCCTGCCGTAGCTCCAGCCGGTAGCCGTCGTCCCAGGCCTGGACGCGACCCATCAACCCGAGGGTCAAGGTGTCGGTGTCGGCGGTGGCCACTTCAGGGGCATACAAACCGGTGACCGCGCGGTCCTGGCGGATCTCGAACCGTGCTTGCGCAACCTGCCGGGCCAGGTCCACGCCGAGGATCTTGCTTTCGCGAAGCAAGTGACGGTCCCTGGCCGACGCATCGGCCAGCAACGCCTCGTTCACTCTGACTGGAAGATCGGGCGCCTGCTCGTGCAACGTTGCCGACTCCCCGGCCGCGGCGCCGTCGTAGTTTTCGTAGAGTGCGTCGAGCAATGGCCGGCGATCGGCCTGGAGCCACGCGGCGATTTTTTTCAGCAGCAGCCTTGATTTTGACCCCGTCGTCGCGGGGCCGATGAGGCGTTCAACCTCATGGGGATAGAGACCGCTGATGACGGTGTCAAGCAGTTTCCCCGCGCTCATTTGCGCTTGGGAAACATGGACGCTGTTGACATCGTCATTGAGCGGCGCCGTCTGCGGGAAGCGCGCAACGACCTTGTCTTGAGCATCGCGCACTTCAATGAAACGTTTTTCCGGCCAGCCCGGCAGCTGTGGCAATGCGTGCAGTTGTTCCGGTAAAAACGCCGTGCTGGCCAGGTCATCCCGCTGGATCGCCGCCACCAGCGCCGTGATGTTGCGGTTCATGCCGATGCGCTCGGCGCAATCGCTCAGGCGTGGCGGCAACGGGAGACCGCCTTCGTGCAATCGGTAAAGCTCTGCGCAAGTCATGCCAGTGATATCGGCGAGCTGCGTCAATTCGTTGTGCGTCAGGCTATTCAGGCGCGGCGCCGTTCGCTTTAGCGCGTAGGCACTGTCGGGCCACTCATGTGCATGCTCATGGACATGACGCCAGCCCCCTTCGACGTTGCGTTCGACAGCAGGCTCATAGGCATCCTGGCGCTGCGCATGTTTGATCTGCCACCTCTGGTTCGCCTCGTTCCGGACCACCTGATGAACCGCGCCGTCCATGACGATCGACGTACGCTCACCCTGTTTATAGAGACCGTTCGAATCGGGCCGCAAGCCTTTCGGTAAAGGCGATGCCTGCCGGTACGCTTGAAGATCAGGCTTCCATAACCGTCGTTTGCCACCGGCGCGGGTCACCGCCTCGAAGTCGTCAAAAAACGCCGTGTGCTCTTGCAGGCTTTGGCGCCAGGCTCTGGACACGACCTTGCCGCCCACTGCAAACGCCGCCATCTGCGCCACGTTTTCAACCACATTCAACAGATGCGACACCGCTTTGGTTCGCTCGCCATGAGCCCAGTCTTCCACGCCTTCATAGACCTCGCCGGCCATGTCGACCACCGCTGCCGCCGTCATCACCAGCCCGAGCACCGGCACGAAAAAAGAGGCGACGTTCAATAGCATAAGGGCACCGTCGAACAACTGTTGAACAGTCTTGAACCGCTGTTCTTCATCGACCTCTTCGGTCGGGACCGCCAGGATGCGCGCCTCTTCCTGAGCCTTGCTGACAAAGGCGCTGAAGAAGAAGTCGGACAGGCAAGTGGCCGGGGTGGCGGTGAGCGTACCGAGGGTCTTGTCTTTATCGAACTCGGCGAAAAAATCGGCCTTGTCGTGACCGTGAAGGAATTGCCTGGCGAAAAAGGCCCGGTAACTTTTGGATTGCAGCTTGAGCGTCAGGTAAAGCTTGAACTCGTCCAGCGAGGCGTATTCATACACTGGACGCCGGGGGTCGTTCGGCAGATAAACCACGCATTTCGCCTTAGGCGCGGTATCGATGGAGGTCTTGGTGAATATCAGCGCGCCGCAGATGCAGGCGTCATGGATCGTCAAGCCTTGCCACATCACGGGTGAGCCATCGAACACCGCGCCTTTGGTTTGCGCAGCCGGCAAATCTTGCGCGATGACACTCAGCAACATTTTGTACCCAGCGTCACTGAGGTCTTTTTTCAGATAGGCGATGTGCGCAGCGACTTCCATATTGATCAACTTCAGTCGCCGGATATCAGCGGCGGTGGCCCGATCACCGACGGTCGCGCCAGCGCCGGGCTTGGCCGGCAAGGCAAATACCTCGTCGATATGCCGTTGATAAAGCGCTCCAAGGTCAAGCTCACGAGCGAGCTTGGCGAAATGGGCCGCCGTGATGACGCTGCCTTTTTGCGCTTGTTCTTTGATTTTTATCGTGGAGCTTTCTGGAAGGCCTCCCGGAAGCGCTTCGTCCTCGGTGAAATTCTCCATGGCGGCGTGGAGCAGACTGCGCGAACTGGTGTTTACAAAACCGATAGTCCCGATGGCATGCGGCACCGTGGTTGACGGCAGCGATCTTCGGACGATCTCGAGTGTGTCGCGCTCGACATCGACATTGATCGCCCACTTGTCCTTGAGCACCCGGGTCAGTTGTTCTTTGCAGAAGACGTCCAGCGGTTTGAGCCTGCCCAGCACTTGAGCGGCCTTGCGGTGAGCGAGGTCACTCTGCTGAAACGCGGCTCTGAGCGCCTGTACCACCGGCAGATCAGCGCTGGCCAACCACTCGGGAATGGCGGCTTGCAGGGTTTGCGCCTTGTCCAGGTCGGCGGTGTGTTCCAGCAACGCTTCCAGGCGGTGGGCAGCAGTAAAAGTCGCGACGACAGGCGTCGTATTGGGGGTTGATGGCATGAGCAATGTCCTTATTGCGTTCAGGTGCTGCCAGACTACGGGACCGCCCCGGCAAAAGGATAATTCGAATATCGAGTCGAATCGGCGGGTAATTGAACAACTACCCGCATGGGTTCCAGCACTATTTACCACCCCGCCGAAAGGCCTCTCTGGCAGCGGCACCGCTCGTCCGGCAACTGCCGCTTATTACTTATCGATCTAAAACTCCTGAAATCTGCACAGGTCAGTTTCTGAGTACCCGCCGTTTTGGCGGATACCGATTGACCCTCCCCAACGGAAAAACCGGTAAGGATTTTATGTGCGGATTAGCTGGCGAGTTACGCTTTGATCATCAACCTGCGGACCTTGCAGCCGTTGAACGAATCACCCATCACCTGGCACCACGCGGCCCTGACGCGTGGGGCTTTCACAGCCAGGGGCCGATTGCCCTGGGCCATCGTCGCCTGAAAATCATGGACCTGTCGGACGGCTCGGCGCAGCCGATGGTCGACAACCAGCTGGGCCTGTCCCTGGCTTTCAACGGCGCGATCTACAACTTCCCGGAACTGCGCACCGAGCTGGAAGGCCTCGGCTATGCCTTCTATTCCGGCGGCGACACCGAAGTGCTGCTCAAGGGCTATCACGCCTGGGGCGAGGCGCTGCTGCCCAAGCTCAACGGCATGTTCGCCTTCGCCATCTGGGAGCGCGACGCCAAACGGCTGTTCATCGCCCGCGACCGTCTCGGCGTGAAACCGCTGTACCTGTCGCGTACCGGCCAGCGCTTGCGCTTTGCCTCGGCGCTGCCGGCGTTGCTCAAGGGTGGCGACATCAACCCGATCCTCGATCCGGTGGCGTTGAATCACTACCTGAATTTCCACGCCGTGGTGCCGGCACCGCGCACCTTGCTGGCGGGCATTGAAAAACTGCCGCCGGCGACCTGGATGCGCATCGAAGCGGACGGCAGCACCGAGCAGAAAACCTGGTGGACCCTGCCCTACGGCCCTCACGCCGACGAAATCAACCTGACCCTCGAAGACTGGCGCGACCGCGTGCTCGACAGCACCCGCGATGCCGTGGCGATTCGCCAACGGGCGGCGGTGGACGTCGGTGTGCTGCTTTCCGGCGGTGTCGATTCGAGTCTGCTGGTCGGTTTGTTGCGCGAAGTCGGCGTGGAAAATCTGTCGACCTTCTCCATCGGTTTCCAGGACGCCGGCGGCGAGCGCGGCGACGAGTTCCAGTATTCGGACCTGATCGCCAAGCACTACGGCACCCAGCACCATCAGTTGCGTATCGACGAAAAAGAAATCATCGAGCAACTGCCGGCGGCGTTCCGCGCCATGAGCGAACCGATGGTCAGCCATGACTGCATCGCGTTTTATCTGTTGTCCCGCGAAGTGGCCAAGCATTGCAAAGTGGTGCAAAGCGGACAGGGTGCGGACGAGTTGTTTGCCGGTTATCACTGGTACCCGCAGGTCGATGGCGCAGCCGATCCGTACGCGGCTTACCGCGAGGCGTTTTTTGACCGCAGCTACGAGGACTACGCGGCCACCGTGCAGCCGAAATGGCTGACGGCGAATGACGCCGCCGGCGACTTCGTCAAAGAACATTTCGCCCAGCCCGGTGCCGATGCAGCCGTGGACAAGGCCCTGCGCCTGGACAGCACGGTGATGCTGGTGGACGACCCGGTCAAACGCGTCGACAACATGACCATGGCCTGGGGCCTGGAAGCGCGTACGCCGTTTCTCGACTATCGCCTGGTGGAATTGTCGGCCCGTGTGCCGGGCAAATTCAAATTGCCGGACGGCGGCAAGCAAGTGTTGAAAGAAGCGGCGCGGCTGGTGATTCCGAGTGAGGTCATCGACCGTAAGAAAGGGTACTTCCCGGTGCCGGGCCTCAAGCATTTGCAAGGTGACACGCTGAACTGGGTGCGCGAACTGCTGCTGGATCCGAGCCAGGACCGTGGCCTGTTCAACCCGGCGATGCTCGACCGTCTGCTGACCGACCCACAAGGCCAGTTGACCCCGTTGCGCGGCTCCAAGCTGTGGCAACTGGCGGCCCTGAACCTGTGGCTCAGTGAACAAGGAATCTGATCGATGAAAACTCACGCCACGGCGTATAGCCAACGCCTGTTGCGCGGTCAGGCACCTTCCTACGAACGCTTGCAGGCGCGTCTGGCCGAAGACGGCAGCGAGCTGGGCCCCGCACCGATTGCCGTGCACTGCGGCTGGGGCCGGTTGCTGATCGGCCATACGTTCCCCGATCCGGCGAGCCTTGCCCGGGAATTGCTCAACGAGCAGCCGGGCGAACGCGACATCGCCCTGTACGTCGCCGCGCCCCAGCAAGTGTTGGGGCTGGAGCCGGCGCAGCTGTTTCTCGATCCGTCAGACACCTTGCGCCTGTGGTTCAGCGATTACCGCCAAGCGACCCGCGTGTTTCGCGGCTTTCGCATTCGGCGAGCGCAGAGCGAGGCGGACTGGCGGGCGATCAATCAGCTGTACCAGGCGCGCGGCATGTTGCCGATCGACGCCAGCCTGCTGACCCCGCGTCATCTCGGCGGTCCGGTGTATTGGCTGGCCGAGGACGAGGACAGCGGCGCGGTCATCGGCAGTGTCATGGGCCTCAATCACCAAAGGGCCTACAACGATCCGGAAAATGGCAGCAGCCTCTGGTGCCTGGCCGTCGACCCTCAATGCTCGCGGCCCGGTGTCGGCGAAGTGCTGGTGCGGCATTTGATCGAGCACTTCATGAGCCGTGGGCTGAGCTACCTCGATCTGTCCGTGCTGCACGACAACCGCCAGGCGAAAAGCCTCTACGCCAAGCTCGGTTTTCGCAACCTGTCGACCTTCGCGATCAAGCACAAGAACGGGATCAATCAGCCGCTGTTCCTGGGTCCTGGTCCAGAAGCCGAATTCAACCCGTATGCGCGGATCATCGTTGATGAGGCGCATCGGCGTGGCATCGAAGTGCAGGTCGATGATGCCGAGGCCGGCCTGTTCACCTTGGTGCATGGCAGTCGACGGGTGCGCTGCCGCGAATCCCTGAGCGATCTGACCAGCGCGATCAGCATGACCTTGTGCCAGGACAAGAGCCTGACGCACAAGGTGCTGAAAAATGCCGGCCTGAACCTGCCCGCGCAGCAGCTGGCGGGGAATGCCGATGACAATCTGGCGTTTCTCGACGAGCACGAGCGGGTGGTGGTCAAGCCGCTGGATGGCGAACAGGGTCAGGGCGTCGCGGTGGATTTGCGCACCATCGAAGAGGTGCAGCACGCCATCGAAGCGGCCCGGCAGTTCGACAGCCGCGTGTTGCTCGAAAGCTTCCACGAGGGCCTCGACCTGCGGATTGTGGTGATCGGTTTTGAAGTGGTCGCCGCGGCCATTCGTCGGCCGGCGGAAGTGGTGGGCGATGGCCAACATTCAATCCGCGCGCTGATCGAAGCCCAGAGTCGACGCCGTCAAGCGGCTACCGGCGGCGAAAGCAAGATCCCGCTGGACCCTGAAACCGAGCGAACCCTGGAAGCGGCGGGTTACGACTACAACAGCATTCTGCCGGCCGGCGAGCACCTGTTCGTGAGGCGTACGGCGAATCTTCATACCGGCGGCATTCTTGAAGACGTCACGACGATCCTGCACCCGACGCTGGTAGACGCTGCCGTGCGTGCGGCGCGGGCGCTGGACATCCCGATGGTCGGGCTCGACCTGATGGTGTCGGCGGCGGATCAGCCGGAGTATGTGTTTATCGAAGCCAATGAACGTGCCGGTCTGGCCAATCATGAGCCGCAGCCGACGGCGGAGCGGTTTGTGGATTTGCTGTTTCCGCACAGTCAGGCAGTGAGCTGTTAATGACGTGGTGTCTGGACTGACCGCTTCGCGAGCGGGCTCGCTCCCACAGATGACTGCGTTCCCCTGTGGGAGCAAGCCTGCTCGCGATGGCGGCCTCACAGGCAGCCCTCAATTCTCCTCATCGAAACCATCGATGCGCTCAACTCATCAGGAGTTTCCATGACCAGTAAAATCCCCGAACCGGACCTCAATTACCTGCAAAAAGTCCTGCTGGAAATGCTCGCTATCCCCAGCCCGACCGGTTTCACCGACACCATCGTGCGCTACGTCGCCGAGCGACTTGAAGAGCTGGGCATTCCGTTTGAAATGACCCGCCGCGGCACGATTCGCGCCACGCTCAAGGGCAAGAAAAACAGCCCCGACCGCGCCGTCTCCGCCCACCTCGACACCATCGGTGCCGCCGTGCGCGCCGTGAAAGACAATGGCCGCCTGACCCTGGCTCCCGTCGGCTGCTGGTCAAGCCGTTTTGCCGAAGGCAGCCGCGTCAGCCTGTTTACCGACAATGGCGTGATCCGTGGCAGCGTATTGCCGCTGATGGCGTCCGGGCATGCGTTCAACACCGCCGTGGACGAGATGCCGATCAGTTGGGACCACATCGAACTGCGCCTCGATGCCTACTGCGCGACCCGCGCCGATTGCGATTCGCTGGGCATCAGCGTCGGCGATTTCGTCGCCTTCGATCCGCTGCCGGAGTTCACTGAAAGCGGCCACATCAGCGCTCGTCACCTTGATGACAAGGCCGGCGTCGCGGCGTTGCTGGCGGCGCTCAAAGCGATCGTCGACAGCGGCGAAGAACTGATGATCGACTGTCATCCGCTGTTCACCATCACCGAGGAAACCGGCAGCGGCGCGGCGGCGGCCCTGCCTTGGGACGTCAGCGAATTCGTCGGTATCGACATCGCGCCGGTCGCCCCCGGCCAGCATTCCAGTGAGCATGCGGTCAGCGTGGCGATGCAGGATTCGGGCGGGCCCTATGACTATCACTTGTCCCGCCACCTGTTACGGCTGGCCAGCGATAACGAGCTGCCGGTGCGTCGCGACCTGTTCCGCTATTACTTCAGTGATGCACATTCGGCGGTGACCGCCGGCCACGACATCCGCACCGCCCTGCTCGCCTTCGGCTGCGACGCGACCCACGGCTACGAACGCACGCACATCGACAGCCTCGCGGCCCTGAGCCGCTTGCTCGGTGCCTACATCCTCAGCCCTCCGGTGTTCGCCAGCGATGCGCAACCGGCCAAGGGTTCACTGGACCGGTTCAGTCACCAGATCGAACATGACACGCAGATGGAAAGCGATACGCGGGTGCCGTCGGTGGACAGCCTGGTGGGGCAGCGGTCGGAGAGTTGATCCGGGGCTTACGGTGCCTTGTCTGGCGCCTTCGCGGGCAAGCCCGCTCCCACAGGTTTGGTGTTGTCCACAAATTATGTGTGCGCCACCAAACCCTGGAGCGGGCTCGCCCGCGAAGGCGTCCGCTCAGGCAACCCAAAACCCAAAGGCTAGCCGCAATCCCTCATTCGCCGTAGCATCGCGCCATTGTTTACCCGAGGTGCCTATGCTCATTCCCTACGACCAACTTGAAGTCGACACCCTCACCCGCCTGATCGAAGATTTCGTCACCCGCGATGGCACGGACAACGGCGACGATACGCCGCTGGAAACCCGCGTGTTACGGGTACGCCAGGCGTTGACCAAGGGCCAGGCGCTGATCGTTTTCGATCCGGACAGCGAGCAATGCCAGTTGATGCTCAAGCACGACGTGCCCAAGCATCTGTTCGACTGACGCCTTCAACCCTTCCTGGCTTTTTCCAGCTGGACCTGGATGCGCTCATAGACCTCGGCACGGTGCACATCGATGGCGCGTGGCGCCTCGATGCCGAAGCGCACGGTGTTTCCGTTGACGTTCATAACGCGCACGGAAATGGTGTCGCCGATGGAGATCATTTCACCTACAACGCGGCTGAGTACTAGCATGGCATTCGTCCTTCAGGGTTATCGAACCCTGAAGATGCCCGGTGCGTGACAGGCCTTCAATGCGGCGCGAGCAAAACAGTCTCGCCCTACAGCACTAAACGAACACCCCTTAGGAAACGTCCCACAACCAGAGTCACGACGGCTCAGGAAGCGGAAAAACGTGGTCCGAACAGGATGACGCTCGCGCCAATCACGCACAACGCGACGCCGATCCAGTCCGAGCCCAGCGGACGAATCCGCTCGACCACCGCCAGCCAGCCAATCGACGCAATGATGTAGATGCCACCGTAGGCGGCGTAGGCGCGTCCGGCGTAAGTCGCTTCAACGCGGGTCAGCAACAGCGCGAACACGGTCAGGCTGAGCAGCGCCGGCACCACCCACCAGGCGCTTTTGCCCTGGCGCAGCCACATCCAGAAGGCAAAGCAGCCGGCGATTTCGAACAGCGCGGCGAGGAAGAACCACAGGTAATTGAGCATGCCAGACGTCTCGCAAGGATGACCGATGGCGGCCACCCTAACGACGAGTTTGCCTTCGGGCAAGTTCAGCCTGCGGTCTGCTTGGCCTTGGCGCGCATTTTATCGGCCATGAGGGTCATTTCGTTGTAGAGCAACTGTGGGTTCTTCTGCTTCAGAGCCCAGGCCATACGCCCCTGTTCGTGAGGCAGAATCATGAATTCGCCGGCGGCCACTTGCTGGTAGATGTAGTCGGCAATGTCAGTGGCGGTGATCGGCGAACTTTCCAGCAGTTTGCCGACCTGAGCCTTCATGGCCGGGGTCGGGCCACGGAAAGAGTCCAGCAGATTGGTCTGGAAGAATGACGGGCACACCACGTGCACACCCACTTCCTGCTGCGCCAGTTCGATCAGCAGGCTCTCGGACAACGCCACCACGCCGGCCTTGGCCACGTTGTAGTTGCTCATCGCCGGGCCTTGCATCAACGCTGCCATCGACGCGATGTTGATGATCTTGCCTTTGCTTTTTTCCAGCAGCGGCAGGAACGCCTTGCACCCTTTGACCACGCCCATCAGGTTGATCGCGATCTGCCAGTCCCAGTCCTCGAGGGACAATTCGCTGAAGAACCCGCCCGACGCGACGCCGGCGTTATTGACGATGACATCGATGCCACCGAGCTTCACTTCACAGGCCTGGGCGAACGCCGTCAGCTGACTGTAATCACGCACATCGCAACGCTGGGTAAAGCCGTCACCACCGGCCTCGCGCACCAGTCTCAGGGTTTCCTGCAGACCGGGTTCGCTGACATCCGACAACGCCAACTGCCAGCCTTCACGCGCCCAGCGCAGCGCGATTTCGCGACCCAGGCCCGAGCCTGCGCCAGTGATCATCATGCGATTTTGCATAGCCAACAGCCTTGTGGTTCCAGGAGAGATGCACCGAGTGTAGCGAAGGACCTCGCCCAACCCACGCTCCATCAGATTGCTGAATGGCCCGAACAAACCGCGGACGCGCCTCCATCAACTTATCCGATTAAAAAAGAAATAAGCCTGTCTTCAAAAAACGTTAAAAAAACATGGAATTTTCTTTCAGTCGCGAGAGTCGGAGTTTGTAAGCAGCTTGGGTTTATTGCATTCCAGCTGAGTGTTAAGGCCAGGTAATTTCAGAACACTTCCAACAAGGAAATAGACATGGGCACAATCTTAATCATTATTCTGATCCTCCTGCTGGTAGGCGGCCTGCCGGTGTTCCCACACTCTAGAAGTTGGGGTTATGGTCCGTCGGGTATCATCGGTGTGGTGTTGGTGGTGCTGTTGATCCTGCTGTTACTCGGCAAGATATAACGCGATAACAGGCAAAAAAAAGAGGCCCTTGAAGGGCCTCTTTTTTATTGCGCGAAACTTAGTCCGGCTTGCCGTCAACCACACCGGCGGTGTTGTCGATCAGGCTCTTGGTCGCGGTCTGGATGAACGACTCAAGTTTCTGCTTGAGGGCCGCTTCGTCCGCCGACTCCGGGATCACTTCACCTTTCGGATTCGCGCCCAGTTCGTATTGGTACAGTTTTGGCGGCATCTCTTTCGGCAGCACCAGTACGCGGTCGGCCGTCAGCAACGCAACGGTCTGATCGCTGCCCGAAGGCTTGATCACGCCGAAACCCTTGTCGCCTTCCGGCAGGTTCAGCAAGTCACGGCCCCAGCACTGGTGAACCACGTCGCCACCGATCCGGCCCATGATGGTCGGCACGATGTCGATCTGGGTGCCCACGGTGTGGTCGACCTGGCCGAACTTGTCCTGGACGCCCGGCCCAATCAGCAGCATCGGTACGTTGAAGCGGCCCAGGTCCATTTCGGTGATCTGCTGCTCGTTGCCAAAGCCGTGGTCGCCGACGACCACGAACAGGGTTTCCTTGAAGTACGGCTCTTTACGCGCCTTCTCGAAGAATTGACCCAGCGCCCAGTCGGAGTAACGCATGGCGGTCAAGTGTTCGTTGAGGCTGCCACGGTCGGTCACGCGCTCGACCGGCAATGGCGTCGGCAAGGCGTACGGCGTGTGGTTCGACAGGGTTTGCAACAAGGCATAGAACGGCTTCTTGTCCTTGCCGTCGCGGGCTTTCAACTCTTCCAGGCCGCGGTTGAACATGTCCTGGTCGGACACGCCCCAGGTCGGGTCGGAGAACACCGGGTTAACGAAGTCGTTACGCCCGATGAAGTTGGTCATGCCCTGGTTGCTGAAGAAACCCGACTGGTTGTCCCAGGCGAAATCGCCGTTGTAGACATACACGTTGTCGTAGTCACGGGCGCTGAGCAATTGCGGCAGGCCGGACAGTTTGTGGCTGCCTTCCGGGGTCTGCATCAGGTATTCGAAACCTGGCAGGTTCGGGAAGCAGGCCATCGTGGCGAACATGCCCTGGTGGGTGTGGGTGCCGTTGGAGAAGAAACGGTCGAACAACAGGCCTTCCTTCGCCAATTTATCGAAAGCAGGCGTGATGTTGCCCGGACGGCCCAGCGCGCCCACCGAGTGACCGGCGAAGCTTTCCATCAGGATCACGACGACATTCTTGATCGGCAGGGTCTTGTCGGCATTCGGGGTGTAGTTGCGGCGAACGGCGGCGGTTTCCGGGTCGACCAGTTTGTCGCTCGGCGTCAGCAGCATGTCGCGTACGGTCTGCTGGGCCAACGGTTGCGCGAGGGTGGCTTTCCAGATGTTGTCGCGTTCTTCGGACATCCGGCTCTTCGCTGCGGCGATCAGCGACAAGGTGCCGTTGAGGCCGAGCTGGTTAGCGAAGTTCGAATCGGTGGTGTAGACGTCACCCCAGCGCAGTGGCGGGCCTTGACGCAGGGTGCCGCGCGCGGCGACCACGCAGATCAGCAGGCAGACCACGAACACCGCGATGCGCGCGTACCACGGGGCGATCTGGCGCGTGCTGATGCTGCCGCCGCTGAACGGACCGCGAGGACGGGTCGCACGGTCGGCGCCCTTGAACGCAAACGCCAGGATCACGGTGCCCACGGCCCACGCCAGCAGGTAGCGCACCACCGGGAAACCGTACCAGAGCATGCTCATCACGGTTTTCGGGTCTTCCTTCACGTACTGGAAGACCAGGCCGTTGAGGCGCTGGTGGAATTCGCGGTAGAAGTCCATTTCCATCAGGCCGAGGAACAGCGCGATGCTCGAGGCGATGGTCAGCCACAAACGGAAGAACCCGCGGGCAGCCATGGCCCGGGCGCTGAACAGGGCCAACAACAGCGGAATGCTGAGGTAGACCACCAGGCGCAAGTCGAAGCGCAGGCCGTTGGCGAACGCTTCGACAAAGGTCGAGGCCGGCGTGTCGAGGATCATCTCGCGGTTGTAGACCAGCAGCGCCAGGCGCAGCAGGCTGAACATGACCATCATGACCAGGGCACACAACAGCGTGTAGGCCAGATGCGATTTGACGGTCGGTTGCAGCAGGCGACTAGAAGCTCGCTGCTGATTCAGGGCGTCCGGGATTGCCATGTCGTTTTAGGACCCATTGGAGGTTGAAGTTTCAAAAATGCAGCTGCGCCCTGCCCTCTGTCGGCCAATACTCGGCCCCGGGGTTTGCGCGGTGCGCAAATGTTGCACGATCAATCGCGGCATTGCCATTGATTAGTGACCTGCACGGCTGGCGCGGGCGAATTGTCTTGGAGGCTTTGTGAAAATTTTGTGCAACGTATATCTGGAAACACAATAAAGAGCCTGGAATGGGGGTTATGCGTGGTTCCCGGTTCCTGACATTGCACCTGAATCAATCAAACGCCGAATAGCAAAAACCCCGAACACGTCGGGGTTTTCTAACGGACGAACAGGCTGCCTACTTCTCAGCGCGTTCTTTCAGGGCTTTCAACGTATTGAACGGCGCATCCACCACAAACTTGTTGGCAATCATCGACGGTACGCTGCCACCCGGCTCCGTGTGAACCTGATAAGTCACTTCAATCTGGTCACCCTTGGGCACGAACTTCCAGAACCCTTCAACCTTGGCCACCCGCACGAAACCCTTTTCTTCAGGCACGTACTTCGGCACACCTTCAAGTTTACGGGTCAGACTACCGTCGGCACCTTCGGTCGTGGTGACGTGCAGCACCGAATCACGCGGCGTCACCGGCCATGGGGTGTTGAACTGGGTGTAGGTCCAGCTCTGATCGCCTTCGTGCTTGAGCAGCTTTTGCAGCTTGCACTCGTGAATCCAGCTGCAAGCCCCGGCCACGTCTTCCTGGAGCGCGCGCAATTTGGCCATGGTGGTTTTCATCAGGGTCACGCCCTGATAAGCCTTGTAGTCAGAGCCGGCCACTTCGCTCAAGGACACCTTGATGCCGTCTTCATTCTTGGCCACTTTCCAGTCTTCGGCCTGTGCGGCGGACGTCGCCAGCACCACCGTCAACCCACACAACACAGCCATACGATGCAGCGAACCCATAGTCTTATTCCTTATTGTTGAAGTTCCGTTCGTTGAACACATCACGCAGCGGTCATTTGCTCCCACCAGCCCAGCAACCTGATCGCTTCGTCGCTGCTGCTTCCGCAGACGTCGACATCGGCCTCGAACGCCGAACACACGGCTGGACGTTCCGGTTGGCCGAAAATGCTGCACAGGTTTTCGACAGAGAGTTGTACGCAACGTTCTCCGGCGGCTTTGCCGTGGGGCATGCCGGGAATCGGCGAACTGATGGAAGGGGCAATGCAACAGGCGCCACAGCCTTCACGGCACTTCATGACGACGAGCTCCTCGCGACGGGCGATGTATGAAAGACGGGGCACAGAGTAACCGCTAAAACAGTTGTTTTAAATTACCGGGTGACAGGTTTTTACGTTGAAACGAACGTGACCGAGCAGTCTCCGACAAAGCGTCTGGCGGGCGGGTCACCGATGGCCGGGTGTTACCGTTTGAATTCGAATTCCAGTGCGGCGCCGTCCACTTCACGGCGCTCCTCGTTACGCAGCTGCAGCTTCATTTCGTTGCTGATCAGGCGCCCGTTGAGCTGGAATGGCGAGCTGCCCTTGTCGCCGAACATTTGCGGCAACACTGCGTCGTGGCGCGGCAGCGGAACTGTACCGACCGGCTTCAATTCCTCGGCCATGCCCTGGGGCAGGCTCAAATCCAGATCGGCGGAAGGCAGTTGGGTCTTCACGACCTCACTGGCGGGTTTCGACTTGGAGGCAATGGGCGGGCGTTTTTTCGTCTTGGCCACGTTCTTTTTGCTCGGCGCGGCTTTCTTGACCGGAGCAGTCTGTTTCGCGGTCGTGCTCGCGGCGGGCTTTTCCTGAACGGAAGCCGCCATGATGCTTTCCGCCTGAAAGGTCATCAACAGGCAGATCGACAGCCAGACACAGGAAAAAATCGGTTTCATGGACCCAACGGAGCTAACGGCGCTATCGGCAGAGGGCCATATGCTCGCCTGTTGGACGCAACATGACAAGCTCGGGCAGGAATTACCCGCCCGTGCCATCAGAAGCCGCCTGCCATCTCCTGGCAAAGTTGCGTAGCGAGCATGCCCAGGGTCATCAAGGCGCGCTCGGCTTCACGGTTCCACGGCGTACCGCAATTGAGCCGGATGCAATGATTGAATTGCTCGGTATTACTGAAAATCAGCCCCGGCGCGATGCTGATGCCCTGTTGCAACGCGCGCACGTGCAACTCCTGGGTGTTGACCCGACCTGGCAAGCTCACCCATAGAATGAAGCCGCCGGTGGGCCGGGTCATCTGCGTGCCTTCCGGGAAATACTGCTGCACCGCAAGCTGGAAGGCGCTGAGGTTCTTGCGGTATTCCTGACGAATGAAGCGCAAATGCCGGTCGTAACCGCCGTTTTCCAGATAGGCCGCGATCCCCATCTGCGTCACGCTACAGGCGGAATGCGTGCTGAAGGTCTGCAACCGCTGGATTTCCTGCTGGTACTTGCCAGCGATCATCCAGCCGATCCGCACACCGGGGGACAGGGTTTTGGAAAAACTCGAGCAGTAGATCACGCGATCCAGCCGGTCGTAGGCCTTGAGTGCCTTGGTGCGGCCCTGTTCGAACATCAGTTCGCCGTAGATATCGTCTTCGATGATCTGAATATCGAAATCCGAGGCCAGGCGCAGCAACTGTTTCTGCCGCTCTTCGGGCATGGTGCCGCCCAGCGGATTGCTCAGGCGCGTAGTCAGCACCAGCGCCTTGATCGACCATTGGTTGGCCGCCAGTTGCAGGGCTTCCAGGCTCATGCCGGTGGCCGGGTCGCTGGGGATCTCGATGACTTTCAGGCCCAGCAGGTCGGCCAGTTGCAGTAAACCGTAGTAGGTCGGCGACTCGGCGGCGATCAGATCCCCCGGCCGGGTCAATACCCGCAGGGACATCTGCAAGGCATCGACGCAACCGTGGGTGATCACCACTTCGGACGGATCGACCACCACGCCGGCATCGCGCATGCGAATCGCCACCTGGCGGCGCAACGGCTCGAAACCGGGGCTGAACATGTAGCTGAACGCCCGCGGGCTGTGGAATCGGGTGACCTTGGCCAATTGCTGATGCAGCGCCCGCACCGGCAAATAGTCGACGCTCGGCACCGCCGCGCCCAAGGGAAACACGCCCTCGCGGCGGGATTCCACCAGCACTTGTTGGATGATGCTGCTGCGGGTGACCAGGCCAGGACGCTCGACCCGGGCGATGTCCGGAGTCGGTGCTGTCAGCGCTGGCGTCTGGTGCACGTAATAACCCGACTGCGGCCGGGCGCGGATCAGCCCCTGATCCTCGAGGTTGGCGTAGGCCTGCAATACCGTGGCATGGCTGACGTTGAGCTGCGAACTCATCTTGCGCACCGAAGGCACGCGCTCGCCCGGCTGATAGACACCGCGACGGATGTCCTCGGCCAGTTGCTGGGCAATACGCTGGTAGAGCAGGAGATTGGTCATGACGCAGCACTCGATTTCACGGGCATTTTATTCTTGTGTAAAACAATACCGGAACAGTTTAGAAGTGTACGGGGACAGTTGCCACAATAGTCGACGGTACAGTGCGGTGTCAGCAAAAACTGTACTGCTTTTGTTGAAGAACGTGAGGCCGTTGGCAGGCACAAAAAAACCCGGCGCTGACAGGCAGGCCGGGTTTTCCAGTGACGCCATCCTTAGCGGGCGGCGCCGAGTTGGCCTTTCTCGTCGGAAAACACAATTTCCACCCGACGGTTCTGTGCTCGGCCACGTTCGGAGGCGTTCGCGTCTACCGGGTATTCGTCGCCGTAGCCTTCAACCTGGATGCGTTTGTCGTCAATGCCAAGGTCCATCAGCACATCCGCCACCGATTGCGCACGGTCGCGGGACAGTTTGAGATTTTCCTGCTTGCCGCCGGTACTGTCGGCATACCCCTCGATGCGCACGACGCGCTTGGGGTTGAGCTGCAGGAACTGCACGATTTTCAGCACGACGCGGTTGGCCGAACTTTTCAATTCCGCTTCACCGGTATCGAACAGCACATCACCCAGGGTCATGACCAGGCCGCGGTCGGTCTGGATCGTCGCGAGCGCGAGAATCTGTTCTTCAAGCCACTTGCCTTGCTGTTGCACGCTGAGCAACTTGGATTCGCGCAAGGCCAGTTGCAGGCGTTGACGCTCCAGCTCGAGCTTTGCCGCGCGCTCTTCATTGAGCACCTGGCTGGTGTGTTCCCGGGCGATTTCGCTGTAACGCTGGCTCAGGTAGGCGTAATGCACCACATCCGATCCGCTCCCCCAATACGTGGACAGTCGATCGGCACGGGCCAGAGATTCGCCGGCGCGGATCACGTCTTTCGGCGCGATACGCAGCACGTTGGAATCTTCCTTGACCTTCTGGAAGTCGGCACTGGCATCTTGCAATGCGGACTCGCTGTGCTGGCCAGCGCAGCCGTAGAGGCTGGCACAACCGGCGAGGATCAAGCCGCCAACGATCCTGGACTTGAGGCTCATTGGGCATCCCCCAGTTGCTTGCGCAATCGCGTGATGCGGGTGTTGAGCACGTTCAGCTGTTCCTCGCTCTTGAGGGTCAGCACCTTGGCTTCGGCCAGACGCGCATCCAGCTCGGCCTGTTCAGCCCGCATCCGCGCATGCTTGTAGGATTGATCGGCCATATCGCCCTGGGCGCGGCTGAACTTGTCTTCGGCCAGTTTCAATTCCGGCACTTCGTCGGCGGTGGCGCCGACGGCTTTGGCTTGGATCAGTGCCTGTTCGGTCAGGCGTATCTGTTCATTCGGCGCCGGATCGGCTGCACAACCCGCCAGAGCCAAAACGGCCAGGGCAGCGAAAAGAGGTCGAATACTCACTAAAAATCCCTACTGTTTTGGGGTACTGGCGGGTTGTTGCGGCGCCTGCATTTGTTGCGCTTTCCAGCGCTCGATGTTGCGTTGCAGCACGGCTTCCGTCAGTCCGGACGCTGGCAATTCTGTCATCTTTTTGGCCAGCTGTCCGCGCAACCACGGATCGTTGCAGGCGGAGTTATGGGAAACCGCGAGGAACAGGCCAGGTTTATCAATTGGTTGCGAACGTGCCACCAGGTCGTTGGCCATGCTCAGCGTCTGTGCGGTGGCCAGGCCTGAATAACGTCCGGCGAGCACGAATTCCACTTCGCCCAGCATCAACTTCTGAAAGGCCTGGGTCAGGTTTGGCGTACGCGTGAGGGTCAATTGCTGCTCGGCGAACAGGCCAAACGCCGCGGTCATTCGAGATTTTTCCGACACGGCGCCGGGGTGACCATGGAGGTCCAGGGCATCGTTGTAGATCAGTGGCGAGTCCTTTCGGGTCCAAACGAGGTAATCGTTTTCCAGCAGTGGCGGATGAATGTAATCGAGGGTTTCCAGCTCGCTGACCGTCAACGGCGCATCCGCCAGCATGTCCATGCGTCCGCTGCGCACTTCCTCCAGGGCCTGGGAGCGTTTGCCGGCGAAGAGCAACTCTACTTTGATCCCCAACTGCCCCGCCACTTGCTGCAACAAATCGGCACTGGCACCGATCAGGTGCCTGGGGTTTTGCGGGTCTTGCCACAGGTATGGCGGCGCATCCGGACTGCCGGTGACGACCAAACGTTCGCACTTGCCGGTTGCATGGGTAAGCGCCGGCAACATCGTCAAACCAAGCAGGATCCAGACAAATCGCAGGTCCATGGCAATACTCCGGTTGTGTCCCTGTAGGAGCGAGCTCGCTCGCGATGGTTTCAGATGCACCGCGCTCATCCAAGCTCCCGTCATCGTTGACGTCCATCGCGAGCGAGCTCGCTCCTACAGGAAGCAAAGCGAAAAAAAACCCGGCCATAAGGCCGGGCTCTTTATAGGTCAAGCGACTGGATTAGACCAGCTTCTCGAGCTCTGGGATGGCTTCGAACAGGTCCGCCACCAGACCGTAATCGGCCACCTGGAAGATCGGCGCTTCTTCGTCCTTGTTGATCGCGACGATCACCTTGGAGTCTTTCATGCCGGCCAGGTGCTGGATCGCGCCGGAGATACCGACCGCGATGTACAGCTGTGGCGCAACGATCTTGCCGGTCTGACCGACCTGCATGTCGTTGGGTACGAAACCTGCGTCGACCGCGGCGCGGGAAGCACCGACGGCAGCGCCCAGCTTGTCGGCCAGGGCGTACAGGTGTTTGAAGTTGTCGCCGTTCTGCATGCCGCGCCCGCCGGAAACGACGATCTTGGCAGCGGTCAGTTCCGGACGATCGGACTTGGCCAGTTCTTCGCCGACGAAGCTGGAAATGGCAGCATCGTGAGCAGCAGCGACCGCTTCAACGGCAGCCGAACCCCCTTCAGCGGCAACCGGATCGAAACCGGTGGCACGCACGGTGATCACTTTGACTGCAGCGTTCGATTGAACGGTAGCGATGGCGTTACCGGCATAGATCGGGCGCTTGAAGGTGTCGGCGCTTTCTACCGAGATGATCTCGGAGATCTGGTCAACGTCCAGCTGAGCGGCAACGCGCGGCAGGATGTTTTTGCCGTTGGAAGTGGCGGCAGCCAGGATGTGGCTGTAGCCCTTTCCGAGCTCGGCGACCAGG
>NZ_JANLOD010000028.1 GCF_025466085.1 Pseudomonas sp. 14P_8.1_Bac3
CCCCCCCCCGGCCCCCCCCCCCCCCCCCCCCCCCCACCCCCCCCCCCCCCCCCCCCCCCCCCCCCCCCCCCACAGGGGGATATGTGTTTCAACCCGGGGGCCTCCATCCACCGGTCATTCCGTCCAGCAGCGCTACTGGACCCGCGTATCTTTGGCATATGATGCCGGCCTTCGCCAAACGCCGCCCCGTGCTCGCTCCTACCGGAACAGCCAGGCAGGAGTCACCATGCAGCTCAAACACAAAATCGTCGCGCTCGGGATTCTGCCACTGGTGCTGGCGATTGCGGTCATCTGTGCGCTGGTGATTTCCCTCAATCGCCAACTGGGCGATCAACAGGCCCAACTGATCGAAGACAGCATTCTGGCGAGCAAGCGCGCCGAGCTGAAAAACTACGTGGAAATGGCCCGGAGCCTGATCGCGCCGCTGTACGACGACGGCCACGGTGACGCGCATGCCCAGCAGCAAGTGCTGGAGGAACTGCGCAAACTCAGCTTCGGCATTAACGGCTATTTCTTCGTCTACGACCGCGAAGGCCGCAGCCTGATGCACGCGCGGCAATCGGACCTGGTGGGCCAATACCTGTGGGACATGAAGGACCCGCACGGTCTGCCGGTGATCCAGGCCTTGCTCAAGGCCGCACAATCCGGCGAAGGCTTCCAGCGCTACGCCTGGAACAAGCCCTCCTCCGGTCAGGTGACCGACAAGCTCGCCTATGTGGTGATGCTGGATCGCTGGGGCTGGATGCTCGGCACCGGCATCTATCTCGAAGACGTTGAACGCGCGACCCAGCAGGCGCGTGACGAAGTGGCCCAGGGCATCCGCAAGACCATGCTGGCGATTGCCGCCGTGGCGCTGGTGGCGGTGCTGTTCGTGTTCGCCAGCGGCATGACCCTCAACGTCAGCGAGCACCGTCTGGCTGACAAAAAACTGCAGCGCCTGACCCAGCGTATCGTCAGTCTGCAGGAGGAAGAACGCTCGCGGGTGTCCCGGGAATTGCACGACGGCATCAGCCAGGTGCTGGTGTCGATCAAGTTCCAGTTCGAACTGGCCAGCCATGTGCTGGAGAATGGACAAGACAAAGGGCTGAGCATTCTGAAGGAGGCCACCGAGCGTCTGGGCGAAGCGATTGGCGAGGTGCGCAGCCTCTCCCACGACCTGCGCTCATCCCTGCTCGACACCCTTGGCCTGTCAGCCGCCATTGGCCAACTCGCCGAGGAATTCGAGCAACGCAGCGGCCTCACGGTGACCTACAACGACAACGAATTCGACTGCCATCTGGTCGATGGCGCGGCGGTCTCGCTGTTCCGCATCGTGCAGGAAAGCCTGACCAATATCGAACGGCATGCGCAGGCGAAAAACGTTTCCATCAGCCTGCACGGATCTGAAGAATCCTTGCGGTTGACGGTGATCGATGACGGCGTCGGCTTCAACGTCGCCCAGGTCGAACGGCTGCATGCCGGCATTGGCTTGCGTAACATGCGTGAACGTGTCGAACATTTCGGTGGTCGGTTCGACTTGATATCGATCCCGGGAAGAAGTGAGCTGGATGTGCTGCTGCCGATGAAAATGCCCGGCGCCAAACGCTGAACTGACCTTAAGAGTGAATTGCCCGTGATGAACCTGCCCTCCCCGATCCGCGTCGCCCTGGTCGACGACCACTCTTTGGTCCGCGACGGCATCAAGGCGCTGCTGTCGGTCATGGCCCCGCTGGAAGTGGTCGGCGAAGCCGAGAACGGTGCGGAGGCCATCGAGATGGTCGGACGCTGTCAGCCCGACCTGCTGCTGGTCGACATCAGCCTGAAGGACATGAACGGCCTGGAGCTGACCCGCTTGCTGCGCAGCCAGTACCCGGCGCTGAAAGTGCTGGTGCTGAGCATGTACGACAATTACGAATACGTCAGTGAATCCGTGCGTTCAGGGGCCAGCGGCTATGTGCTGAAAAACGCGCCGTCACGGGAAATCATCGCCGCCATCGAAGCCATTGCCAGCGGCGGCACGTTCTACAGTGCCGAAATCGCCCAGCGGCTGATCGCCGATAAAAGCACCGACAACGAGCTGACGCCCCGGGAAAGCCAGGTGCTGTACAAAATGGCCCAAGGCATGAACAACAAGGAAATGGCCCGCGACCTCGACATCAGCGTGCGCACCGTCGAAACCCATCGCCTGAGCATCCGTCGCAAGCTCAACATCGACAAACCGGCGGCACTGGTCAAATACGCGATCGATCACGGGATCATCTCCAGGTAGGCCTCTCTCAAGTCATCCCGGCTTCCACGACATCGCCGTTCAAGCGCACCGGCCACCCTTGATTCACTGCGACCAAATCAACCGCGCCAACACCACCTCCAACGGATGGCGCAGCGGCTTACCGGCCAAGCGCTTCACCTGACTGCGGCAAGAATAACCCGTTGCCAGTGCCTCACCCGGCTTGTCCAGCTTGCCGGCCCATGACTGCTCGAAAATGGCCCGCGACGTTTCCTGGTTCCGCGCTTCGTGGCCGTAGGTGCCGGACATGCCGCAGCAGCCGGTCGCCTCGGTCACCAGCTTGAGCCCCAGACGCGCAAACACCGCCGCCCATTGCGAAGTACTCGCTGGGGCATTGGTCTTCTCAGTGCAGTGCGCCAACAACCGGTAGGTCTCGGTGGCAGGGCTCGGATTTTCCGGCAGCGCATCGATGAGCCATTCCTGCGGCAGCAAGACCTTCGGGCAATCATCAAGCCCCGGCACTTTCTGATATTCCTGGCGATAAACCAGCGTCATCGCCGGGTCCAGCCCCACCAGTGGCACGCCGCAGTCGGCGAGGGCCTTGAGCTGATTGCCGTTGCGGATCGCCGCCTTGGCGAACGCGCCGAGGAACCCCTGCACATGCAACGGCTTGCCATTGGCGCTGTAGGGCGCGAGGAATACCCGATAACCCAACTGATGCGCCAACTGGATAAAACCCGCTAGCAACGGCGTTTCGAAGTAGCGGGTGAACGCGTCCTGTACCAGCACCACGCTGCGCTCGCGTTGCGCGGCGGTCAGTTCGCGCAAGGCCGGCACGCTGGCGACGGCGACCTTGCAGCGGGTCAACGTGGCCTGCAAGTCATGGCGATGGATCAGCGGACTGTCGAGCATCCCGACGTGTCGTTCGAGCAGACGGCTTACCCACTTCGAGCCCATCACCGCGTTGTACAGGCCGGGAGCGTAGGCCATGTAAGGAATGGTGAACTCCAGCGAGCCAATCAGATAATCACGCAACGGACGCTGATAACGACCGTGGTACAGCTCGAGAAAACGCGAACGAAAGTCCGGCACGTTGACCTTGACCGGGCATTGTCCCGCGCAGGATTTACAGGCCAGGCAACCGGCCATCGCGTCGTAGACCTCATGGGAAAAATCCGCCTCGCCCCGCGAACGCGCGAGGTTATTGCGCAACCGCATCGGCAAGCCGCTCAACCACGCCAACCTGCCCCGCGCCGCTTGCAGCACATCGATATTGGCCGCCCCTTGCAACCGCAACCATTCTCGAATCAACGACGCCCTGCCCTTCGGCGAATGCTGGCGCTCACGAGTGGCTTTCCACGACGGGCACATCGCGTCGTTGGGGTCGTAGTTGTAGCAGGCGCCATTACCGTTGCAGTGCATGGCGGTGCCGAAACTTTGCCAGACGCGCTCGTCGATCTGCCGATCGAGATCACCGCGCAGCGTCACCTCGTTGACCTTGAGCAAACTCTCGGCGGCAGCCGGCGGCGTGCAGATCTTGCCGGGGTTGAGCTGATTGTGCGGATCGAACGCCCCCTTGAGCGATTGCAGCGCCGGGTACAACTCGCCGAAAAACCCGGGCACGTATTCCGAGCGTAAACCCTTGCCGTGCTCACCCCACAGCAACCCGCCATAACGCTGGGTCAGCGCGGCCACAGCATCGGAAATCGGCTTGACCAGCGCGGCCTGGGCCGGGTCTTTCATGTCCAGCGCCGGGCGTACGTGCAACACCCCGCCATCGACGTGACCGAACATGCCGTACGCCAGGTGGTAGCTGTCCAGCAATGCGCGGAACTCGGCGATGTAGTCCGCCAGTTTCTCCGGCGGCACCGCGGTGTCTTCCACGAAGGGCTGCGGACGAATCTCACCTTCAACGTTGCCCAACAGCCCGACCGAACGTTTGCGCATGGTGTAGACGCGGCTCACCGCTTCGGCGCCTTCGGCCAACGTGTGTCCGACGCGTTCAATGCTCGTGTCGGCCTGCAAGTGCGCCACAAACGCTGTCACCCGCGCGTTCACTTCAGCCACGTCGTCGCCGCTGAATTCCACCAGATTAATGCCCAGCGTCGGGCGTCCGGCGTCGCTCGGGAAATACTCGGCGACGCTGTGCCAGACGATGTCCTTCATCGCCAGCAACAACACTTTGGAGTCCACGGTTTCGATGGACAGCGGCTTGTGCGCCAGCAACGCATTGGCGTCGCGCAACGCCTCCATGAAGCTGCCGTAGCGCACGTTCACCAACACTGAATAGTTCGGAATCGGCAGCACGTTGAGCTTGGCTTCGACGATGTAGCCCAGCGAACCCTCCGCACCGCACAGCACGCTATTGAGGTTGAAGTGCCCATGTTCGTCGCGCAAGTGCGCCAGGTCGTAGCCGGTCAGGCAGCGGTTGAGCTTGGGGAATATCGATTCGATCAGTTCCGCCTGGGTTTCCTGAATGTGCCGGGCCACCCGGTACACCTCGCCGATCCGGCCGGTTTGCGCGCAGGCGCTCTCCAGCTCCGCGTCGGTCAGCGGCTGGCTGTGCAGGCGCTCACCGCCGAGCAAAACGCTGTGCAGCTCCAGCACATGATCGCGGGTCTTGCCATAGGTGCAACTGCCTTGGCCGCTGGCGTCGGTGTTGATCATGCCGCCGACGGTGGCGCGATTGGAGGTCGACAGCTCCGGGGCGAAGAACAGCCCGTGGGGCTTGAGCGCGGCATTCAGCTGGTCCTTGACCACGCCGGCCTGCACCCGCACCCAGCGCTCGGCAACGTTGATTTCGAGGATGGCGTTCATATGCCGCGACAGGTCGACCACGATGCCATCGGTCAGTGACTGGCCGTTGGTGCCGGTCCCGCCACCGCGCGGGGTCAGTTTGATCTGGCGAAAATGCGGTTCGGCCATCACGGTCGCGATGCGCACGACGTCGTCTGCATCCAGCGGAAACACCGCAGCTTGCGGCAAACGCTGGTAGATCGAATTGTCGGTGGCCAGCACGGTGCGTGTGGCGTAGTCGGCGCTGAGCTGGCCGCGGAAACCGCTGGCACGCAGGGCTTCAAGAAACTCGGGGTAGTCTGCCGCGAGTGCAACGGTGGGCAACTGGGCGATCATCGCAGGCGGTTCTCTTCTTGGTCTGAACACGGAAAATGCAAAACACTTGTCGCCTGGGCATTAATGGGTCAGCCTCAGGTCGTCGGCTACGCCAATGATCCTGAAGGTTCTGGCGTAGGACAAACGGATAATCCTGCCGCTATCGATGACTTTTACGAATGAATTACCGCCACCTCACTCCTTCGATGTCGTTGCTGTTGGCGTTTGAAGCCGCCGCCCGCCACGAAAGCTATACCCGCGCCGCGATGGAACTGTCGCTGACCCAAAGTGCCGTGAGCCGCCAAGTCCAGGCGCTGGAACAGCAACTGGGCCTGACGCTGTTCCGCCGCGAAGGCCGACAAGTGCAACTGACCGATGTTGGCCGTCTCTATCAGCGAGAAATGAGTGAAGCCCTTGGACGCATCCGCAGCGCCACGTTGCAGGCCATGGCCTATCAGTCCGGCAGCGGCACCTTGCGCCTGGCCACCTTGCCGACCTTCGGCTCGAAGTGGTTGCTGCCGCGCCTGCATGATTTCTACAAAACCCATCCCGGCATGCTGGTGCACATCAATTCGCGGATCGACGCCATCGATTTCGAAACCAGCGGCATCGATGCGGCAATCATGGTGGGAAGTGCCGACCTTCCGGGGCTGATCAGCCACCGTCTGCACACTGAAGAGCTGATGGTGATCATCTCTCCTGAAGCCGCCGAGGCCCATGACCTGTGGACGCCGGAGCGTGTTGCGGGCCAGACGCTGCTCAACGTCGCGAGCAACGCCAACGTCTGGGGCGAGTGGTTCAGCCATCACGCCCTGCCCCATCGGATGATGCGGCTGGGGCCGAGTTTCGAACTCACCTCGCACTTGATCCAGGCCGTCAGGGCCGGTATCGGCATCGGTCTGGTGCCGCGGATTCTGGTGACCGATGAGCTGGCCAACGGCGAGCTGATCAGCCTCGGACAGCCCTTCGCCAGCCAGCGCAGTTATTACCTGGCTTACCCGCCACGCAACGAAATGCTGCCGTCACTCGTGGCGTTCCGTACCTGGCTGCTGGAACAGATATGACCGATGCCGGGGCATAGGCAGCGGACATGCGGGAGCGCGCAGGCTCTCCTTAGGGGTTTGTGTTCGAAGGGGTGATGGCGGAATTTTGCTGTCGCTACGACATCGCCAACGCATAAACCAAATCATTGCGTGCTGCCGCATGACCCCTCTTTGACCCAAGGTCGACAAGCGGCTCCATCTCGTGAAAAATGCGCCTTTCGCTACGGGACGAAACTTCTTCCCGCGAGGCTGAGCCCACGAGGTCCTGGATGTTCCCCGAGTCAACCGCACCCGACCACTTGCCCGATCACTGCATGGCGGTCCTGTACGGGTTGGTAACGTCATTTCCCGGCAAGGGCAAGATGTCGCTGCTGAAACTGGTGCGCTCAATGGGCGTCAATGACTCCAGTGGCCGCCTGCTGGACGCCGAAACGCTGTCCGCGCTTCTTGAGTCTCTTCAGCGGGAGCACTGGATCACGTTGGAGGAGCGGCCCGAGGGCCGTTATTTCAACGTTGCGTCCGAGCGGCGCAATCGCGTGTTGCTGAGCCTGTTGGATTCACCCGATCTAGAGCGGTGGCTGCACGAGATCAAGGACGGCCTGCCCTTGCTCAGTGAATGGCAAACCCCTTCCCGCTCACGGATTTTGCAGGACCTCTGGCTGAACCTGCTCAGCGGCAACCTGGGCGGACTGGCGCAGTCGCTGCGCCTGGCGACCTATCTGTTTTTTCACCACCAGTCTCCGGCACCCCACCCGGTGCATTCGTTGACGTCCGACGCGGAAGGCCTCGAGGTGGTTGCCCGGCTCGATGCTGACATCCGCCTGTTGCTGGTGGAGGATCATCTCAATCTGATCAATACCCAACTCGGCCCCGCCGGCCACAGCTACCCGCTGGCGCAGCGCGAGATGGAAGCTCGGCCAAACCGGATGCTGGGGTTGGAGTTGGCGCTTCAGGCGTTGTGGCGGGGAGACTGGGGCAACCTTGAACACATCGACGTGGATGAGTTGACGTTATTGCAACAAACCGTCCATCTGATGCTTCGCGGCCACGTGAGCGAGGCGCTGCGGGGGCTGCGCACCTGGCTGACCGAGATTCGCAGACTCACCAAGAAGCGCAAGATCGACCTGCCTCCCGTGCTCAACATTTTTTACTGCCTCGCGCTGGTCGCGGAGAACGACCCACTGCAGCGTGCTTCACTCAAGCAAGCCATCGCGCTAGGCACGAAGGAAAACTACGGCGAAGCCTACAAAGAGTTACAAGGATTGTTGGAGCAAATGGCAGGAGACAAGCCGTCTCTACCATCTTTCCTGCCCTCCACGCTCAATGGCCTGGACGGTCTGGTGCGTGCCATTGCCCTGTACTGGCAGGATGCGCCTCAGGTGCGCCAGGATAAATGGCGTATCACCCTGCAGGATTATCGTGATGAACTGGCGCGGGATGAATACCTCTGGCTCGCGGCGGAGTTCGACGCGCTGATCGCCGTGCAATTCGGCCAACCCCGGCTATTCGCCGAGGTGCATCAGCGCGCTGGCTTGCAGCCCCTGGTTGGACTCTGCCAGCGCCAGGAAGCGTGGGAGCATGCCCTGAATGCGCTGAGCCAGCTCAGGCCCGGCAAGGCACCAGCCACCCTCAAGGCTGACGAGAAAAACACGCGCCTGGCCTGGTCCATTGAACTCGATGCGTACTGGAGCAGAGTCGAACCCCGCGAACAGAAGCGCAATGCGAAGGGCCAGTGGAGCAAGGGGCGCGCGGTGGCGTTCAAGCGCCTCGTGGAAGATGTTGATCTCATGGATTTTCTCTGCGAACAGGACCGACAGACGATCGGCGCGATCCAGGTGAGCTATCACTACGGCAGACCTGAATACGAATTGGCCGCCGTTCACGCCTTGCCTCGGCTGGTCGGTCATCCCGCCGTCTACTGGCAGGACGCGCCGGACGTGCGTATCGACGTGCATGCGGGTCAGGCGGCCTTGCACCTGCAAAATCATGCCGAACAGATTCGCCTGCACCTCGAGCCACCTGGCATCGTCGAAGCGGGTGAAACCTATACGCACAAAGAAACCCCCACGCGTCTGGTGGTGTATCCCATCAACCGCGAACTGCGCAAAATCATAGACATCGTCGGCCAGGGCCTGAGCGTGCCAACATCGGCCAAGGCGCAACTGATCGAAGCAGTGAGCGCCATCGCGCCACTGTTGCCGATCCACTCGAACATCCCCGAACTCACGGGCCACCTTGACCGAGAACCCGCCGACACCCGTCTCTACGCGCACCTGCTGCCACTGGCTGAAGGGGTGCGCCTGCAATTACTGGTACGTCCATTGGCCGACGGCAGTTGGTTCCGCCCGGGTCATGGTGCCGAGAATCTGCTGAGTGAACGGGACGGCAAGCCGCTGCAGGTCACTCGAGACCTGGCCGGTGAACGACACGTCCTGCAGCAAGTGCTGCACAGTTGTCCGGGACTCGCCTATGCCGACAGCGATGGTCAGGAGTGGCAGCTGGACCAACCCCAGCATGCTCTGCAGTTGCTCAGCGAATTGCACGCACTGGACGGTGAGCAACTGCATTGCATCTGGCCGGAAGGTGAACGCATGCGGATCAAGGCCCGCCCCGGCCTGCCCCAGCTAACGCTGGGTCTTCGCCAGCAGGGCGACTGGTTCGTTCTGCAAGGAAATATCACCCTCGACGACGGCAAGGTGTTGCAGCTCAAGGAATTGATGGAGCTGCTCAAAGCCAGTCCCGGACGCTTCCTGCGGCTCAACGAGCGTGATTGGCTGGCCCTCGACGAGAGCTTGCGCAAACGCCTCGATGAACTGGCTCACCTGACGGACCGGGTCAGCGACCAAGGCCTGCGACTCAGCGCCCTCACCTCGCCGCTGCTCGCCAGCCTGGCGCAGGAAGTCGGGCAATTCGATGCCGACGCAAACTGGCAAACGCACCTGGAAAAACTGCAATCCCTGCGCGACTACCAGCCGCTGGTGCCCGGCACCCTGCAAGCCGAACTGCGCGATTACCAGCACGATGGGTTCGTCTGGCTGGCGCGCCTTGCCCAGTGGGGCGTTGGCGCCTGCCTGGCCGACGACATGGGTCTGGGCAAGACCGTGCAGACGCTGGCCCTGCTGTTGCAGCGGGCCAGCCTTGGGCCGCAACTGGTCGTCGCTCCGACGTCGGTTACGCTCAACTGGCAAGCGGAAAGCGTACGCTTTGCGCCAAGCCTCAGATTGCGCCTCTATCAGCAGCAGCGCAGCTTGAACGACCTCGGTCCTGGCGATCTGGTCATCGTCAGCTATGGCCTGTTGCAACTCGACGCCGGGGCATTCGCTGAGCAGCACTGGACCAGCGTGGTACTGGACGAAGCCCAGGCCATCAAAAATGCCCAGACCAAACGCTCGCAGGCCGTCATGGCGTTGCAGGCCGACTTTCGCATGGTCGCCACCGGCACCCCGCTGGAAAACCATCTCGGCGAGTTGTGGAACCTGTTCCGGTTTATCAACCCTGGTCTGCTCGGCAGTCAGGATAGCTTTGCCGCCCGCTTCGCGACCCCCATCGAACAAGGTGACGTGGCAGCGCGCCGGGCACTCAAGGCATTGATCCAGCCCTTTATCCTCCGTCGACTGAAAAGTCAGGTACTCGCAGAACTGCCGGCCCGTACCGAAATTACCTACAAGGTGCCGTTATCGGAGGAAGAAGCGCACCAGTACGAAGCCCTGCGCCAGCAGGCAGTGGACAACTTGTCGCGACTCGATCCACAGGCGGGCAAATCCATGCAAGTCCTGGCGGAAATCACCCGCCTGCGGCGCTTCTGCTGCCACCCTTCACTGGTCCTGCCTGGCTCGACGTTACAAAGCAGCAAGTTGCAGGCGTTCACCGAAATCGTCAGCGAATTGCTTGAAAACCGGCACAAGGCGCTGGTCTTCAGCCAATTCGTGGACCATCTGAGTATCGTTCGCGCCTGGCTCGACCAAGCAGGTATCGCCTATCAGTACCTTGATGGCGCGACACCCGTGAAAGAGCGACAGAGCCGGGTCAACGCCTTTCAGTCCGGGGTCGGCGACATCTTTCTGATCAGCCTCAAGGCAGGTGGCAGTGGGCTTAACCTGACGGCGGCGGACTATGTGATCCACCTCGACCCCTGGTGGAACCCGGCCGTCGAAGATCAAGCCAGCGACCGCGCTCATCGAATGGGTCAACAACGGCCTGTGACGATCTACCGGCTGGTCACCGAAAACAGCATCGAAGAGCAGATCGTCGGCTTGCACGGGCGCAAACGCGATCTGGCCGACAGCCTGCTGGACGGTGGGGAAATCAGTGCAAAACTGGACGCTGATGCGCTGCTGGAGTTGCTCAAAGGCTAGAGGCGGTGCCGGCTGCCTGACGTTGCGCCAGGTCCCGGCACCTCGCAAAAACCGGGCTTCACGGAGCCCGGATATACGCAAGACCCGCAGGAGCCAGCTTGCTGGCGATGGTCGTTAACGATTACGCGACTGGCCTGAATGAACGTGGAGGTTTTTTTCAGGCACAAAAAAAAGCCACTCGATTGAGTGGCTTTTTCTTTAATTTGGAGCGGGAAACGAGACTCGAACTCGCGACCCCGACCTTGGCAAGGTCGTGCTCTACCAACTGAGCTATTCCCGCGTCTTGGTGTGGCGCATTCTATAGAATCCAGATGCCCCGTCAACCCTTTGATTCAAAAAAGCTTATTTCTTTTCCACGTCCGTCTTCAGATGCGGCCAGGCGGCCCGCAGGTATTGAACCATCGACCACAGCGTCAGGCCTGCGGAGATCAGCAGCAGCGCGTAACCGACCAAAACCCAGAAACTGAAGTCTGACGGATTCGCCAGCAGGATCACCAGCGCCAGCATCTGCGCGGCGGTTTTCCATTTGCCCAGGTTCGACACGGCGACGTGGGCACGTGCGCCGAGTTCGGCCATCCACTCGCGCAGTGCCGAGACGACAATCTCGCGCCCGATAATGACCGCAGCCGGCAATGTCAGCCACAAATTACCGTGTTCCTGCACCAGCAGGACCAGCGCCACGGCGACCATCAGCTTGTCCGCCACCGGGTCGAGAAAAGCCCCGAATGGCGTGCTTTGCTCCAGACGCCGAGCCAGGTAACCGTCCAGCCAGTCGGTGGCGGCAGCAAACGCGAAAACCGACGCGGACGCCAGGTAGCTCCATTGATAAGGCAGGTAAAACAACAAAATGAAGATCGGGATGAGCAGGACGCGTAGAACGGTAATCAGATTAGGGATATTCATCGGCACAACTGGCTACGAGGTGAGTTGGGCATTCTACTCGCTGTGCAGATTTGCATAAATCAACTCTGCGAGCTTTTTACTGATCCCGGGTGCTTTGGCGATCTCTTCGATGCTGGCACGAGACAGCTCCTGCAATCCACCAAAATGTTTCAGCAGATCACGCCGGCGTGTCGGTCCGACGCCCGCGACGCCTTCCAGTGTAGACGTGCGGCGGGTTTTGCCACGACGGGCACGGTGTCCGGTAATAGCGAATCGGTGGGCTTCGTCACGGATCTGCTGGATCAAATGCAGCGCCGGTGAATCACCGCGCAGGGTGAATTCGTGGGCGGCATCGTTAAGGTACAGGGTTTCGAAACCGGCCTTGCGCGTCGCGCCCTTGGCCACGCCGAGCAGTATCAGGTCGGGCACCGCCAGTTCGTTGAGTACGTCACGGGCCATGGACAACTGACCTTTACCGCCGTCCACCAGCAGAATGTCCGGCAGCTTGCCCTCCCCGTCCTTCAGTTTGCTGAAGCGTCGGGTCAGCGCCTGGTGCATGGCGGCGTAGTCGTCGCCGGGCGTCACGCCCTCGATGTTGTAGCGGCGGTAGTCGGATTTGATCGGGCCTTCGGGACCGAACACCACACAGGACGCCACGGTCGCTTCGCCGCTGGAGTGGCTGATGTCGTAACACTCCAGGCGCTGCGGCGGCTCATCCAGTTTCAGCACATCGGCCAGCGCTTCAAAACGCGCGGCCACGTGTTGCCGGTTGGCCAGGCGCGCACCCAGAGCCTGTTCGGCGTTGGTCACGGCCAATTGCTGCCAGCGCGCGCGTGTCCCGCGAACACGGTGGCTGATGGACAGTTCGCGACCACGCAGTTCTTCGATCGCCGCGATCAGCGTCGGGAAATCTTCGTGAACCACGTTGACGATCAACTCGCTCGGCAAATCGCGTTCCGGGCTGGTGATGAAGTATTGGCCGAGAAACGCGGCCATGACCTCGGAAACATCCTCGTCGATACCCACTTGCGGGAAGAAGTTCTTGCTCCCCAGCACCCGGCCGCCGCGCACACTGATCAAGTGAACGCAGGCACCGCCCGGGTTGACGAACGCAGCAATCACATCAACATCACCGGAACCGCCTTCCATGCTTTGCTGATCCTGGACCCGGCGCAGCAATGAGATCTGGTCGCGCAGCTCGGCGGCACGTTCGAACTCCAGGTTGATCGCCGCCTCTTCCATGGCGGCAGACAACTCGTCGGTCAGCGCATTGCTACGCCCTTCCAGGAACATCACCGAGTGCCGCACGTCTTCGGCGTACACCTCGGGCTCCACCAGCCCCACACACGGCGCCTTGCAGCGTTTGATCTGGTATTGCAGGCACGGACGCGTGCGGTTCTTGTAGTAGCTGTCTTCACACTGTCGAACGAAAAAGGTTTTCTGCAGCAGGCTCAGGCTTTCGCGAATCGCACCGGCGCTGGGATAAGGGCCGAAGTATTTGCCCTTGGCCTTTTTCGCCCCACGATGAATGCTCAGTCGTGGAAACTGACCGTCCGAGAGAAAGACATACGGGTAGGATTTATCGTCGCGCAGCAGGATGTTGTAGGGCGGCCGCCATTCCTTGATCAGCGTCTGCTCAAGCAACAGGGCTTCGGTTTCGTTGGCCGTGATGGTCGTTTCGACCTGGGCGATACGCGCGACCAGCGCCGCGGTCTTTGGCGCGAGCCCGGACTTGCGGAAGTAGCTCGACAGCCGATTCTTGAGGTTCTTGGCCTTGCCGACGTAGAGTAGGCGCGCCTCGCTGTCGAACATGCGATAGACGCCGGGGCGTCCACTGACCGTCGACAGGAAAGCGCTTGGATCGAAGGTGTCAGTCATGTTCAGAGGCTGGCATCCACCATGCCGTGACGAACCGCGAGCAGCGTCAATTCGACATCGCTGCTGATCGAAAGCTTTTCGAAAATTCGATAACGGTAGGTGTTAACGGTTTTGGGCGACAGGCACAGCTTGTCGGAAATGATCTGGACTTTCTGGCAGCCGACAATCATCAGCGCGATCTGGATTTCCCGCTCCGACAGTACGTCGAACGGCGAATCGTTGGTCGGCTGGAAGGATTTGATCGCCAATTGCTGGGCGATCTGCGGGCTGATGTAGCGTTGCCCGGCAAACACCAGACGAATGGCCTGGACCATTTCAGGCAGCCCGGCGCCCTTGGTCAGGTAACCGGCGGCACCGGCCTGCAACAATCGGGTTGGAAACGGATCTTCTTCGCACACGGTGACCGCGACCACCTTGATGTCGGGGTGACTGCGCAACAATTTACGGGTGGCCTCAAGACCGCCGATACCGGGCATCTTGACGTCCATCAGAACCACATCGGGTTTCAACTCACGCGCCTTGAGCAGGGATTCTTCGCCAGACTCAGCCTGGCCGACCACTTGCAGGCCATCGATGTCAGCCAGCATTCGTGTAATGCCTGTACGAACGAGATCATGGTCATCGACTACTAGCACCCTAATCAAGCAGACACCTCGCGATATGGTCTTATTGAGTTGTCGACACCTTAGCAAAAAGCGACTGGCAGACCTAGCGGCAAGCGTCATATAAAAAGTTTCAATACATCTTGAAAGGCTTGTCTTATGCGTGTTTCAGCGTTTCACGACCTCGACATCGAGCTGCATTCTCAGGAAACACTCGTCCGCGCCGACCACCTTCAGGCCCTTTCTTTCATATAAGGCTTTCGCCGGATTATTTTCAAATACTGTCAGCCGCAAGGCCGGGCGCCGCTCATTGCAAGCCATCGTCAATACCTGACCGATCGCCCAGGAACCAGCGCCCTGTCCGCGAAACGCCTCAAGGACGTGCAGTTCACGGATGTACAGCGCTCTCGCGTCCCGGCTCAGGCTCACATAACCCAGCCGCTCGTCATCGCGCACGATCAACCAGTTTTGCCGTCCCGCCCAGGCCCTATCGAAAGCCTCGTCCTGCCACAACAAGTCGTGCTGAATGTAATAGCGGAGCAATGACCGACAGGTCAGCTCGCGAGCAAAGTGGAGATCCTGCGCGGTTGCCGGGCGTAATTCGAATACGTCGGCGCTGGTCGATATCGTCATGGCAGGTCTTGGCGCTTTTGAAGAGTTCGAAGTGTGGCACAACCTCCGATGCACTCAAGCGATAGATAACCCCTCCAGTCATTGATAGCAATTTCTGATTGAATCCGCGTACCGGCCTCTAGTAAGCTCGGCGCATCCATCGGAGACAGACCATGTCCAACGCCCTCTTACAGCTTCGTACCGCCAGCGCCTCGCGCTCGGTTGTGGCTGCCCGGGCGAACTGTGTTTGCGCTCCGGTCAGCTTTTATTTTGGGTATTGGTTTAGCCACTGGCGCGCCTGATACCCACACGGCGCCCACTTTAGACGGGTCGCCACCAGAGAATTCTCAACCCCCGGTCGGCCTCCCGACCGGGGGTTTTGTTTTTTCAGCCCCTACATTTTTAGCAACACACCAGACAACTTGAGGATTCAGAAAATGAACTACGCCACTTATTACCGTTACGACAGTTTTACCGCCTGGCGATTTAGCAGCCTCCGCTCGGGACAGCCTGCCGCCTCCGATCGGTCACCCACAGGTGGCAAGCACACCCACGCAGCCAATCCGGCCAATTGTCGAACACCCCAGTAGGGCCGAGCGCGCGGGAAGAACCCGCTGCTCGCCCAGGAAACCTGACTATGAACTCGTCCGTCTCTGCTCTGCCGCTGTCCACCCTGAGCCCTGCCAACGAAGCGCTGACCTTGCGCCTGCCCAGCTCGTTGCAACTCAAGCAGCAACTGCCCCTCAGCAACGCCCTGACCCGGCAAGTCGCCGCCCATCGCGACGCGGTCCGTGCGATCCTCAACGGTGAAGACTCCCGTTTGCTGGTCATCGTCGGCCCCTGCTCGATTCACGATCCCCGCTCCGCCCTCGAATACGCCGGCCACCTCGCCCGCCTCGCCGCTGAAGTCAGCGATGAAATGCTCCTGGTGATGCGCGCCTATGTCGAAAAACCTCGTACCACAGTCGGCTGGAAAGGCCTGGCCTACGATCCGCACCTGGACGGCAGCGATGACATGGCCGGCGGCCTGACGTTGTCTCGCGAACTGATGCGCGAAATGCTCCAGCTCGGCTTGCCGGTCGCCACCGAATTGCTGCAACCGATGGCCGCCGGCTACTTCGATGACCTGCTCAGCTGGGTCGCCATTGGCGCCCGGACCACCGAATCGCAGATTCACCGGGAAATGGCCAGCGGCCTGAGCATGCCGGTCGGCTTCAAGAACGGCACCGATGGTGGCGTCGGCGTGGCCAGTGACGCCATGCGCTCCGCCGCGCACCCGCATCGGCATTTCGGCGTCGACAGCCAGGGCCATCCGGCGATCATTCAGACCCAGGGCAACGCAGACACCCACCTGGTCCTGCGCGGCGGTCATCGCGGCCCTAACTATGACCGCGACAGCGTTGCCCAAGTGAACATCGACCTGAACAAACTGAAGATCCCGGCGCGGATCATGGTCGATTGCAGCCACGCCAACAGCGGCAAAGACCCGCTGCGTCAACCGGCGGTGTTCAACGATGTGCTTGAACAGCGCTTGCAGGGCGATCGAACGTTGATCGGGATGATGATCGAAAGTCATTTGTTCGAGGGTTGCCAGCCGTTGAGCCCCTCGCTCCAGTACGGCGTGTCGGTGACCGATGGTTGCCTTGGGTGGGAGGGGACGGAAGAGTTGTTGCGCCGGGCGGCGCAACGGTTGCGTTCCGCCCGCGGCTGACGGGTAAAAGCCCTGCCGGCGGTAGTCCATCGCGACGTTGTGGGCTACCGCCGATTAAAAGACGCTCGGACATTCCGAAACGGACCTCATCCAGATTCGAATCTACACACAGTTTCTATTCCGTTTTCATCCGCGTACAGCGGCTTTTTCAGACATCGCGCAAACGTCCGAGTGCTTTAGAGTGAGGCCCGAGCACATCCACGAACTTCTGCGAAAAGGTACGAATATGCAACGGAATGCAAGCACTCTCTATCCCATCCTGCTGGTTCACGGCCTGTTCGGTTTCGACCGGATTGGCCCCTTCGAACTCTTCCATGACATCAAGCAAGCCCTGCGCAGTGGTGGCGCCAGGGTGTTCGTTCCGCACCTGTCGGTGACCCATAGCAATGAAGCACGCGGCGAGCAGCTGCTGGCGCAGATCGAACGGGTGCTGGAGGGCACCGGTGCCGAAAAGGTCAACCTGATCGGGCACAGCCAGGGCGCGCTTGCCGCGCGTTATGCCGCCGCGATAGCACCGCACATCGTGGCGTCGGTGACGTCGGTCAGCGGACCGAATCATGGCTCGGAACTGGCGGACTTCCTGCGCAAAGCCCTGACACCCGGACGCATCCCCGAGCGGGCGGCCGATGCGGTCGTCACGTTGTTCGCCGATTTCCTGGCGGCGCTGAACGGCCATCCCGACCTGCCGCAAAACGCCCTTTGCGCGTTGAATGCGTTGACCACCGAAGGTGTCTACGCGTTTAACGAGAAGTACCCCCAAGGGCTGCCAAAAACCTGGGGCGGCAAGGGCCGCGAGCTGGTCAACGGCGTTCGCTACTATTCCTGGAGCGGCACATTGCAAGGCAGCGTCCTCGATGAAGGATTCAACGCCCTCGATCCGATGAACGCCTTCTCCCGGGCCTTTTCCCGCTATTTCACCACCGAAGCCGATCAGAACGACGGCATGGTCGGGCGCTTCAGCTCGCATCTGGGCAAGGTGATCCGTTCCGACTATCCACTGGATCACCTCGACAGCATCAACCAGACCGCCGGTCGCGTGCGCCAAGGCATTGATCCGGTTGAACCGTTTGTGCGGCACGCCGAGCGTCTGCGAAAGGCGGGCCTTTAAGCAGCGGAAGGAACTTTGAGGAGAAATGGACCACTGAATCCGGTAGGCTCAGCACTTTACTGAACATTGAAAGGAGTATTTCCCCATGGCTAAAGCCACTGCCCGTCACATCCTGGTTGCCAGCGAAGACAAGTGCAACGAACTCAAGGCCCAAATCGAGGCAGGTGCCGATTTCGCCGACGTTGCCAAAGCCAACTCCACCTGCCCGTCCAGCCGTCAGGGCGGCGATCTGGGTTCGTTCGGTCCAGGCCAGATGGTCAAGGAATTCGACACCGTGGTCTTCAGCGCACCGATCAACGTCGTACAAGGCCCGGTGAAGACCCAGTTTGGCTACCACCTGCTGGAAGTGACCAGCCGCCAGGACTGATCAATTCGCAATGTTTCCCCACGACGGCCCGCCATTTTGGTGGGCCGTCGTGTTTCGGACGCGCGATACGGCTGGCGAGGGACGCGCCGCTAGCGTACAAATTGCGGTTATCGATCACCCGGCTCTAAGGCTGACAATGCGACTGGCTTTCCCTACTTTATTGTTCACTGCCGTGGCCCTGTTGTTGGGCGCCGCCGGTGTGAACGCGGCACCGCAACATGCGCTTACCGTCTACGGCGAGCCGGCGAAATACCCTGCCGGCTTCAGTCACTTTGCCTACACCAACCTGCAAGCGCCCAAGGGCGGGACGATGCGCCGTTCAGCGATCGAGATCGGTCACTTCGACCATCTTCTTCCTTATATAGACAAAGGCATCGGCGTGACGCAGATCGACGGTCTGCTCTACTCGCCCCTGGCCCAGCGTTCCCTGGACGAGCCTTACACCGTGTACGGCCTGGTGGCGCAGACGATGGAGCGCTCGGACGACGGTTTGTCCCTGCGGTTCTATCTCAATCCCAAGGCGCGCTTCGCCGATGGCCAGCCGATCACCGCCGAAGACGTGCGCTACACCTTCAACCTGCTGATGACCCAGGGCAGCCTGCGTTATCGCACACAGTTCGCCGACGTCAAAGGCGTTGAGGTGGAATCGCCGCTGACTGTGCGTTTCGACTTCAAAAGCAACGAAAACCGCACCCTGCCCCTGGACATCGCGACCCTGCCAGTGTTTCCCGAACACTGGTGGAAGAGCCGCGATTTCGCCGGTGGTGGCGGTTACGAGCCGCCACTTGGCAGTGGCCCGTACAAAGTGAGCAAGGTCGATTCCGGGCGCAGCATCACCTTTGAACGCAATCCCGACTGGTGGGGCAAGGACCTGCCGGTCAGCCGTGGCTTGTACAATTTCGATCATTTCAGCATCGAGTACTTCGGCGACACCGACGTGGCGCGCCAGGTATTGCGCGGCGGCGCCTACGACTACAACCGCGAATTCTCCGCCACCGGCTACTCCATCGGCTACGACAGCCCTGCCCTCGCCGACGGCCGCCTGCAAAAGGCCCACCTCGCGCAGAGCGCGCCGCAATCGGCGCAAGGCTTTGTGTTCAATCTGCAGAATCCGCTGTTCCAGGATCGCCGCGTCCGCCAGGCCCTGGTGATGCTCTGGGATTTCGAGTGGAGCAACCGGCAGATGATGCGCGACCTCTATATCCGTCAGCAGAGCTTCTTTTCCAACACCGACCTGGCCGCACGCAGCTTGCCGGATGCCGCCGAACTGGCGATTCTCGAGCCGTTGCGTGGGCAGATCCCCGAAGAGGTGTTCACCAAGGTCTTCGAAGCGCCGAAAACCGATGGCAGCGGCGTGATCCGCGACAAACAGCTGCAAGCGCTGGACCTGCTCGAACAGGCCGGATGGAAACCCGATGGCGACCAACTGGTGAACGCCGAAGGCAAGCCGCTGAGCTTCACTTTCCTGGTCAGCCAGAACGGCATGGACCGCCTGCTGTTGCCGTACAAGCGCACGCTGAAACAGATTGGCATCGACCTCAACATCCGCCGCATCGACTCGTCCCAGTACGTCAATCGCCTGATGTCGCGCGATTACGACATGATCGTCACCGGCTACCCGGTCACCACCTCGCCAGGCAATGAACTGACCAATTATTTCGGTTCGGCGGCGGCCAACGATCCAGGCTCCAACAACTACATGGTGCTGAAGAACCCGGCGGTCGATACGCTGGTCAGCGGCCTGGTCCGCGCCACCACCCAGGCCGACATGTTGCGCTACGCCCATGCCCTGGACCGGGTGCTGCAATGGAACTACTACTGGATTCCCAACTATTACCCGCCGGGCAGTTCCACCGTGTGGTGGAACCGTTTCGGTATTCCCAGCGTCCAGGCGGCCAATGACGAAGCCATCGAGAGTTGGTGGGAAGTGAGTTCCACGCCCTTGACCAACCAACAGATGACCGCCGAGCTGATCAAACGCGGCAGACCCGGAGGGCCGCACTGATGTGGGCTTACATACTGCGGCGCCTGCTGCTGATCATTCCGACGCTGGTGATCATTCTTCTGGTCAATTTCATCATCGTCCAGGCCGCACCGGGTGGACCGGTTGAACAGGCCATCGCGCACCTGCAAGGCATCGGCGGCGCCAGCGTCGGCGGCGGTGCCAGCGAAGTCATGAGCGGCAGTTCGCGAGCCAGTCGTGGCCTCGATCCGCAATTGATCAAGGAAATCGAAAAACAATACGGCTTCGACAAACCCGCCCCGGAACGCCTGTGGCTGATGCTCAAGAACTACGCGCAGCTGGATTTCGGCAAGAGCTTTTTTCGCGGCGCCACCGTCACCGACCTGATCCTGGAAAAAATGCCGGTGACCATTTCCCTCGGGCTATGGGCCACGCTGATCACCTACCTGGTGTCGATCCCGCTGGGTATCCGCAAGGCGGTGCACCATGGCAGCCATTTCGACATCTGGAGCAGCACCGCGATCATCATTGGCTACGCGATGCCGGCATTCCTGTTCGCGATGTTCCTGATCGTGGTGTTCGCCGGCGGCACGTCGTTGAACTGGTTTCCGGTACGCGGCCTGGTCTCGGACAACTTCGACTCGCTGTCCACCGTGGGCAAGATCGCCGACTACTTCTGGCACCTGGTGTTGCCAGTCACGGCCCTGGTGATCGGCGGCTTCGCCACCCTGACCATCCTGACCAAAAACTCCTTCCTCAATGAAATCACCCGCCAATACGTAGTCACCGCCCGCGCCAAAGGCATGAGCGAGCGTCGCGTGCTCTACGGCCACGTGTTCCGCAACGCCATGCTGCTGGTGGTGTCGGGGATTCCCCAAGCGTTCATCAGCGTGTTCTTCGCCGGCTCGCTGTTGATCGAGGTGATTTTCTCCCTCGATGGCCTGGGCCGCATGAGTTACGAAGCCGCGGTGTCCCGGGACTACCCGGTGGTGTTCGGTTCGCTGTTCATCTTCACGTTGTTCGGCCTGCTGATCAAACTGGTCGGCGACCTCTGCTACACCCTGGTCGACCCGCGTATCGACTTCGCCGCGAGGAACGCCTGATGTTCAATCTTTCACCGTTGGCGCGGCGCCGCTTCGAACGCTTCAAGAAAAACCGCCGCGGCTGGTGGTCGCTGTGGCTGTTTGTCGGCCTGTTCCTGCTGACCCTCGGTGGCGAACTGATCGCCAACGACAAGCCGCTGGTGGTCAGCTATCAGGGTTCGTTGTACTTCCCGGTGTTCAAGCGCTACACCGAGCAGGAATTCGGCGGGCAACTGCCGTTCCAGGCGGACTACCGCAGCGACTACGTGCAGAAGCTGATCAGGAAGGACGGCGGCTGGCTGCTGTTTCCGCCGATCCCGTTCAGCGACGACACACCCAATTACGACCTGAACAAACCGGCACCGAGCCCGCCCTCCAACGTCAACTGGCTGGGCACGGACGACCAGGCGCGGGACGTGCTGGCCCGGGTGATTTTCGGTGCGCGGGTGTCGATTCTGTTTGCGTTGATGCTGACGTTTGTCAGTGCGCTGATCGGCATCGCCGCCGGCGCGCTGCAAGGCTATTACGGTGGCTGGGTCGATCTGATCGGTCAGCGTTTGCTGGAGGTCTGGTCGGGTCTGCCCGTGTTGTACCTGCTGATCATTCTTTCAGGGTTCGTTGAGCCGAATTTCTGGTGGCTGCTGGGGATCATGGCGCTGTTTTCCTGGCTGGCGCTGGTGGACGTGGTGCGTGCGGAGTTCCTGCGCGGACGCAACCTCGAATACGTCAAGGCTGCCCGGGCGCTGGGTCTTACCGATCGCAAGGTCATCGTGCGGCACATCCTGCCCAACGCGATGAACGCGACCCTGAGTTACCTGCCGTTCATCCTGACCGGGGCGATCTCGACGCTGACTGCGCTGGATTTTCTCGGCTTCGGCATGCCGGCCGGCAGCGCATCCCTGGGCGAGCTGATCGGTCAGGGCAAGCAGAACCTGCAAGCGCCTTGGCTGGGCCTGACGGCGTTTTTCACTCTGGCGCTGATTCTTTCTTTGCTGGTGTTTATCGGTGAGGCATTGCGAGATGCCTTTGACCCACGATCCTGAAGCGAGCGTTGAGATGAGTAACCTGATCGAAATCCGTGACCTCAGCGTCGCCTTCAACGGCCAGATCGTGGTGCGTAACCTGTGCCTGGACATCCGCCCCGGTGAATGCCTGGCGCTGGTCGGCGAGTCGGGTTCCGGCAAATCGGTGACTGCGCACTCGATCCTGCAACTGCTGCCGGAAATCGGCACCGAATCTACTGGCAGCATTCGCTATCGCGGCAAGGAACTGCTGGGCGCCTCCTCGAAGGTGCTGCGCGAGTTGCGTGGCAACCGCATCGCGATGATCTTCCAGGAGCCAATGACCTCGCTCAATCCGCTGCACAGCATCGAAAAGCAGATCGGCGAGACCCTGCTGCTGCACAAAGGCCTGACCGGCAAAGCCGCGCAGGCACGGATTCTGGAGTTGCTGCATCTGGTGGGCATCCAGAAACCCGAAGAGCGGCTCAAGGCCTATCCCCATCAACTGTCTGGCGGGCAGCGGCAACGGGTCATGATCGCCATGGCCCTGGCCTGCGAACCGGAACTGCTGATCGCCGACGAACCCACCACGGCGCTGGACGTGACCGTGCAGCGCAAGATTCTGCTGCTGCTCAAATCCCTGCAACAGCGCCTTGGCATGTCGCTGTTGCTGATCAGCCACGACCTCAATCTGGTGCGCAGCATCGCCCAGCGCGTGTGCGTGATGAAGGCCGGGGAAATCGTCGAGCAAGCGCCGTGCGAGACGTTATTCACCGAACCAAGGCACCCTTACAGCTGCGTGCTGCTGAATGCCGAACCGGAAGGCGAGGCGCTGGCCCGGGACGAGCGCGAGAAGGTCCTGGAAGTGGACAACCTGCGGGTGAAGTTCGCCCTCGGCGGCGGACTGTTCCAGCGCAAGACTTACCTGCACGCGGTCGACGGCATCAGCCTGAATGTCCAGCGCGGCAAGACGCTGGGGATCGTCGGTGAATCGGGCTCTGGCAAGTCGACGCTGGGCCAGGCGATCCTGCGCCTGCTCGAGTCCGAAGGCAGCATCCGCTTTCAAGGCACGGCCCTGGATGGCCTGACGCAGAAGCAACTGCGGCCGTGGCGCAAGAAAATGCAGGTGGTGTTCCAGGACCCGTTCGGCAGCCTCAGCCCGCGGATGTCGGTGGCGCAAATCATTAGCGAAGGCCTGGAAGTTCACAGCCAGTCGACCGCTGACGAATGCGAGGCCCAGGTGATCCAGGCCCTGCAGGAAGTCGGCCTCGACCCGCAAAGCCGTCATCGTTACCCCCATGAATTCTCCGGCGGCCAGCGTCAGCGCATCGCCATTGCCCGGGCGCTGGTGCTGAAACCGGCGCTGATTCTGCTGGATGAGCCGACGTCGGCGCTGGACCGCACCGTGCAAAAACAGGTGGTCGCGCTGCTCCGCCAGCTTCAGGAAAAACATGGCCTGACGTACCTGTTTATCAGCCATGACCTGGCGGTGGTCCGCGCCCTGGCCCACGACATGATCGTGATCAAGGATGGCAAAGTGGTGGAAAGCGGTGCGAGCCACGACGTGTTCGACTCGCCGCAGCATCCGTATACCAAGGAGCTGTTGGCGGCGGCGCATCAGCGGTAGACATAATTGCGCCATTCAGTGAGACCGCGTCGCGGCCTTCGCGGGCAAGCCCGCTTCCACATGGGGTTGTGTGAACGACACAGACCCGGTGTGGGAGCGGGCTTGCTCGCGAAGAGGCCGGGACAAGCACCACACAACCAGGATCTGTCAGCATGAACACCACCGAAAGCCTCAAGGATTACCAGCGCGTGCGCCTGTTGGCGATCCGCTCGCTGTTCGAAATCATCGAGCAGTCCAGCGAAGGCACGGTGATTGTCGATCGCGACGCCAACATTGTCTGGATGAACGAGCGTTACGCCCGGCGCTTTGGTCTGGAATCGGCGGAAGTGGCCATCGGCAAGGCCTGCGAAAGCGTGATCCCCGGCAGCCTGCTGCGTGAAGTCGTGCGCACCGGCCGGCCGATCCTGCTCGACATGCAGGACACCCCCAAGGAACCGCTGGTGGTCATGCGCCTGCCGATCCACGACGACGCCGGTGTGGTGATCGGCGCGATCGGTTTTGCCCTGTTCGACGAGTTGCGCAGCCTGTCGCCGATGCTCAAACGCTACATGAGCATGCAGGAGGAACTGGCCTCCACCCGCTCGTTGCTGCGGGCGCGGCAGACCAAATACAACTTTGCCCATTTCATCGGCACCAGCGCCGCCAGCCTGGAAGTCAAACGCCGCGCCCGCCGCAGTGCCAGTGCCGATTCACCGGTGTTGCTGCTCGGAGAAACCGGCACCGGCAAGGAACTGCTGGCCCAGGCTATCCACGGCGCTTCGCCGCGGGCCCATAAGGCCTTCGTCAGCATCAACAGCGCGGCGATCCCCGAGTCGCTGCTGGAAGCCGAATTCTTTGGCACCGCCCCCGGCGCGTTTACCGGTGCTGATCGCAAGGGTCGCGCAGGCAAGTTGCAGATCGCCCAGGGCGGCACGCTGTTCCTCGATGAAATCGGGGACATGCCGCTGCCGTTGCAGAGCAAACTGCTGCGGGTCTTGCAGGAAAAGGAATTTGAACCGGTCGGCTCCAATGAGGTGATCCAGAGCGATGTGCGGGTGATCGCAGCGACCTCGACAGATCTTGAGGCGGCGATCAAGCGCGGTGAATTTCGCGCTGATCTGTATTACCGGCTCAATGTGCTGCCGATCCAGGTGCCGCCGTTGCGTGCTCGTCTCGATGACCTGCCGGCCCTGAGCGAAGCCATTCTTGAGGAGCTGCGCAGTCAGCATGAGTTGAACCATGAAGCCCTCGCGTTGCTGGCGCAACACGCTTGGCCGGGGAACATCCGCGAACTGCGCAACGTGCTGGAACGGGCGGCGTTACTCAGTGATGACCTGCGGCTCACGGTCGCGGATATTCGGGCAGCCATTGGCACGTTCACCCCGGTAGATCGTGTGGTCCCCAGCGCTATCGAGGCATTTGCCCATGAAACGTTCAGTGCCGCGCGGGAGCGGTTTGACCGGCAATTGATCGAGACCACCCTGGCGCAATGCGGGGGCAAGGTGATTGAAGCGGCGGCGCGGTTGGGCTTGGGACGGTCGACGTTGTACAAGAAGATGGTGGCCTTGGGGATCGCCGAGTCTCCATAACGAGACACCCATCTCCCTTATTAGACAGGACCTCTTTGCGGGCAAGTCCGCTCCCACAATGACCGGGTTGTGGTAAAAGACGCGCTCACCTGTGGGAGCGGGCTTGCTCGCGAAGAGGCCATCACTGACGAAAAAATCTCCAAACCGAGACAACTTACTCACAACAAAACTGAAACCCTAAAAATATCCTTATATTTCAATAAGTTGCCAACCTGGCACGCATCTCGCTAAAGCCCTCCCACCCAGCTTCATCACAAAAATAACAATCCAGGAGACACACCATGAGTGTGATCATTGCCTTGGCAGCCCTCGCGCTGCTGATGCTCGCGGCATACCGTGGCTACAGCGTTATCCTCTTCGCCCCGATTGCCGCCCTCGGCGCCGTGCTGCTCACCGACCCTTCCGCCGTCGCCCCTGCCTTCACCGGGGTGTTCATGGAAAAAATGGTCGGCTTCATCAAGCTGTATTTCCCGGTATTCCTGCTGGGTGCCGTGTTCGGCAAGCTCATCGAGTTGTCGGGTTTCTCGCGCTCCATCGTTGCCGCGGCCATTCGCCTGCTCGGCACCCGCCAGGCGATGCTGGTGATCGTGCTGGTCTGCGCGCTGCTGACCTACGGCGGTGTCTCGCTGTTCGTGGTGGTGTTTGCGGTCTATCCGTTTGCCGCGGAAATGTTCCGCCAGAGCAATATTCCCAAGCGCCTGATCCCGGCAACCATCGCCCTTGGCGCGTTCTCGTTCACCATGGACGCCCTGCCCGGCACCCCGCAAATCCAGAACATCATCCCCAGCACCTTCTTCAACACCACCGCCTGGGCGGCGCCGTGGCTGGGGTTGATCGGGACGATTTTCGTGTTCTGCACCGGCATGTTGTTCCTCCAGCGCCAACGCAACAAGGCCCAACGCGCCGGTGAAGGTTACGGTACCGAGTTGCGCAACGAGCCGGAAACCGCGGCCGATATCAAGCTGCCGAACCCGTGGATCGCCCTGTCGCCGTTGCTGGCCGTGGGCATCATGAACCTGCTGTTCACCCAGTGGATTCCGCAGTGGTACGGCAAGACCCACAGCCTTTCGCTGCCGGGCATGGCCACGCCGGTGACCACCGAAATCGCCAAACTCACCGCGATCTGGGCGGTGCAGGCAGCATTGCTGGTCGGCATCATCATGGTGCTGGTGTTTGGCTTCCAGGCGATTCGCAGCAAGCTCGCCGAAGGCAGTAAAAGTGCGGTCAGTGGCGCGCTGCTGGCGGCGATGAACACGGCGTCGGAATACGGTTTTGGCGCCGTGATCGCGTCGTTGCCGGGTTTCCTGGTGCTGGCCGACTGGCTCAAGAGCATCCCCAACCCGCTGGTCAACGAAGCGATCACCGTGACCTTGCTGGCCGGCATCACCGGTTCGGCGTCAGGCGGCATGAGCATCGCGCTGGCGGCCATGGCCAACGACTTCATCGCCGCGGCACACGCAGCCAACATTCCACTTGAAGTGCTGCACCGGGTGGCCGCGATGGCCAGCGGCGGCATGGACACCCTGCCGCACAACGGCGCGGTGATTACCTTGCTCGCGGTGACCGGCCTGACCCACCGCGAAGCCTACAAAGACATTTTCTGTATTACGCTGATCAAGACCCTGGCGGTTTTCGTGGTGATCGGTACTTTCTACGCCACTGGCATTGTGTGAGGACTTCATGACAACTCTTTCCGGCAAGACGGCACTGGTTACCGGCTCCACCAGCGGCATCGGCCTGGGCATCGCCCTCTGCCTGGCCAAGGCTGGCGCCAACCTGATCCTCAACGGTTTCGGCGATGCTTCCAAGGTGGTCGCCGAGGTCGGGCAATTCGGTGGCAAGGTCGGCCATCACCCCGCCGACGTCAGCGACCCGGCGCAGATCGCCGACATGATCGCCTACGCCGAGCGCGAGTTCGGCGGCGTCGACATTCTGGTCAACAATGCCGGCATCCAGCACGTGGCGGCGGTGGAAGATTTTCCCGTGGAGCGCTGGGATTCGATCATCGCGATCAACCTGTCGTCGGTGTTTCACAGCACCCGCCTGAGCTTGCCGGGGATGCGCGACAAAGGCTGGGGCCGGGTGATCAACATTGCTTCGGTGCATGGCCAGGTGGGCTCCGTGGGCAAGGCCGCTTATGTGGCGGCGAAGCACGGGGTCATCGGCCTGACCAAGGTGGTAGGCCTTGAAACCGCGAAGACCGGTGTCACCTGCAATGCGATTTGTCCAGGCTGGGTGTTGACGCCACTGGTGCAGAAGCAGATCGATGACCGCATCGCTACCGGGGTTGACCCGCAGCAGGCGCAGCACGACTTGCTCGCCGAGAAGCAGCCGTCACTGGAGTTCGTCACGCCGTCGCAACTGGGGGAGTTGGTGCTGTTCTTGTGCAGCGAAGCCGGCAGTCAGGTGCGGGGGGCGGCGTGGAATATTGATGGTGGGTGGTTGGCGCAGTAAGTCGTCCGGCTATAGACCGCGTTATCGTTCTTCGCGAGCAGGCTCGCCCCCACAGGGGTTTTGTGTCGAAACAAAATGTGCAGACCGACCCAGAACCTGTGGGAGCGAGCCTGCTCGCGAATGGATCTGCAGAAAAAAGAAGAGGCAAACAATGTCCGACATCCTCTGGCAACCCGACGCCAATCGCGTCGCCAATACCCGCATGGAGGCCTTCCGGCGCTTCATCAATCAGCGGCACCCTATCGATGTCGCCGACTACGCCGACCTGCACCAATGGTCCATCGATCAGCGGGTAGATTTCTGGCAAGCCATCGTCGACTTCTTCGACCTCCGCTTCCACACGCAACCGGACGCGGTATTGATCGAAGGCGACCAGATGCCCAGCGCCCAATGGTTTCCCGGCGCCACCCTGAACTTCGCCGAACACCTGCTGCGCCGTCGCGATGATGCAGTGGCCATGGTCGCCATCGGTGAAAACGGCCAGCGTGAGCAATTGACCTGGGCCGAACTGGCCGAGCACGTCGCCGGTTTCCAGAACAGTCTGCGAGCGGCCGGGGTCGGCCTTGGTGACCGCGTCGCCGCGTGCATGCCGAACACCTGGCAAACCCTCGTGGCGATGCTTGCGACCACCAGCCTCGGGGCGATCTGGTCGTGTTCGTCGCCAGACTTCGGCACCCAAGGGGTGATCGACCGTTTCGGTCAGATCGAACCGAAAGTGCTGATCACCTGCGCCGGTTACCGCTACGCCGGCAAAGACATCGACAAGCGCGCCAAGGTCAACGAAATCCTCGAACGCCTGCCGACATTGCAGCAGCTGATCGTCGTGCCCTACGCCCGTCCAGGGGTGCGCGCCGAAGATTTCCGCACCCCGGCCGATGTCGCCCTGTGGGACGAGTTCTACGAAGCGGGTGGCGAGCCGGATTTCGTCGCCGTGCCCTTCGCCCATCCGCTGTACATTCTCTATTCCAGCGGCACCACCGGCGTGCCCAAATGCATTATTCACAGTACCGGCGGCGTGCTGTTGCAGCACGTCAAGGAACATGGCCTGCATTGCGACCTCGGCCCCGGCGACCGATTGTTTTACTACACGACGTGCGGCTGGATGATGTGGAACTGGCTGGTCTCGGCCCTCGCCGTGGGCAGTGCCGTGGTGCTGTACGACGGCTCGCCGTTTCACCCCGGCCCCGAGCGCTTGATCGACCTGATCGACGACGAGCGCATCAGCGTCTTCGGCACCAGTCCCAAATTTCTTGCGACCTTGGAAAGCAGCGGCGAGAAACCTCGCCAGAGCCATGACTTGGGCAGCCTGAAAACCCTGCTGTGCACCGGTTCCGCGCTGTCGCCGCAGAGTTATGACTATGTCTATCGCGACCTCAAGGCCGACCTGTGCCTGGCGTCGATGTCCGGCGGCACCGACATTGTGTCGTGTTTTGTGAACGGCAACCCGTGGCTGCCGGTGCGCCGCGGTGAGATCCAGGGCAAGAGCCTGGGCATGGCCGTCGAGGTGTGGAATGACGCTGGCGTGCCGGTGATTGGTGAAAAAGGCGAGTTAGTCTGCGCCCGCCACTTCCCGGCGATGCCCATTGGCCTGTGGAACGACCCGACCGGGGAAAAGTTGCGCGCGTCCTACTTCAGCCAGTTCCCCGGCGTCTGGGCCCAGGGCGATTACGCCGAGCAGTTGGCCCATGGCGGGATGATGATTCACGGTCGGTCCGACGCCGTGCTCAACCCCGGCGGCGTGCGCATTGGTACCGCGGAAATTTACCGGCAAGTGGAAAAAGTCCCGCAGGTGCTCGACAGCGTCGCCATCGGTCAGCACTGGCAGGACGACGTTCGGGTGGTGCTGTTCGTGCGTTTGCGCGAGGGCGTCGAACTCGACGATGCCCTGCAACAGCAGATTCGCCAGGTGATCCGCGCCAACACCACGCCCCGGCATGTACCGGCAAAGATCGTCGCGGTGACCGACATTCCACGCACCATCAGCGGCAAGGTGGTCGAGTTGGCCGTGCGCAATGTGGTGCACGGTCAGCCGGTGAAAAACACCGATGCGCTGGCCAATCCTGAGGCACTGGCGCAGTTCCGCGACCGGGCGGAATTGCTGGAATGACCCGGACCGCTGTCCTTTGAGGGACGGCGGGTTTGACTCACAGCCCAGCCTGACCGAAGCTGGCAGTCTTGCAAAAGCTTGCCAGCTCCCGGATTCCTGCATGCCCCAGTCCCGCCGCTACCTGATCATCAGCCTCTGCGTCCTGCTTGCCATCGGTGTCGCCTGGCTGTTCCTGCGCAGCACGACCCCGGTGGTGCCGGAAGCGATCAGGCGCGGGTACAGCGAAGCGCTGACCCAGGCCCGGGCCGGTCAACCGGGCGCGGCACGGGTGCTGTATCAGCAACTGGGGCGTCCCGACATTTCTCCCAAGCGCCGCGTCTGGCTGCATGCCGAACTGCCGAACTATCCCAGCTCCGTGGCGCTGAAACTGGCGGACGCCGATCTGCAACACCCGGCGCCGGAAGTGCGCATCGCTGCCATAAAGAGCATCAGCGGACTGGTACCCAACGGTCAGCGCAGCCTGCTGCTGGGGCCCATGCTGGATGACAGTGAGCAGAGTGTCCGGTTGGCCGCGGTGAACGCGTTGCTGGGGTTGTCGCCCGACGATCTGGGTTTGTATTTCGGACCCTTGCAGCAAGCCATCGACGCCTGGGAACAAGTGCTCACCCAGGCACCTGAAAGTGCCGACAACCAATATCAGCTGGCCCGACTGCACCTGCACAACGGTGAGTACAAAGCCGCGCAGCAAGCCCTGGAAAACACCTTGCGCCTGGCGCCTGCCAATCTGCCCGCGCTGGTGATGCAGATCGAGGTGCTGGACAAGCAAGGTCAAAGCGAAGCCGCCCGGGTGTTGCTGGCCAAACAACTGAAGGCCCAGCCTGATTCGGCCTACCTGCAACATGCCCTCGGCCTGTGGTTGTTGCATCACGGGCAAAGCGAGTTCGCCCTGCTCGGCCTGTCCAAAGCCGTGGAACTGGAGCCGGACAACAAGGATTACCGCTACGACCTGGCGACCACCCTGCACGGCGAGCAGGAGTTGGAAGCGGCGCAGAAACAACTGCAGGAAATCGTCCAGCGCCACCCTTCCGATCGCAAGGCCCGGGTGCTGTTGATCAGCTATTGGAAAGAAAGCGGCCAGTTGCAGAACGTGCAGATCCTGCTGGCGCAACTTGAACAACTCAATCCCGATGATCCGGCGCTGCAGCAGGGTCTTTAATCGTTGCCTTTCAGACCGCTATCGCCAGCAAGCCGGCTCCTACAGGCGTCGGATCCACTGTAGGAGCGAGCATGCTCGCTCAGGTTTTGCGTTGAACCAAAATAAAAAACATATGACGATCTGTCGGAGCCAGGCATGCCGGCCAAGGGGCCCGCAAGATCTCTGCAAACCGTTGGAACCCCCGCCACGGCCAATGGTCAAGTGATCAGGCAGTCCATTCAGGCACTTCAGGCCTGCTGCCTCGCTTCCCCTAGTCATGAGAGGGCATTTTTTGTCTACATCTAACGAGTTGTTCAGTGCAAAAGCCGCCACCGGCATCGAAGGTCTGGATGACATCCTTGCCGGTGGATTGTCCCGCGGCCATGTGTTTTTGCTGGAGGGTGAACCCGGTACCGGCAAAACCACCGTCGCTTTGCATTTTCTGTTGGCCGGCGCCAAAGCCGGCGAGCGCTCGTTGTACATCACCCTGTCCGAAACCGAACGCGAGCTGCGCCAAGGGGCGCTGTCCCACGGTTGGGAGCTGGATGAAAACATCCACATCTTTGAGCTGACGCCGCCGGAAAGCCTGCTTAACGCCGAGCATCAGCAGAGTCTCCTGTACTCCTCGGACCTGGAACTGGGTGAAGCCACCAGGCAGATTTTCGAGGTGGTCGAACGGGTCAAGCCAACCCGTGTGGTGCTCGACAGCCTGTCCGAGATTCGCTTGCTGGCGCAAAGCTCCCTGCGCTATCGCCGGCAGATCCTCGCGATCAAACACTACTTCGTGCGCTATGACGCCACCGTGGTGCTGCTGGACGACCTGACCACCGAATCCCTAGACAAAACCGTGCACAGCGTGGCGCACGGGGTGATCCGCCTCGAAGAACTGACGCCCAACTATGGCGCCGAGCGCCGGCGCATCCGCGTGGTGAAATACCGTGGGCAGAAATACCGCGGCGGGTTCCATGACTTCACCATCATGGGCGACGGCGTGCACGTGTTCCCGCGCCTGGTCGCTGCCGAACATCGCGGCAAGTACATCCGCACGCAACTCACCAGCGGCATCCAGGAAATGGACGCCCTGCTCGGCGGCGGCATCGAGACCGGGTCCAGCACCCTGATCCTCGGCCCGGCCGGTACCGGCAAGTCGCTGATCTCGATGATCTTTGCCGCGGCCGCCGTGGCCCGTGGGGAAAAAGCCGCGCTGTTCATTTTCGACGAAGAACTCGGCCTGTTGTTTGAACGCATGCGCAACATGGGCATCGACCTCAAGGCCCTGCAAGACACCGGCAACCTGCTGATCGAACAAGTGGATGCCGCCGAACTGTCCCCTGGCGAGTTTTCCCACCGGGTGCGGCGTTGCGTCGATGACCGCGGCATCAAGACGGTAGTCATCGACAGTATCAACGGCTATCAGGCCGCCATGCCGGAAGAGAACGCGCTGATCCTGCACATGCACGAATTGTTGCTGTACCTCAATCGCCAGGGCGCCGCGACCTTCATGACCGTCGCGCAACATGGCCTGGTCGGCGACATGCAGGCCCCGGTCGACATCACCTACCTGGCCGACACCGTCATCCTCCTGCGTTACTTCGAGGCATTGGGCAAGGTTCGCCGGGCTATCTCGATCATCAAGAAACGCACCGGCAGCCATGAGTCGACCATCCGCGAATACCGCATCAGCTCGCGGGGCATGACCATCGGCCAACCACTTGACGCATTCCAGGGCGTCCTGCGTGGCGTGCCCACTTATCTGGGTGCCAACCAGCCCCTGCTCGGGGACGAAACCCCGTGACGGTGCAGCGAGCGACGTCCGAGCGCGCGATCATTCTCGCGCCACTGGGACGTGACAGCCAGATAGCCCTGATGATGCTCCATGAGGCCGGTTACGACGGGGTGATCACCAAGGACCTGATCGGCTTGTGTGCCGAACTGGAGCAAGGCGCCGGCTTGCTGTTAATTTCCTCCGAGGCCTTGCTTGGCGCCGACGTCGAACCGCTGTTCGGCCTGATCGAGCAGCAGCCGGCGTGGTCCGATCTGCCGATTGTCCTGATGACCTACCATGGCGGCCCGGAACAGAATCCGGCGTCGCGATTCGGCCCACAGCTGGGTAACGTCACGTTCCTCGAACGGCCTTTTCATCCCGTGACGCTGATCAGCCTGGTGACCACTGCCCTGCGCGGACGCCGACGACAGTACGAAGCCAGGGACCGGTTGATCGATCTGAGCCAAAGCGAACTGCGCCTGCAGACCACCCTCGAAACCCTGGAGCAGCAGGTCGAGGAGCGCACCGCAGAGCTGCGCCATAACGAAGAAGCGTTGCGCCAGTCGCAGAAAATGGAAGCGGTCGGCCAACTCACCGGCGGGATTGCCCACGACTTCAATAACATGCTGACCGGGATCATCGGCAGCCTGGAATTGCTGCGCCGACGCCTGGCGCGTGGTCGCACCGAAGACCTGGACAGCCTGATCGACCTGGGCGTGACCTCGGCCAACCGCGCGGCGGGTCTGACCCACCGTTTGCTGGCGTTTTCCCGGCGTCAGTCGCTGGATTCCAAACCCGTGGAAATGAACACGCTGGTGGTGTCCATGGGTGAGTTGCTGCAACGCAGCATCAATGAAAGCATCCAGTTGGACATGCAACTGAACCCGCAGCTGTGGGTGGCTGAGGCCGATCCCAACCAATTGGAAAGCGCCCTGCTCAACCTGGTGATCAACGCCCGGGACGCCATGCCCGGTGGCGGAAAACTGGTGGTCAGGACCGGCAACCAGTATCTGGGCAGCGACTTTACCGAGGCACACAGCAACCTTGAGCCCGGCGATTACGTGGTGCTCAGCGTCACCGACACTGGCTGCGGCATGCCGCAAAGCACGATCAATCGCGCATTCGATCCGTTTTTCACCACCAAGCCGATCGGCCAGGGCACCGGCCTTGGCTTGTCGATGATCTATGGCTTCAGCAAACAATCCCGCGGCCACGTTGCCATTGACAGCGAAGTGGGCAAAGGCACGACAGTGAGTCTGTATCTGCCGCGTTTCAGCGGCGATCTGCCTCAGGATGGGCCGTCCGACATGCAGCACCCACTATTCGCGCAGAAAGGCGAAACCGTGCTGATCGTAGAGGATGACCCGGCAGTGCGGGTGCTGGTGAGTACGGTGCTGAGCGACTTGGGGTATGCCTTCGTCGAGGCCGGCGACGCCGACAGCGCCGTGCCGATTCTGGATTCCGGGCAGCGCATTGATTTGATGATCAGCGATGTGGGATTGCCCGGCATGAATGGCCGGCAACTCGCGGAAATCGGCCGCCAATACCGGCCCGACCTGAAAGTGTTGTTCATCACCGGTTACGCCGAACACGCGGCTGTGCGCGGCGGGTTCCTTGACCCCGGCATGCAGATGATCACCAAACCGTTCACTTTCGACCTGCTGACGGCGAAAGTCAGGGAAATGATCCGCATCTGACCCACCACCCCCCTGTAGGAGCGAGCTTGCTCGCGATGAACTCAAGCGCGACGCGGGGTTTCAGGTTGACCGCGTTGTCGTTGACGACCATCGCGAGCAAGCTCGCCCTTACGACAGCATGTCCTGCATCAATTCCTGCAGCACATCCAGGTCAAACGGTTTACCCAGGATCGGCGCCTTGCGCGTGATCGGGCTGTCCGTCTCGCGGATTTCCTGAGGGTAGCCGCTGATGAAAATCACTTTGAGTTCCGGTCGCAGTTTTACCGCGGGCTCAGCGATTTGCACCCCGGAAATCCCGCCCGGCAGGCGAAAGTCGGTGATCATCATGTCCAGGTGCGGTTTGCTCGCCAGAATCTCGAAGGCCTGCTCGCCGTTTTCCGCCTGCAGCACCCGGTAACCCTCACCCGACAGGTAGGCCGACAGCACCATCAGGATCGAGGGGTCATCTTCGACGATCAATACGACGTCTTGTGCATCTTCACTCATGGGAAGCCTTTGTTCGGTCAATAGCTGCTGATACGACCCCGGGGGCGATCAGAGGTTGCGTTTATCTGGCTGTTTTCCTACAGCGGCAGACAAACGCGAAACAAGGCGCCTTCGCCAATCCGGCTCTCGACGGTAATAGTGCCGCCATGGGCGGTCACAATCTGTTCTGAAATGAACAGGCCCAGACCAAGTCCGGCAACGGCGTGTTTGGCCGTGACGCGCTCGAACTGCTGGAAAATGCGCTTCTGGTTTTCCTCGCCAATGCCGATCCCCTGATCGCGCACTTCCACTCGCGCCTGGTCGCCTTCACTGTACACCTTCACGGCGATCGGGCTCTTGGCGCCGTAGCGCAAGGCATTGGTCAGCAGGTTGGAAATCACCTGTTCAATACGAAATTCATCCCAGTTCCCCTCCACCGGCGTCTCAGCGTCCAGCGTTACCGAAGACTCGGCGGCATCGATCTGCGGCGCGAAATTTTGCAGCAGGTTGCGCACCAGCGCCGACAGATCAAAGCGTGACGGTCGAATCGACAACTTGCCCGTACGAATGCGCGACACATCGAGCATGTCTTCGATCAGGCGGATCAGGCTTTTGATCTGCCGTTCGTCGCGATCCACCATTGCGTGCATCTTGTCCAGGGTGAACGCCGCGGCGTTGTCCCGGGCCAGGTGCATCTTGCGCAATTGGGTTTCGAGGATCAGACCATTGAGTGGCGTACGGACTTCGTGGGCGACGATCGACATGAAGTCATCGCGCATGCGCACCGCCTGCTCCAGTTCCAACTGCGTGCTCTGCAACTGCTTGAGCAACGCTTCCTGCTCCCGGCGACTCCGCTCCAGCGCTTCGACCTGCTGTTTCATCGCCTTGCTCTGGCGATACAGATCGACGAACACGTTGACCTTGCTCTTCACCGCGTGAATGTCCAGCGGCTTGTGCAGGAAGTCCACCGCACCGCTCTCGTAGCCTTTGAACGCATAGTTCAGTTCACGGCCGGCGGCACTGACGAAGACAATCGGGATGTTCTTGGTTTTTTCCGTGCCACGCATCATTTCGGCCAACTCGAAGCCGTTCATGCCGGGCATCTGCACGTCGAGAATGGCCATGGCGAATTCGTGCTGCAGCAGCAAAGACAGCGCTTCGTCGGCGGACAAGGCTTTGTAGACCATGCGGTCTTCACGCTTGATCAGCGCTTCGAGCGCCAACAGGTTCTCCGGCAGATCGTCGACGATCAGCAGTTTGGCTTGGATGTTACTTAGCATGCGATTCGTTCCAGCTCGACAAGCAGACGGCCGATGCCGCGTATAGGGAGAATATGGTCAGGCTGGTGAACGTCCAGCGCCGCCAGGGGCATGGTTGCGACCTGGGCTTCGTCCGGGTCCTGGACGATGGTCAGGCCGCCACGGTGCTTGACCTGCGCCATGCCGCTCGCGCCGTCGCGGTTGGCGCCGGTCAACAACACGGCGGCCAGGGACGGACCGTAGGCATCGGCCGCCGACTCGAACAGAAAATCGATCGCCGGTCGCGAATAATGCACGCGGTCTTCCAGGCTCAGGGAGAACGTGCGGTCCTGCTCCACGGAAAGGTGATAGCCGGGCATGGCGAAGTACAGCGTTCCCGCCTCGACCTGGGTCTTGTCGCGAGCTTCCTCGACACGCATGGACACGCGCCGGGCAAACACTTCGGCGAGGTGGCTGCGACGTTCTTCCGGCAGGTGCAGTACCACAATGATCGGCAGCACGAAGCCTTCGCGCAGAGGGCTGAGGATGCTCAACAACGCCTCTACGCCACCGGCCGAAGCACCGATCACGATAGCCTCCACTGAAGGCAAATCCGCTGCATTGCTCATGATTTACGGTAGATCCGTTCTTGTTTGACCAACGGCTCGAACTGGTTGCCGAACGCCGAAAAATCCGGGGTTTCCTTGCTGCCGAGCACCAGGAAACCGCGATGGCAAAGGGATTCGTGAAACAACCCGAACGCCCGATCCTGCAGTTTTTTATTGAAGTAAATCAAAACGTTACGGCACGAAATTAATTGAGTCTCTGAAAAGACACTATCGGTCGCCAGGCTGTGGTCGGCGAAGGTTACGTTCTCGCACAAACTCTTGTCGAAAATCGCGTAGCCGTACGCCGCCGTGTAGTAGTCGGCGAACGAACGCTGGCCTCCGGCCTGCTGGTAGTTATGAGTGTAGGCGCGGACATTCTCCATGGAGAAAATGCCCTGCTTGGCTTTGTCCAGCGAACGCGGATTGATGTCGGTGGCGTAGATGATGGTGCGGTCGAGCAGGCCTTCTTCACGCAGCAGGATCGCCATCGAATAGACTTCTTCACCGGTGCTGCACCCGGCGATCCAGATCTTGATCGAGGGGTAGGTCTTGAGCAGCGGCACGACTTCCTGGCGGATCGCCAGGAAATGCGATGGATCGCGGAACATCTCGCTGACCGGGATCGTCAGCAGTTGCAGCAACTGCATGAACGCCGTCGGGTCGTGCAGCACCTTCTCTTGCAGCGCGGAAATGGTCGCGCACTCGAACTGGCTCAACGCGTGGGTGACGCGACGTTTGATCGACGCGCCGGAGTAATCGCGAAAGTCATAGCTGTATTTGAGGTAGATGGCCTCGATCAGCAAGCGCAATTCGATTTCGGTATTTTTTTCCACTAAACACTTTCCACTAGATGCGTTCCATCTTCGGTAACCACACGCGAATCAGCGAGAACAGGCGATCCAGGTCAATGGGCTTGGCCAGGTAATCGTTGGAGCCGGCCTGCAGGCAGCGCTCCTGATCGTCCTTCATGGCCTTGGCCGTCACCGCGATGATCGGCAGCTTGCGCCAGCGCGGGTCCTGACGGATCAGGCTCGTCGCCTCGAAACCGTCCATCTCCGGCATCATCACGTCCATCAACACCAGATCGATGTCCTCGACTTCATTAAGCTTTTCAATCGCCTCGCGGCCGTTCCGACCGATGACCACGACTGCGCCCTTTTGCTCCAGCGCGCTGGTCAGGGCGAAGATGTTGCGCACATCGTCGTCCACCAGCAGCACCTTGCGACCCTCGAAGACCTTGTCGCGGCTGCGCGCGGTCTTGAGCATGGTCTGACGTTCATGGGACAACCGCGATTCGACTTTGTGCAGAAAGAGTGTGACTTCATCCAGCAACCGCTCTGGCGAGCGTGCGCCCTTGATGATGATCGAGCGCGAATACTTGCGCAGTTCGGCCTCTTCGTCGCGGGTCAGGTTGCGCCCGGTGTAGACGATCACCGGCGGGAACGAGCAGATGTCCTCGGTGGACATGCGCTTGAGCAGGTCATTGCCGAGCATGTCCGGCAGTTTGAGGTCGATGATCATGCAATCGAAAATCGTCGTGCGCAGCAGATCCAGGGCGTCCTGGGCCAGGCCGACCGCGGTGATCTCGATGTCATCGTCGCCGATCAACCGGGCGATGCTGTCGCGCTGCAAATCGTCATCTTCCACCAGCAACACGCGCTTGACCTTCTGGGTCAGCTTGGCTTCCAGGCGGGCGAACACGTCCTTGAGCTCTTCGCGCGTGGTCGGCTTGACCGCGTAACCGATCGCGCCCATGTGCAGCGCCGCTTCGACGCGGTCCTCGACCGAAATCACGTGCACCGGGATGTGCCGGGTTTCACCGAGCTCCTTGAGGCGTTGCAGCACGGTCAGACCGGAGTGGTCCGGCAGGCGCATGTCCAGCAGGATCGCGTCGGGAATGTATTCCCTGGCCAGGTCATAGCCTTCGTCGGCGCCGTGGGCCACCAGACACTGATAACCCAGCTCGTGGGCCAGATCGTAGAGGATGCGCGCAAAGTTTGGCTCGTCCTCCACCACCAGAATGCAGCGCGTGGTGAACGGCGCGTTCATGCGGTCGTCGTTGAACCGCGGGATATCGACTTCGGCAATCAACGGCACCAGCGCGGCCGGCGCGGCCTTCGGTGCCATGACCACCGGCGAAGCTTTCATCGGTTCGACCGGCGTCTCGCCGGGCTCAACGTATTGCTGCGGCAAGACCAGAGTGAACACGCTGCCCTGCCCCGGCTCGCTGGTGACGCTGATGGAGCCGCCGAGCAACGCCGCCAGGTCACGGGAAATCGACAGGCCCAGACCGGTGCCGCCGTAGCGACGGTTGGTGGTGCCATCGGCCTGGCGGAACGCTTCGAAAATGCTTTCCTGCTGGTCGTCGGCGATACCGATCCCGGAATCGCGCACGATGAACGCAATGCCATCGTTCGGCTGGCTGGCCACCGTCAGGCTGACCGAACCGCGCTCGGTAAACTTGACCGCGTTGGACAGCAGGTTCTTGATCACCTGCTCCAGACGTTGCCGGTCGGTGTAGATCATCATCGGTGAACCGGGCTGCAGATCGACCTGGAAATCCAGCTGCTTGTCCGTGGCCAGGGGCTGGAACATTCCGCGCAAACCCTCCACCAGCCGCGCGACGCTGGTGTTTTCCGGACGCATGTCCAGCTTGCCGGCCTCGACCTTGGAAATGTCGAGGATGTCGTTGATCAAATTCAGCAGGTCGTTGCCCGCCGAATAGATCGACTCGGCGAACTTGACCTGTTCGGCGCTGAGGTTTTCCTGAGGGTTTTCCGCCAGCAACTTGGCCAGGATCAGCGAACTGTTCAGCGGCGTGCGCAGTTCGTGGGACATGTTGGCGAGGAATTCCGACTTGTACTTGCTCGAACGCTGCAGCTCATCGGCACGTTCTTCCAGTTGGGTCTGTGCCTGGTTGAGTTCGGTGTTCTTCAGGTCCATCGCATCGCGCTGTTCGGCGAGGATCTGCGCTTGCTCGGCGAGCTGCTCGTTGGTCTGCTCCAGCTCGACCTGCTGGGTTTCCAGATGCGCCTGGGATTCCTTGAGAATCCGCGACTGCTCTTCCAGCTCTTCGTTGGCGGTCTTCAGTTCTTCCTGCTGGACCTGCAGCTCTTCATTGAGCTGCTGGGTCTCGGCCAATACTTCCTGCAAGCGCTGACGATAGCGCGCGGCTTCGATGGAAGTACCGATATTGCCCGAAATCAGCTCGAGCAATTCAATGTCGCGGTTGCCCAGGGGGCGCAAGAAGCCCAGCTCGACCACACCGTTGACCCGATCGTCATCGCTGGTCGGCACCACCAGCACACTGTGCGGCAGGCCTTCGCCGAGGCCGGAGCTGACCTTGAAGTAATTGCCCGGCACGTCGTCGAGGCGGATCAGGCGTGCGGTTTGCGCCACCTGGCCGACAATCCCTTCGTCGCTGTAGATCTGCTGGTCCAGCGCTTCCTGCTCGCGGGAAAAACCATAGGTCGCAATACGCTTGAGGCCGCCGTGTTCTTCGCGCACATAAATGGCGCCGACCGCCATGCCGAGGTACTGGGCACAGAACTGCAGAATGTTGCGCCCCAACAGGTTGAGCGACAGCTGGCCCAGCACTTGCTCGGCCAGTTCGGTCTGGCCGTTGCGCAGCCAGGCTTGCTGCTCCAGGCGATCGGCGCTGGCCTGCTGTGCGGCCAGGTTGGCGCTGTAATTCTGCGACAGCGTCAGGAGATCGCGTCGGCCGATGTAGGCCAGCAATCCGCTGATCGCGAGGATGAACACCAGATAAAGGCTGATGCTCCAGATCGTGGTGCGACGCACGTCGTCGTTGCGCGTGGTGCGCAACTGCTGCTCCATGTCGATCACTTCTTCGAACTGCTTGCGGATCTCGTCGGTCAGGCGCTTGCCGCGTCCGGTCTTGACCGCACTGCGGTAGTCGCCGCTGGTGCGTTGCAGATCGATCATCGACTGCGCGTAGTCGGTCCACTCGTTTTGCAGGGCCTGGAGCCTGCGCAAGCGGTCGGTCTGCACCGGGTTGTCCGCGGTCAGTTCGAGCAAGGTGTTGACGGCGACCGTGATTCGCGGTCGCGCGGTTTCGTAGGGTTCAAGGAATTTCTCGTCGCCACTGAGCAGGAAGCCGCGCATGCCGGTTTCCAGATCAACGGTCAACTTCACCGCTTCATTGGCGTTATTGATCACCCGGTCGGTGTGCTCGACCCACTGGATCACCGACAACAAATAGGTGATCAGTGAGACAAAGAACACCGCACTGAGCACGCCGACGCCTAACGGAAGGCTGACGTTGCGGCTCAGGAGTTTACGGAATCGTTGCTCATCAACCGAAGACGCAGTGGTCATGGGGAAGCCTTGTCGAACTATTGAAAACCACGGAGTTTGCCCCAAATCGGCCACGTTGATCCAATTTTCTGACGTCATTTTGCGCAAAATCCTACATTCAGCTGCTCCAGCGCAAAGGGAGCGGTTATCCTTGCCGCACTTGTGCAGCTATTCTTTTTGCAGTGCGCCTGGGAACTTGTCGGGTTCCAATACTTACTCATGCTAGAGCCCGGCGTTTCTGATCGACCGGACAAGCGAAACCAACCCCCTGAGAGCCCCCTTATGTCCGCCGAAAAATCCATCATCCTGGTCGTTGAAGACGATGACATCGTGCGCATGCTGATCGTCGATGTCCTTGAGGAGCTGGAATTCAAGGTGTTGGAGGCCGACGGCTGCGAGCAGGCATTGATGTTTCTCAACGATGAGGACCAGTACATCGACCTGATGATGACCGACGTCGGCTTGCCGGTGATGGATGGCCGCGAACTGGCCACCCAGGCCCGCATGGTGCGCCCCGAACTGCCGGTGCTGTTCGCCAGTGGTTACGCCGAAAGCATCGAGGTGCCCGCCGGCATGCACGTCATCGGCAAGCCGTTCTCCATTGATCAGCTGCGCGACAAGGTCAAAGGCATTCTCGGCCAGGCCTGAGGCACGGGGGCGGGTTCGGGAATCGTCCGCGGCTGTGGTTTAATTGCCCGGCGTTTTTGCCCCCCCGTTTCTAGGAATTCCCCGCATGAATCAGCCCCGCGTCACCAGAATCCTGGTCATTGGCTATGTCTGGCCCGAACCCCGGTCATCAGCGGCCGGCGGGTATGTGATGCAGTTGCTTGCCACGTTCCTGCAACAAGGCTGGGACGTGACGTTCAGCAGCCCGGCCGGGGCCGGTGAACACCAGGAGGCCCTGACGCCACTGGGTATCCGTGAAGTGCCGATCGAGCTGAACAACAGCAGTTTCGACACCTTCGTCAGCGAACTGGCGCCGGATATCGTGCTGTTCGAACAATTCATGATGGAAGAACAATTCGGCTGGCGCGTGGAAAAGCACTGCCCCGACGCCTTGCGTGTGCTCGGCACTCAGGACCTGCAAAGTCTGCGTCAGGCCCGGCATCAGCGGCTCAAGGACCGCCTGAAGGCCAGCGACGACAACAACGACTTCAGCGACCTGTTCGCGCCGGCCTTGCGTGAAGAATTCGAACTCATGGCCGACACCGACCTGGCCAAACGCGAGATCGCCGCGCTGTACCGCTGCGACTTGAACCTGATGGTGTCTGACGTGGAGATTGAACTGCTGGTCGAGCAGTTCAAGGTGCCGCGCAGCCTGTTGCACGGGTGCCCGTTGATGGTCGACCTGCCGGACAGGGCGCCCGCCGCGTTTGAAGACCGCGCGCACTTTCTCAGCATCGGCAACTTCCGCCACGCACCGAACTGGGATGCGGTGCTCTGGATGAAAACCACGATCTGGCCGCTGATTCGCGAGCAGTTGCCTGCCGCACAACTGCACATCTACGGGGCCTACACGCCGCCAAAGGCAGCCGCCCTGCACAACGCGGCCCAAGGTTTCCATGTGATGAACTGGGCGGAGGACGCGTTGCAGGTGATGTCGGCGGCGCGGGTGTGCCTTGCGCCGTTGCGTTTCGGCGCAGGCATCAAGGGCAAAATCATCGACGCGATGCTCTGCGGCACGCCCAATGTCACGACACCGATCGGCGTTGAAGGCATGCGCGGCCAAGGTGCCTGGCCAGGTGCGGTGACCCGCACGGCGCGGGAATTCGCCGACAGCGCGGTGCAGCTTTATCAGGACAGGTACATTTGGGAAAGCGCCCAGAAGCAGGGTCGGGCGTTGCTGGCGGAGCGTTTCCAGCAATCGGTGCACGGCCCGGCGCTGATCGAGCGACTTGCGGAGTGCCGGCAACACCTGGCACAACTTCGCCGGGATAACTTTACCGGCAGCATGTTGCGCCATCATCAGCACAAAAGTACCCAGTACATGGCGCAATGGATTGAAGCCAAGAATCGTCATTAACTGATGCGCTGTCGGCGAGATACTTCCTGTATCAAGCCGCCACTTGGCTTTTCATTTCCCCCTCCTTATACCTGCCTCCCATGGACTGTAGGAGCGAGCACGCTCGCGAAAATCGTCAGGGCGCCGCTGGGTAACAGACTGGCAGCGTAATGGCTGGCTACCATCGCGAGCGTGCTCGCTCCTACAGAGTTTGCCAACTTCACTTTTCTGCACATGCCCCAAGGCCGGGGCACGTTTTTTACAACAAGGATTTATATGCCACTCAATAAACAAACTTGGATGAGTAACGTCCTCGATATCGACACCTTGAAACTGACCGACATTGTCTGGCCGGGCACGCATAACGCCGGCATGGATAAAAAAGCACCGAACCATGAAGTGGTCTTTGGCACCTGGACCACGTGCCAGAACGACTCATTCGCCTGGCAACTGGCCAATGGCGCCCGGGCATTCGATTTGCGTCTGGGTTACAAGCAAGCCAGGGATCAAGCGATCTTCTATTTTCATCACAGCGGTTTTCAGTCCCATCGTGTCCTCGACGATCTGATCGAAGCCGTGCTGGCTTTTCTGGATCGCAACCCGGACGAGTTCATCGTCCTGGACTTTCACCAACTGGGCGACGACAAACCGTTCAACGCGATCATGCTCGGCGAGATCCTCTTGCGCCGACTCGGCGAGCGCGCCATTCCCTACACCGATGTCTTCAAAACCGTGGGAGAACTCAAACAAGCCAGTCCACTGCGACGCATCGTCATGGCAGCGCCTTCAGTGCCGGGGATGAACGGCGTGTATTTCTGGCCGCGCATTACCCACAAATGGACCGGGACGCGGTTCACCGACACGGAGGCGCTGCAGCGTCATATCACCGCCACCCTGAAAGAAATTTCCTCCGCCACGTTTCTCTGGTCGCTGTCTGCCACCAGCTACACCTTTCTCAGCGGGCCGCAACACCTCAAGGTCCAGATCAATGACTGGTTCAATACCACCGGCGACTGGGTGACCCGGTGCAGCATCATCAACACCGACTTTTTCGACGAATCCGAGATCGTCCGTTATTGCTGGAGCGCCACCAGCATGAAAGCGGTTTACGGCGACCGCCTGCATGAACACCGCTGAACAGCGGGCGCTGGCATTGAGAGCCGGGAAAGAGGCATGATCAGGCGGCGATAACAAGAAAAGCGCCCTGACATGACCCGAACTGCCCGCGTGACCGACCCTTCCTACGAACTGATGGATGACCACAACGGGTTGTCCATCATTTATCGTCAGCACGGCTTCCCCTGCCCGCTGGTGCGCTGGCATTTCCACAAGGAATACGAGCTGCACCTGATCGTCGCCAGTTCCGGCAAGGTGTTCATCGGCGATTACATCGGCAATTTCTATCCGGAAACCCTGTTCCTCACCGGCCCCAACCTGCCCCACAACTGGATCAGCCAGGTTGCCGAGGACGAAGTCGTGCCCAAGCGTGACATGCTGGTCAACTTCACCGATGAACTGTTCGAGAGCGGCCACCTGGTGTTTGCCGAACTCAAGACCCTGACGCCGTTGCTCGAACGCGCCCAGTACGGCATCGAGTTTCGCTGCAAACGCACGATCCGCCAGGCCATGACCTTGATGCAGCGCATTGCCGACACCAAGGGCGTGACCCGCCTCGGGCACTTTTTCATCCTGCTGGAGCTGCTCGCCGCTTCCGACGACTACCAATTGTTGTCCGGCGCGACGACTCCACAACTGGCGGATGAACACAACATCGACCGCACCAACCGCGCGGTGGATTACATCTTCGCCCACTACGCCCGCGAACTGCCGCTGGAGGAAGTCGCCGAGCACCTGGGCATGAAGCCAACCTATTTCAGCCGCGTATTCAAACAGGCCACCGGCCGCTGTTTCATCGAATTCGTCAATCGGCTGCGCATCAGCAAGTCCTGCGAACTGCTGGCTGATGGCGACAAACCGGTGACGGATGTGTGCTTCGAGTCGGGCTTCAATAATATTTCCAATTTCAACCGACGGTTTCAGCAGCTCAAGGGCATGACGCCGTCGCACTATCGGCGGTTGGCGGTGCAGCGCCTGACAGAGCAGAACCTGGGCTGACCACAATCTGATGTGGGAGCGGGGGGGGGGGGGGCCCCCCCCGCGGGGCCCCCCCCCCCCCCCCCCCCCCCGCCCCCGCCCCCCCCCCCCCCCCCCCCCCCCCCCCCCCCCCCCCCCCCCCCCCCCCCCC
>NZ_JANLOD010000074.1 GCF_025466085.1 Pseudomonas sp. 14P_8.1_Bac3
CATTGGGATTGTGTTTCGGCCTAGTCGTTGTACTGACTGAGCAACCGCTCCAGCCGCGCGCTCAGGCGGCGTTTGATTTCGGTTTCGATGTGCGGGGCGAAGTCGTCGATCACATCTTGCATGATCAATTGCGCGGCGGCGCGCAGTTCGCTGTCCAGGTGCAGCAGGTCGTCGGGGCCCTTGCTGATGGCGGGTTCCGGGCGGGCGACGGCGGCGGGTGGGGGCGGTGCGACGGTGGGCTGGCTGGCGCTGACCGTGTCGAACAGCATCGGAATCTGTTCCTGGTCACCGTCCTCGACCGTGTCGGTCAACAGCGGCGGTTGCAGGTCGTCATCGCCGAGCAGTTGGCGGATCGACTCAAGGTCGTCCAGCAGGTGCGCGGACTTTTGCAGCGGTTTTGGAGTGTCCATCGGAATGCTCAGAGTCGCTGTAAACGGTGATCTTGCAGAGGATAGCCCTGTTCGCGGTAGAAACGGAAACTCTCCCGCGCGGCCGCGCGAATCGTTGGATCTTCTACCACCACTTCCGCCACGCGGGCGAATTGTTTGGCGAAGGCCGGGACTTTCAGGTCCAGGTTGACCAGCAGATCCTGGTGTTGACCGCAGTTATCTCCCAGCCCCAGCACGATCAGGCTGTCCGGTTCACTTTCGGCGCAACCATGGGGCACGAAGCTTTCGCCCTTGAAGGCCCACAACCGCGCATCGAGGTCATTGCGCTGGGCGGCATCGCTGCAATGCAGGTAGATGCGGTGACCCATGCGCCAGGCTTTTTCGGTGAGCTTGCAGGCAAAATCCAGCCGTGCCGAGGGATCGGCGCTGGGCAGGATATAGAAGTCGACTTTGGTCATTGCGGTTCCTGAGCCATTAACAGCGCCCTTTATCAAGGACGCTGCTCAAGGTCATCGTTTTCAGGCTTTGGCGCGGTCCAGCAGGTATTGCGTCAACAACGGCACCGGGCGGCCAGTGGCGCCCTTGTCCTTGCCGCCGCTGGTCCAGGCGGTACCGGCGATGTCCAGGTGCGCCCAGTTCAGGTTCTTGGTGAAGCGCGACAGGAAGCAGGCAGCGGTGATGGTCCCGGCTTTCGGGCCGCCGATGTTGGCGATGTCGGCGAACGGGCTGTCCAGCTGCTCCTGGTACTCATCGAACAGCGGCAGTTGCCAGGCGCGGTCGTCGGCAGCCTTGCCGGCGCTCAGCAACTGGCCGATCAGTTCGTCGTTGTTGCCCAGCAGGCCCGAAGTGTGCGCGCCCAGGGCGACGACGCAAGCGCCAGTCAGGGTGGCGATGTCGATCACCGCTTGCGGCTTGAAGCGTTCGGAGTAGGTGAGGGCGTCGCACAGCACCAGACGGCCTTCGGCGTCGGTGTTGAGGATTTCCACGGTCTGGCCGCTCATGGTGGTGACGATGTCGCCCGGACGCGAGGCATTGCCGCTCGGCATGTTTTCGGCGCAGGCGAGGATGCACACCAGGTTGATCGGCAGTTTCAGTTCGAGCACGGCCCGCAGGGTGCCGAAGACGCTGGCCGCGCCGCCCATGTCGTACTTCATTTCGTCCATGCCCAGGCCAGGCTTGAGGCTGATACCGCCGGTGTCGAAGGTGATGCCCTTGCCGACCAGTGCATACGGCTTCTCGGATTTCTTGCCGCCGTTGTATTGCATGACGATCAGGCGCGGTGGCTGGGCGCTGCCCTGGCCGACGGCGTAGAACGAGCCCATGCCCAGGTCCTTGATCTTCTTCTCATCAAGGACTTCGACTTTAAGGGTCTTGAATTCTTTACCGAGGTTCTTGGCTTGCTCGCCGAGGAACGTCGGGTGGCAGATGTTCGGCGGCAGATTGCCGAGGTTGCGGGTGAACGCCATGCCGTTGGCGATCGCGGTGGCGTGGGCCACGGCGCGCTCGACTTCAGCCTGGGCGGCCTTGATGGTCACCAGGGTGACTTTCTTCAGGGCGCGAGGCTCGGCTTTCTGGCTCTTGAACTGATCGAAGGTGTATCCGCCGTCTACCAGGGTTTCGGCCAGCAGGCGGGTCTTGCCGTAGCTGTCGCGGCCCTTGACCACGATTTCGTCGAGGGCCAGCACCGCATCGGCGCCGCCCAGGCCTTTGAGGGTATTAAGGACACCGGCAATGATTTTGCGGAATGGACGGTCGCCCAGTTCTTCGTCCTTGCCCACGCCCACGAGCAGTACGCGCTCGGCTTTCAGGTTCGGCAGGCTGTGCAGCAGCAGGCTTTGACCGACTTTGCCGGCCAGGTCGCCGCGCTTGAGCACTGCGCTGATGGCGCCGCCGCTCAGGGCGTCGATTTGATTGGCAGCGGCGCCGAGCTTGCGGCCTTCGCCGACGGCGACCACCAGGGTGGCGGTTTTCAACGTTTCGGGGTTAACGCTTTTTACAACCAGTTCCATGTCCGGTTCCCTGAGTGATAGGTGGGTAGGCAAGGGCTCGGACGTGTGCGCGAGCCTGCTTATAAGGAAAGAGGCGCAGTTTGAACCTCGCTGCCTGCGCCGACAACCCTGGGCAACGCGATTCTAACTGTAGGCGCCCCCCTCGCTCCTACAAGGGATTCCGAGCATTGCGCAGTGACAGGCGCGTCCAATCACAGGATAATGCGCCAAATTTTTCGGCGGCCCGGTCTTGTGGGCTGCCTGATAGGTTCGCTTGTCCGGCTGCCTACGCCTGACAACCCTGGAGTGTCTGGTTTGATTGTCTTCCGTTATCTGTCCCGCGAAGTCCTGTTGACCTTGAGCGCCGTCAGCGCCGTGCTGCTGGTCATCATCATGAGCGGGCGCTTCATCAAATACCTCGCCCAGGCGGCTTCCGGTCTGCTGGACCCGAGCTCGTTGTTCCTGATCATGGGCTTTCGCCTGCCGGGTTTTCTGCAGCTGATCCTGCCGCTGGGCCTGTTTCTCGGGATCCTGCTGGCCTACGGTCGCCTGTACCTCGAAAGTGAAATGACCGTGCTGTCGGCCACGGGCATGAGCCAGCAACGCCTGTTCACCATCACCCTGTTTCCGGCGGCCCTGGTGGCGCTGGTGGTGGCATGGTTGAGCCTGAGCCTGGCGCCGCAAGGGGCCAATCAGTTCCAGTTGTTGCTGAACAAGCAGGACGCCCTGACCGAATTCGATACCCTCGAGCCGGGCCGCTTCCAGGCATTGCGCGATGGCACCCGGGTGACCTACACCGAAACCCTGACGGATGACCGCATCCATCTCGGCAGCGTGTTCATTTCGCAAAAAAACCTCTCGTCCGACAACAAGGATCGCGGGATTTCCGTACTGGTGGCCGAGAAGGGCCGCCAGGAAATCCGCGAGGACGGTAACCGCTACCTGATCCTCGACAATGGCTATCGCTACGACGGTAACCCGGGGCAGGCCGACTACCGGGCGATCAAGTACGACGAGTACGGCGTGTTGCTGCCTAAGCCGGACGTCAGCGACGAAGTCACCGACCGTGATGCGATGCCGACCAGCGCCCTGTTGGGCAGCGACGACCCCCGTTCTCGCACCGAGCTGCAATGGCGCCTGTCGTTGCCGTTGCTGGTGTTCATCGTGACCCTGATGGCGGTGCCGCTGTCGCGGGTGAATCCACGACAAGGTCGTTTCCTCAAGCTGCTGCCGGCGATTCTTCTTTATATGGCTTACCTCACCATCCTGATTGCTGCACGCGGCGCCCTCGAAAAGGGCAAGATCCCGGCTGCAATGGGGTTGTGGTGGGTGCACGGGATATTCCTGGCCATCGGCCTGGGCCTGTTGTACTGGGAACCCCTGAAGTTGAAGCGGGCGAGTCGCCGCAGCGCGCTGGAGGTGGCCCGTGGTTAAACTCGATCGCTACATCGGCAGCAGCGTCTTCATCGCGATCCTTGGGGTACTGGGGATCATTCTCGGCCTGGCGACCTTGTTTGCGTTCATCGATGAGATGAGCGATGCCAGCGATACCTACACGCTCCTCGATATTCTCAGCTACGTTTTGCTGACCGCGCCGCGTCGTTTGTACGACATGCTGCCGATGGCCGCGCTGATCGGTTGCCTGATCGGCCTCGGCAGCCTGGCCAGCAACAGTGAACTGACCATCATGCGCGCCGCGGGCGTGTCGATCGGCCGGATCGTCTGGGCGGTGATGAAGCCGATGCTGGTACTGATGCTGGCCGGGGTGCTGATTGGCGAGTACATCGCGCCGGCGACCGAAAGCACGGCCCAGGCCAATCGTTCGCTGGCCCAGGGCAGTGGCGACGCGCAGAGCGCCAAGCACGGCATGTGGCACCGTCAGGGCGACGAGTTCATTCACGTCAACTCGGTGCAGCCCAACGGCATCCTGTACGGAGTGACGCGTTATCACTTCGACAAGGAACGGCACATGTTGTCGGCAAGCTTTTCCAAGCGTGCCGAGTTCGACAAGGATCACTGGCAGCTCAGTGACGTCACCACCACGCTGTTCCATGAGCGCAGCACCGAGGTGGTCAACACGCCAGTCGAGCGCTGGAACGTGGCGCTGAGCCCGCAACTGCTGAGCACTGTGGTGATGGCCCCCGAATCGCTGTCGATTTCCGGTCTGTGGGGTTACATCCACTACCTTGCTGATCAGGGGCTGAACAACGGCCGTTACTGGCTGGCATTTTGGGTCAAGGTGTTGCAGCCACTGGTCACGGCCGCGCTGGTGCTGATGGCTATTTCCTTCATCTTCGGCCCGTTGCGCTCGGTGACCCTCGGTCAGCGGGTGTTCACTGGCGTGCTGGTGGGTTTCACCTTCCGCATCGTCCAGGACCTGCTGGGGCCTTCGAGCCTGGTGTTCGGTTTCTCGCCGCTGTTCGCGGTGCTGGTGCCGGCGGGCGTCTGCGCCTTGGCCGGGGTCTGGTTGCTGCGCCGCGCCGGGTGATATCGCCGGTTTCCTGACTTCGCGGTTGATAAAAAACGCCCCTGTCGCAAGACCGGGGCGTTTTTGTAGGTGCCGTCTGACCTGCGAACGTGACGCTTGCGCCGTGGATCAGGTACAATTCCCGGCTATTTTTCGGCGGGCTATGCCTGCAGCCTTTTTGAGTGTTGATCCGTGAGTGATTTGAGTCATATCCGCAATTTCTCCATCATCGCCCACATTGACCATGGCAAGTCGACGCTGGCCGACCGCTTCATCCAGATGTGCGGCGGCCTTGCCGAGCGCGAAATGGAAGCCCAGGTGCTGGACTCCATGGACCTGGAACGTGAACGCGGGATCACCATCAAGGCCCACAGCGTCACCCTGTATTACACCGCTCGCGACGGCATCAAGTACCAGCTGAACTTCATTGACACCCCGGGCCACGTTGACTTCACCTACGAAGTCAGCCGGTCTCTGGCGGCTTGTGAAGGTGCATTGCTGGTGGTTGACGCGGGTCAGGGCGTGGAAGCGCAATCGGTCGCCAACTGCTACACGGCGATCGAGCAGGGCCTGGAAGTCATGCCGGTCCTGAACAAGATCGACCTGCCACAGGCCGATCCTGAGCGTGTCAAAGAAGAAATCGAAAAAATCATCGGTATCGACGCCACCGACGCGGTCGAGTGCTCGGCCAAGACCGGCCTGGGCGTCGATGAAGTGCTCGAACGTCTGGTTCAAACCATTCCCGCGCCGACCGGCAACATCGAAGATCCGCTGCAAGCGTTGATCATCGACTCCTGGTTCGACAACTACCTGGGCGTCGTTTCCCTGGTGCGCGTGCGTCACGGTCGCGTGAAGAAGGGCGACAAGATCCTGGTCAAATCCACCGGCAAGATCCACCTGGTGGACAGCGTCGGTGTCTTCAACCCGAAACACACTGCCACCACTGACCTGAAGGCCGGTGAAGTGGGCTTCATCATTGCCGGTATCAAGGACATTCACGGGGCACCGGTCGGTGACACCCTGACCTTGAGCTCGACGCCGGACGTCGATGTGCTGCCAGGCTTCAAGCGCATCCAGCCGCAGGTCTACGCCGGTCTGTTCCCGGTCAGCTCCGACGACTTCGAAGATTTCCGTGAAGCCTTGCAAAAGCTCACGCTCAACGACTCATCGCTGCAGTACACCCCGGAAAGCTCCGACGCCCTGGGCTTCGGTTTCCGTTGCGGGTTCCTCGGCATGTTGCACATGGAAATCATCCAGGAGCGCCTGGAGCGCGAATACGACCTGGACCTGATTACCACCGCACCCACGGTTATTTTTGAGCTGTTGCTGAAAACCGGTGAAACGATTTACGTCGACAACCCGTCGAAGCTTCCGGACCTGTCGTCGATCGAGGACATGCGTGAACCGATCGTGCGCGCCAATATTCTTGTGCCGCAAGAGCACCTGGGCAACGTCATTACCCTGTGCATCGAGAAGCGTGGCGTGCAGCACGACATGCTGTTCCTCGGTACCCAGGTCCAGGTGACCTACGATTTGCCGATGAACGAGGTGGTCCTGGACTTCTTCGATCGTCTGAAATCCACCAGTCGCGGCTATGCTTCGCTGGATTACCATTTCGATCGTTATCAATCGGCTAATCTGGTGAAACTGGATGTGCTGATCAACGGTGACAAGGTCGACGCCCTGGCGTTGATCGTGCATCGCGACAATGCGAACTACAAAGGTCGCCAGTTGACCGAGAAGATGAAAGAACTGATTCCGCGGCAGATGTTCGACGTGGCAATCCAGGCCGCCATTGGCGGGCAGATTGTGGCGCGTACAACCGTCAAGGCGCTCAGAAAGAACGTATTGGCCAAATGCTACGGCGGTGACGTCAGTCGTAAGAAAAAGCTGCTGGAAAAGCAAAAGGCCGGTAAAAAACGCATGAAGCAAGTCGGCAACGTGGAGATTCCACAAGAAGCCTTCCTTGCAGTGCTCAGGTTGGATAGTTAGGTCCTATGTCACTAAATTTCCCGCTGTTGCTGGTCATCGCCGTGTTCGTCTGCGGCCTTTTGGCGTTGCTCGATCTGGTTTTCCTCGCGCCGCGTCGGCGTGCTGCCATTGCCTCCTATCAGGGCAGCGTCAGCCAGCCTGATGGGGTGGTGGTCGAAAAACTGAACAAAGAGCCGTTGCTGGTCGAGTACGGCAAGTCGTTCTTCCCGGTGTTGTTCATCGTGCTGGTCCTGCGTTCGTTCCTGGTGGAACCGTTCCAGATTCCTTCCGGCTCGATGAAACCGACGCTGGACGTTGGCGACTTCATTCTGGTGAACAAGTTTTCCTACGGGATTCGCCTGCCGGTCATCGACAAGAAAGTCATCGAAGTCGGTGATCCGCAGCGCGGCGATGTCATGGTGTTCCGCTATCCGAGCGATCCGAACGTCAATTACATCAAGCGTGTGGTTGGCCTGCCGGGTGACCAGATTCGTTACACCGCTGACAAGCGTCTGTTCGTCAACGGTGAGTCGGTCGCCGAGCAACTGGTCGGCTCCGAGCCGGGCACGCTTGGCAGCGCCGAGCTCTACAAGGAAAAACTCGGCGCCGCCGAGCACCTGATCCGCAAGGAAATGAGCCGCTATCGCGCTTCGCCGGACCATACGTGGACCGTGCCGGCCGGGCACTACTTCATGATGGGCGACAACCGCGACAATTCGAACGACAGTCGCTACTGGGATGATCCGACCATTCCAAAGGATCTGCTGGGCATGGTTCCCGACAAGAATATTGTCGGCAAGGCCTTCGCAGTCTGGATGAGCTGGCCGGAACCCAAACTCAGTCACCTGCCGAATTTCTCGCGGGTTGGCCTGATCAAGTAATCACACACGGCGCTGTTGAACACAGCGCCGAATGCTTTTCTGGATCAGCCACAATCGGCGCCAGCGGCATGAAAACAATGATATTCAGGACGTAATTTTTGAACACAGCGTTAATTGTCCCAAGCCTGCGCCGCACGTCGGCGATGGCGGTGGAATCCAGCCACGAACTCAGCGTGGGTAAACCGTGAGCGTCTCCTTAAGCCGTCTAGAGCGTCAGCTCGGCTACACCTTCAAGGACCAGGAACTGATGGTCCTGGCCCTGACTCACCGCAGCTTTGCCGGGCGCAACAACGAACGCCTGGAGTTCCTCGGTGATGCCATCCTCAACTTCGTCGCTGGCGAGGCGCTGTTCGATCGTTTCCCGCTGGCCCGCGAAGGCCAATTGTCGCGATTGCGCGCACGCCTGGTGAAAGGTGAGACCCTGGCCGTACTGGCCCGCGGTTTCGACCTGGGCGACTACCTGCGTCTGGGTTCCGGCGAGTTGAAAAGCGGCGGCTTCCGCCGCGAGTCGATTCTGGCCGATGCCCTGGAAGCACTGATCGGTGCAATCTACCTGGACGCCGGCATGGACGTGGCGCGCGAGCGGGTGCTGGCCTGGCTGGCCGGCGAGTTCGAAGGCCTGACGCTGGTCGACACGAACAAAGATCCAAAAACCCGCCTGCAGGAATTCCTGCAATCCCGGGGTTGTGAGCTGCCGCGTTACGAAGTGGTGGATATCCAGGGTGAGCCGCATTGCCGGACGTTCTTCGTCGAATGTGAAATCACCTTACTGAACGAAAAAAGCCGAGGTCAGGGTGTGAGTCGTCGTATTGCCGAACAGGTAGCGGCCGCCGCAGCACTGATTGCCCTGGGTGTGGAGAATGGCAATGACTGATACAACCGCAACACGCTGTGGCTATGTTGCCATCGTCGGCCGTCCCAACGTGGGCAAGTCCACGCTGCTGAACCACATCCTCGGCCAGAAGCTCGCGATCACTTCGCGCAAGCCGCAGACCACCCGTCACAACATGCTGGGCATCAAGACCGAAGGCGCCGTGCAGGCGATCTATGTCGATACCCCGGGCATGCACAAGGGCGGCGAAAAGGCCCTGAACCGCTACATGAACAAGACCGCTTCGGCGGCGTTGAAAGACGTCGACGTGGTGATCTTCGTGGTGGATCGCACCAAGTGGACCGACGAAGACCAGATGGTCCTCGAGCGCGTGCAGTACGTGACTGGCCCGCTGATCGTGGCGCTGAACAAGACCGACCGCATCGAAGACAAATCCGAGCTGATGCCGCACCTGACCTGGTTGCAGGAACAACTGCCGAACGCGCAGATCATGCCGATCTCGGCCCAGCACGGGCATAACCTCGACACCCTGGAGCGTGTGATCGCCGAGCATCTGCCGGAAAACGATCACTTCTTCCCGGAAGACCAGATCACCGACCGCAGCAGCCGTTTCCTCGCCGCCGAACTGGTGCGCGAGAAAATCATGCGCCAGATGGGCGCCGAGCTGCCGTACCAGATCACCGTGGAAATCGAAGAGTTCAAGCAGCAGGGGAAAACCCTGCACATCCATGCCTTGATCCTCGTCGAGCGTGACGGTCAGAAGAAAATCATCATTGGCGACAAGGGCGAGCGCATCAAGCGCATCGGCACTGAGGCGCGCAAGGACATGGAGTTGCTGTTCGACTCCAAGATCATGCTCAACCTGTGGGTCAAGGTTAAGGGCGGCTGGTCCGATGACGAGCGCGCGTTGCGTTCGCTGGGCTACGGCGACCTGTAAAGCAACATCGATCACTGTGGGAGCGGGCTTGCTCGCGAAGACGATGTAACATTCAGCAGTGATGTTGACGGTTACACCGCTTTCGCGAGCAAGCCCGCTCTCACATTGGTTTCGGGTGGTGTGAAAAGCCGTATCCTTTCATTGAGAGTTCCATGTCCCAGCCCATCGGCCAGCCCGCCTACGTGCTCCACTCCCGCGCCTACCGCGAAAGCAGTGCGCTGGTGGATTTCCTCACGCCGCAAGGTCGGCTGCGGGCAGTGCTGCGCAGTGCGCGGGGCAAGGCGGGGACGCTGGCCCGGCCGTTCGTGCCGCTGGAAGTCGAGTTCCGTGGGCGGGGCGAGCTGAAAAATGTCGGGCGCATGGAAAGCGCCGGCGTCTCGACCTGGCTCAACGGTGAAGCGCTGTTCAGCGGTCTTTACCTCAATGAACTGCTGATTCGCCTGTTGCCGTCGGAAGATCCTCATCCCGGCGTCTTCGATCACTACGCCGCAACGCTGCTCGCCCTGGCCGAAGGTCGTCCGCTGGAGCCGTTGCTGCGCTCTTTCGAATGGCGTCTGCTCGACGATCTTGGCTACGGTTTTGCGCTGTCCACCGACATCCACGGCGAGCCCATCGCGCCGAACGGTCTGTACCGCCTACAGGTGGATGCGGGCCTGGAGCAGGTCTACCTGCTGCAACCCGGCCTGTTCAACGGCACCGAGTTGCTGGCCATGGCCGAGGCCGACTGGTCCGCCCCGGGGGCGTTGTCCGCGGCCAAGCGCTTGATGCGTCAGGCGCTGGCCGTTCATCTGGGCGGTCGTCCTTTAGTCAGTCGCGAGTTGTTTCGAAAGCCGTAGTCTCCCCGTATGCTGTGCGCCGAATCTTTCAATTCAGGAGCGCTTCCGTGACCACCAGCAATCGCATTCTTCTCGGCGTGAACATCGACCACGTTGCCACCCTGCGTCAGGCCCGGGGCACTCGCTACCCGGATCCGGTCAAGGCCGCACTGGACGCGGAAGAGGCGGGCGCTGACGGCATCACCGTGCACCTGCGCGAAGACCGTCGGCACATTCAGGAGCGCGACGTGCTGCTGCTCAAGGACGTGCTGCAAACCCGCATGAATTTCGAAATGGGCGTGACCGAAGAAATGATGGCGTTCGCCGAGCGCATTCGTCCGGCGCACATTTGCCTGGTCCCGGAAACCCGTCAGGAGCTGACCACAGAAGGCGGACTGGACGTGGCGGGGCAGGAGGCGCGGATCAAGGCGGCGGTGGATCGCCTGGCGAAGATCGGTTGCGAAGTGTCGCTGTTCATCGATGCGGACGAGCGGCAGATCGAAGCCTCGCGCCGCGTCGGTGCGCCGGCCGTCGAGTTGCACACCGGTCGCTACGCGGATGCCGAAACCCCGACGGACGTGGCGGAAGAACTCAAGCGTGTGGCCGATGGCGTGGCGTTTGGCCTGGCCCAGGGCCTGATCGTCAATGCCGGTCACGGCTTGCACTATCACAACGTTGAAGCGGTTGCGGCGATCAAGGGCATCAATGAACTGAACATTGGCCATGCGCTGGTGGCGCATGCGTTGTTTGTCGGGTTCAAGTCGGCGGTGTCGGAGATGAAAGCGTTGATCCTGGCCGCCGCAAAAGCCTGAGCCAAAACCAGAATGTGGGAGCGGGCTTGCTCGCGAAAGCGGTGTATCAGTCAAGGGTGATGTGGCTGATACACCGCTATCGCGAGCAAGCCCGCTCCCACATTTGACCGAGGGCGGGGTTTAGAGCGGCGGGGTTTCCTGATTCGGCTTGGTCTTGTCGACCCCCGGCACATGCAGATTGCCTTCGGCGACCTGATTGCCTTCCAGCTGCGGTTGCGTCACCCAGGTCAGGATGTCGTAGTAGCGCCGGATGTTCGCCACGAAATGCACCGGTTCTCCGCCGCGGGCGTAGCCGTAGCGGGTCTTGCTGTACCACTGCTTCTGCGACAGGCGTGGCAGGATTTTCTTCACGTCCAGCCACTTGTCCGGGTTCAACCCTTCCTTCGCCGCCAGCTTGCGCGCGTCATCCAGGTGACCGCTGCCAACGTTGTAGGCGGCCAGGGCAAACCAGGTGCGATCCGGCTCCTGGATCGATTCGTCCAGTTGGTCCTTCATGTAGGCGAGGTACTTGGCGCCGCCCATGATGCTTTGCTTGGGGTCCAGGCGATTGGACACGCCCATCGCCTGCGCGGTGTTCTGGGTCAGCATCATCAGGCCGCGCACGCCGGTCTTCGAGGTGACGGCCGCCTGCCACAGGGACTCCTGATAGCCGATCGCCGCCAGCAGGCGCCAATCGACTTTTTCTTTCTTGGCGTACGCCTTGAAGTGCTGCTCGTACTTGGGCAGCCGTTGCTGCAGGTGCTGGGCAAACGTCGTGGCGCCCATGTAGCCCAGTACATCGACATGCCCGTAATAACGGTCTTTCAAGCGTTGCAGGGTGCCGTTCTTCTTCACCTTGTCGAGGTAGGCGTTGATCTCGTTGAGCAGGCTGTTGTCTTCGCCAGCTGCCACGGCCCAGCTTTGGTTGCTGGCGTCGCCGAGGTCGAAGGCCACCCGGATGTTGGTGAAGTACACCTGGTTCATCGCGACTTCGTTGGAGTCGACCAGCGTCAGGTCGATCTGGCCTTCATCCACCATGCGCAGCAGGTCGACGACTTCGACCGCGTCGGACTCTTCGTATTCGATACCGGGAACGGTGCGTTTCAGCTCCGCCATTTGCTCGGCGTGGGTACTGCCCTTGAGCACCATGATCTTCTTGCCGACCAGGTCCTTCGCATCGGTCGGCCGCGACTGGCCGTTACGGTAGATGACCTGCGGAGTGACTTCGAGGTAGGAGTGGGAGAACCGCACCTGTTTCTTGCGCTGTTCGCTGCTGACCAGGCCGGCCGCGGCGATCACCGGTCCGTTGGGCTTGCCGACCTGATTGAACAGGTCGTCGAGGTTGTCGGCGGTCTCGATCTTCAGTTCGACCCCCAGATCGTCGGCGAAGCGCTTCACCAGCTCGTATTCGAAGCCGGTTTCACCGTTGCGATCCTGAAAGTAGGTGGCGGGGCTGTTTCGGGTAACCACCCGCAGCACGCCATCCTCCTTTACGCGCTCCAGCGTGTTGGGTTTATCAACACAGCCACTGAGCATCAGGAAGAGTCCGGTTGCGATCAGCCATTTGGCGTATCGCGGACGCAAAGCCGTTGGGGAAAACATCTGCGCAGTATACGCAAAGGACCACGAGCGCCATATCTCGACAGCGACGGCCTTGTCTGCTAGAGGCTGAAAAACCGCTCTGGAGCCCGCAGGAATGGGCCCGGACCACAATATGTGACAGTAAAAATAACCCTCGGCAGACCGCCGTTTCCGGTGCAAATACCCGGCCCGACGTTCGGGTACGGTCGTGCGTACCGTTTCGGGTGATGTGGCGGGCTGTTTAGGCTAGAATGCACGGCCTCAAAGCACACCCCTTCCCGAGGCTGTCCCGAAGATGTTGATCCTGCGCGGCGCTCCTGCCCTTTCTGCCTTTCGCCACAGCAAACTCCTTGAGCAACTGAGCCAGAAGGTTCCGGCTGTCAGTGGCCTGTATGCTGAATTCGCTCACTTCGCCGAAGTTACCGGCGTCCTGACCGGCGACGAACAGCAGGTGCTCGCGCGCCTTCTGAAGTACGGTCCAAGCGTTCCGGTACAGGAGCCGACCGGTCGCCTGTTCCTGGTGTTGCCGCGTTTCGGCACCATCTCGCCGTGGTCCAGCAAGGCCAGCGACATCGCTCGCAACTGCGGCCTGAGCAAGATCCAGCGCCTGGAGCGCGGCATCGCGTTCTATGTGGCCGGCCAGTTCAGCGACGCCGACGCGCAGCTGATCGCCGATGCCTTGCACGACCGCATGACCCAGATCGTCCTCGGCAACCTTGAGCAAGCCGCCGGCCTGTTCAGCCACGCCGAACCCAAGCCGCTGACCGCGATCGACGTGCTCGGTGGCGGCCGCGCCGCGCTGGAAAAAGCCAACACCGAGCTGGGCCTGGCCCTGGCCGAAGACGAGATCGACTACCTGGTCAACGCCTTCATCGGCCTGAAACGCAACCCGCACGACATCGAGCTGATGATGTTCGCCCAGGCGAACTCCGAGCACTGCCGTCACAAGATCTTCAACGCCAGTTGGGACATCGACGGCCAGAGCCAGGAAAAAAGCCTGTTCGGCATGATCAAGAACACTTACCAGATGCACAGCGAAGGCGTCCTGTCCGCTTATAAGGACAACGCTTCGGTGATCGTCGGTAACGTGGCCGGCCGTTTCTTCCCGGACCCTGAAACCCGCCAGTACGGCGCGGTGCAGGAGCCGGTGCACATCCTGATGAAAGTCGAGACCCACAACCACCCGACCGCGATTGCCCCGTTTCCGGGCGCATCCACCGGCAGTGGCGGCGAGATTCGTGACGAAGGTGCCACCGGTCGCGGCGCCAAGCCAAAGGCCGGCCTGACCGGTTTCACCGTTTCCAACCTGCAGATCCCGGGCTTCGAACAACCGTGGGAAGTGCCGTACGGCAAGCCCGAGCGCATCGTCACTGCGCTGGACATCATGATCGAAGGCCCGTTGGGTGGCGCTGCGTTCAACAACGAATTCGGTCGTCCGGCCCTGACCGGCTATTTCCGTACCTTCGAACAGTCGATCACCACCCCCCGTGGCGACGAAGTTCGCGGTTACCACAAGCCGATCATGCTGGCTGGCGGCATGGGTAACATTCGTGCCGAACACGTGCAGAAAGGCGAGATCACCGTCGGTTCCAAGCTGATCGTGCTCGGCGGCCCGGCGATGTTGATCGGCCTGGGCGGCGGTGCGGCGTCCTCCATGGCCACCGGCACCAGCTCGGCGGACCTGGATTTCGCTTCGGTACAGCGCGAAAACCCGGAAATGGAGCGTCGCTGCCAGGAAGTCATCGACCGTTGCTGGCAATTGGGTGACAAGAACCCGATCAGCTTCATCCACGACGTCGGCGCGGGCGGCCTGTCCAATGCCTTCCCGGAACTGGTCAACGACGGCAACCGTGGCGGTCGCTTCGAACTGCGCAACATTCCAAACGACGAGCCGGGCATGGCCCCGCACGAAATCTGGAGTAACGAATCCCAGGAACGTTATGTTCTGGCCGTCGGCCCGGCCGACTTCGAACGCTTCCAGGCCATCTGCGAACGCGAGCGCTGCCCGTTCGCCGTGGTCGGCGAAGCCACTGCCGAGCCGCAACTGACGGTCACCGACAGTCACTTCGGCAACAGCCCGGTCGACATGCCGCTGGAAGTACTGCTGGGCAAGGCCCCGCGCATGCACCGTTCAGCCTTGCGGGAAAACGAGCTGGGCGACGATTTCGATCCGTCGACCCTGACGATTGCCGACTGCGTCGAGCGCGTTCTGCATCACCCGGCCGTGGCCAGCAAAAGCTTCCTGATCACCATCGGCGACCGCACCATCACCGGCCTCGTGGCCCGTGACCAGATGGTCGGCCCTTGGCAGGTCCCGGTGGCCGACGTTGCCGTCACCGCCACCAGCTTCGACGTCTACACCGGTGAAGCGATGGCCATGGGCGAGCGCACTCCGCTGGCCCTGCTGGACGCTCCTGCGTCGGGCCGCATGGCCATCGGCGAAACCCTGACCAACATCGCCGCCTCGCGCATCAACAAGATCTCCGACATCAAGCTGTCGGCGAACTGGATGTCGGCGGCCGGTCACCCCGGCGAAGACGCGCGCCTGTACGACACCGTGAAAGCGGTCGGCATGGAACTGTGCCCGGAGTTGGGCATTACCATTCCGGTGGGCAAGGACTCCATGTCCATGGCCACACGCTGGAACGACGAAGGCGTCGACAAGACCGTTACTTCTCCAATGTCCCTGATCGTGACCGGTTTCGCGCCCGTGGCTGACATCCGTCAGACCCTGACGCCGGAACTGCGCATGGACAAGGGCACCACTGACCTGATCCTGATCGACCTGGGCCGTGGCCAGAACCGCATGGGCGCCTCGATCCTCGCCCAGGTGCACGGCAAGCTCGGCTCGCAAGCGCCGGACGTCGATGATGCCGAAGACCTGAAGGCGTTCTTCGCGGTGATCCAGGGCCTGAATGCCGACGGTCACCTGCTGGCGTACCACGACCGTTCCGACGGTGGCCTGCTGACCAGCGCCGTGGAAATGGCCTTCGCCGGCCACTGCGGGCTGAGCCTGAACCTCGACGGTCTGGCGGAAACCTCCGCCGACATCGCCGCGATCCTGTTCAACGAAGAGCTGGGTGCGGTGATCCAGGTTCGTCAGGACGCCACCCCGGACATCCTCGCGCAATTCAGCGCGGCGGGTCTCGGTGAGTGCGTGTCGGTGATCGGTCAGCCAATCAACAATGGCCAGATCAACATCGCCTTCAACGGCGAAACCGTGTTCGAAGGCCAGCGGCGTCTGCTGCAACGCCAGTGGGCCGAGACCAGCTTCCAGATCCAGCGCCTGCGTGACAACGCCGATTGCGCCGAGCAAGAATTCGACGTGCTGCTGGAAGAAGACAATCCGGGCCTGAGCGTCAAGCTGAGCTACGACGTCAACCAGGACGTCGCTGCGCCTTACATCAAGAAAGGCATCCGCCCACAGGTGGCCGTGCTGCGTGAGCAGGGCGTCAACGGTCAGGTGGAAATGGCGGCGGCGTTCGACCGCGCCGGTTTCAACGCGATCGACGTACACATGAGCGACATTCTGGCCGGCCGTGTCGACCTGAACGAGTTCAAGGGCCTGGTGGCGTGCGGTGGTTTCTCCTACGGCGACGTGCTGGGTGCCGGCGAAGGCTGGGCCAAGTCGGCCTTGTTCAACAGCCGCGCCCGCGATGCGTTCCAGGGTTTCTTCGAGCGTAACGACAGCTTCACCCTCGGCGTGTGCAACGGTTGCCAGATGATGTCCAACCTGCACGAGCTGATCCCGGGCAGCGAGTTCTGGCCGCACTTCGTGCGTAACCGTTCCGAGCAGTTCGAAGCCCGCGTGGCGATGGTCCAGGTTCAGGAGTCCAACTCGATCTTCCTGCAAGGCATGGCCGGTTCGCGCATGCCGATCGCCATTGCTCACGGCGAAGGTCATGCCGAGTTCGAAAGCGAAGAAGCATTGCTGGAAGCCGATCTGTCGGGTTGTGTGGCCCTGCGTTTCGTCGACAACCACGGCAAGGTCACCGAAAACTACCCGGCCAACCCGAACGGTTCGCCGCGCGGGATTACTGGTTTGACCAGCCGCGACGGTCGCGTGACGATCATGATGCCGCACCCGGAGCGGGTGTTCCGCGCCGTGCAGAACTCGTGGCGTTCGGAAGACTGGAACGAAGACGCGCCATGGATGCGCATGTTCCGCAACGCTCGCGTTTGGGTGAACTGAGGCGGTGTACAAGCTCAGCTTCTTTGTGCCCGACAGCCACGTCGAGACGGTGAAAACCGCCGTCTTCGAAGCGGGTGGCGGGCGTATCGGCGACTACGACCACTGTGCCTGGCAAGTGCTGGGCCAGGGCCAGTTCCGCGCGCTGGATGGCAGCCAGCCGTTTATCGGTCAGGTGGGGCAGGTGGAAGTGGTTGAAGAATGGAAGGTTGAGCTGGTGGTGGCGGAGGAATTGATCGTGGCCGTGGTGGCCGCGTTGAAACTCAGCCATCCCTATGAGACACCGGCCTATGAGGTGTGGCGGTTGGAGGATTTCTGATCCCTGCTGCAGATATGAAAAACCCGCTGAAAGCGATTTCAGCGGGTTTTTTTTGTCCGGGATTTGTGAGGTCGATGAGGCCTCTTCGCGAGCAGGCTCACTTCCACAATGGTTCGCTGTACAGAAATCTACTGTGGGAGCGAGCCTGCTCGCGAAGAGGCCCTGGCGAACGCCATCCGGACTAAGGTCGAATCTCGATCATCGTGCCGTCCGGCACCAGATTCCACACTTCGCGCATGTCGGCATTGCGCAGGGCAATGCAGCCGTCGGTCCAGTCCAGGGTGTGGAACAGGTCTTCGGGAGTCTCCTCGGAGTCCGGTGTGCCGTGGATCATGATCATGCCACCGGGTTCCACGCCTTCACGGCGGGCGCGCGCGGAGTCGCTGATGTTCGGGTAGGAGATGTGCATCGCCAGGTTGAATTTGTCGCTGGTCTTGCGCCAATCCAGCCAATAGAAGCCTTCCGGGGTGCGTTTGTCGCCTTCTATCAGCTTCGGGCCCTTTTTCGCCCCTTTGCCCAGGGAGATGCGATAGGTCTTGAGCGGCTTGCCGTCATTGATCAGTTGCAATTGGTGGGCGGATTTGAGAACCAGGATTTTTTCGATGACTTTGCCGTCATAGGTGCCCAAGGCGGAAGCCTGGGAGACAGCGACGAACGTCAAGCAGAACAGGGCAAGCAACCAGCGCATTGAAACGATATCCCTAGAGGTGTCGCATGTTTTGTAGGCGCTGCTGCAGGCTGCGATCTTTTTGCGGCTTGCGCAGCTTACGAATTCAAATCAGGTAATGGCAGGCTGAGTCAGCGGCGGGATCGACTCGGAGCGCACGGGGTAGGCCTCGGTCCGCCGATCAGCGAAGAAGCATTCTAAGGTACGGCCCACCGTGCGGAAAGCCAGGTCGGACCATGGAATATCGACTTCGTCGAAAAGCGCTACTTCCAGGCTTTCGGGCCCGGCGGAAAAATCCAGGTCCACCAGTTCGGCGCGGAAGAACACGTGCACCTGACTGATGTGCGGGACATCGATCAACGTGTAGATGCTCAGGTTGCGCACCCGGGCGCAGGCCTCTTCAGCCGTTTCGCGAACGGCCGCCTGCTCGATGGTTTCACCGTTTTCCATGAAGCCGGCGGGCAGGGTCCAGTAACCGAGTCGCGGCTCGATGGCGCGGCGGCACAGCAACACTTTCGAGCCCCAGGTCGCCACGCAGCCGGCAACGATATTGGGGTTCTGGTAGTGAATCGTCTGACAGCTGTCACAGACAAATCGCAGGCGCGAGTCGCCTTCGGGAATGCGCTGGGTGACGGGCTTGCCGCACTGACTGCAGAATTTCATGCTTGGGTTCCTGGGTGCCGCGTCTATCTTTGCGTGCATCTTGGCGTGCGACGGTATCAGTCGGCAAGTTGTCGTTTAGCGACACGCGGCAGTTCGGGGGTTGGGCGGTCGGTGTGATTGGTGCATGATGCGAGGTAGCGAACAAATCGAGAAGACTCATGCTGGACGAGCTACTGCATCGAGTAAGCAACCACACCCCACGCACACTGGAAACCGACAAGCGTTTCCCTGAGGCCGCGGTCCTGGTGCCCATCACCCGCAGTGATGAACCGGAACTGGTCCTGACCCTGCGCGCCAGCGGGCTCTCGACCCATGGCGGCGAAGTCGCCTTTCCCGGAGGGCGGCGCGATCCCGAGGACCCGGACCTGATTTTCACCGCGCTGCGCGAAGCCGAGGAAGAAATCGGCTTGCCCCCGGGGCTGGTCGAGGTGATCGGCCCGCTGAGTCCGCTGATCTCGCTGCACGGGATCAAGGTCACCCCGTATGTGGGCGTGATCCCTGATTTCGTCGAGTACCGGGCCAACGATGCCGAAATTGCCGCGGTGTTCAGCGTGCCGCTGGAGTTTTTTCGCAAGGATCCGCGTGAGCACACCCATCGCATCGATTATCAGGGCCGCAGTTGGTACGTGCCGAGTTACCGTTACGGCGAGTACAAGATCTGGGGCCTGACCGCGATCATGATCGTCGAGTTGATCAACCTGCTCTACGACGCCAAAATCAGCCTGCATCAGCCGCCCAAGAGTTTTATCAACACCTGAAGCCATCGCTCGTATGGCGCGTTTTGCAAGTGAGCCGGCCTGGCCTTGAGGACAATAAGATGAAATACCGCCTGGGCGACGCCCGCGTCGAAACCCATCCGCAGAGCTGGGTCGCACCCAATGCCGTGCTGGTGGGCAAGGTCAAACTGGAAGAGGGCGCCAACGTCTGGTTCAACGCCGTGCTGCGTGGCGACAACGAACTGATCCTGATCGGCAAGAACAGCAACGTCCAGGACGGCACGGTGATGCACACCGACATGGGCTACCCGCTGACCATCGGCACCGGCGTGACCATCGGCCACAACGCCATGCTCCACGGCTGCACCGTCGGTGATTACAGTCTGATCGGCATCAACGCGGTCATCCTCAACGGCGCAAAAATCGGCAAGAACTGCATCATCGGCGCCAACTCGCTGATCGGCGAAGGCAAGGAAATTCCCGACGGCTCGCTGGTCATGGGCTCGCCCGGCAAGGTCGTGCGTGAACTGACCGAGCCGCAGAAGAAAATGCTCGAAGCCAGTGCCGCTCACTACGTGCATAACTCGCAGCGTTATGCCCGGGATCTGGCCGAGCAGGAACAATGACCGCGCCCGAACCCCCGGTTCGCTCGCCCTGTGTGAACATCTGCGCGCTGGACGACGATGATATCTGCACCGGGTGCCAGCGCACGGTGGCAGAAATCACCGGCTGGAGCCGGATGGACAATGATGAGCGGCGCAAAGTGTTGGGCTTGTGTCACGAACGGGCCAAGTCCAGCGGGTTGCTGTGGATGGTGGAAGCCAAAGGCAGGTAAACACCTGTGGGAGCGAGCCTGAAGTACCCTGCACACCCTATTTCCAAGTCTCCAAACCTATGCTTTTCCTGATCGCCTACATCAGCAGCGTCGTGCTGATCAACTTCGCTTTCTCCACCGCGCCGCACCTGGACATCATCTGGTCCGCCTGGGGCGGATTGGTGTTTGTGCTGCGCGACATGGTGCAAACCCGCTTCGGCCATGGCGCGATCGCGGCGATGCTGGCGGCGCTGGTGCTGTCGTATGTCACCTCCGATCCCTCCATCGCCCTGGCCAGCGCCACGGCGTTCGCGGTCTCCGAGTGCATCGACTGGCTGGTCTTCAGCGTCACCAGGCGTCCGCTGCACGACCGCCTGTGGATAAGTTCGGCCCTGAGCATTCCCCTCGATACCTTCATCTTCTTTGGCATGATCGACGCGTTCACCCCGGCAGTGATCCTCACCGCCATGGCCTCGAAGTTCGCCGGTGTAACGGCCGTCTGGCTGATCATGGTTTGGCGCTTGCGCAAACAGGCCGTCGCCAGCTGAAGCCAAACCCTGCGGTTCATGTAAAATGCCGCGCTTTCTCCCCATGGGAAGCGCGCGAGCCGTCGCAACCCGAGATGATCCGCTCCTTTGAGGACCTGAGATGACCCGTATCGGAACTCCATTGTCGCCAACCGCGACCCGCGTATTGATGTGTGGCTGTGGTGAGTTGGGCAAGGAAGTGGTGATCGAGCTGCAACGCCTGGGCGTTGAAGTGATTGCCGTGGATCGCTACGCCAACGCGCCGGCCATGCAGGTTGCCCATCGCAGCCACGTGATCAACATGCTCGACGGCGCGGCCCTGCGTGCAGTGATCGAAGCCGAAAAGCCGCACTTCATCGTGCCGGAGATCGAAGCCATCGCGACCGCGACCCTGGTCGAGCTGGAAGCCGAAGGCTTCACCGTGATCCCGACCGCGCGGGCCACGCAACTGACCATGAACCGTGAAGGCATCCGTCGCCTGGCCGCCGAAGAGCTGGACCTGCCGACCTCGCCCTACCATTTCGCCGACACCTTCGAGGACTACAGCAAAGCCGTCGAGGACCTGGGTTTCCCGTGCGTGGTCAAGCCGGTGATGAGTTCTTCGGGCAAAGGCCAGAGCCTGCTGCGCAGCGCCGACGAGGTGAAAGCCGCGTGGGATTACGCGCAGGAAGGCGGGCGCGCCGGTAAAGGTCGGGTAATCGTCGAGGGCTTCATCGACTTCGATTACGAAATCACCTTGCTCACCGTGCGCCACGCTGGCGGCACGACGTTCTGCGCGCCGGTCGGTCACCGTCAGGAGAAGGGCGACTACCAGGAATCCTGGCAGCCACAAGCCATGAGCCCGGTTGCCCTGGCGGAATCCGAGCGGGTGGCCAAAGCGGTCACCGAGGCGCTGGGCGGTCGCGGTCTGTTTGGTGTCGAGTTATTTATCAAAGGCGATCAGGTGTGGTTCAGCGAAGTCTCGCCGCGCCCGCATGACACGGGTCTGGTGACCCTGATTTCCCAAGACCTTTCGCAGTTTGCGCTGCACGCGCGGGCGATCCTCGGCCTGCCGATTCCGCTGATTCGCCAGTTCGGGCCGTCGGCCTCGGCGGTGATTCTGGTGGAAGGGCAGTCGACCCAGACGGCGTTCGCCAACCTGGGCGCTGCGTTGAGCGAACCGGACACGGCGTTGCGCCTGTTCGGCAAGCCTGAAGTGAACGGTCAGCGTCGGATGGGCGTGGCGTTGGCGCGGGATGAGTCGATTGAAGCGGCTCGCGCAAAGGCGACCCGTGCTTCGAAGGCGGTCGTAGTCGAGCTGTAACGATGTATCTGTAGGAGCGAGCATGCTCGCGATGGTGGATCAGACACCGCGGGGTGTCTGACGGCCAGCGTCATCGTTAACGCCCATCGCGGACAAGTCCGCTCCTACAGGGTGGTCACGCTGTACCTGTGGGAGCTGGCTTGCCAGCGATGGCGATTTGTCAGGCCACCCGATTCAGATCGTTATGCCGCGTCTCTTTCAGGCACAGCACTGCGATCAGGCTCAACACCGCCGCCCCCGACACATACCCGCCGACATAACTCAAACCGCCCATCGCCACCAGCTTCTGCGCGAAGAACGGCGCCGCCGAGGCGCCGACAATGCCGCCCAGGTTGTAGGCCGCTGACGCGCCGGTGTAACGCACGTGCGTCGGAAACAGCTCCGGCAGCAGTGCCCCCATCGGGGCGAACGTCACGCCCATCAGAAACAGCTCGATGCACAGGAACAGCGCCACGCTCCAGGTTGAACCCTGGGTCAGCAGCGGCTCCATCAAGAAACCGGACAGAATCGCCAGCACGCCACCGATGATCAGCACCGGTTTACGCCCGTAACGGTCACTGGCCCACGCCGATAGCGGCGTGGCGGCGGCCATGAACAGCACCGCGAAGCACAGCAGGCCGAGGAAGGTTTCGCGGGTGTAGCCAAGCGTCGAAACGCCGTAACTCAGGGAAAACACGGTCGAGATGTAGAACAGCGCATAGCACACCACCATCGACCCGGCCCCCAGCAAAACGGGCGCCCAGTATTGGCTGAACAGCTCGACCAGAGGAATCTTCACGCGTTCCTGGCGCGCCATGGCGTTGGCGAAGACGGGGGTTTCGTGAAGTTTCAAGCGTACATACAAACCGACCATCACCAGCACCGCGCTGAGCAGGAACGGGATGCGCCAGCCCCACGAGCGAAACTGCTGGTCATCCAGCGTCATCGCCAGTGTCAGAAACAGGCCGTTGGCAGCGAGGAAACCAATCGAAGGACCGAGCTGCGGGAACATGCCGAACCAGGCGCGTTTGCCCTTGGGCGCATTTTCCGTCGCCAGCAAAGCCGCGCCGCCCCATTCGCCGCCCAGGCCCAGGCCTTGGCCGAAACGCAACACGCAAAGCAGGATCGGCGCCCAGGCGCCAATGGCGTCATAACCCGGTAGCACGCCGATCAGCGTGGTGCAGACGCCCATCAGCAGCAGCGAGGCGACCAGCGTCGATTTACGTCCGATGCGGTCACCGAAGTGACCAAACAACGCCGAGCCCAGTGGCCGGGCGAGGAACGCGATACCAAACGTGAGAAACGCCGAGAGCATCTGGGCGGTGCCGGAAGTCTGCGGAAAGAACACCGGACCGATCACCAGCGCCGCGGCCGTGGCGTACACGTAGAAGTCGTAGAACTCGATGGCGGTGCCGATGAAACTCGCGGTCGCCACGCGGGTGGCGGAGTTCGTCGGTTGCGCAGGCGTGGTTTCGGTATAGGTCGAGCTGGTCGTCATGCGGTTATCCCTGACAGTCATATGCCCCAGTGGAGCGAGTTTTTATGGTCGAACACCCAGGGATGTGGGTTTAACGCGGGGTGCGGGTAGCACGGGGTGGGGCAGGGCTTGGGTAAGCGGAATCGATTATGCCACGGTCGTTGTCGCGATTTGTAGGTGCGGCCGGGCGGCCTTCTGTTTGGAGCGCATCGCCAGCAAGCCGGGTCCTACAGGGCCGGATGTCAGACGGGGGCGGGCAGTGCGGCGGTATGCCAGATCAGTACGCGAGTCACGCGATTGTCCTCGGTCTCGAGTATCTCCAGCCGATAACGGCCGATCTTCAGGCACACCGCGCTGTCCGGGATCGTTTCCAACGCCTCGGTCACCAGCCCGTTGAGGGTTTTCGGGCCGTCACTGGGCAGGTGCCAGCCGAGGCTTTTGTTCAGTTCGCGAATCGATGCCGCGCCATCGATCACCAGGCGCCCGTCGGCCTGTGGATGGATGTGCGGATTGTCCAGGCTGTGCTGGCTTTCGAATTCGCCGACGATTTCTTCGAGGATGTCTTCCAGCGTGACGATGCCGAGCACTTCGCCGTACTCGTCGACCACCATGCCCAGACGTCGCTGCTGCTTGTGGAAGTTCAGCAGTTGCAGTTGCAGCGGGGTGCTTTCCGGCACGAAGTACGGGTCGTGACACGCGGCCAGCAGCGCTTCGCGAGTCAGGTTGCCCTCAGGCAGCAGATGGCGGATCTGCCGGGTATTGAGCACCGCCTCGACCTGATTGATGTCGCTGTGGAACACCGGCAGGCGCGTGCGTCGGTTGGCACGCAGTTGCTCGAGAATGTCTGCGATCGGGTCGTCCAGGTTGATCCCGTCGACATCGCTGCGTGGCACCAGGATGTCATTGACCGTGATGTTGTCCAGCGCGTGGATGCCCGACAGCGGGTGCGGCCGGCAGACCGGATGGTCCTGGTCGTCGTGGCGATCCTTTGGCGTCTCGTCTTCGCTTTGCTGCACCACGTTGGGTTTGCGGGCGAACGGTCGCGTCAGCAACTGACTGATGCCATTGAGCAGCCAGGCGGCGGGGTAGATGATTTTCAGCGGCACGCCGAGCAGGGTATTGCCCAGGGCCATGACTGCATCGGGATAGCGCGTAGCCAGGGTGCGCGGCAGGTAGTCGGCGAACACCAGCAGGATCGCGCCGGCCCCAACGCATGCCGCCCACGGGCCATTTTCGGCCCAGGTGAAAATCGCCAGCAAGGTGCTGATGACCACCACCAGGGCCCGACACAAGGTGTTGCAGAAGATCAGGCTATGCAGCGGGAAATTCAGCTTCGCCACCGGCTTGTCGCCTGAGCGCGAGGCGGTGCGTTGGGCCAGCAGATGCTGTTGCGCCGTTTCAATGGCGGTAAACAGCCCTGACCAAAGAATCAGCAGGGCCATTACGGCGAGCATCGGCCCTATGGGCAAGTCGTCCATTGATGCCGCCCGTCAGATGTGCAGGATGTATTCACGGACCAGCTTGCTGCCGAAATACGCCAGCATCAGCAGGCAGAAACCGGCGAGGGTCCAGCGAATGGCCTTGTGTCCGCGCCAGCCGAGGTGGTTACGGCCCCAGAGCAGCACGCTGAAGACGATCCAGGCCAGGCACGCCAGCAGGGTCTTGTGCACCAGGTGCTGGGCGAACAGGTTGTCGACGAACAGCCAGCCGGAAATCAACGACAACGACAACAGGGTCCAGCCGGCCCAGAGGAAGCCGAACAGCAGGCTTTCCATGGTTTGCAGCGGCGGGAAATTCTTGATCAGGCCGGACGGATGCTTGTGCTTGAGCTGATGGTCCTGGACCAGCAGCAGCAAGGCCTGGAACACCGCGATGGTGAACATGCCATAGGCGAGGATCGACAGCAGGATGTGGGCGAGAATGCCCGGTTCTTCATCGATGATCTGCACGGTGCCGGCGGGGGCGAACTGCGCCAACAGCACGGTCGCCAGGCCCAGCGGGAACAGCAATACCAGCAGGTTCTCCACCGGAATCCGCGAGCAGGCCAGCAGGGTCAGGGCGATGACCGCTGCAGCAATCAGGCTGGCGGCACTGAAGAAGTCCAGGCCCAGGCCGATCGGCGTCAACAGGTGAGTGAACAGGCTGGCGCTGTGAGCCAGGACGGCCAGCACGCCGAGCGTGACCAGCAGGCGCTTGTTCGCCTTGGCGCCGGAGGCCAGGCGGGTGCCTTGGTAGATAGTCGCAGCGGCATACAAGCAGGCGGCGGCGAGAGTGGTGAGCAAACTGGGTGACAAGGGGAGCATAAATCCTGTTAGGCAAGCCCGAAAGGCGCTGAGTTTGGCATAGAACCCACGCGGCACGAAAGTGCGAGGTGTCCGCCAGACGCAGTCTTCGCTATAATCCGCGACCTGCCCACGCCGCAGGCTCGCCGAGCACATGTTGATTCCGGTCTGGGCCGCCATTATCCCGGTCTACACAGGGCCTGAAAGGATCGCGCAATGTTTGAAAACTTAACCGACCGTCTCTCGCAGACGCTGCGCCATGTCACCGGCAAGGCCAAGCTGACCGAGGACAACATCAAAGACACCCTGCGCGAAGTGCGCATGGCGTTGCTCGAAGCCGACGTCGCCTTGCCGGTGGTGAAGGACTTCGTCAATTCGGTCAAGGAACGCGCTGTCGGCACCGAGGTGTCGCGCAGCCTGACGCCGGGCCAGGCCTTCGTGAAGATCGTCCAGGCCGAACTCGAAAGCCTGATGGGCGCGGCCAACGAAGACCTGAACCTGAGCGCCGTTCCACCTGCTGTCGTGTTGATGGCCGGTTTGCAGGGCGCCGGTAAAACCACCACCGCCGGCAAACTCGCGCGCTTCCTTAAAGAGCGCAAGAAGAAGTCGGTCATGGTCGTGTCCGCGGACGTTTACCGTCCGGCGGCGATCAAGCAGCTGGAAATGCTCGCAGGCGAAGTCGGTGTCACCTTCTTCCCGTCCGACCTGAGCCAGAAGCCGGTCGAGATTGCGCAAGCGGCTATTAAAGAAGCCAAGCTGAAATTCATCGACGTGGTCATCGTCGACACCGCCGGTCGTCTGCACATCGATGAAGAGATGATGGGCGAGATCAAGGCCTTGCACGCTGCGATCAACCCGGTCGAGACCCTGTTCGTGGTGGACGCCATGACCGGCCAGGACGCCGCCAACACGGCCAAGGCCTTCGGCGATGCACTGCCGCTGACCGGCGTGATCCTGACCAAGGTCGACGGCGATGCCCGTGGCGGTGCCGCACTGTCGGTCCGCGCCATTACCGGCAAGCCGATCAAGTTCATCGGTATGGGCGAGAAGAGCGAAGCGCTCGAGCCGTTCCACCCTGAACGAATCGCTTCGCGCATCCTCGGCATGGGCGACGTGCTCAGCCTGATCGAACAGGCCGAAGCCACCCTCGACAAGGACAAGGCCGACAAACTGGCCAAGAAACTGAAGAAGGGCAAGGGCTTCGACCTCGAAGACTTCCGCGATCAGTTGCAACAGATGAAGAACATGGGCGGCCTCGGCGGCCTCATGGACAAACTGCCGAACATCGGCGGCGTGAACCTGGCGCAGATGGGCAACGCCCAGGGCGCGGCAGAGAAGCAATTCAAACAGATGGAAGCCATCATCAATTCCATGACTCCGGCCGAGCGCCGCGACCCTGAGCTGATCAGCGGTTCGCGCAAACGCCGGATCGCCATGGGGTCCGGCACCCAGGTGCAGGACATCGGCCGCTTGATCAAGCAGCACAAGCAGATGCAGAAGATGATGAAGAAATTCTCCGCGAAAGGCGGAATGGCCAAAATGATGCGCGGCATGGGCGGTATGTTGCCCGGCGGCGGCATGCCGAAGATGTAATGCCCTGTCACAGGGCAGCAGAATCCGCGCCGGTCATCGCACCGGCGCAGACCCGCAGGGAAGCGGGATCTCCAGCAAACCCGCACATGGCGGGAGCTGACTGGCCGTTTTCAACGACGGCTCTATAGCAAATCTGGATGGCGGCCGATAGACCGCCGGAAAAAGTCATTTGCAAAAGTCCGGATATTCCTTAGAATATGCGGCCTTTCGGGCACCTATGCCCGCTGTGCCTTTAGATTTGCAGCACCGACTACAGGAACGATGTTCACATGCTAACAATCCGTCTTGCCCTTGGCGGCTCCAAAAAGCGCCCGTTTTACCACTTGACCGTAACCGACAGCCGCAACCCGCGCGACGGTTCGCACAAGGAACAGGTTGGTTTCTTCAACCCTGTTGCTCGTGGTCAGGAAGTTCGTCTGTCCGTGAACCAAGAGCGCGTAGCCTACTGGCTGAGCGTTGGTGCACAACCTTCTGAGCGCGTTGCTCAGTTGTTGAAGGAATCTGCTAAGGCTGCGGCCTGAGCAATATGAACGCGACGCCAGCTGTTGCCGATGATTTGATCGTTATTGGCAAAATTTATTCTGTTCATGGCGTTCGCGGCGAAGTGAAGGTGTATTCCTTTACTGATCCAATCAAGAACCTGCTGGACTACAAAACCTGGACGCTCAAGCGTGACGGCAATGTAAAGCAGGTAGAGCTGGTCAGCGGACGCGGGAATGACAAATTCCTGGTCGCGAAGCTCAAGGACCTCGATGATCGTGAAGAAGCTCGTCTTCTGGCCGGTTATGAGATCTGTGTGCCACGCAACCTGTTCCCTGAACTGACCGACGGCGAGTACTACTGGTACCAGCTGGAAGGTCTCAAGGTCATCGATACCCTCGGGCAACTGTTCGGGAAGATCGATCACCTGTTAGAGACTGGCTCGAACGATGTCATGGTGGTCAAGCCTTGCGCTGGCAGCCTGGATGATCGCGAACGCCTGTTGCCCTATACGGAGCAATGCGTGTTGGCCGTCGACCTTGCCGCAGGCGAGATGAAGGTGGATTGGGACGCGGATTTCTAAGCGTGGCTAACTTGCGCGTAGAAGTGATCAGTTTGTTTCCCGAGATGTTCTCCGCCATCAGCGAGTACGGCATCACCAGTCGGGCGGTGAAACAGGGGCTGTTGCAGCTCACCTGTTGGAATCCGCGAGACTACACGACGGATCGACATCACACTGTGGACGATCGCCCATTTGGCGGTGGTCCGGGCATGGTGATGAAGATCAAGCCCCTGGAAGATGCTCTGGTTCAGGCCAAGGCAGCAGCCGGGGAGGCGGCGAAGGTGATTTACCTGTCCCCCCAAGGCCGTCAACTGACTCAGTCGGCGGTACGCAAGTTGGCGAATCTGGATGCATTGATCCTGATTGCCGGCCGTTATGAAGGCATTGACGAGCGTTTCATTGAAGCTCATGTCGATGAAGAGTGGTCGATTGGCGACTATGTACTGTCTGGCGGCGAGCTGCCGGCGATGGTCCTGATCGATGCGGTTACACGACTGCTGCCTGGAGCTTTAGGGCATGCGGACTCCGCCGAGGAAGATTCCTTTACGGATGGTTTGCTGGATTGCCCGCACTACACCCGACCGGAGGTGTATGCGGATCAGCGTGTTCCCGACGTATTGCTAAGTGGCAATCACGCGCACATCCGGCGTTGGCGTTTACAGCAGTCCCTTGGTAGGACCTTTGAACGACGCGCCGATCTTCTGGAAAGCCGCTCGCTTTCTGGAGAAGAGAAGAAGCTGCTCGAGGAATACATCCGCGAGCGGGACGATAGTTAACAACGTATCGATGGTAGATCCGACGATTTACCTTAGGAGCACAGCATGACTAACAAAATCATCCTTGCACTCGAAGCAGAGCAGATGACCAAAGAGATCCCTACCTTTGCCCCGGGCGACACCATTGTCGTTCAGGTGAAAGTGAAGGAAGGCGACCGTTCGCGTCTGCAAGCGTTCGAAGGTGTTGTTATCGCCAAGCGTAACCGCGGCGTAAACAGTGCTTTCACCGTTCGTAAAATCTCCAACGGTGTTGGCGTAGAGCGTACTTTCCAGACCTACAGCCCGCAAATCGACAGCATGGCCGTTAAACGTCGCGGTGACGTACGTAAAGCCAAGCTGTACTACCTGCGTGACCTGTCCGGTAAAGCAGCTCGCATCAAGGAAAAACTGGCTTAAGTCCAGCTTCCCGATGCAGAAAAAAGCAGCCTAAGGGCTGCTTTTTTGTTGCCCGCGATTTATCTTCCATGGCCGTATTGCCTGTCCTGCCTGAGCCTTTATGCCTGCCATCGATCATCCTCTGATAGACCAGTTTCTCGATGCCCTTTGGCTGGAGAAAGGTCTTTCCGACAACACCCGTGATGCCTATCGCAGCGACCTCGCGCTGTTCAACGGCTGGCTGCAGGACAAAGGGCTGGAGCTGATCAACGCCGGGCGTGAGTTGATCCTCGATCACCTGGCCTGGCGCCTGGAGCAAAACTACAAGCCTCGCTCCACGGCACGATTTCTCTCCGGCGTGCGTGGCTTCTATCGCTATTTGTTGCGGGAAAAGTTGATTGCCGTCGATCCGACGTTACGCGTCGATATGCCGCAACTGGGTAGGCCGCTGCCTAAATCGTTGTCGGAAGCGGATGTGGAAGCGCTGCTGAAGGCGCCGGACCTGAGCGAAGCCATCGGCCAGCGCGATCGCGCCATGCTCGAAGTGCTTTACGCCTGCGGTTTGCGGGTGACGGAATTGATCAGTCTGACGCTGGAACAGGTCAACCTGCGCCAGGGCGTGCTGCGGGTGATGGGCAAGGGCAGCAAGGAACGCCTGGTGCCGATGGGCGAAGAGGCGATTGTCTGGGTTGAGCGCTACATGCGCGACGCTCGTGGCGAGTTGCTCGGCGGACGTCCGAGTGATGTGCTGTTCCCCAGTCAGCGCGGGGAGCAGATGACGCGCCAGACCTTCTGGCATCGCATCAAGCACCAGGCCAAGGTCGCCGGGATCGGCAAGTCGCTGTCGCCGCACACCTTGCGTCATGCCTTTGCTACGCACTTGCTTAACCATGGCGCCGACTTGCGGGTGGTGCAGATGCTGCTGGGCCACAGCGACCTCTCCACCACTCAGATCTACACCCACGTCGCCCGCGCCCGCTTGCAAGACCTGCACGCCAAACACCATCCTCGCGGGTGAATCCCCACTTGTAGGAGCGAGCTTGCTCGCGATGGTCGTTAACGATGACGCTGGCAGTCTGACACCCAACGGTGGACGTGACTCCATCGCGAGCAAGCTCGCTCCTACAGGGGCGCAGTTTGTCTCGTCACCTGGCATTCGGCCCCGCGGGCCTTATGTGGTAGGCTTTGCCGGTTTGCACGATGGGCGGTTATGACCCGGTGTTTCGGCACGGGCGTTCTGATCGTCCCATTTGTCCGCCTTCAGGAGTTCTCATGCGTCTGACCCAGATTTTCGCCGCCGCAGCCATTGCGTTGGTCAGCACCTTTGCCGTCGCCGATGACGCGGCCGACAAAGCCATCCGTAAAAGCCTCGAAAACCTCCAGCTCGAGGTGCCGGTAGAAACCATTACCGCCAGTCCGTTGCCCGGCCTTTACGAGGTTAAACTCAAAGGCAGCCGCGTGCTCTATGCCAGTGCCGACGGCCAATACGTGGTTCAGGGCTACATGTTCCAGCTCAAGGACGGCAAGCCGGTCAACCTGACCGAGAAGACCGAACGCCTGGGCATTTCCAAGCTGATCAACGAAATTCCGGTCGCGGAAACCGTGGTCTACCCGGCCATCGGCGAAACCAAATCGCATATCACGGTGTTCACCGACACCACCTGCCCGTACTGCCACAAACTGCACGCCGAAGTGCCCGAGCTGAACAAGCGCGGGATCGAAGTGCGCTACGTGGCGTTCCCGCGCCAGGGCCTGGGCTCGCCGGGTGACGAACAGCTGCAGGCGGTCTGGTGCTCGAAAGACAAGAAAGCGGCCATGGACAAAATGGTCGATGGCAAGGAAATCAAGGCCGCCAAGTGCGATAACCCGGTTTCCAAACAGTTCGCCCTCGGTCAGTCGATCGGCGTGAACGGCACGCCGGCCATCGTTCTGGCCGACGGTCAGGTCATTCCGGGCTACCAGCCTGCGCCACAAGTCGCCAAACTGGCGCTGGACGCGAAGTAATTCGTATCGTCACGGTCAGCCTGTGACGATCATGGCCCGGCGGCAACCTGTGCCGGGCCATCAATAGAGAGCCGCGTGCATGCGGCTGTTTCCACGGCCGGCCTCGAGTCGGCCGTTTTATGGGGAGTTCACAGTGAAACCGGTCAAAGTAGGCATCTGTGGGTTAGGGACCGTCGGTGGCGGAACCTTCAACGTACTTCAGCGCAACGCCGAGGAAATTGCTCGTCGTGCCGGGCGTGGAATCGAAGTGGCGCAAATTGCCACGCGCACGCCAAAGCCTCAGTTCCAGACGACCGGTATTGCGATTACCAACGATGTCTTCGAAGTGGCCACGAACCCTGAGATCGACATCGTCATAGAGCTGGTGGGCGGCTACACCGTTGCCCGTGAGCTGGTACTCAAAGCGATCGAGAACGGAAAACATGTGGTAACCGCGAACAAGGCGCTGATCGCCGTTCACGGTAATGAAATTTTCGCCAAGGCGCGCGAGAAAGGCGTGATCGTGGCGTTCGAAGCGGCCGTGGCTGGCGGCATTCCGGTGATCAAGGCGATTCGCGAAGGCTTGTCGGCCAACCGCATCAACTGGGTGGCCGGCATCATCAACGGCACCGGCAACTTCATCCTCACCGAAATGCGTGAGAAGGGCCGCACCTTCGAAGACGTACTCGCCGAAGCGCAAGCCCTGGGTTATGCCGAAGCCGATCCGACCTTCGACGTTGAAGGCATCGACGCGGCCCACAAGCTGACGATCCTCGCATCCATCGCGTTCGGTATTCCGTTGCAATTCGACAAGGCCTACACCGAAGGCATCACCAAACTGACCACCGCCGACGTGAACTACGCCGAAGCGCTGGGTTATCGCATCAAGCACCTCGGCGTCGCGCGCAGCACTGCGGCCGGTATCGAGTTGCGTGTGCACCCGACGCTGATTCCTGCCGATCGCCTGATCGCCAACGTCAACGGCGTGATGAACGCAGTGATGGTCAATGGCGATGCGGCCGGTTCGACGCTGTTCTACGGCGCCGGCGCCGGCATGGAGCCAACCGCTTCGTCGGTGATCGCCGACCTGGTGGACGTGGTTCGCGCCATGACCTCCGACCCGGAAAACCGTGTGCCGCACCTGGCCTTCCAGCCGGATTCGCTGTCGGCCCATCCGATCCTGCCGATCGAAGCCTGCGAAAGCGCCTACTACCTGCGCATCCAGGCCAAGGACCATCCGGGCGTACTGGCCCAGGTGGCGAGCATCCTGTCGGAGCGCGGCATCAACATCGAATCGATCATGCAGAAAGAGGTCGAAGAGCATGACGGTCTGGTGCCGATGATCCTGCTGACCCACCGCGTGCTGGAGCAGCACATCAACGACGCGATCGCCGCCCTGGAAGCCCTGGCGGGCGTGGTCGGTCCGGTCGTACGGATCCGCGTCGAGCACCTGAACTAAGCCGTTATCGTTCACCGGGCCCGCCTGCGGGCCCGGCTTTGCGAACACTGTCCATTGGAGTCAGTCATGCGTTATATCAGCACCCGCGGCCAGGCACCGGCCCTGAATTTCGAAGACGTCCTGCTGGCGGGTCTCGCCACCGACGGCGGTCTGTACGTCCCGGAAAACCTGCCACGTTTCACCCAGGAAGAAATCGCTTCCTGGGCCGGCCTGCCGTATCACGAACTGGCCTTCCGGGTGATGCGCCCGTTCGTCACCGGCAGCATTCCCGATGCCGATTTCAAAAAGATTCTGGAAGAGACCTACGGCGTGTTTTCCCACAACGCCGTGGCACCGTTGCGGCAGTTGAACGGCAACGAATGGGTGCTCGAGCTGTTCCACGGCCCGACCCTGGCGTTCAAGGATTTCGCCCTGCAACTGCTTGGTCGCCTGCTCGACTACGTGCTGGAAAAACGCGGTGAGCGCGTGGTGATCGTTGGCGCCACGTCCGGTGATACCGGTTCGGCCGCCATCGAAGGCTGCAAGCACTGCGAAAACGTCGACATCTTCATCCTGCACCCGCACAACCGCGTTTCCGAAGTGCAGCGTCGGCAGATGACCACGCTCTTCGGCGAGAATATCCACAACATCGCCATCGAAGGCAACTTCGATGACTGCCAGGAAATGGTCAAGGCGAGCTTTGCCGACCAGAGCTTCCTGAAAGGTACACGTCTGGTCGCGGTGAACTCGATCAACTGGGCGCGAATCATGGCCCAGATCGTTTACTACTTCCATGCGGCCCTGCAGCTGGGCGGGCCGGCGCGTTCGGTGTCGTTCTCGGTGCCGACCGGCAATTTCGGCGACATCTTCGCCGGTTACCTGGCGCGCAACATGGGCCTGCCGATCAACCAGTTGATCGTCGCCACCAACCGCAACGACATCCTGCACCGCTTCATGAGCGGCAATCACTACGTCAAGGAAACCCTGCACGCCACGCTGTCGCCGTCGATGGACATCATGGTGTCGTCGAACTTCGAGCGCCTGCTGTTTGATCTGCACGGTCGTAACGGCGCGGCGATTGCCGCGTTGATGGACAGCTTCAGGCAGGGCGGCGGTTTCAGCGTTGAACAGGAGCGCTGGACCGAGGCCCGCAAGTTGTTCGATTCCCTGGCGGTGGACGACGCGCAGACGTGCGAAACGATTGCCGAGGTGTACGAGCAGACTGGAGAGGTGCTGGATCCGCACACAGCGATCGGCGTGAAGGCTGCGCGTGAATGCCGTCGCAGCCTGGATATTCCGATGGTGATCCTTGGCACCGCCCACCCGGTCAAGTTCCCGGATGCGGTGGAGAAGGCGGGCGTCGGCAGGGCGTTGGAATTGCCTGTGCACCTGGCTGATTTGTTGGAGCGGGATGAGCGTTGCACTGTTCTGCCGAATGACCTGAAGGCTGTGCAAGCGTTCGTCAGCCAGCACGGCAATCGCGGCAAGCCGTTGTAAGAAACGCTCTATCCCCTGTAGGAGCGAGCACGCTCGCGAAAAACGCCCAGACAACGCGGGCATTCAGGTATCCCGCGTTATCGTTGACGTCCATCGTCGGAGCGCCGCCCGGAGCCTGCTCGCTCCTACAGGACCCATCCCGACCAGCGCCACGCCGCTGTTTTTCCCCTGTCACATTTCCCCTGCATTCTCTCAAGACCAAAGACGCAGCTTAGCGCTTTGTATCCAGAACTTTCTTCTCGGGCCGGTGGTCACTTACTGTAGACACGCCCCAGGCACTTTGTTTTCGGACTATTGAGTGGTGATCGAGATGGAAAGTATCAGCCTATTGCTCGGTGAGGCGCTGAGCCCTTATCAGGTGACGTTGACCCCGTCGGGCGCGCAGGGCGAATGCCTGGTGACATTGAAGAGCGCAACCGGCGCTATCGTGGTCGAGCGCGCATTCAATCAGGCGCAATTGAGCGACAAACGTCAGCTCACGGACGTGGTCGACGGTTTGCATCGCGATCTGATGATTGCCGAAGGACGCCTGGAACCCTGCGTGATCGCGGCGTTGCGCAATGCGGCACAGGACAAGGTCCTGGGTCGGGGATAAGTGAATTTTTTTTTATGGGAACCTTACGGGGCCCCGGTCAGTCAGAGGTTGTAACAGCAGGATCAAGCATTGTGCTCCGGTGCTTGTAGCTTGTTGTTACTGGTCTTTAGGTAGGCCACGTTTAACCCCGAGTCGTCTCCCCACTTCTCGGGGTTTCTTTTTGCCTGCGATTTGTCAGGGCTGCACCTGCTGCTCGAAATACGTTCTGGATTCTTTCAGGTAGGCGTCGCGACTTTCCGGGTCCAGCCACGCGGCGTAGGCCTCGCTCAAGCGTTCACGGGGCAGTTTGCGCAGCAGCGCGTTGATCTCGGCGATGGCCTGCCGACCCTGGGGCGTATCACTGCAGCCGATGTAGCCCGACAGGAATTTCTCCGCACCGCGAATCGGGTAGAACTGCAATTCATCCTCGGCGATCCCTTGCTGCTCGGCTTGGTAGCGGATTTCCGGACGGTAGCCCAACAGGAACCGCAAGCGCCCCAGGCGCTGCATCTGCAGCAGGCTGCCCAAGGCGTCGTTGCCGTAGTGGAGGGTCAGGGCATCCCGCGGCGCCTGTTTGAGCAGTGCGTCGAGGTACTCGCCGTAATTGCGCTCGGCGACGATACCCAATTGCTCGTGGCCGCTGGCCAACAAGGCCGCCAGGTCCACCTCGCCGTCGTGCAGGAAGGGCGCAATCACTTCATGGTCGACGCGGCGTACGGCCAGACCATTGCTCATGGCGCGAAACACCGGAATGGAAAAGGCGATCCAGCGTTCGCGTTCCTTGCTCTTGTTCAGTGCCGCATCGCACGTGAGGGAGGGCTCATGGAGCATTTGCAAGGCTCGGGCGCGATTGACCCGCATCAAGGCATGCCGGTATTGCGGCATGCCGTCGATCAGCAGCGGTAACAGTTGATCGATGACGCCCTGGCCCTTTTCCGGACCTTCGAAAATCGTCAGTGGGGGCAGGTCCCGCAACAGCCAGATCATGGTGTCCTTGGGTTGCGCCATCGCGGGGGCAGCGCACAGGAGCAAAGCCGCGAGCGCGCAAGCCAGCGTCGCGCGGTTCAACCGGGCGTGTGGGGTGAGCGGCGCAAACAGGCGCTTCAGCTTAGATGGCCCCGTCTTGACGCAGCTGTGCGATCTGTTCCCTGTCATAGCCAAGATCGTGGAGTACCTGCGCATTGTGTTCGCCCAACTGCGGCCCGACCCATTCCGAACTGCCGGGTGTCTCTGAGAGTTTCGGCACGATGCCCGGCATCTTGAAATCTTTGCCGTCCGGTAGCTTCGCTTTCAAAAACATTTCCCGTGCCAGGTACTGCGGATCGTTGAACATGTCTTCGGCGCTGAAGATCCGGCTGGCCGGGACGTCGGCCTGATTCAACTGTTCGATGACGGTGTCGAGCGGCAGCGAATTGACCCAGCGATCAATCACCCCATAGATCTCGTCGCGGCGACTGTCGCGTCCGTCGTTACTGGCCAGTGCCGGATCGCTGGCCAGGTCTTCGCGGCCGATGATCAGCATGAAACGCTTGAAGATCGCATCGCCATTGGCGCCGATCTGCACGTGCTTGCCGTCGGCGCTGGTGTGGATCGAGGAGGGCGTGATGCCGGGCATGATATTGCCGGTGCGTTCGCGGATGAAGCCGAACACGTCGAACTCCGGGACCATGCTTTCCATCATGGCGAAGATCGCTTCGTAGAGCGCCACGTCCACCACTTGCCCCTGACCGCCGTTGACCTCGCGATGACGCAGCGCCATCAGCGCGCCGATCACACCCCAGAGCGCGGCAATCGAGTCGCCGATGGAGATCCCGGTGCGCACCGGTGGCCGGTCCTCGAAACCGGTGATGTAGCGCAGGCCGCCCATGGATTCGCCGACGGCGCCAAAACCTGGCTGGTCCTTCATCGGTCCGGTCTGGCCGAAACCCGACAGGCGTACCATCACCAGTTTCGGGTTCAGGGCGTGCAGGACGTCCCAGCCCAGGCCAAGTTTTTCCAGCACGCCGGGGCGAAAATTCTCGATCAGGATGTCGGCTTCGCTGAGCAGTTTTTTCAGGATCGCCAGGCCGTCCGGGTGTTTCAGGTTGAGCGTCAGGGACTTTTTATTGCGTGCCTGCACGAACCACCACAACGACGTGCCTTCGTACAACTTCCGCCATTTGCGCAACGGATCGCCGCCGTCCGGGGATTCGATCTTGATCACATCGGCACCGAACTCGCCGCAGATGCGCGAGGCAAACGGCCCGGCGATCAATGTGCCCAATTCGATGACTTTCAGACCTGCGAGGGGTTTGGCGGTGAACGGCATGCTGGATCCTGTAGGACAAAGGCTGGCTGATAGAGCGTTTTAGCACAGCCCGCTGTCAGTCGCTCAAGGTTGATGGCCGCGAAGCCTGCCGCATCGGTTAGACTTGCCGCCTTTCCACGTATCAAGAAGCCCGTTCATGGCCCAGCCGTCCACGACCTACAAGTTTGAACTGAACCTCACCGACCTCGACCGTAGCGTCTACGAGACGGTGAAGCAGACGATCGCCCGTCACCCGTCGGAAACCGAAGAGCGCATGACCGTGCGGTTGTTGGCCTACGCCTTCTGGTACAACGAACAGCTGTCGTTTGGCCGTGGTCTGTCGGACGTGGATGAGCCGGCGCTGTGGGAAAAGAGCCTGGACGATCGCGTCCTGCACTGGATCGAAGTCGGCCAGCCAGATGCCGATCGCCTGACCTGGTGCTCCCGTCGCACCGAGCGCACCAGCCTGCTGGCCTACGGCAGCCTGCGCGTCTGGGAGACCAAAGTGATCCCGGCGATCAAGAACCTGAAGAATGTGCACATCGCCGCGGTGCCCCAGGAAGTCCTGGAAACCCTGGCCAAAGACATGCCGCGGGTGATCAAGTGGGACGTGATGATCAGCGAAGGGACGATTTTCGTCACCGACGACCGTGGTCAGCACGAAGTCCAGTTGCAGTGGCTGAGCGGCGAACGCGGCTGATTTTCACCCCATCGATCCTACGTATCCAAGAGAAGTCCCTGTCACCCCATGCGCATCGAACCTCGCCTGTTGCCCGACACCCTGCCATTCCTCGGTGATCTGCCGCCACTGCTGACGCGTCTGTACGCGGCGCGGGGCGTACTGTCCGAGGCTGAACTGGACAAGAGCCTGGCGCGGTTGATTCCGTTCCAGCAGCTCAAGGGCATCGATGCCGCGGTGGACCTGCTGGTGACCGCCCTGGAGCAGCGTCAGCGGATTCTGATCGTCGGCGACTTCGACGCTGACGGTGCGACGGCCAGCACCGTGGGCGTGCTGGGCTTGCGCCTGTTGGGCGCGGCGCACGTTGACTATCTGGTGCCGAACCGTTTCGAGTACGGCTACGGCCTGACCCCAGAAATCGTCGACGTCGCGCTGACCCGCACGCCGCAGCTGCTGATCACCGTGGACAACGGCATTTCCAGCGTCGAAGGCGTGGCGGCGGCGAAAAAGGCCGGGCTGCAGGTGCTGGTCACAGACCACCACTTGCCCGGCGATGAACTGCCGCTGGCCGATGCCATCGTCAACCCGAACCAGCCGGGCTGCGGCTTTCCGAGCAAGGCACTGGCCGGTGTCGGGGTGATTTTCTACGTATTGATGGCGTTGCGGGCGCGCTTGCGCAGCCTCGGCTGGTACGAAAGCAGGCCACAACCCAACATCGGCGAGCTGCTGGACCTGGTGGCCCTGGGCAGCGTTGCCGACGTGGTGCCGCTGGACGCCAACAACCGGATTCTGGTGCATCAGGGCCTGGAGCGCATTCGCGCCGGGCGTGCGCGGCCGGGAATCAAGGCGATCCTCGAAGTGGCCAAGCGTGACCACGCGCGCATCACTTCCACCGATTTGGGTTTTATCGTCGGCCCGCGTTTGAACGCGGCCGGCCGGCTGGATGACATGAGCCTGGGCATCGAATGCCTGCTCACTGAAGACGCCGCGCTTGCCCGGGAAATGGCCGCTCAGCTCGACAGCATGAACCAGGACCGCAAATCCATCGAGCAGGGCATGCAGCGCGAGGCGCTGGCCCAGCTCAAGGATTTACCGGTGGAATCGATGCCGTTTGGCTTGTGCCTGTTCGATCCCGAGTGGCACCAGGGCGTCATCGGCATCCTCGCCTCGCGAATGAAAGAGCGCTATTTCCGTCCGACCATCGCGTTTGCCGACGCCGGTGATGGCCTGCTCAAGGGCTCCGGGCGTTCAGTCCAGGGGTTCCATATTCGTGACGCCTTGAGCGTGGTAGCGGCGCAGCATCCGAACCTGATCAGCAAGTACGGTGGCCATGCGATGGCGGCCGGCCTGACCTTGCCGGAAGCGAATTTTCCGTTGTTTGCCGAAGCCTTTGACGCCGAAGTGCGTAGGCAATTGCGCGAAGAAGACCTGACCGGGCGGCTGCTGTCGGACGGGACGTTGGCGGTTGAAGAATTCCACCTCGAACTGGCCCGCGCCTTGCGGCATGCCGGGCCTTGGGGGCAGCACTTTCCGGAGCCCTTGTTTCACGGGGTGTTCCAGTTGGTAGAACAGCGCGTGGTGGGCGAGCGGCACCTCAAGGTGGTGCTGAAAAGCGAATGCGGTTCGGTGAAATTGGACGGCATCGCGTTCGGCATCGACCGCGATATCTGGCCGAACCCGACCATCAAATGGGTGGAACTGGCCTATAAGCTCGACCTCAACGAATTTCGCGGCAATGAGACCGTGCAGTTGATGATTGCCCACATCGAACCGCGTTGACTCTCAACCTGTAGGAGCGAGCTTGCTCGCGATGGAGGCACGTACACCGCGGGGTATCAGGCGCCCGGCGTTATCGTTGACCACCATCGCGAGCAAGCTCGCTCCTACCAGGGGCGCCATCGCGCATTGTCGACTAGGCTCTAAGCACTGCTTGATTGGCCTTGTGACGTCTTGTCGAATTTCTTACCCGCGGGGGCGGGTGCGTGCCTTACCTGTTTCCTGTCACTCGTCGACTTTTCAAACAGAACCCTGGAGCCTGCCCACTGATTCGAGAGGTGCCCCATGAGTCTGCTGCTTGAACCCTATACCCTGCGCCAACTGACCCTGCTCAACCGCATCGCGGTGTCCCCGATGTGCCAGTATTCCAGCGTCGATGGCCTGGCCAATGACTGGCACCTGGTACACCTTGGCAGTCGAGCTGTCGGCGGCGCCGGGCTGATTTTTACCGAGGCCACGGCGGTTACTGCCGACGGACGCATCACGGCGGAAGACCTCGGTTTGTGGAATGACGAACAGATCGAACCGCTGCAACGCATCACGCGCTTTATCGCCTCGCAAGGGGCCGTCGCGGGCATTCAACTGGCCCACGCCGGACGCAAGGCCAGCACGCATCGGCCGTGGATCGGCAAGCACGGTAGCGTCAAGCCTGACGACGGTGGCTGGGTCCCGGTCGGCCCATCGCCGATTGCCTTCGACCCGCAGCACACCCCGCCGAAGCAGCTGGATGAGGGCGAGATCGCCGAGGTCATTCAGGCGTTCGTTGACGCAGCGAAACGGGCGCTGACCGCCGGTTTCAAGGTCGTAGAGGTTCATGCCGCTCACGGTTACCTGCTGCATCAGTTTCTGTCACCGCTGAGCAATCAGCGGCGCGACCAGTATGGTGGCTCGTTCGAAAACCGGATTCGCCTGGTGCTGCAAGTGACCGAAGCGGTGCGGGCGGTGTGGCCTGAAGAGTTGCCCTTGTTTGTGCGGGTGTCGGCGACTGATTGGGTGGAGGACGGGTGGAATCCGGATGAAACCGTGGAGTTGGCGCGTCGCTTGAAAGGACTGGGGGTGGACCTGATCGATGTGTCGTCGGGTGGGACGGCGGCCAATGCCGAGATCCCTACGGGGCCTGGGTATCAGACGCGATTTGCCGAGCGTGTGCGTAAGGAGTCGGGCATTGCGACGGGCACGGTGGGGATGATCACCGAGCCGGCCCAGGCCGAGCACATTTTGCGTACGTGTCAGGCTGACATCATTTTTCTCGCCCGCGAGCTGCTGCGTGATCCGTATTGGCCGCTGCACGCGGATGATGATCTGGGAGGGCGCAAGGCGATCTGGCCGGCCCAGTATCAGCGAGCGACGCACCGCGATCAGCCGATTCATGAATCGGATTTGCGGGATTGAGGAGGCAGATCAAGATCAAACGATCGCCGCACGCCAACCCCTGTAGGAGCAAGCTCCTACAGGGGTTGGCGTACATCAGCTTCCGAGCGGTTGGCCTACGGAGCAGGGCCGGAGCGAGCCACCACCTGCGGCCGATTCAAATGCTTGTTGAAATCCAGCCAAGCCCCCAACAACCCCATCAACCCAGCCCCCACCAGCGCAGTAAACACCTGCATGGCAACGGCATCCTCGGCCATGGCATTGACCATATCCGCCAATGGCGCCAGCAACACGCCGAGACAAAAGATCTCCAACGAATAACGGCCCATACGACAGGACTGTTGCGCCCACCAGTTCTGCGTCCAGCCGGTATTCGGCAGCAGCTTCGCCGTGACATACGCCAGTGCCAGAAAATGCAGCAACCGCACCGGCGACAAGTCGGTCTTGCTGATCGGATACAGCCAATGGCTCAGCCACCCCGGCATCACCGCATCATGAATCTCCGGCCAGCGCCAGGACACGGTAATCACCCCGGTGACCACGACATACAACGCCGCACCGACAAACAACGGCTGGCGGGTCAGCGAACGCGTGTCGGGCCGACGCGGTCGCCGCCCATAGGTCGCCGCCGCGCCGCCGAGCACAAACAACAACTGCCAGACCACCGGATTGAAGTACCACACGCCATCCTTGATTGCCGCCAGGTTCCAGCCGAACCACGGCGCCGCCAGGTACACCGCCAACGACAGCGCCACCACCGCCCAGGCCCTGCGCACCAGCATCGGCAGCACCAGCGGCAACCCTGCCAGCAACACGATGTACAGCGGCAGCGGGTCCATCAGGTTCGGTTTGAAGCGCAGCAGCAGTTCATCCACCAAGGCTTGCTGCGGCTCAGTGATGAAGTGGTGCATGCCCATTTCTTCCACCAGGTCGCGGGTTTCCAGGTGGCTGTTGGCGAAGAACACGATGCCCATCAGCATCGCCAGCAGAAAAATATGCACGACGTAGAGCACCCAGGCGCGGCGCAGAATTTTCACGCAGGCAATCAGGTAACCGTCGCGCTGCAGGATTTTCCCATAGGCGAGGACGGCGGCATAACCGGCCAGGAACACGAAGATCTCGGCGGCGTCGCTGAAACCGAAGTTGCGCGGGGTAATCAGGCCGAGGGGGTTTTGGGGCACGTGATCCCAGAAAATGAAGATCAGCGCCAGGCCGCGGAAAAAGTCGATTCGGTGATCGCGTTCAAACGTCATGACAGCAGGCTCGTGAACGGTGTTCAAGTAAGGAGTGAGCAAAGGTTTCGCGCCGCACATCGGCGGCGCGCAGGGTGGCTTGATTCGCCCGCAATTGCAAAGCCCCGATATTACTGAATGTCTCAGTTGCTCGCCTTTGCGGTGCGCTCGTCCATCGGTCTGGCAGGCTGATGACATGCCAGAACAACGGCTGTCAGCGCCTGTCGAACCTTTACACAGTATTTCTCAAGAGCGTGAGACGTGAAGGTGTCGCTGATCGTTCCGGTGTTCAACGAAGAGCAGTCCATCGCCCTGTTTTACCAGGCAGTGCGGGGGGAGTTGAGGCTTGCCGACTGCGAGGTCGAGATCGTCTTCATCAACGATGGCAGCTCCGATCGGACTGTCGAAGAAGTCAGGGCACTGGCACGGGTCGACGAGCAGGTGCTGCTGATCAACTTTTCGCGCAACTTCGGCAAGGAGCCGGCGCTGTTCGCCGGGCTGGAATACGCGAGCGGCGACGCAGTGATTCCCATGGATGTCGACCTGCAGGATCCGATCAGCGTCATACCGCTGCTGATCGACGAATGGCGGCGAGGCGCCGACGTGGTGCTCGCCAAACGCCGCAACCGTGCCGCCGACGGTTACTTGAAACGCCACAGCGCGGCATTGTTCTATCACGTGCTCAACCGCATCGCTTACACCCGCATCGAAGAAAACGTCGGCGATTTCCGACTCATGGATCGCAAGGTAGTCAATGTGATCCGCGCACTGCCCGAGCATCAGCTGTTCATGAAAGGTGTGCTGTCCTGGGCCGGGTTCACCACGACTGTGGTCGAGTACGAGCGCGCCGGGCGGGTGGCCGGGACCAGTAAATTCAACGGCTGGAAACTGTGGAATCTGGCGCTGGAAGGCGTGACGTCGTTCAGCACCGTGCCGCTGCGACTGTGGACTTATATCGGCGGCGGCATCTCGCTCTTCGCGGTGCTCTACGCGGCGTACATGGTGTTTGACAAGATTCTCTTCGGCAATAACGTGCCCGGGTATCCGTCGCTGATGACGGCCATTCTGTTTCTCGGCGGCGTGCAACTGATCGGTATCGGCATCCTCGGTGAGTACGTCGGGCGGATCTACATCGAAGCCAAGCATCGGCCGCGCTATGTGGTGAAGGACATCGTAGGCGGCAAAGACCGGACCGGGCTTTAGCGTGGGCAGGGTCAGCCGCTTTTTCAATGACGAACTCGGAGGCCGGCAGGTCTGGCTGTTTTTCCTGCTCGCCACCCTGTTGTACGTCCTGCCGCTGATCCTCGCGGACTTTCCCTATATCGACGACAACTGGCGGGCCCTGTCGGCGGGAATGGCCTGGTCCCGGCAGGGGCGGTTGTTTGCCGAGGTGTTCTACAACGTGTTGACCTTTGGCACCGGCGCGCCGAACATTTTCCCGCTGCCCCTGTTGATCGCCACGCTGGCCATGGCCGGCGCGTTGACCCGCCTGACATTTCATTACTACTCGCAGCCGACGCTGGCCTGTTGCCTGGTGGTATTGCCGCTCTGGTACAACCCGTTTTTCCTGCAAAACCTGTCCTATCAATACGATGGCCCCACCATGGCCCTGAGCCTGGTGGCGGTCATTTACGCGATCACCTACCGTCACCCCTCGCGGATTCTGCAATGGCTGGTGCCGGCCTTTCTGATTGCCCTCGCGCTGGGTTTGTATCAGGTGAGTTTGAATGTGTTTCTGGGCTTGTGTTGCCTGGAAGTATTGCGGGCGGCCAACGATAAACGGGCCTGGCCGCAGTGGCGGGGCTTGATCGGCTGGAAGGTCGCCCAGGTCGCCCTCGGCGGTGGGATCTACCTGATGACGGCCTACCCGTTCACCGATCAGAATCGCACCGAGCTGCTTAACTGGACGGCAGCACCGTTGCTGCAGCTGCAGATCAATATCGGCCGGGTCCTGGAAAAGGTGGTGTTGCTGTTTCACGGCGGCTTCGTCTGGGTAGCCGTCGGCTTGTTGCTGTGTGCCCTGGCCGGAGCGATTCAGCTCGGGCGCAATCTGTGTACGCGGCAGGGGAGTCGGCGGGAAAAAATCCTGATCGGCCTCGCCTGCGTGCTGACGCTGCCGACGGTGGTACTGCTGGTCTCGGGAATGCTGCTGTTGTTCCGCGACTTCAACGAAGGCGCGCGGACCCTGATGGGCTTTGCCGTGCTGTTGATGTTGCTGTTTTATTTGAGCCGCCTGGCGCTGGCGCGCGTTCATGAGCGGCTGGGGTTGCTGCTGGCGATTCCATTACTGGCGATGCTGTCGCTGTCCTACGCCTACGGGCGCGTGCTGACGGTGCAGAAAACCTTCGCCACCAGCGCGCTGATCAGTCTTCAGCAAGACATTTCCGCCCATCCGGCGCTGCGCGACGCCAAGCGGATCTACCTCGCGGTGACCTACTCGGATCACTGGCTGGTGGGGGCCTCAGGGTCGTTCCGGCAGATGCCGGTATTGCGCTATTTGCTGAACGTCAACTTCTACCAACTGGCGGAAAACCTGCCGACGGTGGGCATCACCAACGTCGTCGCAGAGCGTGAGCGGCGCAACGCGACGAGGGTGGGGCTGCAGCATTTCCCGGCGTTGGTGGACAAGGCTTACTACCGGATTTACCTGGTGGGCGACTACGGTTTCATCGTTTTCAAAGAGCCGCTCCCGGTCAAAACGCTGCAATGGTGAACCGTCACGCGGCGGACACTTCATGGGGCTCGAAACTGTCGGCCCGCGCCATCTGCCACATCCGTGAATAGAACTCGCCATTGACCTCACCGGTCAGCAATTCTCCCGGTTTCAGGAAGACATGCAGCTGCGAAAACAGCTTGACCTCTGTCGCCGACATGCGTCGCACCAGGTGCTTGGCCGACAATTGCGACGGGTGCTCGAGGCCGGCGGCGGCGAGCATTTCCGCCAGGGCCTTGAGGGTGTTGCGGTGGAAATTGAACACCCGCTGGGCCTTGTCCGGGACCACCAGGGCGCGCTGGCGCAAGGTGTCCTGGGTGGCGACGCCGGTCGGGCATTTGTTGGTGTGGCAGCTTTGCGACTGGATGCAGCCGATAGCGAACATGAAGCCGCGCGCCGAGTTGGCCCAGTCGGCGCCGATGGCCAGGACGCTGGCGATGTCGAAGGCGCTGACGATCTTGCCGCTGGCGCCGAGCTTGATCTTGTCCCGCAGGTTCAGGCCCACCAAGGTGTTGTGCACGAACAGCAGGCCTTCGCGCATCGGCACGCCGATGTGGTCGGTGAACTCCACGGGTGCTGCGCCGGTGCCACCTTCCTTGCCGTCGACGACGATGAAGTCCGGGAGGATTCCGGTTTCCAGCATGGCCTTGGCGATGCCCATGAATTCCCACGGATGACCGAGGCAGAACTTGAAGCCCACCGGTTTGCCGCCGGACAGTTCACGCAGTTGCTGGATGAAGTGCATCATTTCGATCGGCGTGTTAAACGCGCTGTGCCGCGACGGCGAGATGCAGTCTTCACCCATCATGATGCCGCGGGTTTCGGCGATTTCCCGGGTGACCTTGTGCTTGGGCAGAATCCCGCCGTGGCCGGGTTTGGCGCCTTGGCTCATCTTGATTTCGATCATTCGCACTTGCGGCGTTTGCGCTTGTGCGGCGAAGCGTTCCGGGTCGAAGCGCCCGTCGGCGGTGCGGCAGCCGAAGTAGCCGCTGCCGAGTTCCCAGGTCAGGTCACCGCCGTTCTCCCGGTGGTACGGGCTGATGCTGCCTTCGCCGGTGTCGTGGGCGAAGTTGCCGAGCTTGGCGCCCTGGTTCAACGCACGGATGGCGTTGGCGCTGAGCGAGCCGAAACTCATCGCCGAGATGTTGAACACTGAGGCGGAGTACGGTTGCGTGCACTGCGGGCCGCCGACGATGACGCGAAAACCGCTCGGATCGCTCAACGGCGCCGGGCGCATGGAGTGGCCGATGAATTCGAAACCGGCCTGATACACGTCGATCAAGGTGCCGAAGGGTTTGTCGGCGCTTTCATTCTTGGCGCGGGAATAGACCAGCGACCGCTGGGCCCGGGAAAAGGGCAGGGCGTCACTGTCGGATTCGAGCAGATACTGGCGGATTTCCGGACGAATGGCCTCCACCAGGTAGCGAATGTTGCCGAGGATCGGGTAGTTGCGACGCACGGCGTGGGGGCTTTGCAGCAGATCGAACAGGCCGATCAGGCTGAGCACGCCAGTGGTGGCGGTGGTCGGCCAGAGCCAGTCGTGTTCGAGGAACGGCAGGCTGGCGAGGGTGAAGATCACGCACGCGGCAAAGAAGGCGTAGCGGCTCAGGAGGGACAGGCTCATACGGTTTCCTTGGGTTCGGACTCAAATTGTTGACTAAACACAGAACACTGTGGGAGCGAGCCTGCTCGCGATGGCGGTGGGTCAGTCAACCTCAAGGCTGAGGTTAAACCGCCATCGCGAGCAGGCTCGCTCCCACAGAGAAACGATCAGGCATTCTGCGCCTGAAGAAAAATCGAAAACAACTCGGACTGGGATTTGATCCCCAGCTTGCTGTACATGTGTTTCTTATGGACTTTCACGGTTTCCACAGAGATTTCCAGCTTACGGGCGATTTCTTTACTGGAGCAACCGCTGAGCATCAAGCGCCCGACATCCAGCTCCCGGGCGGTCAGTTGCGCGCCTTTGAGTTGCTGCACCGAGGCTTCCAGTTGCACCCGCCAGTCACCCTGGACCGGCGCCGGCGCGAGGGCCACGACTTCGTTGATTTCATAGGGCAGGCGCTGGCGCAACAGGCCGAGCACCCACGGCTGGATCAGCGACAGCAAGGCAATCTGCTGACCGCTGAAGCGCTGCTTGCTGCCCAGCGACAGGCACAGCGTGCGCTCGCCTTCCAGCTGGCAATTGAACTGGATTTCGTCTGCCACCACATTCAGACGAAAGTAGCGCTGGTAGTACTCGGTCAGCTCAAAGTGCTCCGGCGCCACTTCCGACAGGCGATAGAGCCCGGTGCGCGATTGCTCGCGGCAGGCGATGTAGAACGGGTCGAGCAGGTACAGGCCGCGCAGGTAATCCTGGAACAACTGATCAGGGCTGCCGTCCTCACCGGGGCATTCGGCGAACACCAGCGGGTGTTGATCGGGGCTGAAAAGCAGTGCCACCCAACTGTCGAAGGTGACGTACTGATCCAGCAGGCGCACCAGTTGCGTCCAGAAATTGGGCTTGTCCAGGGCGTCGATCAGTTGCCCGACCGAACGGTGCCAGGCGATGTCGTCTAACGAGAGTGTCATGGCTCTACCCCTATCGGGTTACCCCGGCCGCGTAATTCCCTGGCCGGTTGCTTGCTGCGCATACTGGCGCACAGACAACGGCCGGGCAATCTTTCTGCCGCCGGTCACCAGAACAAGGAATACCCATGAAGGTCGAACTCGCCCAACTTGCGGGCCGTGACAACGACACGGCTTACAACCTCGAACGCGCATTGGCGGCGATTGCCGCCTGCAGGGCCGACACGCAGCTGATCATGTTTCCGGAAAGCCACCTGATGGGCTTTCCGTCCGCCGAGACTGTCGCCGCGGTTGCCGAGCCCCTGAGCGGCCCGACCGTCAGCGCGATTGTCGCCGCTGCTCGCGAGCGCAATATCGCCGTGGTGATCGGCACGGCCGAGAGCGACAACGGCCGCTTCTTCAACACCACCCTGCTGATTACCCCGCAAGGCATCGCGCTGACCTACCGCAAGACCCACCTGTGGGCGTCGGATCGCGGTGTGTACGAGGCCGGCGACCGCTACGCCACGTGTCTGTGGAACGGCGTGCGGGTCGGCTTGCTGATCTGCTACGACATTGAATTCCCCGAGACCGCCCGCGCCCTGGCGCAACTGGGCGCTGAACTGCTGATCGTCACCAACGGCAACATGGACCCTTACGGCCCGACCCACCGCACCGCGATCATGGCCCGCGCCCAGGAAAACCAGGCGTTTGCCCTGATGGTCAACCGCGTGGAAGCGGGCGACGGCGGGTTGTTGTTTGCCGGCGGCAGTGCGCTGGTGGATCCGCTGGGCACGCTGCTGTTCGAAGCGGGGCGCGATGAGGGGCAGTTTGCGGTGGAACTGGACCTGAACCGGCTGACGGCGGCGCGACAGGATTATCGTTACCTGGATGATCAGCGGCTGAAGCTGCCGGGGGAGAGGGTTGAGCATGCGAATGGGGTGCGGGAGCTGCTGATTCCCAAGGGCTGATCCGGATTTTGTGTTGTTGGTGCTGACGCTTTCGCGAGCAAGCCCGCTCCCACAGTGGTTTTGTGAACGCCCGAGATCAAATGTGGGAGCGGGCTTGCCCGCGAAGAGGCCGTTACAGACGACACACCTGTTTGACCAAAACAACAACGCAACACCCGTAACTTGCGCCGAACTCGGCTCTGCCATAAATCCAATAAAATTCGGAGTAGTCGCTCATGGCTCGTTTGCAACGCACCTTGTCATTAGGCTCGGTGGTGCTGTTTGGCATCGCCTACATGACGCCGATCATTGTGCTCGGCACCTTTGGCATCCTCGCTCAATCCACCGCCGGCATGGTGCCGGCCGCGTACCTCGCGGCGCTGGTGGCGATGTTCTTCACGGCCATGAGCTACGGCCGCATGGCCTCGGCCTTCCCGGTGGCCGGTTCGGCCTACAGCTATGTGCGCAAGGCGATCAGCCCCAAGCTCGGCTTCATTGCCGGTTGGGCGGTGCTGCTCGATTACCTGTTCCTGCCGATGGCGATCTGGCTGATCGGCGCGGCGTACCTCAACTCCGCGTTCCCGGCGGTGCCTCAATGGATCTGGGTGCTGGCGTTCATCGGCATCACCAGCGCGATCAATATCGTCGGCCTGAAACTCGCCAATGGCATCAACGCCTTGCTGATGCTGGTGCAGTTCCTGGTGCTTATCGCCTTCGTCGCGCTGTGCGTGCATTACGTGGGTGGCGATGCGAGCACGCCATTGTGGTCGGTGAAACCGTTCTTCAACGGCGACATGCAGATGCCGCTGATCATGAGCGGTGCGGCGATCGCCTGTTACTCGTTCCTCGGGTTCGACGCGGTCAGCACCCTGACCGAAGAAACCCGCGACCCGCGCCGCACCATCCCGCGAGCGATCATGCTGATTACCCTGATCGGCGGGCTGATCTTCGTCGGGGTGTCGTACTTTGTGCAGATCGCTCATCCGTCGTTCCAGTTCGACAACGTCGATTCGGCGGCTTACGAGATTGCCCGCAACATCGGTGGCGACCTGTTCGTGTCGATCTTCCTGATCGGCCTGATCGTTGGTCAGTTCGCCTCGGGCCTGTCGGCGCAGGCCAGTGGCTCGCGCCTGTTGTTTGCCATGGGCCGCGACGGTGTGTTGCCGAAATCTTTCTTCGGCGCCTTGCATGAACGCTTCGGTACGCCGGTCAACAGCATCCTGTTGTGCGCCGTCGTCGCGTTGCTGGCGCTGAAGCTGGACGTCACCACCTCGACTTCGTTCATCAACTTCGGTGCGTTTCTTGCCTTCAGCCTGGTGAACCTGTCGGTGATCTTTCACTACTGGATCGGCGGCGAGAAGAAAGGGCTGCGCGAGTTCGTGCTGTTCCTGCTGTTCCCGTTCATCGGCCTGGCCGCGGACTTGTGGCTGATGGTCAGCCTCGATCACCTGGCGATCTACCTGGGCGTGTGCTGGCTGGCGATTGGTGTGGTGTACCTGGCGGTGCTGACCGGCGGCTTCCGTCGCCAGCCACCGGAGATGGATTTCCAGGAAGCCACCTGACCCGGAACCTGTAGGAGCGAGCTTGCTCGCGATGAACTCGAGAACACCGCTGGGTGTCAGGCAGCCAGCGTCAGCGTTGACGAGCATCGCGAGCAAGCTCGCTCCTACAGTTCAAATGTCTTCAGGGACGCGTTTCAACGGGATCTGCAAGGTGAACTGCGCGCCCTTGCCCGGCCCGTCGCTGTGGGCGCTGAGGTGGCCATTCATCTCGATGGCGGCCAGCGCGCAACTGTGCAGGCCGAAGCCGTGGCCTTCCTTGCGGGTGGTAAAACCGTGGGCAAAGATGCGCGTCATGTTTTCCACGGCGATGCCCTCGCCGTCGTCCTTGACGCTGACTTGCAGGGTCGTGTCGTCGACGATCCTGATCCCAAGGGTCATCTTTCGCGGGCGGTTGCTGAGGTCGGACATGGCGTATTTGGCGTTGCTGATCAGGTTGATCAGGATCAGCAGCAGCCGGTGCTTGTCGCCCATGACCTGCGGCACCTCGTCGTACTCCTTGACCACCGTGACGTGATGCCGGGTCAGTGCTCCGGCGTTCATGCGCAGGGCGTCCTCGAGCAATTCACTGATGTGCAGCGGCTCCATCAGGTTGTTGGCACCGGCATAGGATTGCTGGGTGGAGACGATGTCCTTGATGTGGTCGACGCTCTTGCTCAACTGCGCCAGTTCGTCTGTCATGCTCTGCTGTTCGAGCGCGATGGCTTCCACCAGTTGATTGAGGTAACCGGGCAGTAACTTGCCTTTCTCGTCCTGGGTCAGGAAGACGCCGAGGTCGCCGGGGTGTTCGTTGATCAGTTGCATCGCCTTGCCCAGCCCCTGGGCCTTGCTGGCGCGCAGTTTGCGGCTGACCAGGTCGGCGGAGATGTTGACGCTGTTGAGCACGTTGCCGACGTTGTGCAAGACATTGGTAGCGATCTCGGCCATCCCGGCCTGGCGCGCGGTGTCAATCAATTCGCTCTGGGTGTCCTTGAGTTCGCGGGTGCGTTCTTCCACCCGCAGTTCCAGGTCATCGTTGGCGGATTTAAGGGCTTTGTTCACGCGATTGATGACGGTGAAGCTGCGCATCAGGTGAATCGCCAGGTACACCAGCAGCAGGACCAGCAACACCGAGAACACCAGCATGTAGAAGTGATAGCGCTGGTCGACGGCGTCGGTTTGTTGCTGGTCCGTGTTCAGCAGGCTGTTGATGTCGTCCAGGCGCTCGGCCACGGGAATCGCTTCGATGTTTTCCAGCAGGCGGTTGACCACCGGTTGTTCGCGCAGGATCAAGGAAATGTGATTGCTCAGAATGTCGATCGGGCTGTGGAACTGCTCGGGCAATCGCAGTTTGTTGACTTGCATTTTGTTGAGCCCGAGCAGAATGTCGGCGGCCTTTTCGTCGGAGGCCACCTGGGAAAACTCCAGGCTGCTGAGCAGCAAGTCGTAGGTGTCGGTGGCGATGTTCTGCAACTGCAATTTATCGCCATCGACCCGTTGCGCCAGCTGCTCCTGAATCTCGTCCTCGGCGGTGGGCAGGAACGCCAGCGAATTGCGCAGTACCGCGTTATGCGATTTGAACTGTTCGACCAGCCGGGTCTTTTCCTGGATCGCGTTCAGGTACGCATCATGGCTGGCGCGCCAGACCGGCGAATGGTTGCGACCGTGAGCCGATTCCGTGGTGTCGAACCGCTCCCACAGCTGCGTCATCTCGGTCAGCGGCGCGACCAGCGGATCGTAGTTGTGAAGGGTGGCGATCCTGGCCTTGAGGATTTCGGTTTCCCATTGCGCGTTCAGCTGCTTGATCCGCCCGATGAGGGCGCGGGATTCGGCGTAGTCCGAGGTCTGGTTCGAATTCGACTTGAGGTACAGGAACAGCAGTGTCGAGGCTAGCAGCAAGGCGACGACACCCAGCAACGCCAGGCTGCGACGACGGGACATTTTCATAAGGGTTTGCCTTCCCATTCACCGGTCAGGGTCTTGAGGAATTTGATGATCAGAGTCTTGTCCTCGGTGGAGGGGACGCGCCCGAGCTGGAAAGTGAACATCACGTCCAGCGCGTCTTCGAGGGTGACGGCCGAACCGTCGTGGAAGTACGGTGCGGTCACCGCCACGTTGCGCAGGCTTGGCACCTTGAACACGTTGCGGTCCTCTTCGTCCCGGGTCACCAGGTAGCGCCCCAGGTCGGTCTCGGTGGGATGGCCGCGCACCTTGAAGTAATCGCCCATGATCCCGAGCTTCTGGAACATGTTGCCGCCGATGTTCACACCTTGATGGCAGGCAATGCAGCCGTAGTCCTTGAAGCGCTGGTAGCCGTATTTTTCATCGGTGCTGAGGATGTCGGTGTCGCCCCGCAGGTATTGGTCAAACCGCGAGTTGCTGCTGATCAGCGTGCGTTCGTAGGTGGCCAGGGCATTCTGCACATTGGTCATGGTCACGCCGTCCGGGTAGGCATTGCCAAATGCGCGGCGGTAACCGGGATTGGCGGACAGCACGTCCACCACGTGTTGCCAGTTGCTGCCCATTTCGCTGGGGCTTTTCATCACTTCCTGGACCTGGCTTTCCAGGGAGTCAGCGCGGCCGTTCCAGAACTGGCGGAAATTCAGGCTGGCGTTGAACACACTGGGCGTATTGATCGACACCGGCTGACCGTCGAAACCGATGGAAAACGCTCGATTATCGGCCCCGCCTTTTTGCAGCTGATGGCAACTGGCACAGGCCAGCGTGTTGTTGATCGACAGGCGCGGCTCATTGAACAACTGGCGACCGAGCTCGACCCGCTGCGGATCCTGCCGGGGTACGTCCGGCAGCGGTTTGAGCGGCTCATCCAGCGGTGCGGCGCCCACGCTCAGGCAGAATCCGAGCAGCGGCGCCAGCAGCAGCCGGTGGCTGAATGACGACATACGCTGATGCCCTGGCCGATAGCCCGTGTGCCGTTGCGCATTGTTCACGTAGCGGCAAATGGAGCGGGTTTTACCGACTCCAGGTAGCGGGCGAAGGCGTCCGGTTCGACGGCTTTGCTGAAGTAGTAACCCTGGCCTTCTTCACATTGATGGGCCTTGAGAAAATCCAGTTGCTCCAGGGTTTCCACCCCTTCGGCGATGATGGTCAGCTTGAGGCTGCGGCCCAGGCTGATGATGGCGCTGACCAGGGCGGCGTCGCTGCTGTCGTTGCTCAAACCGCGAATGAACGACTGGTCGATTTTCAACACATCGATGGGAAAACGTCGCAAATAACTCAGGCTGGAATAACCGGTGCCGAAGTCATCGATGGCCAACCGCACGCCCATCGCCTTGAGCCGGTTCAACGAGGTGACGGTGGTCTCGATGTTTTGCATCAGCACGCCTTCAGTGATTTCCAGTTCCAGCAACGCAGGTTCCAGGCCGGTCTGTTCGAGGATCTGTTCGATGCCGTCGACAAAGTCGCGCTGGCGGAAATCGATGGCCGACATGTTCACCGACATGCACAGTTTCGGCAGCCCGTCGGCTTGCCAGGCGCAGGCTTGCCGGCAGGCTTCGGCGAGCACCCATTTGCTCAACGGCACGATCAGGCCGCTGTCTTCGGCGACACTGATGAAGTCCGACGGGTAGACCAGCTCTTGCCCCGGTTTCTGCCAGCGGATCAACGCCTCGGCGCCGACCACCTGGCCGCTGCCCAGGTCCAGTTTCGGTTGGTAATGCAGGACGAATTCATTGCGCTCCAGCCCCAGGCGGATGCCGGTCTCGATGCTTTGCTGATCCCGGGCGCGCTGGTTCATTTCATCGATGAAAAAACTGAAGTCGTTCGGGCCGATTTCCTTGATGTTGCGCATCGCCGTTTCGGCTTTCTTGATCAGCTCGATGGCGTCGTAGCCGTCATCGGGGTAGATGCTGATGCCCAGGCTCGCGGTCACGCTCAGGTCGTGGCCGGCGATGTGTTGCGGCGCGCGGATCGCGTTCAGCAGTTTCTCAGCGATGCCACGGGTCTGCTGGGGGTGGCGGATGTCGGCGAGGATCACCACGAATTCATCGGAGCCGTAGCGAAACACCGAGTCGGACTCGCGCACCGTGGCCACCAGATTGCGGCCCACCTGCTTGAGCATCTCGTCACCGGCCGGATGGCCGAGGGCATTGTTGATGCGCTTGAAGCGATCCAGGCCGAGGAACATCACCGCCAGTTGTTTGTCATGGCGGCGGGACAATGCCAGCGACTGGTTCAGCCGGTCACCGAGCAAGGTGCTGTTGGGCAACTCGGTGAGGACGTCGTACTGCAACAGATGCGAGACCTTGAGCAACTCATGGACCCGCGCTTCGATGGTCTGCTCCAGGCTCAGCACTTTCATCGCCGCGTCCTGCGCCATCTGCCATTTCCAGGTCAGGGCACTGGCCATCTGGCGGATTTCCAGGCTGTCGAACGGCTTTTTCAGCACCAGCAACTGGTCGCCGAATTCCAGCCGTTCGGCCATGGCTTCCCAGGTGTAATCGGAATACGCGGTGCACAGGGCGATTTGCAGGTGCGGATCGGCCTTCCACAGTTGTTCGATGGTCTCCAGCCCGTCCCAGCCGGGCGGCATGCGCATGTCGGTGAACACCAGGGCGTAGGGCCGGCCTTCGGCCTTGGCACGCTTCACCAGTTCCAGCGCTTCCTGACCCTGATAGGCCGAATCGAGCAGGAACGTCTGTCGCTCGACTTTGGGGGTGCCGAACAGCATTTCTTCGGTGCCGGCCAATGACTGTTCGTCCTCGGTGTCTTCTCCGAGGATCTTGCGAAAGTCGTCATGAATCGAAGGCGTGTCATCGACGATCAGGATGCGCCGGTTGGTCCGCACGAAAGGTGTCTTCATCCCTTGTCCTCCGTGGACCGTTGCGGGTTGTCGCGGATCGGCCCGATATCATGGCTCGGCGGCAGGATGCTCCCGGCCTTCAGCAATTCGGCGGCCTGCTGGCTGCTGACGGCTTTGCTGAAGTAATAACCCTGGGCGTTCATCGGTGAGCCGGTGGCCATCAGCGAACTTCGCTGTTCCTGGGTTTCGACACCTTCGGCAATGATTCCGATCCCTACATCTCGGGCGAAATTGATAATCGCCCGCAATGTGTTGGCGCTGGACGGGTCGCGGGCGGCGGTACTGATGAAGGTCTGGGCCAGTTTCAGGTGATTGACCTGGTAGGTCTTGAGGTAATCGAACGAGGAATATTCGGTGCCGAAATCGTCGATGGCGATCTTCACCCCCAGCTCACGCAAGCGCGGCAGCACGTCGTTGTGGGTCCATTTGGTCTGGGCCAGGGTCGCTTCGGTAACGTCGAACCGCAGGTCCCAGGCGCAGAGTTCCCAGCGCGCGGTGGTGCGCAGCACCTCGTAGATCAGCTCGGGGCCGCTCTTGAGCTGGGCCAGGGACAGCTTGATCGCAATCACCGGCGGCGCGACACCTTCGTCCCGCCACTGGCGCATCTGCCGGCAGGCCCGGTCCAGCACCCAATGACCGAGGGCGATGATCGTGCCGGTCTTTTCGGCGGCGGGCAGGAACGCCGGGCCTTCCAGCAAACCGCGCTCGGGGTGGTTCCAGCTGACCACCGCTTCCATGCCGAGGATTTTGCCAGTGCCCAAGTCCACTTCCGGCCAGTAATGCAGGACGAGTTCGTCGTGCTCGATGGCGTTCCGCAAGTCGCTGGCGATGGCCATGCGTTCGACCACCTCCTGATTGATCTCTTCGGAATGGAAGTGGTACTGGTTGCGGCCCTTTTCCTTCGAGCGATACAGCGCCATGTCGGCCTGGGTCAGCAGGCCATCGGCGGTGGCGATGGTCGGGCTGTAGCTGCTGATGCCGATGCTGACCGACACTCGCACCGCGTTGCCGGCCAGGGAGTAGGGCAGCACCAGCGCATCGCGGACCTTGGCGGCCAGGGCTGCGGAATGGGTGGGGTCGCTGACGTCCAGTTGCAGGATCGCGAACTCGTCGCCGCCGAGTCGGGCCACCACATCGTTCTCGCGCACGCAGGCCTTGATGCGCCGAGCAACCTCCTGCAGCAACTGATCGCCGATCGGGTGACCGAGGGTGTCGTTGATGCGCTTGAAGTGATCCAGGTCCAGGTAAAACATGGCAAATGTCGAGGCGCCGCGCCTTGCGGCAGCGAACGCCTGGTGCAAGCGCTCGATCAGAGTTGCGCGGTTGGCCAGCCCGGTCAGTCCGTCGGTGCGTGCCAGCAGGGCGATTTTCTCCTCGGCCAGCTTGCGCTCGGTGATGTCGATGATGATGCCCTCGACTTCCAGCAGCCGGCCGTCGTCGTCCCGTACCGGGATGTAGCGGTTTTCCACCCAGCGCCAGGTGCCGAGGCCGGTGCGCAGGCGAAATTCGATGGACGCGCCGGCCGCGTGGCGGTCCAGCACCCGGGCCATGGCGCTGTCGACCTGGTCTTGATCGTCGGGGTGGACCAGCTCACGGGCCCAGTCGGCCGACGCCACCAGGTTCGCCGCGATATGCCCGTACTTGGTGATGTTGTGCGAGATGTACATCAACGGAAACGAGGGCTCGCCCCGCAGCCGATAGAGGATAGTCGGGCTGTTCTGCACAATGATGTTGGCGTCGGACAGCTCTCGGGTGCGCTCTTCGACGGCGTGTTCCAGCAGCGACATTTTCAGTGCCGCGTCTTCGGTCATCTGCCACTTGGCGGTCAGTGCGCTGGCCAGTTGGCGGATTTCGATGGCATCGAAGGGCTTCTTCAGAATCAGCAAGCGATCACCCAGTTCCAGACGTTCGTCCATGTCTTCCCAGGAGTAGTCGGAATAGGCGGTGCACAGCGCCACTTGCAGTTTGGGATCGACCTGCCACAGCCGTTCGATGGTTTCCAGGCCGTCCCAGCCCGGTGGCATGCGCATGTCGATGAACGCCATGGCGTAGGGCAGGTCGTTGGCCAGGGCGGTTTCGACCTTGTTCAGCGCTTCAAGGCCCTGGAACGCCGAGTCGAGCACGAAGCTTTGCAGTGTCGCCGCGGCGGTGCTGCCGAACAGCGTCTGTTCGGCGCTGGTCAGGCGTTCGTCATCGCGCGAGGGCGGGCTGAGGATCTTGAAAAAGTCCTCATGGATCGACGCCGTGTCATCGACGATCAGAATCCGCCGGTTGGTCCGCGCCAGCAGCGTATTCATCGACATGTGCCGGAACCGGCAGCGGTGCGGTGCAGTGCGTGCATAGGGGCATCCTTTTCCCTGACCACCTGGCCGAACGTACAGAGTATGGATCCGAGTGGAATGAGCATAGTCGCCCGCAGGGGACTTCGCGCAGCCGACTGAAACGATTCGTTGCGGCGACAACTTCTGTAGGAGCGAGCATGCTCCGGGCGGCGTTCCGACGATGAACCTGAGAACGCCGCTGGGTATCAGGATGCAAGCGTTATCGTTGACGTCCATCGCGAGCGAGCTCGCTCCTACAGTGAGGGATGCTTTGCAGGAGCGGGCGCACGTGGGATTCTTGCGCCTTTGTCGCCAAGGCCATCGCTGAACCATGACATCCCCCCTCATTCGCATCGCCGCCGCCCTGTTGATCGGTCCCGACGGTCGCACCCTGCTGGTCCGCAAGCGCGGCACGCAAGCTTTCATGCAACCGGGTGGCAAGATCGAAGCCCATGAGCAACCGGTCCACGCCCTGGCCCGGGAGCTGGAGGAAGAGCTGGGTCTGACCATCGATCCCGCGCACGCTGCTTACCTGGGCCAATTCTCCGCGCCTGCCGCCAACGAGCCGGGGTGTGTCGTACAGGCCGAGCTGTTTCAACTGAGCATCGACGCCGACGTCTCCCCGGCCGCGGAGATCGAAGAGGTGTGCTGGATCGACCCGGCCACCGACGGCAATGTCACGCTGGCGCCATTGACACGGGACCTGATCCTGCCGTTTTATCGAGCCTCGCTGACCACGATCGATTGATCAATCACAGACAAGGGCTGCGCCATGTGGATTGAGCGGCTTGATGCCAGCCATGCCCTCGACTACCGGGCATTGATGCTTGAAGCCTATGACCTGCATCCCCAGGCGTTCACCTCCAGCGTGCGCGAGCGCGCGGGGATGCCGTTGAGTTGGTGGGAGTCGCGCCTGACCGGCAAGCTCGATGTGGTGTTCGGCGCCTTTGCGGAGGGGAGGCTGGCGGGCATTGTCGGCCTTGCTTTCGAGCCTCGTGAAAAAGCCCGACACAAGGCCACGCTGTTTGGCATGTACGTGTCCGGCCAGGTTCGCCAGCGCGGCCTGGGTTACGCACTGGTGCAGGCGGCGCTGGATGAAGCGCAGAGCCATCAAGGTCTGCGGCTGATCCAGCTGACCGTCACGGCGGGCAACGCCGCGGCGTTCAACCTGTATCAGCGTTGCGGCTTTATCCAGTACGGGCTTGAGCCGTTGGCCGTGCGGGTGGGCGAGGACTATTTCGACAAAATCCACATGTGGCGCGAAATTTAAACTCGCAGAGACGGCGTGGCTATTTGACGGCGCTGACCCCGTCGAGGGTCGAAAACGACGTGTCCTTGGCCGTCAGCAGAAAATCGCGCATGTACGGCGCATCCAGCATGTCTGCGCGAATTCCCGCGTACAACGTGGCAAACAAGCCCTTCTCACCGAGTCGCTTGGCCTTCACGTAACCTCGCGAGCTGTATTCATGCAGCGCCCAGTGCGGCATGCCGCACACGCCACGCCCGCTGGCCACGAGCTGCATCATCATCACCGTCAGTTCCGAGGTACGGACCTGCGCCGGTTCGACGTCGGCCGGCTCCAGGAAGCGGGTGAAGATATCCAGCCGATCGCGCTCCACCGGGTAAGTGATCAGGGTTTCGCTGAGCAGATCTTCAGGGACGATGTACGCCTTGTTCGCCAGACGGTGCTGGTTGGCCACCGCGAGCATCGCTTCATAGGTGAACAGCGGCACATAGGTGATGCCGGCGATGTCCAGCGGATCGGAGGTCACCACCAGGTCCAGATCGCCACGGGCAAGGGCCGGCAGCGGTGCAAAGGAGAAGCCCGAGGCCAGGTCCAGCTCGACTTCCGGCCAGGCGTCGCGGAACTGGTCGATGGTCGGCATCAGCCACTGGAAGCAGCTGTGGCATTCGATCGCCATGTGCAACCGCCCCGCCGTGCCACCGGCCAGCCGCGCGATGTCACGCTCGGCGCCGCGCAGCAGCGGCAGGGTGGCGTCGGCCAGTTGCAGCAGGCGCAAACCGGCGCTGGTGAAACGTACGGGTTTGGTCTTGCGCACGAACAGCGGCATGCCCATGCGCTCTTCCAGTTCCTTGAACTGGTGGGACAAGGCGGACTGCGTCAGGTGCAGGCGGTCGGCTGCATCCACCAGGCTGTCGGCTTCGCGCAAGGCGTGCAGGGTCTTCAGGTGACGGATTTCAAGCACCGGGGGCCTCATGAGGAAAATTTGTGATGATTGCGAAAGGGGTGAGTCTGTCTCATGTTTGTGGGGCTGTAAACACGTCAGGTGTTTTCGCAAAGTCCCTGTAGGAGCGAGCTTGCTCGCGATGGACTGCAGAACACCGCGTTTATCCAGCGGATACTCGTCAGCGTTAACGTCCATCGCGAGCGAGCTCGCTCCTACAGGGGAGCGAACCGTTTAGAGGTTTTCGAAATGCGGCAGCACCGCCGATTTTTTGCCGATGTCGGCGTAAGGCAAATCGGCGTTGTCGGCATGGGTCAGAAAACGGTGTTCCGGCAGCTTCAAATGCGCCTTCTCAAACCCACCCAATGCCGCTGAAGCCTTGGCGTAGTGAAAGTGCGCATACCACAGCACTTTCGCCGGCTCTTGCGTCAGGTCCCAGATTTCATATTCCTGCAGGAAATCGTTGCGGCCATCCCGGCGCTTGCCAAGGTTTTTCATCTCGCTGACCTTGCGGATTTCCACGGCGTTCTGGCTGATGAGGTCCTCCAGCATACCGTCGGTGGGCTTGCCGATCTGCAGCGACTGGCGGGTTCGCATCGTGCGCCCGACGGCCGTCAGCTCCGTGGCCTTGCTCCGCAGTTGGGCAATGATTGCGTTATCCGGGGCCAGCTCTTCGATGCCGCGTGCACGGTGGGTCAATTCATTCGCTTCGCTGAGCATCATGTGTTCCAGGTCCACCGGCAGCATGTTTTGCGCCGCGTAGGCCTGCACCCGAGTCTGGTAGGCCTCTTGTGAATTCAGGCGTTGCCGCGCCTCCGCGACCAACGATTCAAGGCTCCTTTCCCCGCCAGGAGCCGGCCGGTTTCGCGGGTTCAACAGTCGGGACTTTCCATTCGCCGCGAGTTCCCAGATTTCCTTGTAGCCACCGGGACCGGTCACGCTGTATTGCGGTTTTGCCCCAACCGCTACCGTACGTTCCTCGCCGATCAGCAGCTGGTCGTCCTCGGTCAGGAATACTTTTTTCGTACGTTGCCCGGGTGCGGCGGCGGGGGGTGCAATCGCGATGCCCTTGCGCGCTCGTTCGGCCATCTTCTCGATCCCGTCGAGCATGGCCGGCACCGCGTCCAGATGAAAATGCTGCGGGTAGCTGGCGGTCCAGGCGTGCATGTCTCGACGGAACCGACTGTATTGTTCAATGCAGTCCTGAAGAATCTGGTTGCGCTGCGCCCTGGTGGCGGTCGCTTCCGGCAGGCTGTAGTGCATGAGCAAGGCTCGGTCGAGGTGGACTCTTCTGGCTCTCACCTGGCTTTGCAGCAGGAACCACGACAGATCGGTGACGGCGTCATAGCGTGTCACGGTGTCCAGCAAATGGAGCGTTCTGAGGTAGAGCATTCTGGCCTCGCTGAGGCGCGCGTTCAGCTCGCTGACTTCCCGGGCAATTCTGGTTCTGTCGGTGCTCAGGGTAATGCGTTGATACCAGTGATTGATCTCGCGCATGTGGTCCTCGAACACGTCGAATGCCTTGAGTATTTCCAGGCGCAGCTTCCGGATGTCCTCCAGCAGTCCCAAACGCTTCGTGACCTCTGTGACGGGAACGGTGTCCAGGGTTTCCAGTAGCGCATCGATGCGGTTAATCAGCGGGTCCACCTGATGATGGTCGATGAACAGCCGATGCTTGTATCGATCAGTGATCAACAAGGCGCCATTGCTCTGAAATTCCAGGGTCACGCGGCGCTTGTTGCCGTGGGTGAGCGGCAGCAGGTCGGTGAGTGTCTGATAGTGCTGGCGGGCCAGTTCGATATCGGCGATACAGGCTTTTTTTGCGGCGAGCATCAGCGCAGGAAGACGTACGTTGGGGTCAGCGTTGTAAGCAGCCAGCGCGGCCTCGGTCAACCTGACCTGTGCATCGATTCGCAAGGCGATGTCATCGGCGGCTTCGGTCAAGGCATGGGTGCGACGGAACGCTTCGTCCACCCACCAGCGCGGCAGCCGTTGTCGAATGGCGTCGGGCCAGATCGGGTCCAGCACGTCGGCCATGTGCCCGAGCACGCCACCGCCACCAAGGCCACCGCCCTCGAAGGTGGTCCCGTAGACACCGAACCAGGTGTCCCAGTGACCAGCTTCATCCAGTGCAATCGGCTGCTTGTAGGTTTTGCGGCTGTTGCCGAACAACCGCCACTGGCGCGAGTCTTTGCTCAATTCCACCTGGAAAATTCGGCCCTGGCGAACGATGAAGTCGCCGTCGGCATGCCGGTAAACGTTGCGGTAGATGCCGTGGGTCGCCGGTTGCAGCCCGGCCAGGGCAATGGGGTGTTCGTATTCGTAACCGGCGAAACGCGCGACGACATGCCGGGCCTGGCGCATGGTGGGGAGTTGCAAGGCGGCCGCACTGGCGGTCAGCGCACGCAGCTGGCGGGTGCGGGTCAACTGGCGCGCGGTCGGGGCGAGTGAGGAGCTGGCCGCCTCGCCGGGGAGCAAGTCCATGGCGGCGTCGATCAGGCACAGCAATACCGTTTGCAACTCTGCCAGGCCGTCGCCGGTATCGCCGCGCAGGAACGCCGCGACGGCCTGATTCGCCGCAGTCCACGCATCGTAGAGGGCAATGGCGGTGCCGACGAAAGGCATCATCCCCAACGCCATTTTGATGTAGTTGAACGCGCGCGGGCCTTCCAATGCGTAGCGCTCCAGGTACAGCGCGGCGTTGGAGCGGGAGGTGTCGCGGTGGGCGATGATCAGGCGGCCCATGTGCGCATCAAGCAAGTGTGTAGCCATCGATGTGGATGCCGGCCAGGGTGTACCGACTTCGATCATGCCGTCGAAGTGTTTGCCCACGGCTTCGTTGAGGCGTCGTTCATGGGCGCGGACATCGCCCTGTAACGCCCGTCCGGCCAGGTAGCGGATCATCGAATCTTGCTGGCACAGATTGAACAGCCCCTTACGGGCGGCCTCCAGGTTGTCGTAGCGGCGCAGGAACCGGCCATCCGGGCCGTCGGGCAGGTACAGCAGGGTCAATCCGCTGACCTGTTCTTCAATGAAAGTCACGCCGGACAAGGTGCTTGGACCTTCGCCCGGCGTGTCCTTGCCCCCCGCGCTCAGGCGCACCGGTAGCAGGACGATACGCTTGCCGCCAGCACGCCAGGCGGCCGGGGTAGCGGCGTCGATGGCGGTGTTCAGAATCTGCAGTTCGTCGCTGTTGATCTGCTTTTGCAGGCGCGCACATTCACCCTGCAACCTGAGCATCAGGCGCCAGGGCTCGACCAGGCATTCGCGGCGATGCTCCCTGACGAACACCGGTTCGCCGGCCGCCCCTTTGAAGGCGTCGAGAATCTGTTGCTCGTAGGCCTTGGGCAGGTCCAGCTCCGGCAGGACTTTGCGCAGGTAGGTCACGTTGATGCCGTTGCGCAGGCGCGTGCCGTCCTTGGGATCGTCGACGCTGGCGTCCAGGCGCAGGAAGACCAGCCGCTGGGACAGCGGATCCTGCTGCACCGACTGGGTGTTGTCGATGTTGAGCTGCGCGAGTTGTTCCAGGGACATCGTGCTGCGCTTGGCGCCGGGCACCATGACGGTCGTTGGCACCGGCCCGGTCGGTCCGGCGGAATAGCGTTTTTCCCAGGTGACGGAATCGGGCAGATCCACCTGCACATCGAAGTGACCCGTGAGCGCGAAATCTTTGCGCAAGCGCGCCTGCAAGTGTTTGCGGGTGAAGGCCGCGCGGGGTTCGAGGGCGAGGGTCATGAGCGCGTGACTGCGTTGCATCGCCGGGATATAGGCCTCGATCAGGCCCTTGAGCCCGTTGCGATCAGCCGCTGTCAGTTTGTCGAGCCAGTCGGGGAGGTGAGTCGCCAGCGCACCGCTGCGGTCCTGCTCCAGCAGATGGGAAAACGCCAGGGATCTGGCGGCGTGCACCGGCGCCTGCAAGGTGGCAAGCACGCCGTTGCGCAACGTTTCCAGTTGCTCGGCACGTTGCGCGGCCTCGGTCGGTTCGGGATGACGCCGTTGAATGACGCCGACCTGTTCTTCGAAGTCGCTGATCAGTTGATTCAGACCGTATTCGAGGGCGTCGCCGGTGATGCGGTTCAGTTGTACGGTCAGGTGCTTGTTCTGCGGATCAACCTTGAATACCCGACGTTCGAGTTCTTGGCGGTTGGCGAACCGTTGCAGGCCACCGCCAGTGCCAGGCCAGTAAAGAAGGACGCTGTGGGTCGAGCCGGGATCGGTGAGCGCTTCGGCCTGGGTCACCAGGAATACGCCGTTCAGTTCATGGGTGGTGATCGTGGTTTTGCCGTCGACCTGTTCGGTCTTCGATAGCGTCAGGCTGGCGGCCGCCGGGGTATCGCCGGTGGCGTCGAGCAGGGCGGTGAGCAGAGTGTATTCATCGTCACTGAGTTGCTTGAGGGCCAATTGCAGCGCAGCTTCGGCTTTCAGGCCGGCCTTGTGGGCGCCGTGCAGCGCATTGAATTCACGCTGGAACGTGGTCACATCGAGGGTTCGCGGCCGGTACAGCAACGCCAACGCTGCCTTGTGGGCGTCCTCTTCGGCTGCTTCCAATGCGCTGAGCGAGTCCCGGAAGGATTGCAGTCCCGGCCCATCGCCGACCTCTCTGATCAGGGCATCGAGTGCGTCGCGTTGCCTGTTCAGTGCCACCTGGCGCAAGGACCAGGGGATGTCGGCATACAGGCTGCCGAACAGCGGTTGTTCATCGTCCTCGACCCCTGCCTTGCCGGCTTCAGGCCTGGGCGGTGACGCGAAAACGGCGCTGTTGCCGCGCTGGCGATCCACTTCGTCGGCCTGGTCGAGGGCCTGCGCGCCGTGCTCCGCGATCCCGGATTTGCCGCGGGTGCCGTTGCGCAATGCGCTGATCTGGGCCATCTGATGAGCGGCAAACAGATCGCTGGTGCCTACGATCATCGGGTCGGTGACGGCGGTGTATTCAAACGTCAGGCGGTCGGTGGGCAAGCCTTTCGGGACGAGGGCCTGGCCGGACAGCCAGGCCTCCATGTCGCTGCGCTGTTTGAACGCCTGGAGGGCGACGGGGCGGCTGGGCAGATACAGCATCGGGTTGGCGTCGGTTGCCTTGGAATTGATGACCCATGCCCCGCTGACTTTCACCTTGCTGCCGTTGCTCAACACCAGCGCCAGTTGCTCGGTGTGGATGGTCGGGGTGTTCATCGGCGGCGCGCCAGCAGGTGGATCGATGAGTAACTGCAGCGTTTTCAGCTGTTCCGCCGTCAGGCTGTTCCGGGCGTAAGCCAACTGGACCGCGGCTTCGAAATGCTGGCGGTAAAGCTCGATCGCCCGCTCCTGTCGCGACACCGCGGTACCGGGGGCGCGCGCGCTCCAGAAGGTTTGCCAGCGCTGGTTGTGGGCCTGTTCCGGGTTGAGCTTCTTCAATCGATCGAGCATCTGCAGGGGCGTCAGGGCGAACAGTGGATGTGCCTGATTCACCCCGCTGATCCGGCAGCGCTGGTTCAGCGTGCTTTCCAGCTCCGGGTGCTGGACGACAAAGGCGCAGGCCTCCGTGAGCGGAACGAAACGTGCGGGGCGTTCATCGCTGGCGGGGAATTGCAGACCAGTCAGGGAGCCGTCCAGATCCAGCTGTTGCCTGAGCAAACCGTTGAGCGTCTCGCGGGTGGTCGGAGTGCTGGCGAACAGCTCGCGCAAGCCTGCGCTGCTGTCACGCCATCGGGCCGAAGCGCTGAGCATCAGGCTTTCGTCGTGAGGATTCGGCAGGGCTGAGACGGTCGGTATGACGAGGGTCGCGGGGGCGGGCAGGTCGGGTAGAGATCTTTCGGTCATGGGAACATGGCTCGATGCGAGGAAGCGGGTCGTCCACTTCTTGTGCGAGCCATTTAAGAAAACTCTCGAGTGTTATTGGCACTACATAGTTACCGCCCCGACCGCTCGGCAATATTCATCAAACTGTCACGCAACTGTGGCAGCGCGCTTGAACAAACTTCATCAGACTCGCGCTCTACTGGGGTTCTGCGTTTCGGTGTTTCTTCATGTGTGCACGATTTTTATCCACAGCGGTTTTTCTGGCCGCGTTGCTGTTCGGCCTGCCGTCTTTTGCGGCGTCTCGATGCGATGTCAATGTTCCCACCGAACGGGTCGATCTGGCGCAGGTAAGCCTGGCGTATCAGAGCATCGGTCGTGCCTCGGACCCGGCATTGCTGCTGGTGATGGGCCTGGGTGGGCAGTTGATTCACTGGCCGGACGAGGTGGTGGTCGCGCTGTGTCAGCAAGGCTTTCGGGTGATTCGCTACGACAATCGCGATGTGGGGCTGTCGACCTGGCGCCAGGCGCCGGTCGAGGCCAACCTGACGTTCGAGGTGTTGCGCTACAAGCTCGGTTTGCCGGTTGCGGCGCCGTATTCCCTGACGGACATGGCTGACGATGCGCTGGGGTTGATGGCGGCGCTGCATATCGAGCAGTTTCACGTGCTGGGCGCGAGCATGGGCGGGATGATTGCCCAGCACATGGCGGCCATGGCGCCGCAGCGGGTGGAGAGTCTGACGTTGATCATGACCACGTCCGGTGCCGAGGGCTTGCCGGCGCCGAGTGCGGCGCTGGTGCAGTTGTTGTCGCGCCGGGGGGCGCCGAATCGCGAGGTGGCGCTGGAGCAGCAGGCTGATTTGCTGGCGGCGCTGGGCAGTCCGACGGTGAGTGATGACCGGCAGGTGTTGCTGCACCAGGCGGCGCTGTCCTATGACCGCGCTTTCAATCCGGAAGGGGTGAAGCGGCAGATCATGGCGATTCTCGCGGAGCCGAGCCGGGTGGCCTTGCTCAATCAACTGCGGGTGCCGACGCTGGTGGTGCACGGGACGGCGGATCCGTTGTTGCCGGTGATGCACGGGGTGCATTTGGCGGCGCATATCCAGGGCAGTCAGTTGCGCTTGATTCCGGGGTTGGCGCATCGGTTTCAGGAGGCGTTCAAAGCGCCGTTGCTGGCGGCGGTGTTGCCGTATTTGCAGGCGCATCGTGAAGACACTTCGCACTGGGCGCAGATTGATCCCATCGTTGAGCACAATCTCCTGTAGGCGCGGGCCTGTCGGCGAAGGCGGCCGCCTATCCGGATGTACGGTGAACCTTGTGGGAGCGGGCTTGCTCGCGAAGGCGGCCTGCCTGCCGACCTATTTGTCTTGATCGAGTACATATCCATTCCTGCGGTAACGGCCGCTTAGGGTTTCGCCCTTACGGCGACTCACTTTTTTTCAAACGCCAAAAAAAGTAAGCAAAAAAGGCTCGCCCCGAGCGTCCGGCCCCTCGCTGGGGCTCGGCGTTCCTTCGCTGCGGTATTCATCCGGGGACACTGCCCTCCGGTCTGCTTCGCGACGACCTGCATGCAGCGTGTTCGACTGCGTCGAACGGCGCTGCGCGCCACTCCCCGGATGAACACCTCCACTCAGCCTCCCGAAGGGGCGGGCAGATCAAAATCAAAAACGCAAGGCGAGCTAACGCTCGGCCTCGTGGATGGGTGGTGGGCGGCGCTCTACTGTAGGAGCGAGCATGCTCCGGGCGGCGTTCCGACGATGGTCGTGAACGATGACGCTGGCTGTCTGGAAGCCCGTGTTGGCTGGGCGTTCTTCGCGAGCAAGCTCGCTCCTACAGGGGTATCGGTGGCGGTTGGATCTGATTTCATAGATAAACTCAATCCCTGTGGGAGCTGGCCTGCCAGCGATAGCGGCCCATCAGGCGACTCTTCTCCCGCGGATGTCCCGTTTCTCGCCCACACATACCTGCCTCCACAGGTGTATCGTCTGTCCTTTACCGTCCGTATTCAGCCACCGAGGTCTGTGATGAGTGCTCCCCTGAAAATCGATTTCGTCAGCGATGTGTCCTGCCCCTGGTGCGTCGTCGGTCTGTATGGTCTGACTCGCGCGCTGGATTTGCTGGGCGATGAAGTGCAGGCCGAGATTCGTTTCCAGCCGTTCGAACTGAACCCGAAGATGAGCCCCGAAGGGCAGAACATCACGGAACACATCACCGAGAAATACGGTTCGACCCCCGAGCAATCGCAGAAGAACCGCGAGATGATTCGGGCCCGTGGCGCCGAGGTCGGGTTTGCTTTTCGCACGGACGGTAACAGCCGCATCTACAACACCTTCGATGCGCATCGGTTGCTGTTCTGGGCAGGGCTGGAGGGGTTGCAGTTCAATCTGAAAGAGGCGCTGTTCAAGGCTTATTTCACCGACTGCGGCAATCCTTCCGATCACGCTCAGTTGGCGCAGATCGCGCAAAGCGTTGGCCTGGACCGGCAGCGGGCCGAGGCGATTCTGGCGTCGGACGAGTTCGCCGAAGAGGTCCGTGAGGAGGAGCAATTGTGGCTGTCTCGCGGCGTGAGTTCGGTGCCGACGGTGGTGTTCAACGGGCAGTACGCAGTCACCGGCGGGCAACCGGTGGACACCTTCGTCGGGGCGATTCGGCAGATCATCAGCGAGGCGAAGGGCGGCACCGTCAGTTGACGTTTCTCGGTTGAAAAAAAATATATCAATGTGCCACTATGGTTTTTCGCCGTCGCTGCCGATACAGACATCGACGTTTTCAATCATAGGGATTTGATCCATGACACTTCACGCTTTTCGCACATGGGCTGCGCTCACTTTGCTCGCCTGCCTGACCCTCACCGGCTGCGCCCACGTTCAACCCCCCGTCCCGCTGGACAAACAATTCTGGGATGCCAAGGAGCCGACCATCGGCGTGGCGATCACCGTCGTGCCGCCGCCTGTGCTGGCGCTGACCGGTAACCAGGGGATTCTCGATTACGCCATCAACCGCGGCGTGAACAGCAAGCTCAGCGACAACGTTGAAAAATGGCAAGTGCGCGACCTCAACACCTTGCCGGACGTCATCGTCGCCAAGCTGCAGGCCAAGGGTTACAAGGTCAAGCGGATCAACGAGCCGGTGGACCTGAAGGTCTATAAGGAAATCAGTTTTCGCGAAGGCTACAACGGTCGCGACCTGACGCCGCTCAAGGCCACCTACGGCGTTGATCGCCTGCTGTTGGTGAACGTCTTCGCCACCGGCGCCACCCGCAGCTATTACGGCTTCGTGCCGACCAGCGTGCCGATGGCGCAAGTGAGCGGGCAGGGCCTGGTGGTCGACCTCGCCGACAACAAGCTGCTGTGGTTCAAACCCTTCGCCGCCGTGCAAGCGGCCCAGGGCGAGTGGGATGAACCGACCTACACCAACTTGTCCAACGCCTTCTACCAAGCCATGGACAACAGCCGTCAGCAAATGATCACGCCGTTCGAACAATGAAGCGCTCGATCGTGGGGGCCAGTGCGCTGGCCCTGTCAATGCTGGCCGGCTGTGCGCAGAAACCGGCGCCGGAAGCCGGTTTCCGCTCCCAGAGTGCGGCGTCCTACGTCCAGGCCCACGGGCTGAAAGTCGACATGCAACTGCCGCAAGCGTTTGTCGGTGCGAGCACGGTGATTGACGCCAAGGCAGCGCAGAGTGCGGCGGAGTCGAGCCATAACCTGATCGCCAGCTCGGGCAACACCGCCGGGCTGGCCGGTCTGCTGGTGGCGAGCCTGATCAACACCCAGATGGGCAGCGGCAGTCTGCAGCGCGATGCGGAAAACACCGCGCTGAAGGACGCGCGGCCGATGGCCGATCTACTCGCCGGCGTGCCGTTGCAGGAGCGTCTGCAACAGCGTTATCAACAGGCGTCGCAAGTGGCCGGGCTCAAACAAGGGGAGGGGCCGGTCACCGCGCGTCTGGTGATCGAGCCCAAGCTGATGCTCACCCCCGATCGCGGTAGCTTCGTGCTGGTCAATCAGGTGCAGGTCCAGGACATCGCCGGCTCGGCGCTGTACCGCATGCGCATCGAAGTGACCAGCCAGCCGATTCGGCGCTGCGGCAAACAATGCATCGACGACGGCGCGCTGGATCTGGCGAAAGTCACGGCCGTGCTCGACGAGTGCATCGACGAGTCCATGCGCGTGCTGGCCACCGACCTGATGCAACCGGCACCGCCGGAGGCTGCCCAGGAAACCTTGCGCTACGTGCTGGATGGTCAGCGCGTGGTCGAGCGCGGTTATCAGTTGGCGAATAACGGCAGCTACTGGCGTTACCGCAACCTGTACGGGGCGGTGAAATCGGTGCCGGTGCCGTTTGAAGATGCGTTGACGCAGGCGCAGCTGCAGAAAGTCTACGCACCCTGATCATTCCCCTCTGCGGCAGGCGCAGCACGCTGCAGGAGGGGAGCGCTACTTAGCGCACAATCTTGTCGACGTGAATCCCCAGTTTTTTCAGTCGATACCAGAAACTGCGCTCGGAGATCCCGATCAGTTGCGCTGCCGCTGCCTGCACGCCGTTACTCTGCGCCAACGCCGCCAAAATATAATCTTTCTCGACCTCGGCCAGCGCCGCGTCGAGGTTCGACGGCACGTTACCCTCGGTGATCAGGGCGCCGCTATCGGCAGGACGTGAAGCAAACAGGTAAGCCGGCAAATCTTCTTCCTCGATCACCGCGCCTGAGGCGACGATGGTTGCCCGTTCCACACAGTTCTGCAGCTCGCGGATATTGCCCGGCCAGGAATACCGGGCCATGGCTTGCAGGGCTTGCGCGCTGAAACCGGTAAAGCGTTTTCCCGCCGTGGCGCCCAGCGTATGGGCGAAATGCCGGGCCAGCGGCGCAATATCTTCGACCCGCTCGCGCAGGGCAGGCAAAGGAATGGGGAACACGTTGAGGCGATAATAGAGGTCCTCGCGAAACTCCTTGTTGGCCACGGCGTCCAGCAGGTTTTTATTGGTGGCGGCGATCACCCGCACATCGACCTTGCGTTCGCGGGAATCACCCACTGGCTCGATCACCCGTTCCTGCAGGGCACGAAGAATTTTCGCCTGCAGGGCCAACGGCATTTCGCCGATTTCATCGAGGAACAGCGTGCCTTTGTCGGCCTGCATGAAACGTCCGATTCGATCCGCCACGGCGCCGGTAAATGCCCCCTTGCGATGGCCGAACATTTCGCTTTCCAGCAGCCCTTCGGGGATCGCCGCGCAATTCACCGCGACGAAAGGGCGGTCGGCGCGGTGACCGTGCTGGTGGATCGCCCTGGCGACCATCTCCTTGCCGGTGCCGCTTTCGCCGGTCAGCAGAATCGTTGCGTTGCTTTCGCGCACTGAGTCGATGGCGTGCAGCACCCGACGAAAACTCGGGCTGTCACCGATCAGGCTGTCGATCTGCTGGTGTTCATCGAGTTCGGCGCGCATGCGCTGGTTGTCTTTGAGGATGTCGCGAAATTGCAGGGCCTTGCTGACAGTGATGTCGAGCTCATCAATGTCGAACGGCTTGGCGATGTAATCGAAGGCGCCATTGCGCATAGACTGCACGGCGTTTTTCACCGTGCTATAGGCGGTCATGACGATCACCGGCAAGTGCGGAAAACGGTTTTTGATTTCCGCCAGCAGTTGCGGGCCGTCCATGCCCGGCATGCGCCAGTCGCTGATGACCAGGTCGATGTCCTCGGACTCCAGCACTTTCAGCGCGTGCAGGCCATTACCGGCGGTGAACACCTGGAGACCGTTCTGACTCAGGGCGGAGGACAGCAGGTCGCAAAGCTTCGGCTCGTCGTCGACCACCAGTACGTTATGTGTCATCGCTGCTCTCGTCGAAATCTTCACCGTTGGCTGGAAGGTACAGATTGAATGTGGCCCCGGCATCTTTTTCACTGACGCATTCGATGCGCCCGTCATGACTTTCCATGATCGAGAAGACCTTCGCCAGGCCCAGTCCGGTGCCGGAGGCCTTGGTGGTGACGAACGGCGTGAAGATGCGCTCAAGCATGTCCGGTTCGATACCCTGGCCGGTGTCGCTGACGCTGATGACCGTGTAAGGCGGATCACTGTGGATCCCCAGGGTCAGCCGTCCGCCGTCGGGCATGGCGTCGATTGCGTTGACGATCAGGTTCAGGCCGGCCTGCTTGATTTGTCGCGGGTCGGCATACAGGGTGATGCCAGGCGCCTGATCGTCGATGCGCAAATCGATGTTATGGCTGGCCAGTTCCGGTGTGCAGAAGCCGGCCAGCTCATCCACCAGGGGGCGCGCGAGTTGCGTCGAGCGCATCGGTTCACCGGGTTTGGCGAAATCAAGGAATTCAGTGATCAGGTCGTTGATCCGGCTGACTTCGCTGACGACGTATTCCAGGTGTCGCTTGTCGTTTTCGGGCAGATCCGCGCGCCGGTGCAGCAACTGCGTGGCGGTTTTGATGATGCCCAGCGGGTTGCGGATTTCGTGGGCCAGTCCCATGGCCACCTCACCCAGCGCGTGCAGGCGGTCACGCCGGCGCAGCTGTGATTCCAGATGCTGCAATTCGCCAAGACGTTCGCTCATGTGGTTGAAGGTGCTGCTCAGTTCGGCCAGCTCATCGCCCCCGGCCACCGGCAGGCGCTGGCGATAATCTCCGGCGATCACCGCTTGTACGCCTTTGGACAGGCCGCGCAATGGCTTGGTCAAGCGCTGCGATACCAGCCAGCCCGCGGCCAGGGAGGCCGCCGAACTCAGCAGGAAAATCAGCATGAACAGGCTGCTCTGATTGACCAGGCCGACCAGGCTGCTGTGGCGCAGCAGGCCACTGAAGATCACCCCCTGCAGTTCGCCGTTTTCGTTGAAGATCGGCCGATAGATACCGCTGTAACGGTTGGTGAATTGCTCGATCGGCTGTTTGGTGCTGCGCAGGATCTGTTCGATTTTCTCCGGCACGGCCGCCGGGTGATCCTCGAAGCGCTGGGTGGAAAAAATCTCCGAGAAAACATTGGCCTTGGCCAGGTAAAGGCGCAGGTCCAGGGAATGCACATCGGCCACGCTGGTGAGGAAGCTGCTGTCGAGGTAAGTGCCAATCACCAGTTTGTAATCGACGCCGTCCTGTTCGGTTTCGAAGGTAGAGACCACCGTCCCGGTGGCTACGCCGCCGACCTGCAGGGTTTGCAGCACGGCTTTCGTGGCGGTGCTGATCTGGCGGACGATGTCGTCGGCGGCGTTGCTGAACACCACTTTGTGATCGCTGTTGCGCACCAGCGCGACCACGTCGATGCCGATGGCGTCGGCGATGTCGTTGGTCAGCTTGTCATTCTTCGACGAAAGGCGATCGATGGGCGCGCGGGTGTAGCGCAGGAATAACTGCGCGACCCGGGCGTTATCGCGAAGGATTTCGCTGATCTCGTCCTCGACGATCTTGGTTGATTCCTGGAGCCAGATCCGTACGTTGTTGTCGAAAATCTGCGACAGCGTGGCAGCCGCCAGCTCGGCGGCAATCATCGTGGGGATCACGCTGACCAGCCAGAACGCCAGCACCAGTTTGCGCTGCAGGCTCCAGCCGGAGAGGGCGAAAGGTCGGTGGGTGGTGCGTGAGTCTTTGATCATCTTGCTTCGCTTATCGCAGCTGCCATGGCGGAGTCGGAACGGTCCGGTCGGATGAACGTTTTCACCACGCGCAGCAGGCCGTCGAGCAGCCGGTTGCGATGGCGGAAGAACAGCGTATTGCCTATGAACGAGCAACCCAGGCGCAGCTTACTGGCATAACCGGCCTGGCCGCACGCGTAGATCGGGATGCCGTGCTCAATACAATAGTCGACATTGGCCAGCCAGCTGCGCACATACAGGCTGTGTTCGCGGGTCCGGGCGAGGTCGTGGGCGAAAAACTTGTCCACCAGCCGTTGTTCGTCGAGCAGCAGCAGGTTGAACGCCACCAGTTCTTCGCCGACCCAATACAGAACGCACGCGGCGCGGTCATCCAGGTTTTTCAGCACCTGGCGGAAATAGTCGGGTGACAGGCGTTCGAAGGTCAGGTCGCTGCGACTCAGGGTGGCGTCGTAAAGCTGCATCATGCGTGGCAACAAGCCTTCGACGGAGCGCCGCCACTCGATTCGCGGTCCCGGAGCCCGCAGCGTGCGACGCAGGTCTTTCCGGGTGGATTTGCCGAGGGTGCCGAGGTAGGCGTCGATCGATCCAAAGGTGATCGGTAATTCGGCGCTGGGCAGTCCGGGCATGCTTTGCAAACCGGCCGCCTGACAAACCTGCAACCACTGCGAGTCACGGTGAGACGCATCTTTTACCGCGAGCAAACCGATCCCGGCCTGATCGGCATCACGTCGCGCCAGACGCAATAGCTGGCGCAGCAGATCGCTGCGCCGGGCTGATTCTATGTGCCGCGCCGTACCGACGTGACACTGCTCCGTGACGGGGGAACCGAGGGCGTAAAGTGGCACGTCGAACAGACCCGGCCACCATCGACGCACTTGTTCGCTGAGGCGCTTGCCTTGGCCCTGCAGCGTGGTGTCCAGCGAATAGGCCGTGGTAAATGCTGCGGCCGCCGCGATCAACGCGTCGTCCTCGTACAGCGCCAGGTAACGCCATTGAAATCCGGACAGCCCGGCCTGTTCAACGGCCCGGTAATAATCCCAGTCTTCAAGCTCGGCGGGAAAGCAGTCGTTCCAGGCGGCGCGGTCGATCGCCTCGATCGTCGAGAAGGCAAGGGCTGTGATCACATCATTTCCTTAAAAAATCTCACCATGGCGGTCATCGCCGCGCCCTGCTCCTGCCCGCCGTTACGAGCGCGGCTGCCGCGGCGACAGGCGCGGGTCAGGCCAGTTGCCGGTATTCCCGACGGAACGGCGGCGCCGTGGTGCGTTGTTCCATGAAACGGTGCTGAATGAAGTCTGCGCTCAGTTCCACGACGCGACGGTATTGCAGGTCGACGGTAATCATGTGGTAGCAGTCGTCCAGCAGCACCTTGACCACCGGGCCGCCCAATTTGCGTTCCACATAGTCGGCGTTCCATTGACTGGTGATGTCGTCTTCCCGCGAATGCAGGACCAGCGCCTGGGTGGTGATGGTCGGCATACGTTTCTTAACAGCCGCCACCAATCGATGCAGTTCCCGGACACTCACCCCGGACATGGTCAGCAGCCCGGCATTGCTGCTTTCGCCGGCTTTCATCTGCCGCTCGATGATCGCGCGCAGGCGTTGGTCCTTGATACCGAACGGGGATTTTTCGTTAAAGCGGCACAGGTGCACGCCAAACGGAATCGACATCACCAGGCCACTCAGTTTCGCGACCCACGGCATGTTCCAGCCGTCGTAGCGCAGGGTGGTCGAATACAACAACAAGCCTTCGATCTGCCCCGGGTGCTCGGCGGCGAGGTACATCGACAGGACCGCGCCCATCGACAAGCCACCGACGAACACATGCTCATGTTTCCTCCGCACGCCGACAAACGTATTGCGTGCGCTCTCGTACCAGTCGCGCCAGCCGGTGGCCTGGAGGTCGGCGTTGTTCCCGCAGTGCCCGGCCAGGGTCGGCACGTACACCGTACATCCCGCCTTGGCCAGGCCGATGGCCACCCGCCGCAACTCAGTGGGGGTGCCGGTAAGGCCGTGGATCAACAGCACCGCGACCGGCCCGCTGCCGAGAACGAAACCGGCGCTGCCTTCGCCCATGTCGATCTCTTCGGCATTCATCGTTTCATGGCTCGGTCAAGCAGACGGTCGAGCAAGGCAATGCCCAGGTCGATTTCCGGGTAGCTGATTTCCAGCGACGGCGCGAGGGTGATCACGTTTTTGTAGTAGCCGCCCACATCGAGGATCAGGCCGAGACGTCTGCCGTCGATTTCGATGTCGCCCTTCATGCCTTCATCAACCATGAAGTCGAGCGTTGCCTTGTCCGGGGTGAAACCGTCAGGGCCGCAGATTTCGCAACGCAGCGCCAGGCCCAGACCGTCGACATCGCCAATGATCGGGTAGCGTTTCTGGAGATCCCGCAGGCCTTCGAGGAAATATTTGCCTTTGTTCATGACCATGGAGCCATAGTCGATTTCGCTGGTCATCTTGAACATTTCCAGGCCCACCGCGGTGCCCAGGGGGTTGGAAGCGAAGGTCGAATGGGTCGAGCCTGGCGGGAACACCTGCGGGTTGATCAATTCTTCTCTTGCCCAGATACCGCCCAGCGGATTGAGGCCGTTGGTCAACGCTTTACCAAAGACAATGACGTCCGGTTTGACGTCGAAGTGTTCGATCGACCACAGCTTGCCGGTGCGATAAAAACCCATCTGGATTTCATCAACCACCATCAGGATGCCGTGCTGGTCGAGCACGTGCTTGAGCTCGCTGTAGAAATTCATCGGCGGGATCACGTAGCCACCGGTACCCTGGATCGGCTCGACGTAAAACGCGGCGTATTCGCTCTGGCCGACTTTCGGGTCCCAGACGCCGTTGTATTCAGTCTCGAACAGCCGGGCGAATTGCTGCACGCAATGGCTGCCGTACTCTTCCTTGGTCATGCCCTTCGGGCCGCGGAAGTGGTACGGGAAGGGAATGAAGTTAGCGCGCTCGCCGAAGTGCCCGTAGCGGCGACGATAGCGGTAGCTGGACGTGATCGACGAGGCGCCCAGGGTACGTCCGTGGTAACCGCCCTCGAAGGCGAACATCAGGCTCTTGCCGTTGGTGGCGTTGCGCACGACCTTCAGGGAGTCCTCGATGGATTGTGAACCGCCGACGTTGAAGTGCACGCGACCGTCGAGTCCAAATTTTTTCCTGGCATCGACGGCGATCATTTCCGAAAGCTCGATCTTGCCCTTGTGCAGGTATTGGCTGGCGATCTGCGGGAGGGTGTCGATCTGTTGCTTCAGCGCATTGTTCAGGCGCGGGTTGGCGTAGCCGAAGTTGACCGCCGAGTACCACATTTGCAGGTCGAGGTAAGCCTGGTCTTCGGTGTCCCAGACATAGGAACCTTCGCAACGGCTGAAGATGCGTGGCGGATCGATGTAGTGAACAGTGTCGCCGTAGGAGCAATACCGGGCTTCTTTATCCAGAAGGATCTGGTCTTCGGGGGTAGCGATTCGGGTCTCAGACATGATGGAAGCGTTCCTGTGTTTCGGTGTCGAAGGAGGTGGCATTGGCGGCGTTGGTGGCATTGGCGCTTGGCAGCAACGCCAGTAGCGTTGGCAGTTCGGCGAAGCTGTCGAAGCGCGCATAAGCAATGCCATTGAGTTCGCAGTGCTCGGCCAGGCGATCTTTGGCGAACACGAAATCGGCGGTGGCGGCCACGCACATGTCGGACTGGCCGTCGCCGATCACCAGCACGCGTTTGGCGTCAGGCGTGGATTTGCATTTGCAGTTGCCGGAGGCGGCGCGACAGGCGTCGCTGGCATGCGGGAAGTCGATGCGCCAGCGGTCGCCGTCGAGCTGGCGCAAGCGATTGGCGAGTATCGGTAACAGGCTGACGTAGTTTCGCGCCAGGATCCGGGCAATGCCCTGCTCAATGCCGTCGCTGACCACTTCGAATGAAGCGCCGAGGCCGATCACGTGGTCGACAAAGTCAGGAAAATCCGGATCGATCTCGATGGTGTCGAAGAATCCGAGCAACTCGGAAGGGGTGGCCTTGACCAGCGAGAGCTGGCGGCTGAGGCATTCACGGGAACCGATGTTGCCTGCCAGCCACTCGTTCTCGATGACTTCCCAGCTCGGGTCGGCGAACCGTTGGAGCATGCTGTCGATCACGTCGGTGCGGGTGATGGTCCCGTCGAAATCACACACGATATGCCAGTCAATCATCTGCGTTACCTATTGGGCGGTCTGCGCTGTCTGCGCTTGCCAATGGGTAGAGCAGGGATTGTGCCAAACGCCTCAGGCCCAGTGGGGCTGGGCATTGCGAACCTGCCGGCCGCGATGAAGCTACAATTTTTGTAGGTTGCTACAATCAACATCAGTGCTTGCGCGGGACGAATGAACCGGGGATTGATGCGCGTATTTCCAGATCAGGGAGCTGTCTAATGTCGAGCATCACTGCTGCGCTGTTTGCTGCGCTGACCTGCGTTTCAGTCAATGTGTTTGCCGACGGCATCACCGGTGAAGCGGGGGCCGGCATCAGCTATCAGCCGCACGATCCCAGTGGCAGTCGCTACGAGACCCGACCGGTGCCGTACCTCGACCTGGACTGGGGCGATGTCAGCCTGAGTACCGATGACGGACTGACCTGGAGCGCGTTGAAAGCCGATGGTTTCAGCGCCGGGCCGTTTGTGAATTACTTGCCAGGCCGAACCTCGAACCGCCAGCTACAAGGCCTGCGTGACGTCCCGGACATGGGCGAGGTGGGCGGGTTCGTGCAGTACGCCCCGGCCGATTTCTGGAGAGTGTTTGCCTCGATGGGCCAGGCCATCGGTGGCCGCAGCGGGCAAGGTGGCGTGTTGGGGCAGGTCGGTGGGGAAATCGGTTATCCAGTGGGTGGCGGGGTGATTGGCAGCACCAACCTGACGGCGCATTTTGCCGATGCCCGGCAGACGCAGACCTTCTATGGCGTCAGTGCCAGCGAGTCGCAGGCGTCCGGGATTCGTCCGTACAACGCGGGCGGTGGCTTGCAAAACGTCGCGCTGACCCAGAGCTTCGAATTTCCCCTGGCGCCGCACTGGTCGTTACTGACCAGCGCGAGCTGGATTCACCTGACGGGCTCGGCGGCGGACAGCAGTATCGTCAAAGAGGTCGGCCGTGCCGATCAGGCGCAAGCGCAGGTAGCGATTGCCTACAAGTTCGACTGAAACTGATGGGGGCTTCGACTGAGGGGAGCTTCGTCAGACTGGGCCAACGCCTGCGCACGCTCGCTGAAGATCAGGTGTCTTCACCCTCGGCGAGCAGCGCGATCCCGCCCATGATCACCGCTACACCGACCCAGTGCAGCACGCTGATAGGCTCCCCCAGCCCCAGCCACGACCCGAGTAGGACCCCGACAAACACCAGCGAACTCAACGGAAATGCCTGGGACACCTGGCTGCGTCGCAGAATCAGCATCCACACAAAGAACGCCGCGATGTAGCAAGCAATCGCCAGCCACACGCCGGGGGTTACCGCCACGGCCATCAGCCATTTCAGGCTGAAATCCATCTGTCCCAGTTGATCACCGCCGACCTTGGTGGCGATCTGGCCGGCACTTTCAAAACCGATCAGCAATGCCCACAGCACCACCGTGCCGAGTCGTTCGTGTAACCAGCCGAGCTTGCCGTCGGTCATCGATTGAGCCTCATGCATGGGCGACACACACGAGCATCACGCCCGCCGTGATGACGAATGTACCGAGCCAGCGTCGACGGCTGACACGTTCACCGAGGAACACTTTGCCGGCCAGCACGACACCGCAATACGCCAGTGCAGCGGCTGGAAACAACAGGCTCAGCGGAGCACGGGACAGGGCTTCGAGCCAGACGAAAAACTCGATCACGTAGGCGCCGATCCCGCACCAGAGCAGCGGTGCGTTGAACACCTGCCCCCAGAACGCGTTCAAGCGAAACCCGCCTTCGAGTTCTGGCAGGCGGTCCAGGCCCAGCTTGAAGCAGAGCTGGCCAACGACGTCCAGTACGATGGAAAACGCCACCAGCAAAATCACGGTAACGGTCATGGGAACAAGGTCTCGAACAGTTCGATCAGGGCCTGATTGGTGGCTGAGTTGCGCAGCAGATCGTCGGCGCTCCAGCGTTCGGCGGGCGGCTGGTCGGCGCGGGCTTCCCAGCGTTTCAGGGCGTTGCTGAAAGCGGGGACGGCGTACTCGCCGCAGATGTCGATGCCGATGATGCGTTTGCTCGCGGCCAACTGGAGAATGGCCTGGAGCAGATGGCTGAGGCGCATGCCACCCTGATCCCAGTTGGTCGCGGCGTCTTCGCTGGCCAACACGTCTTTATCGATGGTAATCCACACGGCATCGGTGGGCAGGCTGGCGATCATCTGTTCAAGGAAAACCGGCCAGTCCTGATCGGCGAGGTTGTGCCAGTGCAACAGGTTTTCCTGCTGCCGATGACCGGCGCCGTCACCGACCCGGCCCCAGACCTTCGAAGGCGGATGCCGCCACGGGAACACTTGCAACACGCCACGTTTCAGCGCGCCGAGGTTGCCGCCCTTGAGTTGCGGATTCTGCAGGTCATCACTGCACGGGCCGAGCGTGACAATGCGCTCGATGTTCGGCAGTTTCAGCGCCTGGTTGATCCACGAGCCACAATGCCGACGCGGGGCGAAATGAACCCAGTCGGGGTGGTTGTCAAAGTGGATCAGGCTGACCTTGGTCGGTAAGTCAGTGAGAAACGCCGGCGTCAGATGGTGGTAATCGCCGGAGCCGACGAAGTAGATTTCCGGTTGCCGACCGTCAGGGCGCGGGCGTTGCGCCAGGCGTTCGGCAAACCGGCGCCAGGTGCGTTCGCTGGACCAGAGGCGGAGTTTGGGGCCGAGATCGAGCAGGTCGAGGCGCTTGGCGCGGCCGCTGTCGAGCAGCCGCGCAATGGGTGCCTGAGCCGTCAGGCTGTGATCGAGATCTAAAATGTTCAAGGTCGCTGATTACCCTTGGCAGACCCATCCCGACACCGGCCTCATCCATCATGAAGGCCAGCCGGGCAGGCTTTTGGGGGTAAATGCAAGGGCCGGGCCAGCCTCCCGCCGCGCCGCGTAGGGGATGGGGTGATTAGCCGTGCAGGCGCACCCACACGCTGACCAACACCGTCGCCGCCATCAACCACGCCAGCGCCGCGACCGCGAGCGACGCCTCCAGGCGCATCCGGTCGACCATCACGTACAACGTCGCCAGGTAGATGAAGTACGGAATGATCGACCACATGCCGAACACGATCGTGGTCTTCAGATCCTCCAGCGAACGTCCCTTGCCGACGATGTAATGCGCAATCAGCGCAAAGGTCGGGAACAGCGGTACCAGGCCGGCGATGTAATAGTTTCGGGTCTTGGCCAGGGCCGCGAGGATCACCACCACGGCTGCGCCGAGGGTGGCTTTGAGCATCAGGTCCATCAGTGGCTCAGCCCGTACTTTTTCACTTTATCGAACAGCGTGGTCTTGGCCATGCCCAGTTCCAGGCTGGCCTGGGTCAGGTTGCCGCCGCTGCGTTGCAACGCATCGCCGAGCAGGTTGCGTTCGAACGCTTCCACCGCTTCAGCGAAGGCCAGGCCCTGGGTGCTGCCGCTGGCGCCGGGCTTCTTGAAGGCCGGCAGGCCGAGGGCGAAACGCTCGGCGACGTTGCGCAGTTCCCGCACGTTGCCCGGCCAGTCATGGCTCATCAGGTTCGACAGGGTCTGGTTATCCAGTTCCGGCACGGCGCGGTCGAAGCGCAGGGATGACTGCTGCAGGAAGTGTTCGAACAGTTGCAGAATGTCTTCGCGGCGTTCGCGCAACGGTGGCAGCTCCAGGGTCACTACGTTGAGGCGGTAATACAGGTCGCTGCGGAATTCGCCGGCCTTGCTGGATTCGTCGAGGTCGGACTTGGTCGCCGCGATTACCCGACAATCCACCGCCACGCTCTGGTTCGAACCGAGGCGTTCGAGGGTGCGTTCCTGCAGCACCCGCAGCAATTTGATCTGCAGCGGCAGCGGCATGCTCTCCACTTCGTCGAGGAACAGCGTGCCCCCGTCGGCGTGCTCGATCTTGCCGATGCGCCGCTTGCCGGCGCCGGTAAAAGCGTTGGCTTCATGGCCGAAGATTTCGCTTTCGAACAGGTTTTCCGGCAGCCCGCCGCAGTTCAGGGCAACGAACTGCTTGGTGTGGCGCCGACTGAAATCATGCAGGCAACGGGCGACCAGTTCCTTGCCGGTGCCGGTCTCGCCTTCGATCAGCACGTTGGCCGAGGTGTCGGCGACGTTGGCGATCAGTTCCCGCAGGTTTTGCATGGCCGGTGAACGACCGATGATCCGGCCTTCGAGGGAATCCCGTTCCGCCAGTTGCCGGCGCAGCGACGACACCTCTCGCGCCAGGCTGCGCTGCTCCAGCGCGCGGCGTGCCACCTCCACCAGGCGCTCCGGGGAAAAGGGTTTCTCCATGAAGTCATACGCGCCTTTCTGCATCGCGCCGACGGCCATGGAGATGTCGCCGTGGCCGGTGATCAGCACCACCGGCAGGCTGCGGTCGCGGGCCTTGAGCCGGGTCAACAGTTCGAGGCCATCGATGCCGGGCAGCCGGATGTCGCTGATGACGATGCCGGCAAAATTGTCGCCGACCCGCTCCAGCGCTTCTTCGGCGCTGCCCACGCCCACGCAGGGAATGTCTTCCAGGGTCAGCGCCTGTTGGCAGCCGAGCAGCACATGGGGGTCGTCTTCGACGATCAGCACACTAAGGTCGTTGTTCATATTGACTCGGCAGGCGTAGAGCTTACCAACGGTAAACTGAGAACGAAGGTGGTACCACCGCTGGCCGGGTGTTCTACACCCAGGTGTCCGCCGGTGGCGGCGGCCAGGCTCGCCGACAGGGTCAGGCCAAGTCCCAGGCCCTGTTCGCCAGGTTTGGTGGTGAAAAACGGTTCGAACAGATGCTTGCGCGCTTCGATATCGATGCCATGCCCATTGTCGCGGACCCGCAGGCGATATTTGCCATCGTACTCCTCGCCCTCCAGCCACAGCTCCGGCAACGGTTGCGCCTGCATTGCATCGAGGGCGTTGCCGATCAGGTTGACCAGAATCTGTTCAAGGCGTGTCTGGTCGATCTGCACCTGCACATCGGTGAACTCACGATGCACTTGCAGATGGACGCTTTCGGCCCGGCCACCCAGTAATTGAAGCGCCGCATCCACTGCTTTGCCGAGACAGGCCTGGCCCTTGTCGTCGCCACGTCGGGCGAAGGAGCGCAGGCTGGCGGTGATCCGGCCCATGCGGTCAATCAGTTCGTTGATGGTCTTGAGGTTGGTGCTGGCCACGTCCAGCTGACCGCGCTCGAGAAAGCGCACGGTGTTGCCCGACAAAGTGCGCAGCGCCGCCAGTGGCTGGTTCAGTTCGTGGGCGATGCTGGTGGACATCTGGCCGATGGCCGCCAGTTTCCCAGCCTGCACCAATTCATCCTGGGCGCGGCGCAAGGTTTCTTCGGCCTGACGGCGTTCGCGGATCTGGCCCTTGAGCCGTTCGTTGCTGGCGCGCAGGTCAGTGGTGCGTTCGGTTATCCGACGCTCCAGTTGACTGTTGGCTTCCTGCAAGGCTTCCCGGGCGGCGAGACGGGTGGCAATCACCTTGCGCCGCTCGTTCCAGGCGATCAGCAGGAAGGCCACGAGGGCAAACGCCACGGCGACCAGAATCCCTTGGTTGATCGCTTCGCGGCGCAAGTCCTGCAACGGCGTCAGCAGGGTGAAATTCCACGGCGTGTCGCTGAGCGGGCGGGTCTGCGAGAGATAGCTGATGTCCTCTTCGTCGGACTCCACTTCGCTGTTGGCGGGGAAGGTGAGTTTTTCCTCGCCTTCGGCCAGTCTTTCCCGGGCCAGCGGTTGCAGCTCGTTCAGTGGGAACCAGTAATACTGCAGGCTGCGGGCGAGTTTCTCCTTGGTCTCGTCGCTTAACGGAATCACCGACTTCAGCCGCCGTGCCGGATCGCTGGACAGAATGATGATGCCGTTTTCGTCGCTGACGAAGGCTTCCAGGCGCGCCCGCTGCCAGCGTTCTTCCAGGGCTTCGAGGCGGACTTTGACCACGGCGACGCCGATGATCTTGCCGTGTTCTTCCAGGCCGTGGGCCAGGTAATAACCGGGTTCGCCGTTGGTGCTGCCGATACCGTAGAAGCGGCCCGGCTGGCCACGAACGGCGTTCTGGAAATAGGCACGGAAAGACAGGTCTTCACCGAGGTAACTGTCGACGTCGCGCCAGTTGCTGGTGGCCATGACGCGGCCGGTGGTGTCCATCACGTAAATGGCCCGACTACGGCTGCGCCGGTTCAGGCCTTCGAGGTAATCGTTGACGGTCTGCCGATGTTCCGGCGTCGGGTCGGCCAATAGCGTCGATACGCTGGATTCAAGTTCCAGCAGGCTGGGCAGGTAGGTGTATTTGCTGATTTCGCTTTCGACGGCGCGGGCGTGCAGTTCGAGCTGACGCTGGCCGTTCTCGCTGAGGCTGCGGATGCCATAGTGCTCGCTGATCCAGAAGCCGGCAAAACCCAGACCGATCATCAAGGCGATGACCAGCGGCGGCAGGAACAAGTGGCGAATCAGACGGGGTTTCACGGCGAGTGATGGCGGCGCGGCGCGATAGAGAGTGGGGTCGCATTTCATCACAGATGCCTTGGGTCAACCACAACACAAATCCGAAGCTCACCACGGACCCCTTGTGGGAGCGGGCTTGCTCGCGAAGACGGCCTCACATTCAGAATTGATGTGACTGACACACCGCCTTCGCGAGCAAGCCCGCTCCCACCCTGGGGAACGGTGTTCTTAGTGCTGCAGAATCTTGTTGAGGAAATGCTGTGTACGCTCGGCGCGGTGGCTGATGTCGCCGAAGAAGTCCTCTTTCTTGCAGTCTTCGATGATCTTGCCCGCGTCCATGAAGATCACCCGGTCCGCCACTTTGCGGGCGAAGCCCATTTCGTGGGTCACGCACATCATGGTCATGCCTTCGTGGGCCAGTTGCACCATCACGTCGAGCACTTCGTTGACCATCTCCGGGTCCAGCGCCGAGGTCGGTTCGTCGAACAGCATGACGATCGGGTCCATCGCCAGCGCACGGGCAATCGCCACGCGCTGCTGCTGACCACCGGAGAGCTGCCCCGGATGCTTGTGTGCGTGTGCCGAGAGGCCAACGCGCTCCAGCAGTTGCAGACCTTTCTTGGTGGCTTCTTCCTTGCTGCGGCCCAGCACCTTGATCTGCGCGATGGTCAGGTTTTCGGTGATGGTCAGGTGCGGGAACAGCTCGAAATGCTGGAACACCATGCCGACGCGCGAACGCAGTTTCGGCAGGTCGGTCTTCGGGTCGGCAATGGATGTGCCATCGACCACCACGTCGCCTTTCTGGAACGGCTCCAGCGCGTTGACGCATTTGATCAGGGTGGATTTGCCGGAGCCGGACGGCCCGCACACCACAATCACTTCGCCTTTCTTGACTTCGGTGCTGCAGTCAGTCAGTACCTGGAAGTCGCCATACCACTTGTTGACATTCTTGATAGAGATCATACGGCAAACCTTTTTTGCAGACGCTTGACCAGCAGCGAGGCGGCAAAGCTGATTGTGAAGTACGTGAGCCCTGCGAAGATCAGGAACTCATTGGAGCGCCCGATGATGTCGCCACTGGCGCGCGAGGCATTGAGGAAGTCCACCAGGCCGACCGCGTAGACCAGCGAGGTGTCCTGGAACAGGATGATGCTCTGCTGCAGCAACAGCGGCGTCATCTTGCGGAACGCTTGCGGCAGGATGATCAGGCGCATCATCTGGCCATACGTCATGCCCAGGGCCTGCGCGGCACCCATCTGGCCCTTGGGGATCGACTGCACGCCGGCCCGGACGATTTCGCAGAAGTACGCGGCTTCGAACATCATGAACGCCACGATGCACGAGGTGAACGCACCGATCGGGGTGTCTTCGCCGGTGATCCAGCGCAGCACGAACGGCACCGCCAGGTAGAACCAGGTGATAACCAGCAGCAACGGGATCGAACGGAAATAGTTGACGTAGGCACCGGCGATGTTCGACAGCAGCTTGCTGTGGGACAGGCGCATCAGCGCGAGAATCGTGCCGAGGATGATCCCGCCGACGACGCCCAGCGCCATCAGTTGCAGGGTCATGATCATGCCGTTCCACAAACCCGGCAGGGACGGGATGACGCCCGAGAAATCGAATTCCATCATTTACCCCCTACGGAAATCAGGCCCGGTACGGCGACTTTCTTCTCGACCGCGCGCATCAGCAGCATCAGGCTCATGTTCAGGGTGAAATAGATCAGGGTTGCCAGGGTGAAGGCTTCGAACAGGTTGGCGGAAAACTCGGCGGTCTGTTTGGTCTGCGCGAGCAGCTCCATCAGGCCGATCAGCGAGGCGACCGAGGAGTTCTTGAACACGTTCAGGAATTCCGAGGTGAGCGGCGGGATGATGATCCGGTAAGCCTGGGGCAGCAGCACGTTCCAGTAGATCTGCGGCAGCTTGAAGCCCATGGCGCGCGCGGCGGCTTCCTGGCCACGGGGCAGCGCCTGGATGCCGGTGCGCACTTGTTCGCAAACCCGTGCGGCGGTGAACAGACCCAGGCACACGACGACGCTGAGGTAGGCCGACGTGGTCGGGTTCAGGTCCTGCTTGTACCAGTCCTGCAGGTTTTGCGGCAGCAGGTCGGGCACCAGGAAGTACCAGATGAACAGCTGCACCAGCAGTGGCACGTTACGGAAGAGTTCGACGTAGCAGGTCGCGATGCCCGATACGACGCGATTCGGTACGGTGCGCATGACGCCCAGAATCGAGCCCAGCATCAAGGCAATGATCCAGGCCACGACGGCAATGGCGATGGTCCAGCCCAAACCGGAGATGTACCAGTCGAGATAAGTCTCGCTGCCCACCCCGGTGGACCTGAAGAACACGCTCCAGTCCCAGTTGTAATTCATCAGGGTCTCCCCTCAGTCGATCGATGTACAAAGTGCCCGCCTGGGGAAGCTCCGTTCCCGCCCCGACCGGATGGTCGAGCACACACGAGCGGCTCGACAGCCACCGGTTCGAGTGTTTCCAGAAAAATGCCAGCAGGGAGTGACAACTCCTGAAAGGGCAGGGCCCTCTCAGGAGATAAGGTTAGTCAGGAATCAGGATTTCTTGTCGTCAGCCGCTTTATCGGTCGGATTGGCGATCAGGGCCTTGAGCTCGTCGCTCATCGGGAAGTTCAGGTTCAGGCCTTTTGGCGGGATTGGCTGCATGAACCATTTGTCGTAGATCTTGTTGATTTCGCCGGATTTGTAGGTAGCGATGATCGCGTCATCCACAGCCTTCTTGAACGGCTCGTCGCCCTTGCGCACCATGCAGCCGTAGATTTCGTAGGACTGTGGAGTACCGGTCACGGCCCAGTCATCCGCCTTCTTGGCCTTGGCGGCTTCGCCGGCCAGCAGGGCGTCGTCCATCATGAACGCGACGGCGCGGCCCGATTCCAGCATCTGGAAGGACTCGCCGTGGTCTTTGGCGGAGATGACATTCATGCCCATCTGCTTGTCAGCGTTCATCGACTTGAGGATGCGCTCGGAGGTGGTGCCGGCGGTGGTCACGACGTTCTTGCCTTTCAGATCGTCAAAGTCCTTGTACGCCGAGCCTTTCTTGGACAGCAGGCGGGTACCGATTTCGAAGATGCCAACGGAGAAGTCAACTTGCTGCTGACGCTCGACGTTGTTGGTGGTGGAACCGCACTCGACGTCCACGGTGCCGTTCTGCACCAGCGGGATACGGGTTTGCGAGGTGACCAGGTTGTATTTGACCTGAAGGTTCGGCAGGTCAAGGTCTTTCTTGATCGCTTCGACGATTTTCAGCTGCAGGTCGTGGGAGTAGCCAACCGGTTTGCCCGAAGCGTCGGCGATGTAGGAAAACGGAATGGAAGCGTCACGATGTCCGAGGGTGATGACACCGGACTCTTTGATCTTCTTCAACGTGCCGGTGAGTTCGGCGGCGAAAACTGGAGTGCTGATCAGAGCGGCAGCAATGGCTGCGCCCAGGATATGGGGAACGATGCGCATCAAATTTTCCTCGACATTGTTTTTTTTATGGAGCCAGTTCGTCGGCCCTTTTGTGCTGCGAATGTCTGCCGGCTCCATCAGGGTTGGCGTAACAAGCATTCGTCGAAGAGTGTAGAGCATGACTCGTGCCAGGCCAGGTGGTAGGAGTCATGTCGTTGATTTATAAGGGTATTAAATATTTTTGGCGGGTTTTTTGCGGGCGGGGTATCCGGTTATCCGAATCAACCGCCGGGTCGCGTTCGGAAAACCGAACGAAAGTCCTGGTGCCAACACCTCTCACAGAGAAGGGGGGGGCTGCTCAGAATACAAAAAGCCCCTGAATCGCGAGATTCAGGGGCTTTTCGTCAACCGGATTCCCGATCAGGCCGCTTCGATCTTGCTGCGCTTCTGCTCGACCTTGCTCAGGTAATCCGCGAGTTTCTGCTGTTCTGCCGGGGTGGTGAACAAGCCCAGCTTGCTGCGCCGCCACAGGATGTCGTGAGCGCTGGTCGCCCACTCCTCGCTGCACAGGTAATCGACTTCGCGGGTGTAGAGACCGCCGCCGATGTGCTCGCCCAGGTCATCGAGGTTCTGCACGCCGTCCAGCATGCGCCAGGTGCGGCTGCCGTAGGTGGTGGCCCAGCGCCGGGCAATCTCGGTCGGCACCCAGTCGAACTGGTCACGGATCCGCGAGCTCAGTGCCTGTGGGGTGGTCATGTCCTCGCCGCCGGGCAAGGTCGCCGTCGCGGTCCAGCTTGGCTTGATGTGGGTGAAGTACGGGGCCAGTTGCGCCAGCGCCGATTCGGCCAGTTTGCGGTAGGTGGTCAGCTTGCCGCCGAACACCGACAGCAATGGCGCTTCTTCACCGGAACCGGACAAGGCCAGGGTGTAGTCACGGGTGACGGCCGATGGATTGTCGGATTCGTCGTTGCACAGCGGACGCACCCCGGAATAGCTGTGCAGGATGTCGTCGCGGCTGATCTGCTTCTTGAAGTGGGCATTGACCACTTTCAGCAGGTAATCGGTTTCGCCTTCGGTGATTGCCACGGCGGCCGGATCACCGGTGTACTCGCGGTCGGTGGTGCCGATCAAGGTGAAGTGGTTCAGGTACGGAATGGTGAACACAATGCGCTGATCTTCGTTTTGCAGGATGTGCGCGTGTTCGCCTTCGTAAAGTTTCGGCACGATCAAGTGGCTGCCCTGGATGAGGCGGATGCCGTACGGCGATTCCATCTTCAGGTCATCCCGAATGAACTTGGCGACCCAGGGACCGGCCGCATTCACCAGCGCCTTGGCGCGGATCGAAAACAGGCTGCCATCGGCGCGTTCCAGGTGCAGGTGCCACAGGCCTTTGGTGCGGCGAGCGCTGACACAACGGGTTTGCGTATGCACATGGGCGCCTTTCTCGCGGGCGGCCATGGCGTTCAGCACCACCAGGCGCGCATCGTCGACCCAGCAGTCGGAATATTCGAAGCCTTTGGTGATTTCACTTTTCAACGGGCTGTCCGGGCCGAACTTCAGGCTTTTCGAACCTTCCAGTTTTTCCCGTTTGCCGAGGTTGTCATAAAGGAACAGGCCGGCGCGGATCATCCAGGCCGGCCGCAGGTGCGGGCGATGCGGCAGTACGAAGCGCATCTGCTTGACGATGTGCGGCGCCTTGGCCAGCAGCACTTCGCGCTCGGCGAGGGCTTCGCGCACGAGGCGAAATTCGTAGTGTTCGAGGTAGCGCAGGCCGCCGTGGATCAGCTTGCTGCTGGCCGACGAGGTATGGCTGGCCAGATCGTCTTTTTCGCAAAGGAACACCGAGAGACCGCGGCCAGCGGCGTCTGCTGCGATCCCCACGCCGTTGATCCCGCCGCCGATGACGGCAACGTCGTAGACCTCAGCGAGAGGGGGCGTAGGTAAGGTAGAAGTGGACATCGGCTGGCCTCGGGGCATTTTCGGTATTTGAATTCGAACATTTATGTTCATTTGCGAAAATGGTAGCCCATAAACACGCGCACAGCCAGCTGACTTCGATTGAAAATACTCATCGAAGGGCGGCTAAAGGAAAATTTCCGAACATTAGCGGAAGAGGAATAGGAAACGCGGAGGTGCACATACTGTAGGAGCCGGGTTGCTGGCGATGGCGTCCTCAATTACGCCACCGCCAGCGAGCCAGCTCCTACACGGAAGGTTTTAAAGCAGTTAAACGACCTCAAGCCGAATCTTGTGCTGGCTCAGCAATTGCGCCAGCGCCGGAACCGGCGGCTGATCAGTGACCAGGCAATCGATCAAACTGATCGGCCCCAATCGAATCATGGCGTTGCGCCCGAATTTGCTGGAGTCCGCCGCCAGAATCACCTGCCGCGCATTGGCGATGATCGCCTGGGACACCCGCACTTCCTGATAATCGAAGTCCAGCAGGCTGCCGTCTTCATCGATGCCGCTGATACCCACCAGGGCGAAGTCGACCTTGAACTGATTGATGAAGTCGACGCTCGCCTGACCGACCACACCACCGTCGCGCCGCACATTGCCACCGGTCAGCAGCACGTCGAAATCGTCCTTGGCGCTGAGCATGGAGGCCACGTGCAGGTTATTGGTGATGATTTTCAGGTGATTATGGTTGAGTAGCGCCCGGGCAATCGATTCGGTGGTGGTGCCGATATTGATGAACAGCGAGGCGTGGTCGGGAATCTGTGCCGCGATGGCTTCGCCGATGCGCTGCTTTTCATCGCGCATCTGGTCGGCGCGCATGGCGTAGGCGGTGTTTTCGACACTGGAGTCGTAGGCTGCACCGCCATGGTAGCGACGCAGCAAATCGGCTTCCGCGAGCTGATTGATGTCGCGGCGGATGGTCTGCGGTGTCACGACGAACAGCGTGGCCATTTCTTCGATGCTGACGTAGCCGCGTTCGCGAACCAGTTCAAGGATTTGCTGCTGACGGGGAGGCAGATTCATGGGGCTTCCTTTGGGCTGCCGTGCAAAATTTGCCCATGATGCCGCAGGAATCCGCTCCCGACCAGTTACAACCGGATACCTGTCCGGTGCGTGGCTTATTCAGCGCCTTCGTGCGGTTCCCAATCACGGGTGCGGCTGACGGCTTTTTTCCAGCCGGCGTAGAGTTTTTCCTTGGCGGCTTCGTCCAGCGTCGGCTCGAATTCGCGCTCGATTCTGGCTTTGCCGCGCAACTCTTCCAGGCTGCCCCAGAAGCCACACGCCAGACCCGCGAGGTAAGCCGCGCCCAGCGCCGTGGTTTCACGCATTTGTGGACGCTCCACATGAGTGCCGAGGATGTCGGCCTGGAACTGCATCAGGAAGTTGTTCGCGACCGCGCCGCCATCCACGCGCAGGGCTTTCAGGCGTTCGCCAGAGTCCTGTTGCATGGCGTCGAGCACGTCGCGGGTCTGGTAGGCAATCGACTCCAGCGCGGCACGAATGATGTGGTCGACGCGTACACCACGGGTCAGGCCGAACAGTGCGCCGCGGGCATACGGGTCCCAGTAGGGCGCGCCCAGACCGGTGAACGCCGGCACCAGGTACACGCCGTTGCTGTCCTTGACCTTGTTGGCAAAGTATTCAGTGTCGTGGGCGTCGTTGATGATCTTCAGTTCGTCGCGCAGCCACTGGACGGTCGAACCGCCGTTGAACACTGCGCCTTCCAGTGCGTAGGCCACCTCGCCGCGCGGGCCGCAGGCGATGGTGGTCAGCATGCCGTGTTTGGACTTCACCGCTTTGTCGCCGGTGTTCATCAGCAGGAAGCAACCGGTGCCGTAGGTGTTTTTCGCCTGGCCGGGCTCGACGCACATCTGGCCGAAGAGGGCGGCTTGCTGGTCGCCGGCAATGCCGCCGATGGCGATACCGCTTTTGGTGTGGCCGTAGATTTCCGAGGACGATTTAACGTCCGGCAGCATCTCGCGCGGAATATCCAGCACCTCCAGCATCTTTGCATCCCACTCCAGGGAGTGGATGTTGAACAGCATCGTGCGCGAGGCGTTGGTGTAGTCGGTGACGTGCACCTTGCCGCCGGTAAATTTCCAAATCAGCCAGCTGTCGACGGTGCCGAACAACAGTTCACCTTTGCGCGCCCGTTCACGGCTGCCTTCGACGTGGTCGAGGATCCACTTGAGCTTGGTGCCGGAGAAGTACGGGTCGGTCACCAGGCCCGTGGTCTCGCTGATGTATTGCTCGTGGCCATCACGCTTGAGTTGCTGGCAGATTTCGGTGCTGCGCCGGCACTGCCAGACGATCGCGTTGTAGATCGGGCGGCCGGTGGTCTTGTCCCAGACCACGGTGGTTTCGCGCTGGTTGGTGATGCCGATGGCCGCGACCTGGTCGTGATGCAGACCGGCCTGCGCCAGGGCCTCGACCATCACGGCGCTTTGGGTGGCGAAGATTTCCATCGGGTCGTGTTCGACCCAGCCGGCTTGCGGGTAATGCTGGGCGAATTCGCGCTGGGCGGTGCACACCACATTGGCGTCACGGTCGAAAATGATCGCGCGGGAGCTGGTCGTACCCTGATCGAGGGCAATGATGTAGTTCTTATTCTGAATATCGGTCATGTCGATTGCCTTGGACGAAATAAGGGAGTGAGGTCAGGCGCGGGACCAAAATGGGCAGGATCACGCGCCTACGGTATCAAGAAGTTCTTGGTTTGCCGTCAATGGCCGGTGTTGCGTCCTTTGTAGCAGGTTCGGTGCCTGGCAGATGGCGGGCGATCAGCCCGCGATACGCCGCTGCACCGAGGCAGGCACCGACAATCGGTGCAAAAATCGGAATCAGGAAGTACGGAATATTGCGTCCACCGGTGAGGGAAATTTCACCCCAGCCAGCGAAGAAAGTCATCAGCTTGGGACCGAAGTCGCGGGCTGGATTCATCGCGAAACCGGTCAACGGCCCCATCGAACTGCCAATCACTGCGATCAGCAGACCGATCAGCAAAGGCGCCATCGGCCCGTTAGGCAAGCCGTTGTTGTCGTCGGTCAGAGACATGATCACGCCCATCAAGATCGCGGTGATGATCACTTCAACCAGGAAGGCCTGGGCAGTGGAGAGGGCCGGATTGGGGAAGGTGGAGAACACCGAGGCCAATTCGAGGCTGGCCTGAGTACCGCGAACCATATGATGGGTTTGTTCGTAATCGAAGAAGAGGTTGCTATACAGCGTGTAAACCAACAACGCGCCGCAGAAGGCGCCAGCCACCTGGGCAAAAATATAGAAAGGCAGTTTACGTTTTTCGAAGTCGGCGAAAATGCTAAGGGCGATGCTGACGGCAGGATTGAGATGGGCGCCGGAAACGCCGGCGGTCAGGTAGATCGCCATGCTCACGCCGACGCCCCAGATGATGCTGATTTCCCACAAGCCGAAGCTGGCACCCGCGACCTTGAGCGCGGCAACACAACCGGTACCAAAAAAGATCAGCAGTGCGGTGCCCAGAAACTCGGCCATGCATTGGCTGGAGAGCGACGGTTGTTGTAAAGCAGTTGTCATTCAAAACCTCTTGTTTTTGTTGTCGGGCGCTTTTTTCGTCATGGCCAAAGCGCGATTTTCACCGAAGCAGGATCCCCATCCTGATTCCGGGTTTACGGCGGCGTGCCGCTTGTTACTTTGAACGGTATTCAGATTCGAAAAAATATAGACAAGAAACACTGCTGTCAAAGGTCGAAAGTGAACCGTCAGTCACATTCGAACTATTAGTCACGTGAATGATCGTTTTGTTTGGCGGCCCATGTGGACGCTGACGAGCGGTAAGTAATGGCGTGAGCTAGCGTAAATGCTGCCGTCATAGAGCCTTTTGGCAAGCAATGACCTAGAATCGGACGCAGTATTTTTGCTGCCCGACCCGTCTGGAGTTGTCATGACCCCCGCATTGGATTTGTTGAAAAAAGTTCGTGCCGAACATCGCGTGCACAGTTACGAACATGATCCGAAGGCAGCGTCCTACGGGCTGGAGGCCGCAGAGAAACTGGGGCTCGACCCGGCGCAAGTATTCAAGACATTGCTGGCGGCCAGCGAGAAAGGTGAATTGCTGGTGGCCGTGGTGCCGGTCGTCGGAAGTCTCGACTTGAAGGGCCTGGCTCACGCAGCCGGGGTGAAAAAAGTCGAAATGGCCGACCCTGCCGCCGCGCAACGTTCCACGGGTTATCTCTTGGGCGGCATTAGCCCGCTGGGGCAGAAGAAGCGTTTGCGCACATTCATCGACCATTCGGCCCAGCCGTTCGCCAGCATTTTTGTCAGTGCCGGTCGGCGCGGCCTCGAAGTGGAACTGGCCCCCGCGGTGCTGGCGGAACATACCCAGGCGAAGTTTGCCGACATCGGCCGTGCCTGAATCAGGAGAGAAGTCATGCAGCTTGAGTTTCATCAGGTCGATGCGTTCAGCGATCGGCCCTTCAGTGGCAATCCGGCAATGGTTTATCGACTCGATGCCTGGCTCGCCGACGAGTTGATGCAGAAAATCGCCGCGGAGCATAACCTCGCCGAAACCGCCTTTGTGGTGCGTGAAGGGCAGGGCTGGCACATTCGCTGGTTCACCCCGACCACCGAGGTGCCGTTGTGCGGGCATGCCACGCTGGCCAGCGCTTATGTGCTGTTTGAAATCTATAAAGAGCCCGCGGAACGCCTGGACTTCATCTGCAAGTCCGGTCCGCTGAGCGTAAGTCGCGAAGGCGAGCGGCTATGGCTGGACTTCCCGTCCATCGAACCGTCGGAAGTCGGCGTTACGCTGGATGTCGAGCGCGCACTGGGCGTCGAGGCGGTCGATGTGCTGGGTTCGAATGAATTGTTCGTGGTGTTGGAGTCCGAGCAGGCTGTGCTGGACTGCCAACCGGACATGATCGCCTTGGCGAAATTGCCGTGGCTGGGCGCAATCGTGACCGCCAAGGGCAGCCAGCATGATTTTGTCTCGCGGTACTTCGCGCCGGCGATCGGTATCAACGAAGATCCGGTGACCGGGTCGACCCACTGCAGCCTGATTCCGTATTGGTCGAAGCGTCTGGGCAAGTCGAGCCTGACGGCCTATCAATGTTCGAATCGCGGTGGTGAGCTGTTTTGTCGGCTGGAAGGGGATCGGGTGAAGATCGGCGGGAATGCGACGCTGGTGGCCAGCGGAACGCTGATGCTCGGATAACCCGGATCTAAGTGGGAGCGAGCCTGCTCGCGATAGCGGACGTCAGTCAACATCACGGGCGCCTGACTCACTCTATCGCGGGCAGGGTGATCCGTCGATCAACCCGCCGTGCTGTACCGCCGCACACCCGCCTCAACCGCTGGAATCTGCGCCGCCACGCTGCCGGACGCCTGGAACAACACCAGATGTTCAGCCGCTACCCGAATGCCGACTTCGGCCCCGACCTGCTGATCGATGTGGCTCGGGAAAATCGATTCCAGCTGCGCGCCGGTCGGCATCTGCAAGCGATACAGCGTCGATGCGCCCTGAAACGATTTGCCGACAATCCGTGCCTTCAAACTGCTGTCCGGTGCATAGACGATGTCGTCCGGCCGTAGCAGCACATCCACCGCGCCACCCATCGGCCAGGTGTAGGCCCGGTTGCCACGCAGTTCACCCAGCTCGGTCTGCACCGATTCCGGGCTGCTCAGTTGGCCGCGAATGAAGTAACCCTGGCCAATGAAGCTGGCGACATAAGGTGTCTGAGGTTCGTGATACAGGTTGTACGGCGTGTCCCACTGTTCAAGACGACCCTCTTTGAACACGCCGACATGATCGCTGACCGCGAAGGCTTCTTCCTGGTCATGGGTCACCAGAATCGCGCTGGTGCCGCGGGCCTTGAGGATGTCGCGCACTTCGTGGCTGAGCTTGCGCCGCAGTTCGCCGTCGAGGTTGGAGAATGGTTCGTCGAGCAGCAGCAATTGCGGCTCCGGCGCCAGGGCGCGGGCCAGGGCCACCCGTTGTTGCTGGCCTCCGGAAAGCTCATGCGGAAAGCGTTTGCCGAGGCCTTTGAGGTTGACCAGTTCCAGCAGTTCTTCGGTGACGCGGTCTTTGTGCGGGTGCTTGCGAATCCCGAACGCGATGTTCTCGGCCACGCTCAAGTGCGGGAACAGCGCGTAGTCCTGGAACACCATGCCGATCCGGCGTTTCTCCGGTGCCAGGGTGAAGCCGGCGCTGGAGAGGGTCTCGCCGGCCAGGGTGATTTCACCTTCGTGTACCGGTTCGAAGCCGGCAATCGCCCGCAGCGTGGTGGTTTTGCCGCAACCGGAAGAGCCGAGCAGGCAACCGATGTCGCCGGCATTCAAATGCAGGTTGAGGTTCTGCACGACGCGCTGGTCTTGATAGCCGCAGGCGAGATTGCGCAGGTTAAGCAGTAATGGCTGGCTCATGCGTGGTGGTACGCCGGCTCGACGAGAAATTCGAGCAGGGCCTTTTGTGCGTGGAGACGATTTTCTGCCTGATCCCAGGCGACGGAGCGCGGGTCATCGAGCAGGTCGAGGCTGATTTCCTCGCCACGGTGGGCGGGCAGGCAATGCATGAACAGCACGTCCTCGGCGGCCAGATCCAGCAGCGCGCGATTAACCTGGAATGGCGCGAACAGCTTCAGACGCTTGGCGGTTTCCTCTTCCTGGCCCATGGAGGTCCAGACGTCGGTGCTCACCAGGTGGGCGCCGCGCACGGCGTCTTCCGGATCGCGGACGATGGTCACGCGGTCGCCGGCCCTGGCCACGAATTCAGGGTTGGGTTCATAGCCTTCAGGGCAGGCAATGCGCAACTGGAAGTCGAACTGGATCGCCGCTTCTATATAGCTGTTGCACATGTTATTGCCGTCGCCGATCCAGGCCACGGTCTTGCCCTGGATCGAGCCGCGGTGTTCGAGGAAGGTTTGCATGTCAGCCAGCAACTGGCACGGGTGCAGATCATCGGACAGGCCGTTGATCAGCGGGACACGCGAATTGGCAGCGAATTCGGTCAGCGTGCTGTGGGAAAAGGTACGGATCATCACCGCATCCAGCATGCTCGACATGACAATCGCGGCGTCGCCGATCGGCTCGCCACGGCCCAGTTGCGTATCGCGCGGCGACAGGAAAATAGCCTGGCCGCCGAGCTGAATCATGCCGGCTTCAAACGAGATACGGGTGCGGGTCGAAGACTTCTCGAAGATCATCCCGAGCACGCGGTTTTTCAGAGGCTCGAACAGTACGCCGCGGTTACGCAGGTCTTTGAGCTCAACGCCTCGACGGATCACGCTGACCAGCTCTTCGGGCGTGCAATCCATCAGGGAGAGAAAGTGCCTTGCGCTCATCATTGACTACCTTTTTGCAACAGACCGCAGATACTCAAAGCCTTGTTTAACGGAACAACGGGCGAGACCTGCGGCGTAAGCCGCACGGGGCGACGAAATAGGGAAGGCGCGATCTTGACATTAAATGTCGCGTTTTTCCAATAGGCTACGGTGTTTAGAGGATTTCAGAGGGGCTACGGGGTGACCGCAGCAGCGCGTTTGAAGTCGGGTTCCGGACAGCAGCCCGGCATTTGTACACTGGGCTCGCGGGCCTTTGCAATCAAGGCGGACGGGGATGGGTGAGTGGTGGTCGGTTTCTGATGCTGTATCCTGCGGATTGGAGGGCATTGTGCCTCGTTTGAAACACTTGCTAATGCAATGTGCTGGGTTATAACTACATCACGAATGACGCAGGAAGCCTTCTGAATGGAATCCAAAGAACAGCAACTCATGGAACTGCTCGGCCTTACGGCCCGGGCGCTGACGCACCTCACGGCTTCCGTGACGTCGATGTCCTTTGAGTTATTGCGCAGCAACGACGAGGTGACCAAGGCTGCCGGCCGGCGAATGATCGATCGGATGGCGACTATCAGCTCGGGCCTCGACGAGCACTGGCGAATCATCGGCGAGCTCACCGGCGTGCACGTCGCCCATGAGCAGATCGAAACCATCCAGGAAATCCAGCTGAAGGCGCCACCGCGGTTACCCTCCAACTGATCACGCGCGGCCATCGGCTGGCTGATGGGCGCAGATTCACACGATGAACGTCGCTGGCGCGGCGGCGGGGCACGGGCCATAGTTTTGATCCCGCGGTCGATATTGACCGCCCAGAACAAGACAGAGACTGGCCATGACCAAGACTCTCCATCACCGTGCCTGCCACCTGTGTGAAGCCATTTGCGGTCTGGCCATCGAGACCACCGAGGCCGATGGCCAGGTGCAGATCACCTCGATCAAGGGCGATGCCCAGGATACGTTCAGCCGCGGCCACATCTGCCCCAAGGCCGTCGCCTTGCAGGACATTCAGAACGATCCGGACCGTCTGCGCCAACCGATGCTGCGGGTCGGCAGCGAATGGCAGCCGATCGAGTGGGAGGACGCCTTCAACCTCGTCGCCGAACGCCTGGCCGACATTCAGGCGCGCCACGGACAGAATGCGGTGGCGGTATATCAAGGCAACCCCAGCGTGCACAACTATGGGCTGATGACCCACAGCAACTATTTCCTGGGTCTGCTGAAGTCCCGCAACCGGTTTTCCGCGACGTCGGTCGACCAGTTGCCGCATCACCTGACCAGCCATTTGATGTACGGCCATGGTTTGTTGCTGCCGATCCCGGACATCGATCACACCGACTTCATGCTGATTCTCGGCGGCAATCCGCTGGCCTCGAACGGCAGCATCATGACCGTGCCGGACGTGGAAAAGCGCCTGAAAGCGGTTCAGGCCAGGGGCGGCAAAGTGGTGGTGGTCGATCCACGTCGCAGCGAAACCGCGGCGATGGCCGATCAACACCTGTTCGTGCGCCCCGGCGGCGACGCGGCATTGTTGTTCGGACTGCTCAATACCCTGTTCGCCGAAGGCCTGACCCGCGACAGCCATTTGCCGGTGGACGGTCTGAATGAGGTACGCGAAGCGGTCGCGGGGTTCACCGCCGAAGCCATGAGCCCTTTGTGTGCCGTGCCGGCCGAGCAGATCCGCCAATTGGCCAGGGACTTCGCGGCGGCGCCGAGCGCGGTGTGTTACGGGCGTATGGGGGTTTCGACCCAGGCGTTCGGCACGCTGTGTCACTGGGTGGTGCAGTTGATCAATCTGGTCACCGGCAACCTCGACCGGGTCGGCGGCGCGCTGTGTACGGAGCCTGCGGTGGACCTGGTGGCGTCTACCTCGGGCGGGCATTTCAATCTGTGGCAGAGTCGTGTCTCGGGGCGGCCGGAATATGCCGGCGAGTTGCCGGTGTCGGCCCTGGCCGAAGAGATGCTCACCGATGGGGAAGGGCAGGTCCGCGCGCTGATCACTGTGGCGGGCAATCCGGTGCTGTCGACGCCCAACGGCCGGCAACTGGAGCAGGCGCTGGACGGCTTGGAGTTCATGGTCAGCATCGACCTGTACATCAACGAAACCACGCGTTATGCCGACCTCATCCTGCCATCGACCTCGGCCCTGGAAAACGATCACTACGACACCACGTTCAACATGTTCGCGGTGCGCAACGTCACCCGGTTCAATCGCGCGATCCTGGCCAAACCGGAAGGCGCGTTGCACGACTGGGAAATTTTCGTCGGGCTGGCCAAGGCCTTTGCGGCGAAGACCGGCAAAGAGTTGAAGCCGACGATTCCACCGGCACAGATGATCGATCGGGGTCTGCGCATGGGCCTGTATGGTGATGCCTCGGACCACAAGCTGTCGCTGGCCACCCTGTTCGATCATCCCCATGGCGTTGACCTGGGCGCGCTCAAATCCAACCTGGCTGAACGCCTTAAAACCGCTAACCAGCACGTCCAGGCGGCCCCATCGGCGATCCTTGCCGACCTGGCGCGCTTCGCCGCGTTGCAGGCGCCCGCGGCCGATGAGTTGCTGATGATTGGTCGTCGTCACGTGCGCAGCAATAACTCGTGGATGCACAATTATCACCGGTTGGTGAAGGGCAAGCCGCGTCATCAATTGCTCATGCACCCGGACGATCTGGCCAGTCGCGGGCTTGTTGACGGGCAGCGAGTGCGGGTCAGTTCCCGGGTCGGCATGATCGAAGTGGAAGTGCTGGGCAGCGAGGACATGATGAAAGGCGTGGTCAGCCTGCCGCACGGTTGGGGCCATTCGCGGCCCGGCGTGCAGATGACGATTGCCAGCGGCCAGCCGGGCTCCAGTGCGAATGACCTGACTGACGAATGTCAGCTCGATGAGTTGTCGGGTAATGCGGCGCTGAATGGTGTGCCGGTCACTGTGGCGGCGGCTTGATGGAGTCTGTCGGGGAGACCGAGCATGGCGCTCGGGTTTCCGTTACAATGCGCCACCGTGCCGACCCTTGAGTCGGAAAGTTCAGCCGAGGTGCTTCATGGATATCATCGAAACGATTAAAGAGCAGATTGCCAACAACACCATTCTGCTTTACATGAAAGGTTCGCCGAATGCCCCGCAGTGTGGCTTCTCCGCGAAAGCCGCGCAGGCCGTGATGGCATGTGGTGAAAAGTTTGCGTACGTGGACATCCTGCAGAACCCGGAAATCCGCGCCAACCTGCCAAAATACGCCAACTGGCCAACTTTCCCGCAACTGTGGGTCGGTGGTGAGCTGGTCGGCGGCAGCGACATCATGACCGAGATGGCCGCAGACGGTTCGCTGCAAAGCACCATCAAGGCAGCAGTAGAAGCAGCGGCTGCGAACAAGTCCGAAGCCTGATCCGCTCCTACAGCTTTAAAGCAGGCATTAAAAAGCCCCGCCTCTGTAAAAGAGAGCGGGGCTTTTTATTGTCTCGAGTGTGACGGACGCTAACTTACTCGTCGTCGCCCATCTGCGATTGCAGATAGTTCTCAAGACCGATTTTATCGATCAGGCCCAGTTGGGTTTCCAGCCAGTCGATATGTTCTTCTTCGGATTCAAGAATATCTTCAAGCAGTTCACGGCTGCCGAAATCGCCAACGGTTTCGCAATGAGCGATGGCAACTTTCAGGTCAGCGTGGCCAGTGCGTTCGATCCGCAGGTCGCACTCCAGCATTTCCTGGGTGTGCTCGCCGATATGCAGCTTGCCCAGGTCCTGCACGTTCGGCAGGCCTTCCAGGAACAGGATGCGCTTGATCAGCTTGTCCGCGTGTTTCATCTCATCGATGGACTCGTGGTATTCATGCTTGCCAAGCTTGTTCAGGCCCCAATCTTCATACATGCGCGCATGCAGAAAATATTGATTGATCGCGACCAGCTCATTGGCAAGGATCTTGTTGAGATGCTGGATGACTGTAATGTCGCCTTTCATGATGGGGTCCCGCCCTGTATTAGCTGTCTATAAAGCAGAGTTTGAGCCGCACAATTAAGAGTGTCAAACCTAAGTTATTGAAACTTAAATGAAAATTAATCGGAATAAGAATGTTTGTGTTCCGCGTCTTGGGCGTAACCGATTGATTTTCAGGCATAAAAAAACCGGACATGAAGTCCGGTTTTTTGAAATGAGGTATTTATGCGGCAGTAAATTCTACCGGGAAAGGAATCGCAGCCTGGGCTGTTTGCAATTTGGTCAGGGTTTCACGCACCACTTCCTTGGCAAGGCAGGCGCATTTACCGCATTGGCTGGCTACGCCGGTAGCCTGACGGACTTCCTTGTAGCTGCAGCAACCTTCATAGATTGCATCGCGGATTTGACCGTCGGTGACGCCAGTGCAGAGGCAGACATACATAAGTGAGAACCGTCGCTGGTTGTGACTCAATTGCGATGGATCTTAATGTTAACGAGAATGATTGTCAAAGTGGTTTCTGAAAGCTTTGCGTTATAAGCCGCCGTGACTGACGAACGGTTTTCTAAACGGCAATTTGCCAGCAAGCATGGCGGCGGCAAATTTAGCGCGCTGACAAAAAACCGTTGAGGACAGCTCAAAAACGCAGTGTATGATGGCCGGTCCTTATGAAGCGGGGGAGTGTCACAGGGCTGTCGCCTCAGGGTGGCAGGCTGGCGCAAACCCGGACCTTCACGTTTTTACACCAGGAGATATTCAATGAGCGTACTCGTAGGCAAGCAAGCCCCTGACTTCACCGTACCGGCCGTCCTCGGCAATGGCGAAATCGTCGACAGCTTCACCCTGTCCTCGGCCATCAAAGGCAAATACGGCCTGGTGTTCTTCTACCCGCTGGACTTCACCTTCGTTTGCCCATCCGAGCTGATCGCTCTGGACAACCGCATGTCTGACTTCAAGGCACGCAACGTCGAAGTGATCGCCGTTTCGATCGACTCGCACTTCACCCACAACGCTTGGCGCAACACCCCGGTCAACAATGGCGGTATCGGCGAAGTCCGTTACACCATGGCGGCCGACATCAAGCACGAAATCGCCAAGGCCTACGACGTTGAGTCCGAAGGCGGCGTCGCTTTCCGTGGCGCGTTCCTGATCGACGACAAGGGCGTTGTCCGCTCGCAGATCATCAACGACCTGCCGCTGGGCCGTAACATCGAAGAACTGGTTCGTCTGGTCGACGCACTGCAATTCCACGAAGAGCACGGCGAAGTTTGCCCGGCCAACTGGAAAAAAGGCGACAAAGGCATGACCGCTTCGACCGAAGGCGTCGCGGCTTACCTGACCGAGCACGCTGCTGCCCTGTAAGGCGCGCGTTCGAGGCATAAAAAAACCGGCCCTGGCGGCCGGTTTTTTTATGCGCGGGAGAAACGCAGGTCCCTGTAGGAGCCGGCTTGCTGGCGATGCACGATGACGCGATCTTCATGTTAAACCGCGTCGCCTGCATCGCGAGCAGCTCGCTCCCACATCAGTCGTCGAAATCTTCCCAACCCCCCATCTGCTTCCAGCGATTGACGATGCCGCAGAACAGCTCGGCGGTCTTCTCGGTGTCGTAGCGGGCCGAGTGGGCCTCACGGCCGTCGAAGTCGATATCCGCCGCCTGACAGGCCTTCGCCAGCACGGTTTGACCGTAGGCAAGACCGGCCAGGGTCGCGGTGTCGAAACTGGAGAACGGATGAAACGGGTTGCGCTTCATATCCAGGCGCGCGACTGCCGCATTCAGGAAGCCCAGATCGAAGCTGCTGTTGTGCCCGACCAGGATCGCCCGTTTGCAACCGTTGGCTTTCAAGGCCTTGCGGATGCCACGGAAAATATCGGTCAGTGCCGCTTCTTCGCTGACGGCCATGCGCAGCGGGTGATCGAGTTTGATCCCGGTGAATTCCAGCGCAGCCGCTTCGATGTTGGCGCCTTCAAAAGGCTCGACACGGAAAAAATAGGTGTGATCGGGGTACACAAACCCTTTTTCGTCCATGCCGATGGTGGTCGCGGCGATTTCCAGCAAAGCGTCAGTGGCAGAGTTGAAACCGCCGGTTTCAACGTCGACGACAACCGGCAGGTATCCACGGAAGCGAGCGGCCATTGGGTGGCGCGAACCCCCTCCGCCGCCTTGACCGTCCTGTTCGTCGTCGAAATGGTCTTCACTCACGCGTGTTCCTCCAGCAGGCGCCAGCGCAGTTTTTCACCGGCGCGCAGCGGGATGACGGTCAGCTCGCCAAATGGCAGGCTGGTTGGGGCGGTCCACTCGTCGCGGACCAGGGTGATGCGATCGGCGTTCACCGGCAGGCCGTAGAAACGCGGGCCGTTGAGGCTGGCGAAGGCTTCGAGCTTGTCCAGCGCGTTACGGTGTTCGAACGCTTCGGCGTACAGCTCGATCGCCGCATAAGCGGTGTAGCAACCGGCGCAACCGCAGGCGGCTTCCTTGGCGTGCTGGGCGTGCGGTGCCGAGTCGGTGCCGAGGAAGAACTTCTCGCTGCCGCTGGTGGCGGCGTCGAGCAGGGCTTCCTGGTGTGTATTGCGCTTGAGGATAGGCAGGCAATAGAAGTGCGGCCGAATCCCGCCGACCAGCATGTGGTTGCGGTTGTACAGCAAGTGATGCGCGGTGATGGTCGCGCCGACGTTGGCCGAAGCTTCGTTGACGAACTGCACGGCGTCCGCGGTGGTGATGTGTTCGAACACCACCTTGAGCGTCGGGAAACGCTCGACCACACGCCGCATGTGCTCATCGATGAAGATTTTTTCGCGGTCGAACACATCGACATCGCCGCGGGTGACTTCACCATGAATCAGCAAGGGCATCCCGACTTCGGCCATGGCCTCCAGTGCAGGGAAAATCTTGTCGATGCTGGTGACACCAGAGTCCGAGTTGGTGGTCGCGCCGGCCGGATACAACTTGGCGGCGTGCACGAATCCGCTGGCCTTGGCCTCACGAATTTCTTCGGGCTGGGTGCGATCGGTGAGGTAAAGGACCATCAACGGCTCAAAGCGGCTGCCGGCCGGCCGTGCAGCGAGAATCCGCTGGCGATAGCCGTCGGCTTCAGCGGCGTTGCGCACCGGCGGTACCAGGTTGGGCATGATGATGGCGCGACCAAAGGTGCGCGCGACATCCGCGACGGTATTGGTCAACACGGCACCATCGCGAAGATGAATGTGCCAGTCGTCGGGACGCAGCAGGGTCAGGCGGTCGGACATGAGGGGATTCCAGGCGGGTCAAACTGAGGGGAATGCTACCGGAAAAGACTCTCTCAGGCACTCGCTATCAAGTTTTGCCGCCAGCGTCCGATATCCAACAGGTACGCCGTAATCAGGTGTATGTCGGTCTTTTTGCAGTCGAAGCCAGTGGAGCCTCCCGTGCGCCAGCGTTATTTAGCCTTGTTCAGTGTGTTTGCCAGCCTTCCCGCGATGGCGCTCACTTTCCAGACCCGACTGGAGAACATTGAGTGGACGGTCGAAGGGGACAAGTTCGAATGCCGCCTGACGCAACCGATCACCGATTTCGGTTCGGGCGAATTCGTGCGCCGCGCCGGTGAGCAGGCGACGTTTCGTCTGAAAGCCTACAACTCCATGGTCGGCGGCGGTTCGGCGACCTTGTTGGCGGCCGCTGCACCGTGGCAGCCGGGGCGCGGTGATATCAACCTCGGTTCGGTGCAGATTGGCAGCGGCAATGTACTGTTCAACAGTTCACAGGTTCAGGCCGGCCGCTTGATCAGTGGCCTGATGGATGGGCGCAGCCCGGTCATTCGGCATTATTCCGGCGATGGCCGGGTGTCGGAAGTGCGGCTGTTGCCGGTGAAGTTCAGCAAAGCGTTCAACGATTACCAGGGCTGCGTGGCGAAGCTGCTGCCGAAGAACTTCGAGCAGGTCAAACAATCGCAGATCGGTTTCCCGGGCGAAGGCATCGAACTCGATGCGCAGGCCAAGGCGCAGTTGCAGGTGATGCTGGAGTTCATGAAGGCCGACCCAACGGTCAATCACATCGAGCTCGACGGGCACTCCGACAACAGCGGCAATCGCCTGACCAATCGTGATCTGTCGCGACGTCGGGCCCTGGCGGTCATGGACTTCTTCAAGGCCAATGGTGTCCAGGAATCGCAGATCACCCTGCGCTTTCACGGCGAGCGTTATCCGCTGGCCCCCAACACCACGGCGGCCAATCGGGCGAAGAATCGTCGGGTCAATGTGCACCTCGCGCGGGTCGCGCCCACCGAGGCGCCAGCGCCTCAGGCCACCGTATCGGCGAGCGCGGCGAAGACCTCCTGATATCGGGATGATCGTCGCTCGCTCGACATAATCTGTCGCTTCGTCGTCATAAGCTGTCGCGCCTCTGTAAATTATTCTGCATGCCCGGTAGACTCGACGGCTTTCCGTAGAACCCCGTGGAGTGATGGCATGGCGGACGTAAACAAGGTCGTTCTGGCGTATTCCGGCGGCCTGGACACTTCGGTGATCCTCAAGTGGCTGCAGGATACTTATAACTGTGAAGTGGTGACTTTCACCGCTGACCTGGGGCAGGGCGAAGAGGTCGAGCCGGCCCGCGCCAAGGCACAGGCCATGGGCGTGAAAGAAATCTACATCGACGATCTGCGCGAAGAATTCGTACGTGACTTCGTATTCCCGATGTTCCGCGCCAACACCGTTTACGAAGGCGAGTACCTGCTGGGTACTTCCATCGCTCGTCCGTTGATCGCCAAGCGCCTGATCGAAATTGCCAACGAAACCGGCGCTGACGCCATTTCCCACGGCGCCACCGGCAAGGGCAACGACCAGGTCCGTTTCGAACTGGGTGCGTACGCGTTGAAGCCAGGTGTGAAAGTGATCGCACCGTGGCGCGAATGGGACCTGCTGTCCCGTGAAAAGCTGATGGATTACGCTGAAAAGCACAACATCCCGATCGAGCGTCACGGCAAGAAAAAATCCCCGTATTCGATGGATGCCAACCTGCTGCACATCTCTTATGAAGGCGGCGTGCTGGAAGACACCTGGACCGAACACGAAGAAGACATGTGGCGCTGGACCGTCTCCCCGGAGAACGCGCCCGACAAGCCGCAGTACCTGGAACTGACCTACCGTAACGGCGACATCGTTGCACTGGACGGCGTTGAAATGTCCCCGGCCACCGTGCTGGCGACCCTGAACCGCATCGGTGGTGAACACGGTATCGGCCGTCTCGACATCGTCGAGAACCGTTACGTGGGCATGAAGTCCCGTGGCTGCTATGAAACCCCGGGCGGCACCATCATGCTGCGCGCTCACCGTGCGATCGAATCGATCACTCTGGACCGCGAAGTGGCTCACCTCAAAGACGAGCTGATGCCTAAGTACGCCAGCCTGATCTACACCGGGTACTGGTGGAGTCCTGAACGTCTGATGCTGCAACAGATGATCGATGCGTCCCAGGCACACGTAAATGGCGTCGTGCGCCTGAAGCTGTACAAGGGTAATGTGATCGTCACTGGCCGCAAGTCCGACGAATCGCTGTTCGACGCCAACATTGCGACATTTGAAGAAGATGGCGGCGCCTACAACCAGGCCGACGCGGCGGGCTTCATCAAGCTCAACGCCTTGCGCATGCGGATCGCAGCGAACAAGGGTCGCAAGCTGTTCTGAAGGTTCTGACTCGCTAGTGGAATTTGTGGCCTTGTTTTCGGCAAGGCCACAAATTTGAAAATAGGGGTTTTCTTTCTGACATTGCGATTCATCTTTTTTCTTGTTTTGTTAACGCCATTCCCGCCTGCTGCTCTCCTTTCGATCTTAAAACGCGACCGACCGCTGTGTGTCAGGTTGGCGAGATTGATCGATGAACGTCACGTCCTGTGAGCTCAAATTGTAAGTAATGCAAAACGGTACGCCGCTGCGTTTCTTCACGTGCCTGAAAAATTTCAGGGCGCTTTCCTTCAGCAAATTCTCTGATTCGGTAGTGATGAGAAACACGACCACTCGTGCGGTGTCGCCCCTGGCGGGGTGAATCCGATCCAGCAGTTCGCGAAACCCGATCTTCCCGTGCATGCCGCGCGCATCGATGATGTGCAGGTCCTTCAATCGCTCCGGAAACTCGATGTGGTGCTGGACCGAGCCGCTTTCCCGAACGAGGTCCTCACTGGGCGGGCCTTGCGCGGCAGCCGGCCGTTCAGCGATGTCCATGGCTTTGATGAAATGCTTGCCCTTCTCAAAGTCGGACGGTGCGTAAAGCGATCGGTGATTGAAGTTGAGCGTGGCGAAAAACAGCAGCAGCAAATAAAAGGGAAAGCTGATCAGGAACCAGATATAGATCTCCCGTTCCTCATCGTCGAGAAAGGGCAGGGAAACGGCGGCCGATGTTTCAGACAGTGTTGCGAATATTGCGATGACTGTCATGGGGTTGGTGATGCCTTGTTTTGGTTTCATCATGTTTTTTACTCATATAAGTTGATCTTTTTCTCATTGGGTTAGTGGGGGTGGTTAGTTGTGCGGTATTTATATTAACGATGTATTTATAGTTGGCCTAAGTGTTTCTGTTGTGAGCGAGTTAACCGGTGTGTTTTGCTGTAAGCGTTTATGTGTGTGATGAAAGGATAGAAGTGCAAGGCTCAAATGCCGGTTACTGTGAAGGGTAGCTCAACTGGCGAATGACGTCGGGTCTCGATTATCGATTTATTATGAGCTTTTCTTTTTTATAAATTGATACACAAAATTGTTGAAGAGTGGGGCGGCATAAGGCACATAACGTTTCCATTGCCAAAGGTTCCAAGATTTCCTGTAGGAAGTTTCCGCGTTATTTGTAGGGAATGTCTCTCGCTGCGGGTGGCCGGGGGGGGCGGCATGCCATGGGTGAAACGACTAGGCTATTGTGCGGGCTCTAAAAATTCGAACAGCGAAATTGGACTTGCCCATGAATAAAGTGCTGATCGTGGATGATCACCCCGTCATTCGTCTTGCGGTACGTATGCTAATGGAGCGTCATGGCTACGAAGTCGTTGCAGAAACAGATAATGGCGTGGATGCATTGCAACTGGCTCGTGAACATATGCCGGATATTGTCATCCTGGATATAGGAATACCGAAGCTGGATGGACTGGAAGTCATAGCACGCCTGGTATCGGCAGCAATGCCAATGAAAGTGCTGATATTGACTTCCCAGGCACCGGGGCATTTTTCGATGCGTTGCATGCAATCAGGCGCTGCTGGATATGTTTGCAAGCAGCAGGACCTCACTGAGTTGCTCAGTGCAATAAAGGCCGTATTATCGGGCTACAGTTATTTTCCCAATCAAGCATTGCATACCGTGCGTTCCAGTCTAGGGAATGCCAGTGAAGCCGATATGGTGGATCGTTTGTCCGGGCGGGAAATGATGGTTTTGCAACAGTTGGCCCGGGGCAAGACCAATAAGGAAATTGCCGATGGCATGTTCCTCAGCAATAAAACCGTCAGCACTTACAAAACCCGTCTCTTGTTGAAGCTCAATGCGCGATCCCTGGTGGACCTGATCGAACTGGCTCAACGCAATGGGCTGGTGTGACAGCACCGACGATTTACGGCGCTGGGTGAGTGGCGGGTACCAGGGTTTCGCACTTAAAAAAAAGCCTCCGGTCAGGGAGGCTTTCAGGTGTCATAGGTCAAAATCGTAATCGGCCAATTGCTTTTGCAGTCGGCGCTCCTCCAGCAGGTTGTCGATTGTGCGGCGTTTGCTCAGGTTGGTCTTTGCCACTTCAACCACCGGTTCCGCGTCATCGGCTTCAACGGGTATGAAGTCCTCTTCTACGTCCAATTGCTCTTTGCCAGTGCTCATAAGGTTAACTCCAGGCTAAGACTGCCTTTGGCGCCCCTTATATCGACAATCTCTCTGCGGGTAAAAAAGATTTTTTCAATCGATAAATCAATAAACCTAATAGCGCCTCAATCGTCCGAAGTCTTGTGCTTGTATTCGCACAGGTCTTCGATGCGGCAACTGCCGCACCGGGGCTTTCGGGCCAGGCAGACGTAGCGCCCATGCAGAATCAGCCAGTGATGGGAATCGAGCAGGTATTCCTTGGGCACAAACTTCATCAGTTTATTTTCCACCTCGACCACATTCTTGCCTGGCGCAATACCGGTGCGGTTACTGACCCGAAAAATGTGCGTGTCCACGGCCATGGTCAGCTGGCGGAAAGCCGTATTGAGCACCACATTTGCGGTCTTGCGGCCAACACCTGGCAGCGCTTCCAGTTCTTCACGGGTCTGCGGTACTTCGCCGCCATGCCGCTCCACCAGCAAGCGGCAGGTCTCGATGACATTTTTTGCCTTGCTGTTAAACAGGCCGATGGTCTTGATGTACTCCGACAACCCTGCCACACCCAGGGCATAAATAGCCGCTGGAGTATTCGCAACCGGATAGAGCTTCGCCGTTGCCTTGTTCACGCCGACATCGGTCGATTGCGCCGACAGAATCACCGAGATCAGCAATTCGAACGGCGTGGAATAAGCCAGTTCGGTCTTCGGTTCAGGGTTGTCTTCATGCAGCCTGCGGAAAATTTCCAGACGTTTTGCAGCATTCATGGACAGTGCGTTTCCTCGAAAGCGTTCAGTGTGGGGGATTCGGGCGAGCCCAGGCCTGCCAGGCGGCGATCAGCAGCCCCAACAGAATGAAGCCACCCGGGACCAATGTCGCCAGGTGCAGACCGCTATAACCGATGAATTCGCGCAGCAGGCCCAACGCCAGCATCAGTGCGCCAAACAGCCCACACAGGCGCAGGCGCTCACGCCATGCTGACTGGAAAAAACCGGTGTGGTCCAGGACGACACATTGCAAGGCGATCAATCCGGCAAAGATGCCCGCATGCTGATGCCACTGAAGCGCCCAGACTTGTGCAGCCATTTCCGCGCAACTGGTCAGTGTGGCGGCGAGCAGAATACCGGCAATCAATCGTGCGTTCGGAACCAGCTTCGGTCGCAACACGGCCATGCCGACGCCATAGGCACTGATCACCACGATAAACATCACCCAAACGCCCAGCGCCGTCAGCCATGAGTCGGTGGCACCGATCAGCGGAGTAAGCATCAGAGAGTGCTGCAGGGTCGACGATCTATTCATGGGGGTTGTCCCCGATCAACTGTTGCCGGTGTTCATCGAAATAGCGCAAGGCATCGTGGATGGCATTGATCACCGCGCGTGAAGTGATCGTCGCCCCGGCGATCTGGTCGAACTGGCCTTGATCCTGTTTCAACGCCCAGCCATTGTCCGCCGGTTCGTTTCGTGACTTGCCGGTAAAGCCGCCGAGCCAGGCATTGGGCCAGTCGGCGATCCGCGCGCCTAATCCTTGAGTCTCCGATTGCCTCAGGGTTTTCACCCCCAGTAACTTGCCGTTGGCGCCGATGGCGACCAGCAACTCGATGCTGCCCGCGTAGCCCACGGTCTGGCTGCGCAATAAAACGCCAGCAGGTTGGCCGGCCTTGGTGGCCAGGTAGCCGCCCAGCAAGGTGCTGTTGCTCAGCACGACATTGTCGAGGCGCAGCGGTTGGTCCAGCGGCTGATTGTCGTAACTGTCGGCGGGCAGCAGATCCAGCAGATTGCGGCTGTCGATCGCCCGTTGTTCGGTGGCAATACGCGGCGCGCTACGCTGCTGCACAAGGTAAGTCGCGCCAATACCCAGGCCTGCCAATACCAGCAGAATGACCACGCTCGAGGCTCGATTCATGGCGCAACACGCTCCTGCCTCGATGCGATAAACCGGTCCAGCATCGGCACGCAGAGGTTCATCAACAACACCGCAAACGCCACGCCGTCGGGATAACCGCCCCATGTGCGAATGAGGTAAGTCAGCAACCCTACCCCCACACCGAACAATAGGCGGGCGCCGGGGCTTTTTGCGCCGGACACAGGCTCCGTGACGATAAAGAACGCACCCAGCATGCTCGCGCCAGTGAGCAGATGAAACACGGGCGAGCCATGGGAATCGGACCCCGACCCGTTCCAGCACAGCAGGCTGATGACAAACAGGCTGGCCAGCATGCCGACCGGCGCATGCCAACTGAACACCCGCCGCTGCAGCAGAAACACGCCGCCAGCGAGAAACGCCAGGTTGACCCATTCAATGCCGCGCGCGCCGAAGTGACCGAATGCCGGATTGCCAGCGAAAAGCTCGTCCATGGTCAGGCTTTTGTTGATGCGCAAGCTGTCCAGCGCGGTGGCCTGGACCCAGGCATCCGGCGTCGGGCCGAGATTGAAACCGAACACCTGTTGCAAGCCGCCGAGCAGGTCCATGCCGTGGGACGACGGCCAGTGGGTCATTTGTTGGGGAAACGTCACCAGCACCAACGCGAAACCGAGCATCGCCGGGTTGAACGGGTTTTTCCCGACGCCGCCGTACAGCTGTTTTCCGAGCAGCGCGAACGCCGCGGCGCAGACTGTCAGCCACCATGGGCAATACGGCGGCAAGGCCAGGGCCAGCAGCGTCGCACTGACCAGCGCGCTGCCATCGGTCAAGGTCGCTTGAAGCTCGCGCCTGCGCAGCTTCAACATCGCCGCTTCAACGGCCAGCGCGGTCGCGCCAGCGAGAAACAGGTTGATCAACACCCCCCAGCCATACAACCCGAACAACACCAGCATGCCCGGCACGGTGGCCAGCAATACCAGCTTCATCGCCTGTTGCAGGCGCTCGTCGACCAGTTCAACGGGCGACATGGGCATCCACCTGACGCTCGGCGGCCTGCAGCGCTTTTTCGGCGTCGTCGAGTGCACGTTCCAGCGCTTCGATCTGCTCGGCGGGCGCCTCGCTGCTGTGCGCTTTCTTGAGCTCGGCACGGCGCATGGCCAACTGGATCTTCGCCCGTTTCAGGTCGGCATCCTTGACCGGCGCGGCGGGCGTCGGGGCTGGCGCTGCGCTGCTTTCCAACTGCGCCAGCACGTGCTCGGCCGCCTCGAATTGCTGTTGCAGGATGATCAGTTGCGATTGCTGTTCGAACGTCGGCGGATGGCCGAACGCCTTGAGCGACTTGTTCAGTTGCGCGCGGCTCATGGCGACATCGATCTTGGCTTTTTTTAGCGCGGCATCCGCATTCGCCGCTTTCTGCGCGCGGACTCTTTCAAGCGCGGCCTGAACCGGGTCGAGCGTCGTCACTTCGCTTTGCTGCGCCGCACGATGGGCCCGGGCCTGACGCTCGGCGAGTTTTTGTTGTTCTTCTCGATGCAGGCGCGCATTGCGTTGTTCGAAACGGAGCCGTGCATGATTGCGTTTGGCGGCGCGTGCCTGTTGCGCTTCGGGACCAGGCGCCAGGCCGCCGACGATCGGCAGCACCTTGGCCAGGGGCAACGGGCGCATTTCGATGCAGTCCACCGGGCACGGCGCCACGCAGAGGTCACAACCGGTGCATTCGTCGATGATCACCGTGTGCATCAATTTTGCCGCGCCGACGATGGCGTCCACCGGACAGGCCTGAATGCACTTGGTACAGCCGATGCATTCGGCCTCGCGGATGTAGGCGATTTGCGCCGGGGCCGAGCCGCGACTGACGTCCAGTTCCAGCACGGGTACTTTCAATAACTCAGCCAGCTGCGCGATGGTTTCGCTGCCGCCCGGCGGGCATTTGTTAATCGGCTCGCCGCTTGCGATGCCCTCGGCGTAGGGCTTGCATCCGGGGTGGCCGCATTTGCCGCACTGGGTCTGCGGCAACAGGGCGTCGATGCGTTGAATCAGACTCATGTTTTGATCAGTCCGCTGAATCCGAGAAAAGCCACTGCAATCAATCCGGCGCCGATCAGGTCGATCGGCAGGCCACGAAAGGGCAGGGGAACATCATTATCAAGTGTGCGCTGGCGCAAGTCGCAGAACAGACCGAGCACCAGCCAGAAACCGAGCCCGGCACCGACACTCAGGGCCATGGCGTAGAAAAAACCTTTGTCTGCCTGGGTGTCGATCAAGACCAACCCCAGAACACCGGCATTCCCGAGCAGCAGCGGCCAGAGGCCCTCGAACGAAAGCGTCGAGAATACCTTCGCCACTACCTTCAGCAGCGGCGTGATCAACAACACGCTCAGCGGCAAGAACACAAACAGGCGCAGCGAGTTCAGGCCCAGCGGCACCAGCAGCCAATAGTAGAGCGCGTGGCCGAGCAGGCCGACGATCAGCATCAGGCACGTCGTCGCGATGCCCAGCGCATGAACCTGACGCCGCTCGGTGCCTAACAGCGGATCGACGCCCAGCGGCCAGTGCAACACGAAGTTGTTGATCAGGGCGGCGCTGATGAGCGTGAGGACAATCGGAGTCATGGTCGTGCCGGGAAAAGTGGCGTGTCTAACAAGGTTAGGCATTATCCGGCAAGGACGGAGGGTGGGCCAGACATGAAAATCCCACAGGCGCGCCAGGCACGACTGTGGGACCGGTTTGCCGCAGAACCTTACTTGATGCGCTGACCTGGCTTGGCGCCGCTGTCGGGGCTCAGCAGGTAGATTTCTTCACCGCCAGGCCCGGCCGCCATCACCATGCCCTCGGAGATGCCGAACTTCATTTTCCGTGGCTTGAGGTTGGCGATCATCATGGTCAGGCGACCATCGAGCTTGGACGGGTCGGGATAAGCGCTCTTGATTCCGGAGAACACGTTACGTTGTTCGTCGCCGATATCCAGCGTCAGGCGCAGCAGCTTGTCGGCACCTTCCACGTGTTCAGCCTTGACGATCAGCGCGACGCGCAGGTCGATGGCGGCAAACGCATCGAAGTCGATCTCCGGCGACAGCGGATCCTTGGCCAGTTCGCCGTTGCCGGTCGCTGCGGTTTTGCCGGTGTCGGTCTGGCTGGCGGTCAGGTCTTCTTTCGAGGCGTCGGTCATGGCTTGCACTTTCACCGGGTCGATACGGGTCATCAGCGGCTTGAACTCGTTCAGCTGATGGTTGCTGAGCAAGGTCGCGTGGTCGTCCCAGCTCAGCGGCGCGACGTTGAGGAACGCCTCGGCATCGGCGGCCAGCAGCGGCAGCACCGGCTTGAGGAAGATCACCAGTTGGCGGAACAGGTTGATGCCCAGTGCGCAGATTGCCTGGACTTCGTCCTGCTTGCCTTCCTGTTTGTTCAGCGACCACGGCGCCTTGTCGGCGATCCAGGCGTTGGCGCGGTCGGCCAGGCCCATGATTTCGCGCATGGCACGGGCGAAGTCGCGTGCCTCGTAGGCTTCGGCGATGCCTGGCGCTGCAGCGAGGAAGGCTTCAGTCAGCTCCGGCGCGGCATTACCCGCCACCAGCACGCCGGCGTTGCCCTTGTGGATGAACCCGGCGCAACGGCTGGCGATGTTGACGACTTTGCCGACGAGGTCAGAGTTGACCTTCTGCACGAAGTCTTCGAGGTTCAGGTCGAGGTCGTCAACGCCACGGCTCAGTTTGGCCGCATAGTAGTAGCGCAGGTATTCCGGCGACAGGTGATCCAGGTAGGTCCGGGCCTTGATGAAGGTGCCACGGGACTTGGACATTTTCTGACCGTTGACGGTCAGGTAGCCGTGCACATTGATGCCGGTTGGTTTACGGAAACCGGCACCTTCGAGCATCGCTGGCCAGAACAGGGCGTGGAAGTTGACGATGTCCTTGCCGATGAAGTGATACAGCTCGGCGGTGGAGTCCTTGTTCCAGAACGCGTCGAAATCCAGCTCAGGCGTGCGGTCGCAGAGGTTCTTGAAGCTGGCCATGTAGCCGATCGGCGCGTCCAGCCAGACGTAGAAATACTTGCCCGGCTCGTCCGGAATCTCGAAGCCGAAATACGGCGCATCACGGGAAATGTCCCACTGCTGCAGCCCGGCATCCAGCCACTCGGCGATCTTGTTGGCCACGGCGTCTTGCAGGGTGCCGCTGCGGGTCCAGGTTTGCAGCATCTCCTGGAAGTCCGGCAGTTTGAAGAAGAAGTGCTGGGAATCCTTGAGCACCGGGGTGGCGCCGGAGATCGCCGACTTCGGATCCTTCAGGTCGGTCGGTGCGTAGGTCGCACCGCATTTTTCGCAGTTGTCGCCGTACTGGTCTTCGGTGCCGCATTTCGGGCAGGTGCCCTTGATGAAGCGGTCGGCCAGGAACATTTTCTTTTCCGGGTCGAAATACTGAGTGATCGAACGCGTGGCGATGTGCCCGGCGTCGCGCAGCTTCAGGTAGATCTGGCTCGACAGCTCACGGTTTTCTTCGGCGTGAGTGGAGTGGAAGTTATCGAAGTCCACCAGGAAGTCGGCAAAGTCGGCGCTGTGTTCAGCCTGGACGTTGGCGATCAGTTGTTCCGGGGTGATGCCTTCCTTTTCCGCACGCAACATGATGGCCGAACCGTGGGCGTCGTCGGCGCAGACATAAATGCATTGATTGCCGCGGTGCTTCTGGAAGCGCACCCACATATCGGTCTGGATGTATTCCAGCATGTGGCCAAGATGGATCGAACCATTGGCATAGGGCAGGGCGCTGGTGACGAGGATCTGGCGTGGCTCGGACATGGGGCTCGGCTACTTGATGAAACGGAGGTCGGCCACTATAAAGCGCCGGCGCACATTTTTCACCCCGTGAGCCTGTTTCGCGTTACGACAACCGCCGGTCGGCATCGGGCTCCCTCGCCACGAATGAGCGTCCGGCGTAGGATACCCGCCTGATTTTCCAGTCTTGCTATCGGAGTTGCCCATGAGCGCCGTCAATCGCGCAGCGGTGGAAGCCGTCCTTCGCCAATACACCGACCCTTACCTGAACCAGGACCCGGTCAGCGCCGGGTGCGTGCGCAACATCGACATCCAGGGCGACCGCGTCAGCGTCCAGCTGGAGCTGGGTTACGCCGCCGGTCTGTTCAAGAGTGGCTGGGCGCAGATGCTGCAAATGGCCATCGAAGGCCTCGACGGCGTCTCTGGTGCCCGTGTCGACATCACCAGCGTGATCGCCGCGCACAAGGCCCAGGCACAGATTCCGGGCCTGGCCAACGTCAAGAACGTGGTGGCCGTGGCGTCCGGCAAGGGCGGCGTGGGCAAATCCACCACCGCCGCTAACCTCGCGCTGGCCCTGGCCCGTGAAGGCGCCAAGGTCGGGATTCTGGATGCGGACATCTATGGCCCAAGCCAGGGCATCATGTTCGGCATTCCTGAGGGCACCCGACCGCAGGTCAAGGATCAGAAATGGTTCGTGCCGCTCGAGTCCCACGGCGTCGAAGTGATGTCCATGGCCTTCCTGACCGACGACAACACGCCGATGGTCTGGCGCGGGCCGATGGTCTCCGGTGCGCTGTTGCAACTGGTGACACAAACCGCCTGGGGCGACCTGGATTACCTGGTCATCGACATGCCGCCAGGCACCGGCGACATCCAGCTGACCCTGGCGCAGAAAGTCCCGGTGGCCGGCGCGGTGATCGTGACCACCCCGCAAGACCTGGCGTTGCTGGACGCGCGCAAAGGCGTGGAGATGTTCCGCAAGGTCAACATTCCGGTGCTGGGCGTGGTGGAAAACATGGCCGTGCACATTTGCTCCAACTGCGGGCATGCCGAGCATCTGTTCGGGGAGGGCGGCGGTGTGAAACTGGCCAGCCAGTATGGCGTCGAGCTGCTGGCTTCGCTGCCGCTGGCGATGGCCATTCGCGAGCAGGCCGATGGTGGCAAACCGACGGTGATCGCCGAGCCGGACAGCCCTATCGCCATGGTTTACCAGGAACTGGCGCGTCACGTCGGCGCGCGGATCGTGTTGCAGGAGGCCGTCTCGCAGGCAATGCCTAACATCACCATCAGCGACGATTGATCTGTAAGCGCTGAACCCCCGGTGGGAGCGAGCCTGCTCGCGATTGCGGCCGGACAGTCAGCTCATGTGTTGAATGTCAGGCAGTCATCGCGAGCAGGCTCGCTCCCACATTTGTTCCGGGGTAGCTTTAGATCCGCAACCCGCCATCCATTTCCAGAATCCGCCCGGTGTAATAGTCGTTCTCGAAGATGTATGCCGCCGAATGCGCGATCTCTTCCGGCTTGCCCATGCGCTTCAACGGAATACCGGCGGTCATTTTCTCCAGCGCTTCGGGTTTCATGCCCAGGGTCATTTCGGTTTCGATGAAGCCCGGCGCAATCCCCGCCACACGAATGCCGTAGCGCGCCAGCTCTTTCGCCCAGGTCACGGTCGCCGCGGCGACGCCGGCTTTGGCGGCGGAGTAGTTGGTCTGGCCAACATTGCCGGCGCGGGAGATCGACGAGATATTGATAATCGCGCCGCTGTTCTTCAGCTCGACCATTTTCGCCGCAACTTCACGGGTGCACAGGAATACGCCGGTCAGGTTGACGTCGATGACGGCCTGCCATTGGGCCAGGCTCATCTTGGTCATCTCGCCGTCCTTGACCTTGAGCAACAGGCCGTCGCGCAGGATCCCGGCATTGTTGATCAGGCCATGGATCGCGCCAAAGTCTTCGGCCACCTGGGCGACCATGTGCGTCACTTGCTCTTCATTGGCGACGTTGCACAGATAGGCGCGGGCCTCGACACCCTTGGCCTTGCAGGCAGCAACGGCATCGTCGAGTTTTTCCTGGTTCAGGTCGACCAGTGCCAATCTGGCGCCCTTGCCGGCGAAATACTCGGCCATCGAACGGCCTAAACCCTGGCAACCGCCAGTGATAATGATTACTTTGTCAGTGAGTTGCATTCGCATGCCCCGGAAGCAGGTGGGAGTGGTCGTCCTTTTTGAGGGCCTCTCGATCTGCACCGGACATGCACACGAGAATTGCCCCGATGACGCACTGGAACGATGACCAGGCGCCCGTCCGTTTTTCGACGGATTCTATATAAGGAGTCAAAAATTGAGCGTTGAAGCGGCTAAGAATGCCCGAGAATTGCTTCTCAAGGAATACCGCGGGGTGCTTTCGACGCACTCCAAGGCGATGCCCGGTTTTCCCTTTGGCTCCGTGGTTCCGTACTGCCTGGACGAGCAGGGCCGGCCGCTGATCCTGATCAGCCGCATCGCCCAGCACACGCACAATCTGCAAAAAGACCCGAAATGCTCGCTGTTCGTCGGCGAGCGCGGTGCCGAAGATGTGCAGGCCGTCGGGCGCCTTACCTACCTCGCCGAAGCGGAACAGCTCCAGGACGTCGCGGCGATCGACGCCGCTGCCGAGCGTTACTACCGCTTCTTCCCGGATTCGCAGAACTATCACAAGGCCCACGATTTCGACTTCTGGGTGCTCAAGCCGGTGCGTCATCGTTACATCGGCGGTTTTGGCGCGATTCACTGGGTCGATCACCTGACCCTGGCCAATCCGTTTGCGGGCAAGGCGGAAGCGAGCATGGTCGAGCACATGAATGCCGATCATGCCAAAGCCATCGCCCACTACGTCGAGCTCACCGGCCTGCCGAAAACCGAACCGGCACAACTGGCCGGGATCGATAGCGAAGGCATGCACCTGCGCATCGCTCAGGGCCTCTACTGGCTGCCGTTCCCAGCGCCATGTAATACGCCGACACAAGTCCGGGAAGCCTTGGTTTTCCTGGCTCACGCCGAGCATTGGCCGAAAAATGAAGTGGCCGGCGCTTGAATTCACGAACCGGCGACGTCATCTAGAGGAGACTGGCAAGGCATTCTTGCGTTGAGGAACCATTTGATGCGCCCTTTTTTATTGCTCTTTGTACTGTTTCCGGTGTTGGAGCTGTTCGTATTCGTCAAGGTGAGCGGGGCGATCGGGTTTTTCCCGGCCCTGCTGCTGGTCATTCTCGGCTCGATGCTCGGCGTGTTCGTGCTGCGTATCGCCGGCCTGGCAACGGCGTTGCGCGCCCGTGAAAGCCTGAACCGCGGTGAGCTGCCGGCCCAGACCATGCTCGAAGGCCTGATGCTGGCCCTGGCGGGGGGGCTGTTGATCCTGCCGGGCTTTGTGACTGACGTGCTCGGCCTGATCATGCTGTTGCCGATCTCCCGTCGTCTGCTGGCCAATAAAATGCGCCAGCGCGCCGAAGAGGCGGCGATCCGTCAGCGTGCGTTCGCCGACGACCTGCAGTCGCGGGGTGGCCCTGTTCCGCGCGAACCATTGGGTCGCGAACCCAATGTGATCGAAGGCGAATTCGAACACCGCGATACCAAGTAAAACGTTTCACCTGCACGGCACCTTCGGGTGCCGTGTCCTTTTTCGGGGCATTGATGTAAAAAATTTCGATCCCCGCCCTTGTAATAGGCTTACGCGCCCTTATGTAACGGTCACCGCAAGGTTTCTGGCAATCATGCCAGACAGACTTCCGCGGTTCGCTCGACGAACCGCACCCGGCATTGCCGGATTTGTTAAACCCGCCGGGACTACACCGGCCGATGAAAACCACAATTAGGAGAGATCGACAATGAAGCTTCGTCCTCTGCATGACCGCGTCGTCGTCCGTCGCAGCGAAGAAGAAAAGAAAACCGCTGGCGGTATCGTCCTGCCAGGTTCGGCTGCTGAAAAGCCAAACCAGGGCGAAGTCCTCGCTGTAGGCCCAGGCAAAGTTCTGGACAACGGTGAAGTGCGTGCGCTGTCCGTAAAAGTAGGCGACAAGGTTGTGTTCGGCCCTTACTCCGGCAGCAACACTGTGAAAGTTGACGGCGAAGACCTGCTGGTGATCGGCGAGAGCGAAATCCTCGCTGTTGTCGAAGGCTGATTCCCTCGCTCATTTTCCCGTTACTACAAAGTATTTAAGGAATATCGATCATGGCTGCTAAAGAAGTTAAATTCGGCGATTCCGCCCGCAAGAAAATGCTCGCCGGTGTCAACGTCCTGGCTGACGCGGTAAAAGCGACCCTGGGCCCTAAAGGCCGTAACGTGATCATCGAGAAGAGCTTCGGCGCTCCGACCATCACCAAGGACGGCGTGTCCGTTGCCAAAGAAATCGAACTGAAAGACCGTTTCGAAAACATGGGCGCGCAGCTGGTCAAAGACGTTGCCTCCCGTGCCAACGATGACGCAGGCGACGGCACCACCACCGCTACCGTTCTGGCTCAGTCGATCGTCAACGAAGGCCTGAAAGCCGTCGCTGCCGGCATGAACCCGATGGACCTGAAGCGCGGTATCGACAAAGCGACCATCGCGATCGTCAAAGAGCTGAAAGCCCTGTCCAAGCCTTGCGCTGACACCCGTGCAATCGCTCAGGTCGGCACCATCTCGGCCAACTCCGACAGCTCCATCGGCGACATCATTGCCGAAGCCATGGAAAAAGTCGGTAAAGAAGGCGTGATCACCGTTGAAGAAGGCTCGGGCCTGGAAAACGAACTGTCGGTTGTTGAAGGCATGCAGTTCGACCGTGGCTACCTGTCCCCTTACTTCGTCAACAAGCCAGAGACCATGACTGCCGAGCTCGACGGTCCGCTGATCCTGCTGGTCGACAAAAAGATCTCGAACATCCGCGAAATGCTGCCAGTGCTGGAAGCCGTTGCCAAAGCCGGCCGTCCGCTGCTGATCGTGGCCGAAGACGTTGAAGGCGAAGCCCTGGCGACGCTGGTTGTGAACAACATGCGTGGCATCGTCAAGGTTGCAGCCGTCAAGGCTCCAGGCTTCGGCGACCGTCGCAAGGCCATGCTGCAGGACATCGCCGTTCTGACTGGCGGTACCGTTATCTCCGAAGAGATCGGCCTGAGCCTGGAAAGCACTACCCTGGAACACCTGGGTAATGCCAAGCGCGTGATCCTGTCGAAAGAAAACACCACCGTGATCGACGGTGCCGGCGTTGAGGCTGACATCCAGGCTCGCGTTCTGCAGATCCGTCAGCAAGTGGCTGATACTTCGTCCGACTACGACCGTGAAAAACTGCAAGAGCGTCTGGCCAAACTGTCCGGCGGCGTTGCAGTGATCAAGGTTGGCGCTGGTTCCGAAGTTGAAATGAAAGAGAAGAAAGCCCGCGTTGAAGACGCTCTGCACGCAACCCGTGCAGCCGTTGAAGAAGGCGTGGTACCTGGCGGCGGCGTGGCACTGGTTCGCGCTCTGCAGGCAATCTCGGAGCTGAAAGGCGACAACGATGACCAGAACGTTGGCATCCAGTTGCTGCGTCGCGCTGTTGAAGCGCCACTGCGCCAGATCGTTGCCAACTCCGGCGACGAGCCAAGCGTTGTGGTCGACAAGGTCAAGCAGGGTTCGGGTAACTACGGTTACAACGCTGCCACCGGCGAATACGGCGACATGATCGAGATGGGCATCCTGGACCCGGCCAAAGTGACTCGTTCGGCTCTGCAAGCGGCTTCGTCGATTGCCAGCCTGATGATCACCACCGAAGCCATGATCGCCGAGATCAAGGAAGACGCACCAGCTGGCGGCGGTATGCCAGACATGGGCGGTATGGGCGGCATGGGCGGCATGATGTAAGCCAGCCTTACCCCGTACATAAAAACCCCGCCGGTGATAAACCGGCGGGGTTTTTTAATGCCCATCATAAAATGGTGTGGTTTTCCGCGGACCACTTCGCGGTCCCACATTAGACCGCGTCCTTCCGAACAACGCGGTCACCTGTGGGAGTCGTAGGTTCAGACGCCGACAGCTTCTGCGTTGACAACCTTCCTGGCGTTGGAAGCCGGACGGTAAAGAATCCAGTAATACGACCCCAGGCAAATCAGCCAGCAGAAGATCGCCGTCCACACGTTGTGCGAAAAGAAGTGCGCGCCTTGCATCATCCGGCCCACGGAAAACACCGTGCCTAACGCGAACGCAAAGATGAACGCCTTGCGGGCCAGACGCGGACGCCGATCCCGCAGCACGAAGAACAGTGCAAACAGGGTAAAACCAGTCGCCGCATGACCGCCGGGCCAGCAACGCCCTGGTTTGTCGGTGGCGGGGCGAGGGCTCAGCAGTTCGCTGTATTTTTCGTGACCGCCGAACTGCTCCAGGCTCCAGGGGCATTGCACCGCCGTCACCGCTTTGACCGGTGTGACAAAGGACGTGGCCAGGCCCAGGGACAGCACCAGGCAACCCAGCTCGCGTTTGAACGGTTTGAGCCGCGCGATGAAAAAGGCGCCGATGAAGCCCAGGATGGCGAACACCGAGAAGGCAATGACCAGTTGCTTGGCGCGGTCATGCAGGATGTCTTCGAGGAAATAACTGTGGCGCCCGATGAAGTCTCCAGCCGTCGGGTCGTAGAACAGCGTGGCCAGGTCCATATCCAGGGACGTCAGTTCGAGCAGCAGCAGAATGATCGCCGCAACAACGGGAACACCCAGGCACACCCAGAAATTGAGCGGGCGAGAGGCGGGGCGGGCAGAAGTGGATGACATGATGGATCCTGAGCTTGGAACAAACCCCGGGGCATCAGCCCGGGGCGATTCAGTTAACGTTCGCTGACTTGTGCGGCGCCCTCCGTGAGCGCCCTCCAGCCAAGCAGCTGTTGTTTAAAGCCATAACTGGCCGATTGGTAATAGGTGATTGCGCGGGTGATCAATGGGTCGCTGACGATCGCCTTTGACTCCCGGCTTTCGGTCAGCGCTTCATCGTGCCGGCGTAGCCCTTGGCGCGGACTCAGAATCGCGAGGTCCTTGCCGTCGAACAATCCCAGGTGTTGATAGTTGCCAATCACCACTCTTGGCGGCAGCGGATTGTCTTGTAACAGGTTACGCCCGAAAAATGTCGACTCATAATCGAGGTTCAGCAAACCGAGCAATGTTGGCGCGAGGTCGATCTGGCTGGCCAGTTGCGCGGATTCACGGGCCTCGATCAACGCCGGCGAATAGATGAACAAGGGAATTTGATAGTTGCTGATCGGCAAGTCTTCTTTCCCTGCGCTGCCAGCAGTGTGGTCGGCGACGAACACAAAAATCGTATTGGCGAACCACGGCTTTTTACGCGCCTGATCCAGAAACTGGCCGATGGCGTAGTCCGTGTACTTCACCGCGCCATCGCGACCATTACCGGATCTGATATCGATGCGGTTATCCGGGTACGTATAGGGCCGATGATTGGACGTGGTCATCAACTGCAGCAGAAATGGCTGCTGTTTCGCATAATCGGCGTCGGCCAGTTTCAGGCTCTGGCTGTAGAGATCTTCGTCTGCCATGCCCCAGGCGTTTTTGAAGTGAATGTCTGATTCATCGACGCTGCTCTGGTCGACGACACGGTAGCCGTTGCCGCTGAAGAAGGCATTCATGTTGTCGAAGTAACCGCGCCCGCCGTAGACGAATACGCTGTCGTACCCCACGGCACCGAGTTGCTGGCCCAGGCTGGCAAATCCACCTTCCCGGCCCACACGTTTGACGATCGAGCGTCCCGGTGTGGGCGGGATCGCCAGGGTGATGGCTTCCAGACCGCGATCGGTACGGGTGCCAGTGGCGTAAAAATTGTTGAAGTACAGGCTTTGTTTCCGCAAGGCATCGAGGTTCGGCGTCAAATTGCGCTGATCACCGTTGCTGCCCAGGTACTTCGCGCTGAAGCTTTCTAGGGTCACCAGAATGATGTTGGGTTTACGCGGCTCGCCCGGATTATCGATCACTCGACGGATATCCTGTGGGTCTTCGCCGATAAAGCGTGCATTGGGCTCACTCAGCTCGGCTCGAATCTGTTGCGCAACGACGGCAGGTGGCAGGGTGCTGTAAAACTGTGGGTAGTCCAGTTCGTTGTTCCGGAAGGCGGCGAAAAACTGATACGGACCATTGCTTGCCAGCTCATTCTGGTAGGCATTGCCTCCCTGGGAACGAGGCGCATCCTGGGTGAGCAGTTGCAGGTTCAATCCCGCCAGGATCAAAAGCGCCACTGCATTCATCAGACGCCCGCGCACCGATGGCAGCGGGGCTCGCAGCGCGGCGTTGAAGGGTTTGCGCAAGGCGAGGCTCAAGGCCACCGCCAGCACGACGAGCACACTCAGCAACGTGCCGATCGGATAGGATTCGAGCAGATTGTTCAGCACCTCGTCGGAGTACACCAGGTAGTCGACGGCGATGAAGTTGAAGCGCACGCCAAACTCGTCCCAGAACAGCCACTCGGCCACGGCGACGAACAGCATGGCAAACAGGCTGACCGTCAACATCGCCTGAAGAAACCAGCGATGACCATGGCGGTTCCACAAACCCGGCGGGCATAGCAAAAGGTAAATGCCCATCGGTAGCACGGCATAAGCGATAAAGCCCAGGTCGTACAACAGGCCAATGGCAAAAATCGACAGGAAAGCATGGCCCGACTCATCCAGATGAGTGAGCAATAAAAGCGTTCGGGTGAGTAGAAAGATCACCAGCCACGAGCCTGCGACGAGCAGCAGAAGACGCATCGGTGCAGTCTTTAAAAACTCCATGTGTATACATTCCTTATTCGCAATTGCGCGAGAGTCTCGCGCTTGAACTGTAGTCAGCGTGTGAACCTACAGTGAAAAACATGTTAACCCCTTCATTTATTGACTGAATCGATTTCGATGATTGCCGGTGCTAGCCCTGAGTCCGACTTGGCCTTAAGCTGCGCGGGCCAAGACGGCCGTTACTGTGTACGGAGGAGTGCCCATGCGAATTCTATTGGTTGAAGACAACCGCGATATCCTGGCCAATCTGGCCGATTACCTGGGACTCAAGGGCTATACCGTGGATTGCGCGCAGGACGGCTTGTCGGGCCTGCACCTGGCGGCCACCGAACATTACGACCTGATCGTGCTCGACATCATGCTGCCCGGCATCGACGGCTACACCCTGTGCAAACGCCTGCGTGAAGACGCTCGCCGCGACACGCCGGTGATCATGCTCACCGCCCGCGATCAACTGGACGATCGCCTGCAAGGCTTCAAGTCCGGTGCCGATGATTACCTGATCAAACCCTTCGCCCTGTCTGAACTGGCCGCGCGAATCGAAGCGGTGATGCGCCGGGCGCAGGGCGGCGGTCGTCGCACCTTGCAGGTGGGCGACCTGAGTTATGACCTCGACACGCTGGAGGTCACCCGCGAAGGGCGCTTGCTGAAGCTGAACCCGGTGGGCCTGAAGTTGCTGGCGGTGCTGATGCAGAAGAGCCCGCACGTCCTGCGCCGGGAAATCCTTGAAGAAGCCTTGTGGGGCGATGATTGTCCGGACAGCGACAGTCTGCGCAGCCATGTCCATCAACTGCGTCAGGTGATCGACAAGCCATTTGCCAAGCCGTTGTTGCAAACCGTGCACGGTGTGGGTTATCGCTTGGCCGAGGGCCGTGATGGAGTTTAAGCAGAGCCTTGCGCAGCGGATCATCATCGCCTTTGCGCTGATGAGCGCGCTGGTCGCCGGGGCGTTCGCCATGGGCATTGTCGCGACCGTGCACCTGGTGGAAGAAAAACTGATTTCGGCAGGCCTGGGCGGCGATTTGCAACGCTTGCTGCTGATGGACAGTGTCTCGGACTGGAGTCATCGGCCCGAGCCGGACCAGCTGTTCTATTTCAGCGGCGGGCCGGGCGACTTCAAGCTGCCTAAGGATTTGCGTCATCTCGAACCGGGGTTCCATGAAGTGTTCCGCGAGCAGCTGTCGTACCACGCGATGGTTGAAGTGGTCGATGGCCGGCACTATGTGTTGTTGCAGGACCAAAGCGATTTTGAAGAACGCGAGCGCGTGCTGTTCGCGGTGGTGCTGGTGGGCTTCGTCCTGAGCCTGGTGTTGGCGGTGTTTCTCGGCTGGATCCTGGCGCGCAAAGTGATGGCGCCCGTGGTGCGGCTGGCCCGCCAGGTTCGCCACCGCGACCAGTTGCTGGGGCTGGCGCCACCGCTGGCTCCGGACTATGCCGCCGATGAAGTGGGTGAGCTGGCCGTGGCGTTCGACGCCACCCTCGGTCGTCTGCGCCAGGCCTTGACCCGGGAGCGCTTGTTCACCAGCGACGTCAGCCACGAATTGCGTACTCCGCTGATGGTGCTGGCCAGCTCCTGCGAACTGCTCTTGGAAAACCCCGGCATTGACCAGCGCGGTCGGGCTCAGGTCGAGCGTATCGCCCGTGCCTGCGAAGAGATGCGCGAGCTGGTGCAGACGTTCCTCATGCTGGCCCGGGCCCAGCGTGAGGATGCTGGCGCAGGGCCGCAACAGTCGTTGGCGCAGGTCGCCGACGGCTTGCTCGGCCTGTGGCGCGAGCCGATCGAGACCAAGGGCCTGACGCTGATATTCGAGCCGGGCAACCCGGCCACTACGTGCTACAACGCAACCTTGCTACACGCGGTCATGGGTAATTTGCTGCGTAACGCACTGCATTACACCGAGCGTGGTTTCATCCGTTTGACCCTGACGACCACGGGGTTCCGGGTTGAAGACAGCGGAGTGGGCATCCCTGAAGAAAAGCGCGAAGCGATGTTCGAACCCTTTGTGCGCGGTGGCGAGAAACGGGGAGAAGGCTTGGGGCTGGGCCTGTCGCTGGTGCAGCGGATCTGCGAAAACCAGGGATGGAGCGTTAGCCTGACCACCATGGAGCCCAATGGCTGCCGTTTTCAGGTCGAACTTGATTCATCGGTTGTAGGCTGATCGAATCACCCGGCAATTATGGCCCTCCGCCAGCACTGTAGCGTTGTAAAACCTTGAAATAGTTCAGGGTTTTACACGACGATTTTTTCACAAAGGCATGACCTGACGCTGACATGGCGCTACCTAAGGTGGTTGCCATCAGCAGTTACAGGAGTCTTTGTGATGACCAATCCGATCAAGCTCGATTTTTCCGAAAAGTACGACGACCAACACGCGCAGAAATACCTGCGCAAACATCAGGACGGTGTAGGGCGCCGGTTGTCTCACTGGCGTGACGAGCAATTGGCGCGCAAAGCCCTGACTCTGGCCGGCGAGCCTGGCCTGGTCCTGGATCTGCCCTGTGGTGCCGGGCGTTTCTGGCCATTGCTGGCGGAAAAACCCAACCGCGTGATCATCGGCGCCGACAATTCCGAGTCGATGGTCAAGATCGCCATGCAGGCGCAACCGGCCGACGTGGTGAAACGGGTACAACCCTTGCACACTTCTGCATTCGACATTGCCTTGCCTGATAACGCCGTCGACAGCATTTTTTGCATGCGCTTGATGCACCACATTGGTGAAGCCGAGCATCGACTGGCCATTCTGCGTGAATTTGAGCGTGTCAGCCGCGACAGCGTGATCCTGTCGCTGTGGGTGGACGGCAATTTCAAGGCCTGGAAACGCAAACGCTCCGAGCAAAAGCGTGAGCAGGAAGGTTACCAAAATAGATTTGTGTTACCGGCTGCTACGGTAGAAAAAGAATTCGAGCAGGCGGGTTTCCGTATTCAGGAACAATTGGACTTCATACCGCTCTATGCCATGTGGCGGGTTTACGTATTACGCAAGAGGTAACAGGATGGCAGTGCAATGTGCGGCTGAAACGGAAGTGCCTTCCGGGGATCGCTTTGACTATTTCTGGAATCAGCGCGGTGAATGGGTTGAAGAACCCAACGTCCGTCGCGGTGGTGAAAGTGGCGTGCAACGGGTCAAGGGCAAGGATGGGCAACTGTTCTACGCCAAGCGTCAGACCGGGCACGTCTACCGCAGTTGGCTGCACCCGTTCGGTCGGCCGACGGTATTGCGCGAGCAGGATGCACTCATTGGCTTGAAGCGCATTGGCGTTCGTGTTCCGGAAATCGTGTTCTGCGGTGCGCAGCGTGATCCGGTCCATTCGTGGCGTGCACTGCTGGTGACCAAGTCTCTGGACGGTTTCGAGGAAATTCAGCACTGGTACGCGGGCGGCGGTCGCGAGCGTTACGGCGAGGTGGTGCATGATCGCGTCCTGAAGGACCTGGCGGATAACCTGGCGCGCATGCACAAAGGCCGCTGGCAGCACAGCTGCATCTACATCAAGCATGTTTTCGTCCGGGTCACCGGGGAGGGCGATGCGGCCCAGGTTGAGGTGGCCCTGATCGATCTGGAGAAATGCCGTCAGCGTTTGACCGCTTATCGCGCCGCCTCCCATGACATGAAGCAATTGCGCCGCCATTCGTCGTTCAGTACGGCGGACTGGAAAAAACTCGTCTACTTTTATGAGACAGCGTTTGGCAGCGCTATCAAGGGTTTATAGCGATGAAACTCGAAATTGCGCGAGGTTTGTTTTTGGTAGGAGCCTTGGCAGTTGCTTCGCTGGCGGTGGCGGCATGGGAGCAGCCCCGCACGCAAGTCCTCAGCTCGGTGAGCGGGGACGCGCGTTGTCCGATGCCTCGGGTTGCCAAGGCATCCGTAGCAACCCAACCCGATCATGATTTATTGCTGTTCATGTTCGGACTTTCTCAAGGACTGAGGCCGCAGAGTTGACCAGATTGAAGCCCAAATAAAAGGCCTCGCTCATGCGAGGCCTTTTATTTGGGCTGGGAAGATCAGCGAGCAGGCTCCGCAGGGTGTCAGGCTGCCAACGTCATCGTTGACCACCCTCGCGAGCGTGCCCGCTCCTACAGGGGCTGGCGTTTGTCGGGTTTGGCCAGCAACGTGTACACGCACGGCAACACGAACAACGTAAACAACGTGCCGATCGACATCCCCGTGGCGATCACCGTACCGATGTCGAACCGGCTGACGGCCCCCGCGCCCGTGGCGATGATCAGCGGCACCATGCCGAACACCATCGCGGCGGTGGTCATCAACACCGGACGCAGGCGAATGGCCGCGGCTTCTTCGACCGCTTCACGCGGCGTCAGGCCCTTGTCCTTGCGCAGTTGGTTGGCGAACTCGACGATCAGGATCCCGTGCTTGCTGATCAGTCCGATCAGCGTCACCAATCCCACCTGGGTGTAAATATTCATGCTCGACCAGCCGAGGAACAGCGGAATCAATGCGCCGCAGATCGACAGCGGCACGGTCACCAGAATCACCAGCGGATCGCGGAAGCTTTCGAACTGGGCGGCCAACACCAGGAAAATGATCGCCAGCGCCAGGGCAAACGTCACCCACAACGCACTGCCTTCCTGCACGTACTGTCGCGAGGCCCCGGCGTAGTCGACGGCGAACCCCGCCGGCGCTTCTTCCCGGGCAATCTGCCGCACGGCTGCCAGGGCCTCACCCATGCTCACCAGCGGAACCCCTGACAGGATCGCCGAGTTGAGCTGCTGGAACTGGTTCAACTGCCGGGGACGCGCGCGGTCAGTGACGGTAATCAGGGTCGACAGGGCCAGCAGCTCGCCCTTGGTGTTTTTCACGTAATAGTTGTTCAGCCAGTCAGGGTTGTCCCGGAAGGGCCGTTCGACCTGCGCGATAACCTTATAGCTGCGGCCTTCAATGGTGAAGCGGTTGATTTCCGCTTCGCCCAGCAACGTCGCCAGCGTTCCGCCGAGGTCCTGCATCGACACGCCCATCTGCGCCGCCTTGGCGCGATCGATATCCACCACGACTTCAGGCTTGTCGAACGCCAGGTCGACGTCGACGAAGGCAAACTTGCCGGACTCCATCGCGCGTTTTTTCACCCGGTCCATCACCTGTAACAACGACTCGTAATCGTTGGCGGTGTTGACCACGAATTGAAACGGCAGCCCCTCGCCGGTCCCCGGCAGGGACGGCAGGTTGAAGCCGAAAATCTGCAAGCCAGGAATAGTCCCCAGCTTGGCCTGGACCTCGGGCAGGATCGCCATCTGCGTGCGGTTGCGTTCGTTCCACGGCTTCAGCAGGAAGCCGCCAACGCCGGATTGCACGCCGTTGAAACCATTGATCTGGAACGAAGAGTAGTACTCGGGGAACGCCTTGAAGATCTCGATGAACTCGTCGGTGTAAGTGCTCAGGTAATCCAGGTTGGTCGGCTGCGGGGCGTTGGCCAGCATGAAAATGATCCCCTGGTCTTCGTCAGGCGCCAGTTCCGATTTGGTGAACGTCAGCAGCGCCGGAATCAGGCACAACACGATCGCCGCGAACACCAGCACCACCGGGCGCGTATTGAGTGTGCCGTGCAGCATGCGTTGGTAGCGGCGCTTGAGGCCCTCGAAAATCATATCGAGGCGATGGGCGAGGCCGCTGGGGTTTTCCTCGTGGCGCAGCAGCAAGGCGCACATCATCGGCGACAGGGTCAGGGCGACGATGCCGGAAATCACCACCGCGCCGGCCAGGGTCAGGGCAAACTCCTTGAACAGCGCGCCGGTGAGGCCGGTCAGGAAGCCGATTGGCGCATAGACCGCCGCCAGGGTAATGGTCATCGACACCACCGGCATGGCGATTTCCCGGGCGCCCTCGATGGCGGCGTCCAGCGGCGTCTTGCCTTCCTCGATATGCCGGTGGATGTTTTCCACCACGACGATGGCGTCGTCCACCACCAGGCCGATAGCCAACACCATGGCCAGCAGGGTCAGCAGGTTGATCGAGTAGCCCATCATCTGCATGAAGAACATCACGCCGATCATCGACAGCGGAATGGTCACCACCGGGATCACCACCGAACGCAGCGCGCCGAGGAACAGGAACACCACCACGATCACGATCAGCACCGCTTCAAACAGGGTTTTCACCACCTCGTCGATCGAGGCCTGGATGAACAGCGTGGCGTCGTAGGCGATTTCGCCCTTGAGGTTCGGCGGTAGCTGGGCCTCCAGGTCCGGCATGATCTTGCGCACTTCCTTGATCACGTCCAGCGGGTTGGCGCCGGGGGTGGCCTTGATGCCGATGTACACCGAGGGCGTGCCACCGAAGGAACTGATGGAGTCGTAGTTTTCCGCGCCCATTTCCACCCGTGCGACATCGCCGAGCAGCACGCGGCTGTCACCGTCGACCTTGAGCGGGATCGCGGCGAAGGCTTCTGCGGACTTCAGCTCGGTGTTGGCGTTGATACTGGTGACCACGTACTCGCCTTTCACTTCGCCAGCGGCGGAGAGGAAGTTGTACTGGCGCACCGCGTTGGTCACGTCGCTGGCGCTCAGGCCAAAACCGGCGAGCTTCACCGGGTCCAGCCACAGGCGCATGGCAAATACCTGGTTGCCGAGAATCTCGGCTTCGGCCATGCCCGGCAGCGTCGCCAGTTTCGGCTGGATGACCCGCGACAGATAGTCGGTGATCTGCGGGTTGCTCAGTTCCTTGCTGAAAAAACTGATGTACATCAGCGCCGAGGCGTCGGCGGCCTCTTTGCTCAGCACCGGGTCTTCGGCGTCCTGGGGCAGCTGGTTTTTCACCTCGTTGGCCTTGGCCAGCAACTCGGTGAACAAACGGTCGCTGTTGGAGCCGATGCGCGCGTAGATCGAGATGATCGAGAAGTTCTGCCGACTGACCGAGGTCATGTAGTCGATGCCCTCGGCACTCGCCAGGCTCTGTTGCATCGGCTGGGTGATGTAGCCCTGGATGGTCTCGGCGTTGGCGCCGGGGTACGCGGTGGTCACCGTGATCAGGGCATTTTCCATTTGCGGATACTGGCGCAGCGGCAGCTTGCTCCAGGCCTGGAAGCCCAGCAGCACAATCAACAGGCTGACCACGGAGGCGAGCACCGGGCGGCGGATGAACGGATCGGTAAAAGCCATGGGGGTTCCTTGATCAGTCCACGCGAGGCGGGCTGTTCTTCTCGGCTAAAGTCTTGTCGTCGCTGATGGCAATGTGCGCGCCGTTGTCCAGTTTGATCTGGCCGGCCGTGACCACTTTTTCGCCTTTCTGCACGCCCTTGGTAATCATCACCTCCCCCTCGCGGCGTTCGCCGGTTTCGATGAAGCGGCGCTCGGCGATCAGGATCGGTTCACCCTTGTCGTCTTTCTCCACGGTGCCGTCTTCGCGTTTCTTCTGCGCGACGACGTAGAGGGAGTTGCCGTACAGCGTGTACGTGATCGCGCTTTCCGGCACGACGATGCGCGGCTGCGGGTCGGGCAACATCACCTGCAGGCTGGCGAACATGCCGGGCAACAATTTGCCATCGGGATTGGCCAGGGTCGCGCGCACCTGGACGTTGCGGGTGCTGTTTTCGACTTTCGGGTTGATCGCACTGAGGGTGCCGGGAAAGGTTTGCGCCGGGTAAGCCGAGACAATGATCTGCACCGGCTGGCCGAGGGCGATTTTCGGCACCGATTGCTCAGGCACGAAGAAATCCACATAGAGGCTGCTGAGGTCTTGCAGGGTGGCGATCATGGTGCCGCTGGCGAGGTAGTCGCCGACGTCGACCTGACGAATGCCAATGGTGCCGCTGAAGGGCGCGAGGATGCGTTTTTTGGCGAGGGATGCCTGGAGCTGGTTGACCGTCGCCTTGTTCTTTTTCAGCACGGCCGAGAGTCGGTCGAACTCACCTTTGGAAATGGCCTGGCTGCCCACCAGCTGACTGCCACGGCTGTAATCCACCTGGGCCAGGCCTAGGTCGGCTTGCGCGGTTTCCAGCAAGGCGCTTTCCACGCCGGTGTCGAGTTGCACGATCGGCTGGCCGGCCTTGACCTTCTGTCCGGACTCGAACTGCACGGCGGTCACGGTGCCGGCGACTTCCAGGCTCAAGTCGACACCTTGCAGCGCTGTCAGCGTGCCGACCGAGGGCAGGCGTGCTTGCCACGGTTGTTCCTTGGCCGTGGCCACGGCGACGCTGATCGGCGGTTTCGGCGCAGAGAAGCCCTGGATCATCGTGTAGATGGAGAAGGCTTTGTAACCGGCCAGGACCAGCACGATCAACAGAACAACACCCAACATGATCAGCATGCGGCGACGCAGCATATTTCCACTTCCTTGGAGAAAATCAGGTGAGACAGTGAGGCACATTACCGCGAGTGCCAAGGGTATTCCAGCTGGCACTTTTACCAGCCGACGCCAGACCCTGTAGGAGCGAGCTTGCTCGCGAAGAACGTCCAGACACCGCAGGCATCCAGGCCCCCCGCGTTATCGTTCACGACCATCGCGAGCAAGCTCGCTCCTACAGGGGGCTGATGTTCAGATCAGGTGGAGGTGGTTGTCCCACAGCCCTGCCGGCAGCTCCAGTGGTTTTGCAACAAGTTTTGTCTGACGGCAATCGTAATACCGGCAACGACCTTGCCCGGAGGTCACGACAAACCCGTCGGCCACCGCACCGACCCCGGCGCAATCGGGCAGTGGTGCGTCGAGGCGCACTTCGCCGCTGTCCATGTCCCAGATGAAAAAGCGGTTACCCCGGGGCGCGGTCAACGCCACCAGGCGCAAGTCACTGTGCACCGCAACGCTGGCGGTGTAATGCCCCATGGCCTGCAACTGATGCTCGGGCACCGGGAACGCCATGAACGGCTGGCCGGGACGCTTGATCGCCAACAGCTCCGACGATTCATGGGACGGGCCCATGAATTGCTGGCCGGCAACGATGGTGCCGTCGCTGGCAATTCCCAGGTGGCGAACACTGTTCATCTGCTGTGCGAGGGTTTCCTTGCTCAGCAGCGTGCCGTCGCGTTGCATCAATACCAGGCTCGGTTCCATGGCATTGAGGTTCATCTCGACCCGGCTCTCGGCCTCGGTGCGAATGCCGCCGTTGGCCACCACCAGGGTTTCGCCATCGGGCATCCACGACACCTGGTGCGGACCGATGCCATGGGTGGAAATCTCGCCGCTGTGCACCAGGCGCTCGCCTTCGAACTTATACACACCGAGCAATCCACGCCCCGGATCGGACGTGTCGTTCTCGGTGGCGTACAGCCAGTCGCCGCTTTTATGGATCACCGCGTGACCGTAGAAATGCCGGTTCTTCCGAGAGACCACGGTTTGCAGCAGCGTGCCGTCGCGCAGGTCGATCAGGTAGCTTTCGGTGCCGGGACGCCGGGCGACAAACAGTGCAATCGGCAGCGTCGGGTGATTGATGATGTCGTGGCAGCGCTGGCCGACCTCGGTAGCGAACACCCGCGTGCCGTCCAGCCGATAACCGACGGCGTAATGCTTGCCGTCGCCATCGTCCCGCGCCGAGAGCAGCAGCGGGCTCTTGTCCTTTTGCTTGAACAGCGTCCAGCCGCCCAGGGTCACTGCTCCCAGCAGCAAGCTACCTAACGTCAGAGCCTGTCGTCGCAGCATGGCACTCGCCCTCATCAGTCACCGTCGTTGGCGTTGAAGCCCAGTTGGATGCCCAGCGCCTTGGCCAGCTCGCCTTCGTGCAGGCGATGGACGACGTTGAGGCTGTCGTAGAGATCGTTGAGTTGCTGGCGCCCGGCGTCGTCGTTGAGCATTTCGGTCAACGAACGCTGGTTGCTGGCAAACAGTTTCAGAGAGGCGGCGTAGGCCGCGTCGATCTTGTCGGCCAACGGCTTCTGCTCGCTCGGCAGCAGACCGCGCAGGCCCTTGTTGTCGACGCCTTCCCACACGGTTTTAGCCGCGGCGAGGCTGGCTTCGAGGCCGGCCAGGGACGACTGGCTGCGCCATGCATCGGCCTGGAAGGGTTGCGGCACGCCCTTGCTCTGGCGGCCCATCGGCGTGCCGAGTTTTTTCTTCAGGCTGTCGAGCGCGGTGACCTGCACGCGCAGGAGATCGGCAATGGCTTCGTGGGAATCGGCGTAGCGCTGGTTCGGAAACTTGCTCATCTGCGCGAGCATGCCGTCGGTGTTGTTCCAGCTTTTCAGAATGTCTTCGGCCAGCAGTTTCTGGCGCTCGCCAATCGCTTTCAGCAACGGGCAATACTTGGCTTTCTGCGCGTCGTTGGCGACGTCCGGCTTGCTGTCGAACAGGATGTATTCATAGGCGGACAAGCCTTGCACCACCACGCTGGACTTGGCCAGCGCTTCGGCATCGATCTGCGGCTGGGCGCTGACCAGTTGCTCGACCTGACGGCCGACGAGGTTTTTCTTGTCCGGCCAGAACTGCACCTGCCAGGCGCGATTGCCTTCGGCCAGCGGACCGATCAGCAGCGGTTGCAGCTCGGCCCAGGCTTTCTGCGCGTGCAGGAAGTCGGCGCGGGCGGTGTCGAGGTTTTCCTTGCCTTCGCAGTAGGCCAGGGCGCTGACCGCCAACTGGCGATCGGCCTCGACCCAGCGGGTGTAGGTCGGCAGGATCACCGACTTGGCAATGGCCGCCGAGGTGACGGCCTGCGGATCCTGCGGTGAACAGGCGCCGAGGGCGAGGGCGGCGAGGCTGGTGAACAACAATTTGGGGCGGAACATGTCGGGCTCCCGATTCTTTATTAGTGTTTAAAGAGAATTCAAAAACGCCAGCAACGCAGCACGCTGCTCGGCGTTGAAAGACAAGACCTGTTGCTGCGCCGCTTTCGCCTCGCCGCCATGCCAAAGCACGGCTTCGAGCAGATTGCGGGCGCGGCCGTCATGAAGGAACTGGGTGTGGCCACTGACCGCCTGCGTCAGGCCGATGCCCCACAACGGCGGGGTGCGCCAGTCGCGGCCACCGGCCTGGAACTCGGTGCGGTTGTCGGCCAGGCCGTCGCCCATGTCGTGCAGCAGCAGATCGCTGTACGGGCGAATCACTTGATTGGCCAGTTCAGGTTCGGCGGCGTTGGCGGCGGTCGTGTATTTCGGCGTATGACAGGACTGGCAACCGGCCTGGAAAAACAGATTCTTGCCGGCCAGCACTTGCGGCGTGCCAACATCGCGGCGGGCCGGTACGGCGAGGTTGCGGCTGTAGAACAGCACCAGGCGCAGGATGTTGTCGCTGACTTCCGGCTCGCCCTCCGGGCCGTTGCCGTTGGGCGCCTGCTGGCAAGCGGTTTGCGCGGCGGTGCAGTCATCGAACGGTCTCAGGCGGGTGGTGAGGCCCATATCACCAGAGAACGCGTGAACGTTTTGTTGATTGAGGTTGGGTTGCCCGGCCTTCCAGCCAAAGCGCCCGAGCACGGTTTTCTGCTGGGCGTCGTCCCAGACCCGGTTCGGCCGGCCGGCGATGCCGTTGTTTTCTTTGGCCTGCGCCTCGGCGTTGGCCAGGATCGCCTCGTCGGGGATCGCTTCGAGCAGGCCGAGGCCGATCATCGGCGGCGCGATTCGGGCCGAAAAACGGGTGTCGGGATGCATCGGGCCGTAGCCCAGCTGGGTGATGTTCAGGCGTGGTTGGCGCAACTCGACTTCGGTGCCGTCCTTGAAACGCACCGAGACCGGCGTGTAATCGACCCGTACCTTGCCTTCCGGGGTCACCCCAGGGATCGCCATGTCCTGGAATTGCCCGCCGTAGACCGGCTCCGGGACCACGCCGAGCTGTTCGATGACTTTGGCGTAGGCCGGCGCATCGGGGATCGACAGGCGCACCAGCATCGACACGGCATTCGTGGCATCCGGTGGTGGCGGATGCCCGCGGCCGTCCTTGATGTGGCAATTCTGGCAGGCGTTGGTGTTGAACAACGGACCGAGGCCGTCCCGGGCGGTGGTGGTCGACGGGGCGATCACCCAGGGATTGCGGAAGAAACTGTTGCCGACGCTGAAGTCCACCCGCCGCGAGGGCGGCAGGTTGGCGGAAGGCAGGGAGAAAGCGTTCTGATCGGTCTTGCGCACGGTTGCGCTGCCACCGGACCGGGCTTCACCGGGTTCGGCCTTGGTAAAACGCGGGGCGTCATCGCAGGCACTCAGGCCCAGGGCCAGCAACAGTGCGGACAAGCGAAGAAGCAGCGAAGGCATCAGACATCCTGCAAGACGAGCAAAACAAGGGCGCAAAGTCTAACAGGGCAGGGGAGATTGAATAAGAGGAATTATCGTTTACTTGATCGGGAGCACGTCAGCGATCCCGACCGATAGATATGTACCGCACGGGGCCCACGGTGCAGCGGCAGCATGCCGGTTGTCTTTTATCCGGAGTTTGCCCCATGCAACATGATGTTCAATCTTCCGCGCGGACCGCGTTGTCGAGCGCCCGAGTCAGTCCTGTCCAGACCCGCCTGCAAGACTCACTCGCTGCGCTTGATATTCAGATGGCGGAACGGTTTGCGCCCAGGCCACATTTTCATGAGTTCGTCAGGCAGGCGTTCGCCAAACACTTCCCCATGCTGAAGCCGGCCGCCGATTTGCTGCGCTGCTTCATCCAGGTCGATGACCCGGCGCAGAAAGCCGACCTGCAAACGATACCGCCGAGCCTGATGGACGCCGTCGTGCGGCGCATCGTCAGCGGGCAGGCCTCGGATTATGCGCAGCGCAAAGCCAGTTTCCATTGCGCGAGCGATAGCGGTGGCGAAGCGTTGCCGTACACCGCGCTCACCCCCGAGGCGTTCGACACCTTTCTCGACCAGATGGCTGTCGGAGTGCCGGCGCAATACACCCGGTACCTGCAGCGCTACTGGACGCAAACCTGCAGCCCGACGGACCCGCGCACGTACAAGCAGTGGCTGGTGGACACCCGCATCAAGCAGCTGAAGGCCGAAGTCGCCCTGCTCAAGAACGACGGGCTGCTCAGTGTCAGCGCGGTCGGCCTGTTCGAAAAGGTCTTGCGCTACCCCGATGCGCAGGCCCGGCAGGCGTTGGAGGATTATCGCCCGTGCGTGTATGCGATTGCCCTGCGCGACAGCGCGGCGGATGTGATCACGCTGCACGGCGCGTTCATCCTCACCGCGCGGGACCCGCAGGACGCCGAAGTGCGCTGGGAAAGCGAGGTCACCGCACCGGTGGTCCGGCCCGTCGAGCCGAATGCCAATGTCGGCACGGTGTTGCTGTTCACGCCGAACAATGGCCTGGAAGAATTCGAATCCCTGGCCAGCCTTGATCGCGAGTTGCATCGCCGTCTGAGCCACGCCATCGAGTTCGCCGCGTTGATCGCGCTGGTCGCTGACCAGGACCAGGCGCGCGTGATCACCCTTCAGGGCAAAGCCCCCGAGCGTGATCAGGTGAAATACCTCGAACGCCTGGATTCGCCCTTCGACTACGGCATCGAGTCGCAATGCCGGTTGATCCGGGCAAACCTCGACTCGACCCTCGCCAGGTATGTGAAGCAGGGTGTGCACGCGGACATGGCGAACCTGCCTGCCGCCATCGACCGGGTAACCGATCTGCGCCGCGCCTTCGATATCCAGCCGATCATGGAGGCGCGGCTCAGGAAGCAGTGCAAGGCGCGGTTGATCGCTTTTCTGAAGGACGCGACTTCTTCGGATAAGCAGGCCTGGGCGGTTGCGTTCAAAAACTACGCCGAGGCGCTGAGCAGTCTGCCGGAGTACGAAGGCTTGCCGTCACTGGAGCAGTTCAGTGACCGCCGCGAACTGCTGGCCTACAGCAACCGGCAACTACGCGTCGCCCTTGAAGCGGAGCATGGCTTGACCGTGAACCCGGACGACGTCGTCGTGCACACCAAAGAGCCCGAACTGCCGATCAATGCGATTCCTTCGGGCGCACCGGGCACCTCCATTCGCGAGCCCGGCGAATTTCGCTACAAGCATCGTCAGCGGACGTTGACCGAGCTGGCGCTGGATAACATTTCCGGTATTGATCACAACTTCACTCGATACGCAAAACTGAGCCTGAAAACCGCCGTCGTCGGCGAGCCGAAAAAAACCGGTCCGTCCAAGCCGCCGGCAGCCGAAGCGCTGACGGCCTACGACGATTTGACTGTTGAGCAAGTCAAGAACTTGATCCGCACGACTAACGTCGGTCAGGCCCATCAGGATTTCCTGAAGGCGAGCCTGGTCACTTCACCGGCGGCGCTGGCACGCAAGCAGTCCTTCGCCGGCCTCGTCGAGCGGCAACTGCGGCTGGATGCCCTGGAAGCCAAGATCAATGGCGATTTCCTGCCCGACCGGCTGGAACGTGGTTTCCATTGGGTGCAAGCGGTGCTCGATGCGCCGACGGACAGCGATCAGCGCAAAACCGTGGAAGGCCACCGGGTCACCGTTCAATACCTGCAACTGCGCGGGCAGAGAGTGCGTGGCGTGCTGTTGTTTGCCACCGCGTCGGCCGGTACGGGCTCGATCGTTGTGTATACGCCAGGCGCGCCGGGCGGCCGGGCGTTTCATGAGTATCCGAAAGAGCGCCTGATGGTCGACTTCGTCCATAACAGTTCCTGGCGTGACTATCTGGTGGGGCGTGTGGATCGGGCGTTCCAGGCTCAGGTTCAGGCCACCTTGAAGGGCCGTGGCGATGTCTCGACGGTCAACATGACCAGCATCGCCAACAATGTGTTCGAGGACGCCTACGAGGTCGAGGCCAATTTTGCGATCAACGACGCAGCGGCTCAGGTCACGACTACGCACCAGACCAATGTCGAGACGGGCCTGCTCATCACCACCACGGTGATCGATGTGTTGACCATGGTCTTGCCGGTGCATGTCACGCTGCCCCTCGGCATTGCCCGCAGCCTGATTTCCATTTTCAACGCGGTGGAGGCGGGGCAGATCGGTGATCGTGCCGGTGCCGCGCAGCACATCGTCCGGGCGCTGGCCGAATTTACCGGCGTGTTGATCGACGGGGTAATGGGCGCGGCGGTTCTACGTGGCGCCATCCCTGGCGCGACCCGCGTCGATGCGGGCGGGCGAAATCTGAATCCGCAAATGGCCCTCGGCAAAAAGCCTGACGGGCTGATCGAGCTCAAGGGTTGGGAAGGCAAGGGTATCTACTACAAGCGCGCGAAGGGCGACAACGCCAAGCGCTATTTTCTGAATGACCGCAAGCACTGGTATTCGATCATTGACGAGGGTTTTGAAGAGGCCTGGCGGATCAGGGATGCGCGCAAGCCGTTCCAGAAGCATTACTCGCCGATCCGCCGCACGGACCAAGGACAATGGGAAATCGGCACGCATCCCGATGCGCCGGCGCTGGGCGGTATTTCGCCGCAGGATGCGCTGCGCAACCTGTATCCGTTCCTCGACGAGCACCAGGCCCGTCGGGTGTTCGAGGCCTTCAATTTTCCGCGGGGGCGTGAAGTCGAACTGGGGCTGAGTTTTGTCGAGCACCTGCGTTCCGGCACGGCGACCTTGGCGTTCGCTCAATACATGCGGGTCAGTGACCAGATCCTGCGCATGCGACTGCTGGGGCACAGTGCACCGGCAGGTTTTTCCGGTGGGAGGGTGGCGCATGAGCCGACTGCACCGGTTGTGTCCGGGGGTGGTCCGAGCCAGCCACGCCCGCCCGCGCCTTTACCACCCGTTCGCATTCGGCCGCCCCAGGAAAAATTCCTCGACTGGGGACAGCGTATCGAGGCGGGCGACCTCGAACAAGTCAATGCCGAGTTGGGCATTTATAAGCGCAAGGCTGTTGATCAGCGTCCGACAGGACCTGACTACATCAAGATTGATGACCACTACTACCCGATCCTGCCTTCGGGCGAATACGCGTCGCCCGATCTGGCCTTCATCTTCGACAACCGGATCGACATCAACCATTTCGCCCAGTTTGAACACCTGATTTCGACGGATATGTTCAGTCAGCCGCGGCCGGTGTATTTCGCCCCTGTCGATAAACGCTGGGTCAACTCGTTCAATCTGTCCTTCAATAAAACGATCACCAGCTACGTAGGCGATGCGTTTCCGACCTTCAGCTCCGTCAGCCGACAGCAGGTGGCTCAAACGCTGTTTGGCCAGGCGAATCCGAATGGTGTGACCGCATCGGGACTGGCCATCATCTTTCGGACGTTGAAGTCCTGGCGCGGACGTTCATTGGAATCGGGGTCGCTGGGTGACCCGCTGTCGTTGTTGCCCGTGACGCCCAAGAACGCGGCAGGCCAGTGGCTGCTGGAGAGCTATTCCGGCCCGTTCAATCGGTTGCGGCTGAGAACCGACGGAATCGAAACCTTGCTGCACGGAGTGATGCGCTCTGGAACGGAAGACTCCCTGCGCGCGCTGCTGAGCGAACGGCTGGTCAGCAGTGGCTACGAGATAATCCCGGGCTATCGTCTCGGTTCGGAACTGTTATTCAAGCGTCCGGGACGAGCGCAATTGTTTTGGCTGACATCGCGCAGGGTGCTTGGTGATCTGGTCGATGGCAGCCAGTACGTGGCACCACGATCCGAGTTGATGGATGACGCAACGCGCACGCTGGTGACCCAGGCTCAGGCCGCCAATCAGTTTGTGTCGTTGGTGGGCGGTGTGCGTATACCGGTCGCGGGCGCGGCGGTGGAGGTTTTTGTCATTCGGGTTTGAGCCTGATTTGGCCGCATGAAAAAGCCCCGAACAATCGGGGCTTTTTCATGACGCGTGACTGATCGGTGTGGATCAGAACTCGTGGTCGGCGTTGTCCGGGTTCAAATCGCTGATGCCCAGCTTGCCGGCGGCGGCTTCGATCGAACCGGTCTGCTTGACCAGGGACGTGATGGCGTCGCGGACGATCTGGTTGCCAGCGGTGTTGCCCGCCGCGATCAACTGGTCGTAGTGCTCACCCTTGTTGGCGTGATCAACGATGACCTGCATCTTCGCTTCGGTGGCAGCCAGGTCGGCTTTCAGCGCGGTATCGGCAGCCGGGTCGGCCTTGGCCACCAGGGACGACAGGCTGGCGCCGGTCAGTTTGGTGCCGTCGACGCGGGTGTATTCGCCCAGGTACACGTTACGAATGCCTTTGGCATCGTAGAACTGCGAGTTGTGGGTGTTGTCGCTGAAGCAGTCGTGTTCGTCTTCCGGAGAGTTGGCTTCCAGGGACACCTTCATGCGCTCGCCCGCCAGTTCGCCGAGGGACAGGCTGCCCATGCCGAACAGCATTTTGCGCAGGCCGGATTCAGCCGGTTCGGCTTCCAGGGTGGCGCGGTAGTTGTCGGCCACGTTCGGCTTCCAGTTACCGACCATTTCTTCCAGGTCGCTGACCAGCAGCTGGGTCACGGATTTCAGGTAAGCACGACGACGATCGTTGTGACCACCGGTCGCGCCGGCGCCTTCCAGGTAGTCCGAGGCTGGACGGTTGCCGGCGCCAGGGCCGGTGCCGTTCAGGTCCTGGCCCCAGAGCAGGAATTCGATGGCGTGGTAGCCGGTGGCGACGTTGGCCTCGGCACCACCCAGCTCGTTCAGGCTGGCGAGTTTTTCCGGAGTGAGGTCTTTCACGTCGATCTTGTCTTCGCCGACCTGGACTTCGGTGTTGGCAATGATATTGGCCGTGGCGCCCGGGTTACCCAGTGCGTGCTCGTAGGATTTGTCGACGTAGTCGATCAGGCCTTCGTCCAGTGGCCAGGCGTTCACCTGACCTTCCCAGTCGTCGATGATGGTGTTGCCGAAACGGAACACTTCGCTCTGCAGGTAAGGAACGCGTGCAGCGACCCATGCAGCCCTGGCGGCTTTCAGGGTGTCGGCGTTCGGCTTCGCGAGGAAGGCGTCGATGGCGGTTTGCAGGGTTTTCGCGGTGGATTCGGCATCGCTGTAAACGGCGAAGACCATGTCGGCGTAATGCGCGACAACGGCTTTGGCGGCGGCTTCATCGACTTTGCCGTCAGCGGCGGCCGGCGCTGGTGCAGCAGCCGGGGCCGTGGTGGTAGCGGCTGGGGTCGGTGCCGGAGCGGCGGCTTTGTCTTTGCCTTCGCCACAACCGGCGAGGGAAATAGCGATGGCCAACAGACTGGCGGTAGCCAGAGGCATACGAATCATGGCGAACATCCTGCTTCGAGAGGGGGTGGAATGGCGCAGCACGCGCGCAAAACTGCGACATAATGCAAATCTTTCGCATTATGTGTAAAGGGTTGTGGTTGTAAATATTTCTTATTCACGGATTGGTTGTGACAGGTAGGAACGATCGCGGCTCGTTTCCTGTAGGAGCGAGCTTGCTCCGGGCGGCGTTTCGACGATGAGCCTGGGAACGACGCGGGGTGTCAGGTTTCCATCGTCATCGTTGACGACCATCGCGAGCTAGCTCGCTCCTACAGGGGGTCGTGTGATTACAGGATAGCGGCGTTGCTGCGCTGGGCCTGCTTGAGGTAGGCGCCCAGTTCCCGCGCCGGCAACGGCTTGCTGTAGAAGTAGCCCTGACCTTCATGACAGCCTTCGGAGATGATATAGGCCTCCTGCTCGGCGGTTTCCACGCCTTCGGCAATGACCTGCATGCCCAGGCTCTTGCCCAGCTGGATGATGGCCCGAACGATGGTGGCATCGTCGTCGTCATCGAGCAGGTCCTGAACGAAACTCTTGTCGATCTTGATCTTGTCCAGCGGCAGGCTTTTCAGATAGCTCAGCGACGAGTAGCCGGTGCCGAAGTCGTCGATGGCGATCAGCGCGCCGGAACGACGCAGGCTCAGCAGGTGCTGGGCGGCGGTGCTGATGTCTTCCATCAGGCCGGTTTCGGTGACTTCCAGCTCCAGGCTGCGCGGTGGCAGGCGGTACATCTGCAGCAGGTTGTTGACCACCCGCGGCAGCTCGGCGTGGTGCAGTTGGACGGTGGACAGGTTCACGGCCATGCGCAGGTCGATGAACCCCTGGTCGTGCCAGTCGCGCAGTTGTTTGCAAGCCTGATCCAGCACCCATTCGCCGATGGCGATGATCGTGCCGTTCTGCTCGGCCAGCGGAATGAACAGGTCCGGTGGCACGAGGCCGTGCTCGGGATGTTGCCAGCGAATCAGCGCCTCGACGCCCACCACCCGGTGATCGCGGTAGCTGATCTGCGGCTGGTAGACGAGGTAGAACTGATCCCGGATCAGGGCATCGCGCAGGTCTTTTTCCAGCTCGCGACGGCGGCGCATCTCGGTGTCGACGCTGGCGATATAAAACTGATATCGGTTGCGCGAGCGGGTCTTGGCCAGGGTCATGGTCTGCTCGGCCTTTTGCAGCAACTTCTCGGTGCTGTCACCGTCCTCGGGGAACAGCGTGATGCCGATGGTGGCCCGCAGGCGAATCTCCTGATGATCGAGGGCAAAGGCCGCCTCCAGGTCATCGAGAATGCTTTGCGCCAGTTCGGCTGCTTCATAGGGCTGTTCGATATCGGCTTGAACCAGGGCGAACTGATCGCCGCCCAGGCGGGCGAGGGCGCCCAGGCGACCACTGTGGGCCCGCAGACGATCGGCCAATGCCAGCAGCAATTGGTCGCCGGTCTGATAACTGAATTGCTCATTGATGCCTTTGAAGTCATCGAGGCCCACGCATAGCACTGCGACCCGACGCTGCAGCTTGCCGGCGTCGACGAGAATCTTGTCCAGTTGCTGCTGCAATTGCTGGCGGTTCGGCAGACCGGTGAGGAAATCGTACTGGGCCATGCGCAGCAGACTGTTTTCCGCTTCGTGGCGCAGGTGGGTGTTGCGTTCGATGGATTCGAGTAACTGGTTGGCCGTGTTGATCCAGATGCCCAGTTCGTTTTTTTCGTGGCCCTTGAGTTGCGGAATCTTGTGTTCGCTGGGGCGGTCCGGGTTGATTTCGGTCAGGTGCTCGATGATTCGCGACAGCGGCTTGGTCAGCAGCCAGTGATAGACCAGGTACAGCACCAGCCCCATGGCCAGGGCGCGTAGTACACCGGATATGAAAATGATCACGGAACTGACGATGAACCCTTGCCCATAGGTGGCGGTGTCGAGGGTGATGCTCAGGTCACCGTAATATTCACTGTAGGGACCACGTCCCACCAGTTGGGTGGTAAAGGTACGTTCCTTGCCCAGGATCAGGTCGGTAAGCCAGCGACTGTTGGAGTGCTGCAAGTCGCGGGACTTTTGCGCGAGCATCGCTTCATTGGGGTGGCCGATGGAGGCCTTGCGCACGGCGTCGTCCTGGAACAGGCCTTCGATGACCTGCATGCCCATCTCCCGGTCCAGGCTGTAGACGGCCTGTGTTGAGGGATCGCGGAACATGTCGAGGATGCGCTGGGCATCGCTGGCCACGGCCTGGCGTGTTTTATAGGCATCGAAAACGATCTGCGCGCAGCTCAAGACCACGCCGACGATCAATGCCGACAGGAGCACGACCCGGAGCAACTTCACCGACAAGCTGTTCTTGAGTTCCAGCTTCAAAGAGTCATTCCTTGTTCCGTGCAGGTAGCATCAAGTTGCCATGAGTATTGGCAATCCGGTGATGGCAGTCAAAGGGACAATCGAACACAGGGGAGTTTGCCTGTGGGGTTGGCCGAAATGCTATTGCCTGGGGTGTTTGTGCGATTAGTACTGTGTCGGTAGTCGAGTCCTTCAACTTGAGGGGGATTTGGACTTATTTTCCTTTTGGTTGATGTTAGACGGCTATGGCGTTGGGGCAAGGGGTTGAAGGCTGGTTTCATTGTGGGAAATCGGCCATCGTCTGATGGGCGCCGTTCGCCTGTAGGAGCTGGTTTGCTGGCGATGGCGGCCTTATAGCCGACCGGGTTTTGGAGGGGTGTACATATCCATTGCTGCGGTAACGGCTGCTTGGGGTTTCGCCCTGACGGCGACTCACTTTTTTTCAAACGCCAAAAAAGTAAGCAAAAAAGGCTCGCCCCGAGCGTCCGGCCCCTCGCTGGGGCTCGGCGTTCCTTCGCTGCGGTATTCATCCGGGGACACTGCCCTCCGGTCTGCTTCGCGACGACCTGCATGCAGCGTGTTCGACTGCGTCGAACGGCGCTGCGCGCCACTCCCCGGATGAACACCTCCACTCAGCCTCCCGAAGGGGCGGGTGGATCAAAATCAAAAGCAAGATCAAAAGCGCCAGGCGAGCTAACGCTCGACCTCGTGGTTGGGTGGTGTGCGGCGCTCTCGCTCTACTGTAGGAGCGAGCAGGCTCCGGGCGGCGTTCCGACGATGGTCGTGAACGATGACGCTGGTTGTCTGGATGCCCGTGTTGGCTGGGCGTTCTTCGCGAGCATGCTCGCTCCTACAGGGGGTATCGGTGGAGGTTGGATCTGATTTCATAGATAAACTCGATCCCTGTGGGAGCTGGCCTGCCAGCGAAGGCGGCCTGTCACCCGCCTCAAACTATCAGGTGTACTTCCCACACCCATAAAAAAACCCGGCATATAAGCCGGGTTTCTTGACTGGCAAACGATCTTAAGCGGTGAAGGTTTTGCCTTCGAACTGCTCAGCCACGAATTTCCAGTTGACCAGGTTCCAGAACGCTTCGACGTACTTCGGACGAACGTTGCGGTAGTCGATGTAGTAAGCGTGTTCCCAGACGTCGCAGGTCAGCAGCGGGGTGTCGCCGTTGGTCAGCGGGTTGCCGGCGCCGATGGTGCTGGCCAGGGCCAGGGAACCGTCAGCTTTTTTCACCAGCCAGCCCCAACCGGAACCGAAGGTGCCGATGGAGGTTTTGCTGAATTCTTCTTTGAACTTGTCGAACGAACCGAAGGAAGCGTTGATCGCGTCAGCCAGTGCGCCGGTTGGTTGACCGCCGGCATTGGGTGCCAGGCAGTTCCAATAGAAGGTGTGGTTCCAGACTTGAGCGGCGTTGTTGAAGATGCCACCCGAGGAAGATTTGACGATTTCTTCCAGGGTCTTGCCTTCGAACTCGGTGCCAGGCACCAGGTTGTTCAGGTTCACGACGTAGGTGTTGTGGTGCTTGTCGTGGTGGTATTCCAGAGTTTCCTTGGAAATGTGCGGCTGCAGGGCATCGTGTGCGTAGGGCAGCGGCGGCAATTCGAAAGCCATGATGATTCTCCTAATCAGGTCAGTTGCGGTGGTCGCAAGGCCGATCACGGGCGGCCAGACAAGCGCCGGGGAGTTTGTACTCTTTGCGGCGCATCGACCGGATCATAGCACCGGGGGTGCGGCATAACCACGCAACAACTGTGTGGAATAGAGGTTCCAGAGCCTTTTGGAATATTCAGGCAGCCGTGATTAATTGAAAGGCCACCGTGAACATCATCGCGGCGACCAGCAGATCCAGAATCCGCCAGGTGCCCGGCCGAGCCAGCCAGGGCGCGAGCCACGCGGCGCCGAGCGCCAGGGTAAAGAACCACAGTAATGACGCACTGGCCGCGCCGACCACGTAGGCGCCGGGTTCGGTCTGTTGAGCACCAAGGGAGCCGATCAGCAACACCGTATCCAGATAAACGTGCGGGTTGAGCAGGGTCACCGCCAGGGCGCTGAGCAGCACCGCGCGCAGTGAACGGACGGTCTGGTGTTCCCCCTGCTGCAAACTTTGCTTCGAGCACGCCCGACGCAGCGCGAGGCTGCCGTACCCGATCAGAAAAACCGCGCCGCCCCAACGGGCCACCGCCAGCAATGTCGGGTTGTGCGCCAGCACGGTCGCCAGACCGAAAACCCCGGCGGCCACCAGCAGCGCATCGCAGACGACGCAGAGCGCCGCTACCGGCAGGTGATGTTCGCGGCGCAGGCTCTGTGCCAGCACAAAGGCGTTTTGAGTGCCGATCGCCATGATCAGCCCGGCGGCCACCAGCAGGCCGTTCACATAGCTTTGCCACATAGGGTTCACTCCGCGTTCGCTGCCAGGTCGCGCAACACCTGCAGGGCGCGCTCGGCATCGGCCTGGCCGACGAACAAATGGTCGTGGTAGTAACCGGCGATCACGTTGCAACTGATGCCGGCCCGGCCCAGTGCGCTGGCGAAGGCGGCGGTCAGGCCGACGGCTTCCAGCGCCGAATGCACGTTCAGGGTGATCCAGGCGGCAACGTAGTCGAAGCTGAAACCTGCGCGTTCAGCGTGGGAACGTTCCAGAATCACCGTCAGACCCTCTTGCTCGCGAAAGCTGCCGATGATGTCGATGCCCGCCGGCAACTGACCGTCGCGCAAGGTGCAGAACACGTACTCGCCGGCATTGAGGTGCGGGCTCATGCTGCGCAAGAGTGTTGCCAATGAAGTTTCGCCAGCCATGTCGGTGTTCCTTGTTCAAGAGTTCTTGCTGGCCATTCTCCGGTGATCGGCTGTATAAGAAAAACCAATCATGCTGATTGCTCATTAGGAAAACTGATGTTCGACTATAAATTGCTTTCTGCCCTGGCCGCGGTGGTCGAGCAGGCCGGTTTTGAACGGGCGGCGCAGGTGTTGGGGTTGTCGCAATCGGCAATCTCCCAGCGCATCAAATTACTGGAAGCGCGGGTCGGCCAACCGGTGCTGGTGCGTGTCACGCCGCCGGCGCCGACCGACATCGGTCGACGTTTGCTCAACCACGTGCAGCAGGTGCGCCTGCTCGAACGGGATCTGCAAACCCTGGTCCCGGCGCTGGACGAAGAAGGCCTGCCGGAACGCCTGCGCATCGCGCTCAACGCCGACAGCCTGGCCACGTGGTGGGCCGAGGCAGTCGGTGAATTCTGCGCCGAGCAACACTTGCTGCTGGACCTGGTGGTCGAAGACCAGACCGTCGGCCTCAAGCGCATGCGCGCAGGCGAAGTGGCCGCGTGCGTCTGCGCCAGCGAACGCCCGGTGGCCGGTGCACGCAGCGTCTTGCTGGGGGCGATGCGTTATCGCGCCCTGGCCAGCCCGGCCTTCATTGCCCGGCACTTTCCCCAAGGCGTGCGCGCCGATCAGTTGTCGAAAACGCCGGCCCTGGTCTTCGGTCCGGACGATTTCCTGCAACATCGCTACCTCGCATCCCTGGGCGTGGACGGCGGATTCGAACACCATCTGTGCCCGTCCTCCGAAGGCTTCATTCGCCTGACCGAAGCCGGTCTTGGCTGGGGACTGGTGCCGGAACTGCAGGTCCGCGAGCAACTGGAACGCGGGGTTTTGTGCGAGCTGTTGCCAGATAAGCCTATCGATGTGCCGCTGTACTGGCATCATTGGCGCAATGGCGGTCAGTTGCTGGGGTTGCTCACCGATCAATTGGTGCGCTCGTCGAAGCAATGGCTGGTGCCGTTGGACTGAGCCGCAGCGTCAAGACCTCACGCACTACGCAAAACGAAATATTCGGAGCACTACATGAAGATTCTGGTCACCGGCGCAAGCGGCTTCATTGGCGGGCGCTTTGCGCGTTTCGCCCTGGAGCAGGGCCTGGACGTGCGGGTCAACGGGCGCCGGGCCGAAAGCGTCGAACACCTGGTGCGCCGCGGCGCCGAATTCATCCAGGGCGACTTGAGCGACCCGGAACTGGCGCGCGAGCTGTGTGCCGATGTCGAGGCCGTGGTGCACTGCGCCGGGGCGGTCGGTTTATGGGGGCGTTATCAGGACTTTCATCAGGGCAACGTGCAGGTCACCGAAAATGTGGTCGAGGCGTGCCTCAAGCAACGTGTCCGGCGCCTGGTGCACCTGTCTTCGCCATCGATCTACTTCGATGGCCGCGATCACCTCGGGCTGACCGAAGAACAGGTGCCCAAACGCTTCAAACATCACTACGCCGCGACCAAATACCTGGCCGAGCAGAAGGTCTTCGGCGCCCAGGAATTCGGCCTGGAAACCCTGGCCCTGCGCCCGCGCTTCGTCACCGGAGCCGGCGACATGAGCATTTTTCCGCGGTTGTTGAAGATGCAGCGCAAAGGGCGCCTGGCTATCGTCGGCAATGGTTTGAACAAGGTCGATTTCACCAGCGTGCAGAACCTCAACGAAGCGTTGCTCAGCAGTTTGCTGGCCAGCGGATCGGCGTTGGGCAAGGCCTACAACATCAGCAACGGAACGCCGATTCCGTTGTGGGACGTGGTCAATTACGTCATGCGCAAGATGGATGTCCCACAAGTGACCCGCTACCGTTCCTACGGCCTGGCCTACAGCGTGGCGGCGCTCAACGAGGGCGCGTGCAAACTGTGGCCCGGTCGTCCCGAGCCCACGCTGTCACGCCTGGGCATGCAGGTGATGAACAAAAATTTCACCCTGGACATCAGCCGCGCGCGGCATTATCTGGACTACGATCCGAAGGTCAGCCTCTGGACCGCTCTCGATGAATTCTGCGGCTGGTGGAAAGCCCAGGACATTCGCTGACACACAGACAGGTCCGTTTCTGAACCGGGCCGGGGAATCCAGGGTCAATCGAGGCGGCCGACGGGTTTATACTTCGCCGCATCAAGCCATCACCGCGTTTCACAAAGGTTGACTCAATGTCCATGCGTAACGATGCCAACGACGACTTCGACGATGTACCAAGCCTGCGTGCCGACGTCCTCGACGACGATGATTTTCCGACCACCGCGCGCACCTCGGTGCACTCGCGCACGCCGCCAGTGGTCAAGGTCAAGGCGCCAAGCACCGGCCCGTTGTGGGCACTGGTCGGCGCCTTGTTCTTTGCGTTTGCCGGCCTGGCCTGGTGGAGCTTTCAGCAGATTTCCCTGATGGAACAGCAGTTGGTCGCCACCCAGGAAAGTTTCGCGCGCATCAGTGAAGAAGCGGCGGGGCGCTTACAAGACATTTCCGGCAAGGTCGTCGCCAGTCAGACCAACGTCAGCAGCGACAGCGAAGCGCTGAAACTGCAGATCAAGCAGCTGGAAAGCAGACTCCAGGACCAGAGCACGCAACAACAAGGCGTGGTCGGCCAGACCTCTGAGCTGGACAAGCGACTGGCGCAAATGACCGCGCAAACCAGCGATCTGGACAAGCGTCTGGCGCAAGTCAGCGCGCAGGGCACTGAGCAGCAGACCGCCAACACGCAATTGCAGGCCCAGGTCAAAGCCTTGAGCGGTGAACTGGCGGCCCTGAAAAGCGCCCCGGCGGCCACCGACAAGATCGACGCCCAGCTGAAAAGCCTGAGCGCCGACATTGCCGCGCTGAAAAAGCAAGGCAACCCGAGCGCCGCCATCGAGCGCCTGGAACAGGACATGATCGTGCTCAAAAGCGAGCAGGACAACCGCCCGGCCGCCGCACCTGCCTCGTCCAACACCGCCGAGTTTGACGCCTTCCGCAGCTCGGTCACCCGCAACATCAACACGCTCCAGGCACAGATTCAGAACCTGCAGCAGCAGCTGCGCGCCAGGCCATAACGACCGGGCATTACCCTTGCCGGTTGCTGAATATCCATACCTGCCCCATTGCCGTCTACGCTCTTGAAACACCAACAAGAACGAGGGGATGCGCAATGGGGTTTTTGCATAGGTTGGCCCTGCTGGGCGGGATGCTGTTGCTGTGCATGGGGCAGGTTCAAGCCGCCGGGAGCGAAAAGGATGACAGCAAGGCCGCTATCGCCTTGCTGGAAAAAGCCCTGGCCTATTACCACGACAATGGTGACAAGGCGTTTGCGGCGTTCAGTCGCCAGGGTGAGTTCGTCGACAAGGATCGTTACGTGTTCGTGGTCGATACCAATGGCGTGATGCTCGCCAGCGGCGGGCCTTCCTCAGCGTTGATCGGACGGGATGTGTCCGACGTGCTCGGGCCTGACTTGCAGAAAGCCTTCAAGGACGCGTTGAAAGTGCCGGAAGGCAATGGCGTTCAGCAGGCGGAATACCGTTGGCAGAACTGGTCCGACGGCAAGGTCGAGCGCAAGCATGTGTACTATCAACGGATCGGCCAGCGGATTCTGGCGGTGGGTTATTACTTGCCACGGGCGTCGGCGGAGCAGGCGATGGCATTGCTGAACAAAGCGGCGGCCGATCTGGCCAAGGACGAGAAGGGCACGCTATCGGCCATCAACTCGCTAAAAGGCGGCTACTTGCAGGACGACCTGTATGTGTTCGTCGTCGACCTGGACACCCGGCGCTATGTCGCCCATGGCACCAACCTGCGGCTGATCAATAGCGATTTTGCCAAGATCAAGGACCCTGAAGGCAAGCCGGTGGGTGAGCCGATCCTGGCGTTGATCGCCAGGCAGGATTACGGCGATTACGAATATCGCTGGAAAAACCCGGTGACCGGCAAGGTCGAGGACAAGCACGCCTACCTGAAGAAAGTCGGGCATTTTCTGGTGGCGGTGGGGTATTACAGCCCTTGAATATCGCTGAATGACACATCGCCTTCGCGAGCAAACCCGCTCCCACAGTGGTTTTCGGTTGAACGCTGTGGGAGCGGGCTCGCGAATGAAGACGACTCGGTCTTCCTACCGAACCTTGTCCTCCCGCCCCCGCAGCAACCGGTTCGGCATGGCAATCGCCGCTGCCAGCCCCAGCAACGACACTGCAGCACTGACCATCAGCAAATGCCGAAAGGTCAGCAGCAGTTCAGCGCGCAAGGCGTTCTGCGTATCCCCGGGCGCGGCGTTCAGGCCATCGAGCAAGACATTCCCCGATTGGCCCTCGGCAATCAGCGTCGAGCCGGCGAGGTGGGCGAAACTTGAATCCTGCAGCAACGCCAGCAACAGCGCCGACATCAACGCCACGCCCACCGCACCGCCCAGAGAGCGGAACAGGTTGGTGGTGCTGGTGGCGACGCCGATGTCCCGCTGTTCCACCGCGTTTTGCGTTCCGACCAGCGACGTGGGGAATTGCATGCCACCGGCGATGCCGCTGAGCAACATGAACAGACTGCTCAACAGCAATGCCTGAGGCGGGCTGAACGCCATGCCAACGATCGAGATCGGCATGAGCAGGGCGCCGCCGAGGATCATCGGTTTATAGCGCCCGGTCACCGAGGTCCGGCGTCCGGCGAAGTAGGCCCCGATCGGCAAGCCCATGGCCAGCGGCAGCAGGTGCAGTGCGGCACTGTCGGCCCCGGCGCCGGTCACGCTCTGGAAGCGCAACGGCATCAGCACGATCAGGGAGATCGCCTGGAAGCTGGTAAAGAAAATCGTGCACCAGCACAGGATCGCACTGCGGTTGGCGAACAGGTGCATGGGCAACAACGGTTCCCGCGCACGGCGCTCATGCCCTACAAACAACGCGAGGACCACCACCGCACAGCCCATCAGACCCAACACTTCAACACTGCGCCACGAATGACCCTGCCCGACCTGGGTGATGCCGAGCAACAGGGCCGTCAGGCCAATGATCATCAGCAGCGTGCCGAGGTAGTCGATGACCGGTTTGCGTTGCGGCACCGGCAGCCCGACCAGCGTGTGATGTGCCACCAGCCACGCGCCCAGGCCCAGCGGCAGGTTGATCAGGAACACCCAGCGCCACGACAGGTATTCGGTCATGTAGCCGCCGAGCACCGGGCCGGCCACGCTCGCCACCGCGTACATGCTGCTGAAATAGCCTTGATAGCGACCGCGCTCGCGGGGCGGCACGATGTCGCCGATGATCGCCTGACTGACCGAAATCATCCCGCCGGCACCGATGCCCTGGAGAATGCGCGCCAGCACCAGCTGTTCCATGCTTTGGGCCATGCCACAGAAAAACGAAGCAATCGTGAACAGCCCCATGCCGAACAGCATCAACTTGCGCCTGCCGTACAGGTCGCCCAGTTTGCCGTAGATCGGCACCGCCACGGTCATCGCCACCATGTACCCGGAAATCACCCAGGCCAGCAGGCTGACATCCTTGAACTGTGCGGAAATGGCCGGCATCGAGACGGCGACGATGGTCTGGTCCAGTGCGCCGAGGAAGATCGCCAGCATCAGGGCGATCAGCACGCTGCGAATGGCCGGTTTGGGCGTATCAGGCTGGTTCAGATTAGTCACGGGTGAAACCTGCGGGCAGTGAGGGGCCCGCAGCGTTAGGCGAGCGGGATACTCGCCAGTGTAAGTCGGTAGCAGGCTATTCGATAGCCTCGTACGGAAGCCCGACGTAATTTTCTGCAATGGTTTTTTGACCTGCTTCGGAGCTGACAAAGTAGTCCAGCTCCGACGCGCTGATCCGCTGGCTGAAGGCGTCGTGATCGTCAAACCTGTGCAGCATCGAGGTCATCCACCAGGAAAACCGCTCGGCTTTCCAGACCCGGCGCAGGCAAATTTCGGAGTATTTCTCCAGGTAATCGACGCGGCCCTCGCGGTAAACCTTCAGCAGGATGTTGAACAGCGTGCTGACGTCGCTGGCCGCCAGGTTCAGGCCCTTGGCGCCAGTGGGCGGCACGATGTGGGCGGCGTCGCCGACCAGGAACATCCGGCCGTACTGCATCGGTTCGACCACGAAACTGCGCAGCGGCGCGATGCTTTTTTCGATGGACGGTCCGGTCACGAGTTGTTCTGCCAAAGCTTCTGGCAAGCGCGATTTGAGTTCCTCCCAGAAGCGCTGATCGGACCAGTCCTCGACCTGATCCGTCGCCGGAACCTGCAGGTAATAACGGGTCCGGGTCGCCGAGCGCATGCTGCACAAGGCGAAGCCACGTTCGTGACGGGCGTAGACCAGTTCATCGTGAACCGGTGGCGTGTCGGCGAGAATCCCCAGCCAGCCAAACGGATACACCCGCTCGAACACCTTCAGATGCTCGGTGGGAATCGATTGCCGGGCCACGCCGTGGAAACCGTCGCAACCGGCGATGTAATCGCAATCCAGTCGCCAGGTTTCGCCGTCCTTCTCGAAGGTCACGAACGTTTCATCGGTTTTCATGCCGTGGGGCACGACGTTGCTGGCCTGATAAATCGTCGTCGCACCGGCCTCCCGACGAGCGGCCATCAGATCGCGGGTCACCTCGGTCTGGCCGTAGATCATCACGGTTTTGCCGCCGGTCAGGGCCTGCAGGTCAATGTGCACCCGCCGCCCGTCGAGGGCCAGTTCGAAGCCGCCGTGGACCAACCCTTCGGCATCCATGCGCTGGCCGACGCCGGCCTGGCGCAGCAGCTGTACCATGCCTTGTTCGAGGACGCCGGCGCGGATCCGACCGAGGACATAGTCCGGGGTCTGACGTTCAAGGATGACGGTGTCGATACCGGCGTTGTGCAGCAATTGGCCGAGGAGCAAACCGGAGGGACCGGCGCCGATAATGGCGATTTGGGTTTTCAGCGTTCTCATTGTTTTCAGGACTCGCAAGCGCCACGCGACCAGGGTCGGTGAATTATTTTTATGGATCGAGTGCTTGCATTTTTCACTTGCGGGCCCGTCAATTGAAGGTGAAAACTGAGCCAATAGCTGTACATTTTGCCAATCGGTGCGATTACCGCCCGCTACCAACCGAGGCCTGGATTGACGTGATGAACAAGCCTGCCCTGCCTTCGATACCGGTGTTCAAGCTCTACGGTGAAAGCCTCGACTGGCCGACCCCGGACTTGCTGCACTGCGAGACCATTTCCAAACGCAGCCGCGAACATCAATGGGAAATCAAACCCCATCGCCACGCCGACTTGTGCCAGTTGCTTTTCGTATTCAAAGGTCAGGCAGAGCTTGAAATCGACGGTAAACGCACGCAACTGAGCGAACCGACCATTCTGGTCTTACCGCCATTATCGGTGCACGGTTACCGGTTTTCCGAGGACGTCGAAGGATTTGTCCTGACGTTGGCGGCGCCGCTGGTCGCCCATCTTCAGGCGCAACTGGGCCACTCGGTAAATGCCTTGGCCCAGGCCGACAGTTACCCGGCCGGGGCGGACGGTGAGTACCTCAATAGCCTGTTCAACGCGTTGCAGGCCGAATACACCGGCCACCAACCGGCCCGGGAAATGCTCATGCATTCGCTGGTCAGCGTGATCATGGTGTGGGTCAGCCGCCAGGCGCTGCAGCGTCGCTCCGCCAGCCAGCGTCCGCAGCGGGCGCGGGAATACCTCAACGGCTTCATTCAACTGGTGGAAGAGACCTATCGCCAGCACGTCAAAGTCGAGGACCTGGCGCACCGCCTGGGTATATCCGTGTCCCACCTCAACGGCACCTGCCGGGAGCTGGCGGGACAACCGGCGTTGCAGATCATGCACGAGCGGCAATTGCTGGAGGCCAAGCGCTTGCTGACCTACACCAGCATGACCATTTACGAAATGTCCGACGTGTTGGGGTTTTCCGATCCGACCAATTTCACACGGCTGTTCCGACGCCGGGTGGGGATTTCGCCCAAGGCGTTTCGCGACCGTTTGAAGGCCGATCAGGACAACGAGGCCTGATCCTCTTCGTTAGCGAAGGGCGTTGAGGGTCGCGTTGTGCGGGATGCAGCGCTCGAAGTTGCAACTCGCATATTCGCGGGGCAATTGCCGCAATTGCTCGACGCGCCAGGCGGCAGTGCCATACAGCGCCAGCGTGGCCGCGCAGGTAAGGAAAATCGCGAGGTATCTTCTTGTTTTGATGTCCACGGCGTTGACCTCTGAACGAATACCCATGGGTACTACCTTCAGCATAGGCCAGCGGTGGTGAGTTGCCAGTCGCGGAACTTCATACCTCGGGGACGAGGTTTACAGGCCGACATCCCACGCCGGTTCTTCCGGAAATCTCGACACCAGGAAATCCAGCAAAGTGCGCAACGCCGCCGGCATGTGCTTGCGCGAGGCATACACCGCGTAGATGTCCATCTGCCGCGGTTTGGCGTCGGGCAACAGACGGATCAGTTCGCCACTGTGGATATGCACGCCGGCCTGATAACTCGGGAGCATCGCCACCCCGGCGCCGGCCATCGTCGCGCGCAGCAGCGTACTGGCTTCATTGGCGCTGATGTTGCCCTGCACCGGGATCGACACCGGTTCACCGTCCTGCTCGAAATGCCACAGGCTTTTGCCGAAATACGAGTGGGTCAGGCAGTTATGCTGGCTCAGGTCTTCGACCCGCCGCGGCGTCGGGTGCTCTAGCAGGTAAGCGGGGGCGGCGCAGATCACCGAGCGGCAGACCGTCAGCCGCCGCGCGATGAGGTTTGGGTCCAGGTCATTGCTGGTGCGAATCGCCAGGTCAATGCGCTCATCCACCAGGTTGACCGTGCGATCGAGCATCTGCAGTTCGATGCTGACCCCCGGATAGCGTTTGACGTAGGCCGCCACGGCATCGGCCAGTTGCGCCTGGCCAAACGAGGTACTGACGCTGATCCGCAGCAGCCCGCGCGGCGCGTCGTCGGGTTCGCTGACGGCGGCCTGCATGTCCGAAGACAGGTCGAGCATTTGTCGGCAGCGCGGCAGCGTCTCGTTGCCGGCGGCGGTGAGGCTCAACTTGCGCGTGGTGCGGTGCATCAGGCGCGCGCCGACCCAGTCTTCCAGTTCCGCCAGATATCGCGAAACCACCGGCCGTGACAGCTCCAGGTGATCGGCGGCGGCTGACTGGCTGCCGAGGTCGACCACCGTGACGAACACGCGCATTGCTTGTAGACGATCCATGATTTGCCCGATTTCAGAAACAAACTATGTCCCAGCATCGCATTTTTTGTACTGCATCAGGCAACTAAGCTCTGCTCTTCTGCCGTTCCCTGTAGGGAGTTTCAAATGATTGGCTTCACCTCACTCAAGCGCGTTTTACTGGCCTCAGCCCTCGGTTTCGTCGCCCACGCCAGCGCATCGACATTGACCCTGGACGTCTACAACCCCGGCGACAAGGCGATTTTCCCGGTGACCTCGGTGCTGGTCAGCGGCGAGAAAGAGGCGATTCTGGTGGACGCGCAATTCGGCAAATCCCAGGCCGAGCAGGTGGTGGAAAAAATCCGCGCCAGCGGCAAAAAACTGACCACCATCTACATCAGCCACGGTGACCCGGATTACTACTTCGGCCTCGACACCCTGACCGCGGCGTTCCCCAACGCCAAGGTACTGGCCTCGCAGCCCACCGTGGAGCACATCCAGAAAACCGTGGACGGCAAACTGGCGTTCTGGGGCCCGAAAATGGGCGCCGATGTGCCTGCCAAAACCATCGTGCCGGGGGTGCTCAAGGGTGACAGCCTGATCCTTGAGGGGCAGAAACTGCAGGTGGTCGGGCTTGAGGGCCCGCAGCCGGATCGTACCTTCGTGTGGATCCCGTCGATCAAGGCCGTGGTCGGTGGCGTGGTGGTGGCGGAAAACATCCACGTGTGGATGGCCGACACCCAGACCGCGCAATCACACGCCGACTGGTTGGCTACGCTGCATTCAATCGAAACCTTGAAACCGAACATCCTCGTGCCGGGTCACTACCTCGGCGAGAGCGCCGGTTCCCTATCCGCCGTGCGGTTCACCGCCGACTACATCAAGGCGTTCGACGAAGAAACCGCCAAGGCCAAGGACGCCAGCGCGCTGATCGTCGCCATGAAAAAACGCTACCCGAACCTGGGCGAAGAAAGCTCCCTGGAGCTGAGCGCCAAAGTCGCCAAAGGCGAGATGAAGTGGTAACCCGATTCACCGATTCACCCACTCACACTGATCCACACTGGAGAACGTCATGAGCAAGATCGCAATCATTGGTGCCACCGGCCGTGCCGGCAGCCAACTGTTGGAAGAAGCCCTGCGTCGTGGTCATAGCGTCACGGCCATTGCCCGCGATACGTCGAAGATCGGCCAGCGTGCCGGGGTGGTGAGCAAGAATGTCGACGTGCTGGATGCCGGCGCCTTGCAAGACGCCGTCGCGGGGCATGATGTGGTGATCAGCGCGGCTCATTTCGCCACAATCCCTGCCTCGGCGGTGGTGGGGCCGGTGAAAAAGGCCGGGGTGAAACGCTTGCTGGTGGTTGGCGGTGCGGGTTCGCTGTTGCTGCCCGACGGCACTCGCGTGATCGACAGCGAAGGTTTCCCGCAGGCGTACAAGGCTGAAGCCAGCGCCGGGGCTGTGTTTCTGGACAATCTGCGTCAGGAAAAGGAACTGGACTGGACGTTTGTTTCACCGTCGGCGGAGTTTGTCGAAGGTGAGCGCACCGGTTCGTTCCGGCTCGGCCAGGATGATTTGCTGGTGAGCGGGGCAGGGCGCAGCTGGATTACCTTCGCCGATTATGCGATTGCGTTGATCGATGAAGTCGAAACGCCGAAGCACTCCCGCCAGCGATTCACGGTCGGGTACTGACTCTCTGTAGGAGCGAGGGGGGCGCCTAGCCCCTGCTCGCGATGGAAGGCAGGGCACCGCGGGGTGTCGGGCAGCCAACGGTCATCGTTGACCACCATCGCGAGCAAAGGCTAGGCGCCCCCCTCGCCACTACAAGAGACCGATTAGCGGGATTGGGCCTGCTCGACCAACCACCCCATCAACTCACGCAACTTCGGCGACGGTGCAGGTTTTTCCGGGAACACCAGGTAATACGCCAACCCGGTCTTCACCTTCAATTCAAACGGCATGACCAGCCGCCCGGCGCTGAGGTCGTCGCCGATCAGCGACCAGTCGCCAATCGCCACCCCTGTCCCCTGGGACGCCATCGACATCGCCAGGTCCAGCGTCTCGAAATGCTGGCCCTTGCTGACATTGCTCAAGTGCAGGTTCGCCGCTTTCAACCAGGCATTCCAGTCACGCTCATCCCGGGTCGGATGCAGCAGCAAGTGCTGTTGCAGATCTGCCGGCGCCTGCAACGGCAGCGGCCCTTCCAGCATCGGCCGTGAACACACCGGCGTCAGTTGTTCATCGAATAGCAGATACGAAGTCAACGCGCGGTCCGGCGGGGCGCCGTACATCACCGCCGCGTCGAATTGCTCGCGATGGAAATCCACCCCGTGCTTGACCGTGGTGGTCAACTCAACCGGCACATCCGGACGCTCCTTCTGCCACTGCAGCAGGCGCGGCAACAACCAGCGCATCACGCAGGTCGGGGCCTTGAGTTGCAGGGTTTCGCGCTTCTCGCCGATCTGTTCCACCGCCTCGTCGATCAAGCCGAAAATCTGCTGCACCCGTGGCAGCCACTCGCGTCCTTCCGCCGTCAAATCCAGGCCGCGGGCCTGGCGGATGAACAACTCATAACCCAAATGTTCTTCCAGCCCGGCGATCTGCCGACTCACCGCGCCCTGGGTGATGAACAGCTGTTCGGCCGCACGGGTGAAGTTGCAGCACTGCGCGGTAATCAGAAAAGTGTGCAGCGCCGGCAGGGGAGGCAATCGTTTCATTGGGATCCAAGGTATGACGTGAGGACATGGCTAGTATGACTTTTTATCCATTGTTGCGGCTACGTGTCGCCCGTTCCAATGAGGCCATCCCTGGGTTATGTGGGAGCGGGCTTGCTCGCGAAAGCGGAGTGTCGGCACACATCAACGTTGTATGACACAACGCTTTCGCGAGCAAGCCCGCGCCCACACCCGGCGTCTCAAACGAACAAGAAGGGCAAACACATGGCGACGTGCGGCGAAGTATTGGTCAAGTTACTCGAGGATTACGGGGTCGAGCAGGTGTTCGGCATCCCCGGGGTTCATACCGTGGAGCTGTATCGCGGGCTGGCCCGTTCGAGCATCAACCACGTCACGCCGCGTCACGAACAGGGCGCCGGCTTCATGGCCGACGGCTATGCACGCACCAGCGGCAAGCCAGGCGTGTGCTTCATCATCACCGGCCCGGGCATGACCAACATCACCACCGCCATGGGCCAGGCCTACGCCGATTCGATCCCGATGCTGGTGATCTCCAGCGTGCAAACCCGCAACCAGTTGGGCGGCGGTCGCGGCAAGCTGCATGAGCTGCCGAACCAGAGCGCACTGGTCGGCGGTGTGGCGGCGTTTTCCCACACGCTGATGTCGGCATCCGAACTGCCGGGTGTGCTGGCCCGCGCCTTTGCGCTGTTCCAGGCCGGTCGTCCGCGTCCGGTGCACATCGAGATTCCGCTGGACGTGCTGGTCGAAGAAGCCGATGACCTGCTCGCCAGCCTGCCGGTGCACATTGACCGCGCCGGTGCTTCGCCGAGCGCCATCGGCCGCATGACCGAGCTGCTCGCCGGCGCCAAACGCCCATTGATTCTGGCCGGTGGCGGTGCCATCGACGCCGCGGCCGAGTTGACTGAACTGGCCGAGCTGCTCGACGCGCCGGTCGCGCTGACCATCAACGCCAAGGGCATGCTCGAATCCAGTCACCCGCTGCTGATCGGCTCGACTCAAAGCCTGGTGGCGACCCGCGCCCTGGTGGCCGAAGCCGACGTGGTGCTGGCGATCGGCACCGAACTGGCCGAGACCGATTACGACGTGACCTTCGCCGGCGGTTTCGAGATTCCCGGCGTGCTGCTGCGGGTGGACATCGATCCGGACCAGACGGTGCGCAACTACCCGCCGAAAGTCGCCCTGGTGGCCGATTCGCGCAACGCCGCGCAAGCCTTGCTCGGCGAGTTGTCCCATCACGCTCTGGCCGAGCGCCGCAACGATTGGGGCCAGGTCCGCGCCGCCCGTCTGCGCGAAGACCTCGCCGCCACCTGGGACGCGCCGACGCTGGCCCAGACCCGTTTCCTCGAGACCGTCCTGCACGAATTGCCGGACGCCGTATTCGTCGGCGATTCCACCCAACCGGTGTACACCGGCAACCTGACCTTCAACCCGGAACGCCCGCGCCGCTGGTTCAACTCGTCCACCGGTTACGGCACGCTCGGTTACGCCCTGCCGGCGGCGATTGGCGCTTGGCTCGGCGGCAGCGTCGAGCACGGCGCACGTCCGCCGGTGGTGTGCCTGATCGGTGACGGCGGCCTGCAATTCACCTTGCCGGAACTGGCCAGCGCCGTGGAAGCGCGCACCCCGGTGATCGTGTTGCTGTGGAATAACCAGGGCTACGAAGAGATCAAGAAGTACATGGTCAACCGCGCCATCGAGCCGGTGGGCGTGGACATCTACACCCCGGACTTCATCGGTGTCGCCAAGGCCCTGGGCTGCGCGGCTGAAGCGGTCAACGGTGTCGATCAATTGCGCAGTGCACTGCGCGCCGCTTCCGATCGCCAGGGCCCGACCTTGATCGAAATCGACCAGACCCAGTGGATGAAGGCGGTGTCGAAATGACCTTTCCTACTACCCTCGAGGGTCTGTTCATCAATGGCCGGTGGTCGGCCGGCAGTGAACATCTGCGCGTGATCAACCCGGCCACCGAAGCGTTGCTGACCACCGTGAACGGTGGCGATGCGCACTCGGTTGATCAAGCCGTCAGTGCGGCGACAGAAGCGTTTAACGGCTGGTCGCAGACCACCGGCGCCGAGCGCGGCGCGATCCTGCGCAAAATCGCCGCAGGCGTGCAGGCCGGTCGCGAGCAGTTGATGCAGTTGCAGTCGAGCAACAACGGTAAGCCGCTGTTCGAAGCGGCCATCGACGTCGATGACGTGATCGCCACGTTCGAGTATTACGCCGGTCTGGCCGAAGCTCTCGACGCCCGGCAGGACGGCAACGTCGAACTGCCCACTGATGACTTCAGCGCCCGCGTGCGTCGCGAGCCCTGCGGTGTGGTCGGCCTGATCGTGCCGTGGAATTTCCCGATGGTCACCACCGCGTGGAAACTCGCCCCGGCCCTGGCCGCCGGTTGCTGCGTGGTGCTCAAGCCTTCGGAAGTGACGCCGTTGCCGGAGCTGGAACTGGCCGCGATCATCGCTGACGCCGGACTGCCGAAAGGCGTATTCAACGTGGTATGCGGGACGGGGCTTGCCGTCGGAGCGCCGCTCTCGGCGGACCCGCGCATCGCCAAGATTTCCTTCACCGGCAGCAATGCGGTGGGCGTGCAGGTGATGCAACGCGCCGCTGAAACCGTGAAGGGCGTGAGCCTGGAACTGGGTGGCAAATCCTCGCTGCTGGTGCTCAAGGACGCCGACCTCCAACTGGCGGTGGAAGTCGCCTGCGGCGGTGGTTTCTTCAACGCCGGGCAGATGTGTTCCGCCACCAGCCGTGTGCTGGTCGCCGATGAGTTGGCCGACGAATTCCTCCTGCGCCTGAAGGCGCGCGCCGAAGCCATTCGCGTGGCCGATCCGTTCGACCCCAACGTGGAAATGGGCGCGCTGGTCAATCAGGCGCAATACCAGCGCGTGCTCGGTCACATCGATCGCGGTTTGAGCGCCGGGGCCAAGCTGATTTGCGGCGGTAATCGTCCCGCAGACCTGCCGCGCGGTTATTTTTTGCAGCCGACGATTTTCACCGAAGTGCCCCTCGACAGTGCGTTGTGGCGTGAGGAGATTTTCGGCCCGGTGATCTGTGTGCGCAGTTTCGATTCCGAAGCCGAAGCGATTGCCCTGGCCAACGACAGCCAGTTCGGCCTGGTGGCGAGCGTGGTGACGCGCGACGCTGCGGCCGCCGACCGGGTCGCCAACGCCTTGCAGGCGGGGCTGGTGTGGATCAACGCGCCGCAGGTGATCTTCCCGCAGACCGCGTGGGGTGGTTACAAGCAGAGCAGCATCGGCCGCGAATTGGGGCCGTGGGGCTTGCAGGCCTTTCAGGAAATCAAACACGTGATCCGCGCCGTCTGACGGCCGCCTTTGTGAGAGCGAGCCTGCTCGCGATGGACGTCAACGATAACGCGGGGCACCTGAATGAGCGCGCCGCCCGTGCGTTTTTCGCGAGCAAGCTCGCTCCTGCAGAGGGCATTGCATGCCTCATGGCGAGGCATGCGCCGATGTCATGGCTTCAATGAATTTTTATCGATAGTCAGGTGTTTTGCACGACCTCAGGATGAACTCACTGGTTCAGCCAAGCCCCCGAAAATACGAGGGCCAGCGCTGGTCCGGCCGCGCGGATGCAACAGTTTCGACCTGCCTTATACCTACAAAAACAAAGGGAGTCCGTAATGGGCGAGCATGATCTGAACAGACGTCAATTCATCAAGACCGTAGGCGTAGCCTCGGTAGCCGCGGCGGCCATGAGCATGCCGTTCATCAAGGCCAGTGCCAGCGACACGCGCTTCCAGGGCAAGACCCTGCGCTTGCTGACCTGGTCCGACGACACCGGCCTGGCCGCGTTGCGCAACATCGCGGCGACCTTTGAAGACAAGTACGGTTGCAAGGTTATCGCTGACCGCACCGGCAGTACCTCGGAAATGGTCGCCAAACTCAAGGCCGGCGGTGATCGTCCGCAATACGACATCATCACCCTGGCCGGCGTCGGCGCCGAAGGTCTGGCCGCCGCCAACCTGCTGGAAAAACCCGACCTCAACCGCATTCCCAACCTGGTGGATGTGCCGGAGAAATACCGCACCGGCGCCAATGGCCACGGCATCGGTTATCTGCTCTGGTGCAACAGCCTGGTCTACAGCACCCGTACCATCAAGGAAGCCCCGGACAGTTACGCCGCCCTGTGGGACGCCGAACTGTCGCCGAACATCTTCCTGCCGCCGCCGAACTGGACCGAGGCCATGGACCTGATCATCATCGCCGCCAAACTGGCCGGTGGTGACGAGCACAACATCGAACCCGGCTTCAAGAAACTCGCCGAGCTGAAGGATCGCGTGGTGACCCTGGGTGAAAACCCGAACCAGATCGCCGAACTGTTCCGCACCGGTTCGCTGGACATGGGTGGCCTGTATGCACCGGCGTTCTTCCCGAAACAAATCCGCGATCCGGCATACGGCCTAGGCGCGACGTTCGGCATGAAAGAAGGCTTCTACACCGACCTGATGCTCTCGGTCATGCCGAAGAATCGTCCGGGCGACACCGACCTGGCCTACGCCTTCATCAACCACTCCCTGGACCCGCTGGTGCAGGGCAAGATGGCCGAGGACATCTACAACGGTCCGGTCAACGCCAAGGCGATCATCTCCGCCGAAGCGCGCAAGAGCCCGTACATCCTCACGCCGGAGCAGATTGCCGAGAAGGCGATCATGCACGACAACGCCTTCCTGGCCACCGTGCATGACCAATGGATTCGTCGTTACACGGAAATCTTTTCTTCCTGATCGAGTGGCGAACATAGACGCTTCAACCGACGAAGATTCCCTGTGGGAGCGAGCCTGCTCGCGAATGCTGACAGTCATTCAACATTGAAGCTGACTGATACACCGCTTTCGCGAGCAGGCTCGCTCCCACAAGGGGCCAATGAGTTTTCGAGTCTGCTGTACGCCAGCTGCTTTCCATTGACGAGACCCTTGCTATGGAACACCAACCTCTGACCCATCCGGTAAGTGCCGCTCCGACGCGCGCCCGTCGGGGTGTTTCGCCGACGACCCGCGCCTGGTTTTTCCTTTCGCCGTCGATGCTGTTTCTGGGCGTGCTGATTGCCGCCAGCCTGCTGGTGCTGCGCATGAGCGTAGGCACCAAAGGCGCGGAGTGGACCGGGTTCAGCCTGGCCAGCTATGCCCAATTGCTGGAACCGTATTACCTCAAATCCTTGCTGCTGACCCTGCGCCTGGCACTGATCAGCGCAGTGATCGCCGTGGTCCTGGCGATCCCGGTGGCGTACACCATGTCGCGCCTGACCTCGCCGTTCGTGCGACGGATTTTCCTTGCCGCCGTGTTGCTGCCATTGCTGGTCAACCTGCTGCTGCAAAGCTACGGCTGGCTGGTGATCCTCGGCCCGGGCGGCATGCTCAACCAGGCCTTGATGGGCCTCGGTCTGATAAAGCGTCCGATCATGCTCCTGTACAACCAGAACGGCGTGTTGATGGGCCTGGTGCAAACCGCTTTCCCGCTGGCCGTGCTGCCGATTGCCAGCGCGATGCGCGGCGTCGCACGCACCTATGAAGAGGCGGCCGCGACCCTGGGCGCCAGTCGCTTGCAGGTGTTCCGCCAGGTGGTGTTACCCATGAGTTTGCCGGGGATCATCACCGGCGCGACGCTGGTGTTCGCCTACAACGCCAGCAGCTTCGTGGTGCCATTGCTGCTCGGCGGTCGTCGCGTGCCAATGCTGGCGGTGATGGTGCATGACCAGATCGCCCCATTGATGAACTGGCCTGCCGCGTCCGCCGCCGGTGTGGTGCTGATCGTCACCACGCTGGCGATCATGACCTTGTCCGAATACATCACCGGCCGTCGTCGGCGCATGCTGGAGGCTTCGCAATGAGCTCTGTGATCAAGAAGCGTCACTCGCTGTTGCCCGGCGATACCGGCAAGTTCGCCGGCATCCTTTCGGGCTTCATCCTGCTGCTGGCGGTGCTGCCGATCCTGACCATGATCGTCATGTCGTTCAGCGGTTCGTCGAACCTCGATTTCCCGCCGAGCAGCTACAGCCTGCAATGGTACAAGGCTGCCTGGCACACGTTCGTCTCGCCGGACGCCAGCGACGTGCTGAGCCTCGGCAAAGCCATGACCACCAGCCTGATGGTCGCGTGCCTGACCATGGTGTTCGCCACGATCATCGCGGTGCCGGCGGCCTACGCCCTGACCCGTTGCGAATTCCGCGGCAAGGCCGTGGCGCTGCAACTGATGTCGCTGCCGCTGGTGTTTCCGATGGTGGTGCTGGGCCTGGCGTTGCTGCTGGTGTTCGACAGCCTGCCGTTCCAGATGACCACCTCGCGGCTGGTAATCGCCCACGTGATCCTGGCGCTGCCGTTCGTGGTGAAGAACTGCACCGCGGCGATGCTCTCCATCGGCAGCGAAGTCGAGGAGGCCGCGCAAATGCTCGGCGCTTCACCGCTGCGGGCGATTATCGATGTGGTGGTGCCGTTGATGAAATCGGGGATTCTCGCGGGCATGTTGCTGGCGTTCATCGTCTCGTTCAACGAGTTCACCGTGACCTATTTCCTCTACACCATCGACGTGATGACCGTGCCGATCTGGATGTACAGCCGCACCGTGTCGTCGCTCGACCCCACTGTATTTTCGTTTGCCGTGCTGATTGTGCTGATCGACTTCGTCCTCATCTGGGCGCTGGAGAAGCTGGTCGGTGAAGGTGGCGTTTCGTTCTGATTTCTTGAGGTGATTTATGTCTGGTCTGATTCTGGAAAACGTCGAGAAACATTACGGCTCGGCCTGCGCGGTAAAGGATGTGAACCTGCATTTGCCGGAAGGCAAACTGGTGTGTTTTCTCGGCCCGTCGGGTTGCGGCAAGACCACGCTGCTGCGGATGATCGCCGGGCTCGAAACCCTGACCGGCGGCGAGATTCGCCTGGACGGTGAAGACATCGGCCACACGCCGGCGCATCAGCGTAACTTCGGCATGGTCTTTCAGTCCCTGGCGTTGTTTCCGCACATGACCGTGGGGGAGAACATCGCCTATCCGCTGAAACTGCGCGGGGTCAGCAAGGCCGACCAGCAGGCGCGGGTGGTAGAGTTGCTGGAACTGATTCAGCTGCGCGAGATGATCGATCGCCCGGTGGCCAAGCTGTCCGGCGGTCAACGCCAGCGCGTGGCGATTGCCCGTGCGATCGCCAACCACCCGAAAATCCTCTTGCTCGACGAACCGCTGTCGGCGCTGGACGCCAAGCTGCGTGAGTCGATGCAGGTGGAAATCCGTCAGCTGCAACAGCGCCTGAACATCACCACCATCATGGTCACCCACGATCAGCGCGAGGCGATGACCATGGCCGATATCGTCGTGGTGCTGGGGCAGAACCGGGTGCAGCAGGTGGGCACGCCGATCGAGATCTACCGGCACCCGGCCAACGAGTTCGTCGCGGACTTTATCGGTTCGGGCAACATCTTCCCGGCGACCGCGTTGGGTAACGGCAAGGTCAGCCTGCCCGGTGGTGATGCGCTGCAAGTGCCGATCTGCACGAGCATCGCGGCGGGGGAGAAGGTCAAGATGTTGATTCGTCCCGAAGACCTGCAACTGTCGCAGCCGCAGGCAACGGCGGGGAACCGCTTGTTGGGCAAGGTGACGTTCGTGCGCGATATCGGCGCGACGATCGAGACCACCGTGGAGTGTTCGGGCGTGTCGTTTACCGCGCTGAGCACGCCGTGTCAGGGGTTTGGGTTGAGCATTGGCAATCCGGTGTCGGTGACACTGCCGGCTGAGGCATGTCGGGTGCTTGGCGCCTGATCCAGCGTTTTTATGCTGACCTCATCGCTGGCAGGCCAGCTCCCACAAGGTTCTGCGGTAGTCACCCCATTTTGTGATCACCGATAATCCCTGTGGGAGCTGGCCTGCCAGCGATGAGGCCAGCAGCCAAACAACAAATCCCGAATCAGACCGACAACCGCAACCGCGCCAAATCCCGGAGCGGCGGTGCGCCGAACAGCCGGCTGTATTCGCGGCTGAACTGCGACGGGCTTTCATAGCCGACGCGATACCCTGCCGCCGAGGCTTCCAGCCCTTCGGCCAGCATCAAGCGCCGCGCTTCCTGCAAGCGCAGCTGCTTCTGATACTGCAGCGGACTCATCGCCGTCATCGCCTTGAAGCGGTGATGCAGGGTCGACACGCTCAGGTTCACTTCCTTCGCCAGGTCATCGATGCGCAGCGGTTGCTCATAATTGCCGTTGAGCCATTTGATCGCCTGGCTGATGCGGTGGCTCTGGCTGTTGGCGATGGCGATTTCGTACAGCCGATGGCCCTGCTGGCTGCGCAGCAAGCGATAGAGAATCTCCCGGCGGATCAGCGGCGCGAGCATGGCGATGTCTTTCGGCGTGTCCAGCAAACGGGCCAGGCGCAACACCGCGTCGAGCATCGCCGTGTCGATCCGTTCGACATACAAACCGCGACCGGTAGGGCGGGTCGGTACGCCCAGCGGGCCGGCGTCGGCGATCAGCGCAGTGATTTCCGCCGGGTCGATGTCCAGGCGCACCGCGAGGATCGGTTCCTCCGACGTGACGTTCACCACCCGTCCACTCAAGGGCATCGAGACCGAAACCACCAGGTAATTCAGCGGGTCGTAATTGAAGGTTTCATCCGCCAGCCGCACCTCTTTGCGCCCCTGGGCCATGATGCACAACGCCGGTTGCGCCAGCACCGGGGCGAAGTCGTGAGACTGGCTGTGCCTGGACATGAACAGCGAGCCGACGGCCGTCGCATAATTGCCATCTTCCAGGGTGTTGCGACGGATGATGGCCGCCAGTTCGGCGCGCTGCTTCTCCATATCGGCGTCCAGCGGGGCGTGAAAGTGATCGAGCGACGACATACAGGGCATCCTCGGTGAAACGGTAAGAATGGGCTGAGCTTAAATTTGTGCAAGGCACAACGGTAGACACATCCTGCGAAAAGCTTGCCTGATTCTGCACGGGGTTGCAGCGGTGGCGGGTCAGGGCCGTTTGGCGCGGGGAAAACTTGCTCGAACCTCGTGTTTCAGCGGCGTGACAGGTTTCACATGTTGTTACAGGTGCTGGAGACAGCTTCGCAGGATCGTGCAACAAGGCGGCAGGAATCGACTAACGGCGCGGCGCGCGGGCGCTTAACCTTTGATCCTGTCGCAGCCCGTCCCACGGCTGCCACTCGAGTACCTGGGAGGGTTGAACATGTCTACGCAAATCCCCGTCAGTCATATGGCCTTTGTCCGCGCTCGCGTCGGGCGTTCGGCGGAACTCGGTGCGCGTCTCAGCGCCTTGATCGAACCCTCGCGCACCGCGCCTGGCTGCCTGAGTTTTTCCCTGCAGCATTCGCAATGCGATCCGGAGTTGTGGCTGGTGTCCGGTTTCTGGACCCATCAGCAAGCCATGACCGCCTATTTCAGTACGCCGGCCATGGAGATTTTTGCCGAGCTGGTGCAGGAGCTGGTGGTCAACAGCCTGGATTTTCATACCTTCAAAGAGGTGTCCGCCGTCCAGGCTTTGGGCCAGTCCCAGTCCTGGGTACACAAAATGGCAGGTTGAGGGTTTAATGGCTGCACTTACCATCAGCCAGGATCCGCGACATGGCACGTAAAGCCTTTGACACCTTCGAAGCCGTATCCGCCGTAGTGCCCCGTGAAGGCGGTTACTTCGCGGCGATTGCCACCAAGCCGATCGGTGGCTCCGGTGCACCACGCTTCAACAAGTTGCTGGAAGACCAGACCTTCAAGACCGCCAAAGACGCGGACGAAGCGGCCGCGCTGGAACTGACCCGCCTCAAGGGCGTCGGCGAAGACGGCGAGCTGATCTGGTAATTACTTGACCGCCCCTGGGCGGAACATCTTGAACAATGCCTCCGGTCCCAGCTGAAAGTAATCCGCTGGCCCGCCGCCGCGCAGAATCGGTTCTGCCGCGGCGGTGTCGTACACCCCGTCCTTCAGCAGCCACTTGGCGATGTGCACGGCCACCACTTCGCCGAGGATCAGCCAGCTCGGCACCACGTTGCCGTCAGCGCGCTGCAACTGGATGATCTGGGTCACCTTGCACTCGAAGGACACCGGACTTTCGGCGACTCGCGGCACCTGAATGATTTTCGACGCCACGGGCGTCAACCCGGCCAACTCGAACTCGTTGACCTCCGGCGCGACCATCGCGCAGCTCTGGTTCATTTGCTCGGCCAGCGGACGGGTCGCCAGGTTCCAGGCGAATTCGCCGGTCTGCTCGATGTTGTTCAGGCTGTCTTTGCGCCCGACGCTGGAGAACCCGATGATCGGCGGAATGTAGTTGAAGGCGTTGAAGAAGCTGTAGGGCGCCAGGTTCAGGCGACCCTGGGCATCCTGGGACGAAATCCAGCCGATGGGGCGCGGGCCGACGATGGCGTTGAACGGATCGTGCGGAAGCCCGTGGCCGTGGGCGGGTTCGTAGAAGTGGATGTCGTCGGGCATGGTGAATTCCTGGGACGTTGTTGGGGGGCGTGAAGGAGCGAGCTTGCTCCGGGCGACGTTCCGACGAAAAGCGTACGGGCAATGTGTTTATTCAGGTGGTCCACGTTATCGTTGTCGCCCAGCGCGAGCAAGCTCGCTCAAGCAAAGGGAGTGATTGCGGTTACGACAGAATTTTCATCAAGCACTCACCTGTTTTTCACCGTGTTGCCCCCAGTCTGCGCAACTTTAAAAAGGTTGCCTCGCACACTGGAGCTAACACCCCGATGAACAAACTTCCACAAATCACCCTGGCGTTCTGGGTGATGAAAATCTGCGCGACGACCCTGGGGGAAACCGCAGGCGATTTGCTGTCGATGACCCTCAACGTCGGTTACGCCATCAGCTCGCTGATTCTGATCAGCGTGTTCGTGCTGACACTGGTCGCGCAACTGATCGCGAAAACCTACAGGCCGTTGCTCTACTGGATCGTGATTCTGTCGACCAGCACGGCGGGCACGACCATGTCCGATTTCATGGACCGTACCCTTGGCCTGGGCTATGCCACGGGTTCGATGATTCTGATTGCGATACTGGCGGGGATTTTCGCGGCGTGGCGCTTGAGCGGCGACTCGCTGAACGTCACCAAGGTCCAGACCTTTCGCGGTGAGATGTTCTACTGGATGGCGATTCTGTTTTCCAACACCCTGGGCACTGCGCTGGGCGATTACCTGGCCGACGATTCGGGCCTGGGTTTTGCCGGCGGTGCGTTGCTGATCGGTTCGACCATTGCGTTCGTGGTGTTGCTGAAATACCTGACGAAGATTTCGTCGGTGGTGCTGTTCTGGGTGGCGTTCGTCCTGACTCGACCGTTCGGCGCGACGCTGGGTGACTTCCTGACCAAACCCCATGAAAAGGGCGGGCTGGATTTCGGCACGATTGGTTCGTCGTTAGTGTTGGCGGGGATTCTGGTGGTGTTGATCGCGGGCGCTTCCTATGCGCAGAACAGGTACGGGAAACAGCCGGTTGCCGAGTTAACCTGATACCGCGAAGAGGCCGGGATGACCGGCCTCTCTGTTGCTGTCAGTCCGTTTCGATCCGCGAATGTTTGCGCGTGTCTTTCATGGTGATGTACACCAGCAACGACACGGCAATACAGGCGGTGACATACCAGTAGTAACCGGTTTCCATGCCGATGCTCTTGAACCATAGCGCGATGTATTCGGCGGTGCCGCCGAAGATCGACACGGTCAGCGCGTACGGCAGGCCCACGCCCAGTGCACGGATTTCGGTCGGGAACAGTTCGGCCTTCACCACCGCGTTGATCGAGGTGTAGCCGCTGACGATGATCAGCGCTGCCATGATCAGGAAGAACGCGCCCCACCAGGACTGGATGGTGTGCAGGGTGGTCAGGATCGGCACGGTGAACAGCGTGCCCAGAATGCCGAAGGCGATCAGGATCGGCCGGCGACCGACTTTATCCGACAGCCCGCCGATGATCGGTTGCAGGCACATGAACAGGAACAGCGTGGCCGCGGAAATCGTGGTGGAGTCGGAGATGCTCATGCCGACCGTGTTCACCAGGTATTTCTGCATGTAGGTGGTGTAGGTGTAGAACGCCAGCGTGCCGCCCATGGTCAGGCCGACCACGGTCATCAGTTCCTTCGGATGGCGCAGCAAGGTGCGCATGGCGCTTTCTTTTTTCGCTTTTTCGACCTTGTTGAACGACTCGGTCTCTTCCATGCCGCGACGCAGGTACAACGCCACCACCGCACACAGCGCGCCGATGGCGAACGGGATGCGCCAGCCCCAGGCGTACAGCTCTTCAGTGGTGAGGATGTTCTGCAGCACGATCAGCACGCCCAGCGCGATGAGCTGACCGGAGATCAGGGTCACGTACTGGAAGCTGGAGAAGAAGCCGCGACGTTCCCTGGTCGCCATCTCGCTGAGGTAGGTGGCCGAGGTGCCGTACTCGCCGCCGACCGACAGGCCCTGCAGCAGGCGGGCGAACACCAGCAGGATCGGTGCGCCGATGCCGATGGTTTCATAGCCCGGGCTCAGGGCAATCAGCAGCGAGCCGAAGCACATCAGGTAGACCGAGGCCATCAGGGCCTTTTTGCGTCCGACCTTGTCGGCGTACAGGCCCATCACCCAGCCGCCGATCGGGCGCATCAGGAAGCCCACGGCAAAGATCGCGGCGGTGTTGAGCAGTTGGGCGGTAGTGTCGCCTTTCGGGAAAAAGGCCTTGGCGAAGTACAAGGAGAAGGCGGCGTAGACGTACCAGTCGTACCACTCGACCATGTTGCCGACCGAACCGCTGAAGATCGATTTGATCCGGCTGGAGGTGGTTCTTGCTTTAGCCGGCGCGGCAGCCGACCCAAGGGGCAGGGTATTGGAGTTATCCATTGAAGGATCCTTCGTTTAATTGTTTTTGTGGAGCGCGTTGAAACGCAGCCTGCGGGGGCTATAGCAGGAGGTGTGCCAATTGAAGGAGGGCCGGTCTAGAGGGGGTTTGCCGGCGGAGTGAGCGGAAATCCGCTTATTGAGGAGGAGGGTTGAGCGGAAAACTGCTTACACGGCTCGAAGATTGAGGTTGCCTGTGCCGGCCTCTTCGCGGGCAAGCCCGCTCCCACAATGGTCCGCTGTACAGCGTCCAAATGTGGGAGCGGGCTTGCCCGCGAAGAGGCCAGTCCAGACACTGAACATTCAACTGCCTGGCACAAACATCTCGCGATTGAGCCCATGTCGCTGCATCTTTTCATTGAACGTCCGGCGCGGCAGTTGCAACTCTTCCAGCACCGCCTTCACATCGCCCTTGTGCCGGGTCAACGCCGCGCGCAGACATTGGGCCTCGAACGCTTCCTGCTGGGCCGCCAGCGATTGTCCCGGCTCGACGCCGACCGGCTCCGGCTCGCCCAGCCCCAGTACCTGGCGCTCTGCGACGTTCGCCAGTTCCCGCACATTGCCCGGCCAGTCGTGGCTGAGCAGATGGCTCAGCTGTGGCCCGCTCAGCGGTGGAAGGGTACGGCCCAAACGCTCGGCAGCGCTCTGCGCAAACGACTCGAACAGCAGCGGGATATCTTCACGGCGATCGCGCAACGGTGGCAAGCGCAGCTCGGCAACGTTCAGACGATACGCCAGGTCCTCGCGAAAGCGCCCGGCCCGCGCCTCGTCCAGAAGATCGGGTTTGGTCGCGGCGATGATCCGCAAATCCACGCGAATGCTCTGATTGGAACCCAGGCGTTCCAGCTTCTGTTCCTGCAACACCCGCAGCAATTTGACTTGCTGGGCCAGCGGCATGCTTTCGATCTCATCGAGAAACAGCGTGCCGCCATCGGCGTATTCGAGCTTGCCGATACGTTTACCCTGGGCACCGGTAAACGCGCCGCTCTCGTGGCCGAACAACTCGGCTTCGAACAACTGCTCGGGAATCGCCGCGCAATTGAGCGCAACAAACGGCTTGTCGGCGCGTGGGCCGAAGTCATGCAGGCAACGGGCGACCAATTCCTTGCCGCTGCCGGTTTCGCCGCGGATCAACACGTTGACCGGCAGCGCTGCGAGGTCCAGCACTTGCCGGCGCAGGGTTTGCAAACCACGGGAGACGCCAAGCAATGTCGCGTCGAGTTTGGCGCGATTGTCCGCCTGCTCGTGCAGGGCACGGTTTTCCAGGACCAGCCGGCGCTTGTCCAATGCACGGCGCAAACTGCCAAGCAGGGTTTCCGGGCTGAAGGGTTTTTCGAGGAAGTCGTAGGCGCCATCGCGCATGGCGTCGACCGCCATCGGCACATCGCCGTGGCCGGTCAGCAGGATCACCGGCAGATCGGCGTCGCGCCGCTGCACCTCGGCCAGCAATTCCAGGCCCGTCATGCCGGGCATGCGCACGTCGCTGAGGATCACGCCGGGAAAATGCCTGGGCAATTGCGCCAGGCATTCATCGGCACGGCTGAACAGCTGCACCTCGAACCCCGACAGGCTCAGCCATTGTTCGACGGCGCTGCGGATGCTGCTTTCGTCGTCGACTACCATCACGGAACTCAGCATGGGCCAGCGACCTCCGGATCGATGGGCAGGGTGACGGTGAACACCGCGCCGTTGGCGTGATTGTTGGCGCTCAGGCGTCCGCCGGATTCGTGAACGATGGCAAAGGATACGGCCAGACCGATGCCCAGGCCATCGCCCACCGGTTTGGTGGTGAAAAACGGGTCGAAGACCTTCGCGAGGTTTTCATCCGCAATGCCGCTGCCGTTATCGATGACGCTCAGGCGCCACAGCTGTTCGTCGGCTTCGAGGCGGATTTCCAGGCGTTTGCAGGGTTTGTCCTGCATCGCGTCCAGGGCGTTGCGCAGCAGATTGATCAGCACTTGTTCCAGGCGAATCGCATCACCGCGCACCCACGCCGGGCGGGTCAGGTGCAGCACGGTGCTGACCTGTTCATCGCGCAGACGGGTGTCGAGCAGTTGCAGCGATTGGTCAACCACCGCCGCGAGGTCAAGGCGTTCGCGCAGGCCGCTGGGGCTTTTGCGGGCGAAGGTTTTCAGGTGGCCGGTAAGGGCCGCCATGCGCGTCAGCATGTCATCCACCGGTTTCAGCGCCTTGTAGGCGTCGTCCACCCGGCCGTGATCGAGCAACAGGCGCAAGGTCGCCAGTTGCATGCGCTGCGCGGTCAGTGGCTGATTGATCTCGTGGGCCAGCGCCGCCGACATCTGCCCGAGCGCCGCGAGTTTGGCCGATTGCACCAGGCCGTCCTGGGCGGTGCGCAGGTCACGGGTGCGTTCTTCCACCAGTTGTTCGAGTTCTTCACGGCTGCGCTGGCGCATTTTCGCCAGGCGCCAGCGCTGGTTGAGGAACAGCAGCAGAAACACCAGGGTCAGCCACAGGCCGGCGGCGGCGAGCGCGGCGTTGCGAGTGTCCTCGAACGCCACCTGCGGCCGGCGCAGCAGGTGCAGGGTCCAGCCTTCGGCGGCGAGCGGCAGGGATTCCCACAGGTAATCCGCGTTACCGTCCGGACCATCGACCCGCGCCAGTTCGCTGTTGTCGTCGAAGCGGCGCAGGGACTGATAGTCCAGCAACGTCAGCGGTTGTTTGTCGTATTGACGGGTGGCCTTGAGTTCGGCGTGATCACTGTCATCGAGCGGTTTCAGCAGGCGATAGCGCCAGCCCGGCTGGTTGGCGATGAAGACAATGCCTCGGGCGTCGCTGACCAGCAGGGTGTCGCTGCCCTGGCGCCATTCGCGTTCCAGTTCGGGAAACTCGAGTTTCACCACCATGGCGCCGAGGAACCGGCCATCGTCCGCGGTCACCGCGCTGGACAGGAAATAACCGGGAATGCCGCTGGTCACGCCCACCGCGTAAAAACGCCCGGTGCCTTGGGTGCGGGTCTGGCTGAAATACGGACGGAAGCCGTAATTGTGACCGACGTAGCTGCTGGGCAGGCGCCAGTTGCTCGCCGCCACGGCGAGGCCGGTGTGATCGAGCAGTTCCAGGGTCGAGGAGTCGGCCGCGCCGTTGATCTTTTCCAGTTTGCGATTCAGCGCGTCCTGCTGTTCGGGCGTGACCGGGCCGTTGAGCGCCGAGCGCAACTCCGGGTCCAGCGCCAGCACCGCGGGCAGCGCGCGGTAACGTTCGATCAGGGTGTGCAGGGAGGTGGCGTACAGGCCCAGTTGCTGATTGGCACGGGCCGCGTCTTCCACCAGTGCCTGGCGCTCGGCGTGGCGCGTGGCCAGGGTCGCGGCCAGGACGGTGCCGGCGAGGATCACCACGGTATAGAGCGTCAGGCGCAAGGGGCGAGAGGACTCGAACATGCTGGGCGTTACACACTGTTTACGGAGGGGGCGCACCATACCATGCACACGCTTTCCCCTGTAGGAGCTCGCTCCGACAGGGGATGCGTCGGCAAAAAAAAGGCGACGGGAGCATGCTCCGGTCGCCTTTTCCTGTCAGTCGAAGCGCTTACTGCACTTCCACTGCCAGGCTTTCACTGATCTTTTTCTGCCAGATGGCAGGACCGGTGATGTGTACCGACTCGCCCTTGCTGTCGACCGCAACGGTCACCGGCATGTCTTTGACGTCGAACTCGTAGATCGCTTCCATGCCCAGTTCGGCGAAGGCGACCACGCGGGATTTCTTGATCGCTTGCGCCACCAGGTAAGCCGCGCCGCCCACTGCCATCAAGTAAACCGCCTTGTGGTCCTTGATCGCGTCGATGGCGGTCGGGCCGCGTTCGGATTTGCCGATCATGCCCAGCAGGCCGGTTTGCTCGAGGATCTGACGGGTGAACTTGTCCATCCGCGTTGCGGTGGTCGGACCGGCAGGCCCCACCACTTCTTCGCGCACCGGATCAACCGGGCCCACGTAATAGATGAAGCGACCCTTGAGGTCCACCGGCAGGGTTTCACCCTTGTTCAGCATCTCGACCATGCGCTTGTGCGCGGCGTCGCGACCAGTGAGCATCTTGCCGTTGAGCAGGACGGTTTCGCCCGGCTTCCAGCTTTGCACTTCTTCCGGGGTCAGGGTGTCGAGGTTGACGCGACGGGCCGACGGGCCGGCTTCCCAGACGATTTCCGGGTAGGCGTCCAGCGGTGGCGCTTCCAGCGAAGCCGGGCCGGAACCGTCGAGCACGAAGTGCGCGTGACGGGTAGCGGCGCAGTTCGGGATCATGCACACCGGCAGGGAGGCGGCGTGGGTCGGGTAGTCCATGATCTTCACGTCGAGCACGGTGGTCAGGCCACCCAGGCCCTGGGCGCCGATGCCCAGCTGGTTGACCTTCTCGAACAGCTCCAGGCGCATCTCTTCGATACGGTTGGACGGGCCGCGCTTTTTCAGCTCGTGGATGTCGATGGATTCCATCAACACTTCCTTGGCCATCACCGCGGCTTTCTCGGCCGTGCCGCCGATGCCGATGCCCAGCATGCCCGGTGGGCACCAGCCGGCACCCATGGTCGGAACGGTCTTCAGTACCCAGTCGACGATCGAGTCGGACGGGTTGAGCATGGCCATCTTCGACTTGTTCTCGGAGCCGCCGCCCTTGGCTGCCACGTCCACTTCCACGGTGTTACCCGGAACGATGGAGTAGTGGATCACGGCCGGGGTGTTGTCCTTGGTGTTTTTGCGAGCGCCCGCCGGGTCGGCGAGGATCGAGGCACGCAAGACGTTTTCCGGCAGGTTGTAGGCCCGGCGCACGCCTTCGTTGATCATGTCGTCCAGGCCCATGGTGGCGCCATCCCAACGCACGTCCATGCCGACACGGACAAACACGGTGACGATGCCGGTGTCCTGGCAGATCGGACGGTGGCCGGTGGCGCACATGCGCGAGTTGATCAGGATCTGCGCCATCGAATCGCGGGCTGCTGGCGATTCTTCGCGCAGGTAGGCTTCGTGCATCGCCTGGATGAAGTCAACGGGGTGGTAATAGGAAATGAATTGCAGGGCGTCGGCAACGCTCTGAATCAGGTCGTCTTGCTTGATCACGGTCATGAGTCGCGCTCCTCTAAAAGACGGGAACATTCAATAAGGTGCTTGCAGCTTGGGTGCATCGGTCGGTTGCAAGCACCTTTCAAGGCACGCCGGCATGCTGGCGCGACGCTAAAAAGGCGCGGCAGTATAGCGCGCCTCGCTGGCGGGTACACGCGCCGGCAGTCAATCGTTGGTCGTACGGACCAAGCTGGCGAACGCGCACTCACCTGTAGGTGTCGGAGCTTGCTGGCGATAGCGGTGTAACAGCCGAGATAAATGTTGAATATCAGATCGCTATCGCCAGCAAGCTCGGCTCCTACAGGTCGGGGTGTCTGCATAAATGGGGGGAGGATCTAAAGTCATGCCCTTGACGCCAGTTTTTAGCCCGAAAATTGAATGGTCATTTATCCGGCTCGCCACTAAAGTGGCATTCGGTCTGTAGAGTAGGACACTCGGTCAGCCTCCTTTCGCACGGTGAGTCAACGATTGACCCATAACGCCATCCAGCGCCTTTTGCTCAAACGCTTTGCCCTCGCAGCCGGCACCTATGCCCTGGCTTTACTGCTGCTGTGGCTGGCGTTTTTCACCGGCCATTACGATCAGTCCCTGGCCAATGTCACCGTCGGCAGTGCCTTGGTGGTCATCTCCCAGGCAACCCTGTTCGCCGTGTTCTACAGCGGCTGGAACCTGCGCTTCAGCGATCCCAGCCTGACCGAAGCGCAAGTGCTGCTCGGGCTGGGCTGGCAATCCTGGCTGATCGCCAATCTGGATGAGGCCCGTGGCGCGTTCCTGGTGTTCTATGTGCTGATCCTGCTGTTCGGGCTGTTTCACCTGTCACGCCGGGCCTTTGCGCGGTGTGCGCTGCTGGTGTTCTTCAGTTTCAGCGCGATCACGCTGTGGGAGGGCTACCATTTCGAACTGGCCGACCCGGCGCTGGCGGCGTTGCAGGTGTGCGTGCTGTTTATCGTCCTGGTCTGGCTGGAGCTTTATGCCCGCTACGTCCAGGCCTCCCGCCAGCGGATGCGTCAGCGCCGGTTCGCCTTGCAGGCGCATCAGGACACCCTGCGCGGGATGATGCGCCAGCTCGAAGACCTGGTGGCCACCGACGAATTGACCGGGCTGTTCAACCGCCGGCATTTCCTGCGCCTGGCCACTCGTGAGCTCAACGCCATGGAGCCCGGCATTGTCCATGGCCTGGCGCTGATCGACCTCGACCACTTCAAACGCATCAACGATGTGCACGGCCACGCGGCCGGTGACCAGGTGCTGCAAGCCTTCGCTGGTGTCGCCAGCGCCTGCTTGCGCGAGGGTGACGTGCTGGCCCGTTATGGCGGCGAAGAGTTCGTGTTGCTGTTGCCTGATTGCAGCACCGAGCGCCTGACGTCCTGTTGCGAGCGACTGCGCATCGCCTTCACAGACGTCGAATTGATCGGCCTGAAAGTGGGCAATCTCAGCCTGTCGGCGGGCATGACCTTGCTCGAACTGGGCGACGATCTCGACGACGCCTTGCAGCGCGCCGATCAGGCGCTGTATCGCGCCAAACGCGGCGGTCGCAACCGTTGCGCGGCGGCGTGGGAGAACGTCGGTGCCTGAGTTACGGGTCGGCGACCGTCGTTGGTCGGTGGCGTCTGGCAGCAACTTGCTCGATGCCTTGAACCAGAACGGCGTGGCCGTTCCCTACAGCTGCCGCGCCGGCAGTTGTCACGCCTGTCTGGTGCAGTGCACGGACGGGTTGCCGAGCGACACCCGGCCCGATGCCTTGAGCGCCGAGCAGCGTCAGCAAGGCTGGCGCCTGGCCTGCCAGTGTCAGGTGATCGAGGATTTACAGGTGCACACCTTCGATCCGCTGCAGGATGGCCGCCCGGCCGAGGTCGCCGCCGTCGATTGGTTGAGTCGCCATGTTTTGCGCCTGCGCCTGACCCCGCAACGGCCGTTGCGCTACAGCGCCGGGCAGCACCTGGTGTTGTGGGCGGGCCACGTGGCGCGCCCCTATTCGCTGGCCAGCCTGCCGGAAGAAGACCGCTTTCTGGAATTTCACCTCGACTGCCGCCAACCCGGCGAATTCAGTGACGCCGCCCGTCAGTTGAAGATCGGCGATGGGCTGCGGCTCGGTGAGTTACGCGGCGGGGGCTTGCATTACGACCCGGACTGGCACGCCCGGCCACTCTGGCTGATGGCCGCAGGCACCGGGCTCGGCCCGCTGTTCGGGGTCCTGCGCGAGGCTCTGCGCCAGGATCATCAGGGCGCGATCCGCGTGATTCACCTGGCCCATGATGCCGATGAGCATTATCTGGCCAAACCCTTGCAGGCCATGGCCGCGAGCCGACCGAATCTCAGTGTCGAACTGTGGACGCCGACCGAGTTGCCTGCGGCTTTGGCGCAACTGAGGCTTGTTTCCCGGCAAACCCAGGCCTTACTCTGCGGGTCCCCCGACAGCGTCGACGCCTTTGCCCGGCGCCTTTACCTGGCGGGACTGCCGCGCAATCAACTGCTGGCCGACGTCTTCCTGCCTCGCGGTTGAGCGCTGACTATTCAGACGCGAGACCTTCCATGACCGATGCGATCCAGATTGAACAAGAACGCGGCCTGCTGACCCTGCGTTTGAACCGCCCCGACAAGAAAAACGCCCTGACCCGCGCCATGTACAGCCGCCTGGCCGAAGCGCTGAAACAGGCGGACGCCGACCCGGAAGTCAACGCCGTCCTGATCACCGGATCGAGCGACTGCTTCACCGCCGGCAACGACATCGCCGACTTCTTGCAGGAGCCGCCAAGCGGCCTCGACAGCCCGGTGTTCCAGTTCATGCTGACCCTGCTCGACTGCCGCAAACCGGTGATCGCCGCGGTGGCCGGCGCTGCCGTGGGCATCGGCACGACGTTGCTGCTGCACTGCGACCTGGTGTATGTCAGCCGTGACGCGCGATTGCGCATGCCGTTCGTCAACCTCGGCTTATGCCCCGAGTTTGCCTCCAGTCTGCTCCTGCCACGTTTGCTCGGGCACGCCAAAGCGGCAGAATTGTTGCTGCTGGGCGAAGGTTTCAGCGGAGAGCAAGCGGCCACTTGGGGCATCGCCACCGAAGCCCTGGGCAGTGGCGAAGCGGCGCTGGCCAAGGCGCGGGAGGTGGCGTTGCGCTTCGAGTCGCTACCCCCGGAAGCGGTGCGCATCAGCAAGCAACTGATGAAGGCTCCGGACCGTGAGCAGTTGCGCAAGGTGATCGAGGAAGAGGGCGCGTTGTTCGTTCAACGGTTGCGCTCGCCGGAGGCGGTGGCGGCGTTGTCGGGGTTCATCAACCGGCATTAAGTCTTTATTGACCTTGCCGGCCTCTTCGCGAGCAAGCCCGCTCCCACGGTCGATCTGCGTACACCGCCCAACTCCTGTGGGAGCGGGCTTGCTCGCGAAAGGGACGGCACAGCCAACACACCATCAGGATCAGAAAGCAAAAAGCCCCGCCATTCACATGGCGGGGCTTTTGTCTTTCAGCAACCGGTCACTCAGACCTGTGGGTCACCCACGTGCAGGATTTTCATCCCGTTGGTGCCGCCGGTCGTGTGGTAGCTGTCGCCCTTGGTCAGGATGACCCAGTCGCCTTTTTCCACGACGCCGCGCTTGACCAGTTCGTCGATCGCTTTCTGGCTGACTTCGTGCGGCTCCAGCGAGGCCGGGTCGAACGGAATGGTGTACACGCCACGGAACATCGCGGCGCGCGCCTGGGTTTCGCGGTGCGGCGAGTACGCGTAGATCGGCACCGAAGAACGGATACGCGACATGATCAGCGGGGTGTAGCCGCTTTCGGTCAACGCAATGATCGCCTTCACACCCGGGAAGTGGTTGGCGGTGTACATGGTTGCCAGCGCAATGCTTTCGTCGCAGCGGGTGAATTCCTTGCCGATGCGGTGGCTGGAGGTCTTGCCAGTCGGGTGCTTTTCAGCGCCGACGCAGATGCGCGCCATCGCCTGCACGGCTTCAAGCGGATACAGACCGGCAGCAGACTCGGCGGACAACATCACGGCGTCGGTGTAGTCGAGCACGGCGTTGGCCACGTCGGACACTTCGGCGCGGGTCGGCATCGGGTTCTGGATCATCGACTCCATCATCTGCGTCGCGACGATCACCGCCTTGTTGTGGCGGCGTGCGTGCAGAATGATTTTCTTCTGAATGCCCACCAGCTCGGCGTCGCCGATTTCCACGCCCAGGTCACCTCGGGCCACCATCACGGCGTCGGAAGCCTGGATCAGGCCATCAAGGGTTTCGTCGTCGGCCACGGCTTCGGCGCGCTCGATCTTCGCCACCAGCCAGGCGGTGCCGCCGGCTTCGTCGCGCAGCTGGCGGGCGTAGTTCATGTCGGCGGCGTCACGCGGGAAGGACACGGCGAGGTAGTCGACTTCCATTTCCGCAGCGAGCTTGATGTCCGCCTTGTCTTTCTCGGTCAGGGCCGGCGCGGTCAGACCGCCACCGCGACGGTTGATGCCTTTGTGGTCGGACAGCGGGCCGCCAATGGTCACGACGCAGTTCAGTTCGGTGGCGGTCGCGGTTTCGACGCGCATCACCACGCGGCCGTCGTCGAGCAGCAGCTCGTCGCCCACGCCGCAGTCCTTGACCAGGTCCGGGTAGTCGATGCCGACCACTTGCTGGTTGCCTTCGGTCAGAGGATGGCTGGTGGAGAAGGTGAATTGATCACCGATCTTCAGCTCGATCTTCTTGTTGGCGAATTTGGCGATGCGGATTTTCGGGCCTTGCAGGTCACCCAGCAGGGCGACGAAGCGGCCGTGCTTGGCGGCGAGGTCACGCACCAGCTTCGCGCGAGCCTTGTGCTCGTCGGGCGTGCCGTGGGAAAAGTTCAGGCGGGCGACGTCCAGGCCAGCCAGAATCAGCTGTTCGAGAACTTCCGGCGAGTTACTGGCCGGGCCAAGGGTAGCGACGATTTTGGTACGACGGACGGACATGCAAAGACTCCTGAGTTCAAGCGCTGAGTGAGGCTACTATGCTCTCCAGTTGTAGTCATTGTTCATGTGCACTACTTATTAGCTTCTTTCTTTAATGAATACTTTTGGCGACAGGCAGCCTGAAGATTTCCGCCAACGGGTCGATAAAGAGCTCAAGACAGGAGAACCCTCATGCGATTTGCGCTCATAGCCGTCCTTGCCCTCAGTGTTGTGGGCTGCACCCGTTTTGCGATGAACCATCATTTGAACAATGCCTACAAAGCATACGATCGGGGCAATTGCGAGCAGGTGACCCTCGAACTGTCGAAAGTCGAACGCGACAGCCGCGCGCGGCCTTATGTGTGGCCGGAAGTGTCGATGCTGCGCGGTTTGTGCCTGGAACGGCAGAAACTGTTCGTCGATGCGGCGCAGACCTACCAGTTCATTATCGCGTCGTACCCGCAGAGCGAATACGCCTACCGCGCCCAGGCCCGCCTGGAAACCTTGCAGTCCCTGGGCCACTACCCGCTGCGTAGCACAGCGGCGGCCGTGCGCCCGACGCGCTTCTGATTGCACTTGTCATACAAAGGCTGGCTCACCCGTGACGGTGAGCTATAGTCGAATAGACCGGTGCCAGAGCCTCGCCTCTGAACCGAGGCAACACCTGTGATCGGCAGAAGTCAGTGACAGCGAAGTACCGACTGTCGCACCGAGAACGGGGAGAGCGCGCCCATGCCCGTACAGGCAGGCCCGTTCCGAAGCATTAGTGCGGCTCTGCTTAAGGGCCTTGCGTAGCGAATTCAGCATGTTCACTGACCGCCGGATCGAGCGGCATCAACTGCCGTATTTTCTGAAAGTGTTCAATAGCGTCACCGACAAGCCGATAGGGTTTCTGGGCAACGTCTCCGAAGACGGGCTGATGCTCATCAGTCAGTTACCGATGATGATCGGTGCGGATTTCGAGTTGCGCCTGAAGATCCCCATGGCCGATGGCTGCCAGCAAGTCATCGACTTCAGGGCTTGTTGTCTGTGGTGCCATGAAGACGCCACTCCCCACCATTACGACGCCGGGTTCAGCCTGCAGCGGGCGCCGCCGGAGTATGCGGATCTGGTGGAGGCGTTGAAACAGTACTTCAGTTTTCAGCCGATGCCTGCGTCTGCCTGAAACAGCGTTGTCTGAAGCGACGCCTTCGCGAGCAAGCCCGCTCCCACACTCGATCTCCTTGTGAACGGATTTGTGTCCGACGCAGATCCAGTGTGGGAGCGGGCTTGCTCGCGAAGGCGTCCGCCCATACGACCTCTCTGAATGTGCCAAACGCTAGACCGCGGTACTCGGCTGCCCGGTTTCCAGGGATTTCTCTACCAGCATCAATCCCAGCTCACTCAGTTGATAAATCGCCATGGCCATGTGGCGGGCTTTGTCGTCGAGGCTGTCGGCCAGGTCGAGCAGCAGGTCGTTGACGGAGCAGAAGGTTTCGAAGGCCTGGATGGCGATGGATCCGGGGTCGGCATCGGGATCGACGGTGAACATCGACATGCCGCGTTCGGGGGGATTGGGGGTGTGCTTGGGCATATTCATTACCTCTAATGAAGCTGTCACCCCCTCGCGACTAAACGAAGGGTGGCGGCTGAACGCAGGTTAGTCGACCGGGGAATATGGAAAACCGGCGCGCCCGAGGGCGCCCTGCGCACAGCCGCCATAAACGTCAGGGATGGGGAGTACCTGACTTCATGACACTTGTGCACATCCATATATCCGACGGGCGACTAAACCCGATCGCTGGAATCAGCGATGCGGATCAAGTTACGTGGCGTCCAACAGGCGCACAAGTCGGCGGATTCTGGTTGATCTGTAGGCAAAACCGCAACCCCTGTAGGAGCGAGCTTGCTCGCGATGGACGTCAACGGTGACGCGCGGGTGTCTGGATGCCAGCGTTGTCTGGGCTACCATCGCGAGCAAGCTCGCTCCTACAGGTCCGGGGTGTCAGAAGACGCCGGCCTTCTTCCATTCCAGGTAGCGGGTGACCAGCGCGGCGCCCAGCTCGTGGGGGTTTGCATCCAGCACCGGCACGCCGTGCGCGTTCAACCGTTCATGCAGTTCGTTGCGCACGTTGAGATAATCCACCGTCCCGCAATAGGTCAACGCTTCCGACAAGGTTTGCACCGGTGTCTGACGCAAACTGTCGAGAACCGTTTCGCGCAAGCTCGCCACCAGTACCCGATGCTGCTGGCTCAGGCGTTTGACGGCGGTGAGCAGTTCATCGTCGTCCTCGTCCCGCAGGTTGGTCACCAGGACCACCAGCGAGCGGCGCTTTTGTCGGGCCAACAGTTGCGTCGCCGCAGCTTGATAGTCGGCGCTGCGTTGAGTGCTGTTCAGGTCATAGACGCTGTTGAGCAGGACGTTGAGTTGTCCGGCCCCCTTCACCGGCGCGAGGTAGCGCGGTGGTTCGGCCGCAAACGTGCCAAGTCCCACCGCATCGCCCTGGCGCAGGGCGACATAGCTCAGCAACAGGCAGGCATTGAGCGCGTGGTCGAAATGCGTCAGCTCGCCGTCCTGGCTGCGCATGCGTCGGCCACAATCGAGCATGAACAGGATCTGCTGGTCGCGTTCGTCCTGGTATTCGCGGGCAATCGGCGTGCGCTGGCGGGCGGTGGCCTTCCAGTCGATCTGACGCAGGCTGTCGCCTTCGCGAAATTCCCGCAGCTGATGAAACTCCAGTCCCAGCCCGCGCCGATGCCGCTGACGCACGCCCAGTTGGCTGAGCCAGTTATCCACCGCCAACAGTTGTCCGCCATAGAGGCGGGCGAAGTCGGGATAAACGCGGGTGTTGTCGGAGACGTTGGACAGGCGCTTGTCTGTCCACAGCCCCATCGGACTGGGCAAGTTGATTTCGCAGTGTTCGAAAGTGAAGTGGCCGCGGTTGAGCGGACGCACGCGGTAGCCGATCTGGCTTTGCTGGCCGGGTTGCAGCTCGACGGACAGCGGTAGATGTTCGAAGCTCAGGCCGTCGGGGACATGGTCGAACACCTCAATGATCAATGGCTGGGAAACGTCATGCTCGACCTCGAGTCGCACGTCGCTCCAGCGCCCGAGCGCCAGGCTGCCGGGCATGTGGCGTTGGATTCGCGGCGATGGCAGGCGTTTGACCCGCACAGCATCGAGCACCGCCAGGGCGAGCAACGCCAGCAACAATCCCCAGTGAATCGACACCAGCGTGGACGGTACGGCGATATCCAACGCCCGACAGGTGCCCAGCACAATGCCGATGACCAGCAGCAACGCCAGCCAGACCAGCAGCAGGCGCGAGGGTTTCACAAGCGCGGCGCCGGCACTTGATCGAGTAGCTGACGCAACACCTGGTCGACCTCCAGCCCTTCGATATCCAGCTCCGGCGCAATCCGCACCCGATGGCGCAACACCGCCAGCGCACAGCCTTTGATGTCATCCGGAATCACGAACTCGCCACCACGCAACAAGGCCCGGGCCCGTGCGCAGCGTACCAGCGCGATAGACGCCCGAGGGCCGGCGCCGAGGGTCAGGCCGGGCCAGGTGCGGGTGGCGCGGGCCAGGCGTACCGCGTAGTCGAGGACCTGATCGTCCAGCGGCAGATCGCTGGCGATGCGCTGCAAGGCCAGCACATCCTTGGCCTGCAACACGGTGCGCAGCGGCTGCACGTCGAGCATGTCGGCCCGGGTCGAACGGCTGACCTGCCGCACCATGTCCAACTCTTGCTCTGCATCGGGGTAGTCCATGCGCACCTTGAGCATGAAGCGGTCGAGCTCGGCTTCCGGCAGGGGATAAGTGCCTTCCTGTTCGATGGGGTTTTGCGTGGCGAGCACCATGAACGGCTGCGCGATGGGCAGCGCTCGGCCTTCAAGGGTGACCTGGCGTTCCTGCATGGCTTCGAGCAGCGCCGCCTGGGTTTTCGCCGGGGCGCGGTTGATTTCGTCGGCCAGCAACAGGTGGGTGAACAGCGGCCCTTTGCGCAGTTTGAATTGCTCGGTCTGCAAGTCGTACACCGCGTGCCCGGTGACGTCGCTGGGCATCAGGTCCGGGGTGAACTGGATGCGTGCGAACTCACCGCCGAAGCAGCGGGCGAGGGCGCGCACCAATAAGGTTTTGCCGAGTCCCGGCACACCTTCGAGCAGCACGTGGCCGCCGGCGATCAGCGCGGTGAGCACATCGTTGATCACCGTGTCCTGGCCGATCACGGCTTTTTGCAGTTCGGCCCTGATCGCCTGGGACAGCTGGCTGGCGCGCTGGCGTTGCTGCTCGGCGTGGCTCGGTGCGCCGGGCTCGATCTCTTCACTCATATGGCATTCCTCAAGGATTGCAGGTGGGCGACCTGACGGCTGAATTCAACGCTGGACAGCCGTTGCTTGGGTCGCGGGCCCATGGCCTGACTGATAGCACGTGTGGGGTGGCCGGTCAGGCGTGCGAGCACCAGCCATTGTTCGGCAACGCCGAGTTGATCAAAACCGGGATGACGGCGTCGCACTCGCCGCAAAATGTCTTGCTGCAAGGCTTGCAGCAGGCTGGCTTGCCCGGTGCGGCGCCACATGAAATCGGCGCTGGCACGCAGGTGCTCCTGAAGCTGTCGACGGGCGCTCGGCGCCGGCGCAATCAATGGCCCCTGACGCACGCCGACATGCCAGAGACCCAGCAGGATCAGGGCAACGAGGGCGACCAACGCCTGGGGGAAATACCGCAGCAACAACGTCAGCAGGTTGTCGTGATCGGTGTTGAACAGCAGGGTCACGTTCGTGTCGGCACTCAGATACCAGAGCAGCCAGGCGTTGTCGTACTGATCGATGGCCGGGTTTTTCCACAGGTCGGCATCAGTGACCACGATGATCGAACCAAGCCCATGGTTCAGCTGCATCATGTGCGTGGCCTTGCCGCTATTGGCCCAGGCTTGTGCCAGGTTCTTTGGGTCTTCGAGGTGGAAGGCGGTATCGAAGGTGGCGTAAGCCGGCGCGTTTTCGTCCTCGAGATAGAGCTTGGTCAGGTTGGGGTAAGGGTCCTTTCCCGCATCCGGCGGCAAGTCCTTGAGGTCCTGACTCAGTAACTGGTGGATCTGCACCCGGTCGAGCAGCAGGTCATGGCTCTGACCGAGTTTTTCATCCCAGATGGATTCGGCGACAAACAGCAGGCGTCCACCGGCACGGGTCCAGTTCAGCAGTTGATCGATCTGGCGCGGGGTCATGCCGGAGCGGTCGCCGAGCAATAGCAGGCTGTGTTGCCGCGGTTCCAGGGTGGGCAGGACATCGAGGCCGTTGGCGTGGCTGACACTCAGGCCTTGCTTGCGCAGGAAGTGTTCAGCGGCCAGGTACGGGTTGGCCTGGGCTTCCGGCGAAGGGCCGTGATCGATCTCCGCCGAATATGGCGTCGCCTTGCTGTACAGATAAAAACTCAGTGCGCCGAGCAGCACCGCAATGCACGCGCCGGCGACGAGCCATAACCGCCGGTTCAACGCGCCGCTCCCGGACCGAACAGGGTTCGCCAGCGGTCACACAACTCCTGCTGCAAATGTGCGGGGGGCAACCGATGCCCATAGGCCATGTTTTGCCAGTGTCCGGTCAGGTTTTTGCTGAAGGCCAGCAACTCGGGTTGTTGCAACTGTTCGACGCGCTGTAGCACCTGGCCTTCTGTGTCGGCGGGTTTCAACGCCATGTTGTAATCGTGCAGCAAGTGGCTGAGCAGGGCGCGATAGAGCAGACCGAGGGCCTCGCGGGGGTTGGATTGCCAGAGGTTTTCGGCGCTGGCGGCGATATCGGCGGGCAGGGTTTCTCGGTTGAGGTCCAGACCGAAGGCCTGTTGCGGCACCGGCCGCCCGAGCTTGGCTTTCCGCGCAGGTCGACGGCTGACGAACGCCTGCAACCAGTCACGGTAACGCCAGAGCAGCAGACCGATCGCACCGATCACCGCGCCCCACAGCAGCACTTCAATCACGCTCGCCAAGGCGCCGAAGCGTTGCTTCTCCAGCAGCCTGAGCAGGGCCTTCAGCCAGTCGGGTTCCTTGTCATCGTCCGCGGTTTCGCGCTTGGGTTTTTCCTCGCCAAAACGATAGCGGGTGACCGTTTCCTTGTTCTTGAACGGCGGCTGATCGAGGATCGCCTTGATGCTGTTCCGGGACGCCTGGCTGGTCAGCGGCTGCTCCAGCAGCCGCTGGCTGTCGGGAGAAACAGTGGGCTCGGCAGCCCAGACGTTTTGCCCGGTCGGCATCAGCGAAAACGCCGTCAGCAGCAGGGTGATGGCGACGCTGCTCAGACGCTGGCGCAGGCGGCGGAATACCAGTTCGATGTCCCAGGCTTCCAGCACCGTGCGCCGGTTCAGGTAAAGGCTGAAACCGCAGGCCACGTAGATCGGTTCCCATACCAGCAGCACCAGCATGTAAAACCCATTGGTCAGGTGTTCCAGCCAGCGCCATTCGTGGGTGGCGGCGGACAACAACGTCTGCCAGCCCCAATCGCGTTCGACCTGCTGCGGCAGCAGCAGATAGAACAGCACCATCAGGCCAATCCACAAGGCGCTTTCCAGATGTGCGCCGATGATCGTCAGCCATCGCGCGGCGCCGCCGCCACGTTGTACCAGCACCGCCAGGCGCTGTTGGCGTGCCTGGCCACTCAAACCTTCAAGTTGCACCACCGGCATGAGGAAGCTGCGACTCAAGCTCAAGCGTCGCCAGGTCAGGCTGGCCAGCAATTGTGGCTTTAATAACCGTGGCCATTGGCGCAGTGCCTGTGTCAGTGTCGGCGTTTCACCGAACATGGCTTTGGACAGGATGTACAGTGGCAGGCGCTCGAACGCCGGTTTCAGCCACCAGAGGATGAGCACGACGAGTGAGGGCGAATCCCACAACAGCACGGTGAGCAGCGCAAACAGCGGCAGGGTCACGACGGCCCAACTGCTCATCAGCAGGCGGCGGTGGCGCTGGCTCAGCAATACGCCCAGGTCCATGGCTTCCCAGGTGTTGCGCGGGCGGATCACCACGGTTGCGTCACTCAGGCGCATGACGGGTCCTTCCGGCCAACAGCAGGTACATCGCCACCAGGCACCACAGCGCTGCGCCGACCAGATACTTGGTCAGCGGCGCGGGGCTGGTCATTGATGACCAGTAAGCTTCGATAAACGCGGCAATCAACAGAAACAGCATGACCCCGCAAATCAGTAGCACGCTCTTGCGCGCAGCGATGCGCAAGGCCTCGGCGCGGGGCAGTCGACCCGGTGCGATCAGTGCCCAGCCCAGTTGCAGGCCAGCGGCACCCGCGAGGGCAATCGCGCTGAGCTCGAAGGCTCCATGGCCGATCACGAACGACCAGAAGGTTTGTCCGTAGCCAATCTGCGTCAGGTGCCCGGCCACCGCGCCGATCATCAAGCCGTTGAAGAGCAGGAAAAATGCGCTGCCCAGCCCAAACAGCAAACCGCTGGCGAAGGTCTGAAAGGCGATGCCGATGTTGTGCATGATGTAGAAACCGAACATCACCCAGTCTTCGCTGGCCGCCCGTTCCGCCGAGCGCCCGAGGTGCCCGGCGACCGGGTCGTACATGCCTTGCATGTCGCTGACCTGTTCGGCCGGGATCAGGTTGTAGATCAGGTCCGGGAACAGGTACACCAGCAACGCAAAACCGATCAGGCTGCCAAAGAACAGCAGGCTCGAGGCCAGCACGAAACGCCACTGCTCACGCACCAGCCGCGGGAAATCGGCGAGGATGAACCCCAGTACATTGGCGCCCAGGCGGCTGCGATGCCGATACAACTGTTGATGCCCGCGCAGGACCTGCTGTTGCAACGAATCGATGAGGAAACTGCTGTAACCGCGCTCCCGAGCCAGCGCCAGGTGCTGGCAAAGCCTTCGGTAATCCTTTGGGAAACTGGCGATCCGCGAGGTGTCCTTGTTCCGTTCCAGCCGGTCGAGCAGGAGGGAAAACTGTACCCATTCAGCCTGGTGGCGATTTTCGAAAAGACTTTGCTTCATGCGGGGCCCAACAATCCGCGGGCGATGCCGTTGAGTTCCGCCAGCGCCCGTGGCCCCGGCACCTGCAACGGTTGCGCGAGGATGGCGGCGAGTTCGCGGGTTCGCGCTTCGGAGAGTTCGCCCTGGCGTTCGGCAAAGCCGAGGACGGCGCGTTGCTCAGTCAGCGTCAGGGCGAAGGGCGGGCGCCGCGGTTCGATGTCGGGCAGTTGCGGCCGGGTCAGCGGTGGCTCGCGGTAAATCACCAGCGTGCCGGCGGCGATGTCGCCGAGGCGTTTGAAATTGGGGTGTTGCAGGCAACTGAGGGCGCCGAGGAAATAGCCGAACGGCAACAAATCGACAAAGCGCAGCAGGTTGCGCAACAGCGAGGCGGACCAGCCGATCGGCGTACCATCGTCCTGCACCACCCGCAGGCCCATCCACTGCTTGCCCGGCGAACGGCCCTGATTGAGCACCTCGAACAGCACCATGTACCACCAGCTCACGGCGAACAACAGGATCGAGCCCAGCCCGGCACCGAGTTTGCCGAGAAAGGCCAGGACGACGAACAGCAGGCCGAGAATCAGCCCGCGCAGCCCGAGGTCGATGGAGAACGCCAGCGCACGAACCATCAACCCGGCCGGGCGCAGTGGCAGGTCGATGCCTTCCGGCGTTTCAACCTGATACCGCGTATCCAGTGGCGGGGACAGCGTCGCTTTCCTTGGCAGTGCTGCGGTCTCGAGCATGGGCTACCTGATGATGTGGCCTGATCGGGATTCTGTGTGCGACCGATGCTAGCAGTCTCTTGGGGGAAAACGACATAACTATGTATTGCACGTTGCGTAGTCGGAAATGTTTGAATGCAAGATCGCTGGCCGGTTCGGGATGCAAACGCCTAGACTTCGCCGATCATCCGTTCAGGAACAGCCTGTGACCTCCATCTTCTGGTACGACTATGAAACCACTGGCATCAACCCCCGTTGCGACCGGCCGCTGCAGGTAGCCGGGCTGCGCACTGATTTCGATCTCAATGTCATAGACGAGCCGGTCAATCTGTACTGCCAGCCCAGCGAAGATATCCTGCCGCACCCGGCGGCCTGCGCGATCACTGGCATCACGCCAGGCCAATTGGCCGGGCTCGGTTTGAGCGAAGCTGACTTCATGACCCGGGTGCATGCCCAACTGGCAGCGCCCGGCACCTGTGGCGCGGGTTACAACACGTTGCGTTTCGACGACGAAATGACCCGCTACAGCCTGTATCGCAACTTTTTCGACCCCTACGCGCGGGAATGGCAGGGCGGTAACAGCCGCTGGGACCTGATCGATGTGGTCCGCGCGGCGTATGCCTTGCGCCCGGATGGCCTGGTCTGGCCAACGGATGACGAAGGGCGGGTGACGCTCAAGCTGGAACGCCTGACCGCGGCCAATGGCATTGATCACGGCAATGCCCACGAAGCGTTGTCGGACGTTCGCGCTACCATCGCCCTGGCCCGTTTGATTCGAGAGAAGCAGCCGAGGCTGTATGACTGGTTGTTTCAGTTGCGCAGCAAGCAAAAGGTGATGGATCAGATTCGACTGTTACAGCCGATGGTGCACATTTCCGGGCGCTTTTCGGCGGCCCGCAGTTATGTCGGCGTGGTGCTGCCGCTGGCCTGGCACCCGCGTAACAAGAACGCATTGATTGTCTGTGACCTGCACCTCGATCCACAGGGCTTGCTCGATCTGGACGCCGAGACCCTGCGCCAGCGTCTGTACACCCGTCGGGAAGACTTGGCCGAAGGCGAATTGCCGGTGCCGCTCAAGCTTGTCCATATCAACAAATGCCCGGTGGTCGCGCCGTTGTCGGTCCTGCGTCCCGATGATCAGCAGCGGCTGGGGCTGGACATGGCGCTTTATGAGGCGCGCACGCTGCGGCTAAGTGACGCACAGCAAGTTTGGCAAGATAAAGTCCAGGCTATTTATGCCCGCGAAGATTTCACCCAGAGCCAGGATCCTGAGCAGCAGTTATACGATGGTTTTATCGGTGATCGGGACCGGCGTCTTTGCGAGCAAGTCAGAATGGCGGAGCCGGCGCAATTAGCGCAGCAACAATGGCCTTTCGATGATGAACGTTTGCCTGAATTATTGTTTCGATATCGCGCACGTAACTTTCCCGACACGTTGAGTTTAGAAGAGCAAGAACGTTGGCGAATATTCTGTCAGCAACGTTTGTCAGACCCGGTATGGGGGGCGCCCAATACCCTGGAAACTTTTGTAGAGGCCGCGGCCCAGTTGCATGTTACTGCGACGCCGTTTCAGCAAGAGGTGCTCGGCGAGTGGAACAATTATGTCCAGGCATTACGCAAACGTTTGAATCTTTGAAAATGAAAATACCCGGCGCTGAATGTCGGGCATAAAAAAACGCCAGCGATTTGCTGGCGTTTTTTTGTCGCGGCTTAAAGTGTTGCGGCTTAGCCCAGCAGGGTCGCCCAGCCTTCAACCACGTCACCGCCCCACTTGGCTTTCCACTCTTTCAGAGTTTTATGGTTGCCACCTTTGGTTTCGATGACTTCGCCGTTGTGCGGGTTTTTGTATTGTTTAACTTTGCGAGCGCGCTTGGTACCAGTAGTTTTTACTGCGCCGCCGCGTGGTGCTTTGGATTTGGATTCTGGATCCAGCAGCGCGATGATGTCACGCAGGGACTTGGAGTATTCGCCCATCAAGGTGCGCAGTTTGCCTTCGAATTCCAGCTCGGTTTGCAATTTGTCGTCTTGGGACAGGTTCTTCAAACGGGCTTGCAGCTCTTTGATAGCTTCTTCGGTGGCACGATATTCGTTGATCAAGGACATGAGGACTACCTTATGTTAGGGCGCTGGGTGGCAGGGGACAGTGCGGCAATAATAGTCAGGCTGTTTCATCAAGTAAACATTAAACCGGGGTTTATTTAAATTAGTTGTGGGGATTAGGCCGCAGACTGGTTGTGCAGTTAAATAGTGTGATGCAGGTATCACAGATACTCACAAATCTGCACTTGAAGATGGCCGACAAAATCACCATTGCGCGGGTGAGCGGGCACTTTCAATGCGGGCGCAGCGCGGGTGCCCTCACTGAAGCGCGACGCAAGGCGTCATCAATACTGCAGTTTTGCTACACAGCCGCTAGAATGGCGGCCTTTGCGAAGTTCTGGAGTTTCCCCCTCATGCGCACTTTTCGGCTGGTGATCGCTTGCCCGGACCGCGTCGGTATCGTTGCTAAAGTCAGTAACTTTCTGGCGTCACATAACGGCTGGATCACTGAAGCGAGCCACCACTCGGACAATCTGAGTGGCTGGTTTTTCATGCGTCACGAAATTCGGGCCGATTCGCTGCCTTTCGGCATCGAGGCTTTCCGCGAAGCGTTTGCGCCAATTGCCGAAGAGTTCTCGATGAACTGGCGTATCACCGATACCGCGCAGAAAAAGCGCGTGGTGTTGATGGCCAGCCGCGAGTCTCATTGCCTGGCCGACCTGCTGCACCGCTGGCACAGCGATGAACTGGACTGCGAAATCTCTTGCGTGATTTCCAACCATGACGATCTGCGCAGTATGGTCGAGTGGCACGGTATTCCTTACTACCACGTGCCGGTCAATCCTCAGGATAAGGAGCCGGCGTTCGCCGAAGTCTCGCGCCTGGTCAAACAGCACGATGCCGAAGTGGTGGTACTTGCCCGTTACATGCAAATCCTGCCGCCGGAGTTGTGCAGTGAATATGCGCACAAGGTCATCAACATTCACCACAGCTTCCTGCCGTCGTTCGTCGGCGCCAAGCCGTATCACCAGGCGTCCCTGCGTGGGGTGAAGTTGATCGGCGCAACGTGTCACTACGTGACGGAAGAGCTGGATGCCGGCCCGATCATCGAGCAGGACGTTGTGCGTGTCAGCCACAGCGACAGCATCGAAGACATGGTGCGTTTCGGCCGTGATGTCGAGAAGATGGTGTTGGCGCGTGGTCTGCGTTATCACTTGGAAGATCGTGTGCTGGTGCATGGCAACAAGACCGTGGTGTTCTGATAGCTGCACGACACGGTTGAAATTCGAAGGGTCTGGGCGTTCAATCGCTTCAGGCCCTTCGCCGTTTCTGCACTGAGGACATGAGCATGGCTGATCCACTGGACAAGGCTGTTTCCAAGGCGCCCGCCACGTTGGGGGAGGGGTGTCTGAGCCGTTATGATCCGGACGATTTGAGTGCCGAGGATGGGACGGAATTTCCTGGAGCGGCGGAGTTGTGGGAGGCGTTGCATCCGTCCGAGGCTGAGCCTGGCGCGGTAGGGACTGGCTCGCCGGGTAAGCGGACTTGAGCGCTGGCGATGGACGTCAACGATAATGCGGGAAACCAGACACCCCGCGGCGTTCTCGGGGTTTTTCGCGAGCAGACTCGCTCCTACACGTTTTCGGGTGATCCGCGCCCCGTCTATGCCTGTTTGACCCTCATCAACTTCTTCAACAGCGGTCGTCCCAGCATCAGCAAAAACACCGGCCCGCCCACCACCAGGTAGAAGTAATAAGTCACCGCCCGCCAAATCAGAATCGCCGCCGCCGCGGTGGATTTCCCCACCATAGGCGCCAGCAACGCGGCGGAGGTCAATTCCGCTGCACCGGCGCCTCCCGGCAACAAGCTGAACTGCCCGGCACTCAGTGAAAGCATCTGAATCAAAAAGCTCCACGCCCACTGCAAATCCGCTCCCAGCCCGCGCAACGCCAGGTACAGCACGCTGTAGCGCAGGACCCAATGCACACAGGTCAGGGCAAACACCTTGATCAATGTCTGAAAGGGCAGCTTCAGCGTGTCGGTGAACGCCGCCAGAAAATGCAGGAGTTTTCGCGCCCAGCGCATGCGCGTGGTGCCTTTGACATTGAGGCGAACCAATAGCCGTCCGCTCAGGCGAATCAACAATCGATGGTAGCGCGCGATCACCACACAACTGAGCAAGCCGCCGAACATCGATATGGCACTGACCGTCAGCAACCACTCCATGCGTTCGCTGAGGTGTTGGAACAGCGCATAAATCAGAATCCCGCTCAGCGCGCAAAGGAAGAACAGCAGGTCGCTCAACTGATCCATGGCAAACACCGCACTGCCCCGTGCCGGGCGAACACCGTTGCGGGCCAGCAGCGCCATGATCGTCAGCGGCCCGCCGCTGCCGCCCGGTGTGGCGCAGTAGGCAAACTCCGCGGCCATCACCACGCCAAGGCTTTTGACCGGGCTGACCTTATCGCGCTGATCGCCCAGCAGCAGACGCAAGCGCAGGGTGTTCACCACCCAGCACAGCAGGATCATGCCGAACATGATCAGTAGCCAGTTCAGCGGAAAACTCTGCAGCCGCGCCCAGGTCTGGTTACCGCCCAGCAACAGCGGAATCAGCACCGCAACCAGCAATGCGACGAGCAGCAGGATCCCCCGGCTCATGCGGCGCGACCGGTACGGTCGTTGTGCTGCGCCAGCCAGCGTGCCTTGGTCAGCGGCACGCGGCCCTCATCGAGCAGGCGCTTGAGGGTTTGCAGCCAGTAATTGCGTGAGAATTCGTGACGCATGTCCACGGGGTGCAAGCCCAGGCGAATCACCGGCGCCTGACGCCAGCGTTGTTCACGCTGATCGCTGACCAGCTTCGACACACCCCGCCGCCAGGCACTGCGCGCACTCCAGACCAGGCCCGGCGCTTCGATCGGGGTGAAATCCGGCAGCCGATACAAATGCTGCGGGTCACTGGTGTAACTCAGCGGCAACTGGCGTAATGCCTGACGCGTCCCTTCGCTCATCAGCCAGGCGGGAGCGACAAAGCCCTCCAGCGGCCAGTTGTTGCGATGGAACACTGCGATGCCGGCCCGCAGGCGGGCGAGGGCGGCTTCACGGGACAGGCTGTAGAACTCGCCTTCGTGGGTATAAATGCGGCGCATGAACCAGTCTCGTGGCGTAATGGGCGTCGGGCTTTCATCACAATGAAAGTAGCCGTGCAACGCCAGTTCGTCACCTCGGGCTACCCGCCCGGTGAGCATCCGTCGAAACGCCGGATGGGCTTCCAGATCGTTGTATCCGTGAAAATCCGGCACCACCAGCCAGGTCATTGGCACGTCGCCCAAGGCGTCAACGGCGTCGACAAAAGGTTGGTAATCGGCCCAGGTTTGCGGCGCGACATCGTGCAGCACCAATAGCAGGCTGGGGGCGTTCATGGGCTCAGCCATTGACGATCAACGGCCATTGGTTGCCGAGGACGGCGTGGTAATGGCCCAACAGACTGTTGACCACCGTGTCCCACGAGTAATGCTGTTCGACATGACGGCGGGCCTGTTGGCCCAGTACGGTACTGCCGAAACCCAATACCTCCCGCACGGCATTGGCCATGGCCAACGGGTTGTTCGGGGCACACAGGACGCCACAGTCTGCGGTGATGATTTCCTTAAAGGCCCCCGCTGCGACGGCCACCACCGGAATCCCGCAGGCCATGGCTTCCAGGATCACCAGGCCGAAGGTCTCCTGATCGCCGGCATGCAACAGCGCATCGGCGCTCGCCATCAGCCTCGCCACGTGTGCCGCAGGGCAGAACTCGTCGACCACGGTGACGTTGTCCGGCACCACCGCCGGCATCGACGAACCCACCAGCAGCAGGTGATAGCGCCGGCCCAGGCGTTTCATGCAATCGAGCAGCACCGGCAGGTTTTTTTCCTTGGAACCGCGCCCGGCGAAAATCAGCAGGTGCGTTTGTTCATCAATGCCCAGCTCGGCCCGCAGCTCCGGGTCTCGGGCGTCCGGATGGAAGGTCTGCAGGTCGACACCCAGCGGCTGGACGAACACGTTCCTCACGCCCAGGCCGGTCAATTTGTCGGCCATGATCTGGCTCGGCGCCAGCACCCGGTCGAAGTTGCCATAGAGCTTGCTGACATACGCCTCGACATTAGGCGTGACCCAGTTGCCCATGCGGTTACTGACCAGCAGCGGCAGGTCCGAGTGGTAGAAGCCGATCACCGGGACATCGAGTTGGCGGCGGGCATCGAGCGCCGCCCAAGCCGTGAGGTACGGGTCGCCGACCTCGATCAGGTCGGGTTGCAGGTCATGCAGGACATTGCGCCAAGGGGCAAGACGGAGGGGGAAACGATAACCCTTGCCGAAGGGCAGGGCGGGGGCCGGAACCGTGTAGACGCCATCTTCTTCACTCAGGTGCGAACCCGGTATCAGCAGGCTGTGGCGAATGCCTGGCTTGATCCCCAGGCGCCGGTGTTTCGCATCCAGATAAGTGCGCACGCCACCGCTGGCAGGGGCGTAGAACATGGTTATGTCAGCGATATGCACGATGAACATCCCTCCGGTCCGTTGTTCTCCCTTGGTTGACCTTTATGAAGGATAGATGTTCGGTTGAGGTTTTGTGGCGGTGTGTCAGTCAGGGAGGTGGTGAGTGTGCGAATGCTTTCGCGGGCAAGTCGAATCGACTTGCCCGCGAAGAGGCCCTTTCAGACATTAAATCCGGAAACTACCCACCAACTGTTTAAGCCGCGCCGCCTGCTGCTCCAGATCCGCACACGCCCGTAACGTCGACTGCAAGTTCTCCACCCCTTCCTGATTCAGGGTATTGATCTCGGTAATGTCGACATGGATTGCCTCGACCACCGCCGTCTGCTCCTCGGTCGCCGTGGCCACCGACTGGTTCATCCCGTCGATCTCGCCCATGCGCACGGTCACGCTGTTCAGTCGCTCGCCCGCCAGATTGGCGATCTCCACGCTGTCCTGGCTGTGACGTTGACTGTCGTTCATGGTGCTGACGGACCCGCGAGCGCCGATTTGCAGTTCCTCGATCATGCCCTGCACCTGTTGCGCCGACTCCTGCGTGCGGTGCGCCAGGTTGCGCACTTCATCGGCGACCACCGCAAAACCACGCCCGGCCTCACCGGCGCGGGCCGCTTCGATCGCGGCGTTGAGCGCCAGCAGGTTGGTCTGCTGGGAGATGCTGGTGATCACTTCGAGAATCTGCCCGATGTTCACGGTCTTGCTGTTCAGCGATTCGATGTGACTGCTTGAGGTGCTGAGCAGGCTCGACAGTTGATTCATCGCGACAATGCTGCGATCCACCACTTGCTGGCCGTCTTCGGCCAGGCTGCGCGCGTCGCTGGCCTGGCTTGAGGCCTGGGCCGCGTTGCGCGCTATTTCCTGGGCGGCGGCGCCGAGCTGGTTGATGGCGGCGGCGACGCTGCTGGTACGCGAGGCCTGCTGGTCGGAGTTGAACATCGACGAGTTGGAGGCTGCGACCACGCGCAAAGCCACCTCGTTGACTTGCCCGGTGGCCGACGACACTTCGCGGATCGACCCGTGAATGCGCTCCACGAAACGGTTGAATGCAGTGCCGAGCAGGCCGAATTCGTCGTGATTCTGCACGGTCAGGCGTTTGGTCAGATCGCCTTCGCCGTCAGCGATGTCTTCCATGGCGCGGGTCATGACGTTCAGCGGCTGGATCAGCAGGCGGATCAACAGGCCCAGCAGGGCGATGATGATGGCCACGGCGATTACGGTCGCAATGACCGCCGAGGTGCGGAATTGGCTGAGCATCGCGTAGGCTTTGTCTTTATCCACCGACAGACCGATGTACCAGTTGACCGAAGACAATCCTTTGATCGGGGTGAAGGTGACGATGCGCGTTTTACCATCGACCTCGACTTCACTGAAGTCCGTGCTGATGCGCGGCGTGTTTTCCGGGTAGGCCTCGACCAAGGCTTTCATGACCAGCTCTTTGTCCGGGTGCACCAGGATTTTGCCGTCGGCGCTGACCAGAAAGGCGTGACCCATGCCGCCGAAGTCGAGTGCGTTCAGGGTGTCGATGATCATCTGCAGGCTCAGGTCACCGCCGACCACGCCGATGTTTCGACCGTCGTTGGCCACACCCTGGACGATGGACACGACCAGTTGGCCGGTGCCGATATCAATGTAGGGTTCGGTCAATACGGGGCCGCGGGTGCTTTGGGCGCTTTTGTACCAATCCCGCACGCGGGGATCAAAGCCCTCTGGCATTTTGACCTCCGGACGGATGATGAACAGCCCATCGGCGCTGCCCAGAAACACGGCCACGAAGGCCGCCATCATTGCTTTCTGCTCGAACAGGAGGGTGATGTTGCTGACATCCGCGTTCAGCGCGATGGTTTGTGAGAGGTTTTCCACCAGCAGGCTGCGGCCATTCAGCCAGGTCTGGATATTGTTGGCAGTGACGCTGCCCATTTGCTGAAGGGAGTTGTCCAGGTCACTGCGGATCGCATGACGTTGCAACGCATCGTTGTAGAACGTAAATGTAGCGAAAGCGGCAGTAACGATGAGGGCGGCGGCAAGCAGGATCTTATGGCTAAAGCGCATATTTTTATTCATGGCTTGGGCTTCCGATAAGGTCTTAATGCCCACGGCGTGCTTTTATAAAGACATGCAGCACGGGCAAGGTTGAGATCAAGTTGATAATTCCGACCTCGCCCTAGCGGATTATCAACGCGTACAGTCTTGTTATCGGCCGTAATCGATCAAAGATGAACCATAGGTGGCAAAATGCACGATTCTTCGCAACTCGTTATCGGTGCCGACCCTGCCGGGCAGCCCATTGCCCAGGCCATGCGCCTGGCGAACCGTCACGGTCTGGTCGCCGGCGCCACCGGGACCGGCAAGACCGTCACCTTGCAACGCTTGGCCGAAGCGTTCAGTGATGCCGGTGTGGCCGTATTTGCTGCGGATATCAAAGGCGATCTGCGCGGCCTCGGTGCGGCGGGCAATCCCCAAGGCAAGGTGGCCGAGCGCATCGCCGGCATGCCCTGGCTGGATTACACGCCGCAGGCCTACCCGGTCACCCTGTGGGACATTCACGGTCAGTCCGGTCATCCATTGCGCACCACCTTGAGCGAAATGGGCCCGCTACTGATTGGCGCGCTGCTGGAGCTGACCGACAGTCAGCAATCGGCGCTCTACGCCGCGTTCAAGGTGGCCGACCGCGAAGGCTTGCTGCTGCTGGATCTGAAGGACTTGAAGGCGCTGCTCAATCACCTGCGCGACCACCCGGAATTGCTCGGTGACGACGCGGCGTTGATGACCACCGGATCGAGTCAGGCGCTGTTGCGGCGCCTGGCGACCCTGGAACAACAGGGCGCCGAAGCACTGTTCGGCGAGCCGGCGCTGCAACTCGAAGACATTCTGCAGCCGGCCGCCGATGGCCGCGGGCGCATTCATTTACTCGATGCCAGCCGTCTGGTGCACGAGGCGCCGAAGGTCTACGCGACGTTCCTGTTGTGGCTGCTGGCCGAACTGTTCGAGCAACTGCCGGAGCGCGGGGATGCCGAGAAACCGTTGCTGGCGCTGTTTTTCGACGAGGCTCATTTGCTGTTCGCCGATACCCCCAAGGCGTTACAGGAGCGTCTGGAGCAAGTGGTGCGGCTGATCCGCTCGAAAGGGGTGGGCGTGTATTTCATCACCCAATCGCCGGGCGACCTGCCGGACGACGTGCTGGCGCAACTCGGTCTGCGTATCCAGCATGGCTTGCGCGCGTTCACCGCCAAGGAACAGAAGTCCCTGCGCGCGGTGGCTGACGGTTTCCGCCCGAACCCGGCGTTCGATGCCTTGTCGGTGTTGACTGAACTGGGGATAGGCGAGGCGCTGGTCGGCACGCTGGCGGAAAAGGGGACGCCCGAAATGGTCCAGCGTGTGCTGGTCGCACCGCCGCAATCGCGGATCGGGCCGCTGAGCGAAACCGAGCGTACGGTATTGATTGCCGGTTCGCCGTTCAAGGGCCGCTATGACAAGCCGGTGGACCGCGAGTCGGCTTATGAGGTGTTGATGGGCCGCAAGGGTCTGGCGCCAGGTGCGGAAGCGATGCCGGGCAAGCCTGCGCCGGAGGAACCAAGCTTCACCGACAAGGCCGGGGAATTTCTCGGGACGGCGGCGGGGCAGGCGCTGAAATCGGCGATGCGACAGGCGGCGAATCAATTGGGGCGGCAGTTGGTGCGTGGGTTGATGGGCTCGTTGCTGGGCGGCAGCAAACGCCGCTGACAAGCGGGCACCATTAAAAGTGTGGGAGCGTCAGGTCTTGGGCTTGGCGTGTGCCGCCAATCGCTCCAGCGCCGCCCTCAGGTTCGGATCAGTAATCCCGTCCGCCGTGGCCTGAATGGTCGCCGCCGCATCGGTCGACAGGTCCATCGTGTGCCCGGCCGCACCTTGCTGGACGGTCGGCGGCTGCACCTTGAAGAGGATCCGGGTCAGGCTGGCAAACTCGTCAAACATTTGTAACTGCCGTTGCAGACGCTTCTGTTGATAACGCAGACGGGTGGCCCAATGGCCATCGGTGACAATCAGCAACAAACTGCCTTCGCGCCACGACGCCACATGGCAATGCTCCCGGGCGGCCGGTTGTAACTGGCTTTCGAGCAGGCGCTGCAGATGACCCAGGCGTTGAGCGTGGCCGAAAAGGGCTTTGAGCGGTTTGGCTTCGCGAAGCAGAACGGCGGGTGCTCTGGCCGTAAGAGGGCGAAATGCCATGATCAGACACCTGAAGTAACAGAGCCGCCATGTTAGCAGAAAGCACTGGTTGCACCCGACCCATTGCTTTGCGCGCGCTTTACCCATTAAATCAACAAGTAACTTCTGCCGTCAGCGGCTTGAAGTTCAGCAAAACGCCCCTATTTTAAGTGAGCCCCGTCAAAGCGCAGTGCATGCATCGTGGAACAACGCCACTTTCCTCACCATCGTTTCCGGGTAGAATGCTCGTTCGCATGCGGCCATGAGGGCTGCACGGGCGACTCACGGGGCCGCCCTCCATCCCTTTAGTGTGGAAGATCCTGCCGATATGTTTGCGCCTTTGTTAAAGAAACTTTTTGGAAGCAAGAACGAGCGTGAAGTCAAACGCATGCTCAAGACGGTGCAACTCGTCAATGCCTTCGAAGAGCAAATGGTAGCCCTTTCGGACGATCAATTGCGTGCCAAGACTGATGAGTTCAAGGCCCGCATCGCCAAAGGGGAAACCCTCGACAAGCTGCTGCCAGAAGCCTTTGCGGTCGCCCGCGAAGCCGGCAAGCGCGTCATGGGTATGCGTCACTTCGATGTACAGCTGATCGGCGGCATGACCTTGCATGAAGGCATGATCGCGGAAATGCGTACCGGTGAAGGCAAGACCCTGGTGGCGACACTGGGTGTTTACCTCAACGCGCTGTCCGGCAAGGGCGTGCACGTTGTGACGGTGAACGACTACCTGGCCCGCCGTGACGCCAACTGGATGCGTCCGCTCTACGAATTCCTCGGCATGACGGTCGGTGTGGTCACGCCATTCCAGCCGCCGGAAGAGAAGCGTCTGGCCTACGCCGCCGACATTACCTACGGCACCAACAACGAATTCGGTTTCGACTACCTGCGCGACAACATGGCGTTCAGCATGGAAGAAAAATTCCAGCGCGAACTCAATTTTGCCGTGATCGACGAAGTCGACTCCATCCTCATCGACGAAGCCCGTACCCCGCTGATCATTTCCGGTCAGGCCGAGGACAGCTCCAAGCTGTACATCGAGATCAACAAACTGATCCCGCAACTGCAATTGCACGTTGAAGAAGTTGAAGGCGAAGTCACCAAGGCCGGCCATTACACGGTTGACGAGAAGACCCGTCAGGTCGAACTCAACGAAGCCGGTCACCAGTTCATCGAAGACATGCTGACCCGTGTCGGCCTGCTGGCTGAGGGCGAGAGCCTGTACTCGGCGCATAACCTGGGCCTGCTGACCCACGTGTATGCCGGTCTGCGCGCGCACAAGCTGTTCAACCGTAACGTTGAATACATCGTGCAGGACGGTCAGGTTGTCCTGGTCGACGAGCACACCGGTCGTACCATGCCGGGTCGCCGTTTGTCCGAAGGTCTGCACCAGGCGATCGAAGCCAAAGAGAACCTGAACATCCAGGCCGAAAGCCAGACCCTGGCCTCGACCACGTTCCAGAACTACTTCCGTCTGTACAACAAGCTGTCCGGCATGACCGGTACTGCCGACACCGAAGCGTTCGAATTCCATCAGATCTATGGCCTGCAGGTCATGGTGATCCCGCCGAACAAGCCGTTGGCGCGTAAAGACTACAACGACCTGGTGTTCCTGACCGCCGAAGAGAAATACGCGGCGATCATCAACGACATCAAGGAGTGCATGACCCAGGGCCGTCCGGTGCTGGTAGGTACTGCAACCATCGAAACCTCCGAGCACATGTCTGCGCTGCTGCAGAAGGAAGGGATCGAGCACAAGGTTCTCAACGCCAAGTTCCACGAAAAAGAAGCCGAGATCATTGCCCAGGCCGGTCGTCCGGGTGCACTGACCATCGCCACCAACATGGCCGGTCGTGGTACCGACATCCTGTTGGGCGGTAACTGGGAAGTGGAAGTCGCCTCGCTGGAAGAGCCAACGCCGGAGCAGATCGCGCAGATCAAGGCCGACTGGCAGAAGCGTCACCAGCAAGTGCTCGAGTCGGGTGGTTTGCAGGTGATCGCGTCCGAGCGTCACGAATCGCGCCGTATCGACAACCAGTTGCGTGGTCGTGCCGGTCGTCAGGGCGACGCCGGTTCCAGCCGGTTCTACCTGTCGCTGGAAGACAGCCTGATGCGCATCTTCGCCTCTGACCGGGTGAAGAACTTCATGAAAGCCCTGGGCATGCAGTCCGGTGAAGCGATCGAGCACCGCATGGTGACCAACGCCATCGAGAAGGCCCAGCGCAAGGTTGAAGGCCGCAACTTCGACATTCGCAAGCAACTGCTGGAGTTCGACGACGTCAACAACGAACAGCGTAAAGTGATCTATCACATGCGTAACACGTTGCTGGCCGCCGACAACATCGGTGAAACCATCGCCGACTTCCGTCAGGACGTGCTCAACGCCACCGTGAGCGCGCACATTCCACCGCAGTCGTTGCCTGAGCAGTGGGACGTGGCCGGTCTGGAGTCAGCGTTGCAGAGTGACTTCGGTGTTTCGCTGCCGATCCAGCAATGGCTCGACGAAGACGATCACCTGTATGAAGAAACCCTGCGCGAGAAGCTGATGCAGGAGCTCATCGCGGCGTACAACGAGAAAGAAGACCAGGCCGGCGCCGAAGCGCTGCGCACCTTCGAGAAGCAAATCGTTCTGCGTGTGCTGGATGACCTGTGGAAAGACCACCTGCAGACCATGGACCACCTGCGTCATGGTATCCACCTGCGTGGCTACGCCCAGAAGAACCCGAAGCAAGAGTACAAGCGCGAGTCGTTTACGCTGTTCTCCGAGTTGCTGGATTCGATCAAGCGCGACTCGATCCGTGTGCTGTCGCACGTTCAGGTTCGCCGCGAAGACCCGATCGAAGAAGAGCAACGCCTGCGTCAGGAAGCCGAGGCACTGGCCGCGCGCATGCAGTTCCAGCACGACGAAGCGCCAGGTCTGGAACAGCCGGAACTGCTCGGTGAAGAGGTCGATGTTGCCCTCGCCACCGCGCCGGTCCGCAACGAACAGAAGCTGGGCCGTAACGAGCTGTGCTACTGCGGTTCGGGCAAGAAATTCAAGCATTGCCACGGGCAGATCCAGTAAAACCCGTTTCAATCGCTGAAATACCCGCGCCGCGACCGGCATCAGCCGTCGCGGCGTTTTGCCATTTACACCACCGTTCTTCCTGAAAGCGGTGCTGACATCATTTATTAAGGAGCGCATTCATGGCTGTTGGTCTTGGTCCTTTGCCAACGTTGCACCCGGTTGCCGGTTTTGAACTCGGTATCGCCTCGGCCGGCATCAAGCGTCCGGGGCGCAAGGATGTCGTGGTCATGCGCTGTGCCGAAGGTTCCACGGTCGCCGGCGTGTTCACCCTGAACGCCTTTTGCGCCGCGCCGGTGATCCTGGCCAAGCAGCGTGTGCAAGGCCCGGTGCGTTACCTGCTGACCAACACCGGCAACGCCAACGCCGGGACCGGCGAACCTGGCCTGGCCGCCGCCGAGCGCACCTGCGCGAAGCTGGCTGAATTGACCGGCGTCGATGCCAGCCTGGTGCTGCCGTACTCCACCGGTGTGATCGGCGAGCCGCTGCCGGTCGAGAAAATCGAAGGCGCGCTGCAAGCCGCCCTCGACGACCTGTCGGTCAACAACTGGGAAGCCGCCGCCACCGGCATCATGACCACCGACACCCTGCCCAAAGGCGCGAGCCGCCAGTTCCAGCATGACGGCGTGACCATCACCGTCACCGGGATCAGCAAAGGCGCGGGCATGATCCGTCCGAACATGGCGACCATGCTCGGCTACATCGCCACCGACGCCAAAGTCTCCCGCGACGTGCTGCAAAACCTGCTGCTGGACGGCGCCAACAAATCGTTCAACCGCATCACTATCGATGGCGACACCTCGACCAACGACTGCTGCATGCTGATCGCCACCGGTCAGGCCGCCTTGCCGGAAATTACCTCCGCGAACGGTGAGCTGTTCGCCAAGCTCAAGCAGGCTGTGTTTGAAGTGTGCATGGACGTCGCTCAGGCCATCGTTCGCGATGGCGAAGGCGCCACCAAATTCGTTACCGTCGAAGTCAACGGCGGCGGCAATCACCAGGAGTGCCTGGACGTCGGTTACACCGTGGCTCACTCGCCGCTGATCAAGACTGCGCTGTTCGCTTCCGATCCGAACTGGGGCCGCATCCTCGCCGCCGTTGGCCGTGCCGGTGTGCCAAATCTGGACGTGAGCAAGATCGACGTGTTCCTCGGCGACGTGTGCATCGCCAGTCGTGGTGCGCGCGCATCGACCTACACCGAAGCCCAGGGCGCCGCGGTGATGCAGCAGGAAGAGATCACCATTCGTATCGAACTGGGTCGCGGCGATTGCAGCGAAACCATCTGGACCACCGACCTGTCCCACGAGTACGTGAAAATCAACGCCGAGTACCGTACTTAAGACCGAGTCGACCCCATCGCGGGCAAGCCCGCTCCCACAGGTTTTTGCGTTGCCCTTGTGGGAGCGAGACTGCTCGCGATGGCGGATTATCAGTCACCCACTAGACTGGCTTGTCCCTATATCTGAAGGTCCCGAACATGAGCCTGCACCTGATCATCGGCGACAAACTGTATTCCTCCTGGTCCCTGCGCGGCGCTCTGGCCCTCGACCTGACCGGCGCCCCGTACACCGAAGAACTCATCAAGCTGAACCAACCGGACACCCGCGAACGTCTTCTCAAGCATTCGCCGACCGGTAAAGTCCCGCTGCTGAAAACAGCACACGGCACCATCGCCGATTCTCTGGCGATTGCCGAATACCTGGCCGAACAATTCCCCGACGCCGGCCTTTGGCCCAAGGATGTCGCCGCTCGCGCCCAGGCACGCTCGGCGTGTGCGCAGATGCATGCTGGTTTCTTCGCCATGCGCGGCAACATGCCGTTCGACCTGAGTCGCGACGCACAGCTGTCGCCGAACCCGGCCGACGTCCAGGCGGAGATCGAGCGCATGCTGGCCTTGTGGGCCGAGTGTCGCGCCGCCGCGACAGAATCCGGCCCTTTTCTGTTTGGCCGTGCGACCCTCGCCGATGCGTTCTTCGCACCGATTGCCGTTCGTTTGCGCACTTATCAGGTGAAACTGCCGGCGGCAGACGAGGCGTATGTTGAAACGATCTACCAATGGCCAGCGTTCAAGGCCTGGCAAAAGGCAGGTCTGGAGGAGGTCGGGCAGTGAAACGAGTACACGTGGCCGCTGCGGTGATACGCGATCACAGCGGCAGGATCCTCATCGCCCGCCGTGCCGACACTCAGCACCAGGGCGGTCTGTGGGAGTTTCCCGGGGGCAAGGTCGAGGCGGACGAATCCGTCGAGACGGCGTTGGCCCGCGAGCTTCATGAAGAGCTGGGCATTGTGGTCAATGCCGCACGACCGCTGATCAAGGTTCGCCATGATTATCCGGACAAGCAGGTGTTGCTGGATGTCTGGGAAGTCTCGGACTTCGGTGGCGAGCCTCACGGCGCCGAAGGCCAGCCGTTGGAGTGGGTAGCGCCGCGGGATCTTTTGTCCTACGAATTTCCGGCCGCCAACCAGCCGATCGTTGCGGCAGCACGGTTGCCGGCGCAGTACCTGATTACCCCCGAAGATCTGGAAACCCCGGCCTTGCTGCGCGGGATCCAGAAAGCCATCGCGAGCGGCATCAAGCTGATCCAGTTGCGAGCACCCAACGGCTACGACCCGAAATACCGCGATCTGGCGGTGGACGCGGCAGGGCTGTGCGCCGGCAAGGCGCAGTTGATGATCAAGGGGCCGTTCGAATGGCTGGGGGATTTCCCGTCCGCCGGTTGGCACATCACCTCGGCCCAGTTGCGCAAGTACGCGGCGGCTGGCCGCCCGCTGCCGGCGTCACGCTGGCTCGCGGCGTCCTGTCACAACGCTGAAGAGCTGGCGCTGGCCGAGCAGATGGGCGTGGACTTCGTGACCCTGTCGCCGGTGCAGCCGACCTTGACGCATCCGGGAGCTCCGGCGCTGGGGTGGGAGCAGGCTTCGGTGTTGATCGAAGGTTTCAGCAAACCGGTGTTCTTGCTCGGCGGTGTCGGGCCGGCAGAGCAGCAGAAGGCTTGGGCGGTGGGCGCTCAGGGTGTCGCGGGGATTCGGGCGTTCTGGCCGGATTCATTGGTTTAGCGGCCGGCCCCATTGTGGGCGCGAGCCTGCTCGCAATGGGGGCGTGGCCGGCGCCACTTAATGCTCGGGCTTCGCCGCCGGCTGCCACAAAATCTCCGCCACCCCCTGGCGCCGGGCAATCACCCGCGCCACCACGAACAACAGGTCCGACAGCCGATTGATATAGGCGAGCCCGACTCCGGCCAGGGGTTCGAGCGCATTCAACTGCTGACACCGTCGCTCGGCGCTGCGCGCCAGGCTGCGGCATACATGGGCCTGGGCAATCAGCAGCGAACCACCGGGCAGAATGAAATTCTCCAGCGGCCCCAACTCTTCATTCCACACATCGATCGCCGCTTCCAGGCGTTCGATTTCCGCGACGTTCAGCGCCTGGTATTCCGGCATCGCCAATTCGCCACCCAGGTCGAACAACCGATGCTGACAGGGCGCCAGCACCGCGATCACTTCGTCCATTCCCGCCTTCTCCAGTCCGGCGAGCAGCACGCCCAACTGACTGTTCAATGTGTCGACTTCGCCAATCGCTTCGATCCGTGGGTGGTCCTTGGGCACGCGGCGGCCGTCGCCGAGTCCGGTTTCGCCTTTGTCGCCGGTGCGGGTGTAGATCTTCGACAAGCGAAAGCCCATGGTTACCTCGATAGCTGATTGAATTCTTGAGAAACGAGCGGAGTGCTCGCCAATGGCAGGCGCAAGGTGAAGCAGGTGCCCTGGCCCAGGGTCGATTGCACTTCCATCTGACCCTTGTGGTTGTTGGTGATGATGAAGTACGAGACTGACAGGCCAAGGCCGGTGCCCTGGCCGATTTCCTTGGTGGTGAAGAACGGTTCGAAGGTGCGTTTGCGCACGCTTTCGCTCATGCCGATGCCGTTGTCCTCGACCTGGATTTCCGCCCAAGGCGGATTGAGTTTGGTGCGCAGGATGATGCGCCCCGGCTCGCGGTCGTCTTCGCGCTGGTGAATGGCCTGCGCGGCGTTTTTCAGCAGGTTGAGCAGCACTTGCTCGAGTTCGTTGGCGGTGCCGGGCACCGGGCCCAGCGCCGGATCGAACTGACGAATGATCGCCTGGCCCTTGAAGTCGAAGCCGATCGCCAAGTCGAAATCGTTGCCGGCGATTTCCACGGCCTGATCGATCAGTGCCGGCAGGTCGCACGGGGCCATTTGCCGGGTGCTGCGGCGGCTGAAGCTGAGCATATGGGTGACGATTTTCGCCGCCCGGGCGCCCGCCTGCTGGATGCCGTCCAGCAATTGCGGCACCTCGCGTGCCTTCAGGTATTGGTTGACGGTGTCCAGCTCGATGCCGACCTGCTCGGCCTGTTCGAGGTTTTTCGGCAGTTCCGGGGACAGGCGTCGACGGATGTTCTGCACGTTGTGCAGGATCGCGCCCAACGGGTTGTTGATCTCGTGGGCCATGCCGGCGGCGAGGCCACCGACCGAGAGCATTTTTTCCGACTGCACCATCATTTCTTCCAGGGACAGGCGCTGGGTGATGTCATCGATGCGGATTACTACGCCACGCCCGGCACCCCCCATCAGCGGATAAAAGGTCAAGGCGTAGTGTTTCGGCTCGTCATCCTTCAGCCAGGTCACGCGCTCGATCTTCGCCACCGTGTGCTGCTCGACGGTTTGCTTGAGCTGCGGCAGGAATGGCTTGAGCGGTTCGAAAGCGAGGAAGATCGGCTGATTCAGTGCTTCGTCGAGGCGCGTGCCGGAGAGGGCGCTGGCCTCCTGGTTCCACTGCGTCACGTAGAGCTGCTCGTCGAGGGCGATCAGCGCCGACGGCATGGAATCGATGATGCTGTTGAGGTAATTCTGAAACCCGGTGAGTTTCTTTTCGATCTTGCTGCGCACCTGGACTTCGAGTTCCAGTTTGCGGTTGGTGTGCCGGGTTTCCTCGGCCAGCCCCTGGGCCTGGTCATATGCGGCCTGAGAGTCATCCCGCGCCCGTTTCAGTTGCTGTTCCCGTGCCTCGATCCGCGACAGCATGGTGTTGAAGGCTTCGGCCAGGCTGCCGATTTCGTCGTGATTGCCGCGGGAAGCGCGCAGGGCATAGTTCTCTTCCCGGGTCACTTGCCGGGACAGCTCTTCGAGCTGATGGATTGGCCGCGTAATGAGCCGTTTGATCTGCCGGGCGATCACCAGCCATAACAGCACACTGAAGATCAGGATGCCGAGGCTGGCGGTCAGGGTCCCGGTGTAGAACGCCACCGGCAACTCGCTGCTGGCGACCAGCAACAAGTGGCCAGGCGCGGTGCCGGGGCGGGGCAGGGTGATTAGCTGATTGCTGCGGAATTCGGTGGCTTGCCAGGATTCGATGTGCCGGTAGCGGTCGGGCAACTTCAGTTTGTCGCCATGTTGCAACTGCGCCAGGCGCTCGCCCTTGCCGTCATACAACGCTGCGGCGCGTAGCGGTGAATAACTGTTGAGTTCATTGAGCAGGCGTTCGGCGCTTTGCGGCGATTGCAACGCTTCGGACACCAGGCTCGGGTTGGACACCAGTCGGCCGATGGTCTGCAGGGCCTGGGGCGCCATGCTTTCCTGGGAAATGTAATACGCGGCGCTAATGAACGTCAGGTTGGCGACCAGTAGAACGGTGGTCAACAACACCAGCAGGGCGGCCAGTAGTTTCTGGCCGACCGGTAGGTTTTCAAGGCGCTGGCGCAATGGCATCAGTGATATCGCTACAAAGGAACAAGTGGCCAGCGTAGCCGCTGCTCAGTCGCTGGGCAATCCAAGGCTGTGCAGATGGGCGATCAGCCGTGCTTGTAACTGATTGAGGTGAGGCAGGTTCAATTGGTGGCGCGTGGCCACTTTGCAGGCATAGCCCAGCAGGTAACTGATTTCGGTCCGGCGCTGATTGGCGACGTCCTGGTACATCGAGGAATAATTGGCGGCCGTCGCATGGATCACTCGTTCGACTTCATGCTGAAGAGCCTCGGCGGCGGCCGGTTGACCGCAGCGTTCGAGCAATTCGGTCAGTTCGCCGCACAGGGTGGCGACTTCGCAATGATGATCCTGTAGCCCGCCGTTGCGGCAGTCGTGCAGTACCGTCAGCGGATTGATCGCACAGTTGAGCGCGAGTTTTCGCCACAGCCGGGTAAGAATGTCGGTGCTCCACTCGTGGGGAATGCCGGCGGCGCTCAGGTCATCGAGCCAGATGGGCGCCACGGGATGGCCGGCATCGCCCAGCCAGGTGTAACCGTGGCCGGCGAACACCACGCGCCAGTCGCCATCGCGAAACGCGCCTTCGGTGCTCGATGCATAAATGCAGCGTGCCTGCGGCACTTGGGCAGCGACGGCGTCCTGACTGCCCAGGCCGTTCTGTAACAAAATCAGCTCGGCGCTCGGGGCCAGGCGCGGTGCCAGTCGGGCGACGGCTTGCTCGGCGTCGTAGGCTTTGCAGGCTACCAACAGGCGGTTGATCGGCTCATTGCCGTCGGCGGTCTCACCGGGGATGTCCCAGGTTGTCGCTTCGCCGTGTTCCACCAGCGTCAGACCGCCCGCCGCTTGATAAGCCTCTAGACGCGTGGCATCCCGCACCAGCAGCCGAACCGGCACCCCGGCCCGCGCCAGGCGTGTGGCCCATAAGGTGCCGAGGCTGCCGACGCCGAGAACATGCCAGGTGGTGGACATCAGCTTTTTGCTCTGTTTGAGGCGTGCATCGGAGGCTCGCAGTGAATGATGGGAAAGACCCGTTATAATCAGCGCGGATTTTAACCGCAAGCCAGGCGTGCTCCATCTCGATCGAGCGCGCCCTTTATTGGAGAGATTACATGCCGTCGTTCGACGTGGTATCCGAACTGGACAAACACGAAGTCACCAACGCGGTCGAGAACGCCGTCAAGGAACTCGATCGTCGTTATGACCTGAAAGGAAAGGGCAGCTTCGAGTTCAAGGAAAAAGACCTGACCGTCAACCTGACCGCTGAAGCCGATTTCCAGCTCGAAGCGATGATTGAGATCCTCAAGCTGGCGCTGGTCAAGCGCAAGATCGACGTGCAGTGCCTTGAAGTCAAGGACGCCTATGCGTCGGGCAAGCTGATGAAGCAGGAAGCCGTGCTCAAGGAAGGCATCGACAAAGAGCTGGCGAAGAAAATCGTCGCTCACGTCAAGGATGCCAAATTGAAGGTTCAGGCGGCCATTCAGGGCGAGCAGGTACGTATCACCGGCAAGAAACGCGACGATTTGCAGGAAGCCATCGCGGCCCTGCGCGCCAAGACCTTTGATATGCCGCTGCAGTTCAACAACTTCCGCGACTGACCTTTCAAGCGGGAACCTCTCGGCGCTTTCGGCGTCCGAGGCCCAAGCAGCGGCGGAAAGGCTGCCCCCTGACGGGAGCATCCTTTCTGCCGCTTATTGTTTCGAGCGCCGGATGGCCGGAAATCAGGAGAATGTAGATGGACTTGAATGCTGAAGTGGACAACCTGGTCAAGGCCTCCCAAGCCTGGATTCCAATGATCATGGAATACGGCAGCCGTGTGCTGCTGGCGATCATCACCCTGGCCATCGGCTGGTGGCTGATCAACAAAGTGACGCAAAAGCTGGGCGGTCTGCTCGCGCTGCGTAACGCGGACCTGGCGCTGCAAGGCTTCATCAGCAGCCTGGCGAACATTATTCTCAAGGTGTTGCTGATCGTCAGCGTGGCCTCGATGATCGGGGTGGAAACCACGTCGTTCGTTGCCGCGATCGGTGCCGCGGGCCTGGCCATTGGCCTGGCATTGCAGGGCAGCCTGGCGAATTTCGCCGGTGGCGTGCTGATTCTGCTGTTCCGTCCGTTCCGTATTGGTGACTGGATCGAAGCCCAAGGCGTTGCCGGGACCGTTGACAGCATTCAGATCTTCCACACTGTGCTGCGCACAGGCGATAACAAAACCATCATCGTGCCTAACGGTAACTTGTCGAACGGCATCATCACCAACACCAACCGTCAGCCGACACGCAAGGTTGTGTTCGATGTGGGCGTGGATTACGAGGCGGACCTGCAGAAAGCCCGTGAAGTGTTGCTGGACCTGGCCAAAGACGATCGCATTCTGGCCGAACCGGCTCCGCAGGCGGTCATTTCCACCTTGGGCGACAGTTCGATCACTGTTTCCTTGCGAGTGTGGGTGAAGACGGCGGATTACTGGGATGTGATGTTCATGTTCAACGAACAGTCCCGCGACCGCTTGAAGACAGCCGGTATCGATATTCCGTTTCCACAGCGGGTGATTCGCGTGGTTCAGGAATCCGCCGTGCAGTAAGCCATAAACAGGCAACGAAAAAGGCCCATCCGAAGATGGGCCTTTTTATTTGTTATCGCAAACTAACTGGATGCGATTACAAGATCGACAGCGGGTAGTCGACGATCAGACGGAACTCTTTCACGTCGCCTTCGGCCTGGTCAGCGTTGGCAACGTGCCAAGCTTGACGAATGCGGAAGGACAGGTCTTTTGCCGGGCCAGACTGAACTACGTACTTGGCCTCGAAGTTGGTTTCGTGGTGCTTGCCGTCTTCGCCGTAGCCGTAACCGCGATAAGGGCTGGTGGCGTCCATTTTGGTGCCGTCGATTCCCCAGCCAGATACGTAACGGGTCATGAAGCTCAGACCTGGAACGCCGTACTCAGCCATTTTCAGATCGTAACGGATCTGGGCAGATTTCTCTTCCGGGCCGTTGAAGTCAGAGTACTGGATGGAGTTGGCGAGGAAGATCGAGTCGCCGCCGCGGTTGTTCTTGCCCACACCGATGTAGTCGAACGGGGTATCGCCGTTAACTTTCTGGAAGGCCAGGGTAATGGTGTGTGCTTTCAGGAACGAGAGCGCGGTCGCCAGGGAGAACGTGGTGTTGCTGATATCACCGGCACGCGAATCACCGGTATCGGTGGTGCGGTAGATGTTGAAGTCAGTGTTCAGCGACGTGTCACCACTGATTGGAGTGGTGAGGTTCACGTTGGCGTAGTACTGGTTCCAGATGTCTTCCAGTTTTGCGCCGTACAGCGATACGCTCAGGTTGTCATTGATGCCGTACTTGCCACCGAAGTAGTCGATGGACTTGGCGCTCACGTTGCCGTATTGCGACCACAGATCGCCGTCACGTGCGTTACGGTCCTGGCTGGTCGACGAGTAGAAGTGACCGGCTTCGAGGTCAAGGTTCTTGACTTCGCTGCTCTGCAGTTGGAAACCGCTGGCAGTTTGCGGAAGGATCCGGGAGCCGCCAACAGCGAACACTGGAGCAGTGCTTGGCTGCATGTCGCCGACTTTCAGCTCGGTTTTCGATACGCGGAATTTAATGGCTGCGCCGGCTTTGCCTTGGCTATCGTTAACGTGGCCATCAGCGTCACGGCTCATGTTGCCGGTGCCGCCAGTGCCGTCGCCACCGTCCAGTTTAATGGCCAGGTAACCGAAAGCATCAACGCCGACGCCTACGGTACCAGCGGTGTAACCGGAGCTGTAGTTGCCCCAGATACCCTGGGTCCAGTCTTTCTGGTCGTTGTTGCCATTCTTGTTGTCACGGTTGAAGTAGTAGTTGCGAACCAGCAAGTTCAGCGTGCTGTCTTCAACAAAACCTTTGGCTTCAGCCTGGTCACTTACGAAAGGTGCGGCCGTAGCCACTTGAGTACTGGCTGCTGCTGCAACTGCCAGTGCGATCATGCTCCACTTCATCACGCGCATCGTGATTTGCTCCTTTGGTTTTAGAAGAGTACTGCCGTCCCACCTGTTTTATTATCTGGGCGGCTCTTTCTTTTTGTGTCGGCGCAAACTTATATCACGCCGACCATGTTGGCGATACTTGCGTATCTAACCTTTCAGCTTCTTTACGACCCTGTCGCAAATGGCTTGGTAGATGTCGCAAATTTACAGCCCCAATGCAATCGGAATGACAACTTCATCGCTGTTTTCCAGGGCTTGAGCATCGGTAAAAAGAGTCCTTGGCAAAACGTTTGAATCTCCATCGGGCAACCCTGCCGCTGTTTTTATTGCCTTGAGGCTTCCACTTCCCGCGGACGCTCTGAAGGCGATGTGAGTGGGAATGCAACAAGCGTGCACAAATCAGCAATTCGCTGTTTTTTTTTCTGAACGCCTGGCTGTTACCGTAAAAACCTCATAAAACCGGGGGTTACAAGCACCTTTTGAAGGGGCTTGACGCCATGGTTTGCATCGTGTTGCACCTCACTGGTCGACTGCGCGACAACCAAAAACGTTACCGGTTCACCCCGTCAGTGAGTAAATGGCGGATGCCCGACGCACTGAGCGTAGACCTACTGTGCGGTTTTGGTGCAAAAAATCTTAAATGCTGTGCTGAATTCATACAGTGGTGCCTGTTGCAGAATGTGAACAGGCCTCGGTTTGCCGGTCACTTCGGTGTTTCTGCCGTCGCTGGCGGTTCTGTAATGGTGCGCCCGGAGGAAAAATGTTTCATGCCGGAGCATGCGCACGGTGGGTTGTCGATGATGATTATGCTCCGACGGTTCGTCGTGAAGCCGGCGACGTTCGCAGGTATGCTGCCGTCCTGTCGCTTGGTACGCCGTCCCTCGGGATGGGCGCTAAGCTGAAAATGATGAGCAGCCGGGAGTGCGCGCAGTGTTCGCTTTAGATCCACGACTTCAACAAGACACGCTACCGATCGGGGATTTCCCGCTCAGCCGGTTGCTGTTGTCCAACGATTCGAACTACCCCTGGTTCATCCTGGTGCCGCGCCGCGACGATATCAGCGAGATATTTCAGTTGGATGTCGCCGACCAGCAGCAGCTGTGGCAGGAAACGACTGCGTTGGCGGAGCTGCTCAAGGATTCGTTCGACGCGGACAAGTTGAATGTCGCGGCCCTGGGTAACGTCGTCAGTCAGTTGCACATGCATGTCATCGTGCGCAAACGCGAAGACGCCGCCTGGCCAGCCCCGGTGTGGGGCAAGCATCCAGCCAAACCGTACACGGCCGGGCAGATCGCAGCGATACGCGAACGGCTGCGGCTGGTATTGACCGATGACTTCACGTTTCTGGAGGGTTGAAGCATGAGCCTGGAAGAGCGCGTTACCGATCTGGAGAGCCAGCTGGCGTTTCAGGATGACACCATCCAGGCATTGAGTGACGTGCTGGCCACGCAGCAGCGCGCCGTCGAGCGTCTGCAACTGCAAATGGCCGCGTTGCTCAAGCGCCAGGAAGAAATGGCCGGTCAGTTCGAAACCTTTGAAGAAGAAGCGCCGCCGCCCCATTACTAAAAGAGCAGGCAAAAAAAACCGCGAACAGCCAGGCTGCTCGCGGTTTTTTTTTGCCTTGGATCAGCGTCGCGGCAGCGCGGCGATCACGTCTTCGGCTTGCAGGCCCTTGTCACGATTCATGACGGAGAACTCCACGCGCTGGCCTTCGACCAGAACACGGTGACCTTCGCCACGAATGGCCCGGAAATGCACGAAAATATCATCACCGGAATCACGGGAAATGAACCCGAAGCCTTTGGAGGTGTTGAACCACTTGACGGTGCCGGTATCGCGGTTGCTCATGTCGTAGCTTGGCGAAGCGGTGGCCGGGGAAGATTTGTAGAAACTGATGGCCAAATGCAGAAGAACGGCAATCAGCGCAGCCACCAGGCTGAACAGAACGGCAGGTTGACCGGCGATGACAGGCATCGGCGCCAGCAGCGTCAAGGTTTGCAGAACAACAGCCAGCACCAGCAGGGCGCTCACCAGGTTTTGCAGTTGATGACGTGGACCTTTGTTCCAGTGAGGGATGACCGGAGCGAGGGTAAGGTTGAGCAGGCCGAAAAAGGCCAGGTACAGCGCATCGGGTTGTTGCAGGTAAGGAACAGCTTCGGATCGCAGGCTAGGGATGACGGACAGCAGCAGGGCCGCTGCGCCCATTAGCAGGTGGACGATTTTCAACATTTTGATTAACTCACGTTAAGACGGATCACAAGGAAGAGCTGATCGGGCACGGTTCGCTTCGGAACAATAAGAGGCGTTGAGCACGCACCCGGTATCAGCCTATGCGCAGCGCCCGGAAAAATAGGCGCTGGCGACACGCTGTCTATTTAACAGCAAAGCTTGCGGCTACTCAAATCAGGGAGTCCAGCGGTGCATCGGGGGCGATTTGTCGCAGGTCGCAGAGGCTATCCGGGCTGCGGTGGCGCGGCAGGCTTGCTAGAGTGGTCCTGCACTTGTCGGATGAAATTCATCACCTGTTCATCACCTTTAGGGGAAAAACATGGCAATCGATATCGGTATCAGTGAAGAGGATCGCAAGTCCATCGTCGACGGACTTTCACGTCTGTTGTCGGACACTTATGTACTTTATTTGAAAACCCATAACTTCCACTGGAACGTCACCGGTCCGATGTTTCGGACGCTGCACCTGATGTTCGAGGAGCAATATAACGAGTTGGCCCTGGCGGTCGATTCCATTGCCGAGCGCATTCGTGCCCTCGGTTTTCCGGCGCCAGGTGCCTATTCCATTTATGCGCGCCTGTCCTCCATCAAGGAGGAAGCGGGAGTGCCCAGTGCGGAAGACATGATCAGGCAACTTGTCGACGGTCAGGAAGCCGTCACGCGGACAGCGCGGGGCATTTTCCCCTTGCTCGACAAAGTCAGTGACGAGCCTACGGCTGATTTGCTGACGCAACGCATGCAGGTCCACGAGAAAACGGCGTGGATGCTGCGTGCACTGCTGGATTGATAGCGTTTCGTTGCACGGACGACGCTGATCAGGCGTTGTTCGTGCTCTATCGAGTCAGTGACTGTTCCTCGAAAGAATTTGCAGCCCGTGCTGTAGGAAATTGTCCTGACTAGGACGGGCTCCACGATCCGCCGCAAGTTGTTGGCTTATCCTACGTTGATGGTCATAAAGTCATCTGGATATAACTTTGCGCCTGCGCTTTTATAAAGCCCGCAACATGGCTCTTATAGAAACCAGTATGGCAAAGGAGTGTCAGCGGTATGGTTTATGAAGGCAGGTTAAATGAAGGGAGGGCGGGTCCGCTAAAGGATGTAAGGGTCGATCCGTTTGTCAGTGAATTCGATATGGGCCTGGCCCGGCCATTATCACGATCGGTACGTTTGAACGGCTTTGCCACCTGTTTGCGACTCGAGCAGGTGTATTGGAATATTTTAGGGGAAATGGCGAGGGTCAACTGCTGTTCGGTCAGTGCCCTGCTGTCCCACGTGGATCGTGAAGTGCACCTGCGCCACGGCGGGGTAAAGAATTTCAGCGGACTGGTACGGGTTGTCTGCGTTGTGCACAGCCTGAAGGAAGAGCGCGCCAGCGTCATGGCGTAGCGCCAACGAGTGTCGGCCTGTGCAGTCTTACGGCTGCACAGGCCGCATTTAATGGATATAATCCCGCTCTTTGCCGCAAGACCCAGCGTGTGCGGTAGCAATCTGATCGCCGAGACAACCCCCATGCCGATGTACGACTATCAATGTGCTTCCTGTGGTCATCAGTTGGAAGCCATTCAAAAGATCAGCGCAGCACCGCTGGTCGACTGCCCTGCCTGCCAGGCGCCAGAGCTGAAGAAGATGCTGTCCATGCCGGGCTTTCGCCTGAGCGGCACCGGCTGGTACGAAACCGATTTCAAGACCGGCTCCAAGAAGAATCTGGCCGGTGGCGACAAAGCCGACTAGGGTCTGGAACCTGAGTTGAACGACACGTGCGAGCTCTTGCATCATCCAGTGTGCAGGGCCTCCAACCGAATTTCGAATTACGAGAAGTGAAACCACGACCATGATGCGCAGCCATTATTGCGGCCAACTGAACGAAAGCCTGGACGGCCAGGAAATTACCCTTTGCGGATGGGTTCACCGTCGCCGTGACCACGGTGGGGTGATTTTCCTCGATATCCGTGATCGTGACGGTCTGGCCCAGGTGGTGTTCGATCCGGACCGCGCTGAAACCTTCGCCGCCGCCGACCGCGTGCGCAGCGAATACGTGGTCAAGATCACCGGCAAGGTCCGCCTGCGTCCGGCCGGTGCCACCAACGCCAACATGGCGTCGGGCATGATCGAAGTGCTGGGCTACGAACTGGAAGTGCTGAACGAGTCGGAAACGCCGCCGTTCCCACTGAACGAATTCTCTGACGTCGGCGAAGAAACCCGCCTGCGCTATCGCTTCCTTGACCTGCGTCGCCCGGAGATGGCCGAGAAGCTGCGTCTGCGTTCGCGCATGACCACCAGTATCCGCCGCTACCTGGACGAGAACGGCTTCCTCGACGTAGAGACGCCGATCCTGACCCGTGCGACCCCTGAAGGCGCTCGCGATTACCTGGTGCCGAGTCGTACCCACGCCGGTTCGTTCTTTGCGTTGCCGCAGTCGCCGCAGCTGTTCAAGCAACTGCTGATGGTGGCCGGCTTCGACCGTTACTACCAGATCGCCAAGTGCTTCCGCGACGAAGACCTGCGTGCCGACCGTCAGCCTGAATTCACCCAGATCGACATCGAAACCAGCTTCCTCGATGAAAAAGACATCATGGGCCTCACCGAAGGCATGATCCGCAACCTGTTCAAGGAAGTGCTGGATCTGGAGTTCGGCGACTTCCCGCACATGACCTTCGAAGAAGCCATGCGCCGTTACGGTTCCGACAAGCCGGACCTGCGTAACCCGCTGGAACTGGTGGACGTTGCCGATCAACTGAAAGAAGTCGACTTCAAGGTGTTCAGCGGCCCGGCCAACGACCCGAAATGCCGCATTGCCGCGCTGCGCGTTCCAGGCGGGGCGAGCATGCCGCGCAAGCAGATCGACGACTACACCAAGTTCGTCGGCATCTACGGTGCCAAGGGCCTGGCGTACATCAAGGTCAACGAGCGCGCCAAAGGCGTCGAAGGCCTGCAGTCGCCAATCGTCAAGAACATCCCTGAAGACAAGCTCAACACGATCCTTGATCGCGTTGGCGCGGTTGACGGCGACATCGTGTTCTTCGGTGCCGACAAAGCCAAGATCGTCAGCGAAGCCCTGGGTGCGCTGCGCATCAAGCTCGGTCACGACCTCGACCTGCTGACCTGCAAGTGGGCGCCGATGTGGGTCGTCGACTTCCCGATGTTCGAAGAAAACGACGACGGCAGCTTCAGTGCCTTGCACCACCCGTTCACCGCGCCGAAGTGCACCCCGGAAGAACTGGAAGCCAACCCGGCGACCGCTCTGTCCCGTGCCTATGACATGGTCCTGAACGGCACCGAGCTGGGCGGCGGTTCGATCCGTATCCACCGCAAGGAAATGCAACAGACCGTGTTCCGTCTGTTGGGCATTACCGCAGAGGAACAGGAAGAAAAATTCGGCTTCCTGCTCGACGCCCTGAAATACGGCGCGCCGCCGCACGGTGGCCTGGCCTTCGGCCTGGACCGTCTGGTGATGCTGATGACCGGTGCCCAGTCGATCCGCGAAGTGATTGCCTTCCCGAAAACCCAGAGTGCTGCCGACGTGATGACGCAAGCACCGGGCGTGGTCGATGCCAAGGCATTGCGCGAACTGCACATTCGTCTGCGCGAAACGCCTAAGGCCGAGTAAGGCTGACCCTAAAGGCGCATCCTCCGGGTGCGCCTTTTGTTTAGGTCGAGATTTTGTATTGCTGGCGGGCGCATGGTGCGCGGCGGGCAACGTTTCAAAGAAAATTCGGAGCGATATATGGCGGGTCATTCCAAGTGGGCGAACATCAAGCACCGCAAAGAACGTCAGGATGCCAAGAAGGGCAAGATTTTCACCAAGTGGATTCGTGAGCTGACCGTCGCCGCCCGGCAGGGTGGCGGTGATCCGGGCTCCAACCCGCGTCTGCGCCTAGCGTTGGACAAGGCGCTGGGTGCGAACATGAGCCGCGACATCATTGATCGTGCGGTTGCCCGCGGTGCCGGTGCGGCCGACACCGACGACATGGTCGAGCTGACTTACGAAGGCTACGGTCCGGGTGGCGTGGCGGTGATGGTCGAGTGCATGACCGACAACCGCAACCGTACCGCTGCAGCTGTTCGCCATGCCTTCAGCAAGTGCGGCGGTAACCTCGGCACCGACGGTTCCGTGGCCTATCTGTTCGAACGCAAGGGCCAGATCTCCTTCGCGCCGGGCGTTGATGAAGACGCTCTGATCGAAGCGGCCATGGAAGCCGACGCTGACGACGTGGTCACCCATGAAGACGGCTCAATCGACGTGTTCACCTCGTTTGCCGGTTTCTATTCCGTGCGTAACGCGCTGGAAGCCGCCGGTTTCAAAGGTGATGACGCAGAAATCGTCATGCTGCCGACCACCAGCGCCGAGCTTGATCTGGAAGGTGCGGAGAAAGTCCTCAAGCTGATCGACATGCTTGAAGATCTGGATGACGTGCAGAACGTTTATTCCAACGCGGATATTCCGGAGTCGGTGGCTGCCCAGCTCGGTTGAGGGCACTTCCCCTGTAGGAGCGAGCTTGCTCGCGATGAGCCCGAGAGCGCTGCGTTGATTCAGGTAGTCCGCGTTATCGTTAACGTCCATCGCGAGCAAGCTTGCTCCTACCTTTATAGCCCGCAGGTGTTATGACATTAATTCTTGGTATCGACCCCGGTTCGCGCATCACCGGTTACGGCGTGGTAAGCGATACCGGGCGTGGCTGCGTCTACGTGGCGTCGGGTTGTATCCGGACCGGCTCCGGCGAGCTGCACGAGCGTTTGCAAATCGTCTACCGCAGCGTGCGTGAAGTCATCCAGACCTATGGGCCAGTCACCATGGGCATCGAAAAGGTCTTCATGGCCCGCAACGCCGACTCGGCGTTGAAGCTCGGTCAGGCCCGTGGCGCAGCCATCGTCGCCGGCGCCGAAGAAAACCTGGAAATCGCCGAATATACCGCCACTCAGGTCAAGCAGGCCGTGACCGGTACCGGCGCGGCCAATAAAGAGCAGGTGCAGATGATGGTCATGCACATGCTGAAACTGACCAGCAAACCGCAAATCGACGCCTCGGACGCCCTGGCCATTGCCATTTGCCATGCTCATACCCGTTCCAGTCTGCTGCCTCATGGCTTGGGCACGGCACGCAGTCGTGGCGGACGCCTGCGTCTCTGATAGCATCAGCAATCATTTTTACGGAATGAGGGTTTTGCGCCTGTGTTGTCGGCGCAAAACCCTTGTTCTGTCAGTCGCCAGTACCGCTCTGGCCAACGCTCAAGGATCTGAAACGTGATTGGACGCTTGCGCGGCACTCTGGCTGAAAAACAGCCGCCGCACCTGATTCTGGATGTAAACGGTCTGGGGTATGAGCTGGAAGTGCCCATGACCACGCTGTATCGCTTGCCGTCGGTCGGTGAACCGCTGACGTTGCACACCCATTTGGTCGTACGCGAAGACGCGCAGTTACTCTATGGTTTCGCCAGCAAGCGGGAGCGAGACTTTTTTCGCGAGTTGATCCGTCTCAATGGTGTGGGACCGAAACTGGCGCTGGCCCTGATGTCGAGCCTGGAAGTCGATGAACTGGTCCGTTGCGTGCAGTCCCAGGACACCTCGGCACTGACCAAGGTGCCGGGCGTGGGCAAGAAGACGGCGGAGCGGTTGCTGGTGGAACTCAAGGATCGTTTCAAGGCCTGGGAAACCGTGCCGGCGATGTTCGCCCTGGTGCCGAACCAGCCGGGAGGCCCGGATATCGCACCGGTGGCCACCGCCGAAAATGACGCGGTCAGCGCGCTGATTTCCCTGGGTTACAAGCCCCAGGAAGCCAGCAAGGCGATTTCCGCGATCAAGGAGAAAGGTTTGAGCAGTGAAGACATGATTCGTCGTGCCCTGAAGGGAATGATCTAAGTGATTGAAGCTGATCGTCTGATAACCGCCACGCCTGGCCCTCGCGACCGCGAGGAAGTTCAGGACCGGGCGATTCGTCCTGTCAGCCTGGCGGAGTACATTGGCCAGCCGACCGTTCGCGAGCAAATGGAGTTGTTCATCCAGGCCGCCCGCGGGCGTAGCGAATCCCTGGACCACACGCTGATCTTTGGCCCGCCGGGTCTGGGTAAGACCACCCTGGCCAACATCATCGCCCAGGAAATGGGCGTGTCGATCAAAAGCACCTCGGGCCCGGTTCTTGAACGCCCCGGTGACCTGGCCGCGCTGCTGACCAATCTTGAGCCGCACGACGTGCTGTTCATCGACGAAATCCATCGGTTGTCGCCGATTGTCGAAGAAGTGCTGTACCCGGCCATGGAAGATTTCCAGCTCGACATCATGATCGGCGAAGGGCCGGCCGCACGGTCGATCAAGCTGGATTTGCCGCCGTTCACGCTGGTGGGGGCGACGACGCGAGCCGGGATGCTGACCAACCCGTTGCGTGATCGCTTCGGCATCGTCCAGCGCCTGGAGTTTTACAGCACCGCCGACCTGGCGACGATCGTCAGTCGTTCGGCGACCATCCTCGGCTTGCCGCTGGACCCGGAAGGCGCTTTCGAAATCGCCCGCCGTGCCCGTGGCACGCCGCGGATCGCCAACCGATTGTTGCGTCGGGTGCGTGATTTCGCCGAAGTGCGCGCCAAGGGGCACATCACCAAACCGATTGCCGACCTGGCATTGAACCTGCTGGATGTCGACGAGCGTGGCTTCGATCATCAGGACCGGCGCTTGCTGCTGACGATGATCGAGAAGTTCGACGGTGGGCCGGTCGGCGTCGACAGCCTGGCCGCGGCGATCAGCGAAGAGCGTCACACCATCGAAGACGTGCTGGAGCCGTACCTGATCCAGCAGGGTTACATCATGCGCACCCCGCGGGGGCGGGTCGTCACCCGGCATGCTTACCTGCATTTTGGCTTAAATATTCCGTCACGATTGGGCGAGATGCCCGTGGTAGACGAGTTCCTCGATGCCGTGGACGATTAATTAACTTTTGCGCGCTGATTTTTCGGGCATTGTGCTGTCCTAGGACCGTGCTTTCACGAGTAAAGCCGCAGAACCATGAAAAACAGTTGCCTGGGCGGATTGGCAACCTGAGGAGTAAGCACTAGAGTATGCGCGCGCAAAACGGGCTTGAGCCGTTCGCACATCGTTGTCGCGTTTATTACGAGGACACCGATGCGGGCGGCATCGTGTATTACGTTAATTACCTCAAGTTTATGGAACGGGCTCGAACCGAGCGGCTCCGGGAGCTGGGCTTTGCCCAATCCCAGCTGGCAGGAGAGGACCTGTTGTTTGTCGTGCATTCCAGCGAAGCGCGTTACCACGCGCCGGCGCGACTGGACGACGAACTGCTGGTAAGCGCTGAAGTAATCGAATTGAACCGGGTCAGCCTGCGCTTTAAGCAGCAGGTCAGGCGAGCCACGGATAATGTGCTGCTCTGTGAAGGGCAGTTTCTGGTGGCCTGTGTGCGCACTAACAGTTTGAAACCCCGGGCCATTCCCGAAGCTTTACGTGCGGCCTTTGCCGACGTGAGCGGCGCGGGTACACACTCAAAGCAGGAGATAAAGCGTGGAAGCTAACGTCGTCGACCATTCCTCCATGTGGAGCCTGGTCAGCAATGCCAGTATCGTGGTGCAACTGGTAATGCTGATCCTGGTAGCCGCATCGGTGACCTCATGGATCATGATCTTTCAGCGCAGCAACTTGCTGCGTGCCGGTCGACGTGCCCTGGAGAGCTTTGAAGAGCGCTTCTGGTCCGGTATCGACCTGTCCAAACTCTACCGTCAGGCCGGCAGCAACCCTGATCCTGATTCGGGCGTCGAGCAGATCTTCCGCGCCGGTTTCAAGGAATTCTCCCGTCTGCGCCAGCAGCCAGGCGTTGACCCGGAAGCGGTCATGGAGGGCGTGGCCCGCGCCATGCGCGTCGCCATCTCCCGCGAAGAAGAAAAGCTCGAGCAGAGCCTGCCGTTCCTTGCCACCGTCGGTTCCGTCAGCCCGTACATCGGTCTGTTCGGTACGGTCTGGGGGATCATGAACTCCTTCCGCGGTCTGGCCACTGCCCAGCAAGCGACCCTCGCCACCGTGGCACCGGGTATTGCCGAGGCCCTGATTGCTACCGCGATCGGTCTGTTCGCCGCCATCCCGGCCGTTATCGCTTACAACCGTTTTGCCGCTCGCAGCGAAACGCTGATCGGCCGCTACTACACCTTCGCCGATGAATTCCAGGCGATCCTGCACCGCAAAGTGCACACCAGCGAAGAATAAGCAGGTAATTTCCAATGGCTTTAATCGCTCGAGCTCGCAAAAAGCGCAAGCCGGTCGCCGAGATGAACGTGGTGCCTTACATCGACGTGATGCTGGTACTGCTGGTCATTTTCATGGTGACCGCGCCGATGCTCAATCAGGGCGTGAAAGTTGATCTGCCCAAGGTTTCCAGCGAAGCCTTGCCGCAGGACAACAACACTCAGGTCCTGACCATTTCGATCAAGGCTGACAAGACCTACTACTGGAACCTTGGCAGCGAAGTCGACACGCAAAAGCAGCAGGACAAGGCAATGACCTTGCCGCAGATGACTGACGCCGTGACCAAGATCATTCGCGCCGGCACTGAAGGCGGCAAGCGCACCCAGGTATTCATCCGCGGTGACAAGACCGTCGACTACGGTTCCGTCATGGGCGCGATGGGCGGGCTGCAAAAAGCCGGCGTCGGTAACGTTGGCCTGATTACCGAGGCGCCCTGATGCAGCAACAGCGAGAGCCAACAGCCTCGGAAAGCTACTTCTGGCCTAGTGTCTGGGCGATTGTCTTGCACGTGCTGGTGTTCGGCATGCTGTTCGTCAGTTTTGCCTTCACACCGGAGCTGCCGCCGGCCAAGCCGATTGTCCAGGCGACCCTGTACCAACTGAAGTCGAAAAGTCAGGCGACCACCCAGACCAATCAGAAGATTGCGGGTGAGGCGAAGAAATCCGCCGCGCGCCAGACCGAAGTCGAGCAGATGGAGCAGAAGTTGATCGAGCAGGAAGCGATCAAAGCCGCGGAACAAAAGAAGGAAGACGCGGCTCAAAAAGCCGAAGAATCCAAGAAAGCCGACGAGACCAAGAAAGCGGAAGAGGCGAAAAAGGCTGATGAAGCCAAGAAAGCCGATGAAGCCAAGAAGACCGCCGAAGCCAAGAAGGCAGAAGAGAAACAATTGGCTGATATAGCCAAGAAGAAATCTGAAGAAGAAGCCAAGAAGGCTGCTGAAGAAGAGGCCAAAAAAGCGGCCGCTGAAGAAGCGAAGAAAAAGATCGTCGAAGACGCGAAGAAGAAAGCCGCGGAAGACGCCAAGAAGAAATCTGAGGCTGAAGAGGCGAAGAAGAAAGTCGCCGAAGACGCGAAGAAGAAAGCTGCTGCCGATGCTGCGAAGAAGAAATCGCAGGATGCGGCACGTAAATCCGCCGAAGAGAAAAAGGCCCAGGCCCTGGCAGATTTGCTTTCCGACACGCCGCAGCGTCAGCAGGCCTTGGCGGATGAGCAGGGTGACGAAGTCGCGGGCAGTTTCGATGACCTGATTCGTGCTCGTGCAGCAGAAGGCTGGGCTCGCCCTCCTTCGGCACGCAAAGGCATGACGGTCGTTCTGCAAATCGGCATGTTGCCGGACGGTACGGTGACTTCGGTCAGCGTTTCCAAGTCCAGTGGTGACGGTCCGTTTGACGCATCGGCAGTTGCCGCGGTCAAGAATATTGGACGTTTGACAGAAATGCAGGGAATGAAGCCGAGCGATTTCGCTCCGTATCGTTCATTCAAGATGACATTCACACCTGAGGATCTAGCCTTGTGAGAAACCTTCTTCGAGGAATGCTGGTCGTGATCTGCTGCATGGCAGGGATAGCGGCGGCAGATGAAAAGAACATTCTGGTCACCAGCGGCAGCGATCGGGCCACCCCGATTGCCGTTGTGCCGTTCGGCAACCAGGGCGGTAGCGTGCTGCCGGACGACATGGCCGAAATCATCGGTAACGACCTGCGCAACTCGGGTTACTACTCGCCGATTCCAAAGCAGAACATGATCAGCCAGCCGAGCCAGGCCAGCGAAATCATCTACCGCGACTTCAAGGCGCTGGGCGCCCAGTACGTCATGGTCGGCAGCATTGCTCCAGCGGGCGGTCGCCTGCAGGTTCAATACGCTTTGTTCAACGTCGCCACCGAGCAGCAAGTGCTGACCGGCAGCGTGTCGGGCAGTGTCGATCAGTTGCGCGACATGGCGCATTACATCTCTGACCAGTCGTTCGAAAAACTCACCGGTATCAAAGGTGCGTTCTCGACTCGTCTGCTGTACGTGACGGCAGAGCGTTTCTCCGAGAAGAACACGCGCTACACGCTGCAACGTTCCGACTATGACGGTGCCCGCGCCGTGACCCTGCTGCAATCGCGCGAGCCGATCCTGTCGCCGCGTTTTGCACCGGACGGCAAGCGCATCGCTTATGTGTCGTTCGAGCAGAAGCGTCCGCGTATCTTCATGCAGAACATCGACACCGGTCGCCGTGAGCAAATCACAAACTTCGAAGGCCTGAATGGCGCGCCTGCCTGGTCGCCGGATGGCAATCGCCTGGCGTTCGTATTGTCGAAAGACGGCAACCCGGACATTTATGTGATGAACCTGGGTTCGCGTCAGATCACGCGCGTTACCAACGGTCCCGGCATCAACACCGAACCGTTCTGGGGCAAGGATGGTTCGACCATCTACTTCACTTCGGACCGTGGCGGCAAGCCTCAGATCTACAAAACCAGCGTGGGCGGTGGCGGTGCGGAGCGTGTGACCTTTATCGGTAACTACAACGCCAACCCCAAGCTGTCGGCTGATGAAAAGACCCTGGTAATGATTCACCGCCAGGACGGTTTCACTAATTTCAAGGTGGCGGCCCAGGATTTGCAGCGCGGTAGCGTAAAAATCCTCACTGATAGCACTCTGGACGAGTCGCCTACTGTTGCGCCCAACGGCACCATGGTAATCTACGCCACCCGCCAGCAGGGCCGGGGAGTCTTGATGCTCGTGTCCATTAATGGACGCGTAAGGCTCCCGCTTCCTACCGCACAAGGCGAAGTCAGAGAACCTTCCTGGTCCCCTTACCTGAACTGACGCGGCGCTATACGTTTTACTTAACACACTGGGGTTCATTAGGAGTTTCACGATGGAAATGCTGAAGTTTGGTAAATTTGCTGCGCTGGCTCTGGCCATGGCTGTAGCTGTAGGTTGCTCGTCCAAAGGCGGCGACAATGCCGGTGAAGGCGCTGTTGATCCAAACGCTGGTTACGGCGCAAACACTGGTGCTGTTGATGGCTCCCTGAGCGAAGAAGCTGCTCTGCGCGCAATCACCACCTTCTACTTCGAATACGACAGCTCGGACCTGAAGCCAGAAGCCATGCGCGCTCTGGACGTTCACGCCAAAGACCTGAAAGCAAACGGCGCTCGCGTTGTTCTGGAAGGCAACACCGACGAACGTGGTACTCGTGAGTACAACATGGCACTGGGCGAGCGTCGTGCGAAAGCCGTTCAGCGCTACCTGGTACTGCAAGGTGTTTCCCCAGCTCAGCTGGAACTGGTTTCCTACGGCGAAGAGCGTCCAGTTGCTACCGGCAACGACGAGCAGTCCTGGGCTCAAAACCGTCGCGTCGAACTGCGTAAGTAATTCGCCATGCGAACGTGCCGTCGTGCTGTAACTGTTTTGGCTCTCAGTCTCGCACCGCTTGCGGTGTGGGCTGCGGTTCCTGTGGTCGAGAACAACTCCGGCTATGACAATAGCGGGAGCAGCTATCCGCCTGCAGGTTACGGTACGAACGGCGCCTATGCCGGGGGAGGGGTTTCGGCCCCTGTCTCGGCACAGGGCGAGCTGTTCAACCAACTGCAATCGATGCAGGAGCAGATCTCGCGCCAACAAGGCATCATCGAAGTTCTGCAAAACGACGTAGCGCGCATGAAGCAGGAAAACCTGGAGCGATACCAGGATCTTGATCGGCGCATAGGATCCGGCGTTGCACCAGCCGCGACTTCCGAGAATTCTTCCACCGGTGGCGATCTCAACGCCCCCGGCGCAGCAGCGGGTGCAGGTGCGGCCACCGCCGCTCAAGCCCCGGCCGCGGGTAGCGAACCGGCTGATCCGGCGAAGGAAAAGCTGTATTACGATGCAGCCTTCGACCTGATCAAAGCCAAGGATTTCGATAAGGCCAGCCAGGCTTTTACCGCTTTCCTGCGTAAATACCCGAACAGTCAGTACGCGGGCAACGCTCAGTACTGGCTGGGCGAAGTGAACCTGGCCAAAGGCGATCTGCAAGGTGCAGGTCAGGCATTCGCCAAGGTTTCGCAGCTGTACCCCAAGCACAACAAAGTGCCTGATTCGCTGTACAAGCTGGCTGATGTAGAACGCCGCCTCGGTCATCTCGACAAGGTCAAAGGAATTCTGCAACAGGTTGTGTCCCAATATCCGGGCACGTCCGCCGCTCAGTTGGCCCAACGCGATCTGCAAAAAATGTAAGCCTGTTTGACCCGTTTCGAAGAAACCCGCGCTTGTCGCGGGTTTTTTCGTTAGAATTCACGCCCTTTTTATGAAACACGCTTTTTGGGATCTGCGCGTTGGCGGGGTTCCTTGAAGTGCCTGACGGAGGCGGACAGCCTGTTTAGCTGTTACGCCCGTGGCGACTATGCAAGACACATTGAGAATCACCGAAGTTTTTTACTCGTTGCAGGGTGAAACGCGGACTGCCGGGCTGCCCACTGTTTTTGTGCGCCTGACCGGTTGCCCATTGCGTTGCCAATACTGCGACAGCGCCTACGCGTTCTCTGGCGGCACGGTCCGCACACTCGACGACATTCTCGAACAAGTGGCCGGCTTCCGCCCGCGTTATGTCTGCGTTACCGGCGGTGAGCCGTTGGCGCAGCCTAATGCCATCCCTTTGCTCAAGCAGTTGTGCGACGCCGGTTACGAAGTGTCACTGGAAACCAGTGGTGCGCTCGATATCTCGGCGGTAGATTCCCGGGTCAGTCGCGTGGTCGACCTGAAAACTCCGGGTTCGAAGGAAGCGCAGCGCAATCGCTACGAAAATATCGAATTGCTCACGCCCAACGATCAGGTGAAGTTTGTCATCTGCTCGCGGGAAGACTACGACTGGGCGGTGTCCAAGCTGATTCAATACGGTCTGGACCGGCGCGCCGGCGAAGTGTTGTTCTCGCCAAGTCACCATGACCTGAATGCTCGGGACCTGGCTGACTGGGTGGTGGCGGACAACCTGCCAGTGCGTTTGCAATTGCAGCTGCATAAATATCTTTGGAATGACGAACCGGGGCGCTGATATGACTGATCAACTGAACACTGCCGAAAAACGTGCGGTCATCCTGCTGTCCGGCGGCCTCGACTCGGCGACGGTGGTCGCCATGGCTCGGGCCGAAGGCTATCGCTGCTACACCATGAGCTTCGATTACGGTCAGCGCTCTCACGCCGAGTTGTACGCCGCCGAGCGTGTGGCCCGGGACCTGGGTGTGGTCGAGCACAAGGTGATTGGATTGAACCTGAACGGCATCGGTGGTTCGGCACTGACCGACAGCAGCATCGACGTGCCGGAGGAGGCGGGCGAAGGCATTCCGGTGACCTACGTACCTGCTCGAAACACCGTTTTTCTGTCCCTGGCACTGGGTTGGGCCGAAGTCCTTGGCGCACGTGACATCTTCATCGGGGTGAACGCAGTGGATTACTCCGGCTACCCGGACTGCCGCCCCGAGTTCATCGAGTCCTTCGAGCGCATGGCCAACCTGGCGACCAAGGCCGGCGTAGAGGGTAATGGTTTCCGTATCCAGGCGCCTTTGCAAAACCTGAGCAAGGCGCAAATCGTCCAGGCGGGGGTGAAGCTGGGCGTTGATTACGGTCTGACCGTGTCCTGCTATCAGGCCGACGATAATGGCCGCGCATGCGGTAAATGCGACAGCTGCAGATTGCGCGCGGAAGGCTTCGCGACGGCCGGAATCAGCGATCCAACGCCTTATTTCTGATTTATTTCAAATAAGGTGTTGAATAACCTTTAAAAATCAGTATTATACGCGCCACCACACAGCGGGTCGTTAGCTCAGTTGGTAGAGCAGTTGGCTTTTAACCAATTGGTCGTAGGTTCGAATCCCACACGACCCACCATTTTTGTAGCAGTTTTAAAAGTCTGGAAGGCCCACGCAAGTGAGGATTTCCGGATTTTTTTTTGCCCTCGATTTAAGGTCGCAGTCCGTTCGGGACTGCGCCGCATGACGCAAGTCAGAATCATCTTTTGCATCCACCGGATATTCTGTAGCCTTGCGCAGCTTCACCGCTGTCCGTGCCTGATGAATACTCACTTTCCCGGCGGTACCCTGAAGGGTCCGGAGCCGGGTGTATACTCGACTTTCGCGCGAAAGCGCCTGCAGGTCTTGCGAACATGACGCAGATTTCCGAACGCCTTCTGGTTCAAGCCCACCTCGACGCCAAGCAGCCCAAGCCGCTGACTGCTGAAGAGGAGGCTTACTACCGCGCTGCCATCGCCGCCGAGCTCAAGGCTCAGGACGCGGTGCTGGTTGCCCACTTCTATTGTGATCCGGTCATTCAGGCACTCGCTGAAGAAACCGGTGGCTGTGTCTCCGACTCGCTGGAGATGGCCCGCTTCGGCAATGCGCATCCGGCCAAGACCGTCGTCGTCGCCGGTGTGAAGTTCATGGGCGAAACCGCCAAGATCCTTAACCCTGAAAAGCGCGTGCTGATGCCGACGCTGGAAGCGACCTGCTCGCTGGACCTGGGTTGTCCGGTGGACGAATTCTCGGCGTTCTGCGATCAGCATCCAGAACGTACTGTCGTGGTCTACGCCAACACATCCGCGGCGGTCAAAGCCCGGGCGGATTGGGTTGTGACCTCAAGTTGTGCACTGGAGATCGTCGAAAGCCTGATGGATAACGGCGAAACGATCATCTGGGGCCCGGACAAACATCTGGGCACCTACATCCAGCGCAAGACCGGTGCCGACATGTTGCTGTGGGACGGTGCCTGCATCGTCCACGAAGAATTCAAATCCAAACAACTTGAAGACATGAAGGCGTTGTACCCGGACGCAGCGATTCTGGTGCATCCGGAATCGCCGACGTCGGTGATCGAACTGGCCGATGCCGTGGGTTCCACCAGCCAGCTGATCGCTGCGGCGCAAAGCCTGCCGAACAAGACGCTGATCGTCGCCACCGACCGCGGCATCTTCTACAAGATGCAGCAGCTGTGCCCGGACAAGGTATTCATTGAGGCGCCAACGGCGGGTAACGGTGCTGCATGCCGCAGTTGCGCGCACTGCCCATGGATGGCGATGAACACGCTTGAGCGGACGCTGAAGAGCTTGAAGGAAGGGGCCAACGAGATCTTTGTCGATCCTGCGTTGATTCCTCAGGCGATTCGCCCGCTCAAACGCATGCTCGATTTCACTCAGGCGGCGCGGATGAAGTTGGCCGGTAACGCCTGAAGTCTGTCAGTTAAGCCACACACAACACACTGTGGGAGCGAGCAAACCCGCTCCCACAGTGGTTTTCGTGAGGCTGATTATTTGGTCTTCTTCGGAATGCGGACAAGCTGGGTGCCCGAATACATGTCATGCCAGCTGCGTTTCTGTCTGTCGAACAGCGACCAGATAAACCCAAGGCCGACACACAGCAACGACGCAATCGACACCACGAACCGCAACAGCGCCTGCCATAAGCTGATGGATGAACCATCCGCGTTCTGCACGCGAATGCACCATACCTGCATGCCCAACGTCTGACCGGACCAGGTCCAGAACTTGGCAAAAAAACCAAACAACACAAACAGCAATACCGTCGACAGCAAGGGATCGCCATCCAGCGCACCGGCTTCGGTCAGGGTGCGCATTTTGTCTTCGCCAATGATCGCCATCTGGATCATCTTGTAAACGCCGCTGGTGACGATCAGCAGGGCAGTGCACAGCAGGAAATCATAAAACATCGCTGCCAGGCGACGACCCAGGGTCGCGGCGGGAAAGTCGCCCTGTGGTTTGAGCAGGTGTTTCGACATGGCAGGGCTCTCGGCGAAAAAGAAGCCATTTTACGGATTTACGCGCACAAAAAAGCCCCTGATGTCAGCATCAGGGGCTTTTTCGTAACAGAAGGTTAGGCTTCTGCTTGTACTTCGTCAGCCTGCATGCCTTTCTGGCCCTGCACAGCGATGAAGGTCACTTTCTGGCCTTCTTTCAGGCTTTTGAAGCCATTGCCCTGAATAGCGCGGAAATGCACGAACAGATCCGGACCGCTTTCTGGAGTGATAAAACCAAAACCTTTCTCGTCGTTAAACCACTTGACGGTACCGCTCTGACGTTGGGACATTTCTTATTTCCTTTGACGCAAAAATTAATGACAGCCTCCTTCTCATGAAAGAGTACTGGGGCTGGTTGCAGGAGAGTAAGAAGACGTCGAACGGGATGTAGCTAACTTGTAGGCTACTGCCCAGGTCACGATTCCAAGCGACCCATGCAAACACAGTGAACAAACTCTACGCCAACTACGGGAGAAAAAACAAGCCCTGCGAGAGGCCCGGATTTGCTCGGGTTGAGGCACTAGTCGGTCCACTAGAGCAGTCTTATTCATTCTCGTTGTTCAAATGTTTTCGATCGTTATAAGCAACGTTCATAAACGAAGCTTACAGTCGAAGTGATGCACTATTTTATGGCGGTTGCGTTACACATTAGTGCACTGTTAACGCAACCGCGTTACTTATAGAAACAGTCAATCAGCCACGATAGTAGCGTTGTGGAACAAATGGCATTTTGCTTACAAGCAGAGCCACCTTTTTCCCACGAACGATCGCCCAAACGGGTGTGTCGATGGCGATGTAAGGGCTGTCGAGGTAACCCATGGCCAGCGGAGCGCCCAGGGTCGGACCGAATCCGCCGCTGCACACACTGCCGATGATGTCGCCGGCTTCGTTGACGATCTCCGCTCCCTCACGCACCGGAGTGCGCTCTTGCGGCAGCAGACCAACGCGCTTGCGGCTGACACCGGCTTGCTGCTGGGCGAACACGGTTTCAGCGCCGGGGAAGCCGCCAGCCCGCGCGCCATCGGCGCGGCGGGGCTTGGAAATGGCCCACAGCAGGCTCGCTTCGATCGGGGTGGTTTCGCTGTTCATGTCGTGGCCGTAGAGGCACAGGCCGGCTTCCAGGCGCAGGGAGTCACGGGCGCCAAGGCCGATGGCTTCGACTTCCGGTTCGGCCAGCAGCGCGCGGGCCAGGGCTTCGGCGCTGGCGGCCGGGACAGAGATTTCGAAACCGTCTTCTCCGGTGTAACCCGAGCGGCTGACAAAGCAGTCCACGCCCAGCAGTTTCACGCGGGTGAACTGCATGAAGGTCATTTTCGCCACTTCCGGCGCCAGGCGTGCGAGCACGGTCACGGCGGCCGGGCCTTGCAGCGCGAGCAGGGCGCGTTCCTCGAACAGCGGCTCGATGGTGCACTGATCGCCGATGTGCTGACGCAGGTGCGCCAGGTCCTGGTCCTTGCAGGCAGCATTGACCACCAGAAACAGTTCGTCGTTACCGAGGTTGGCGACCATCAGGTCGTCGAGGATGCCGCCGCTCTCGTTGGTGAACATGGCGTAACGCTGCATGCCCACCGGCAGGTCGATGATGTCCACCGGTACCAGGCTTTCCAGCGCCTTGGCGGCATTGGCGCCGGTCAGGCGGATCTGGCCCATGTGCGAGACATCGAACAGCCCGGCCTGATCACGGGTGTGCTGGTGTTCTTTCATCACACCGAGCGGATATTGCACCGGCATGTCATAGCCGGCGAAGGGCACCATGCGGGCGCCGAGTTCGATGTGCAGTGCGTGCAACGGGGTTTTCAACAGTTGTTCGGTGGACATATCCAGCTCCTGAAAATAGTGCCGATGCGCGCATCAGCACTCGATAATATTGACCGCCAAACCGCCACGGGCGGTTTCCTTGTATTTGCTTTTCATGTCGGCGCCGGTCTGACGCATGGTGCGGATGACCTTGTCGAGGGAGACGAAGTGTTGACCGTCGCCTCGCAGGGCCATGCGCACCGCATTGATGGCTTTCACCGAACCCATGGCATTGCGTTCGATGCACGGCACTTGCACCAGCCCGCCAATCGGGTCGCAAGTCAGTCCGAGGTTGTGTTCCATGCCGATTTCCGCGGCGTTTTCCACTTGCTGCACGGTGCCGCCCAGCACTTCGCACAACGCGCCGGCTGCCATCGAACAGGCGACGCCGACCTCACCCTGACAGCCGACTTCGGCGCCGGAGATCGAGGCGTTTTCCTTGTAGAGAATGCCGATGGCGGCGGCCGTCAGCAGGAAACGCACGACGCCGTCTTCATTGGCGCCGGGGATGAAGCGCATGTAGTAGTGCAAAACCGCCGGGACGATGCCCGCGGCACCGTTGGTGGGCGCGGTGACCACGCGCCCGCCGTTGGCGTTTTCTTCGTTGACCGCCAGGGCGTACAGGTTGACCCAGTCCAGTACCGACAGCGGATCGCGCAGCGCTGATTCCGGGTTTTTGCACAGTTGTCGATGCAGCGCCGCCGCCCGTCGTTTGACCTTCAGCCCGCCGGGCAGGATGCCTTCGTTGCGGCAACCGGCATCGACGCAGTCCTGCATCACTTGCCAGATGTTCAGCAGGCCGGCGCGGGTCTCTGCTTCCGGGCGCCAGGCACTTTCATTGGTCAGCATCACCTGGCTGATCGACAGCCCGTAGGTCGTGCAATGACCGAGCAGGTCCTTGGCGCTCTTGAACGGGAAGGTCAGGGGCGTGGCGTCTTCGACGATGCGGTCGGCGCCGGCGGCGTCTTCATCGACGACGAAACCGCCGCCGACCGAGTAATACTCGCGGCTGCGGACTTGCAGGCCCGCCGCGTCGAATGCGCGGAAGATCATGCCGTTGGGGTGATAGGCCAGCGGTTTGCGGATCATCGCCAGGTGTTCTTTCTCGTTGAACGCGATGCTGTGTTCGCCGAGCAGGTTCAGGCGACCGCTGCCGCGAATGTCTTGCAGGCGGGCGGCGACGGTTTCGGTGTTGACGGTGTCCGGGTGTTCGCCTTCCAGGCCCAGCAACACGGCTTTGTCACTGCCGTGCCCTTTGCCGGTGGCGCCGAGCGAGCCGTAAAGCTCGACTTTGACGCAGGTTGTGACGGCCAGCAGGCTTTCACGGCGCAAGCCTTCGACGAACCGCGCGGCGGCGCGCATCGGGCCGACGGTGTGGGAGCTGGAAGGGCCGATGCCAATCTTGAACAGGTCGAACACGCTTAACGACATGGTTGTTCTCCGGTTTCTTGTTATGGGAATGGCGGAAGCTTGACGTGTTACATGAACCCTTGTGGGAGCGGGCTTGCTCGCGAATGCGGTGGGTCAGACAACGTTAAGGGTGGCTGATCTATCGCATTCGCGAGCAAGCCCGCTCCCACAGGGGATGCGGTGTTCTCGAAAGAACACCGCCCTCATCCGTCAAGCGTAGCTTTCTATCGACGGGCAGGCGCACACCAGGTTGCGATCGCCGAAGACGTTGTCGACGCGACCGACCGGTGGCCAGTACTTGCCTTCGATCAGCGACGCGACCGGATACACCGCTTGCTCGCGGCTGTACGGGTGGGTCCACTCGCCCACGATTTCCGCCGCGGTGTGCGGAGCGTTTTTCAGTGGGTTGTCGTCCTTGTCCAGCGTGCCGTTTTCCACCGCGCGGATTTCCTCGCGGATGCGGATCATGGCGTCGCAGAAGCGGTCCAGTTCTTCCTTGGATTCGCTTTCGGTCGGCTCGATCATCAGCGTGCCGGCCACCGGGAACGACATGGTCGGGGCGTGGAAGCCGAAGTCGATCAGGCGCTTGGCGACGTCATCGACGCTGATGCCGCTGCTGTCTTTCAGCGGACGCAGGTCGAGGATGCATTCGTGCGCCACCAGACCGTTGCTGCCGGTGTAGAGAACAGGATAGTGCTCTTCCAGGCGACGGGAGATGTAGTTGGCATTGAGGATCGCCAGTTGCGATGCGCGTTTGAGGCCAGCGCCACCCATCATCCGAATGTACATCCAGGTGATCGGCAGAATGCTCGCGCTGCCGAACGGTGCCGCGCAGACTGCGCCTTCCTTGCGTGCCATCTGGGCGTGGCCCGGCAGGAATGGAGTCAGGTGCGATTTCACGCCGATCGGGCCGACGCCCGGGCCGCCACCGCCGTGGGGAATGCAGAACGTCTTGTGCAGGTTCAGGTGCGAGACGTCGCCACCGAACTTGCCCGGTGCGCAGAGGCCGACCATCGCGTTCATGTTGGCGCCGTCGATGTACACTTGGCCGCCGTGGTCATGAATGATGCCGCAGATTTCGCGGATGCCTTCTTCGAACACGCCGTGGGTCGACGGGTAGGTGATCATCAGCGCCGCAAGGTGTTCGCGGTGTTCGATGGCTTTGGCGCGCAGGTCTTCGATGTCGACGTTGCCGCGGGCGTCGCAGGCGGTCACGACCACACGCATGCCGGCCATGTTGGCGGTGGCCGGGTTGGTGCCGTGGGCGGACGATGGGATCAGGCAGATGTCGCGACGGTCTTCGCCACGGCTCTGGTGATAGGCGCGAATCGCCAGCAGGCCGGCGTACTCACCTTGCGAACCGGCGTTCGGTTGCAGCGAGATCGCGTCGTATCCGGTCGCGGCGCACAGCATCGCTTCCAGTTCGTCGGTCAGTTGCTGGTAACCGGCGCTTTGCTCGGCCGGGGCGAACGGGTGCAGGGCGCCGAATTCGGCCCAGGTCACCGGGATCATTTCGCTGGCGGCGTTGAGTTTCATGGTGCAGGAACCCAGCGGGATCATGGTGCGATCCAGGGCCAGGTCCTTGTCGGCGAGCTTGCGCAGGTAGCGCATCAGCTCGGTTTCCGAGTGATAACGGTTGAACACCGGGTGGCTGAGGATCGGCGATTGACGTACCAAAGCGGCCGGAAGGGCGCTTTGAACGGAAGCAGCGAGGGCGGCGAAGTCCGGCAGCGCTTTACCGTCGGCGAGCAAGGCCCACAGGGTTTCGACGTCGGCTTGCGAAGTGGTTTCGTCGAGGGACAGGCCCAGGCGTTCACCATCGACCACGCGCAGGTTGATCTGCCGGGCCCGTGCCTGGTCGTGCAGCTTGGCGGTGTGGGCGCCGGTATTCAGGGTCAGCGTATCGAAGAAGCTGGCTTGCTCAACGGTCAGTCCCAGTGCGCTCAAGCCTTTGGCGAGAATCGCGGTCAGGTGATGAATGCGGTTGGCGATCTGCGTCAGGCCTTTCGGACCGTGGTAGACCGCGTACATGCTGGCGATGTTGGCCAGCAGCACTTGGGCGGTGCAGATGTTCGACGTGGCTTTCTCGCGGCGGATGTGTTGTTCGCGGGTCTGCATGGCCAGGCGCAGGGCCGGCTTGCCGAAACGGTCCACCGACACGCCGACCAGACGGCCCGGCATGTCGCGCTTGAACGCATCTTTAGTGGAGAAGTACGCCGCGTGCGGGCCGCCGAAGCCCAGCGGTACGCCGAAGCGTTGTGCGCTGCCAATGGCCACGTCGGCGCCGAACTCGCCCGGCGGGGTCAGCACGGTCAGGGCCAGCAGGTCAGCGGCGACGGCGACCAGTGCGTTGGCTGCGTGGAAGCGTTCGGTCAGCTCGCGGTAATTGAAGACGTCGCCGTTGCTCGCCGGGTATTGCAGCAGGGCGCCGAAGAATGGCGTCACGTCGGTCAGTTCGAGCTCGTCGCCGACGACCACCTCGATGCCCAACGGCTCGGCACGGGTGCGCAGCACGTCGAGGGTTTGCGGGTGGCAATGCACGGAGGCGAAGAAGGCGTGACTGCCTTTGTTCTTGCTCAGGCGTTTGCAAAAGGTCATCGCTTCGGCAGCGGCGGTGGCTTCGTCCAGCAAGGATGCGTTGGCAATCGGCAGGCCGGTGAGGTCACTGATCAGGGTCTGGAAGTTCAGCAGCGCTTCGAGGCGACCCTGGGAAATTTCTGGCTGGTACGGGGTGTACGCGGTGTACCAGGCCGGATTTTCCAGCAGGTTGCGCAGGATCGGCGACGGCGTGTGAGTGCCGTAGTAACCCTGGCCGATATAAGTCTTGAACAGTTGGTTCTTGGCGGCGATGCCTTTGATCAACGCCAGGGCATCGGCTTCGCTGAGACCGTCGTCCATGCCGAGGACGCTGGTGCCTTTGATGCTTTCCGGAATGACGCTGGCGCTCAAGGCTTCCAGGGAGTCGAAACCGAGGCTGTTGAGCATGGCTTGTTCATCGCCGGAACGCGGGCCGATGTGGCGGGCGATGAATTCATTGGCGGTGGTCAGGTTCACTTGAGTCATGTCTGCGCTCCTCAGGCTTCGGCGTTGGCTTTGATCAGACGGTCGTAGGCGTCCTGATCCAGCAATTTGGCGACGGCCGAAGCGTCGGTTGGCTGGAAGCGGAAGAACCAGCCTTCGCCCAGCGGATCTTCGTTGACCAGTTCAGGGCTGCTGTCCAGCGCCGGGTTCACTTCCAGCACTTCGCCGTCGAGTGGCATGTACACGCCGCTGGCCGCTTTGACCGATTCCACGGTGGCGGCTTCTGCGCCTTTGTCGTAGGACTGCAGCTCAGGCAGTTGTACGAAAACCACGTCGCCCAGGGCGTTCTGGGCGAAAGCCGTAATGCCGACCGTGACGCTGCCGTCAGCTTCGGCGCGCAGCCATTCGTGATCTTCAGTAAAACGCAACTCGCTCATGGAAACTCCTAAGGGGCCAGACTCGTCTGGTGGACGCGATTGAATGCAGGGGGCAAAGCCCTGCTTTATGGAGGCGTTAGTTAGCAAGATCGCGGCCAATGTTGTTTTATCGTTATAAAACAATGAGTTGGCTGGAAATGCAGGACTCGGGTTTTTGCTGGCTGTAGCGAAAACGGTACAGGCGAAAGCCCGGAAAAAAGCGTAGTGGGATCAAAGCCTTGCACGACGGTGATCGGCGAGGGGTGTAGCGAAATCGTTCCGCTGTAGCGCTTTCAGTACAGGTGGAGGTCGTTTTTAAACGGGGTTCAACCCGAAACCCAACCCTGTGGGAGCGGGCTTGCCCGCGAATGCGGTGGGTCAGAAACCATTGATGTGACTGATCCACCGCATTCGCGAGCAAGCCCGCTCCCACGGTTTTGACCGAGTCACTCAAGGCTGTTTGGGAATGCCGTACTTGCGCAACCGATGGGCGATCGCCGTGTGGGAGGTTTGCAGGCGGTTGGCCAATTGCCGGGTCGAGGGGTAGCTGGCGTAGAGTTTTTCCAGCAGGTCTTTTTCGAACGCTTCCATGGCCTGTTCCAGGCTGTCGACGTCGTTGTCGCTCTGGCGCGCCACGGAGGTGCCGGCAATGTCGAGGTCGCCGATGTCTACCAGGCTGCTCTCGCAAATGGCGGCCGCGCGGAAGATCACGTTCTGCAATTGCCGCACGTTGCCCGGCCAGCGGTTGCCGAGTAGCGCCGGGTAGGTGCCGGGCGCCAGGCGACACACCGGTCGCTGAATCTGCGCGCAGGCCTGCTGCATGAAATAGCGGGCCAGCAGCAGAATATCCTGGCCACGTTCGCGCAATGGCGGGACTTCGACATTCAGGACGTTGAGGCGATAGAACAGGTCTTCGCGGAAAGTGCCTTCGCTGACCATTTTTTCCAGATCGCGGTGCGTGGCGCTGAGAATGCGCACGTTGACCTTCACCTCGCGATCACCTCCGACCCGGCGGAAGCTGCCGTCATTGAGGAAGCGCAGCAATTTCGCCTGCAAGTACGGCGACATCTCGCCGATCTCATCGAGAAATACCGTGCCCTGGTTCGCCAGCTCCATCAAACCTGGCTTGCCGCCCCGTTGCGCACCGGTGAAGGCGCCGGGGGCGTAGCCGAACAGCTCGCTTTCGGCGAGGTTCTCCGGTAATGCCGCACAGTTCAATGCGAGGAACGGTGAACTGTGGCGCGCGCTGATGGCGTGGCAGGCGCGGGCCACCAGTTCTTTGCCAGTGCCGGTTTCGCCCTGGATCAGCAAGGGTGCATCCAGCGCCGCCACCCGTTGCGCACGGGCCTTGAGGGTGCGAATCGCCGGGGATTCGCCGAGCAGCGCATCAAATCCTTCGGCATGGTCGTGGTGCAGCGCCGAGAGGCGTTCGCCGATGCGGTTCGGCTGATACAGCGTCAGCAAGGCGCCGGCGTCGGTGATCGGCGTGGCGTCCAGCAACAGGGTCTGGCCGTTGACGGTGATCTCGCGCAGGGGCAACCGGAAACCGTGGTCCAGCAGGGTATCGAGCAGCGCCGGATCGGCAAACAGCTCTGCCACGCTTTCACCGGCCGGCTCGCGACCGTACAACGCGATCAATGCCGGGTTGGCCAGCAGCACCTTGCCGGCGCTGTCCAGGGCCAGGACCGGGTCGGTCATGGCGGCCAGCAAGGCATCGAGCTGCAGGTGCCGACGTTGCCCGGGCAGGATGTCGACCACGGTCATCGCCTGCACGCCACGCACGCTGAGCAGCGCGTCGCGCAGTTCTTCGAGCACGTCCGCGCTCAAGGTCGGGGCGTCAATGTAGACGTTGGGCGGCACCATCTCTACCGCATCCAGATTGAGATTGCGCCCACCGAGCAGGGCCAGGACTTCCTGGGTGATGCCGACGCGGTCGATGAAGCTGACGTGGATACGCATGGGGCGGTATTGGGTTCTGGCGTGCGGAGGGTGGCAAGTATGCCTTGGGGCGGGCCAATGGTGAAATCCTGCGCAGGACTTCAGTGCGACGTTGAACCCTGTGGGAGCGGCTTGCTCGCGAATGCGGCGTGTCAGTTGATTCATAGGAAACTGACCCTCCGTATTCGCGAGCAAGCCCGCTCCCACAAGGTGTCTGGTTATTCGAGGTGCTCGGGTTTCACCGGGTCGCCGGATTTCATGTCCAGTTGCACCCGCACATCTTCAAACATCGCATCGTAATGCTTGTGCACCGAACCGAGGCTGCTATGGGTTTTGGGAATCCCGTACTGCTCGGCGATTTTCGTCACGTTGCTGGCGAAGTTGTAGGCCTGGTCCTTGGGCAGATAGAACGACTCGCTCATGTCCTTGCCCTGAATATTGCCGTGCACGGTGAACGACATCCCTTTGCCTTCCTTGGGGTCATCGGTCACTTCATAGTCGATGCACAGGTCGTAGCTGACATCGTCATCGTTCAGCGCATGGCGCTCGATGTGCAGTTTTCCCGGCTCGAACGTTGCCATTGACGTCTCTCCCTATAAATAAGTTATGCCTGGTTTCGCCGTGCTGATGCGGGTGCCGGCGTTGCCCTGGACGATCGCTTCGATGTCCGAGAGTGAACCGATCACCGCTGTTTTTCCAGTATGGCGCGCGAACTCGCACGCGGCTTGCACCTTCGGGCCCATGGAGCCGGCGGCGAAGCCGAGTTTTTCCATGTCGTCCGGATGAGCCTGGGCGATGGCCTTCTGGGTCGGTTTGCCGAAATCGATGAAGGCGGCGTTGACGTCGGTGGCGATCACCAGCAGATCGCTGTCCAGTTGTTCAGCCAGCAGCGCCGAGCACAGGTCCTTGTCGATCACTGCTTCCACGCCTTGCAGCTTGCCGTGGGCGCCGTACATCGTCGGGATGCCGCCTCCGCCGGCGCAAATCACGATGCTGCCTTTTTCCAGCAGCCATTTGATCGGACGGATTTCGAAGATGCGCTTCGGCCTCGGACTGGCTACCACGCGCCTGAACTTCTCGCCATCCGGAGCAATCGCCCAACCTTTTTCGGCGGCGAGTTTTTCCGCTTCGGCCTGGGTGTACACCGGGCCGATGGGCTTGGTGGGGTTCTGGAAGGCCGGGTCGTTGGCGTCGACTTCCACCTGGGTCAGGAGCGTGGCGAAGGGCACTTCGAAGTCCAGCAGGTTGCCCAGTTCCTGTTCGATGATGTAGCCGATCATGCCTTCGGTTTCGGCGCCGAGTACGTCCAGCGGGTAAGGCGAAACGGAGGTGTAGGCCGCGGCTTGCAGCGACAGCAGGCCGACCTGCGGGCCATTGCCGTGGGCGATGACCAGTTCATTGCCGGCGTGGATCCTGGCGATTTGTTCGGTGGCGACCCGGATGTTGGCGCGCTGGTTGTCCGCGGTCATGGGTTCACCCCGGCGGAGCAGGGCGTTACCGCCCAGAGCGACGACGATACGCATAGAGTGCATTCCTTTCAGAAAAGGTGAGGGCAACGCGGTCTCGCTGCGCAAACCCGAACCCGCGTGGGAGCGAGCCTGCTCGCGAAAGCGGTGTATCAGCCGACATCAATGGTGGATGTCGGTCCGTCTTCGCGAGCAGGCTCGCTCCCACAGTGGCCGGTGTTCTGGCAGGAAGAGCGGGGCTGCGTTTAGATATCCGCCAACGCCGACACCAGGATCGCCTTAATGGTGTGCATGCGGTTTTCCGCTTGCTCGAAGGCGATGTTGGCCGGGGATTCGAAGACCTCTTCGGTCACCTCGACGCCATTGGCCAAGTGCGGATAGCGCGTGGCAATGTCCTTGCCGACCTTGGTTTCGCTGTTATGAAACGCAGGCAGGCAATGCATGAATTTCACGCGCGGGTTACCCGACGCTTTCATCATCGCCGTGTTGACCTGGTACGGCAGCAGTTGCTCGATGCGTTCGTCCCACGCTTCCACCGGCTCGCCCATCGACACCCAGATGTCGGTGTGGATGAAGTCCACGCCCTTGACCGCTTCTTTCGGGTCTTCGGTGATGGTGATGCGCGCGCCGCTGTCCTCGGCGAAGGCTTGGCATTGGGCGATGAAATCAGCGTGCGGCCACAGCGCTTTCGGCGCGGCGATGCGCACGTCCATGCCCAGTTTGGCGCCGATCATCAGCAGCGAGTTACCCATGTTGTAACGGGCGTCGCCGAGGTAGGCGTAGCTGATGTCATGCAGCGGTTTGTCGCTGTGTTCGCGCATGGTCAGGGTGTCGGCGATCATTTGCGTCGGGTGGAATTCGGCGGTCAGGCCGTTGAACACCGGCACGCCGGCGAACTTGGCCAGCTCTTCGACGATTTCCTGTTCAAAGCCACGGTACTCGATGGCATCGAACATCCGCCCGAGCACGCGGGCCGTGTCTTTCATGCTTTCCTTGTGGCCGATCTGCGACGACACCGGGTCGATGTAGGTGACGTGTGCGCCCTGGTCATGGGCCGCGACTTCGAAGGCGCAGCGGGTGCGGGTCGAGGTTTTTTCGAAGATCAGCGCGATGTTCTTGCCTTGCAAGTGTGGACGCTCGGTGCCGGTGTACTTGGCGCGTTTGAGGTCGCGGGACAGGTCCAGGAGGTAATGCAACTCGCGCGTCGTGTGGTGCATCAGCGAGAGCAGGCTGCGGTTGCGCATATTAAAAGCCATGATGGATCTCCTTGGGTTTCAGTTATCCGCCGGCTTCACGCTGGGTAAGCGCGAGGCCGGCCTCAAGCATCAATAGTCGATAGGGTCGCGAATGATCGGGCAGGTCATGCAGTGGCCGCCGCCACGGCCGCGTCCGAGTTCGCCGGCACTGATTGTGATCACTTCCACGCCGGCCTTGCGCAGCAGGGTGTTGGTGTAGGTGTTGCGGTCATAACCGATCACCACGCCAGGCTCCAGGGCGACCACGTTGTTGCCGTCGTCCCATTGCTCGCGTTCGGCGGCGAAGCTGTTGCCGCCGGTTTCCACCACACGCAGGGCTTTCAGCTTGAGGGCCTGGGCCACGGTGTCGAGGAAACTGGTTTCTTCGCGACGGATGTCGATGCCACCCGGTTTGCTGTCGTCTGGACGCAGGGTGAAGGCGACGATCTGGTTCACCACTTCGGGGAAGATCGTTACCAGGTCGCGGTCGCAGAAGCTGAACACGGTGTCCAGGTGCATCGCTGCACGGGATCTCGGCAGGCCGGCGACGATGATGCGTTCCACGGCGTTGTGTTTGAACAGGTTCACCGCCAGTTGGCCGATGGCCTGACGCGACGAGCGTTCGCCCATGCCAATCAGCACCACGCCATTGCCAATGGGCATCACGTCGCCGCCCTCGAGGGTGGCGCTGCCGTGTTCCTGATCGGGGTCGCCGTACCAGATTTCAAAGTCGGCGTCGGTGAACTGCGGGTGGAATTTGTAGATGGCGCTGGCCAGCAAGGTTTCCTGACGGCGCGCTGGCCAGTACATCGGGTTCAGCGTCACGCCACCGTAGATCCAGCAGGTGGTGTCGCGGGTGAACTGAGTGTTGGGCAGCGGCGGCAGAATGAAGCTGGAATGCCCGAGGAAGTCGCGGAACATCTGGATGGTCTGGCCGCCGAAACTGTCCGGCAGGTCATCGGCGGACACGCCGCCGATCAGGAACTCGGCGATCTTGCGCGGCTCGAGACTGCGCAGCCAGGAACCGACTTCATTGATCAGGCCCAGGCCCACTGAATTGGCGGTGACCTTGCGCTCAAGAATCCAGTCCAGCGCTTCAGGCATCGCCACGATGTCGGTCAGCAGGTTGTGCATTTCCAGCACGTCGATGTTGCGTTCGCGCATCTTCGTGACGAAGTCGAAATGGTCCCGCTTGGCCTGGGCGACCCACAACACATCATCGAACAGCAGCTCGTCACAATTGTTCGGGGTGAGCCGCTGGTGAGCCAGGCCGGGGGAACAAACCAAGACTTTGCGCAGTTTGCCGGCTTCGGAATGCACGCCGTACTTCACTTTTTCCGTGGTCATTACAGTGATCCTCCAGATGACAAAACAATCGGGTGCTACAGCGTCAGGAAGCCGTCATACAGCCCGTAAGCCGCCACCAGGGCGCCGACGACGACCGCGGCGAAAATCAGCTTCTCGACGTTGGTGAAAACCGCTTTGTTGACTTCAAGTTTGGCCTTGGCGAACAGAATTGCACCGGGCGCGTACAGAAGGGCCGAGAGCAGCAGGTATTTGACCCCGCCGGCATAGATCAGCCAGATCGCGTAGACCAAGGCGACAGCGCCAATGAATATGTCTTTGCGGCGTTCGGCCATGGCGTTTTCATAACTCTCGCCGCGCACCGCCAACAGCACTGCGTACGCCGCCGACCACAGGTAAGGCACCAGAATCATCGACGTGGCGAGGTAGATCAGCGACAGATAAGTGCTGGCCGAAAACAGCGTGATGACCAGGAATATCTGCACCATCGCATTGGTCAGCCACAAGGCGTTGACTGGCACGTGGTTGGCGTTTTCCTTACGCAGGAATGCCGGCATGGTGTGGTCCTTGGCGGCGGCGAACATGATCTCCGCGCACAGCAGCACCCACGACAACAGGGCGCCCAGCAAGGAAATGATCAGGCCGACACTGATCAGCGCCGCGCCCCATGGGCCGACGACATGCTCCAGCACGGCCGCCATCGACGGGTTCTGCAGTTTCGCCAGCTCCGGCTGGGTCATGATGCCCAGCGACAGCACGTTCACCAGCACCAGAAACAGCAGCACGGTAATGAAGCCAATCACCGTGGCTTTACCGACGTCGCTGCGTTTTTCCGCACGGGCCGAGAAGATGCTCGCGCCTTCGATGCCGATGAACACCCACACGGTGACCAGCATCATGTTGCGCACCTGATTCATCACGCTGCCCAGGTCCGGGTTTTTTATGCCCCAGATGTCGGCGGTGAAGATGTCCAGTTTGAAGGCGAACACGGCGATCAGGACAAACAGCAGCAATGGCACGACTTTGGCGACAGTGGTCACCAGGTTGATGAACGCCGCTTCCTTGATCCCCCGCAGCACGAGGAAGTGCACGGCCCACAGCAGCACCGACGCACCAATCACCGCGGCCGCGGTATTGCCCTCGCCGAAAATCGGAAAGAAATAACCGAGGGTGCTGAACAGCAGAACGAAGTAACCGACATTGCCCAGCCACGCGCTGATCCAGTAACCCCAGGCGGACGAGAAACCCATGTAGTCGCCGAACCCGGCCTTGGCATAGGCGTAGACGCCACCGTCCAGATCCGGTTTGCGATTGGCCAGGGTCTGGAACACGAACGCCAGGGTCAGCATGCCGACCGCGGTAATCGCCCAACCGATCAACACCGCACCGACGTCAGCACTGGCCGCCATGTTCTGCGGCAAAGAGAAGATCCCGCCACCAATCATCGAGCCGACAACTAGCGCCACGAGAGCGCCGAGTTTCAGTTTTCCGGGGGATTCAGACATTGCATGACTCCAGTGCAGGAGAAGAGAGGCAACAGATTAATTCTGTTATTCATTCAATCAGCTGACATGGATCAGTACATGGGCACATTGCAGGGTTAATGAAAGACTTATGAACTTTCCGTGTTTACCGTGGTATGGCTGGAAATGCCCGTTGCAGAGCCTTTATTCAACTTTTCAGAAATAACGCATCACTTCGCAGGGGTTTTAAGCTAGTTCTTTTCAGGGGGTTTGCCACTGTCCGCGATAAATAACCGGCCTGATTGGGCGTTATTCAATAAATGCTATTAATCTTGTGCTCTTTAGTTGTGTGAATTTGTTTTTGCCTAGGTGCGTTGCAAAAACGGAGAGGCTGCCATGTGCAGGTGGGTGTGGTTGTGAGATTGTCGCTGGCGTTCGAGCCGCCGTATGACTGGCCGGCGATGCTGGATTTTTTGGCGGCGCGGGCGGTGGCCGGGATGGAAAAGGTGGCCGATGGCGTGTATTCGCGCAGCATTGGCCTGGATGGGGTGCACGGTGTTTTTTCGATCGAGCTCGCGAGCGGCAATGCGCTGGATGTGTTGCTGGATTTTCCCGCGCCGGCCGCAGTGCCAGAGATCGTGACGCGGCTGCGGCGGATGTTTGATGTGGACGCGGATTTACCGGTGATCCACCGGCAATTGCAGGCTGATCCATTGATGGCGAGGTTGATCGCCGAGCGGCCGGGGCTGCGGGTGCCGGGGGCATGGGACGGGTTGGAGCTGGCGATCCGTGCGGTGCTGGGCCAGCAGATTACAGTGGGTGCGGCGATCCGCCTGGCGGGGAAACTGGTGGCGCAGTACGGACAGCCGTTGGCGTCTGGTTGGCCCGGTATCACTCACGTGTTTCCGGAAGCTGGGGTGTTGGCGGTGGCTGATCTGGCAACGCTGGGGATGCCGAAGAGTCGCGGGCGGACGTTGTCAGGCGTGGCTCAGGCGCTGCTCGATGATCCGCTGCTGTTTGCACCTGGGCGCGAGGACGGCGTTGCGCGGTTGCTGGCATTGCACGGGGTTGGTGACTGGACGGCGCAGTACATCGCCCTGCGGCAGTTGCGCGAGGGGGATGCGTTTCCGAGTGGGGATGTGGGGTTGATGAAGGCGTTGGCGGCATTAGAGGGCGGGCCTGTGATGGCCAAAGTGTTGATGGCACGGGCCGAGGCTTGGCGACCTTATCGAGGGTATGCGGCGCAGGTGCTCTGGACTTCGTTGAGCCGGGGGGATTGAGCCGACCGTTGCGGCCCTTCGCGGGCAAGCCCGCTGCCTCAGTGGATTTGCGTCGGACACAAAACCTGTGGGCGCGCGCCTGCTCGCGAAGGGGCCTGTGGGTTCACCACCACTGCGCGCGATGTGAACCCAGTTCCCCCGCCGGAATCGCCCACTGCACTGGCGTCCCGGTGATCTTCAGTGGAACGTGCAGCCGATGCGCCGGCCCCCACGGTGTCTGTTCGACCACCAGGCCCTGATCGTGTTCATCTTCTGCGCGCAACGGCTCATCCGTACCGGCACCCTGTTCAATCAACAGTTTCGCCGTCCGCGCCAGCGACAATCGTGCCGAGCCGCCACGCCCGCTGCTCAATCGCTCGGTCAATAACGTGATCGCCGCGGCCGCCATCAAATACCCGGTCCCATGATCGAGCGCCTGTACCGGCAAAGGCGTTGGCTTGTCCGCACGTTTCCAGTGCATCCCGGTCTCGGCGATCCCGCTGCTCATCTGCACCAGGCTGTCGAAGCCGCGGCGGTTCTGCCAGGGCCCGCTCCAGCCGTAGGCATTCAGGCAGACGTCGATCAGCCCCGGCGCAATCGCCTGGCGTTCGGCGGCGCCGTAACCCAAGTGTTCGAGCGCATCGGCGCGGTAACCGTGAAGCAGAATGTCGGCGTCCTTGAGCAGGCTTTCAAACACCGCACGATCGGCTTTGTCGTGCAAATCCAGACGCGCGCAGCGCTTGCCGAGCGTGACGTCCGGCACCACGCCCGGTTCGGTCCAGGTCGGTGGGTCGATACGCAACACTTCGGCACCGAGGCCGGCGAGAAAACGACTGGCGACGGGGCCGGCGAGCACGCGGGTCAGATCCAGCACCTTGATCCCGGACAGCGGTCGCGCCACCGAGCCTTGCCACGGTTTGCGGTGATGGCCGGTGCCAGCGCTGAACTGAATCAGCGACTCGGCATTCACCGCCAGGCCTTGGGGATGCGCCTGCCATTGCGTCCAGCTACGCATCTCGGCCGCACAGCCACCCGCGTCAACCACGGCCTGTTCCAGATCGGTTTTCGCCCATCGGGCCACCTTGCTCGCCACGGCCTCGCGGTCGGCACAGGCACCGAGGACTTTTTCCGCCGCCGCGCGGTGATGGGGCGCGTTGGTGTGCAGGCGAATCCAGCCGTCATTGGTCGCGTAGTCACCGGCGACCGGGTCCCACAGCGGCGGCAAGCTCCAGCCCTGCGGGCGGATCGACGTGGCGAACCAGAACGAGGCCAGGCGCCGGTCGACTTCCAGCGAGGGCAAGCGCCCGGTTTGCCGCTGCAGTAATTCGCTGATGGCCTGGCCGGCGGCGGCGATGCTGGCGCAGGCCAGATCGGTGACGGCCAGCGCCGAGGGCAGGGCACCGCGGGAGGTGAACGGAATCGGGGTGTGAGGCAAGCCGAGTGCGGCTTGAATGGACGTGAGTAAATCAGTCATCGAAGGCCCTCCGGAATGAGAGGGCGATCATAGATCAAAAAAACGGCGGTCCGGATGAAAACGATAACGTGCGACTGAACATCGGACCCCTGTAGGAGCGAGCTTGCTCGCGATAGCAATCTGTCAGCCGGCATCGAGTGAGGATGTCAGTCCGTCATCGCGAGCAAGCTTGCTCCTACAGGGATCGGTGGTGGGCTTTTACACTCGGAACTGATCCATCAGTTTCATCTGGTGGGTGGTCAGGCTGTTGAGCTGGCTGCTGATCTGCGCCGATTCAGTGGCCTGGCCGGTCAGGGTTTCGGTGACGGTGCGGATCGCCGAGACATTGCGGTTGACCTCTTCGGCCACGGCGCTTTGCTGTTCGGCGGCGCTGGCGATTTGCAGGTTCATGTCGCTGATCACGGTGACCGCGTCACTGATTTTGCTCAAGGCCTGCACCGCTTGCTGGATTTGCCCGGCGTTGCTGTGGGCCTGGGTCTGGCTCGAATGCATGGTGGCGACCACGCCGCGGGTGCCGGTCTGGATGCGTTCGATCACCAGGCGGATTTCCTCCACCGAATCCTGGGTGCGTTTGGCCAGGTTGCGCACCTCATCGGCCACCACCGCAAAGCCGCGGCCGCTCTCGCCGGCCCGCGCCGCTTCGATCGCCGCGTTGAGGGCCAGCAGGTTGGTTTGCTCGGCGATGCTGCGGATGACTTCCAGCACCGAACCGATCTGCTCGCTGTTGACTGCCAAGGCCTCGACTTCGGTCACGGCCTTGCTGACTTCATCGGCCAGTTGATTGATGTCGCGGGTGCTGCGCTCGATGATCGACATGCCATCGCGGGCCGATTGATCCGCGCCTTTTGCTGCATTGGCCGCGTTCGAGGCGCTGTTGGCGACGTCGTGGGCGGTCGCGCTCATTTCGTTGGAAGCCGTGGCGACCTGGTCGATTTCGCGGAACTGCACCTGCATGCCTTCACTGGTCTGACGGGCAATTTCCGAAGACTGGTCGGCGGTGCCACGGGCGTCGGTAATGCTCTGCTTGATCTGGGCGATGGTCGGTTGCAGCTTGTCGAGGAAACGGTTGAACCAGTTGACCAGTTCACCCAGCTCGTCTTTCTTGCTGTACTGCAGGCGCTGGGTCAGGTCGCCGTCGCCGCTGGCAATCGCCTTGAGCATGTCGGCCACGCTGTTGATCGGCCGGGTCACGCCCGAGGCGGTGAGCCAGATCAGCAACAAACCGACGAGCCCGGCTGCGACAGCTACGAGCACGGCCTGGATCGTGCCGCTTTGCTGGGCTTCATCGAGAACCACTTGCAGCTTCACCGAATCCGCCAGCAGCACTTGTTTTGGCAGGTCGATCACCACGCCCCAGGCCTTGGCGTCGGGAATCGGGCTGACCGGGTACACCGCGCGGATCAGTTCACCCTGTTCGAGGATCTGCGGTGTACCGCCGCCGAGCAATTGCAGGATGTCCTTGCCTTCCGCGCCCAGGGTCTCACCGAGGTTCTTGCCGACCTTGCTCGCGTCGACACTGTAAGCCGCGAGCACGCCGCTGCCGGAAACGATCAGCATGTGCCCGGCGCTGCCGAACAGGTCGCGTTGAGAATCGACCGCCGCGGTCTGCAGGGCGTCGAGGGCGATGTCCACCCCGACCACGCCGATGGATTTACCGTCGACCAGCAGCGGCACGGAAATCGTGGTCATCAGCATTTCCTTGCCGCCGACGGTATCGGCGTACGGGTCCAGCAGGCAGGTGCGCTTGCTGTCGCGAGGGCAGGTGTACCAGCTGTTGTAGGGGATGCCGCTGATGTTCTGGGTGGTCTTGGTCATGTCGTCTTCGACCATGATCGTGTTGAGCCCTTCGCCGCCGGCACGGCTCCAGTAACTGGCGAAACGACCGGCTTCGTTGGACTGGCGAGCGGCATCGTTGGCGAACTCGCTGTCCTTGCCGTCCAGGCCGTTCGGTTCGAACGCCAGCCAGATGCCCAGCACCTTGCTGTTGCGCTCGAACGCAGTCTTCAGGCTCTGGTTCAACTCTTCACGCAGGGCACCGGCGTCAAGCGAGCGCCTGGCGGCCATGGTGCGCATGTCCTTGATCTGATCGGACAGGGCAGTCACCACCAGCAGGCTTTCGCCGAATGTCTTCTGCACCCGCACGGCCTGCTCGGCGGCCTTGGCCTGCAGCAGGTTCTGCACGCTGTCGGTGAGCATTTTGCTGCTGGAGGCGCTGACCAGTTCGTCGTTCTGATTGGTCTGGTAGAAGTTCATGCTGACGATCAGGACGACCACGCCCAGCAGGCACAGACCGGAGAGCAGGACGATTTTCAGGCGGATGGACAGAGAGTCGAACATAGGACGAGCTCGCGAATGAAGGAAGTGTTGGCGGTGGGTCGGGGGCCGACCCGGTTCGCCAAGTCCGTTCAGCGCCATCTTCTGCCATCGGCGAGGGTTTGGGATGCATGATGGTGGCCCCGACGAACGGTCATGGTTGAACGTTTGCGCGGGAAAATGTGCCGAAATGAGGGTTAAAACGGGATAAATCGCGGGCTATTTCAGGAGGGATCCGGCAGTGATTCGGGGCGCGACCAGATCCACAGGTTGCCCAGACTCATGCCGGTGATGGCCAGGTAAATCGCCCAGCCGGGGTCGAGCAGGACCAGCATCAATGTGGCGCACAGCAACATGCTGACGGTGGCACTGACCTTGGCTCGCCGCGCGACGATCTTGCCGTTGCGCCAATTAGACAGGATTGGCCCGAACACCCGGTGATTTTCCAGCCAGGCGCTCAGGCGTGGTGAACTTTTGGTCGCGGCCCAGGCGGCCAGCAGGATGAACTCGGTGGTTGGCAGGCCCGGCACGACGATGGCGATCAAGCCGATGGCGAGGCTGAGGTAGGCCAGGATGCCGAAGAGAATTCGGGCGAACTTTGAAGTGGCAGGCATGGGCTCCAAGGCGTGTCTGGGCGCTTGCTTTTCCGTGTGGGAGCGGGCTTGCTCGCGAACGGTGTGTCAGTCAGCGATAGGGCTGACACACTGCTTTCGCGAGCAAGCCCGCTCCCACAAGGGGGGGTTATCAGGCGAGTTCCGGGGTGGTGGCGTAAGCCTGTTCCAGCAGCACGGTGAAGCGGTTGAACGCAGCGATCGCGCCTTTATCCAGCTCGGCTTCTTCCTCGGCACTGAGCTCCAGGTCGTCAAGGGTTTTGACGAAGGTTTTCCAGCCCTGGGCGCGGCCACCGGCAGGTTCGCCGAGGTGGCGGGCGCCAAAGGTTTCGCTCAGACCGAGGCCCACGGCGCGTTTGATCAGGAACGCCGCGCCGAGCTTCGAGCCTTCGGACACAAACAACCAGCCTAACGCTTCGGCCTTGCTCGGGTGATGCACGGCACCGGCAACAGGCGCAGGCACCTCAGTGTCCAGGTCCGCCAGGTCAGCCTTGGCCGCTTCGGCACGGCAACGCGCCGGCAGGTCGGGGACGATGGCAGTCAGTTCGGCATCGTTGTACAGCGCGACCAGTTCCGACTGGAACAGGTACTGCGCCACCACGAAACGAGCGAAGTTGGCCTGGGTTTCAAACGGTGCGTGGGCCTTGACTAAGGCGTCGAGCCTGGTGTGCGGCTCGTGAGTGATCTGGTTCAAACGTTGCGAATGCAACGCCGAGCGTTGAGCAGGGGCCTGGGTAGTCATGGAAAATCCTTTCAGGAAAAGAAGCGCTTGGTAACGAGACGAAACACACGACGCCTCACAGTAAAAAAACCTCACTGTGCGGCGATATAACCGCACAGTGAGAGGCGCAGGGTCAGATGTCCCAGACCAGATTGACTGCAAAGTTACGGCCGGGCTGAGTCAGGCGATCGAGGTTGGCCGGTTGCGTCACGGACGCTTCGCCGACGCTGTCGTAACCGCGCACGTCATCCCATTGCCAGTATTTTTTGTCGGTCAGGTTGTAGATCCCGGCGTTGACGGTCACGTCGTCGGTCACTTTGTAGAAACCGGTCAGGTCCAGCACGCCGTAACCCGGTGTCTTGAACTGGTTGCTGACACCGTCCGGTGATTTGAACGTGGTGTTGTCGACGCGATCTTTCTTCTTCACCAGTGTCCAGCTGAGCAAAGCGCCGTAGTTGTCCTGGTCGTAACCGAGGCCCAACACGCCGGTGAGCGGGTTAACGCTGTTGATCGGTTCGCCGTTATCGTTGTTGCGACCGTAGGCGTAGGCTACCGAACCCTGGGCATAGAGGCCCTGTGGCGCACCGAACGCGTCGAGGTGCAAGCGACCCTTGAGCTCTGCGCCTTTGATCGTGGCGTGTTTGATGTTGGCGCTCCGGAACGTCAGTTCGTTGTAACCGGGGGTGATGGCATCCTCTTCGATGAAGTCGCGGTACTTGTTGTAAAACAGGGCCAGGTCAAAGGAGCCCGATTCGAAGTTGCCGCGCAGTCCGGTTTCGAAGCCTTTGCTGGTTTCCGGCTCAAGGTTCGGGTTGGGTTCCACGCGATAACCGGTAGCGGTGTTCTCGAAGCGCCCGTACAACGCCTTGGCGGTTGGCGTGCGGAAACCTTCGGCGTACTGGCCATACCAGGTGTATTGATCAGTTAGTGCGTAGGTCAGGCCGAATTTCGGCGATACGCGGTGCCAGGTTTTGGTCTCGCTACTGACGGTGCCGCCAGGGGTGGCCGCCACGGTGTTCAGGAATTCCTGGGTGATGTGCGGCTTGAGCTGGGTGTAGTCGTAGCGCAGGCCGGGCAGGAAGGTCCATTTGTCCCAGCTGATCTGATCCTGGGCGAACAGGCTGTAAGTGTTGACGGTCGGGTCCGGGAAGTCGCTGGATTTTTTCAGCACGTCCGCAGTGCTGACCGCACCGACGACCCGGCAGCTGCCGAACACGGCGAGGCAAGTGCCATTGCCGCTGCGCGAGCCGGTGACTTTCTGCTGCTTGATCGTAGTGCCGTAGGTCAGCAGGTGCTCGGTGTCGGCGATGCTGAAAGCCTTGTCCAGTTGCGCGTCAAACACCCACTGCTTCTCTTCGTACAGGGTTTCCCGCGTGCGCAGCACTTTGCGCGACATCGGGTAGTAGAACTCTTCGGTGCTCTGGTCGGTCTTGGCGACCTGATGGTTCAGGCTCCACTTGACGTTGTCCACCAGCAGGCTGTCGAGGGCGAAGCTGTGTTCCAGGCCGAAGCGCTCGCGGGTGACGGTGTCGTTGCCAGTGCGCCACTGGTACATGCCGCCGGGTAGCACACTGGCCGGAATCGTCGGTGCGCCCTGGAAGTAAGGACCGCCGTAAGCGCTTTTCTGATCGATGTCGCGATCGTCCTTGTACTTTTCGTAGGTCAGGCCCAGGCGTGAATCTTCGTTGTAGTTCCAGCCGATCTTGGCCAGCACGTTGCTGGTACGCACGTCCTCAGGGTTGGCCGCCGTGCGGGCGAGGCCGATGCCGTTGTTGCTGCCATAGGATTCGGTTTCATGACCATCGCGCTGGCTGTAATGCAGCAAGCCATCGAACTGATCGGCGCGACCGGCGACGGTGGCGGATTTCAACCAGCTGTCGTCAGCGGAGCTGTACCCGGTTTTCAGGCGAGCGCCGACGTCCTGGCCAGGTTTGATGATGTCGTCCGGATCGAGGGTGAAGTAGCTGACCGCGCCGCCGATGGCGTTGCTGCCGTAGAGCACCGAGGCCGGGCCGCGGAGGATTTCGACACGCTTGACGATTTCCGGGTCGACGTAGTTGCGCTGAGTCTTGGCGTAGGGACCGCTGAAGAAGTCGTTGGGTATTTCAACGCCGTCGACCTGAGTCAGGATCCGGTCGCCATCGATGCCGCGAATGTTGTAGCCGCTGATCCCGCCGCGCTGGCCGGCGCCACCCACCGAAACACCCGGTTCGTAGCGCACCAGATTCTTGATGGTGTTGACGTTGTTGCGGTCCAGCTCTTCGCGGGTGTGCACGGTGACGGTGCCCGGAACGCTTTCGATGCTTTGTTCCTGGCGGGTGGCACTGATGGTCACCTGCTGCAGGTTGAGGGCGCCGCTGCTCAGGCGTTTTTCCAAAACGATGTTGTTGTTGCCCAGTTTGCGATAGCTCAGGTTGGTCCCCACCAACAGGCGATCCAGGGCTTTCTCCGGCGACAGCGAGCCGCGCACACCCGGCGAGGCCACGCCTTGCGCCAGTTCGGCCGGCAAGCCGACTTGCCAGCCGGTCACGGCGGTGAAGGCATTGAGGGCCGAGACCAGTGACTGTTGGGGGATGGCGAACGCGTAGTCGCCCATGTTGCGTGCGGGTTGCTCGGCAGCCGTTGCGGCGAGCAGCGGCGCGCTGCCGGCCATGAGGATGGCCGCGGTCAGCAGCGACAGCACGCGGGACGGCGAAGAAGAATGGCGGGTAAGGCGAGAGGACATCGATAGCGCTCCGTGTCGCACGAATCTTTATAGGTGCTGACTGGCATCTGTAGATGCGAATCAATTGCATTGGCTATAACGAGACGAACGAGCTTCAGCTATCGAGTAAAAATAATGCTCATTTAGTTCAGGATCACCAGCGCCGGGTATTCCTGGAGTCGTGCCGAAGTGATGTGCGCCAGCGAGCGAACCACGTCCAGCGGCTGATCGAGACGGTAATTACCGGTCACGGCGACGTCGGCCAATTGTTCGTTGGTGTTGATGATCCAGCCGGGGTAGTAACGACGCAGTTCCGCCAGCACCTGGCTCAGCGGGCAGTTTTCGAACACCAGTCGGCCCTGGACCCAGGCCAGGTCCGTCGCGACATCGACCTTGGCCGGACGGTCGAAACCGTTGGGGCCGATGCGGATGCTTTCGCCGGCTGACAAGCGGATTCGCGCGTCGTCACGGGTTGCACGCAAATCGACATCGCCGCGCTGCACCCGGACCTGCGCCACACCGTCGAGGTAGCGCACGGCGAACGCCGTGTCGTGCACGCTGGCCTTGACCGGGCCCGCATCGATTTCGAAGGGTTGGCCAAGGTGCGCCGGCACCTCGAAAAAGGCCTCGCCCTGATACAACCGCGCCACGCGTTGCTGATCGTTGATGGTGCTGGAAAACGCCGAATTGGTATTGAGCAGGACTTTCGAACCGTCCTCCAGTTGCAGGCGCTGGCGCTCGCCCACCACGGTCAAGTGATCGGCCTGGAGGCGCATGGGCAGGTTGCTGAAACTGAACAGGCCGAGGATCAGCACGGCGGCGGTGGCCAGCGGCTTCCAGTGCGGGCGCAAGCGCGTCAGCAGCGTGACTTTTGCCGGTCGGGAAGCGAGGTTTTGCGCGCATTGCACGACTTGCGGACCGTCCCAGATCGCCTGGGCCTTGGCAAACGCCTCGGCATGCAAGGGGCTGGCGGCCATCCACTCGTGGAATTGCCGGGTCTGTTCTTCGCTCGCACTGCCCATGACGATCAGCCAGTCCAACGCCTGGTCCATCGCGCTTGCGGGGTCCCGCGCCGGGGAGGGCGGGGAGGAGCGGTGGGTGTCCGTCACGGTGTTTCCTCGGCAGTGTCTGTGCACGGCTGTTTTAGTGCAGCCTTTTTTGTGAAGCCTGAAGGTGGTCAAGGGTAACAAACCCTGACGTGTTCAGTCGCCGTTCAAGCGCTCGGCGACGCCGATGCAGATGGCCATGATCAGCTTCAATTCCTTTTGCACGGTACTGAGCGAGACGCCGAGTTTTTCGGAAATCTCCAGGTAGCTGTGCCCGTGCAGGCGACTGAGGATGAAGATCTGTTGCTGACGGCTGCTGAGTTGACTGAGGCTCACGTTCAAACGCTCCAGCAATTGTTCGGCATGGGCGGCGTCCTCGGCACTGCTGGCGGGGGCGGCGACGCTTTCCAGCACGTCCGGCGGCACGTCGTCGAGCATCGTGCGCGACTGGATGCGCCGTGCACGCAGATGATCCAGCGCGAGGTTGCGTGCGGTCTGGAAAACGAAGGGTTCGAGGTGATCGATGGCCCGCTCGCTGAGCGCACGGGTTACGCGCAGGTAGGTCTCCTGCAGGAGGTCTTCGGCGGTGCTGTGATTGTTGACCATCCGCTCCAGTGTGCGCAGCAGCGAAACCCGCTGGGCGATGAAGACGTGATTGAAGCGCGATTGACTCACGGGAAGACCTGATTCATGTCGAGCGAATGATAATGCTTATCATCCGCTGCGCGGGTCAAGTCGTCATTTGTGAAAAAATGCGCGGTCCCTCTCTGTAGGAGCGAGCAGGCTCGCGAGAAACGTTCGGACACCGCGGGCATTCAGGCCGCCCGCGTCATTGTTGGCAACCCTCGCGAGCCTGCTCGCTCTTACAGGGCCAGCTACGTTACTCCGCGTTGCACAACGCCAGGCAGTTATCGAGCATGCGGTTGGAGAAGCCCCATTCGTTGTCGTACCAGGCCAACACCTTGAGCAGCTTGCCGCTGACCTTGGTGTGGTTGGCGTCGAAGATCGACGACAGCGGGTTGTGGTTGAAGTCGCTGGAAACCAGCGGCAGGGTGTTGTAACCGAGAATCTTCGAATGCTGGCTGGCTTCTTTGAGCAGCGCATTCACCTCATCGGCCGACGCTTCGCGCTTGAGCTGTACGGTCAGGTCCACCAGCGACACGTTGATCACCGGCACCCGCACCGCCATGCCGGTCAGTTTGCCCGCCAGTTCCGGCAGCACCAGGCCGACCGCTTCAGCGGCGCCGGTCTTGCTCGGGATCATGTTTTGCGTGGCAGAACGGGCGCGGTACGGGTCGGTGTGGTAGACGTCGGTCAGGTTCTGGTCGTTGGTGTAGGCGTGGATCGTGGTCATCAAACCATTTTCGATGCCCAGCTCGCGGTGCAGCACCTGAGCCACCGGGGCCAGGCAGTTGGTGGTGCACGAGGCGTTGGAAATAATCTGGTGGGACTGGCGCAGGATGTCGTGGTTGACCCCGAAGACCACCGTGGCGTCGGCGCCTTTGGCCGGGGCAGAGATGATCACTTTGCGCGCGCCGGCCGAAATATGTGCAGCGGCCTTGGCCCGGTCGGTGAACAAACCGGTGCATTCGAACACCACGTCGATTTTTTCCGCGGCCCAGGGCAGGTCGGCCGGGTTGCGAATGGCGCTGACGGCAATACGGTCACCGTTGACGGTCAGACTTTCCTGATCGTGCTGAACATCAGCGTCGAACGTGCCGTGAACGGTATCGTATTTAAGTAAATGAGCGTTGATCGCACTGTCGCCCAGGTCGTTGATGGCGACGATCTGCAGATCCTGACGGTAGCCCTGGGTATAGAGTGCGCGGAGCACATTGCGGCCGATGCGGCCAAAACCATTGATTGCGATTCGAAGAGTCATTAACAGGGCCGCCGTCGATTTGTTGTTGGAATTACAAGATTATTCGCAAAAAAATAGAAAACAAGCCTTTTTAGTGGCAATATTTTGTTCAATCTACAACGAGTGACCTGAATCAACTGGTCCGAATGATCAAGAAAACCGTCCGTCATCCCATCGACAACGGCACTTGCTCAGCATAGACAATCAGGTCGCCACATCCGTTAGCCTGGAGTTCTACACATGCATCCCCGCGTCCTTGAGGTCACCGAACGGCTTATCGCCCGCAGCCGTGCCACCCGTGAGGCATACCTTGCACTCATTCGCGGTGCCGCCAGCGACGGGCCGATGCGCGGCAAGCTGCAATGCGCCAACTTTGCCCATGGCGTGGCCGGTTGCGGCACCGAGGACAAGCACAGCCTGCGGATGATGAACTCCGCCAACATTGCAATTGTTTCGTCATATAACGACATGCTCTCGGCGCACCAGCCGTACGAAGTTTTCCCGCAACAGATCAAGAGCGCCCTGCGCGAGATCGGCTCTGTCGGCCAGTTCGCCGGCGGCACCCCGGCCATGTGCGATGGCGTGACCCAGGGCGAGCCAGGCATGGAACTGAGCCTGCCGAGCCGCGAAGTGATCGCGCTGTCCACCGCGGTTGCGCTGTCCCACAACATGTTCGACGGCGCGCTGATGCTCGGCATCTGCGACAAGATCGTGCCCGGCCTGATGATGGGCGCATTGCGTTTCGGTCACCTGCCGACGATCTTCGTGCCGGGCGGGCCGATGGTCTCGGGCATTTCCAACAAGCAGAAAGCCGATGTGCGCCAGCGTTACGCCGAAGGCAAGGCCACGCGCGAAGAGCTGCTGGAGTCGGAGATGAAGTCCTACCACAGCCCCGGCACCTGCACTTTCTACGGCACCGCCAACACCAACCAGTTGCTGATGGAAGTCATGGGCCTGCATTTGCCGGGCGCCTCCTTCGTCAACCCGAACACACCCCTGCGCGACGCCCTGACCCGCGAAGCAGCGCATCAGGTCACGCGCCTGACCAAGCAGAATGGCGACTTCATGCCGATCGGCGAAATCGTCGACGAGCGCTCGCTGGTCAATTCCATCGTGGCCCTGCACGCCACCGGCGGCTCGACCAACCACACCCTGCACATGCCGGCGATCGCCATGGCGGCGGGCATTCAACTGACCTGGCAGGACATGGCCGACCTCTCCGAAGTCGTGCCGACCCTGAGCCACGTCTACCCGAACGGCAAAGCCGACATCAACCACTTCCAGGCTGCGGGCGGCATGTCGTTCCTGATTCGCGAACTGCTGGAAGCCGGGCTGCTTCACGAAAACGTCAATACCGTGCTCGGCCATGGCCTGAGCCGCTACACCCAGGAACCGTTCCTGGATAACGGTGAACTGGTCTGGCGCGAAGGCCCGATCGAAAGCCTCGACGAAACCATTCTGCGTCCGGTCGCCCGTGCATTCTCGCCCGAGGGCGGCTTGCGCGTGATGGAAGGCAACCTCGGTCGCGGCGTGATGAAAGTCTCCGCCGTGGCCCTGGAAAACCAGATCGTCGAAGCGCCGGCGATGGTGTTCCAGGATCAACAGGACCTGGCCGATGCGTTCAAGGCCGGTTTGCTGGAGAAGGATTTTGTCGCGGTGATGCGCTTCCAGGGGCCGCGCTCCAACGGCATGCCGGAACTGCACAAGATGACGCCGTTCCTTGGCGTGCTGCAGGATCGCGGCTTCAAGGTCGCGCTGGTCACCGATGGCCGGATGTCCGGCGCTTCGGGAAAAATCCCGGCGGCGATTCACGTCAGCCCCGAAGCTTACGTCGGCGGCGCGCTTGCGCGGGTGCAGGAGGGCGATATCATCCGTGTCGATGGCGTCAAAGGCACCCTGGAGCTTAAGGTGGACGCCGACGACTTTGCGGCGCGCGAACCGGCCAAAGGCTTGTTGGGTAACAACATTGGCAGCGGTCGCGAACTGTTTGGTTTCATGCGCATGGCCTTCAGCTCCGCAGAGCAGGGCGCCAGCGCCTTCACTTCTGCCCTGGAGACGCTTAATTGAAACTGGCTTTGGTCGGTGACATCGGTGGGACCAACGCACGTTTCGCGTTGTGGAAAAACCAGCAGCTCGAGTCTGTCGATGTTCTGCCGACGGCGGATCATGCCAGCCCCGAGGAGGCCATCAGCCTCTACCTCAGCGGGCTGGGCCTGAAACCGGGGTCGATCGGTTCGGTGTGCCTGTCGGTGGCCGGCCCGGTGAGCGGTGACGAATTCAAGTTCACCAACAATCACTGGCGCCTCAGCCGCAAGGCGTTCTGCCAGACCTTGCAGGTGGATCAACTGCTGCTGGTCAACGATTTCTCGGCGATGGCGTTGGGCATGACGCGTTTGCAGCCCGGCGAATTCCGCGTGGTCTGCGAAGGCACGCCGGAACCGTTGCGGCCGGCGGTGGTGATTGGCCCGGGCACCGGCCTGGGCGTCGGCACCTTGCTCGATCTGGGCGGGGGGCGTTTCGCCGCGTTGCCAGGCGAGGGCGGTCACGTCGATCTGCCGTTGAGCAGCCCACGGGAAACCCAGTTGTGGCAGCACATCTTCAACGAGATCGGCCATGTCAGCGCTGAAACGGCGTTGAGCGGCGGCGGGTTGCCGCGGGTTTACCGGGCGATCTGCGCGGTGGATGGGCATGAGCCGGTGCTCGATACCCCGGAGTCGATCACCGCGGCGGGCCTGGCGGGTGATCCGATTGCCCTGGAAGTGCTGGAGCAGTTCTGCTGCTGGCTCGGTCGCGTCGCCGGTAATAACGTGTTGACCACTGGAGGCCGGGGGGGCGTGTTCATCGTCGGCGGGGTGATTCCGCGGTTTGCCGATTTCTTTGTCGAAAGCGGGTTTGCCCGTTGCTTCGCCGACAAGGGCTGCATGAGCGATTATTTCAAGGGGATTCCGGTGTGGCTGGTGACGGCCCCGTATTCCGGGCTGGTCGGCGCGGGTGTGGCGCTCGATCAGGCGTGAAATCCAATCCAAAATGTGGGAGCGAGCCTGCTCGCGAAGCGGTGTGTCAGTGACATCAACTGTGCCTGACACAACGCATTCGCGAGCAGGCTCGCTCCCACAGTTGTTCTGTGGTGTTTGTAGAATCAGCGCTTAAGGCATAATCCGCCCCATTCAAACAACAAGGACGCCGCCCCGTGAGCTCAGTCAACAAGTCGATTTTGTTGGTCGATGACGATCAAGAGATACGCGAGTTGCTGGACACCTACCTGACCCGCGCGGGTTTCCAGGTGCGGACCACGCCCGACGGCGCCGGTTTCCGTCAGGCCATGAACGACGCGCCGAGCGATCTGGTGATTCTCGATGTGATGCTGCCTGACGAAGACGGCTTCAGTCTCTGCCGCTGGATTCGCCAGCACCCGCGCCAGGCCCAGGTGCCGATCATCATGCTCACCGCCAGTTCCGACGAAGCCGACCGCGTCATCGGTCTCGAGCTGGGCGCCGACGATTACCTCGGCAAGCCCTTCAGCCCGCGGGAGTTGCAGGCGCGCATCAAAGCCTTGCTGCGTCGGGCGCAGTTCGGTCAGGAACGTTCCGGCAGTGAAGTGCTGGCGTTCGACGACTGGCGGCTGGACATGGTCAGCCACCGGCTGTTCCACGTCGACGGCGAAGAAGTGATTCTCTCCGGTGCCGATTTCGCCCTGTTGAAACTGTTCCTCGATCATCCCCAGGAAATCCTCGACCGCGACACCATCGGCAACGCCACCCGTGGCCGCGACCTGATGCCGCTGGATCGCATCGTCGACATGGCGGTCAGCCGCTTGCGCCAACGCCTGCGCGATACCGAAAAACCGCCGCGACTGATCCGCACCGTGCGCGGCAGTGGCTACCAGCTGGCAGCCAATGTGGTTGCCAGCAATGGTCACTGAGTTTTTCCGCACGCTCGCCGCCAAAGTGCCGGTGCCGCGTTCGCTGCTGGGACGGATGTTGCTGCTGACCTTGCTCGCCGTGTTGTTCGCCCAGACGTTGTCGAGCGTGATCTGGGTCTCGCAATTACGCGCCACGCAACTTGAAGGTCTGGTCACCAGCGCTCGCAGCCTGGCGCATTCGATGACCGCCAGCGTCAGTTATTTCCGCTCGTTGCCGGTGGCCTTCCGGCCGCTGGTGCTCGACCAGTTGCGCAGCATGGGCGGCACTCGTTTCGTTGTAACCCTCAACGATAAACCGCTGGGCATGGAAGTGCTGCCGAGCACTCCGCGCAAGGAGGCCGTGCTCAAGGCGGTGGACGAAGTGCTGCGCCAATCCCTGGGCCATGACACGGACATCTCGGTGACCTTCGTCAGCCCCGAAGACCTGCGGATCTTCAACAGCGGGTTGAAACTCGATGAGTTGCCGCGCTCCTGGGCGCATTACGCGTTGACCCTGGAACCGGTGAACCCGCCGGTGCTGGTCACACAAATCCAGATGGCGCCGGGCGAGTGGCTGTACATCGCCTCGCTGCTGCCCGAGCCCTACACCAGCCTTGAAGAACAAGGCCTGCCGGCGCAGCAGGTCTGGTTCATCGTCCTCACCAGCGGCTTTTTGCTGCTGTTCATCGGTTTGCTGGTGCACTGGCAGAGTCGACCGCTCAAGCGCCTGGCGCGGGCCGCACGGGACATGTCCCTAGGGGCCGAAGTCGAGCCGGTGGCGGAGGGCGGCGGCAGTGAAGTGGTCGAAGTGGGCCGCGCGTTCAATGCGATGCGCGAGCGCATCAGCCGTTACCTGACCGAGCGCAGTCAACTGTTCAGCGCGATTTCCCATGACCTGCGCACGCCGATCACCCGTTTGCGCTTGCGTGTTGAACTGCTCGAAGACGAGCAGCTGCAAGCCAAGTTTGGCCGCGATCTGGATGAGCTGGAGTTGCTGGTCAAAGGTGCTCTGCAATGCGTGAAAGACACCGACATCCACGAGAACATCGAGCCCGTGGACCTCAACCATGTGCTCGATTGCCTGGTGGAGCCTTATCTGGCGCCCAACGGCAACGGTCGCGTGACCCAGCAGGGCCGGGCGCTGGCGGCGTATCCAGGCAAGCCGCTGGCGCTCAAGCGCTGCATCGGCAACCTGATCGACAATGCGTTGAAATACGGGCAGAACGCGCACCTGCACATCGATGACGACGAGAACGCGTTTGTCCTGCATGTCGATGACGAAGGGCCGGGGGTGCCGGAGCAGCGGTTGGAGCAGGTGTTCGAGCCGCACTTCCGCCTGGCCGGGCAGCAGCAGGGGTATGGGTTGGGTTTGGGGATCGCGCGTAACATTGCCCACAGCCATGGCGGGGAAGTCAGCTTGCAGAATCTGCGTGAGGGCGGGTTGAGGGTGACGCTGCAGTTGCCTCGGAGTGTTGATTAGTCAGACCGCGTTATCGTTCTTCGCGAGCAAGCCCGCTCCCACAGGAAGCATGGGCAAATCCATTGTGGGAGCGGGCTTGCTCGCGAAGGCGTCGGTTGATTCAACACCTCCCTCACGCGTATGTCACAAGCCGGTGACATAACCCACCCCCTTCGTTACAAGCCCGCCCTTGCCTGTTGTTTAGACTGCCCGCAGTCATAACAACAAAAAAGGCAGCCCATGGACACCTTCCAACCCGCCTTCAGCAGCTGGCTGAACGCACCGGCCCATCAGCACTGGCTTGCCGCCGAAGGCCTGCGCCTGCTGGCGTTTGCCAAGGCCTCGAAACTCCCTGAAGGCTTCGGCAATCTCGATGAAAAAGGCCGGCTCCCCGCCAATGCCCACGCCGAAACCATGAACACCGCACGCATGACCCACAGCTTCGCCATGGCGCACATCCAGGGTTTGCCGGGTTTCGCCGAGCTGGTGGATCACGGCGTGCAGGCCCTCAACGGACCGTTGAAGGACGCCGAGCACGGTGGCTGGTTCGCCAGTGCCGAACACCGTGAAGGCAACACCGGCAAAGCGGCTTACCTGCATGCGTTTGTCGCCCTGGCCGCCAGCTCGGCGGTGGTCGCGCAACGGCCCGGCGCACAGGCCTTGCTCGATGACGCGATCAACATCATCGACACACATTTCTGGAGCGAGGAGGAGGGCGCGATGCGCGAATCCTTCAATCGCGACTGGAGCGATGAAGAGGCTTATCGCGGCGCCAACAGCAACATGCACGCCACCGAAGCGTTTCTCGCCCTGGCCGATGTCACCGCCGATCACCGCTGGTTGTGCCGCGCGCAACGCATCGTCGAGCGTGTGATTCACGGCCACGCCGCGGCCAACGACTACCTGGTGATCGAGCATTTTGACCGCGACTGGCAACCATTGCGCGACTACAACCTCGACAACCCGGCCGATGGCTTTCGCCCTTACGGCACCACGCCGGGCCACGGGTTCGAGTGGGCGCGGCTGTTGCTGCACCTCGAAGCCGCGCGGGTGCAGGCCGGGATGCTGACGCCGGGCTGGCTGGTCACCGACGCGCAACAACTCTTCGAGCACAACTGCCGTCACGGCTGGGCCATCGACGGTGCGCCGGGGATTGTCTACACCCTCGACTGGGATAACCGCGCCGTGGTTCGTCATCGCCTGCACTGGACTCATTGCGAAGCCAGCGCCGCCGCCAGTGCGCTGCTCAAACGCACGGGCGATGAACACTACGAAACCTGGTATCGGCTGTTCTGGGATTTCTGTGACCGTCATTTCATCGATCGCTGCGACGGCAGTTGGCACCATGAACTCGATCCGCAGAACCGCCCGAGTGCCGATATCTGGGGCGGCAAACCCGATCTCTATCACGCCTGGCAAGCCGTGTTGATCCCGCGCCTGCCACTCGCGCCGAGCATGGCCAGTGCCTTGGCGCAGTTGTCCCAGAGCGGTTCTATGTAACCATGCGGTGACATTCACGCGTCCCTTCGTTACCTGCGAAGGGATGACTCCTGTTTAAAATCCGTGCAGCGCAAGCACCAGACTTGCAATGCATAACAACAAGAAAGGTACTTCTAGATGAATGCGATTTCTCGCCTCGCTACTGTCATTTCTCTCGCCTCCTTCTCTGCGCTCCCTCTCAGTGTGCTTGCCGCCGAATCCAAAGGTTCCGTGGAAGTCGTTCACTGGTGGACGTCCGGTGGCGAGAAAGCCGCTGTCGATGTGCTCAAGGCCCAAGTTGAAAAAGATGGCTTCACCTGGAAAGACGGCGCCGTCGCCGGCGGTGGCGGTGCCACGGCCATGACCGTACTGAAAAGCCGCGCCGTTGCTGGCAACCCGCCAGGCGTCGCGCAGATCAAAGGCCCGGACATCCAGGAATGGGCATCGACCGGCCTGCTCGACACCGACGTGTTGAAAGACGCGGCCAAATCCGAGAAGTGGGACAGCCTGCTCGACAAGAAAGTCTCCGACACCGTGAAGTACGAAGGTGACTACGTGGCCGTGCCGGTGAACATTCACCGCGTCAATTGGCTGTGGATCAATCCGGAAGTGTTCAAGAAAGCCGGCATCGACAAAGCCCCGACCACGCTGCAGGAATTCTACGCAGCGGGCGACAAGCTCAAGGCCGCGGGCTTCATCGCGCTGGCCCACGGCGGCCAGCCTTGGCAGGACAGCACCGTGTTCGAAGCGGTGGTGCTCTCGGTCATGGGCGTCGACGGTTACAAGAAAGCCCTGGTCGACCTCGACAACGCTGCGTTGACCGGTCCTGACATGGTCAAGGCGCTGACCGAACTGAAGAAAGTCGCGACCTACATGGACGCTGACGGCAAGGGCCAGGACTGGAACCTGGAAGCAGCCAAGGTCATCAACGGCAAGGCCGGCATGCAGATCATGGGTGACTGGGCCAAGAGCGAATGGACCGCCGCCAAGAAAGTCGCCGGCAAGGACTACGAGTGCGTAGCCTTCCCGGGCACCGACAAGGCGTTCACCTACAACATCGACTCCCTGGCCGTGTTCAAGCAGAAAGACGCGGGCACCGCGGCTGCTCAACAGGACATTGCCAAGGTCGTGCTGGGTGAGAACTTCCAGAAAGTCTTCAGCATCAACAAGGGCTCGATTCCGGTTCGGATCGACATGCTGAACGACATGGGCAAGTACGGTTTCGACTCCTGTGCCCAGACCGCGGCCAAGGATTTCCTGGCAGACGCCAAGTCCGGCGGTTTGCAGCCGAGCATGGCGCACAACATGGCGACCACGCTGGCGGTACAGGGCGCGTTCTTTGATGTCGTGACCAACTTCATCAACGACCCGAAAGCCGATCCGGCCACGGCGGCCAAGCAGCTCGGCACGGCCATCAAGGCCGCCAAGTAATGCTGGCCCTGTAGGAGCGAGCCTGCTCGCGATAGCGGTGTGTCAGACACCTGATAGGTGAACTGACACAACGCCATCGCCAGCAGGCTGGCTCCCACAGAAATCCAAATTCTCTCGTACTGGATTTTCCCATGAGTTCTGTTGCTGTGTTCAGCAAGGCCTCGCCGTTCGATGCATTGCAACGCTGGCTACCCAAACTGGTACTGGCGCCGAGCATGTTCATCGTGCTGGTGGGCTTCTATGGCTACATCCTCTGGACGTTCGTGCTGTCGTTCACCAGCTCGACCTTCCTGCCGACTTACAAATGGGCGGGCCTGGCGCAATACGAGCGACTGTTCGACAACGACCGCTGGTGGGTAGCGAGCAAGAACCTGGCGGTGTTCGGTGGCATGTTCATCGGCATCACCCTGGTGATCGGTGTGCTGCTGGCGGTGTTTCTCGATCAGCGCATTCGTCGCGAAGGGTTCATTCGCACCATTTACCTCTACCCGATGGCGCTCTCGATGATCGTCACCGGTACAGCCTGGAAGTGGCTGCTCAACCCAGGCATGGGCCTGGACAAATTGTTGCGTGACTGGGGCTGGGAAGGTTTTCGCCTGGACTGGCTGATCGACCCCGATCGCGTGGTGTACTGCCTGGTGATCGCTGCCGTGTGGCAAGCCTCGGGCTTCATCATGGCGATGTTTCTCGCCGGCCTGCGTGGCGTCGACCAGTCGATCATCCGTGCTGCGCAGATCGATGGCGCGAGCATGCCGCGCATCTACTTGAAAGTCGTGTTGCCGAGCCTGCGTCCGGTGTTCTTCAGTGCGGTAATGATCCTGGCACACATCGCGATCAAGAGTTTCGACCTGGTGGCGGCCATGACGGCCGGTGGCCCGGGTTACTCCTCCGACCTGCCGGCGATGTTCATGTATTCCTTCACCTTCAGCCGCGGCCAGATGGGCATGGGTTCGGCCAGTGCAATCCTGATGCTCGGTGCGATTCTCGCAATCATCGTGCCTTACCTGTACTCCGAGCTGAGGACCAAGCGTCATGACTAGTTTTGCCAAACCTGCCATCAGCCTGAGTCGCATCGCGATCTACGGCGTGCTGATCCTGGCGGTGTTGCTGTACCTCATACCGCTGGTGGTCATGCTGTTGACCAGTTTCAAGACCCCGGAAGACATCAACACCGGCAACCTGCTGAGCTGGCCAACCGTGGTCAGCGGCATTGGCTGGGTCAAGGCCTGGGCGACGGTCGACGGCTACTTCTGGAACTCGATCAAGATCACCGTGCCGGCAGTATTGATCTCCACCGCCATCGGCGCGTTGAACGGTTATGTGCTGTCGATGTGGCGCTTCCGTGGTTCGCAGTTGTTCTTCGGCCTGCTGCTGTTCGGTTGCTTCCTGCCGTTCCAGACCGTGCTGCTGCCGGCCTCGTTCACCCTCGGCAAGATGGGCCTGGCGAGCACCACCACCGGTTTGGTGTTTGTGCACGTGGTCTATGGCCTGGCGTTCACCACGCTGTTTTTCCGTAACTACTACGTCAGCGTTCCCGATGCGCTGGTGAAGGCGGCACGACTTGATGGCGCGGGGTTCTTCACCATCTTCCGGCTGATCATCCTGCCGATGTCCACGCCGATCATCATGGTGTGCCTGATCTGGCAGTTCACCCAGATCTGGAACGACTTCCTGTTCGGCGTGGTGTTCTCCAGCGGTGATTCGCAACCGATCACGGTGGCGCTGAACAACCTGGTCAACACCAGCACCGGGGCCAAGGAATACAACGTGGACATGGCGGCGGCGATGATCGCCGGGCTGCCGACCCTGCTGGTCTATGTGGTCGCAGGCAAGTATTTCGTGCGCGGGCTGACGGCCGGCGCAGTCAAGGGGTAATCATGGCAACGCTCGAACTTCGCAACGTAAACAAGACCTACGGCCCCGGCCTGCCGGACACCCTCAAAGACATCGACCTGTCGATCAAGGACGGTGAGTTCCTGATCCTGGTCGGGCCTTCGGGGTGCGGCAAGTCGACCTTGATGAACTGCATCGCCGGCCTCGAGACCATCACCGGCGGCGCGATCATGATCGGTGACCAGGACGTCAGCGGCATGAGCCCGAAGGATCGCGACATCGCCATGGTGTTCCAGTCCTACGCGCTGTACCCGACCATGAGCGTGCGCGACAACATCGCCTTCGGCCTGAAGATCCGCAAGATGCCTACTGCCGATATCGACACTGAAGTCGCGCGCGTGGCCAAGCTGTTGCAAATCGAACACTTGCTGAGTCGCAAGCCCGGCCAGCTCTCCGGTGGCCAGCAACAGCGCGTGGCCATGGGCCGTGCCCTGGCGCGGCGGCCGAAGATCTACCTGTTCGACGAACCGCTGTCCAACCTCGACGCCAAGCTGCGGGTCGAGATGCGCACCGAAATGAAACTGATGCACCAGCGCCTGAAAACCACCACGGTCTACGTGACCCACGACCAGATCGAAGCGATGACCCTGGGCGACAAAGTGGCGGTGATGAAGGACGGGATCATCCAGCAGTTCGGCACGCCAAAAGACATCTACAACGACCCGGCCAACCTGTTCGTGGCGAGCTTCATCGGTTCACCGCCGATGAACTTCATTCCCCTGCGCTTGCAGCGCAAGGACGGCCGTCTGCTGGCGCTGCTCGACAGCGGCCAGGCGCGTTGCGAGTTGCCGATGGGCATGCAGGACGTCGGGCTCGAAGACCGCGAAGTGATCCTCGGCTTGCGCCCGGAGCAGATCGTGCTGGCGGCCAGCGAAGCCAATGGTCTGCCGACCATTCGTGCCGAAGTACAGGTCACCGAACCGACCGGGCCCGACACGCTGGTCTTCGTCAATCTCAACGAAACCAAGGTCTGCTGCCGCCTGGCACCGGATGTTGCACCGGCCGTGGGCGAGACCCTGACCCTGCAATTCGATCCATCGAAAGTGCTGCTGTTCGATGCGAAGACCGGGGAGCGCCTGGGGGTGGCCGGTGTGCCGAAGGCTGAGGCTCACGCTGCCAACGTGACCCAGTTCAAAGGCCGCTGAAGATAAAAAACGGTGGGAGCGGGCTTGCTCGCGAAGACGGTCTGACATTCAACACAGATGTCGACTGACACATCGCGTTCGCGAGCAAGCCCGCTCCCACCAGGAAATATGTGCCGGGTGGCCTGTCGCCCGGCACAACTGATGTACCGCGTTAGATAAAAACAGTTAATAACAATAAAACGAGGATGTAGGGATGAAGAAGAACAACAACGCTCAGCTTGTCTGCCAGTTGTCGGCGATTGCGGCGATGATGCTGGCCGGTAGTGTGCACGCGGCTGACGCGTTCAGCTCCGATTCCGAATGGATGACCGGTGATTGGGGAGGTGAGCGGACCAAACTGATCGAGCAGGGCATCGACATCAAGATGGACTATGTCGGTGAAGTCGGTGGCAACCTCCACGGTGGCTATAACAACGACAAGACCGCGCGTTACTCCGACCAGTTTGGCCTGGGCGTAGCGCTGGACCTGCAAAAACTGTGGGGCTGGGATAACACCCAGGCGAAGATCCAGCTGACCAACCGTAACGGCGAAAACATCTCCAACGACCGTGTTGGCGACCCGCGTGCCGGCACCCTCAGTTCGTCCCAGGAAGTCTACGGTCGCGGCCACATGGTCCGTCTGACCCAACTGTGGATCAAGCACCAGTTCCTCGACGGCAAGCTGGACGTCAAGGCCGGTTACTTCGGCGAAGGCGAAGACTTCAACACCTTCCCGTGCGAGTTCCAGAACCTGGCGTTCTGCGGTTCCCAGGTGGGTAACTGGGCCACCAACATCTGGTACAACTGGCCCGTCAGCCAGGCCGCGGTCCGCGTGAAGTACAACATCTCGCCTGAGTTCTATGCGCAGATCGGCGCGTACAACCAGAACCCGTCGCAACTGGAACACGGTAACGGCTTCAAGCTCAGCGGCAGTGGCACCGCCGGTACCGTCTTGCCGGTCGAACTGGTCTGGTTGCCGAACCCGAACAACCTGCCGGGCGAATACCGTGTCGGTTACTACAAAAGCACAGCCAAGGCTAACGACGTCCGCGAAGACGACAACGGCAATGACGCGGCCACCAGCGGCAACGCCTACCGCAGCCACAGCAGCAAGTCCGGCTACTGGTTCGTGGCGCAGCAACAGCTGACCGACCACAACGGCGACAAGAGCCGCGGTCTGACCGTCTCCGCCAACGCCACGTTCCACGACAAGGACACCAACATCGTCGACAACTACCAGTCGCTGATGCTGGTGTACAAAGGCCCGTTCGATGCCCGCCCGAAAGATGACGTCGGTATCGGCGCCGCGCGTATCCACGTCAACGATGACGTGAAGAAAAACGCTGAGCTGGTCAACGCTGCCAACAACGTGACTGACTACGAAGACCCGACGTTCTCGCCACTGCGTAACACCGAGTACAACTACGAGATCAACTACGGTTTCCACGTCACCAACTGGCTGACGGTGCGGCCTAACCTGCAGTACATCACTCACCCGGGCGGTGTGGATGAAGTCGACAACGCGCTGGTGGCTGGCGTGAAAATTCAGTCGGTGTTCTAACGCTGGTGCGATAAGCTCCTCTCTATGTGCGCATGTTTGCGGACAGCCTTGGCTGTCCGCTTTTTTTTGGGGCCGGCGCACCCCGGCAACAGATGATTTTCAGGACCGTGGCACATGCATGAGCATCCGCTACAACGCTTCTTCAAATCCTTGCGCGAACGTCCGGTGTTTGCGTGGGAGCGCTATCAGATGCGCGACGTGCTGGTGATCGATCATCCGCTGTGCCAGGCAGTGTTCAGCCGGCAGGGCGCGCAGTTGCTGCACTTTCAGCCCAAGGGGCAGAAGCCCTGGCTCTGGTGCGCGGCGAAGTGGCCGCACGTGGGCGCCATTCGTGGCGGCGTGCCGGTGTGCTGGCCATGGTACGGCCGGCATCCGAGCGAAAACGCCTGGCCCTCGCACGGTTGGGCGCGCTTGCTCGACTGGAAACTGCTCGACAGCCGTCATGACGAGGAGGGCGTGCACCTGCACTGGCGCCTGGAGTTGTGCGACTGGCAGGTGGACCTGCATGCGCACCTGGGCGAGCGCATGGATTTGCGCCTGAGCACCGAGCATCAGGACAGCCTGCCCTGCCAATTGAGCCAGGCGTTGCATGCGTATTGGCGCATCGGTGACGTTGGTGAGGTAGCGCTGTCTGGGCTCGACGGTGCGCAGGGCTATGACCAGCTGAACCGTCAGGTTTGCCAGCAGGAAGGCGAGTTACGGGTGGAGGGTGGCTGTCAGCGGGTGTTTCAGCATGACGGCGAATTGCAGCTCAAGGATCACGCTTGGCAGCGGGCGTTGTGCATCGATACGGGCAATGATGCGGATACCGTGGTCTGGCACCCGGGCGCGCGACCGTTGTTGGGGGTCAGCTGGAGTGAGGTGTCCGAGTTTGTCTGCGTCGAGGCCGCGAGTGGCGGGACCGATAGCCTGAGTTTGGCGCCGGGGCAGAAGGCGCACTTGAGTTTGCAGGCGCGGGTTGGAGCTTGATTTGGTGGTGTGACGGTTGACGCTTTCGCGAGCAAGCCCGCTCCCACATTCGACCCGGTTTACAGAAGGAATGCGGTCGAATGTGGGAGCGGGCTTGCTCGCGAAAAGGCCTGAGAAGGAGAGGACGCTGCCGGGTCAGTTGAACTCGTCGCCCACCGGATACCGGCTCGCATTCAAACTCTCTTTGATCTTGCGCAAATGCGGCTGGAAATCCACGCCCCGGCGCAAGGTCATGCCGGTCGCCAGCACATCCAGTACCGTCAGCTGAATGATCCGCGAGGTCATCGGCATATAGATGTCGGTGTCTTCCGGCAGCGGAATGTTCAGGCTCAAGGTGCTGGCCTTGGCCAGCGGCGAACCTTCAGCGGTCAAGCCCAGTACCGATGCGCCGTTCTCCCGGGCAATCCGCGCCACTTCCACCAGTTCGCGGGTGCGGCCGGTGTAGGAAATGATCACGAACAATTCGCCAGTGTGGGCCACCGACGCAATCATGCGCTGCATCAGCACGTCCGCATGGGCGGTGACGGCCAGGTTGAAACGAAAGAACTTGTGCTGCGCGTCCAGCGCCACCGGGGCCGAAGCGCCGAGGCCGAAAAAGTGGATTTGCCGCGCCTGGATCAACAGGTCGACGGCGCGGCTGATCAGGTTCGGGTCCAGGGCCTGCAAGGCGCTGTCCAGCGATGCGATCGCACTGCCGAAAATTTTCTTGGTGTAGGCTTCGGGATTGTCGTCGGCTTCCACCGCACGGCTGACATACGCCGCGCCACTGGCCAGGCTCTGCGCCAGTTGCAGCTTGAGTTCCGGGTAACCGCTGACGCCGAACGAACGGCAGAAACGGTTCACGGTCGGCTCGCTGACCTTGGAGGCCTGGGCGAGGGCGGCGATGCTGAACCGGGTGGCCTGCTGTGGGTTGAGCAGGATCACTTCGGCGACTTTGCGTTCCGCTTTGTTCAGGTCTTCAAGGCGATTCTGGATCTGTTCCAGTAGATTTCGCACGCGGTCCATATGATTTCCTAGGTTCTGCCATGCAAATAAGGGCTCGGCTATGCAAATTGGGCCTTGGCGAGCGCCCCAAGCGGTGGCCTATCCTACTGATGGCTCCGACGCTCCACCACTCGGAATCTGTATTTTGCGAAAATGTTGTGGTTATTACTACATTTTCTCTTGAGCGATGCCTTGAAAAAAGGTATTTGTAGCTTAACTTGATAAAAGAACAAACATCATGCCTTCGATTACGGTTGAACCGTGCACCTTCGCCTTGTTCGGCGCCCTCGGCGATCTGGCCTTGCGCAAGCTGTTCCCGGCCCTTTATCAGCTCGACGGTGCCGGTCTGCTGCACGAGGACACGCGCGTCATCGCGCTGGCCCGTGAGCCCGGCAGCGAGCAGGAGCATCTGGCGTTCATCACGTCCGAGCTGCGTCGCTACGTCGGCAGCAAAGAGCTGGACGACGCCGTGCTGGATCGTTTTCTGGCGCGCCTGACGTACCTGCACGTCGATTTCCTCAAGTCCGATGACTATGTGGCCCTGGCCGAAATGGCCGGCAGCGCCCAGCGCGTGATTGCCTATTTCGCTACCCCGGCCGCCGTTTATGGCGCGATCTGCGAAAACCTGGCGAAGGTCGGCCTGGCGGAAAATACCCGCGTGGTGCTGGAAAAACCCATCGGTTCCGACCTGGAGTCCTCGCGCAAGGTCAACGACGCCGTGGCGCAGTTCTTTCCGGAGAACCGCACTTACCGCATCGACCACTACCTGGGCAAAGAGACCGTCCAGAACCTGATTGCCCTGCGTTTCGCCAACAGCCTGTTCGAAACCCAGTGGAACCAGAACTACATCTCCCACGTGGAAATCACCGTGGCCGAGAAAGTCGGGATCGAAGGCCGCTGGGGCTACTTCGACAAGGCTGGTCAGCTGCGGGACATGATCCAGAATCACTTGTTGCAACTGCTCTGCCTGATCGCCATGGACCCGCCGGCCGACCTGTCCGCCGACAGCATCCGCGACGAGAAAGTCAAAGTGCTCAAGGCGCTGGCGCCGATCAGCCCGGAAGGCCTGACCACGCAGGTGGTGCGCGGCCAGTACATCGCCGGCTACAGCGAAGGCAAGCCGGTGCCGGGCTACCTCGAAGAGCCAAATTCCAATACCCAGAGCGACACCGAAACCTTCGTCGCCCTGCGCGCCGACATCCGCAACTGGCGCTGGGCGGGTGTACCGTTTTACCTGCGCACCGGCAAGCGCATGCCGCAGAAGCTGTCGCAGATCGTCATCCACTTCAAGGAACCGTCGCACTACATTTTCGCTCCGGAGCAGCGCCTGCAGATCAGCAACAAGCTGATTATCCGCCTGCAACCGGACGAAGGCATTTCCTTGCGCGTGATGACCAAAGAACAAGGCCTGGACAAGGGCATGCAGCTGCGCAGCGGTCCGTTGCAGCTGAATTTTTCCGACACCTGGCGCAGTGCACGGATTCCCGATGCCTACGAGCGGTTGTTGCTGGAAGTGATGCGCGGCAATCAGAACCTGTTTGTCCGTAAAGATGAAATCGAAGCGGCGTGGAAGTGGTGTGACCAGTTGATCGCCGGGTGGAAAAAATCCGGTGATGCGCCCAAGCCGTACGCGGCCGGGTCCTGGGGACCGATGAGCTCCATTGCTCTGATCACGCGGGATGGGAGGTCGTGGTATGGCGATATCTGAATTGAAACTGCCGCAGGGCGTCAGCGCCCATGCGTTCAAGAGCCCGGTGCTGCTGGCCGAAGGTCTGGCGCTGAGTGTGGCCAAGCAATTGGGCGATGCCATTGAGGCCAGCGGCGCCGCGACGCTGGTGGTCTCCGGCGGTCGCAGCCCGGTGGCGTTTTTCCAGCACCTGGCCAAGCAGACGCTGGACTGGTCCAAGGTCGTCGTGACCCTGGCCGACGAGCGCTGGGTCCCGGTGGAACACGCCGACAGCAATGCCGGTCTGCTCAAGCGTTACCTGTTGCAAGGTCCGGCGGCCAAGGCGAAGTTCCTCAGCCTTTACAGCGCCAGCGCCAACCTCGAACTGGCGGCCGAGCAGGCCGATCGCTTGCTGGCGGAATTACCGCCGATCGACGTGCTGATCCTCGGTATGGGCGACGACGGTCACACCGCTTCGCTGTTCCCGAACAGCCCGAACCTGGCCGACGCCTTGAAGGTAGACGGCAGCCGTCGTTGCTACCCGATGCTGGCGCCGACCGTGCCGCATCAACGCCTGACCATGAGCCGTGCGCTGCTGGCGTCGGCCAAACACACCGTTCTATCGATTTCCGGTCAGTCCAAGCTGACCACGTTGAGTGCCGCATTGGCCGGTGACGATGTCGCCGCCATGCCGGTTCGCGCGTTTCTGCAACCCACGTTAGAGATTTACTGGTGCCCATGAGCCAAGGATCAGCCGCTATGACAAACCCATCCCCGACCGTTTCCATGGCGGATAAAGTTGCCCTGATCGACAGCCTCTGCGCCAAGGCGCGGATTCTGCCGGTGATTACCATCGCTCGCGAACAGGACGTGCTGCCGTTGGCCGACGCCCTCGCGGCCGGTGGCCTGACCGCGCTGGAAGTGACCCTGCGTTCGCAGTTCGGCCTCAAGGCCATCCAGATTCTGCGCGAGCAGCGTCCGGAACTGGTGACCGGCGCCGGCACCGTGCTCGATCGCCACATGCTGGCTGCGGCGGAAGCCGCCGGTTCGCAATTCATCGTTACGCCGGGCATCACCCGTGACCTGCTCGAAGCCAGCGTCGACAGCCCGATTCCACTGCTGCCCGGCATCAGCAATGCCTCCGGCATCATGGAAGGCTACGGTTTGGGCTATCGCCGCTTCAAGCTGTTCCCGGCAGAAGTCAGTGGCGGCGTCGCGGCGATCAAGGCGCTCGGCGGCCCATTCGGCGAGGTGAAATTCTGCCCGACCGGCGGCGTCAGCCCGGCCAATATCAAGAGCTACATGGCGTTGAAAAACGTCATGTGCGTGGGCGGTAGCTGGATGCTTGATCCGGAGTGGATCAAGAACGGCGACTGGGCGCGCATTCAGGAATGCACCGCCGAGGCCCTCGCACTGCTGGACTGATCCAACCCTACACTTCGTTGTGTGTTCTACGGCTTTTCGGTGCGCTTGGTCGGTGCACCTTTTTTTTGCCTGCGAAAAACGCGTGGTGGCGGGAAACGCTGCGATACATAGTTACCGCATCCCGCCACTCCTTCAGGGTTAACCTGCGTTCATCTTATGGATGAGAGAACGTTATGGAAGACACGCCTGCTTACCTGCTGTCACCTGAACAAATCGCCGGCCCTTACTTTCGCAACCCGACACTGATCCGGCGCAACATCAGCGAAGGCATGGACGGGATTCCCCTGATCCTGCGATTGACCATCATCGATGCGATGACCGGAGAGCCCGTCACCGGCGCCATCGTCGATATCTGGCACTGCAATGCACGCTGTGCGTATTCAGGCTGGAGCAAGATCAACCCCGACCAGGAAGTCGACAGCGGTGACAGCGGCGCAATCCCGCGCACCGATGACGACACCTACCTGCGCGGCGGGCAGTTCACCGATCACAAAGGCATCGTGCGCTTTACCACGATCTTTCCGGGGTTCTACGCTGGCCGTGCGCTGCACATTCACGTCGCGGTTCGCGTGACCGCCGGCAACCATTATCTGGAAGAACGCCACGTCGCCTGGGTCGGCCAGTTGTATTTCCCCGAAGACACCTCGCGGTCGGTGCTCAGCGCCCGGCAATACGGCGGTCGAACCATCGCGCCCTTGACCAACGACCAGGACGAATTCTACGAAACCATGGGCGGCGAAGCCTCGACGCTGACCCTTCACACCCTCAGTCGCGATTCCAGGGACGACGGGTTCTTCGGCCACCTGACCATCGGCATCGACACGTTTGCCGCGTCCTCGCAGATCAAGCCGGAGGATTTCGACCGCTACACCGTGTGACGTCAGCGCAGTGCGTTCAGCGCTGTACTCAGCGTATCCATGTCCGTCGCGGTCGTGATGAGCCCCGGCGTGATCCGGATGCACGGGCCGCTCGCCGCACCGCTGCGCACCACGGTAAACAGGTTGTAGGCGTTGAGCAGTTGCTCGACCATGGCGTGCTGGTCGGCATGCCGGGTAAAACGCATCGCCGTGATGCCGCAGTACAGCCGCGGATCATCCGGGGTCATCACGTCGATGCCCGGCAGGTGACGTACAGCGCTGACCCAGCGGTTGCGCAGGTAGTTGAGTCGCGCACCCTTGGCGGCGGCGCCGCCCATCGCCCGATGTTCTTCGAACACCAGCGGCAGCGTCAGCAGCGCCGGGATGTTGGGGGTGCTGTAGGACGTGCGGGCGCGGATGTCGGTGACCGGAAAATGCATCTCGCCCATGTCCGGGTCGATGTCGGCCAGGCGCTCTGGCGCGATGTACAGAAAGCCCAGGGTCAGCGGCGCGCCGATCCATTTGTGCAGGTTGTAACCGGCGAACGCGACGCCGAGGTCAGCGAGATTGAACTCGATCTGCCCGAGGGCGTGGGCGCCATCGAGAATCACGTCGATCCCGGACTCCTTGGCGGCGGCGACGATTTCTTTCACCGGCATCACCAGCCCGGTGCGGTGGGTGACGTGGGTCAGCGCCATCAGTTTAAGCTTGGGATAGCGCGCAAAGGCGTCGCGATAAGTGGCCAGCAGACCGTCGAAACTGGCAGGGTGCGCGTGATCGATCTCGATCACTTCGACACCGCGATGGCGCGCGAGCCAGCGCATGGCGCCTTTGACCGTATCGTATTCCAGGTCGCAGATCAGCACCTGATCACCCGGCCGCAGACGGTTGTAATTGCGGATCAGCGATTGCAGACCCTCCGTTGCGTTACGCGTGAAGGCCACGGCGTCGACGGGCACGTCGATCAGTTCGGCAAGTTGTGTGCGAATCCGCTCACCGTCGACCTGTTCAAAACGCTGGCGGACATACACCGAGTTGCTGCGGTTGATAAGGTCGATGTTGCGCTGGTATTCCTCGATCACCGTACGCGACAGGCGCCCGAAGTAACCGTTCTCCAGATTCACCGGGCCGGGTTCGACGGCATAGCGATCGGCAAAGGTGTGCCAGAACATTTCATCACGGGCGCGGCGGGTGTTATCGGGCATAAGAACAGCTCAGTGGCGAGGGGCGGGTTTGCCATGTTTGACGCGCAGGGGTTCAAGCAACTCCGACAGGCCGTTGTGATCGATTTCCTGCATCAGCGCCAGCAAGCCACCCAGTTCGCCATGCGGGAAGCCCTCGCGGGCGAACCAGTTCAGGTAGGGGCCGGGCAGGTCGGCAATGATGCGGCCCTTGTATTTGCCAAAAGGCATCTCGCGTGTAATCAGCAGTTCGAGCTTTTCAGGGTTCATCGGTCAGTCGTCTTGATTCGGCAGTCTGGAAAATACAGGCATTCTGCATGCAGGCCAAATGACAGTTCATGCAAAAAAAGCGGATGCAGTTTTCGCGTTAAAAGTTAACTATCTGAAATATAAGGAAAAAATTATCGATCCAAAGCTGGCATGCAGGGTGCAATAGCTATTGCATCTTTCATCAACCCGCGAGGATTTGAAAATGACCGACGTGAATAAAGAAGCGATCTCTGTACTCAACGACCTGATTGAAACCAGCAAAGACGGTCAGGAAGGGTTCAAGACTTGCGCCGAAGACATCAAGCACCCAGAGCTGAAAGCCCTGTTTGTTACCCGTGCCGCTGATTGCGCAACCGCCGCTGCTGAACTGCAGGCGGCCGTGCGTCAACTGGGTGGCGAACCGGAAACGTCCACCAGCGTCAGCGGTGATCTGCATCGCCGCTGGGTCGACGTGAAAGCGATGTTCACCGGCAAGGATGAAGAAGCCGTGCTGAACGAAGCCGAACGCGGTGAAGACCATGCGTTGAAGGCTTACAAAGAAGCCATCGAGAAAATCAACAAGCACAACCTGGTGAGCATTCGTGACCTGGTTGAACGTCAGTACCATGGCGTGCAACGCAATCACGATCAGGTGAAAGCCCTGCGTAACCAGGCTCGCGCTCGCTCTTAAGCGTAAAAGCCTGTCAAAAACGCCAGCCAGTCTGGCGTTTTTTTGTGCCTGGACTTTAGCGCTGGACGCTTGATAGATAGCCGGCTAATAATTTGATTTTCAGTCACTTCGACGAATCCGGCTATCGTTAAATCGTTCCCTCAAGAGTGCTTCACGTGCCTATCACTTTGCAGGCTTTATTCGCGCCCGACCGCCTCGCCCTGCAGTTCGCGATCAAGACCCTGATCGGCGGCGGGCTGGCATTGTGGCTGGCGTTGCGTTGGGGGCTCGAGCAACCGGCGTGGGCGTTGATGACGGCGTTCATCGTCGCTCAGCCGTTGTCCGGAATGGTCGTGCAAAAGGGCTTGGCACGGCTGTTGGGCACGCTGATCGGGACGATCATGTCGGTGGTGTTCATGGGGTTGTTCGCGCAAACCCCGTGGCTGTTTTTGCTGGCCCTGGCTTTATGGCTCGGGCTGTGTACCGCCAGTTCGACGTTGCTGCGCAGTGCCTGGTCCTACTCGTTTGTCCTGGCCGGCTACACCGTCGCGATCATCGCCTTGCCCGCCATCAACCATCCGCTGACCGTGTTTGATCAGGCCGTCGCGCGCTGCACGGAAATCTGCCTGGGCATCCTCTGCGCCACCGCCTCCAGTGCGCTGCTGTGGCCGATGCGGGTCGAACGGCAACTGTCAGATCAGGCACGCGCCGCGTGGCGCAGCGGGATGAACGCCGCGCGCGCGACGTTGGCCGGCGACGCTCAGGCGCGCAAGGGCTTGCTGGAAATCCTTGGCCGGATCGTCGCCGTGGACGCCCAGCGTGAGCACGCCTGGTTCGAAGGCGGGCTGGGCCGGCAACGTGCGCGGGCCATCAGCGGCCTGAGCCAGAAACTGTTGATGCTGCTGCGCATCGCCCGGTCGGTGCGGCGGCAGTGGAAGCAACTGGAGCCCCCGGAAGCCGAGCAGCTGCGGCCATGGATGAGCGAGGTGCAGCAAGCACTCGACCATCCGGATAACGCAACGTTGCAAGTCCTGCGTCCGCGTTTGCTCGACGCCTCCCATGACCCGCAGATCAGCTCTGCGCAGAGTTACTGCCTGGTCCGCTTCACCTTGTTGATGGACACCGCCCTGGCGGCAAACACGGCGTTGATCGCGGTGGAGGAGGGTAAGGAAACGGTCGATCCGCCGCGCACCCTGACGCCGCACCGCGATCTGCCGTTGGCGTTGGTGTTCGGCGCGCGCAGTGCCTTGGCGTTTCTGGTGGTGTCGTGTTTCTGGCTGGCGACGGCGTGGCCCGCTGCATCCGGAGCGTTGGTGCTGACCTGCGTGGTGTGCAGCCTGTTCGCCAGTCGCGAAAACGGCGCGCAGATCGGCATGAGTTTCATGCGCGGGATTTTCCTGGCAATCCCCTCGGCGTTTGTTGTCGGGCAGATTCTGCTGCCGCAATGGAGCGGTTTCGCGTTGCTGTGCATGGGCATGGGCGTGCCGCTGTTTTTTGGCGCGCTGGGCATGGCCAAGCCACAGATCGGCGCCACGGCTACGTCGTTCTGCCTGCATTTTATTGTGTTGGTCGCGCCGCTCAACGCGATGAAATTCGACGTCGCCACCTTCTTCAACAGCGCTCAAGCGATGGTCGTCGGCGTCGGCGCTGCGGTATTGGCGTTCCACCTGCTGATCCTGCGCAACCCGGCCTGGCACGGGCGGCGTTTGCTGGCGGCAACCCTTGATGATCTGGTGCGCCTGACCCGACGCCATCTGCCAGGCGCCGAAAGCTGGTTCGGCGGGCGCATGGCCGACCGCCTGCTGCAACTGGCGCGGCACTACCCCGAACTGCCGGAACCGGCGCGCAGTCGCTGGGACGATGGCCTGCTCGGCCTCGACATCGGCGATGAACTGCTGCATTTGCGCCTGAGCCTGGCGGTGGCGCAGGTGCCGGTCGGTGCGCCGCAGCGACGCTATCTCGACGGCCTGGAAAAAGTCCTTGAACAAGGCCCGCGCGGCGAATGTGCCGATGCCCTGGAGCAACCCAGCGAAGCATTCCTGAACACCTTGTACGCATTGCCGCCCAGCGATGCGGTGAAACTGGCCCAGGGCGCGGTGCTGCAATTGCAGAACAGCTGGCGCGCCTGGTGCCTTCAACAGGAGCACAGCCATGGGCTTGCGTGAGTGGTCGGTGGGTGGCGTGCTGCTCAGTCCGTTTCTGATTTATGTGCTGCTGGCGCTGCTGGTCACCGCGGGCTTGCGCCTGTTGTTGCGCCTGACCCCGGCCGGTCGCTGGATCTGGCACGAAGCGTTATTCGATTGCGCCTTGTACGTCTGTGTATTGACCCTGATCACCGTCGTTCTCGGCCCTTTATAAAGGAGTTGAACATGCGTACACCCGTACGTGTCGCCGTTACCCTGTGCCTGGTGGCGGTGGCGATTTTTGCCGGTTTCCAGTTGTGGCAGTACTACATGCTCACGCCCTGGACACGGGACGCGCGGATTCGCGCGGATGTGGTGGTGATCGCCCCGGACGTGTCGGGCTGGGTGCGTGAACTCAAGGCGGTCGATAACCAGGCGGTGAAGGCCGGTGATCTGTTGCTGAGCATCGACCGCGATCGTTTCGAAGCGGCGCTGGAAAAGGCGCAAGCGGTGGTGCAGACCCGTCAGCAACAACTCAATCTGCGTGAGCGCGAGGCCAGTCGTCGCTTGGCCCTTGGTCCGCAGGCGATCAGTGCCGAGTTGCGCGAAAACGCGCAAATCAACGCCGGCATCGCCCGTGGCGAACTGCGCGAAGCCCAGGCGGAAGCCAAGGTCGCCGAGCTCAACCTTGCTCGCAGCCAGGTGCATGCGCCGCGCGACGGTCATATCACCAACCTGCGTCTGGCTGAAGGCAATTATGTGAATGCCGGGCAAGCGGTGATGGCCTTGATCGATGATTCGACGTTCTACGTACAGGCGTATTTCGAGGAAACCAAACTGCCGCGGATTCGCGTCGGCGACCCGGTGAAGGTCTGGCTGATGAGCGCAGGCGAAGCGCTGCAGGGGCATGTGGAAAGTGTCAGCCGCGGGATTACCGACCGCAACACCACGCCGGATGGGCAGTTGCTGGCGGAAGTGGAGCCGACGTTCAACTGGGTGCGACTGGCGCAGCGGATTCCGGTACGGATCAAACTGGACAAGGTGCCCGAGGGGATCAACCTGAGTTCCGGGATGACGGCGAGTGTGCAGGTGCAGGAGGGGCAGCGAGAACCGTAGGAGCGAGCTTGCTCGCGAAGAACCTTTGAACAACACGTTTATTCAGAATCAACGCGTTATCGTTAACGTCTTCCGCGAGCAAACTCGCTCCTACCGTTGTGCGCAGGGTCAGCCGATGCTGATCGCCGGCAGGGTCGGCAACGTCACCGTCTGCTGTTTACGCGGTGCCAGAATCTCCGCCTCGCCATCCACCACCAGCTCATCACGCTGGTTGAACACGCGGGTGGCAATGCGCACTCGAAACTTCGGCAGCTTCTCGAGGATTTCCAGACGCACCGTCAAGGTGTCGCCAATCTTCACCGGCTTCTGAAAGCTCATCTGCTGACCGATATAAATGGTGCCCGGCCCAGGCAATTCGCAGGCAACGGCTGCGCTGATCAGGGCACCGCTGAACATGCCGTGAGCGATGCGCTCCTTGAACATGCTGGCGGCAGCGAATTCGGCGTCCAGGTGCACCGGGTTGTGGTCACCGGACATCGCGGCGAACAGTTGAATATCGCGCTCTTCGACCGTCTTGCTGTAGCTGGCGGTCTGCCCGACTTCGAGGGCTTCGTAAGGGGTGTTGGTCACCTGGGTCATCGGTTTCAATTCCTGTAACAAATAAAAAAGCCACAAAAAAACTATTCGGATCGGGCTGGTCGGCGGTGGCTCAGGGTTTGGGCAATCCAGCCCAGCACATCGGCCGTCACTTCGTCGCGATTGCTTTCGTTGAACAGTTCGTGCCGTGCCTGCGGGTAAATCGTCAATTGCAGGCTCTGGCTGCCCGCGGCACGTAGCGCCTCGGCCAGGTCTTTCAGACGCTTGCCTTCACTCACCGGATCACATTCGCCGCCAATCACCAGCAGCGGCAGGCCCGGATCGATCTGAGCGAGATTGGACGCTTTGCTGATTTGCTGCAAGCCGCCGAGCAAATCGATCCAGAACTGATTGGTGCAGCGAAACCCGCAGAGCGGGTCGTTGACGTACTGGTCGACTTCGGCCGGATCGCGGCTGAGCCAGTCGAACGGCGTGCGCACCGGTTTGAATTTCTTGTTGAACGAGCCGAACGACAGCCATTCAATCAGCGCGCTGCGGCCTTTCGGCCCTTGACGCAGGCGTTCGAGGCGGGCGATCTGCCGCGCCGCGCGATAAAGCGCCACGGGCTGGAAGTTCGAGCCGCTGAGTACCGCGCCGTGCAAGCTGGCGCTGTGATGCAGCAGATACGCCTGGGCGATATAGCTGCCCATGCTGTGACCGAGCAGCACGATCGGCACGCCGGGATGCTGCTGGCCAATGTGCTGATTGAGGCTGGCCAGGTCGCCGACCACCTTGCACCAGCCATCGTCGTCGGCGAAATGGCCGAGCGTCCCGTTTTCGGCGGTTTTGCCATGTCCACGCAGGTCCGGCGCGTACACCCCGTAGCCCTCGTCACAGCATTGTTCCGCCAGCCGGGCATAGCGACCACTGTGTTCGGCCATGCCGTGGGCCAGCAGGATCACCGCGTTCAGCGGCGAGGCCGGCAGCCATTGGTTGACGTACAGGCGGCTGCGGTCACTCGCGGTCAGCCAGAAGGTGTCGTGGATCATGGCGATTCCTTTGCATGGGCACGGTGCATTGTATAGCGCATCCTTCGCTCGCCGTCTGATCAGGCCACGCCACGGCACCAAGATTCACGCGATCAATGTCACGCGTTGGCATATTTGCCTGATTCGCCATAGCTGCTAGTGTCCCTGAAGCTCCGCTTTTTGCTTCGCGCTGCATGGATGAGAGCGAAAGACAGAAACGCGGCCCGGATAGGTTCAGGTAAAGAGGACAAGAACAATGCAACCTGATTTCTGGAATGACAAACGCCCGGCCGGCGTCCCCCTCGATATCGACCAAGGAGCCTATAAATCGGTGATCGAGGTGTTCGAGCGTTCCTGCAAGAAATTTGCTGACCGCCCGGCCTTCAGCAACATGGGCGTGACCCTGACCTACGCCGAACTGGAGCGCTACAGCGCTGCGTTTGCGGGTTATCTGCAAGCCCACACCGACCTGGTGCCCGGGGATCGCATCGCGGTGCAGATGCCCAACGTCCTGCAATACCCGATTGCCGTGTTCGGTGCGTTGCGCGCCGGGCTGATCGTGGTCAACACCAACCCGCTGTACACCGCGCGGGAAATGCGCCATCAGTTCAAGGATTCGGGCGCCCGGGCGCTGGTCTACCTGAACATGTTCGGGCAGAAGGTCCAGGAAGTGCTGCCTGACACCGACCTCCAGTACCTGATCGAAGCGAAGATGGGCGACATGATGCCCGCCGCCAAAGGCTGGCTGGTGAACACGCTGGTGAGCAAGGTCAAGAAAATGGTCCCGGAGTATGACTTGCCGCAAGCCATTTCCTTCAAGAGTGCGTTGCGCATGGGCCGGGGCCTCAGCATCAAGCCGCTGAACGCCGGGCTCAACGACATCGCCGTGCTGCAATACACCGGCGGCACCACCGGCCTGGCCAAGGGTGCGATGCTGACCCACGGCAACCTGGTGGCGAACATGCAGCAGGCGCGGGCGTGCCTCGGGCAGTTCGGCAACGATGGCCAGCCGCTGCTGCGCGAAGGGCAGGAGGTGATGATCGCGCCGCTGCCGCTGTACCACATCTATGCGTTCACGGCGAATTGCATGTGCATGATGGTGACGGGCAACCACAACGTGCTGATCACCAATCCACGTGACATTGGCGGCTTCATCAAGGAACTGAAGAACTGGCGGTTCTCGTGCCTGCTGGGGCTCAACACACTGTTCGTCGCCTTGATGGACCATCCGGATTTCAAGACCCTGGATTTCTCCAGCCTGAAGTTGACCAACTCCGGCGGCACCGCGCTGGTCAAGGCCACTGCCGAACGCTGGGAGCAACTGACCGGTTGCCGGATCACCGAAGGCTACGGCCTGACCGAAACCTCCCCGGTGGCGTGCACCAACCCGTACGGCGACAAATCGCGGATCGGCACGGTCGGCCTGCCGGTGCCGGGCACCACGCTGAAGGTGATCAACGATGAAGGCGCCGAGCAGCCGCTGGGCGAGCGCGGCGAACTGTGCATCAAGGGCCCGCAGATCATGAAGGGCTACTGGCAGAAACCCGAAGCCACCGCCGAAGTGCTGGATGCCGAGGGCTGGTTCAAGTCCGGCGACATCGCGGTGATCGACCCGGACGGGTTCGTGCGCATCGTCGATCGCAAGAAGGACATGATCATTGTCTCGGGCTTCAACGTGTACCCGAACGAAATCGAAGACGTCGTAATGGCCCACCCGAAAGTCGCCAACTGCGCGGTTATCGGCGTGCCGGACGAGCGTTCCGGGGAGGCGGTGAAGTTATTCGTGGTGGCGCGGGAATCGGGGGTCAGCCTTGAAGAGCTGAAGGCCTACTGCAAGGAAAACTTCACCGCGTACAAAGTACCCAAACACATCGTGTTGCGTGAGTCGTTGCCGATGACGCCGGTGGGCAAGATTCTGCGGCGGGAGTTGCGGGATATTGCGTAAGCGGTGAAGACCCGCCATGTGCGGATCCTGTAGGAGCGAGCTCGCTCGCGAAGATCGTGAACGATCACGCGCAAAATCAGATGCCCAGCGGCGGCCTCCGGTTCTTCGCGAGCAAGCTCGCTCCTACAGTTTTCGCCGAAGGCCCTGATTACGGGGCTTTCAGCGACATATAGGTTCTTTGCTCTAAAATGACTGCCTGCGATTCTTGAGTCACCAATGTGACCGTAGAGCCTGCTTTTGGCTCTAGGCGACCTTTTGCAAAGCTGCTACTCTCGGCGCGCTTTGTGACCTCTCGGCCTTCAAAAAAGCCAGGCTCACCAATAACCAAACACCAATAATAATCGCATCGAATGCGGTATTTGAATTCGCGTTGCTGAGGAGTGGGCTTCCATGATCGAAGACTTCTGGAAGGATAAGTACCCTGCCGGGATTGCTGCCGACATCAATCCGGACGAGTACCCGAATATTCAGGCAGTGTTGAAGCAGTCCTGCCAACGCTTCGCCGACAAGCCGGCATTCAGCAACCTGGGCAAGACAATCACCTACGGTGAACTGTACGAATTGTCCGGGGCGTTTGCCGCGTACCTGCAACAGCATACCGACTTGCAGCCGGGCGATCGAATCGCCGTGCAGCTGCCCAACGTCTTGCAGTACCCGGTCGCTGTATTCGGTGCCATTCGCGCCGGGCTGATCGTGGTCAACACCAACCCGCTGTACACCGCGCGGGAAATGGAACATCAGTTCAACGACTCCGGCGCCAAAGCCCTGGTCTGCCTGGCCAACATGGCGCACCTGGCCGAGACCGTCGTGCCGAAAACCGGGGTCAAGCACGTCATCGTCACGGAAGTGGCCGACCTGCTGCCGCCGCTCAAGCGTCTGTTGATCAACAGCGTCATCAAGTACGTGAAGAAGATGGTCCCGGCGTACCACCTGCCCAAAGCCGTCAGGTTCAACGACGTGCTGAGCAAGGGCCATGGCCAGCCAGTGGCGGAAGCCAGCCCGGCCAGCGGTGATGTGGCGGTGCTGCAATACACCGGCGGCACCACCGGCGTGGCCAAGGGCGCGATGCTGACCCATCGCAACCTCGTGGCGAACATGCTGCAGTGCAAGGCGCTGATGGGTTCCAACCTCAATGAAGGTTGCGAGATCCTGATCACGCCGCTGCCGCTGTACCACATCTATGCCTTCACCTTTCATTGCATGGCGATGATGCTGATCGGCAACCACAACATCCTGATCAGCAACCCGCGCGACCTGCCGGCGATGGTCAAGGAACTGTCGAAGTGGAAGTTCAGTGGCTTCGTCGGCCTGAACACCTTGTTCGTGGCGCTGTGCAACAACGAAGGCTTCCGCAAGCTGGATTTCTCGGCGCTGAAAGTCACCCTGTCCGGTGGCATGGCCCTGCAACTGGCCGCGGCCGAGCGCTGGAAAGCGGTCACCGGTTGCGCCATCTGCGAAGGCTACGGCATGACCGAAACCAGCCCGGTGGCCACGGTGAACCCGATCCAGAACATCCAGATCGGCACCATTGGCATCCCGGTGCCTTCGACCCTGTGCAAAGTCATCGACGATGCCGGCGTGGAGCAGCCGCTGGGTGAAATCGGCGAACTGTGCGTGAAAGGCCCGCAGGTGATGAAAGGCTATTGGCAGCGCCAGGAAGCCACCGACGAAATGCTCGACAGCGAGGGCTGGCTGAAGACCGGTGACATCGCGCTGATCCAGCCTGACGGCTACATGCGCATTGTCGATCGCAAGAAGGACATGATCCTGGTGTCCGGCTTCAACGTGTACCCGAATGAACTGGAAGACGTGCTCGCGACCCTGCCGGGCGTGCTGCAATGCGCGGCCATCGGCGTGCCGGACGAGAAGTCGGGCGAGGCGATCAAGATCTTCATCGTCGCCAAACCGGGCGTGACGTTGACCAAAGAGCAAGTCATGGAGCACATGCGCGCCAACGTCACCGGCTACAAGGTGCCGAAAGCCGTGGAATTCCGCGACGCGTTGCCCACGACCAACGTTGGCAAAATCCTGCGCCGTGAGTTGCGTGATGAAGAGCTGAAGAAGCTGAAAGCCAGGCAAGCCACCGCGTGATCGACAAAAAGCCCCGCATATGCGGGGCTTTTTGTCGAACGCCTGGAAACGCGGCCGATGCTTATTGACGGAACGGCGCGAAATTGACGTTGGTGCCCGCCGGGCGCATGTCCTGCAGGTACGAATCCTTGTCCGCGCTCAGTTCCAGGCTCAATGCCGCTTTGCGCTTGCCCTGATTACGCACCACCAGCTCTTCGAGCTTCTCGCGCAGGAACACCGTCGGTACTTTCAGGTGCAGCAGTTCGTCGGTGTCCGGCGTATGCATCAGCAAGTGAATCCATTCGTACTGACCCACGGCCAGGCGCGCCACCGGAATATCGAACCACCAGATGTTGCGGTTGCGGTTCAATTCGGTGAAATGGCAGTTATTGACGCCAAGCACAGCACCGCCGAGTTCCTGGTTTCTGCGGGCAATGGCCTGCTTTTTATCGAGTTTCATAACATTCCTACGGGATTGGATCTTCAGCGCCATGGCCTGAATACGTTGCGCATTCTCGGGGGTTGGTCGGCAAACATAAAGCCCAACCTGCACGCGACGATGAAATGTCGTCGTGAAAATAAATGAAACTCCGTGCAAAGGCCTCCGGTCAATCTTTGTGTAACGACTTTTCTCGTTCAATTGTTCACAGGAGAAACACCATGAGCAGCACTGGCGATAAAGTAAAAGGCATGGCCAACGAAGCAGCCGGCAACATTAAGCAAGGCGTCGGCAAAGCGACTGACAACACCAAACTGCAAGCCGAAGGCAAGGTTCAGGAAAAGAAAGGCGAAGCCCAGCAAGCGGTCGGCAAAGCCAAGGATGCCATCAAGAAAGGCGTCGACAAGGCTTGATTCGGCCTTTTATGAGTATCAGAAACGGCCATCCACGGATGGCCGTTTTTGTGTCGGCCTGAACTTGCACGCGGAAATTGTTTCAAAGTCGCCAAGTAGGCTACTTTGTTGTAGAAAACGGCCCCTGAGTCGCCACGACTTCAACCGATTTGCGGCGAAAGGAGACGCTCATGATTTTCCCTGACATGAAAGGCTTGCCCATCCATCGCGTGATGGTGCGCACGGTCACCGAATTCGTCGACGACGAGATGTCGACCTATGCCTCGGCGCTGGCCTATCAAATGCTGTTCTCGCTGTTCCCCTTCATTCTGTTTCTGATTGCCCTGATCGGTTTCCTGCACCTGCCGGACTTCTTCTCCTGGCTGCGCCTGCAATCGGAACTGGTCCTGCCGCCCCAGGCGCTGGAACAGGTCAACCCGGTGATCGACCAGCTCCAGCAATCCAAGGGTGGCCTGCTTTCGGTCGGTATCGTCATCGCGCTGTACACGGCTTCGGCTGGCGTGCGCCTGATGATGAGTGCGATGAACGCCGCGTATGACGTCGTGGAAGGTCGCCCGGCGTGGAAGCGTTTTCCGCTGTCGATCATCTACACCATCGGCATCGCCGGCATGTTGCTGGTCGCCGCTGCGCTGATGGTGCTCGGGCCGCAGGTGATGGGCTGGATCGCGGCGCAGGTCGGGCTGGAAGATTTCATCGTCACGGTCTGGACGATCGCACGCTGGCCGGTGATCGTGATCCTGATGATGATCGCCGTTGCGCTGATCTATTACGTCATGCCCGACGTGCGCCAGGAGTTTCGTTTCATCACCCCCGGCTCGGTGCTGGCGGTGGTGGTGTGGATCGTCGCGTCGCTGGGCTTCGCGTTTTACGTCAAGACCTTCGCCAACTACAACGCCATGTATGGCAGTATCGGCGCGATCATCGTGCTGTTGCTGTACTTCTATATTTCGTCGGCCGTGCTGCTGCTCGGCGCGGAGATGAATGCGGTGATCGAACACATGTCGAGCGAAGGCAAGGACCCCGGCGAGAAAGTCCCCGGCGAACTCGACCCTGAACCCAAACAACATGTTTCGGGACTGGGTCGGGACCACTCGATCAAACCGAGCACTGACGAAGTCATCAAATGATCCGTGAAATCCTCAAAATGGGCGACGAGCGCCTGCTACGCATTGCGCCACCGGTCCCGGCGGACATGTTCGACAGCCCCGAGCTATGGCAACTGATCGACGACATGTTCCAGACCATGGAGAGCGTCGGCGGCGTTGGCCTGGCCGCGCCGCAGATCGGCGTAGACCTGCAACTGGTGATCTTCGGTTTCGAGCACAGCGAGCGTTATCCGGATGCCGAGGCGGTGCCGCAAACCATCCTGATCAACCCGCTGATCACACCGTTGAGCCCGCTGATGGAAGAGGGCTTCGAAGGCTGCCTGTCGGTGCCCGGCCTGCGGGGCGCGGTGGCGCGTTATCAGCAGATCCGCTACGAAGGTTTCGACCCCAAGGGCGAGCCGATCGTGCGCGTCGCCGAGGGTTTTCATGCGCGGGTGGTGCAACACGAATGCGATCACCTGATCGGCCGGTTGTACCCGTCGCGGATTACCGACTTCACTAAATTCGGCTTTACCGACGTGATGTTCCCGGACCTCGATCCCAACGCCGACGACTGATCCAGATACACCCCAACACCCATGTAGGCGCGAGCCTGCTCGCAATGGCGGTTTACCATTCAACGCTGATGTTGTCTGATACTCCGCTATCGCGAGCAGGCTCGCTCCCACAGGGGGCTTGTGTCGGCGGGAAGTGCTTTATTTCAGGGGTTTGACGAACCGCAACGTCATTCGGTCCGACTCCCCGATCGCCTGATACTTTGCCTTGTCCTTCTCCCCCAGGGTCAACGTCGGCGGCAGCGTCCACACGCCTTCCGGGTAATCCTTGGTGTCCTTCGGATTGGCATTGATCTCGCTCTGCGCATCAAGCTTGAAGCCGGCGTCCGTCGCCAGTTTCACCACGAAATCGGTGGTCAGGTAGCCGCTGTGCTTGATGTCGTCCAGCGACGCCCCGTCCTTGGCCCGATGATCGACCACGCCCAGGACGCCGCCCGGCTTCAATACCTTGAAGAACGCCGCGAACGTCTGCGGTGCGGTGTCCGCCAGTACCCAGTTGTGCACGTTGCGGAAGGTCAGCACGGTATCGGCGGACGCAGGTTTGCCGAACACCGGGGCTTTCGGGTCGTATTCCAGCACCTCGGCCCTGGCGTATTGCGCCGGGGCGGCGGTGAATTTTGCCTTGAGTTTTTCTTCACTCTTGCGCGTGTAGTCACTGACTGTCGGCGCCTGGACCGCTGCAATGTAGCGCCCGTGGTCCTTGAGCAGCGGCGCCAGCAATTCGCTGTACCAGCCGTTGCCGGGGGTGATTTCGATCACGGTCTGCTTCGGCCCCAGGCCGAAGAACTGCAGGCTCTGTTGCGGGTGGCGATAGCCGTCGCGAGCGACGTTCTCCGGCGCGCGCCAAGCGCCTTTCAGCACCTCGGCATATTGGGCGGCGGACACGCTGGACGGTTCGGCGGCCTGGCTTAACACGGGGACGAACAACGCAGTCAGTGACAAAGCGAGAAGGGCGGGTTTCATGGAGCGTCCTGTAGGGAGTCGAGTCGACCCCGAGGCTAGCACGCAGCAATCCTGGCCCGATCACACATTATCGATGGTTGACCTCACCAATGGTTCTAAGCCCATGGCGATCATCGGTTTGCTGCGAGCATAGCGGCTCAGGCGCTCGACCATCGCGTACGGCATGGACGGGTCGAACGTGAAGCCGCGGCGTTCATAAAAGCCGCGCAAGTCCGGGTGGCAGAACAGCCACACCGGCTGTTCGAGGCCCTTCACCGCTGCGCCGATCAATGCCGCCGCGATCCCCTGTTCTCGACACGCCGGGTCGACCAGTAACCCGGTCAGCCAATGCCCGCCCGACACCGGCCGCAAGCAGAGGGCACCGATGATTTCGTCACGCCGAGCCACCCACAGTTGAGCGTCACGCACGGCTTTCATCGAGGATTGATGCGCGCGATAGAACTTGTTCATCAGCGGCCATAACGGCTCGGCGAGCACGGTGTACTGGGTGTCGGGCATGGCGTGGATCTGCGGCTGGGCACGGCCGGCGATTATAAAAGAACGCGCCGTCGGGGATAGGTGTATACCTGATCTCACATCCCGTATGAGTGGAGTACGTATCATGGCCAAAGGCATGGATTCAAAAAAAGCGGCAAAGAAGAAACCGGCGAAAACCGCCGATGAAAAGCGCGCGGACAAGAAGGCCAAGAAGGTGGATGTGTTCGGTCATTGATCCCGCGTTGATCGATCGTTCCCACCATCGCGTGGGAACGGTCGACAAATAATCTGCAAGATTTCCCGATGCTGTTGCACAGAAGAGGACTGGTCCCGATCTGAGCAACGCCATGCCCCATTATTTCGATAGCGCCCATCGAGAAGAAATCGACACCCTGCGCCGCCGCCTCACCGCTCGTACCGAGTGGCCGACCTGGTTATTGCTGATCGCCGTGTACCTCGGCTGGTTCAGTCTTGTGCTGGGCAGTGCCCGTCTGGGTGTGTGGTGGAGCACGCTGCTGCTTATTCCGCTGGTAGTGCTCTGGTTGTCGGTGCAACACGAGCTGCTGCACGGCCATCCCACCCGCTGGACCACCCTGAACAAACTCCTCGGCTACGCGCCGTTTGCCGTCTGGTATCCCTACACGTTGTATCGCGACAGCCACCTGCTGCATCACCGCAATGAAGACCTCACTCTCCCTGGAATCGATCCGGAAAGCCGTTACCTCAGCGCCGCGCAGTGGCAGGGCCGTTCATTGTTCGAACAGAGCCTGCACTGGCTGAACAAGACCGTGCTCGGTCGCTTTCTGCTCGGTGCACCGCTGGCCTTGCTGGCGCTGGCGCGGGAACAACTGCAACGCCTGATGGCCGGTGAGCGCCAGGCCTGGTTGATGTGGCTGACCCATGGCGCACTGACCCTGCTGATGCTGAGCTTCATCGCCCATTACAGCGTGCTGCCGGTATGGCATTACCTGCTGCTGGTCAGTGTGCCGGCGCTGTCGATTGCGATGATCCGCTCGTACTACGAACATCGACCCCACGCGCAACCCGAGCAACGCACGGTGCTGAACGAGGCGGCCTGGCCGTGGCGCTGGCTGTTTCTCAATCTCAATTTTCACCTGGTGCATCATGATCTGCCGGGCTTGCCGTGGTACGACTTGCCCCGCGTCTACCGTGCGCGTCGTGAGCAATGGGTGGCACGCAGTGGTGGATTTCTGGTGCGGGGTTATGGCCAGTTGTGGCGCGAGAACGGGATAAAGGCGATCGACAGTCCGCAACACCCGTTCCACTGATTGCACACTCATTTCCCGAATTGGATTGTGGTGTACGGAAATATTCTGATGACTCAAAACATCGCCGAGTTACTGATGTACGTCGCTCCCGAGCCGATCCGCCAGGCCAACGAACGCTGGCTGACGCGGATCCTCGAGCGTCTAAGCACCACTCGCTGCAATGCCGATGCGCTGTCGCTGCCGGACCTGTGGCTGTCCCCGAACTTGCTGCTGACCCAGACCTGCGGCTACCCGTTGATGATGGCCTTGCGTGGCCGGGTCCGGGTGCTCGGACGGCCGCGCTATGAGTTGCCGGACAGCAGCGGGGGCAATCATTGCAGCCTGTTGCTGAGTCGTGCCGACGATCCACGCCGGACGCTGCCGGAGTTTTACGACAGCCGTGGTGTGATCAACGGCGAAGATTCCAACAGCGGCATGAACCTGCTGCGTCAGCGATTGGCACCGCTGCACCGCGACGGCCGCTTTTTCAGCGGCATCAGTGTCAGCGGCAGCCATCGCGAAAGCCTGCGCTGGCTGCGGGAAGACCGGGCCGACCTCGCCGCCATCGACAGCGTGACCTTCGCCTACCTTGCACGCCACGCCGCGGAAGAAGTGGCGGGGCTGCGGGTGGTGGTGCGCAGCGCGTTCAGCCCGACCTTGCCGTACATCACCGCGGCGACGGCCAGTGATGAGCAGGTTGAGACGTTGCGGCGGGTGATGAACGAGACGTTGCGGGCGTTGCCCGATGTCGCGGAGGTCCTCGGTTTGCGTGAGGTGCTGCCGGCGAGTGAAAGCGACTATCAGGTTGTTCTCGACTATCAGCAAGAGGCTGAAGCGTTGGGGTATGGAAGGTTGCGTTGAGCCAG
>NZ_JANLOD010000054.1 GCF_025466085.1 Pseudomonas sp. 14P_8.1_Bac3
CCCCCCCCCCCCCCCCCCCCCCCCCCCCCCCCCCCCCCCCGCTCCCACAGGATCCTGTGTGTGTCCTTAGTTCATCTCGCCCTCGACCCGGTCCCGCCCGGCCTGCTTCGCCATATAAACCCCGGAATCCGCGCGCAGCAGCAGCGCATCCGCGCCCTCGCCCTCCCGCCAACTGGCGATCCCGAAACTCGCGGTGACGATACCGACGTCATCAATCGGCGAACTGCGCAGCCCTTGCCATAACTCCAGCGCCAACACATGAGCCTTGTCGCCGTCGATGTCCGGGCACAGCACCATGAACTCCTCGCCACCCAGGCGACAGAACACGTCGGTGCGCCGCAGCCGATGACCGATACGCTCGCATACCGCCTGCAACACCCGATCGCCCACGGCATGCCCGTGCTGGTCGTTGATGCGCTTGAAGTGATCGATGTCGAGCATAATCACCGACAATTCGCCGCCGCCGCGCTCGACCCGGGCCATTTCGGTGGTCAGGCGCTCTTGAAAGTACCGACGGTTATGGATCCCGGTCAGCGAGTCGGTAATTGACAGCGCCCGCAGCTCTTCTTCCACCCGTTTCAGGTCGGAGATGTCCGAGACATACCCGTGCCAGAGCACGCCACCACCGGGCAGCTCTTCCGGTGTCGCTTCACCGCGCACCCAGCGCAGGCCGCGCACCGGAAGCTGCACGCGGTACTCCTCGCGCCACGGGCTGAGCGTCTCCGCCGATGCGCGGATGGACGCGCGCACCCGAGTGGTGTCCTGGGGATGAATCCGGGTGAATATCGCTTCAGCGTTCAGCAGCAACACATCCGGTTCCAGTTCGTAAATCTCGCGGATGCCATCACTGGCATAGATCACACTGAAGCGGCCATCGAATTCCATCTTGAACTGGTAGATCCCGCCCGGCACATGGGCACTGAGTTTCTTCAACAGTAGATCCCGCGCCGCCAGCGCCTCGTGCACCCGCTTGCGCTCGGTGACATCGATGCAGATCGCCAGGTGGCCGACCCACAAGCCCTGCTCGTCGAGCACCGGTGTTGCCAGCATGTTCACCGTCAGATGGCTGCCGTCGCCACGCACCAGCGTCCATTCCCGTGCCTCATGACCGCCCTCCTCGCCGCCCTCGACCAGCATCGCCTGGCAGGTCGGGATCGGCTTGCCGTAGCGCGCGCTCAACTCCGCCGAACGCGCCGCCAGTTCCCGGGGCAGGTGCAGGCTTTCGAGGGTCATGTGCCCCACCACCTCACTACTGGCATAGCCGAGCATCTGCTCCGCCCCGGCATTGAACGTACTGATGACGCCACGCAGGTCGGTGGCGATGATCGCTACCTGGGTCGCGGCATTCAATACACCGCGCAACTGACCATGGGTGCCACGTAATTCCTGCTCGCGGGCGCGCAGCTCCTCGGTGCGCTGCTCGACCAGTTTCAAGGCACGCTGGCGCTGACTGACCAGCACATACAGCAGCGCGCTGAGCAACAGACTGAGCAAGCCGCCCAGCACCACCACGCTGGTCACCGAAGAATGGTTGGCTTGCAGGAAAGTCTCGCTGGGCTGGATGTCGACCTGATAGTCGTGGTCGGCGAGCCGCAGCAGCCGCGTCGTGGATAAATCACTGACCGCAGGTGCGTTGGGCGATTCGTAGAGCACTTCGTGCTGGTCATTGGTTGATAAGTCGAGGATGCGCACCGAGAGGTAATCAAGTCCCGCCTCCGGCAGGTCGTCGGCCAGCAGCTGCCGCATACTGATCACCGCCATCACATAACCGGTCGGCTTGCTGCCCGGATCGCTGCGCGGCACCACCGGCGCGACCAACAATACACCCCGTGCGTAGGCCGGCTCGATGCTGACCAGGTGCATCGGCTGCGACACTGCCATCTCACCGTGTTGATCGGCCCGCTCCAGGGTCGAACGGCGCAGCGGTTGCGCCAGCAAGTCATAACCCAGCGGCGAGCCAAGCCGGCTCTGCGTCTGGCTATAAAGCACCACCACATACTCATCCCGTTCGGCCGCCAGTTGCAGCTGGCCGTCAGCATTGAGTTCAAGAATGTTGAAATCGGTTAAACCTTGCGCGCGCACCTCGCGCTCAAACTCCGCGCGCTCGGCACCGCTGACCCGCCGGGCATACGAATAGGCCTGGGTTCGGTGCAGTAATGGTTGGGTGTAGCCGTTGAATTCTTCGCGGTCGACCGTATCGGAATTGATGAAGAACCGGCGCAGGCCGTCGAGGCGCTGCTGCTGATCCTCGAAACGTTCCTCGATACGGCTGTAGCGTTCGCTGGCCAGCAACTGGAAACGTTGGCGCAGTTGCTGCTGGAACAGGTTCAGGGTCGACCAGGCCAGCAATCCCGTGAGAATTCCGCCTACTGCCACAACCAGCAGCGCGACCAGCCAGGCCGAGACGTCTTCACTGATGAAACCCAGGATCTTGGGGCGCACGGCGTGCAACGACATAGAGGCAACTCAAAACGCCAGGTGCAGGGAAAGCCCATTGGCCATGCTTGAGTTATAGCTATTAGCCATCAATTTGACCAGCGCTGAATAACCCCTGTAGGAGCGAGCATGCTCGCGAAAAACGTATGGACAACGCGTTCATTCAGAAATGAATGCGCCATCGTTAACGACCATCGCGAGCAAGCTCGCTCCTACAGTGGATCCGCGTGTCAGCGGGCGGTGATTTTCCAGGCCCGATGGATCTTGGCGTTGCGCGCAAAATCCGGATCAATGGTCTGGGCCGTGATCTCCTCGACCGCATAACGCTCGCTGAGATTCTCCTCAAGGGCGAACTTGCGGAAGTTGTTGGAGAAGTACAGCACGCCGCCTGGCGCCAGGCGGGCCATGGCCAGGTCGATCAATTGCACCTGGTCGCGTTGCACGTCGAAGATCCCTTCCATGCGCTTGGAGTTGGAGAACGTCGGCGGGTCGATGAAGATCAGGTCGTACTCGTCACGGCTGGCCTCGAGCCAGGCCATCACGTCGCCCTGCTCCAGGCGGTTCTTGTCAGAGAAACCGTTCAGCGACAGGTTGCGCCGCGCCCAGTCCAGATAGGTTTTCGACAGATCGACGCTGGTGGTGCTGCGCGCGCCGCCCTTGGCCGCGTGAACGCTGGCGGTGGCGGTGTAGCAATACAGGTTGAGGAAGCGTTTGCCCGCCGCCTCTTTCTGGATGCGCATGCGCATTGGCCGATGATCGAGGAACAGCCCGGTATCGAGGTAGTCGGTGAGGTTGACCAGCAGCTTGACGCCGCCTTCGTTGACCTCGACGAACTTGCCTTGGGCGGCCTGACGCTCGTACTGCTTGGTGCCGCTTTGACGCTCGCGACGCTTGACCACCACGCGGCTCTTGTCGATGTTCAGGGCCTGCGGAATGGCCGCCAGGGCATCGAACATGCGTGCCGAGGCTTTTTCCGGGTCGATGGATTTTGGCGCGGCGTATTCCTGGACGTGCACCCAATCCTGATACAGGTCGATGGCCATGGAATATTCCGGCATGTCGGCGTCGTAGACGCGGTAGCAGTCGATGCCTTCGCGCTTGACCCACTTGCCCAGCGCCTTGAGATTCTTTTGCAGGCGGTTGGCAAACATCTGCCCGCCTTCGCTCAAGCGCGGCTGCTCGATCACCACCGGGGCCGGTTTGATCGGGTTGCCGTTCTTGTTGTACTTCTCGTACTTGCCCGGCGCCACATCGTTGTCGGCGATTTCGACTTCAGCTTGCTCGCGCTCGACCTGGCGCTGCTCCGGAGTGCGGCGCTCGCCGGTGACGAACTGGTCCGGCGTGACCTTGATCAGCAGCAGCTTGCACGGCAATGCGCCGTTCCAGAACGAATACTGTTTGTGGCTGCGGATGCCCATGCGTTTGCCCAGGTCCGGGGCGCCGGTGAACACCGCGGCTTCCCAGTTCAGGCACGCCTGACGCAGACGCTCGCCAAGGTTCTGGTAGAGATAGAGCAGGCTCGCCTCGTCACCGAGACGCTCGCCGTACGGCGGGTTGCAGATCACCAGGCCTTTCTGGTTCTGGTCCGGACGCGGCTCGAAGGTGCCGACTTCGCCCTGGTAGATCTTGATCCACTCGCTGAGGCCGGCCCGTTCAACGTTGTTGCGGCCCGGCTGGATCAGGCGCGGATCGGCTTCGTAACCACGGATCCACAGCGGTGGCTTGGCCAGACCGGCGGCGGCACGTTCTGTGGCTTCTTCGTGAAGCTTTTTCCACAGCGCCGGCACATGGCCGAGCCAGGCGGTGAAACCCCACTGCTCGCGACGCAGGTTCGGCGCCATGTCGGCGGCAATCATCGCCGCTTCGACGAGGAACGTACCCACACCGCACATCGGGTCGGCCAACGCGCCGCCGTCGGCCGCAATGCGTGGCCAGCCGGAACGGATCAGGATAGCCGCCGCGAGGTTTTCCTTCAGCGGCGCCGCACCTTGCTGCAGGCGATAGCCGCGCTGGTGCAGGCTATGGCCGGAAAGATCGAGGGAGAGGATCGCTTCGCCACGGTCCAGGCGCAGGTGAATGCGCAGGTCCGGGTTGAGCTTGTCGATGGACGGACGGTCACCTTGCGGCGTGCGCAGTTTGTCGACGATGGCGTCTTTGACTTTCAAGGCGCCGAAGTGGGTGTTGTCGATACCCGAGCCATGCCCGCTGAACTCGACGGCCAGGGTGCCATCGTTGAGCATGTGGTCTTGCCATTCGATATCGAGCACGCCGTGGTACAGGTCTTCGGCGTCCTTCATTGGAAAACGCTTGAGCACCAGTAATACCCGGTTCGCCAGACGCGACCACAGGCACAGGCGATAAGCGGTTTCCATGGTGGCCATGCCGCGCACGGCAGAGGTGTGCTCGCGAGCTTCTTCAAGGCCAAGCCCGATGGCTTCCTCGATCAGCAGGCCTTCAAGGCCTTTGGGGCAAGTGAGGAAGAGTTCGAAACGATCGGACATGGTAGTTCCAGAGCCTTTGGCTGAGTGGACCGGCAACGCATTGCCGGCCCGGTTTTCAATCAGGCGCTTTTCTAAAAGAGCGCCCGCGTGGCACGAAGGTGTGCCGCCCCACCCGTGCTGCTCAGGTTAAAAGAGCTTAGATGCACGGACAGATAAAATAGTTGATGCAACAAAATGTCATAACTCGACCCTTCGTCGAATAATGCTCGGCGTAACACCAACCATTCTCACTAAAGGATCACGCCCGTCATCTTGCGGGGGGGCCGATCATACAGGGCTTTTACCCATAAATACGGAGTAAACATCGTGTTACTTATGGCCATAGCATCTTTATGGTTACGTCCTTATGACAAAACGATCATTCCCTCGATGTGACGCATTGGTTAGAACTCAACACAGGTTGACGCCACAACGGACGTCAACACCTTGGCTCGCCACGCCGGCAGCGAGCCTCCCAACGGCAGACATTTCTGCCAGACCTCGATTGAGGTCGACGCGATAATTACAGTCAACAAGTGAGGGCAATACCCTATGAGAAGACTTAAGCGTGATCCGTTGGAAAGAGCATTTTTGCGCGGATATCAATATGGCGTTGGTGGTAAATCCCGTGAGCTTTGCCCATTTACTCTACCGTCGGTACGCCAGGCCTGGATTAACGGCTGGCGAGAAGGACGCGGCGACAACTGGGACGGTATGACCGGCACTGCGGGAATCCACAGACTCAACGAACTTCACGCCGTCGGCTGACACAGGGCACACATTCCGACACGACAACCTGATTACGTAACGACTTACCACGCACGCCCCATCCGGGCGGCGGGCTCCGGCCCAGGGGCTCCTTCGAGGAGCCCTTTTTTATGCCTGCAAACACCCGATTTCGACCCGCACACACCTCAACTGTGGGAGCGGGCTTGCTCGCGAAATCGATGTTTCAGTCGACATACATGCCAAATGACACTCCGCTTTCGCGAGCAAGCCCGCTCCCACAAAGGGGTCAGCGCAGGGCGGCGATGGCGTCGACTGATTCGCGGATCAGCGCCGGGCCTTTGTAGATGAAGCCGGAGTAAATCTGCACCAGGCTTGCGCCCGCGGCGATTTTCTCGGCCGCGTGCCGGCCTTCGGTAATGCCGCCCGCGGCGATGATCGGCAGGCGACCGGCCAGTTCCGCCGCCAGCACCTTCACGGTGTGGGTGCTCTTCTCGCGAACCGGGGCGCCGGACAAACCGCCCGCCTCGTCCCCGAACTCCATGCCTTCGACACCGACGCGACTCAAGGTGGTGTTGGTCGCGATCACCGCGTCCATCCCGGTTTCGATCAGCGCCTGGGCCACTTGCGCGGTTTCTTCGTCGGTCATGTCGGGTGCGATCTTGATCGCCAGCGGCACGTGTTTGCCATGACGCAACGCCAGTTCCGCGCGGCGCGTGGCCAGGTCAGCGAGCAACTGCTTGAGCGAATCGCCGAATTGCAGGCTGCGCAGGCCCGGGGTGTTTGGCGAGCTGACGTTGACCGTGATGTAGCTGGCGTGGGCATAGACCTTGTCCAGGCAGATCAGGTAATCGTCGACTGCACGCTCGACCGGCGTATCGAAGTTCTTGCCGATGTTGATGCCCAGCACGCCCTTGTACTTCGCCGCGGCGACGCGGGCCAGCAGGTGATCGACACCGAGGTTGTTGAAGCCCATGCGGTTGATGATCGCCTCGGCTTCCGGCAGGCGGAAAATTCGTGGTTTCGGATTACCCGGCTGCGGACGCGGGGTGATGGTGCCGATTTCGACGAAGCCAAAACCCAACTGGGCAAAGCCGTCGATGGCCGCGCCGTTCTTGTCCAGACCGGCCGCCAGCCCCACCGGGTTCGGGAAGTCCAGGCCCATGACGCTCACCGGCATTTTCGCCGGGGCCTTGCACAACAAGCCGTTGAGGCCCAAACGCCCGCCCGCGCCGATCAGGTCCAGGGACAGATCGTGGGAGGTTTCCGGGGAGAGTTTGAACAACAGCTGACGGGCCAGGGTGTACATGGTCGGCTTTGACTCTGGGCGATGAAAAGTGGCGGCGATTATAGCCGTGGTTGGTGGAGACAGGCGACCTCGGGCTTATGGAAACTCGATCGCAGGTAACGTGAAGGAGTTGCCGGAAGGCCTGGCACTGCCGAAGACCAGCGGAAAATAAATAATGAACGCCATCAGCGCCACGACGCCACTGAGGAAATGTCCCTGATCACCCTCATCGACCTCGGCACTATTGAGCAAAGCCGCGAACGCGGCGATCGCCAATATGAATGTTTTCCCCGCACAGCCACGTAACGCGCCGATGTCGCCCACCGCACGAGTGACGTCCTCCAGGGTGGGCCGCTGAACGGTTGCGCGAACCTCCCACGCAGGTTTCGGCTCGGGGAAGATCAGATCAGGCCCGATTGAAGGCAGAACACGCTTGAAGATCATGCCCACGTAGTCATCCACCACCATGCCAAAGGCATTCAACATCGCTGCGATCGCGCCCGCCCCAATCGGGCCAATTGCCGGTATTACCCCTTTCAGCTCTTCCAGTACAAACTGCAACAGGGCATAGAACGACGCCGTGACGACGGTATTTTTCACGTTGGCCGTTCCGGAGTTGTCCTGAAAAGGTATCAAGAGGTTGCCCAGGCCTCTGGAGAATGTGTACATCAATCCGCCGGTCATCGCGGGAAACAGGCGCTCCGAGGCCCCCGTCAGGTAGGCCGCAATGAAGGCCCCCATCGTGGCGCCCGCCATGCACACACGGCTGATACGGGATGCCACCGTGCCGGTCCCTTTACGTTCATTTTGTAGAGCCCCGAATAGAAGCGCTCCCAAGTCAAGCAGGACCATCGCTGCCACGCCCCATGAGCGCGCCGCCTCCGTTGACTCTCCCTCACGTAATGCCTGCTCGACGTAATGCGCCACTACTTGGCGCGCGACGGTGGCGAGCGCAACGATCACGCCCGTTCGCCCAGCGACATGGAGCAGATTCAGCCCGGGGCCCTTGGCCGCCTCCAGCCACTCCTTGCAGGCCTGAAGCACGGTGTGCCTTCGGCTTTCACAGGTTTGCTCGGTGTCGGCAACATCCAGTTCGATGATGCGATCAAACACTTTGTCAGGGCCGGAAGGCAAAACTCCATTGTTAATGAAATCCTTGACCTGACCCACCACGTTCTGGTCCGTAGCGCCGAGTTCACGCTCGCACTCGGCGATCTGGCGCGCTGCATCGCGGTCAGTTAACGCGAGGACGGCGGCCCTTCGCAATGGTGTGCCCATAGCGGGCAAATCGAAGCGCGAAGACTCGATAAGCGCCGAAGGATCAAAGAGGGTTAACGCATTGCGACGTTCTGGCCGACCCGTCGATGAGACGGAATCGGTCGGTGATAGGATGCCGCCTGCTGCTGTTCCATTATTAATCGATATCATCCTTGCCTCTCTCCTGTCGGCTTACCGATGGTTATTGTGCTTGCCTCACCACTCACTCTTCTCCCACGCATCGTCCCCCATCGACTGCATCACCTCGCGGGTGTAGCTCATGACGAACGAACTCATGTTGAAAGCCCGGCCATTGGCGCCGCTGATTTCCTTGAAAATCTGTGATTTTTCCAGCCCCTCGTCTTTCAACCGCAGCAACAGTTGATGCGTCACCGCAATCAAATCCCGCGCCGTCGGATACAGCGCGCTGACGCCGTCAGTTGCCCGCAACGACTGGAGATAGGCATAAATCGCCTTTTCACCCTGCCCCTCCATCGCCAGCAATTTTTGATACAGCTCATCCAGTCCCGGGTCCGGGCGCTTGCCGTCATCAACCCCGGACGTGACGCCTAACACGCGCGACTCCAGGGACTCGACCTCAGGCGCAGGCTCAAACCTGTGGGGACTCATCAGCGTTTCAATCTTCATTGCTCACTCCACGAACCCCGAACAAAGGTCAGCCAGACACCGCATTGAAACCTCATCGAGGCAGCGAACCGACTCGGGCAGATTCGCCAGTCGGGCCATCAGTTTTGGCTCCAGGCGCTGGCAGACTGAATCAATATCGAATTCAAGCAATTGGTCAGCCAACCGAAACACGTAGCGCTCCTCGAGCTGATAATCGATCAGCAGAGCGCCGGGCCAGCGTTCCTGCAATCGTTGCCGCAGCGCCGGGCCGTGAGCTTTGCAGCGCGAAGGCAGCAACATGTGCAACGGCGCCTCGGTAGCCGATTGCTGCGCCAGCCAGCGTTCGAGCATTTCATCCAGCCATTCAGTGCGCGTCAGCACCTCTCGCAGCAGCTCGCGCGCGGCGTGCGCCAGCGTCTGGCGCAACTGCATGCCGAGCGCCTGCGACTCGCGCAAGCCGCTGGCGAGGTTCTCCGCCGCCCGGACAATCCCGCTGGCATAGCCCTCGTGAAACGCTTGCGCGCGAATCGCATCAGCGTCGGCTTGCGCCTGCTCGACACACTCACGGGCCCGGCGTTGGGCTTGTTGCTGCAACACGCGTCGCTCGCGCGCCGCGCGCAGGTCTTCGCCAGCCACCCGCGCATCGAGGGACGCCGGCACGTCAGCCAGGGTTCGGATGGAGTCGAGCATGCTGCACCGCCAAAAAGAACAGACCCGGATCGGGTTCCGCGACCGGCCACTGCGCTTGCAGGTCGACCACCTGGGGGGAGAATTGCAATGGCAGCCGTTCGAACAATGGCGGCGGCAGGAATCTGGAAAAGCCCGACAACGAATTGAACCCTGCGGCCTCCACCTGTTGCAGCGGCACGCAGGACCGATCAAACGGCAAGCAGGCGCGAGGCCCCGGCCGGCAACTGGCAAATTGACGTAATGACAACGGCAGTCGCTGCAGTGCCCCGCCCCGCGCTAGTTGCGGCAACAGTCGCCAAGCCCCCATGCGGCAGGCAATGTGAGGCAGTTGTCGCCAGTGTCGAATCCATTTCTCCGCGACCGCAGTCAGCGGCCCCGAAGGCCATGGCCCTTGCTGGCCCAACCCTTCGAGCAGGATCTGGTCAAGGACCCGTCGTGCCTCGGGACCGTCGAAGCCCGTGGGCAGGTTCAACCGCTGCGGATGCATGGACCCCAGCGGCTCGGCGACGATCCGCCGCAAGCGCTCAGTGCACGACATCACGCGGCGCCCCTTTCAACAGTCGATAACCCATCACCGCGCTGCCGGCCAACAGCAATGCCACCAACGAGGCCACCCACCACACCCCGCGCGAATCCCCCTGCGCGACTGCCGCCGAAGGCGCAACGTGCTGGGTCGGCGAGCGCTGTGACAGCACCACCGAGATGTTTTCGTACTCGACGGCGGCAAAACTGTTCTTGAGAAAACGCTTGATGTCGCTGATCAGCAACTGCGGCTCGACATCGCGCTCATGAATGGCCACGGCCGCCAGATGAATGGGGGCGGCTTTACGTCCGCCTTCGCCGGCGTCCAGGTCATAACTGACGTGCACCCGCGCCGACACCACGCCTTCGAGCACGCCGAGGGATTGTTCCAGACGCTGCTCCAGCGCCGAGTACAGTCGGGCTTTTTCGGCCCGGGGCGATGCGACCAGCGAATCGCTTGGAAACATCTCCGCCACTTGCAGTCGTGGTCTGGACGGCAACGAATAGAGGTTGAGCAAATCCACCGCAGCGGAGAAATCCACTTGATTGATCTTCACCGCGTACCCGGCCTTGCCGGCGTCAACTTTGGTCGCCGCGATGTTGTTGCGCTGCAGCACCGACAGCACTTCGTTGGCCTGCTGCTGATCCAGCCCCTCCAGCAGACTTGGCTGGCGACAGCCGAGCAGCGCCATGCACAGAAACACCAGCAACGCGCGCGTCTTCATGAGGCACGCAACAGCGTTTCGGCGGTGCCCACCACCTTTCGCACCAGCACGTTGAGCAAATTGATGTCGACGTTGTATTGGCCCATTTGCTCCTGCAATCGTGCCAGCACTTCGGGGCTGGTGATATCGGGACGTTGCATCAGTTGATTGATCGAAGAGACGTCCTGCGCGCTGTCGACCGCGGCACCGGCAAACGCGTCGATCAATCGACTTTCCAGGGAAACGACCGCGCCTTCCTGCGGACTGCGCAGCTCTGCGACGGCCGTGGACGGAATGAGCGAATGAACAAGGCTTGGATAAGACATGCAGTGCACTCATGAAAATGGCCATCGCCAGATGACGACGGCCAGTCAAAGGAAGGGAATCAGCGAGCCGCCTGGATGATCGCCATGTCGACGTCCTTGAAGCCCTTGATCGTGTTGGTCTGGGCGTTACGGAACACCGTGTAGGACGAGAAGGCAGTCTGGTAGGCGGCCAGCAGTGAGGGATCGGACGCATTGTCCTTCAGCGCCTCCAGCGCCTTGTCCAACGCTGTCTTGAGATTGACCGCGCCGGCTTCGAATGCCGCCGCTTGCTTGCCGAGAAAGTCGTCAGGGAACTGAATGGGAGTTACCACACCAGCCATGTATCACCTCTGGATTTGCTTGGGAAAATGCCAAGACGACGACGTCATCTTGATGTAGCCCTGAGGGCCGGTTTGAAATGACTTGCCCTTGAGCCCGTCATCCTTGAGCTCGACAGCGAAGTGCACGTAGCGATTACCCCACTGCCGATGAAACCCGTCGACGTACCGGCGAGCCGCGGCCAGCTCGGCGTCCTGCAGATCGCCTTCGATGGCGAACGTGACACTGTTGTCGTGACCCACTCGATTGAACGTCAACGCAAGACGGCGCAGGCCTTGCTCGGCGAGATCCGCCAGCAGGTTGTCATCCTGTACTTGTACGTCCACTTCCCGGGCATAGGGCGCCGCCTTGAGCAGGACGTCGAGCAGTTGTGTCTGTTCTTGCGGCGTCAGCAGATTGCGCTGGGCACTGAGTAGCAGCCGCGGCATCGCGGGGTCCTGGAGATCGAGGGAGTGCCAGGCCAGTTGCGGGTCAAGGTCGACCAGCAATTGCTCCAGCCGACGCCGCTCCTGATCGGTCACCACGACCTTGGCGGCCACGCCGTTGTTGCGCATCAACACCTGGCGGCTCCACCCGGCGTCCCGCTCGGAGGCGACGAACACGTACACCGTTTGGTCGCGGCCCTGCACCACAGTGAACTCGGCACTGGCGCCGGCGATGAGGGCGCGAACATCGGTTTCGGCGGTGGGCGCGGGCACCGACCAGAAGCCGGCCGAGATCGCCAGAACAACCAGGATCAGGCCTGCGCCTGCCCATTGGATGGCGGCAGGCTGCGGTCGATGACGAGGCGTTTTGTCGGCCAGCGGCAGGTCCTGCTGCCCCAGCAGCTCAGGCGCCCAGGATTGATCTTCACTGCGCAGCGCGATCTGCAAGCCGCCTATTTGCGTCAGCCGCTGGAAATCGCAACACCGGGTTTGAGTCTGTTCGTTGAGCAGGCGCAAGGTCGCACCACCCTGCCCGTCCAGCAGCACCTCGAAATTGCAGGCGTCGTGTTCCAGCGGGACGAAGATCGCGTCCTCGGGAAACGTGATTGCAGTGGCGTCCCTGCCCAACAAATCGAGCGGCCCGACGATGAACAACGTTCGTGGCGCGCCGAGCGGAAACTCGCAACCCTGCAGCGGACCATTGAAGATCCGCAGGACGCAGGGTTGTTGAGGGGGAGCCGACAGGTCTGTCACCGATCACGCACCAGGCAGGGAATGGACGCTCATCCTAGAAGCGCTGCGTGAAAGGTTCCTGATCGAATTATGCCGATGCCAGCCGGACAGCATCAGATTTGGTTGAAACCGGGGACATCCTTTACGTTTCAAACCCGAGACGCCGTCAACACTTGATAACGCTGCCAAACCTTGCGCGCATAACGCAATCGAGCCGCCTGCCGCCCCGGCGCGTTTCCGGCGTTGTAGGCGCCTACCGCCGTCCAGTTGTAGCCATACAACGCAACAAAACCCGCCAGCACCGAAGCCCCGACCTCAACCGACAAACACGGCTCGTTCAACAGCCGCTGCTCGGTAATCCCCTGAGCGCCGAGTCGAGGCAGGTGACGGCTATTGATCTGCATCAGCCCGATATCCCGCGTACCGTCCTTGTTGTAGTTCATCGCGTCCGACAGTTGCCCCGATTCCACCTCGGCAATCGCCTGCAACAGCTCCGGCTCGATGGCATGTTGCTGCCCCGCCGAGACCCAGCAATACGCGTGTACCGGTGCCGTCGTCAGACACAACAGCAGCAACCCTGCGCTGGTCATCCACCGCCTCATGCCAGTCGCCTGCCACTGTCGACTGATGCCCCATGCTGCATGCCCGGCGTCGACCGGTGCAGCGTTCGCCAGAGCGGTGCGACCACGGCGCCGTCTGGCAACCCCGAACCGCACGCCGCGAAGCGTGCCTGCACCGACCGGTGGCGGGCCAACTGCAGCCAGTGCGCATATTGATTACGTGCGGTTAACGGATTGGCACCAAAGAGCACATTCCAGGCCGCCAGGCCCTGCTCGCCCATCGCGCGCTCACTCAAGCCCGCTTGATCCAGTTCATACCAGGCCGCCGCATGCTGCCCGAAATAGGCCAGCACCACCGCGTGCAAAATCACCAACAGCGGGTGACCCGAAGCGCCTTGCTGCAACGTCTGTCGCGCCAGCGTCAGGGCGTCTCGCGGATCCCCCGCCAGCGCAATCCGGACCCGCAGAATATTCGCCCGCACGCAGTCCGCGTCGTGCTGCAAACACCGCTCGATGCTCTGGACGGCGAGCCCGGTGCGCCGCCAGAACCAGTGATGCCAGGCGTAAAGGTAATGAACATCGGCCTGATCCGCCGTCAGCAGGCAGCGTCGAAACAACGCCTGCGCCGCTTCGTCGCAACCGCGCAGGCTGGTCAGCAAAGCCAACCGCGCGAGGGCCGGCGCGCTGCCCGGATCCAGCGACAAGGCCCTGGAAATCGCCGTATGCGCCTCATCGATGGCATGCCCCGGATCACACACACCGAGCATCGCCTGGCCCAGCCAGACATCCACCACACCACACCAGGAGGGACCATAGCGGTCATCCAGTTGCAGGCTGTGGCGAAACTGCACCAGCGCATCACGCAGGCGTTGCGGCGTATGCCGCTGCACGTTGCATAAACCGTTGAGGTACGCCACCAGGGCCGGATAGGAAGAGCAGGCATCACCGGAAGGCCGCAAACCCGGCAGGCGCTGGGCAACCAGGCAGGTCAGTTCCCCGAGCGCTTCGCCCACGTCCTGAGCACAGAGCGTCTGCGCATGCAGCAGCCCATGATCGCCGCCACGAATCAACTCGATGGACCATCGCTGTTCGACATTGTGTTGCGTAAAGCGCCCGGTCAGGTAGAAGTCAGGCAACAAACGCTCGACCAGACGCCGCGCATCGATCGGCTGGCCACACGCGGCCATCAATCCCGACGGAACTACCCGCAGTGCCTCGCCGAAGGCGGTGGCCAGTTGACGGATCATGGCGTCCTGCAAATCCAGCACCTGCGGCTCGGCCATGCCGCGAAACGGCAGCACGGCCAGCGACGGCACCGTGGACGGCGCCGGTTCGGCAAGCGCCAGCGTGACCACCGGGCAGGTGAACCGATAACCCTGACCGTACACCGTCACGATGAAATCCTTGTTGTCCTTGAGCAGCTTGCGCAGGGCGTAGATGCAGCGCGTCAACGACTCTTCCGCCGCATCGGTGTCGGGCCACACACGGTCCAGCAGATAATCCTTGCTGATCACCGTGCCGGCCGAACCCAGCAACAGGCGCAGCACATTCAGTTCTTTGGGGGGGACGTGGACTCCGTGTCCGTCTCGCATCAGCGTTCCATCGCTTTGCAGGCGCCAGCGGTCAAAAACGAATGACCCGCCCGGCGTTCGATCAGTTGCACTGTCCATACTCTGAGACTTCTCTATAGAAAGGTACTGAAGCGCAATCGAGCCTGTGGGGTGGTCAGGCTCGAGATGACAAGCTGCGTGACTATAGGAAGTTGAGTGGGAGGATTCCGCAGGGCACCTTCACTTCGAGCTGATGAAAATACGATTTTTACTGTAGGACGAGAGTCTGTAAAACCTGTAGGAGCAAGCAGGCTCGCGATGGTCGTTAACGATGACGCGGGGAACCTGATACCCCGCGGCGCCCTCCCGCTCATCGCGAGTCCGCTCGCTCCTACAGGGGGCCGTGGGCTTCCTGTCGAGACATCATCACCAGGCGACAGACGTCTGCCACCGTCCTGAAAGATTCCACGCCCGCCGCAGGCAGCTCTATGCCGAACCGATCGTTCAACGCCATGACCATTTCAACAACCGTGATCGAGTCCGCGGACAAGTCCTCGACCAGCCGTGAACCGGGCTGAATTTTCCGGCGCTCCAGCGACAGACAATCCGCCAACACCTCAAAGACTTCAGCATTGAATGCGTCAGAAAATTCCTCACTCTCCCTGATCAACCTCATCAAGCCCCCCTCAAAAATTCAACATCGCCCGAAGCATGTCCGAGTACTGACTCAGGTGCGAAGACAGGGTCTTGTTGAAATTGTCGTGATACGAATTGGCGTTCGAATACTTTTGCGTGAACGATTGCAGGCGGTTTTTCATGTTTTCCTGCTGGGCATTGAAGCCGGTTTGCCATTGCTGGTACTTGGCGGTATCCCAGGTGACCCAGCCCCCGCCTGACAGCAACGAGTTCATCATGGCGGTCAGCGGGGCGAGGTCCATGACCACGGAAAACGTACCGTCGCCGTTATCTTTCAGACAACTGTCGGGAAGGCCCAGCGCCGCGAGCCACTTCTCGGCTTGCGCCTTGCTGGCAGCGCCCATGCCGGGAGCCGGGAACAAGACACTGTCGGGATTGGGCGGCGAGTACTTCTGGATCAGTGACTGCAGGGCCGCCCTGATCGAGCCGGCATCGACCTTGACGTCCTTGCCGTCATTCGCGCCTTGAATCCAGTCCACCAACTTCGCCGATATTTCAGTGTTGAAGGCGTCAAAAAATTCCGAATAGACCTTGATGATGTGCTCGTAGCCGGCCAGGTAGCCGTTCTTGATCAGGTCGATCAGCTCCAGCAGCTTGTCGAAAAAGTCATTCGACGAATTGATGCCCTGATTGAACGGGCCGGCTATTTCCGCGGGTGGCATTTGCGCCGTTTGCAGGTCGAGCAGGATCGACGTCTGCGCCGCATCGAGGTGCTGACGCTGCTCCATGGGCAGGGTTTCCCGGAGATGGGTCATTACTGCGCCGCTCTGGCGCAGTTGTTGTGCCCACATTTCGGAGCGAACGCGTTTGGTCTGGACCTGCTCGGCAAACTCGGCAATGAGCGGTGCCGCCGCTCCACCCGTCAGCAATTGCTCCTGCATTTTTTCGGTGGCCGGCTGGCACTTGAGCAGATTTGTGCAGTGACGACTCAATGCCGCCGTCGAACGCTCCAGCATGTTGCCGAGGGAAAAAGCCGGCGGCGCATCAGCAGGCATTTCAGGTGGCAACGGTGCGTCAGCGACCACGTCGGCATCTCCCGAGCGATTAACCGGTGGCGGCGGTGTGAAACCTGGAATTTTCAAATTGTTCTCCCCCTCAAACGATCTTGCCGATGACTTCAATCCGCGATTGAAGTATCTGCATGACGATGTCCATGAATTTCTGCAACAGCGCCGCATCCGCCGAGTCTTTTTGTCCGACCTCGTCACTCAAACTTTTCTGGGTGCTCTGGGCACTCTGTTGCAGCACTTCTTTCTCGCGGGCGGCGTGCTCGGCCATCCGCACCATGCTCGACACCAGCTGGCTCATGCTCATTGACATCGCGCTCAGCGCGCGACCGAACTCGAGTTTTTTCTCGACGCCCTTGCTGCCCATCTGGCTCAACCAGTCCGAGGTCTGGCCGACGTTCGCGGTCTTGATGATTTGCGCGTCGAACCAGGCCTGTTCCCTCGCCGTCAGGATCGAGCCCTCGGGTTTGAAGTCGACCACTTTCGTCCGACCGAAATCGTCGAACACGGTGAGTTTGTAGGTGGTCTGCGGATCCCAATCATCGCGGGCGCGAGCGATTTTCAGATCACGCTCGACAGTGCCGGCCTCCAGGGCATTACGTTTGTGCAGGTTGATATCGGCGTGTTTGAGCCCTTGCCCTTGAAGGGTCTTGACCATGGAAAACCCGGCAATGACTCCGGAGACCAGCGCCGCCGTGATGGCGCTGTACATGGCGGCTTTGCCGGACTCGACGATGGCTGCACCTTGGGACTTGGCGGCGTCGGCCGCCATCACGCCGAAATGCCCGCGCAATTGCGCATTGGCGACCCGTGCGACGTTCAATGCAATGATCGCGGCGACCAGGACGTTCGCGTGTTTTTCCCAGGCACCGGGATCGAAGATCAGATCATTGCGCACTTCATCGCTGACCATGAGCGTGGCGGCAACGAAGTCTTGCCAGTCGGATTCGCTGGGCGGGTAGGCGTTGATGTCGCGCCCCAGTTGCGCAGCCGAGGAGCTTGGTGTGCCGGGGTTGTCGAGAACCTGACCCTGGCCGACCCTGTCCTTCAATGCTGATTTTTCAGGCGGCTGAAAGGCTTTTTCCGCCACCGTCGTCGATTGTGTGTGGAGGAAAGGACGGAACGCGGAAACACCACTGGTGATCATGAGAAATTCCTTTTATGTGTGGATTCAAACGCGCCGGGCTATCTGCACGCGCGCGTTATGGCTGCCTTGCAGATCGGCAAAAACATGTTCGATCTGCCGGGCCCGGTCCTGCATCGCCTTGCCGTAGTTCTCGACCAGTTGCGTCAGGTAGGCGGTGATTTCTTCGCTGATCGCCATGCGTACCCGCACGTCGGCCAGGGCCTCCGCCGCCTGGGATTGATGCACCCCGCTGCGGACACCGAGCACACCCTGCGCACCTACGCCGAAGCCTTCAGTCAAGGCCTGAGCCATTTCCAGGCGGGCGGCGAAGCGGGCGACGGTGACGGAGTCAGCGCCTCGGGTGATGAAGCTGCGCAATTGGCTGAGCATCTGGGTCAGCGTATTGCCGACCGAGGACGCCAGCTGTTTCATCGCCTGCACCGCGGCGGGTGCGGCCTGCGCCACCACGGACGCCAGTTTTGACGCCACCGTGCCGATCATCGGCCCGACCACCTGAACGCCCACCACCGCAGCCAGGGCGATGGCGGCCACGGTGGCGGCGATGCCGGCAATCATGCCGGCGATCTGGCCGATGTCCTTCGCCGTCTCGGCATCGACGCCGAACGCCATCAGCGCCTGGGTGTACAGCGCGGCAAACAGCTTGATGGCTTCCTGCATCACGCTCATCAGCGGTTTCATCACCTCGGCCATGAACGACGTGCCCGTGAGTTCCTTGACCACCTCGTCGGCAATCATCACCGCAGCACCGATCACGCCCACCGCGATGAGCACCGGGTTGGCGGTCAGGACGCCGGCGACCACGGTCGCGATGGACACCAGGGCGCCCACGAGCTTGCCGATGCAGCCCATGGTCTTCTGCAGGGCTTCGGCTTTACGCACCTCTTCCAGGTACTTGTCCGACTCGCGCTGCATTTTTTCCTGGAGTTTGGCTTGCAGCTCCTGGAACAGCTGCTGATTGAGCGCTTCTTCGTTCTGCGCCGTCTCACCCAACAGCTCGATGATCTTCAGGCGATTCAGCAAGGCCAGCGCGCTGCTGCTCAGGGCCTTTTCATCGGTTTGCCTGATCGGCGGGTGATCGAGCCCGGCCTCGACGACTTTGCCGGTCACCGCCGCCAGGACTTTCGCGGCGGCGTTGGCGGTCTCGATCAGTTTCAGGTGGGCCTCGGAGGCTTTCTGCAGGGTCTGGGTAACGCCCGTCAGCTCGCCTTTGAGTTGGTCACGGCGCGCCAACTCGCTCGCGTACTCGGGTGATTCAGGGTCGAGCCTGGCCAGCCGGGCCTCGCTTTCATCCAGCAGCCCCTGGACCTGCTGCACGCGCTCACGCAGTTTCTCAAGCTGTGCCTGGCTGCCGCCGACGGTGCCCTCCGCCGCTTCGAGCGCCGCCACTGCGGCGGCATACTCCGCCGCGAGTTTTTCGTAGCCCTGCTGTTTGGCGCCGGCCATGCTCTGCAACATCGCCAGGCGGTTTTTCAGCTTGTTGACATCGACCTCGCCGAGCAGCTCGCTGATCATCGCCATCAGCAAAGTGAACAGATCAGCGTCCGATTCTTTTTCGGTAGGTCGCGCCAGTGGCGGATACAGCTGCGGCCGCCCCGCCACTGCATTGGATTTGCCGTGCTCACCGTCGTACTTCACCGACATCAGCCCGGCCAGCGCTTCCTGCCCCGCCTTCTGATAGTCCAGGGTTCGCGCCGCCTCGCTGGCGGCTTTGCCGTAGATCTCAAAGGCCTCGGAACGGCCGAAACCGCCCGTCAACGCCGGGTTCAATGTGCTTTTGATTTCACTCATGTTCAGTCTCCGAACGGTCCTTTTCAATCTGCGCCAAGGTGTCCAGGTACACCTCGGCCTGCCTGCGCAGGTCCTCTTCCGTGGCCTGCTCGATCACGTAGTCGAAGCACAATCTGGCCTTGCCGATCCGCCCCAGCGCGAGCTGGCACTGGCCGGTGTAGAACATCGGCCGGTAGTCGTTCTTGCCCTGGGCGAAGGCGATGGCATACAGGTCGATAGCCTTCTGATGGTTCTGCTTGAGTTGATGCACCGCAGCCAGTCCCATCCAGTACTGACTGTTGTAAAAATCGTAGATGCACAGGAAGTGAAAGAACTTCTCGGCATCGTCCAGCCGGCCCTGCTCGTAGAACTGGAACGCGAAGGCATACAGGCCGTCCATGTGCTCATCGCTCAGGCCCTGCACATCCTTCAACGGCGCCCCCGCGAGGACGGCATCGACGATGCCCAGAGCGACCTGCTCGCCTTGTTGGTTGTCGCGACTCATCGGCCTCACTCCTGAAAAAACGCCAGCGTTGCTGACGGCTGCATTGAGCCAAAGCGCGGTCGGGCACGCTGCCAAATTGCGCTCATCCCCGCGATCCCCCGCCCCCTGTAGGAGCGAGCTTGCTCGCGATGAACCCGAGAGCACCGCTGGGGTGTCAGGCATCCAGCGTCATCGTTAACGACCATCGCGAGCAAGCTCGCTCCTACAGGGGGCGGGGTCAGGCCTGCTCGACCTGTTCCAACCAGATCAACAGGCGCAGCACTTCCTCGATTTCCTGCACCTGCAGGAAGCTATAGCGCTGGTGGGTCTTGAAGATGCGTCGGGCCAACGCGACGTCGTTGATCACCGGCACCCCGACCTCCCTGGCATAGGCACGCACCGCCAACGCGCGCTGGTTGGTTTCCATCAGCGAGATGAACGGCAGCAGGGTGATTTCCGGGCGGAAATACACGCCGATGGCGATGTGCACGGGATTGGCGATGATCATCCGCGAGCTGCGCACATCGGACTTCACCTGCTCCGACAGCAACTCCAGGTGCAGGTCACGCCGACGGCCCTTGATCTCCGGATTACCGTCCTGCTCCTTGTGTTCGCGCTTGACCGAATCCTTGTCCATCATCTGGTCTTTCATGAACAACCAGTATTCGCTCAACGCATCGAGCACGACGATCAACAGCACGCAGGCCAGAAACGCCAGCACCAGCACCAGCAGCAAATGGGCCCAGATCGCGAACAGGTCCGGGGCCTGGGCAAACAACTGGGCAAACAGCAGTTGTCGCTGCGTGACCCAGACCAGCCACAGCGCCAGGGCAAAACTGCCGAGGTACAACAGCGCTTTGACCGTGTCCTTGACCGTGCGCAGGCTGAACAGTTTTTTGAAGCCATTGATCGGGCTCAATGCGCCGAAATTCAGCTTCAACGCTTCGCTGGCCAGGGCAAATCCGCTTTGCAATAAAGCCGGTACGGCGCTAGTCAGCACGCACACCAGCAACAGCGGCAGCAGCGCCTTCAGCCCGATGAGCACCAGCATCGCCGAATACTTCTGCAGGTCGGCGTCAAAGTCGCTGGCGATGATCCTGCGATAGACTTCCATGACCTCCAGCAGTGAGCTGTTGAACACCATGTAGCTGATGCCGCACAGGGTCAGGCAGGTGACCACCAGGTCCTTGGCCTTGAACGTCTGGCCCTTGCGTGAGGCATCGCGCAAACGCTTGGCGGTGGGCTTCTCAGTCTTCGAAGCGCTGGACGACATCGCCCTCCCCCCCGCCGCCATCCAGATAGTGCTCAAGCGTCTCGGACCTCGCGCCCATGCGCAGCACTTCATCCGGCAGGTGCACGCCGAAATACAGCATCAGCACCACCAGCGCCACCAGGCTCTTGACCGTCAGCGACACCGAGAACGCGTTCATCTGCGGCGCGTAGCGCGAGAGCAGACCCAGCAGCGCCTCGCTGACCAACAAGGTCGCCACCACCGGCGCGCTGATCACCAGGGTCTTGCTGACCAAGGCATCGAGCAGGCTGAACACCGCCGGCCACTGCACCTCACATCCGCTGACCGGTGCACAAATGCGATAACTGTGGCCCACGGTTTCAAGCATCAACAACATGCCGCCGCCTTCGAGATACACCGCGGCGGCGAACAGTTGCAGAAAGTTCGCCAGCTCCGAGGTATCGACGCCGTTGGCCGGGTCCACGGTACTGCTGAGCATCGCTCCGCGCTGGTTGTCGATCAGGTTGCCCATCGCATGCAGGACCCAGAACGGCCAGCACAACAGGCACCCGAGCAGCACACCAATGCCGGCCTCACGCAGCAACAGTGCAAAAAAAGCCAGCGCGTCGAGGCGTGGCAATGGCACGCCGACGTAGCTCCAGAACCCCAACGCCACCCACACGATGACCGCCTGACGCGGCGCCCCGGTCAGCACGCTGCTGTTGAGAAACGGCAGCATGAAAAAAATCGGCGCGAGCCGCGCGAAGCCCAGAAGTACGGCGGCGAACGCGCCGTACAGGTCGAAAAACAACGTCACCGACATCGGTCTAACCCAACGCCAGGCGCATGACTTCACGGCTGAAATCGAGCAGGGTTTCACCGTACCAGCCCGAGAGCAGAAACAGGCACGCCGCGACCGCCAGCAATTTGAAACCGAAGGGCAGCGTCTGCTCCTGCAACTGGGTCACGGTCTGGATCAACCCGACCACCAGGCCGACCACCGTGGCGACAATGATCGGCCACGCCACCATCAGCAAAATCAGGTACAGGGTTTTGTTGCCGGCATAGACCAGGTCGTTCATGGCCGGCCCTACGTCAGCAACGTCAGGTATTGCTTGACCAGCCCGGTGGACAACAGCGCCCAGCCATCCAGCGCGACGAACAACACCAGCTTGATCGGCACCGAGATGATCACCGGGCTCATCATCATCATGCCCAGCGCCAGCAGGATGCTGGAGATCACCAGGTCGACGATCACGAACGGCAGGTACAGGTAAAAACCGATCTTGAAAGCGCTTTTGATTTCACTCAGCGCGTAGGCCGGCAACAACGCAAACAGCGAGGGTGCGAGGTCTGCATCGACGGGCGCGCGGCTCTCGTCATCGTCCTGAGCCGCTTGCGCACGCTCGAAGAACAGTGCCAGTTCGGGGTCGGTGTACTTGCGCAGATAGTCCTTGTAGCCGCCCAGGCCGTTCTCGGCGAAATTCACCACCGATTCGATATCGGTGAAGGCCACCGCTTCTTCCTTGTAGTAGCCGTAGCCCTGCTTCATGACCGGGGTCATGACGAAGATCGCCAGCATCAAGGCAATCGCGTTGAGCGTCATGTTCGACGGCACCTGCTGCAAACCCAAGGCGTTACGCACGATCACGAACACAATGGAAAACTTGATGTAGCAGGTGCCGGCCGCCACCAGGAAGGGCAGCAGCGACGCGAAGGCCAGCAGTGCGATCAGCGAGACGTCATTCATTGCGCTGTTCCGCGCAAATGCGCCGGTAAACCTCGAGCACTTCGACGCCCAAGTGATCGTACAGCTGCACCAGTTCGCCACGGGCGACGGGCTTGCCGTTGGCGCGAATCTCGATGTGCCGCACGGCGTCGGTCGCCAACGGAATGAGCTGGCCTTCGATGATCTGCGACAGTGTGCCGAGGTCGGTGTCATGGGTGGCAAGCACGAACTCAAGGCGCACTGGCAGCGCGGGCAGCCCGGTGTCCACGTCGGTGGGTTGATCTGGATCGGTAACGGTCGTTTGCATGTGCAGTCCCTCTTCGGTGAACGTGAAAACGCCAATGCGGCGCTCGGCCAACCGACACTCATCCGTGCGATGCAGGATGCGCAGCACGTCGCCCTTGGCCAGACGCGCGCGGCTTGCGTCAGTCAGGTGGCTGACGCCCAGGATCAGTTCCAGGCGCAGCGGTAAATCCCGCAGCCAACCTGCAGGTTTCACGGGGCTGATGACGCTGCGCGGTGGCGGCATTTGCGTCAGCCACACTCGCCCTCGTGCCGTGTCTATCCAGGGCAAGTCGTGGGTCGGCAGATCGGCCGGGGCGATCCATTCGATGTCGAACAGCTCGCGGTATCGCAACTCGTCCACCTCCGACGGCAAGGGTTGCGGTACGGCCTGAAAGAGCTCGACGATACGGCCGAGCGGGCATTCGCTTGTCAGCAGCGAACGCAACTGCGGCAGGGCCTGATGCAGCCAGTCATGGGCCAAGATCAGGCCGTGCCAGTCGGCTTCGACGCCACGGGCGCAAAACCGTAGATAACCGGGCTGCCGCGCCGGCTTGCCCTGGCCTGCACGGTGGCCGGCGCGCTGCCAGCGCTGGACGGTTTGCGTGCGGGCGTGTGCCGACGCGTCGACCCGGCGCAACTTCAGCGCGTTCATGTCGGTGACTCTTCGTGCTCAGGTTCTTCCTGTGGCTGACGAGAGTCCCGCTGTTGCTGCTCCCCGCCGCTGTCGGTCAGCCGCCAGCCAGGGTCGCGGACGTGTTCGAAAGGGGCCTTGAGTTGATCGAAGACCTGGGTGTTGCTCGGGCTGAGCAGCAGTGGCCGCGCGGGTTCGTCGGGTTCCCGGGTGATGGTTATTTGTCCGCTGACGGGGCCTTTGTTGAAGGGGATTTGCAGGGGGCCGCGGTTCGAATCGGGCAGGGTTTCGGCTTTCACGTCGGGGGCTGGCCGGGTGGGTGGGGCCTGGAGCAGAGGAACAGGTGCAGCCGAAAATGCAGGGCGCACGCTGTGGAGGATCAGTATTTCGGGCAGTGGCACGTCGGTGGACACTCGCGATGCTTCCCGGGAAGTGATTGGCGCCTGTCCGGTCGCCTTCGCGAGCAGGCTCGCTCCCACATCGGATGGCGTTTCCCTGTGAGAGTGGGCCTCCTGCACTCCCACATCGGATGGCGTTTCCTTGTGAGAGTGGGTCTCCTGCACTCCCACACTGGAATGCATTTCCTTGTGAGAGTGGGTCTCCTGCACTCCCACATTGGAATGCATTTCCTTGTGGGAGCGGGCTTGCTCGCGAAGGCGTCCTGACGGCCCACGAAAATCCAAACCCGTGGAATGCGCTTCCCCGTGGGAGCGAGCCTGCTCGCGAAGGCGTCCTGGCGTTCCACGAAACTCTGAACCCTGCTGACGCACGCTTAGCGCCGCCAGCAAATCAAGCACCCCTTGCGGCAACTCATCCTCTTGCGCCGGGACCCGGCAGTCTGGCCGCTCATCCACAACCCCATCGCTGTCAGAGACCGGCACGTAAGCCGATCCCGCCGCAACCGCGGACATATCCTTCATCGCCGAACCCCATTCATCTCTTCCATCTCCCGTTCTTCCCGGCGTACCTGCTCGAGCCGTTGCTCGCGCAACAGCTGCTGCACCGACCGTGCGTACGTGTCGTGTTTGCCCTGCAACAACCGCAGATGCTCGCGCTGCTCCTGCAAGGCCCGTTCAAATTGCTGGCATTCGCCGTCCACGCGATCGCGCTCCAGGCGCACCCGATCGATCTGCCGACGGATCACCGCCTGGGTGCGCAGCAACGCCAGCAATTGCCCATGATCGAGCACGCAATCACTGGCCCGATGGCTGGCCAGCAGGCTTTGCAGCGAGACCTCTTGTTCCTCGAAACCGGCCAGTTCCTGGCGCAGCGGCTGTAGCTGCTGGCGGGTGCGCCGCACCGCCTGCTCGCCACGCTGTTGGCGAAACTGGCTGAGCGCCAACAGGCGTCGCCGCTCAGGCAATGAGTTCATGCAGGCTCCGCAGGGTTTCTTCCGGCGCGCAATATTCGCCCGTCGGCTGACGCAACCAGTGGGTCAAGGCATCGCGACGTTGCAGGGCCCGGTCGTTGGCGGGATCGGCGCCCTGGGCGTACTCGCCCATGTCGAGGAAGATCTGCAACTGTTCCAGACGGGTCAGGGTTTCCCGGGTCGCGGCGGCCAGGTGCTGCACCTGCCCACTGCTCACCTGGGTTGCCACGCGGCTGACGCTGCGCAACACGTCGATCGCCGGGTAATGCCCCTTCGCTGCCAGCGCACGGCTGAGGTAGACATGGCCGTCGAGAATCGAACGAATCTCTTCGGCGATCGGGTCCGGCTCGTCGTCACTCTCCAGCAACACCGTGTACCACGCGGTGATGCTGCCGGATGCGGTGACGCCGGGCCGCTCCAGCAAACGCGGCAAGGCATCGAACACCGAGGCCGGATACCCGCGCCGCGCCGGTGCTTCGCCGGCGGCCAGCGCCAGGTCGCGGCGGGCGCGGGCGTATCGGGTCAGCGAGTCCAGCAGCAGCACCACACGCCGGCCCCGGTCGCGGAAATACTCGGCGATGGTCGTGGCCTGCAACGCCGAGTTGCAACGATCCACCGAGGAAACATCCGAGGTGGCAAACACCACCACGCAACGCGATCGCGTCGGCGACTGGCGCAGGTGCTCGATGAACTCGGTCACTTCCCGTCCACGCTCGCCGATCAAACCGATGACAAAAACATCGGCCTCACCGTGGCTGATCAGCATGTTGATCAACGTGGTTTTGCCGGACCCGGCCGCGGCAAAAATACCGATGCGCTGACCGACTCCGCAGGTCAGCAAACCATCGATGACGCGAATACCGGTGTTCAACGGCTCGGCGACTGGCCGGCGCTGGTGGTACGCCGGCGGGTCGGCGTCCACCGAATAATCCTGCGGCACCACAACTGTCGACGGCGCCAGTCGCTCGACGATGTTGCCTTGCGGATCGACCACGCTGCCGAGCAAGGCATCGCTGCAACTCAGGCGCAAGGTCGAGCCGGTCGGTACGATCATCGATTCCCTCGACAACCCTTTGCCATCGCCGAGCAGACTGAGCACCACCGCGCCAGGCTTGAAGCCGATGACCTGCGCCCTGGCCGCCACCTGCGGTGAACGCCAATGGCGGCGCACTTCGCAGACTTCACCGATGACCACACCCTCCAGCGCCGCTTCCAGCAACGGACCGCTCAAGCGCAAAGGGTGGGCCGCGTGCCGCTCCAGGCGCAGGCTCATCGGCGCAACAGGTCGCACAGGGTTTCGACTGACTGCACAAAACCGTCCAGGGCCTGGGCAAAATGCTCGGCGTCACTCAACGCGAGGTCATTGGCCATCAGGCGCAGTTCGAGCTGGCCCTGGACTTCGCACAGGTGCAACTGTCCGGTGCGGGGAAATCGCTGACCTTCCAGCAGGAACTGCATCAAGTCGAACGCGCAATGGGTCATGACGTTGGGGGTCGCCTGCGCGACGGCCGCCCAGATCCACACATCGCCCTCCACCACCGCTACGTTGACATCGGGCAGGTTGTTCATGCGCATCTCGATGGTGCTGTGGCTGTCGAAGTGGCCTATCTGGCTGTCCACGCAACCACTGTGGCGCAGCGCGTCACGCAGCAGGTCGGCGATATCGATGGGGATCATTGTCGGGTTTCCTCAGAGGGTCTTGATGACGTTGACCGAGATGGTCTCGGAGATTTCGCCGAACGACATCACGTCCAGCTCGCGGAACCGCCCTTCGATCAGCTTCTTGATGTAGCGCCGCACATCCACCGAACACAGCAGCACCATGTCCTTCTGCGCAATGTGCAGGCTGTCGAGGCCCACGCTGAGGCGGTCCATCAATTCTTCCGACTCCGCCGGTTCGAGGTTGATGAAACTGCCGCCGGAGGTTTGCCGGATGCCCCGGCGCACCACCTCTTCGAACTCCGGCGACAACAGCAGCACGCGCAGGTCATTGCCGTGGGCGAACTTGTTGCTGATGTAGCGCGCCATCGCGCCGCGCACATGCTCGACCAGCGCCAGCACGTCCTTTTCCCGCGACGCCCAATGGGCCAGGGATTCGAGAATCAGCTTCATGTTGCGCACGGAAATGCGCTCGCCGATCAGCCGTTGCAGGACCTCGGCGATCTTCTGCACCGTGACGTGGCGATAGACTTCCTTGAGCAGGTCGGGATAGCGGCTCTCCATTTCGTCGAGCAGTTGCTTGGTCTCCTGCACGCCGAAAAACTCCTGGATATTGCGCGCCAGCAAGGTGACCAGGCAGCGATAACATTCCTCGTCCGCCGGGCGCAGTTGATAGCCCAGTTGCTGCACCCGTTCGTGGTCGGCGGCGTTGACCCAGACACTGCCGAGGCGATTGCTGTCGTTGCCGCGCACCAGGTTGAACCCCAGGGAATCAAGGTCCGGCGAGTAGTCGAGCAAACGCCAGTGATCGAAATGGATGTCGAACTGCTCGGCGCGCACCTCGTTGATCAGCACGGCCACTTGATGCGCCGACAATGCCTCGCTGGCGCGAAATTGCGGCTCGGGAATACGCAGCCCGTAGTCGACGAAAAACTGGCTGCGAAAGCGCGCGGCCCAACGGGCCTTGGTCAACGCGTCGAATTGCGCCGTCGGCACGAGCAACATCAGGGCGACGGTTTCCGTGGCGATGTTGTCGATGTCTTCCAGTAACCCCGAGCCGGTTTGCTGCGCGCCGGGATCGCTGGCGGCAGCGTGGCTTTCACTGGAGTCGGCGACGCGTGAGGCTTTGCGCTGACGGATAAACACCACCAGCGCCAGCAACGCGGCAATGGGCAGAAAGGTCAGCAGCGGGAAACCCGGCAGCAAGCCAACACCCACCGCCAGCACCGCGGTGACACCCATCACGAACGGGTTGCCGAGCATCTGCGCCAGCATGTTGCGCCCCAGGTTGCTGTCGTCGCCGTTGACGCGGGTGACGATGAAGCCGGCGCCGATGGCAATCAGCAACGCCGGAATCTGCGCGACCAGGCCATCGCCGATGGTCAGCAAGGTGTAGGTCGACAGGGCCGTCGACATGTCCATGCCCATCTGCCCGGCACCGATGGCCATGCCGCCGATGAAGTTGACGAAAATGATGATGATGCCGGCGATCGCGTCACCCTTGATGAACTTCATCGCGCCGTCGAACGAACCGTACAACTGGCTTTCACGCTCCAGCACGCTGCGTTTTTCCTTGGCTTCCTCGGCGGTCATGGCGCCCGCCTTGAGGTCACCGTCGATGCTCATCTGCTTGCCCGGCATGCCGTCCAGCGAGAAGCGTGCCGCGACTTCGGCGACCCGCTCCGAGCCTTTGGTGATGACGATGAACTGGACAATGGTGACGATGGAAAAAATCACGAAGCCCACCACCAGGCTTTCACCGATCACGAATTCGCCGAACGAGGCGATGATCTCCCCCGCATCCGCCTGGCTCAGGATCAAGCGGCTGGTGCTGATCGACAGCGCCAGGCGAAACAAGGTGGTCAGCAGCAGCAACGCCGGAAATGTGGAAAAGCTGAGGATGCGTTCGATGTAGAACGAGCCCATGAACACCAGCAACGAAATGACGATGTTCAGGCCGATGAGGAAATCCACCAGCACGGTCGGCAACGGAATGATCAGCATGGCGATGATCATCACCATGAGGGTCAGGATCAGCAGTTCCGGGCGAGCGCTGACGTTGCGCAAAAACACATTGAGCATGGCCGGTCAGCTCCGCGAGACAATCATGAGCCACCGCCAGGACGCCGATGCGCGATGCCTTCGTGGGCGAAGGCAATGTCCGCCAGACGCGAGAACTGCTGCGCCAGACGTTGCGGCGCGTCTTCATCGACGAACAGCGACAGCGGCAGTTGCAGGCTGAACCGCCGTACCGTCTGCAGCAGCGTCGAGCGTTCACGGTGCGCGCTCAGCAGCACCCGCTCACCGAGCACGCCCAGCAGCAACTGGTCGAGTTCATCCGGGTAGCTCAGCAGACCGAACAGGAACACCAGCCAGTCGGATTCATCCGGGTTGTGCTGGCAGATCAGTACATCGCCGAGAAGACCGCCGATGAACAGTGCATCGGCAGAGCGCAGGCGTTTGAGGTCGGTCAGCCGGGCGAACAGTTGGCCAAATTCCATGCGCGAGCAACTGGGGTCCTGGGCGCTGATATCGGTGAGCAGCGCTGCCTCGATGAAGGCCAGTACGTCGCTGCGCTGACTCGAGCCGTACTGGGCAATCCAGTCCTGATAACAGCTGACCGGGCCTTCATCGGACTCGAGAAAATCCCGGTACGTTTCGCGCAACAACGCCGCGCGCACGGCCATGCTCCTGCCGAACATCCGCGCCTTGAGCGCCGCGTTGATGCCGGCGTTCAGGCGCTTGGGAGACGCTTGGGCGACCACCGTTTGCACCAGGGTTTCGAGGCGCTGGCGGGTGGTCTTCTCCAGGCTTTTGCGGCGCAACAGTGCGCGCAGGACCAACGTCAGGTCGCTGTCATCGGCGAACAGCTTGCGCGCCATTTGCAGCAACCAGGCGATAGGTTTATCAGCGAGCCGCGCCAGGGCGAGGATCGGCCGCACCTTGGGCAGGGTGTCGTCGTCCAGCACTCTTTCGAAGGTGTCGGTCAGGCTGTCGGACTTCAGTTCGAAGTGCCGACGAGCACGAAACTGCGTCAACGCCGCGGACATTTCATCGCTGATTTGCACCAGACGCTGCGCAACAGCTGCCGTGCCGCTGTCCTCCAGATCGGCATCCGCCGTCGCCTGTGGTTGCGGATGCTCGGCCGCCTTCTCGGCATTCAGCCGTGCCTGGGCCGCCCGCCCGCTGGTGGATACCGGCGGCAAGATCATTTTTCAGAGGCCCGGAAGTAACTGCGTCGCAGCCGTTCGTGCTGTTCCGGAGTCAGCAACTGCGACGGCGGCTCGATGACGGACGGCGCTAGCGCACCACTAATTTCCTTGGGCTGGATCAGGAAGACTCGCACGGTATTCGCCGAGCGACTCTGCCGATAGCTGAACAGCCGACCGATCCACGGAATTGAGCCCAGCAGCGGAATCCGGCCAATCTGCTCGCCATGATCGTCGCGCGTGAAACCGCCCACCAGCAGGCTTTTACCCGGTGGAACCCGCGCCACCGTGCTGATCCGGGTACGGCCGACCGTTGGCAGCGCGTTCGCTCGTTCGCCCTGGCCAGGGTTTTCGATTTCGTTGCCGTCTTCGATCGTGAGCGACATTTCAATCTCGTCCGCCTGGGCGAAACGCGGCAACACGCTGACGAGCGTGCCGTAGGTCACGTGCTGCAAATCGACACTGCGCTCGCCCACCAGTGGCGCGTAAAACGTGCGGTTGTTGTCGAAAATCGCCGGCACGTTTTCTTGGGTCAGGATCATCGGCCGCGACACCACATTCGCCCGGCTGGTGCGTTCCAGCGCCATGATCTGCATCACGAACGACGCGCCATCGAGGGTGGTCGTCGATCCCGCGTTAAGCGACATGGTGAGTTTGCCGCCCGACTTCAGCCCGCCTTGCCAGTTGATCCCCAGTTGATTGAGTTCGTCCTTGTGCAGGTCAATGATCCACAACGACAGCTCTACGTGGCGCTTGGGCACGTCCAGCGCGCTGACGAGGTTCTCGATGAAGTGCACCTGCTCAGGCAGGCCCTTGACCAGCAGGCTGTTGGTATCGGGATAGGCCACGACGCGAATGTTGCCGGCGGCGGTGTCGCGCGCGAGGATGCGCGGCGCGGACGGGCCCTGATCCGACGCAGCACTGGCCAGGCCGGCCAAGGGAAACGCCGGCATCAGGCCCGGCGATGGCGGCGCTTGCGCCACGGCGGGTTCGACACCGTTGCGCTCGCCGCGCAGCAACGCTTCGATCACCGTCGCCAGCCCGGGAATGGTCACCTTGTCGTCGCGCAGCTCGTATTTGCGGTCGCTGACGAAGGTGTTGCGCACCTGAATCACGCCGATCTGTTGCTTGCCCAGCAGCAGTTCCGAGCGCTGGTTATCCATCAAGCTGGCGGCTTGCGTCACCAGATCGACATACATCGGCGGACCGGATACGTGGAACGTGCGCAGGCCATCATGACGCAGGGGATAACGGCGATCGTGCAAGCCGGAGCGTTCGAGGAACGCTTGGAGTTTCGCCACCGTCAGGGTTTGCAGCGACACCATCGAGCTTTTCAGTTCCGCGGCGTCGTACAGATAAATGGCCTGGCCGTCGCTGTACCAGATCAGGCCCATTTTCGCGGCGGTTCGCTCAAAGGTTTGTTGAGCTTCAAGCAGATCGAACGTCCCGGATATGCGCTTGGCCGCGGCGGCTTTGCTGACGATGACCGGTTTGCCCAGCGGGCCGGACAGCTCGCTGAAAAAAGTGCGCGCGCTCTGTTCACGGGCCTCGAACTGATAGACGGTGGCCTGCGCGGCCAATGGCGCGAACAGCCATCCAGTGATTAGGCAGAGGGACAACAGCGTGATCGATCGGCGGTTCATCGGCTCACTTGCCCGGCAGGAAGGTGATGTCCGAGAGACTGCTCGGTGTGAAGCCCACCAGTTCGCGGATTTCCTTGGAGAAGTGCGAAGACGAAGCGAAGCCGAATTCCAGGGCGACGTCGGTCAGCGAGCCCTCCTGCAAGCTCATGTTCAATAGCGCCCTGGCCGTGCGCCAACCGCGCAAGGCCGGTTTGGCCGCGCTCCCCAGCGCCTGGTGGCACAGTCGACGAAAATGCGACACCGACACCCCATAGCGTTGCGCCAGGTCGGTCAGTTTTTCACTGCGCGTGCCCTGCTCAAGCAGGAAGCGTACAAGCCCGTAACTCTCGGTATGCCGCAGCACGCCGGCGAAACGCTGAAACGCCGGACTGCCGCCCATGGCCTGCTCGATGTACCAACGCTCCAGTGCGCGCTCTGACCGGACAGCTTCGTGAGTCACCGGCAGCATCGCCCACAAGCCATGGCGCGGCCGTTGGTCGATCTGCGCATCACCGAGGTCGATAAACACCTGTAGTTTCACCAGGAGCGATTCAGACAGCGGCCGCACCTGCACGCAGCCGCCGCACATTTGCAGGGCCTCGCCGACCGCGATCAGCCCTTCCCAGCCTGCAGGCAGTCGATGGTGTTGCACCGAGTCCAGCAGCAGGGTCGATTCGCTGACACGCAGGTGCAACACGCGCTCGCCGGAACGAGCATCAGGGAATGTGATGGTGTGCACGCCAACCTCCTTTGCGGCCTGACGATGAAGGTTCGGCAGGATGAAAGAACGGGCGCGGGAAGTCCTGATGGAAAGCTGATGAAACCCGGGCAGGCAAGATTATTGCGATGAGTGAAATGAGTGAAATGTTGGGCTGACACCCTCGGATGATTGCCCGCGATGACCGGACGCCGTCAATCCGAACCCGCCCTCTTTCACCAAATCGCAGGCAAAGAAAAGCCCGGCCTAAGCCGGGCTTTTCTCAGAGCTGCGGGCTAATTACTTAGCTTGAGCTTCAACCTGCGCTTCTACGCGACGGTTTACAGCGCGACCAGCTTCAGTTTTGTTGTCAGCAACTGGGCGGGATTCGCCGTAGCCAACAGACTGAACGCGGGAAGCTTCAACACCGTACTGGTTGGTCAGAACTTGCTTAACGGCGTTTGCACGACGCTCGGACAGTTTCTGGTTGTAAGCGTCAGGACCGACGGAGTCAGTGTGACCTTCAACAGTAGTGGTGGTCGCTGGGTACTGCTTCATGAAGTCAGCCAGGTTCTTGATGTCGCCGTAGCTGTTAGGCTTGACTACCGACTTGTCGAAGTCGAATTTCACGTCCAGCTCAACACGAACAACTTCAGCAACTGCTGGGCAGCCATCAGCGTCAACAGTTACGTTGGCTGGGGTGTCCGGGCACTTGTCAACGTTGTCGCAAACGCCATCGTTGTCGCTGTCGGAGCAGACTTCAGCAGGTGCTGGAACTGGAGCAGCAGCAGGCTTGGAGCCGCCACCGAAGTTCACACCGATACCGACGCTTGGAGCCCACTCGGTGTCGCCTTTGTCGATGTTGTACTGAGCTTCAACGCCGGCACGGGCGTAGAAGTTGTCAGTGAAATACAACTTGGCACCGCCGCCAACGTTGGCGAAGGTGGAGCGATCGCGACCGCCGGAACCGTTCTGGCCGATGCTTTGATCGGAGAAACCAGCCGATACGTACGGACGCAGCATGTCGCCAGGGTTGTTGAAGTGGTACAGAGCGTCCAGAGCGGTGTTCGCGCCCTTGATGTTACGACCGTCGTCGGAACGCACGTTGTGCACTTCGTCGTAGCCCAGACGCAGTTCAACGTCGTCAGTGATGAAGTAGCCTACAGAGGCACCGAACAGGTTGCCGTTGTTCTTGTAGTCACGAGCGCTATCGAACTGTTCTTTCTTGGCGAAGCCTTCGATTTCAACTGCGCCTTGGCCTTGTGCCAGCGCGCCGAACGAAGTGGCTGCAATAAGAGAACCAATGGCCAAGCCCAAGGTGTTTTTCAGTTTCATCCGTTAAATCCCCATCTGGTGATTGTGAAGCAGTCCCGCAAACCGGGGGACAACTCGGCGGCAATTCTATCAGAACTTGCCTACACGTAAGAGATATTTGCGCCGAACTAAGTTTCAGCAATGCCTGCAAATTTCTCACGTAATTTATCTAGAGCACGTTTGTACCGCATTTTTGTTGCACTCAAGCCCATATGCATGATGTCTGCGATCTCCTGAAACTCCAGCTCTGCGACAAATCGTAGCACCAGAATTTCTCGGTCAATCGGGTTCACATACACCAGCCAGCGATCGAGTCCACCCTTTTCGTCCGGTTTCGGCGCCTTTTCTTCAGACGCTTCTTCCAGCGGGTCAAGACTCAAAGCGTCCATCAAGCGACGCTTTCGCCGTTCTTTCCGATACTGCGTGATGCATTCGTTGTACGTGATGCTATATAGCCATGTCTTGAACTTCGATTTCCCCTCGAAGTTCTTCAGTCCATACAGCACCTTCAACATCACTTCCTGACAGACATCGTCCGCGTCGCGATCGTTCCCAAGATATCGTGCACAGACGTTAAATAATGTTCGCTGGTAACGCCGCATCAATTCTTCATAGGCGCGCGTTACGTGAAACAGCTCGGTATGCGAGCGCGCGACCAACTCCTCATCAGAGAGCTCGCGGGGGTCGTAGCGCGTGGAGAGCGATTGAGCTTTATTCAAAACAAGTCGGGCCGACAGTCAGGTCAATGTCCGCCGCAGCCCTTTCAGGGCATTTTTGCGGCGGCATACATTAGCAGGGTTTGCCGGATTAGCGGCTACTCACATGCTGCTCCAGGAGGATCCGATTGGAGAGAGAGACTAGCTCACCCTCATCGGTCAGCAATGTGGTTTTAACCGTGCCGATCTCTTCGATCTGACCTTCGACCTCGCCAACACGCACTTGTTGCCCAACCTGATACAACTCACGCACATAGATTCCCGCAAGAATCTGCCCGGCAATTTCCCGGCTTCCCAAGCCCATGGCCAGCGCAACCGCCAGACCAACGGTAATCAATACGATCACGATCACATGGTTGAGCAGGTCAGTCTTGACCTCCAACTGGCTGATCGCCACCGAAATGCTGATGATAATAACCAGGCCTTGGGCAATTCGCCCCAGCCCGGCGGCGTAGTCCAGCCCTACTCCTTCAGCCGCCCCGCGCACCAGCCCATTGGCCAGTTGCGCCAGCAATACACCCACCAGCAATACCAGCGCGGCACCGAATACCTTCGGCAAATACAACGCAAGCATATCCAGCGTAGCTGAAACTCGCTCAAGTCCAAGGGATTCTGCGGCCGAAACCAGAAAAATCAGCAGAACGAACCAATAGACGATCTTGCCGATCAGCGTCGAGATCGGCACCTGGAGGCCGGCCCGGGACAATAATTTTGTCAGACCGGTGCCGCCCATCAGGCGGTCGAGCCCCAGCTTGGCGAGCAACTTGGACAGCAAAGTATCCAGAAGTTTCGCAACGACGAAACCCAGCAGCAGCACGACCAGTGCGCCGAACAGGTTCGGAATGAAGTTTGCAACCTTGGTCCATAACGCAGTCATTGCAGTGACGAGGCTCTGTGTCCAGAGATCAAGTTCCATATTCAATCAGCCTTATCAGCAGTGCGAACGGTAGGTTTACGATGACGGGAGACCGGCGACACATGGGCCGATCCATTGTTCAAGGCGATCATCAGCGCGGGCAACCAGCGGCCCAGCAGGCTGAACAGATCGCCAGCGCCAACCTGGCGATTGGCGGTTTTCAGGACACGGCCGAGGCAGGCATCGTCGTCCCGGGTGGACGGCGAAGCGTTCAGCATGTCACGCAAAGACTGTTCAAACGGATCGTGCATACGCACCTCTCGTGATGTCTGTGAAAGACGCGGCCAGATTTGCACGGGTCACATGCCTCATCGTCAGACCCAGCGCAAACGTCGGAATAACCACCACTGGCCCAGTGCCACCGAGACCATCATCAAGCAGGCAATCAGGAAGCCGTAAGGGCTGGCAGAGAACGGTATGCCACCCACGTTGATACCCAGCAGACCGGTCAGAAAACTCATCGGCAAAAAGATCCCGGTGATGATTCCGAAACGGTACATCGTGCGGTTCATGCGCACGCTCAAACGCCGGTCTTCAGCCTCCAGGACCAGCCCCACCCGCTCCCGGGTCAACTCCAGCTCCTCGAGATAGCGGGTCAGGCTGTTGTTCAATTCGTTCCAGTAATCACCATCGTCCTCGACAAACCACGGCAATTTTATCCGTGTCAGTTGAGCGAAAATATCCCGCTGCGGCGCAAGGAATCGTTTAAGCGCAGCGGCCCTGCGACGTATCTGCAAAATGGAGCCATGTTCGGGTGTATACCGTTCGTCGGCATCCAGCTTTTCTTCTTCCTCATCGACCACTTCCGAGAGGCAACTGATCAGATCCTGCACCTTGTTGGTGAGGTACTGAGCCATATAGAGGATGAGCTCGGAGGCCGTTTTCGGCCCCTTGCCTTCGGCGAGCTGCACCAGCAACTCATCGGTGGCACGCAATGGCCTTAAACGCAGGGAAATCACACGCTGTGCCGAAGCAAAGATCCGCACCGACACCATGTCTTCCGGCTCGGCGCCCGGGTTCAGGTTTACCCCACGCAAAAATAGCAGCAGTTCGCTGTCGGAAAGCTGTAAGAGACGTGGACGGGTATTTTCTTCCAGCAGCAGATCACAGCTGAATTCACTCAGACCGCTGGATTTGCGCAGCCAGGTCTGGGTTTGCGGGTGACTGCGATCCCAGTGCAGCCACAGGCTTTCATGGGCCTGCAGTTGCAAGTCATCGAGTTCAGTCCGGGCTATCGAACGCGCACCGCCTTTACCATCCAGCACCAGGGCATGCACCAACCCCCACTGCGCGTTTTCTTCCTCGAACATCCTCACCCCTTTGGCTGGATCAACGTTATTCAGGCATTTTCAGCGGGCTTGGCGAGATGATCACGCCATTGTTGTCCGCATAAATGTAGTGGCCTGGATGGAACGTCACGCCGGCAAACGTCACGGCAACGTTGAGGTCGCCAAGGCCGCGCTTTTCGGTTTTCATCGGGTGGCTGGCCAGCGCCTGAACGCCCAGATCGGTTTGCGCGATGACATCGACGTCGCGGATGCAACCGTAGATCACCAGCCCTTCCCAGCCGTTTTTCGCCGCTTTCTCGGCAATCATGTCGCCTAGCAGCGCACGACGCAGTGAACCGCCGCCATCGACCACCAGCACCTTGCCATTGCCCTTGAGCTCAGCTTGTTCCTTGACCAGCGAGTTGTCTTCAAAGCACTTGATCGTCACGATTTCGCCGCCGAAGGAATCCCGGCCACCGAAATTGCTGAACATCGGTTCCAGCACCTGCACCAGTTCCGGATATGCGTCGCACAGGTCAGGCGTAAGGTAATGGTTCATCGAGAAACTCCTGTGAAGAGGAAGACAATCGAGAATGTCGCAAAGTGACCGAAAAAGCTTGATGCGTCATAGCTTAGCCGCAAGCCGATCAGAGCGGAATGCCCTTGATAGAGCATCGGGCTCAGACTGCCGCGGCTAAATCCGACTGGCTTCCCGGCAACGGCATGTGCTGATCGGCCAACCAGCGCGCCACCAACGGCCACACCTCCGTCTGCGCCGCTTTGCTGACGAGCATTTCGACGTGACCGAAATTATCGCCAAAGCCCTGCTCGCGACCCAGGTTGATGAACTGCTTCTGTTCCGACCCCATCTGGTCGAACAGCTTGCGACAGGCCCACGCCGGATCCTGGTGATCCCCCACTGCACTGACAGCCAGTACTGGCACGCGGACCTCGGCCAATCCGGCCCACCAGTCCTTGTCGGCATCGCCGAAGCGTCCGAACAGACCGTACCAGCGCATGCTTTCCAGGGCCAGGCCAATCGGCTCATCTTCCGAGCCGCGTTTGAGCCGTGAGCCGGAGAGCTGGGCGAAGCGCTTGAGAATGAAGCGCCCGCTCCACTCCACCGGGGGAATCTTCAACGGCCAATAGGTGCGGCTGACTTGCGTACCGAAGAACGCTGCGGAGGCCACCACCGGCTCACCGATGTACTGGCCACCCAGCGCCGCCGCCAGGGTTATGCCACCCAGTGAGTGACCGATCCAGTGCGGCACCTGGCCACTCTGCTCACGCACGAACGCACCAATGGCCGGCAAGTCGTAACGTGCGTAGTCGGCGACGCGGTTCTTGCGGTAGCTCTGGTTGCGCTGGGACAGGCCGTGGCCACGCATCTCCGGAATCCACACATCGAAGCCCAGGCGCGTCAGGTAAGCACCGAGGCCCAGGCCTTTTGGCGAAAACCAGAAACGACGATTGGAAAAGCTGCCGTGTAACAAGATCACTGGTACGCCACGCACCGCTGGCTCATCGGCCAGGCCGAGACGCGTAACCGCCAGCTCGACGGTGCCGTCAGGGCTGTTGCCGGGTTTCAAACGATAGACGTCTTCGCTCAGATCGCCGCGCCGCTCGGCGCTGATCAGGGCGACAGGAAATAGGTTGCTGCTGCTTTGCATAATGCTCTTGCACAAAAAAGGGCGGCATCCGGTCGGGGCCCGCCCTGCTTGAATGATGGTCGCTTAACCTGTAGGAGCGAGCATGCTCGCTCCTACAGGGGTGATCAGGCCGAAGCTTGACCTTCCGCCAGGAAGAACCAGGTTTCCAGCACGGAATCAGGGTTCAGCGAAACACTTTCGATGCCCTGCTCCATCAGCCATTTGGCCAGGTCAGGGTGGTCCGAAGGGCCCTGACCGCAGATGCCGATGTACTTGCCGGCCTTGTTGCACGCGGCAATCGCGTTCGCCAACAGCTTCTTGACCGCCGGGTTACGCTCGTCGAACAGGTGAGCGATGATCCCGGAATCACGGTCCAGGCCCAGCGTCAGCTGAGTCAGGTCGTTGGAGCCGATGGAGAAACCGTCGAAGAATTCGAGGAATTCTTCAGCCAGGATCGCATTCGATGGCAGTTCGCACATCATGATGATGCGCAGACCGTTCTCGCCGCGGGCCAGACCGTTTTCGGCCAGCAGATCGATCACTTGGCTGGCTTCGCCGAGCGTACGGACGAACGGCACCATGATTTCGACGTTGGTCAGGCCCATCTCGTTGCGCACACGCTTGAGGGCGCGGCACTCGAGTTCGAAGCAGTCACGGAACGATTCGCTGATGTAACGCGAAGCCCCACGGAAGCCCAGCATCGGGTTTTCTTCTTCCGGCTCGTATAGCTTGCCGCCGATCAGGTTCGCGTATTCGTTGGACTTGAAGTCCGACAGACGCACGATGACCTTTTTCGGGGTGAATGCCGCGGCCAGGGTGCTGATGCCTTCCACCAGTTTGTCGACATAGAAATCGACCGGATCGGCGTAACCGGCGATGCGCTTGTCGACGCTGTCCTTGATGTCCTGCGGCAGACCGTCGTAGTTCAACAGCGCTTTCGGGTGCACACCGATCATGCGGTTGATGATGAATTCCAGACGGGCCAGGCCCACACCGGCGTTCGGCAGTTGCGCGAAATCGAAGGCGCGGTCCGGGTTGCCGACGTTCATCATGATCTTGAACGGCAGGTCCGGCATGGCGTCGACGGAGTTTTTCTTGATGTCGAAGCCCAGTTCACCTTCGAAGATGTAACCGGTGTCGCCTTCAGCGCAGGACACGGTCACACCCTGGCCGTCTTTCAACAGCTGGGTGGCGTTGCCGCAACCGACCACGGCCGGAATCCCCAGCTCGCGGGCGATGATCGCCGCGTGGCAGGTACGACCGCCACGGTTGGTGACGATGGCGCTGGCGCGTTTCATGACCGGTTCCCAGTCCGGGTCGGTCATGTCGGAGACGAGTACGTCGCCCGGCTGAACCTTGTCCATCTCGGACACGTCCTTGATGATGCGGACCTTGCCGGCGCCGATGCGCTGGCCGATGGCGCGACCTTCCACCAGCACGGTGCCGGTTTCCTTCAACAGGTAACGTTCCATGACGTTAGCCTGGGTGCGGCTCTTCACGGTTTCAGGACGGGCCTGAACGATGTAGAGCTTGCCGTCGTCGCCATCTTTTGCCCATTCGATGTCCATCGGGCACTGGTAGTGCTTTTCGATGATCATCGCTTGCTTGGCCAGCTCGCTGACTTCGGCGTCGGTGAGGCAGAAACGCGCGCGGTCGGCCTTGTCGACGTCGATGGTCTTGACCGACTTGCCGGCCGTGGCGACTTCGCCGTAGATCATTTTGATCGCTTTGCTGCCCAGGTTGCGACGCAGGATCGCCGGGCGACCGGCGGCCAGCGTGCCTTTGTGGACGTAGAATTCATCCGGGTTCACCGCGCCTTGCACGACGGTTTCACCCAGGCCGTAGGCGCCGGTGATGAACACGACGTCACGGAAGCCCGATTCGGTATCGAGGGTGAACATCACGCCGGCGGTGCCGGTTTCGGAGCGGACCATGCGCTGTACGCCGGCCGACAGGGCAACCAGTTTGTGGTCAAAGCCCTGGTGGACGCGATAGGAAATCGCACGATCGTTGAAAAGGGAGGCGAACACCTCTTTTGCGGCGCGAATGACGTTTTCGACACCACGGATGTTCAGGAAGGTTTCCTGCTGACCGGCAAAGGAAGCATCCGGCAAGTCTTCGGCCGTCGCGGAAGAGCGCACGGCCACGGCCATGTCAGGGTTGCCGGCCGACAGCGTGGCGAATGCGGTGCGGATCTCGGCGTTGAGCTTCTCGGGGAACTCGGCTTCCATGATCCATTGACGGATCTGGGCGCCGGTCTTGGCCAGGGCGTTGACATCATCGACGTCCAGGGCGTCGAGGGCAGCGTGGATCTGATCGTTCAGACCGCTCAGTTCCAGAAAATCACGATAAGCCTGAGCAGTCGTGGCGAAGCCACCGGGCACCGATACACCGGCACCTGCAAGGTTACTGATCATCTCGCCCAGGGATGCGTTCTTGCCCCCCACGTGCTCAACGTCGTCTTTGCCGAGCTTGTCGAGGGAAACTACGTACTCTACCAAGGTGATCTCTCCACTAACTGTGTTGGAAAAGCTCAGACGCCGGCGCTCGATAGGAGCATTTGCCAGCTGTATGGCCTGGACCTGGAAAATAAGTGAGAATGCGGGCCAATGGCGGCCGGCAAATCGCGCCTATCATATCCAAGATTCGTTACTAGCTTAAGGCCCAAGGTGCAAATGAAACGATCTGCTTTCTTTATCTCCGATGGCACCGGCATCACAGCCGAAACCCTGGGTCAAAGCCTCCTGGCGCAGTTCGAAAACATTACCTTCAGCAAATTCACGCGGCCGTACATCGACAACGTGGATAAAGCGCGGGCCATGGTACAACAAATCAACAAGGCCGCCGAAACCGACGGCTTCCGGCCGATCATCTTTGACACCATCGTCAATCAGGACATCCGTGAGATCCTCGCGACCTCCAATGGTTTCATGATCGACATTTTCTCGACCTTCCTGGCACCGCTCGAACAGGAACTGACCGAGCACTCTTCCTACACCGTCGGCAAGTCCCATTCCATCGGCACCAACTCCAATTACATGGAGCGCATCGAGGCGGTGAACTTCGCCCTCGACAACGACGACGGCGCCCGCACGCACTACTACGACAAGGCCGACCTGATCCTCGTCGGCGTTTCGCGTTGCGGCAAGACCCCGACCTGCCTGTACATGGCCATGCAATTCGGTATCCGCGCGGCCAACTACCCGCTGACCGAAGACGACATGGAACGCCTGACCCTGCCAAGCGCCCTGCGCGCCCACCAGCACAAACTGTTTGGCCTGACCATCGACCCGGACCGCCTCACCGCGATCCGCAACGAACGCAAGCCCAACAGCCGCTATTCGAGTTACGCCCAGTGCGAATTCGAAGTCCGCGAGGTGGAAAACCTGTTCCGCCGCGAGAACATTCCGCACATCAATTCCACGCATTTTTCCGTTGAAGAAATTTCCGCGAAGATCCTCGTTGAAAAAGGTGTTGAGCGGCGTTTCAAGTAATTCGCTATTGCCTGCTCTGGCCTCATCGCCAGCAGGCTGGCTCCCACAGTTGATTTGTGATCACCAAAGACCCTGTGGGAGCCAGCCTGCTGGCGATTGAACGATAACGCGGTCCCTCAAATCACAAACAAATCCACAAACCGGTTAACCGGTGTTGCCTCAAGCCGCGCCTGATCCTTGCACAGGTCGAAGATCTCGGCGCTGCGCTGATGGGTGAATCGTGTCAGCAGGTTCGCCTTGAACTTGTCCTCCAGCAACGGAATGCCCTCGGCACGACGACGGCGATGCCCGATCGGGTATTCGACCACCACCTTCCCGGTGCTCGAACCGTCCTTGAAAAACACCTGGATCGCATTGGCAATCGAGCGCTTGTCCGCCTCCAGGTATTCGCGGGTGTATTGCGGGTCTTCGACGATGACCATTTTCTCGCGCAGCACATCGATGATCGGATGCGACGCGTGGAAGTCGTCTTCGTACTGCTCGGCCACCAGGTTGCCGAAGGCCAGCGGGACGGCAGTCATGTATTGAATGCAGTGGTCACGATCCGCCGCGTTGGCCAGGGGGCCGACTTTGGAAATGATGCGGATCGCCGACTCGTGGGTGGTGATGACGATTCGGTCGATCTCGTGCAGACGGTTCCTGACCTGCGGGTGCAAGGTGACCGCCGCTTCGCACGCCGTTTGTGCATGGAACTCCGCCGGGAAGCTGATTTTGAACAGTACGTTTTCCATCACATAGCTGCCGTACGGCCGGGAGAAACTGAAGGCACGCTTGTCGTCGGGCTTGAGCGCCAGGTCGTTGTTGGTGTGGCTGAACAGCACGTCATAGAAGCCCCACTGCTTCGCCGTCAGCACGCCGGGAATGCCCATCTCGCCACGCATCGCGATGTCAGCCAGACGCACGCCACGACTGGACGCATCGCCCGCCGCCCAGGATTTGCGCGAGCCGGCATTCGGCGCATGGCGATACGTGCGCAACGCCTGGCCGTCGGCAAAGGCATGGGACAACGCGGACAGCAGCTGCTCGCGATTGGCGCCCATGAGCTTGGCACTCACGGCGGTCGAGGCGACTTTCACCAGCATGACGTGATCGAGGCCTACACGGTTGAAGGAGTTTTCCAGCGCAATAACACCCTGAATCTCGTGGGCCATGATCATCGCTTCAAGGACCGCGCGAACGGTCAGCGGTGCCTCGCCATTCGCCAGGCGCTTCTGCGACAGGTGGTCGGCCACCGCGAGAATGCCACCGAGATTATCGGACGGATGCCCCCATTCGGCGGCGAGCCAGGTGTCGTTGTAGTCGAGCCAGCGAACGATACAACCAATGTCCCACGCCGCCTTGACCGGATCGAGACGTAAACGGGTGCCAGGCACGCGCGCGCCAAACGGCACGACGGTGCCTTCGACAATCGGGCCGAGGTGCTTGGTGCACTCGGGGAAACGCAGGGCCAGCAGGCCGCAGCCGAGGGTGTCGATCAGGCAGTTGCGGGCAGTGTCGAAGGCTTCCCTGGACTCGATGTTGAAGTTCAGGACGTAATCGGCAATGTCCTGTAGGACCGTGTCGTAGTCGGGTCGGTTGTTCTGGTCGACGTTGGCGCTCATGTTCGATTCACTCGTGAAGTGGTTCGTTGATGGGACCTCGGTTCAGGGTTCAATCTCAGTCGGTCACAACTTTCTTGTTCTGTAATGCTGCACCTGTGGGAGCGGGGGTGGTCGCGCAACCGATAATTGAGTCAAAATCAAATTTTAA
>NZ_JANLOD010000031.1 GCF_025466085.1 Pseudomonas sp. 14P_8.1_Bac3
CCCCCCCCCCCCCCCCCCCCCCCCCCCCCCCCCCCCCCCCCCCCCCCCCGCTCCCACAGGGATTGGGGCCGGCTCCTGGATTGCGAAGCATGCACGATCCCGGTGCACAACGGCAGTTCTGATTACTTCAGGCTGCCCGAGAGAAATTGCTGCAGGCGCTCGGACTGTGGATTGACCAGCACCTCGCGCGGGTTGCCGCTTTCTTCGACCACGCCTTTGTGCAGGAACACCAACTGATTCGACACTTCACGGGCAAAGCCCATTTCGTGGGTCACCACCACCATCGTCCGGCCTTCCAGGGCCAGGGCCTGCATCACCTTCAGCACGTCGCCGACCAGTTCCGGGTCGAGGGCCGAGGTCGGCTCGTCGAACAGCATCACCTCGGGTTCCATCGCCAACGCACGGGCGATCGCCACGCGTTGCTGCTCGCCGCCGGACATGTGGCCCGGGTAAGCGTCTTTACGATGGGCCACGCCGACCTTGTTCAGGTAGTGCTCGGCTTTCTCGCGGGCTTCAGCCTTGGACATGCCGAGCACATGGACCGGCGCTTCCATGATGTTTTCCAGCGCGGTCATGTGCGACCACAGGTTGAAATGCTGGAACACCATCGACAGGCGCGAACGCATGCGCTGCAGTTGTTTCGGGTCGGCGGCTTTCATCGCGCCGTCCTTGTTCGCCACCAGCTTCAACTCTTCGTTGTTCAGCAGGATGCGGCCGGCGTGCGGCTGTTCCAGCAGGTTGATGCAGCGCAGGAAGGTACTTTTGCCGGAGCCACTGGAGCCGATGATGCTGATCACATCGCCAGCCGCCGCTTTCAGGGACACGCCCTTGAGCACTTCGTGACTGCCATAGCGTTTATGCAGGTCTTGGACTTCAAGTTTGTACATGCGGTCGGTTCTCACAAAAACAGTCAGTCAGTCGTTGAGCAAGCGCCCGTGACGCAGCGCTTCGCGCCCCGCCACCTTGGCCAGCCAGAAACCGGGTTGGGCATAACGCAGCCGTTCAACGGCAAACAGCACCCCGGACGTACCCGCACACACCGTGCTCACACGATCCGATAATGGATCGATCACTTCAAAAATCTCGTCGCCGGCTTCGATCCACTCGCCGGGCTTGCGCAAAAAGCTGATCACGCCAGGGTGCGGCGCGAACAGCAATTCGGTGCCTTCGAACGGCATGCCTTCGCAGGCGTCCTGCGCAGGTGCAGGCCATTCGCCGCTGATCAAACCCTGCTCGGCGAGGAACGCGAGGATGCCTTCGGCGTGCGCCTGGGCATCGGCGCGCGTGGTGTCGGCCTGCCCGCCGAGTTCGATCGTGGTCGCCAGGCACGCCAGTGGAATCTGCGCGTCCGGGAACAGACGCGACAAACGCAACCACGGCAGCGAACACGCTTCGTCGAAGGAACTGCCACCGGAATCTTCCGCCAGCAGCCCCACCTTCACATCCAGGTGCGCGGCGAGGGAACGCCACTGCGGCCAGTGTTGCGGCAAGGCGTACATGTGCAGCGCGGCTTCGGCATCGCAATGCAAATCCAGCACGACGTCGGCGGTGCAGGCGTGGCTGAGCAGGATGCGCTGCATGCCTTGCAACTGGCTGCTCGCGCCTGGCAACGCTGCCAGGTGATCGCTCATGGCCTGACGGATCAAGCGGATGTTGGCGTGCGGATCATCGCCCAGTTTTCCATCGAGTTCGGCGGCCACTGGCGCGCTCAGCTCGACGAAATCGCGGTTGAAGTTCTTGCCGCTGCCCGCCTCGAAACGGCCTTGGTGATTGCCTTGCAGCAGCTGACCGAGACCCAGTGGATTGGCCACCGGCACCAGTTCGATGACACCGTTGAGCAAGCCTTGGGCTTCGAGTTCGGTCAGGCGCTTTTTCAGTTCCCAGGCCGTGCGCATGCCCGGCAGTTCATCGGCGTGCAGGCTGGCCTGGATGTAGGCCTTGCGCCCGCCGGTGCGCTCTCTATTCCCAAAGCTGAACACCGACAGCTGGCGCTCGCTGCCCAGGTGGCTCCACGGCAAAACGTGATCGATGCGTTCCATATCAGTGCTTCCGCGGGGCCAGGTAGCCCAGCCAGCGGCGCTCGGCCAGTTTGAACAGTTTCACCAGGATGAAGGTCAGGCACAGGTAGAACACGCCGGCCGTGATGTAGGCCTCGAACGGCAGGTAGAACTGGGCGTTGACCGTGCGCGCGGCGCCAGTGATGTCGATCAGAGTGACGATGGACGCCAGACTGGTGGTCTGCAGCATCATGATCACTTCGTTGCTGTACTGCGGCAGCGCCCGGCGCAGGGCCGACGGCAGCAGGATGCGCTTGTACATCTTGAAGCGCGACATGCCCATGGCCTTGGCCGCTTCGATCTCACCGTTCGGCGTGGCCCGCAGGCTGCCGGCAATGATTTCCGCGGTGTAGGCGCTGGTATTGATGGCGAAGGCCAGGCAGGCACAGAAGGTCGCGCTCGACAGCCATGGCCAGAAAATGCTTTCACGCACCGCTTCGAATTGCGCCAGGCCGTAGTAGATCAGAAACAGCTGCACCAGCATCGGCGTGCCGCGGATCACGTAGGTGTAGAGCCAGGCGCTCATGTTGACGACCGAGTTCTTCGACACGCGCATCAGGCCCAGGGGCAACGCGCACAGCAGGCCGAAGAACAGCGAGATGGCGAGCAATTTCAGGGTGGTCACCAAGCCGCCGAAGTACAGCGGCAAGGCCTCCCAAATGACGTTGTAGTCGAAGATCATAGCTCAGCCGCCCTTACGCCTACCGAGTAGCGCTTCTCGAGGTGACGCAATGCCAGCAACGAGACACTGGTGATCACCAGGTACATCGCCGCCACTGCGAGGAAGAAGGTGAAAGGCTCGCGGGTGGCGTCGGCCGCCTGCTTGGCCTTGAACATCATGTCTTGCAGGCCCACCACCGAAATCAGCGCGGTGGCCTTGGTCAACACCAGCCAGTTGTTGGTGAAACCCGGAATCGCCAGGCGAATCATCTGCGGCACCAGCACCCGGAAGAACACCTGGAAACTGCTCATGCCATAAGCCATGCCGGCTTCGGCCTGGCCTTTCGGGATCGCCATGAACGCGCCGCGGAAGGTTTCCGACAGGTACGCACCGAAGATGAAGCCCAGGGTGCCAATACCGGCGGCCAACGGGTTCAGGTCGATGTAGTCGTCATAGCCGAGCATCGGCGCCACGCGGTTGAGCAAGTCCTGGCCGCCGTAGAAGATCAGCAGGATCAGCACCAGGTCGGGAATCCCGCGGATGACCGTGGAATACAGGTCGCCCAGCCAGGCCAGCCAGCGCACCGGCGACAGACGCAGCGCCACGCCGATCAGCCCCAGGAGAATGGCCAGGGCCATGGACGACAAGGCGAGCTGAAGCGTCAGCCATGCGCCATCGAGGATGACAGCCCCGTAGCCTTTCAACATGATTCAGGTCCTCGAACGTTGGGATGAAAAAATGGCGCAAACCTCAGAGATCCTGTTGCTTGCGCCATTTCGGACTTGTCGCCTGGACGTATTACTTGCCGTAGATATCGAAGGCGAAGTATTTGTCCTGGATTTGCTTGTACTTGCCGTTCTCGCGAATGGCGGTGATCGCGCTATTGATCTTGTCTTTCAGCGCGTCGCCCTTGCGCACCGCGATACCCACGCCGTCGCCGAAGTATTTGACGTCGGTGAAGGCCGGGCCCACGAAGGCGAAACCTTTGCCGGCGTCGGTTTTCAGGAAACCGTCATCCAGCAGCGTAGCGTCTGCCACGGTGCCGTCGAGGCGACCGGCAGCGACGTCGAGGTAGATTTCGTTCTGCGAACCGTACGGCTTGATCTCGGCACCCAGCGGGGCCAGGACTTCGCGGGCGAAACGCTCGTGGATCGAACCACGTTGCACGCCGATGTTCTTGCCCTTCAGCTCGGTCAGGCCTTCGCTGACCTGGGTGCCGGCCTTCATGACCAGACGCGCCGGAGTGTTGTAGTACTTGTTGGTGAAGTCCACGGACTTCTTGCGGTCTTCAGTGATCGACATGGACGACAGGATCGCGTCGATCTTGCGCACTTTCAGTGCCGGGATCAGACCGTCGAACTCTTGCTCGACCCACACGCACTTGACCTTCATCTCTTCGCACAGGGCGTTGCCGATGTCGTAGTCGAAACCCACGATGCTGCCGTCCGGCGCTTTCGAAGCGAACGGAGGGTAGGCCGCTTCGATACCGATTTTCACAGGCTTGTCATCGGCAAAGGTTGGCAGGGACAGCACGGACAGTGCCAGGGCGCCAAGCAGCACGAGTTTCTTCATCTTGGGACTCCATCGGTAAAGGGCTGAAACGGCAGAGTGAGCGATAGCCCAATATGCGAATGAGTACTACGCAAAGCGATTGCTGCGTCCTACGAATCGCGCGCTGATTTCAACGCGGACGACGACGAGCGAGTGATCGGCATTCTAACGACAGGCCCGAAGTCGATATTTCTTCAATGCGACAACAAATTACAGAAGCACCGAGAAAGCCGAATGGGCACGTTGACAGCCCTGCAAATTCATGCAAGAGCAAAAGACAGTGAACCGATCTATGCTGCAAATTGCGGGCCTATTATTGGCAAAGCCTTCTAATCCGGCAAGCACGGCGTGGCTTCTTATTTTTTTCCGGGATTGGACAGGCACAGTGATGGGGATGGGCGTTTCCCATCGCCCCGCATCGGTGCGGGCGGTTACACATTCAGTTACTTGAAGGGGCGCGGGTAACAGCGGGAAATGGACGACGGATGAAGCCGATAATTATTGGTTGATGTCAGAGAGTGTCTGGGCGGGCGCGTTCGCGAGCAAGCCCGCTCCCACAGGTTTTTGGGTTGTTCGCCAATATTGTGTCCACTGAAGATTCCTGTGGGAGCGGGCTTGCCCGCGAAGAGGCCCGCCCTGCCCACACAAAATCCCCAGACACAAAAAAGCCCCATCCGGCAAACACCGGACAGGGCTTTCACTGACTCAGAACAGACGCTTAAGCCACATTCATCGTCTTATGCGTATCAATCAAATGCTGCACCACACCCGGATCGGCCAAGGTCGAAATATCCCCCAACCCTTCATACTCGGCGGTAGCAATCTTGCGCAGGATCCGGCGCATGATCTTGCCCGAACGGGTCTTCGGCAGCCCCGGCGCCCACTGGATCACATCCGGTGAAGCAATCGGGCCGATCTCTTTGCGCACCCAGTTCTTCAGTTCCAGGCGCAACTGCTCGCTCGGCTCTTCACCATTTTTAAGGGTGACATACACATAAATGCCCTGACCCTTGATGTCGTGCGGCACACCCACCACGGCAGCCTCTGCGACTTTCGGGTGCGCAACCATCGCGCTCTCGATCTCGGCGGTGCCCATGCGGTGGCCGGACACGTTGAGCACGTCGTCCACACGCCCGGTGATCCAGTAGTAACCGTCCTCGTCACGACGCGCACCGTCACCGGTGAAATACATGCCGCGGAAGGTCTTGAAGTAGGTGTCGACGAAACGGTCGTGGTCGCCATACAGCGTGCGCGCCTGGCCTGGCCAGGAATCGAGAATCACCAGGTTGCCCTCGGCCACGCCTTCAATGATGTTGCCCAGGTTGTCGACCAACGCCGGCACCACACCGAAGAACGGACGCGCCGCAGAACCCGGCTTGAGGGCGTGAGCGCCCGGCAGCGGGCTCATCATGTTGCCGCCGGTTTCGGTCTGCCACCAGGTGTCGACGATCGGGCAACGGGACTTGCCGACGTTCTTGTAGTACCAGTCCCACGCTTCCGGGTTGATCGGCTCGCCGACCGAACCGAGCAGGCGCAGGCTGCTGCCATCGGCGCCTTCAACGGCTGCCGTGCCCGCCGCCATCATCGCGCGGATTGCGGTCGGTGCGGTGTAGAGGATGTTGACCTTGTGCTTGTCGACGATCTTCGCCACCCGGGTGATGTCCGGGTAGTTCGGCACGCCTTCGAACAGCAAAGTGGTCGCGCCGTTAGCCAGCGGGCCGTAGACGATGTAACTGTGGCCGGTCACCCAGCCGACGTCGGCGGTGCACCAGTAGATTTCGCCCGGACGGTAATCGAACACGCGCTCGTGGGTCATCGCTGCGTAAAGCAGGTAACCGCCGGTGGTGTGCTGCACGCCCTTCGGCTTGCCGGTGGAACCGGAGGTGTAAAGGATGAACAGCGCTTCTTCAGCGCCCATTTCTTTCGGCGCGCAGACGGTGCCCGCTACTTTCATCAGGTCTTCGTACCAGATGTCGCGGTGCTGGTTCCACTTGATGTTGCCACCGGTACGCTTGCACACGATGACCTTCTGGATGCTGCTGGTTTCCGGGTTGGTCAGCGCGTCGTCGACATTGGCCTTGAGCGAGATCTTCTTGCCGGCACGGACGCCTTCGTCGGCAGTGATCACCACTTTCGAGCGGCAGTCGATGATGCGACCGGCCAGGGCTTCCGGCGAGAAACCACCGAACACCACCGAGTGAATCGCGCCGATCCGGGTGCAGGCCAGCATGGCGACCACGGCTTCGGGGATCATCGGCATGTAGATCGTCACTACGTCGCCGCGGTGCACATCCTGGCCGCGCAAGGCGTTGGCGAACTTGCAGACTTGTTCGTGGAGTTCGCGGTAGGTGATGTTGCGGCTTTCGGCCGGGTCATCGCCTTCCCAAATGATCGCGACTTGATCGCCGCGCTCGGCCAGATGACGGTCGAGGCAGTTGTAGGAAACGTTGAGGGTGCCGTCGGCGAACCATTTGATGTCGACATGGTGATCGTCGAAGGAAGTCTGTTTCACCGTGGTGAAAGGCTTGATCCAGTCGAGGCGCTTGGCTTGCTCGCGCCAGAAGCCGTCAGGGTTGACGACCGACTGCTGGTACATGGCTTTGTAGGTTGCCTCGTCGGTGAGCGTGTTGGCCGCTACCTCGGGACGAACGGGATACAGAGAAGCCGCACTCATCTTTCTTACCTCGGTGGAATAGTTGTTTTTGTATGGCGCCAGTTGTAGCCGGGCGGGGCTTATAGAACCATTCGACGATGGTAGTAACAAGTCCCTACAAATTGTCCGAATACACCGCAACCCCTGTAGGAGCGAGCACGCTCGCGATGGTCGTGAACGATGACGCGCAAATCCTGACACCCCGTGTCGCTCGCAGGTTTATCGCCAGCAAGCTGGCTCCTACAGGGTGATGATCGTTCCGCCTGCAGGTTATTTGGTGATTGTTACGAAATCTGTCAAAGGTGTTTATCAAAACCCCATCTATATGAATGCCACCCCCACGCCTAAAATCAATCCCGCCAACAAGGCAAACCCTGATTAACCCAGTTGCAGCCCCCACGAAGGCAGTTAATCAAACCCCCGGTAATCAAGTTCCACACGCAACCCCAAAAAGGTTGCGTGACCCCACTCGACCGCTAAAAGGTAGAACCGAAATGAAAGCTTTATTAGTTCTGGCCCTCTCCAGCCTCTGCGCAACCGCCATGGCAGACGAGAGCCCGACTGATGTCGCACAGCAAAAACCGGCCATCGAGGAATACACTTACTCAACCCACCTCGACATCGCCAAAGTTATCTCCATGAGCGAAATCCCCAACGTGTGTGAAGTGGTCCCGGCCAAAATGGAGTACGACGACTCCAACGGTCAACGCCACATCCTGCGCTACAGCGTCATGGGTAACGGCTGCACCAACGGCTGATCACCCACCTCCCCTCTTCACGATTCGACCCACCCGCCCGCCGTTCAAGGCTGATGAAGCGCCGGACCGTATATATCTATTTATACGATTGCTTTAAGCGTTTATTTGCGCTTTTTAATCAAATTAGTCGGCGTAGTATGAATTCCACACCAAGGCACAACGCCAACAACACTGGAGCCACTCTTATGAAAACCAAACTGATTCTCGCCCTTACCCTGTCCGTACTGGCCGCCAACACCTTTGCTGCCGACGGTTACGACCGTACTGGTTCGGCTGCTTTCACCACCGAAGCCTCTTACGCTGCTGACGGCGCTGATCATGTCGGCGCAAGCAAACTGGCCGCCGATGGCGCTGACCACGTAGGCGCAAACAAACTCGCTGCTGATGGTGCTGACCACGTCGGTGCAAACAAACTTGCTGCCGATGGTGCTGACCACGTTGGAGCAAACAAACTTGCTGCCGATGGTGCTGACCACGTCGGTGCAGCTCGCCTCAGCTGATCGCCGAGCGAGACTTTATAGCCCGACTTCGGTCGGGCCTAGTTGTGTCTGGGGTCGTCGAAAATCGACTCAAAACACAAGATGTAGTGAAAAACCCGTTTTTCTGGCTATTTTTTGAACAAAAAAGTAGCACGTCAAAATTTCAGAAAAAAAATCTTCGCCCGCGATATCCAGCCAAAGCCCTGTAAACCCTCGCTCCGACCGAAAAACCTCCCTTCCCGACCGCTCCATGCGCGGATTCGCCCCACCACGGCCGCGAAAATTTCCCTATAATGCCGGCTTAAACGGGCCTGCAATATTCCCTTACAGGGATGACAGCCAGTCTGAAGCCCACGCCGAAGTCCTCATCGATTTCTGCGCCCTCAGAGGCTCTCGGAACCCCGTACAAAATTATGTTTATTTGCCTGCGTGTACCGCTGCAAAAAACGCTATCCAACGCGGCCAGTACGGTCGTGTGAAAAACCAACCGATCAGTTTTCACACGGGCATCTGGCCCTCACGCAGGAGACGACACGTCATGCTGAGCTGGGACGAATTCGACAAAGAAGACAGCGGCGACACCGTGGTCAAAGGCGCCAACGCCGGCCACGCGACTGAAGCCAACATGGACCGCCTCGACACCGCCGGTGGCGTGGCCGCTCAAGAAGCTCGCGCCGTGACCGCGTCCGACTCCGCCGCCATCGCTCGCGCCAAGGCCGCCCTCGACAACCTCGACATCGCCGAAGGCCTCGCCGAACTCGAAGGCGCCTCCGCCCGCGTCGCCGTCGACGAAAAGCGCATGATCAACTGCCGCGCGGACCTCAACCAGCTCGTACCCTTCAAGTACGACTGGGCCTGGCAGAAATACCTGGACGGTTGTGCAAACCACTGGATGCCGCAAGAAGTCAACATGACCGCCGACATCGCCCTCTGGAAAGACCCGGAAGGCCTGACCGACGACGAGCGCCGCATCGTCATGCGCAACCTCGGCTTCTTCTCCACCGCCGACTCCCTGGTGGCCAACAACCTGGTCCTGGCCGTGTACCGCCTGATCACCAACCCGGAATGCCGCCAGTACATCCTGCGCCAAGCGTTCGAAGAAGCGATCCACACCCACGCCTACCAGTACTGCATCGAATCGTTGGCCATGGATGAAGGCGAGATCTTCAACATGTACCACGAGATCCCATCGGTCGCGAAAAAAGCCACCTGGGGCCTCAAATACACCCGTTCGATCTCCGATCCGAAGTTCGAAACCGGCACCGTCGAAACCGACAAAGAACTGCTGCGCAACCTGATCGCCTACTACTGCGTGCTGGAAGGCATCTTCTTCTACTGCGGCTTCACCCAGATCCTCTCCATGGGCCGCCGCAACAAAATGACCGGCGTCGCCGAGCAGTTCCAATACATCCTGCGCGACGAATCCATGCACCTGAACTTCGGCATCGACGTGATCAACCAGATCAAAATCGAAAACCCACACTTGTGGGATGCCGAGATGAAGGAAGAGGCTTCGCAGATGATTCTGCAGGGCACTCAGCTGGAGATCGAATATGCGCGGGATACCATGCCTCGCGGTGTACTCGGCATGAACGCGGCGATGATGGAGGACTACCTCAAGTTCATCGCTAACCGTCGTTTGTCGCAGATTGGGTTAAAGGAAGAGTATCCAGGGACGACTAACCCGTTCCCTTGGATGAGCGAGATTATGGACTTGAAGAAAGAGAAGAATTTCTTTGAGACGCGGGTTATTGAGTATCAGACTGGTGGGGCGTTGAGCTGGGATTAATCCCGGCTTCGCCGCGATTTAACGACTACTGTCCGAATCGATAAATCGAAAAAAGCAAAAGCCCCGATCTAATCGGGGCTTTTTATTGCGCGGCGTTTACCGGTTTCGGGCCGCTTCATTCTTCAGCGTAAATATGTTGTGTTAGCTGTGATTCCCGTTACCTGCTTAAAACTTTATTCATCCCTACGTTACGACGCTAGATCGGTCATGCTTGATCCATTCATCCCAACAGTATTCACCCGCCACAACCTTGCCCTGCACGCTCTCCTCCTGGATAACCAGTCATGGTTCTGCGCCCGCGGTCTAGGCCGGTTAATGGGCTTTCATCTGAGTGATCGCGTGGTCGGCAAACAGGACGAGAATCAGCGGCATATGCTGCTGATTGACTACCACGGCCAACCTGAAAAAAGACTGATGCTCAGCGAGTCAGGTGCGTATGCGTTGCTGGTGTATCACTACGCGCCGGGGAACCGGTTGTTACGTGAGTGGTTGACTCACCAGGTCGTCCCGGCGCTACGTGATGCGCGTCCATCGCAGTCAGTAGAACGGCCAACGTTGAGCGTGCTGGACTGGCCAAAGATGTCGCTCTGCATGCTGCACTGGCAGGATGAACCGTGGATTAGGTTGCGCGATATGCCTTGTGTACTGGCGGATGATCCTTTCAATCAGCGGGGGTCATGGTGGCGTAAGGCGTCACGAGTGTTGCGGGGCTTCTGATTGTTCATTGCTGTATAAAAAATCCGCTGCTTGAATCTCAGGCAGCGGATTTTTTTTGTGGCGTACTCACTGAAGCCTTCGCGAGCAAGCCCGCTCCCACAAGGGAATTGCTGCAAAGTCTGTTTCCGGAGCGATCACGTTGCGTGCCCCACCATTCAAGCGACCGCGAGGAGTTCACCGCTTCACTGTTTCAGAACGTGGAGCGGTTAAAGTTTGAGTGATTAGGGCATGGAAAACTTAATCGACACCTATGAATGAAGACTGCGCAGCCCTTCTGATAAAAAGAGAAAGCCCTTAGCGCCATTCAGGACTCGTCCTACAGCCACGATCAACCACGTTCGTTAACGTCGCGCAGCTCTGTTCTGGAGCTGCCGATGGATGGACGAAAGGGTGATCAGTGGCTGGCAATAAGGACATTCCGCAGGTTCAGAATCCCCCCTCAGGTGATGGGCATCACGTCACCTACCGCTACATGACGGCCACCGAATTGGCTGAACGGGACGCCAGGCAAAAGTCCTACGAGGCCATGCTGGCCAGGCAAGACGCCTTCGAACGCAGTCGTCAGGTGATAACGGAAAAGCAGACACCCGCTCGAGCCGGCTGTGTCTTCGCCAAGTCCTGCAAGCTGCCGGACGCCATCATTGATTATTCGAATCCCTCAGGGATGGTGCCGACCGATAGCCTCAAAGACTATGGCGACCTGATTCTGCTGGGTGCTCGCGAAGCGGATGAATCCGGTGCGGTGCCACTGAGGAAAATCAGTGGCACCGCGATTCCCATTGGTCTGGGCTCCCTCGCCTTGGCCGGCTCGGCATTCGCCGCTGTCCCCGTCGCAGCCGCAGGTACGGTCGCGGCGGCGTTGGTGGTCCTCGTCGCGTTGATCACACCCGCGAATCTGGGCGATAGCTCGCTTTACACCGAAGACCAACTCCGTGCGCTCAAACAGGCCCGCACCCGCGTTCGCCTGCGAGTCGAGCAACAGACTGACGGCAGCCTCAAGGGCTACGGTTTTTACACCGGCAAAAATCGCGATTGGGAAATGATTGATGTTGTGCAGTTCACATTGCGCGGCAGTCAGCAGGTGGCTGATCTGGGTGATGGCGTTGAACTGATCTGGACGCCGGCCGTTGATGGTTCCGACATTCTAGGCATTCCGGCGTTGGAGGCTGCGCCACAAGCGCCGCATATTTGGGTTTACCCACCGACGAAAGCGGCTGACAGCATCATCGTGAACCCGGTGTATCCGCCGGAGTACAAGGATTTCATTCTTGTGTTTCCGGCGGGATCGGGGGTAAGGCCGGTTTATATTGTGATGAGTGCCAGAGGCAAAGGCACAGCCGAAGCTAACCACACTTATCACCCAGCCCCCAACACAGAAGACATCACCGCATTTCCTGGATTGAGAAGAGCAAAAAAGAAAACCCCATACGCGGGAGGTTTTCGGGATCGCTGGATTGATACGAAAGGTAGAACAATCTACGAATGGGATTCTTCACATGGTGAACTTGAAGCCTATCGTTCAAGTGATGGCAGCCACCTAGGTTCTTTCGACTATGAGACTGGCGCACAACTGGACCCACCGAAGAAAAATCGAAGCATCAAAAAATATTTGTGAGGACGTTATGGGACTGAAAATCAGGCTGGAGTGGTATGACAAAAAAACCGAGATGGGCGAAGGGGAAGAATTGTCTAAAGACTTTGGCAATGATGGCTCCGTCATTGAAGCTCTGGGCATACCCATTGAGAAACATGTAAACAATGGCGGCTTAAATGTACCTCCCGACTGGCTTAGCACTCTTCAGCCCCATTTTCACCATATCATTCGGTTGCACTCTTATGACTATCAGGTGGCGTTCGTCTATCGGGACAAATGGCAATCTAAGTGACTCGCCATTTCGGAGACTATGGCCCTAATACTGACGAGCAAACCAAACCATAATTTACGTCATCGAAGCTTTTTAGAAACATAATGAACTGCTGGCATTCGAAGTGAAGTTACCGGCTGGGCAAGACCAGGAAATCAAAAACCTCATGGGTTGGACTGCTGAGCAGCAGGGATGGGAGGGATACAACCTTACGGACGAGCAACTGAGAGCCTTGGAGGCTTTGCTGGGAAAAAAAGTGTATGACGCCGCTTACCTCTTTCAACTTAGCTGCAATGTTTGAATCTATAAATCGGATTAAAAGAGTAATGCTGCGGAAGCATACGATAAATTCTGAATCCACTTAGGCTAATTCATCCACCTCACAGGCAAACAAAACCTGCGGAACCAGGCAGAAAAATCTCGATGGAGAAGTACAACGGGGGAGACACCTGGGCGAGTTCGACCACATTTCAGGAAGTCAGACAAAAACTGCAGCTGTGGATGCCTGCTTTAGCGCCCCGCTTCACGAACGAGCCGATACAACCCTTATCCCATATCGCGGAATAATCCCGTCAGCGGTAACCAATTCCAATCCTTCTGCCTGAGCTTGAGCGATTAGCATCCGATCAAACGGGTCGCGATGAATTTCTGGGAGCTTGCCCGCTTGTTGGCCGTGGAACAGCGAAATGGGTAGCTTCGTAAACCCTTCGTCCTCTACCAGCGCTTCAAGATCCTCCGGAACCTCCAGCATCCCTTTTGCCTGCTTGATCGATATTTCCCAAATCGAAGCGGCACTCACCAAAACCTGATTTCGTGGTTCACCTATGAGTAGTCGAGCCTCCGCACCCAGTGAGGGATTGTCGGATAACCACCAGAGAAAAGCGTGGGTATCCAATAGCAAGCGCCTCATAGCGGGCCCTCGAACGCATCGATGATGTCATCAGGGGTAGTGTCAAAATCTGGAGACATCCAAATTTTACCCTTCAGTCGACCCGGCTTGCGTGTACGCGGTGCGTCGACGTGGGGTAGCAGATCCAGATAAGGTTTACCGGCTTTGGCAATCACGACCTTATCGCCATCCCATACCCGCTCAGCGAGCTGCGATAATTGGGACTTGGCTTCGTGCATGTTCACCTGCACCCATTCGCTCATGTGACACCTCCATCAAGTTAGCTAACCTAGACTAAGTCTATCGTTCATGATCGGCAAGTTGGCAGGGTTACCGATCGTCACCGCTGTCTCGAGTGATGACCTTTCGCGATCCGTAGCCCGTACGCTCCAGACCACTCTCTCTCCAAAGTTGTACAAATACCCGCCAGCTGTCATATCACCTTAACATCACCCTGCCATCATCCCCCATTTACCCGGTGCGATGATTCAGTTATGAACGCAGAACACTTCACTTTCATGCATCCCAAGCTGCCCAAGGACCACAAGTGCGCCGGTGATTTATGTAATGAAGCGCCTGCGATCAGTCTGGATAGCACCAATAACCTGGTCATGGAAATGTTCACCGCGCAGCGCGATATCGTGTGTCTGGCGGTGGTTGAAGAGTCGCGCCCGGTGGGTCTGATCAACCGCAATATTTTCCTGTCGCAGATGAGCAAACCGTTCCACCGTGAACTGTACGACAAGAAAAGCTGCATGGCGTTTATGGACAAGGAACCGTTGATTGTCGATGCCGAGATGAGCATCGAGGCGTTGACGTTCAAGACGGTGGAGTATGGGGAGAAGGCGCTCGCCGACGGTTTTATCGTGACGAGAAACGGCCGGTTCGCCGGTTTGGGCAATGGTCTGGAGTTGATGGCGGTGGTTGCGGCCATGCAGGCCGAGAAGAACCGTCAGATGATGCAGAGCATCGAGTACGCGAGTGTGATTCAGCGGGCGATGCTTCGGGCCTCGCGTGATGCATTGGCGCTGACGCTGGATGACGCGACGTTGCTGTGGGAGCCGCGGGATGTGGTGGGTGGCGACTTTTATCATTTCTGCGCCTACCCGACCGGGTGGTTCGGGGCGATTGCCGACTGCACCGGTCACGGCGTGCCGGGCGCGTTCATGACGTTGATCGCCTCCTCTTCGTTAACCCAGGCGCTGACCCAGATAGGGCCGAGCGACCCTGGGCAGCTTTTGTCTGCGGTTAACCGGGGCGTTAAAGGTCTGCTCGGGCAGGTCAACGGACTGGATGGCACGCCGGAATCGGATGACGGCCTGGACGCGGCGTTTTTCTGGTTCGATTCGGCCACGCAGGTGTTGAGTTTTGCCGGGGCGCGGATGTCGCTGAATGTGTTGACCCCGCAGGCCGATCAGGTGGAAACCATTGCCGGTCAGCGCATCGGCGTCGGTTACGTGGACAGCGGGCTGGACTACGCGTGGACCGTGAGCACGGTGCACCTGCCGCCGGGCAGTCTGATTTTCATTGCCACGGATGGCCTTACGGACCAGATCGGTGGTCCGAAAAAAATCGCCTTCGGTAAACGCAAGGCGTTCGAAACGATAGTGGAACACCGTGATAAATCGTCATCGCAAATCTGCGAAGCGTTGCAGCGCACGTTTGCAGCCTGGCAGGGAGAACAAACCCGTCGTGACGATGTGACCCTTTTTTGTGCCCGCATTAGGAATTGATGATGCTTAATCCCGCGTCTGTGCATCACGACTGCACGTTTTTCGATTTGGCCCAACAACGGAATGTCATTTTTTATCACATGGGTTACTTCTCGCATCACATCATTTCGGCGATGGCGGAAGTGGTGAAACTGCAACTTGAAATCTCCGGGGTGAGTGGTCCGACACGCCGCAAGTTGTTCTCGTCGTTTGTCGAGCTGTCGCAGAACATCCTGCATTACTCCTCGGATTTGCTGCAAACCACGGTGACCGACGAGTCGGCATTGCGCCAGGGCGCGGTGTGTATCAGCAAAGACGGCGAACACCACTTGATGCTCTGCGCCAACCCTATCGCTTCCACGGATGTTGATCGTCTGCGTGAGAAGCTCGAACCGTTGCGCAACATGTCACTTGATGAGATCAAGCAGGCTTACAAGGTGAGCTTGCGCGCGGAAACGCCCGTGGACAGCAAGGGTGCCGGCCTGGGTTTTCTGACGATGGCGCGCGACGCATCCGCGCCCCTGGAGTTTGACTTTCATCCCCGAGCGGATGACCCGGACACTACCCTGTTTTGTCTTAAAGCCATCATTTGAGTCGAGAGCGTTATGGATAATTTCTACATTCACGCCACCGCAACATCGCCGGAAGTGGACTTTCGTTTCGATCAAAACCTGCTGTCGATAAAAGGCGAGTCTTACCCCGAAAACGCCGCAGCTTTTTATGCGCCGATACTCCAGCAACTGCGGAGCTTTCTGGAGAGCCGCAACGACGCGACGATCACGACCAATATCGCGTTGGCGTATTTCAATAGCTCCAGTACCAAAATGTTGTTCAGCTTTTTCGATGCGCTGGATCAATCGGCTCAGGCGGGCAACCGGATCGAAGTGAACTGGTACCACGATGAAGAAGACGAAACGATTTTTGAGTTTGGCGAGGAGCTGAAGGCGGACTTCGAAGCCATTATTTTCAATGACCACGCGATCACGACCTGAGGTAATGACCCACATGAACGCTCCAGTCGCATCCGTCGGGGATTTGGGTGACGCGGCGCCCGACCTGTTCAAAAGCGAGAACGATGCGCTCGAGCGCGCTCGCTCGACGTTGGCGCTAAGCGAGGCTGATGCCGAAACGTATCGGCGCTCGCTGGCCGACATGACGTCGCACTTCGGGCGTTTGATGCGCGAAACCCGCCGGTTGATTGGTCGCAGCGACCGGGCCGAGCGCGAGATGAATACCCTGAATGCGCAACTGCAGATATTGGCCCGCCAGCTCGAATACCGCGCGACGCACGATGGCCTGACGGGCGTGCTCAATCGCAGTGCCGTGATTGATCTGTCCGTGCAGACCCTGCAAAAAGTCGGGGCGGTGATGATCGTTTTGGACATCGATCACTTCAAGCAAGTGAACGACGAGTTCGGCCACCCTGCCGGGGATGCGGTCATTCAGGGCATCGTCGGCTGCCTGCGCCGGATCGTGGGCGACAGCGGGAAAATCGGCCGGGTAGGCGGTGAGGAATTTACCGTGCTGATCCCCGCTGGCGAGATCAGCGAAGGCTTGAGCCTGGCGGAAGCCATGCGCGAGGCGATTGCCGCGCATGTGTTTGGCAGCCCCGTGAATCGGCAGATCACCGCGAGTTTCGGTGTGAGCGCCAACGCAGTGGGAACGGATTTCGATACCGCCTACAGCCTGGCGGACAGCGCGCTGTACCAGGCAAAACGCTCAGGCAGGAATCGTGTAGCGGTGGCGGGCGAAGACGCGCTTTGAAGGTTGGCTGGCGAGCTGGCTGACCTGCGCAGCCTGCTGGTTCCAATGGACGTAAGCCCGCTAGGCAACAACCTCCACATAACTCGACTCACCACCCCCGGTCGCCCCGGACAGCCAGCCCCACACAAACGCCAGCGTGGTCCGCCCTGCCTGATCCACGCCTACCGTACCGCGTGACCAGCCGGCCAGAATCTCTCCCTCGGTAGTGATGCAATGATAAAGAAGCTCGATGGTATCGGCGCCGGTGACGCGGCCCGGTGGTGCTCTTGGTTTTCGCGAGCAAGCTCGCTCCTACAGGGGGGCAGGGTGTGCCTTGGGTTTTGCGGGGTTGAAAACAGTCAGTGCAACCTGGCGCGGCTCTCGCTATTAATACGCGTTCTACTCAAGAATCCGAGCCTTTCATGAAATTCGACCTCGCCTACTGCCTCAGTCTCGACGACAAGCTGTCGATCTATGACGTGCGCGATCTCAATTTCGACGAGACCATGGCCTTCGATTCCACCAAGGAACACTTCCAGTGCCCCAACGATGCCTGTCGATCGGCGTTCGATGCGGCAAATGTGTTGACGACGTTCAACGCAAAAAACGTCAATTACGTGCGCACCCCGCATTTCAAGAACACCCCTGGCACGCGGCATGTGGCGGATTGCCCTTACGTCAGTATCAAGACGCCGGCATTGGGTATGGACGGTGCGGAAACGGATGACAGCCGCGAAGAGCATTTTCCGTCGGAATTGTTGCTGACCCGGCGTCAGTATGTGCGTAAGCCATCAAATCCTGCGGCGACGGCGGACACCCTCCGAGACGCCCCGGGATCACCTTCGGCAGTGAGTACCCCAGAGCATCCGCCCCGCGAATCGGCACCGGACAAGACCAGTGTCTTCGCCCATCCGGTGGAGTGTTTCGTGTCGAACTTCGAGGACAAGGAGCTGCTCAAGCGTATGCCGCTGAAAATCGGCGAGCACACCGCACCTTATGGCTCGTTCTTCAAGAAGATCGAATACCTGACGGACAATAAGGGGCTGATTTACTGGGGCAAGATCAAGGAGATCAAGGATTACACCCAGAGCTTTCGCATCGATTTCGAGCAGAAGGTCTGGTTCAAGCAGGCGGATGAGGCGAAGAAGAAGCCATATTCGGTCAACGTTTACCTGAGCAAAAAACTGATCGAGAACTACCGCAAGCGCACGGCGTTTCTGCAAGAGATCAAGCACGCCGTCGACAGCGACGCTGAGTTGTTTTGTTTCTTTTATGGCGTGACGCCGGAGTTGAAACAGGTGCCAAGCAAGAAAAACCCCGAGCAGACGTTCGGGGTGTTCAGTGCGAATATCGAGAATCTGGATCACTTTGTTATTCGCGAGGCGCGGTTGCCCGGCTCAGGGTGACGTCCGAGACGCTGAATGTCGTGTAGCTACTGTTACTTCTGCAGTTTGTACGGCTCATTACATAACATTTGGCACGATCATGCTCGCCATCACCAGGCCCAATAAGCCGATGTAGACTTGTGCGTGCAGTCGGTCCGGGATCTTGCCGATCCACGGCGTGGCCAGTCTGACGCCGAGTAACGAACCCAGCGTCAACAGTGCAAAGGCCAGCAGATCCACGTAGCCGACAAACCATGCCCCCAGATCGAACTCGGTGACCCCCGCCATCGCCATGTAGGTCAGCGTGCCGGCTAGTGCAACGGGCAAGCTGAGCGGGTTGCCCATGGAGGTTGCCTGGGACATGCTCAAGCCGCAGCGGCGCAACAACGGCACGGTCATGACGCTGCCGCCCACGCCGAGAAATGTGGCGATGGCGCCGATGCCGACACCGCCCGCTGACACTTCCGCCGTGCCCAATGGCCGTGGGATTTCGTTACTGGTGTGCGTAAGAAATCCGCGCCTGAACAGGCAATCCGCGATGGTCGCGCCGAGGTAGGCGATGAAGGCATAGCGAATCACCTCGCCGCTCACCCACATGGCGGCCCCGGCGCCGACCACTGCGCCTGCTCCGATGTACCCGCCCAACGGCCACAGGTAATGACGAATCAGATTACCCGCGCGGTAGTGTTTTTCGCTGGCGATCAGGGCGTTGACGATCATTACGCAGGTCGAGGTGGCGACGGCAATGTGCATCGCCGATTGGCCGATCGGGTCGTCTGCACCGTGGCTGGCCAGGAGCATGCGGTACAGCAATGGCACGACGACGAAGCCGCCGCCAAAGCCAAACAGCACGGCGGTGACTCCAGTCATGCAGCCGAAGAATGTCAGCAAGAGATAGAACATTGCACGGGTTCCGTTGTGGGGAGCGGTCGACATTAGTGCGATGTGTCTTGGCCTGCCTCAGCAAGTCAGCCAATAATGTTTGTGTTTACGCCAACTGTTGGAAACCGCCTTATGCGCAATGTCTCGATTGACCTGCTGGATGACAGCCCACGGCCGGTGGTGGCGATCGGTACGGATTATTCCTACGGCCACGTGTTGCCCCGTCATACGCACAGGCGGGCGCAGTTGTTGTACGGCGCGACCGGCGTGATGCAAGTCAGCACGCAGGACGGCAATTGGGTGGTGCCGCCGCAGCGTGCGGTGTGGATTCCGCCGGGGGTCGCGCATGAGGTGTTGATGCTGGGGGTGAGCACGCGGAGCGTGTACATCGAGCCGGGGGCGGTGGACGTGGGCAGCCGTTGTCAGGTGATCAGCGTTTCGCCATTGATGCGACACCTCCTGATGGAAGCGGTGGAGATTCCGCTGGCGTATGACGAAAACGGGCGCGATGGGGCATTGATCGACCTGCTGCTGCACGAACTGGCGCTCAGTGCTCACTTGCCATTGCACATTCCGTTGCCGGTCGATCCGCGGCTGCTCGGGTTGTGTCAGGGCTTTCTGCAGCGGCCGGATGCGCACCAGTCGCCGCAGCAATGGGCGCAACAGTTACATGTCAGCTTGCGCACGTTCAACCGCCTGTTCCGCCAGCAGACCGACCTGAGCTTCAGCCAATGGCGCCAGCGCGCCTGCGTGGTGCTGGCCCTGGCGCGGTTGGCGGTGGGTGAACCTGTGACGCGGATTGCGCTGGATTTCGGTTATGACAGTCCGGGCGCCTTTTCGACGATGTTTCGCCGAGTGTTAGGCCAGGCGCCGTCCGTCTGGTTGGAGGGGGCGAAATAGCAAAAACTAAAAATTGAGTTTGATCCGGGCGCAAAACAACTGTACAAAAACACAGTATATTTTGGATCAGCACTCTTGAGCCCGGAGAACACCATGGCCTCTTATGCGATGAAAATCACCTTGGAACGTATCGCCCTCTTCCAATTCACCCCCGCCCATTGCGCCCAGGCCAGGGCGATGCTGGGTTGGAGCGTCGATGAGTTGTGTCGTGAGTCTGGTGTTTCGGTCGACGCGATTGAGCGGTTCGAAGCCAGGCGCGAGGTGCCGGATACGGATCGGCTGGCGTTGGCGTACCGGTTTGAATCCGAGGGGTTGGTGTTCTTTCCGGGGTTCGCACCGGGGCGTGGGATGAGTGTGAGAGGGTCGGCGGGGGATCCGGTGGGGCGGGCAGATTTTGCGATGGGTGAATGAACATAATCACTGATTGACGAATATTCCCATATAGGTATATTTCACATGAGTACAAGGAAGTCACTCTGGTGGATTTGTAGCAGTAAGAAAGACTTGAAACAGATGCCCACCGATGTACAGGACGTTTTTGGTTATGCACTGCTTTCAGAAGAAGTCGGCTTCGGGTATCAGAAAGAACCGCGCAAGCCGATATCGATTTGATCAGAAAGAGACTTTCAAGCGGCGCAGGATCACGCAAAAGGATCAGATCATGATTGAAATCGAAGAAAGCAGCGGAAACGTCTACGAAGACCTCTCGACACCCAACGCTAATGAAATGCGCGTCAAATCCCAGTTGGCGGCAAAAATTGGCGAGATCATCAAGGCTCGCCATTTAACTCAGGTTCAAGCATCCGAAATCCTCGGCCTGTCCCAACCCAAACTCTCTGAAATGTTGCGCGGAAAGTTTCGCGGTATCAGCGAAGCCAAGATGATGGAATGCCTTTCCCTACTTGGGCGAGACATACAAATCGTCGTCAAGTCAGCCCCTCGTTCGAGAAAAGAGGGGCTAATCGAGGTGGTGTTCACCTGAAAACGTCGGTCCGGGCGAAATCGCCGTGCGGGCCCCTACCAATCAACAACTAAGGCTTGAACGCAGGCGTTCGCCGCGCATGGGAAATCTGTTCATACCCGTAGGCCAAGGCCAGGAGATTGGCCTCACTCCAGCGCGGGCCGTAGAAGAAGATCGACGTTGGCAGGCCTTCTTCGTCAATGCCGCTCGGCACCATGATGCCGGGGTAGCCCGCCAGCGGCACGACGTTCATGGCCGGTGACGCGACGTCCGATACGAGCGCATCCAGTTGATGGGTGGTCAGCCAGTGGTCGATGGCGGCGGCGTTTTCGTCTTGGATTTTGCGCCATAGCGTGTTGTAGGTTTTCTCGTCGAATTCCACTTTGCTTGCCGCAATCAGGATGTCCTGGTTATGACCATCGGCGTTCGGCGCGTTGAGCAGCAGAAGATCTTCCAAGGTTCGAGCGGGAATGCCGGTGCGAGTGGCCAGGTAGCGAGGCAACTCACGTTTAAGCCCCATGTAAAACGCTTCGTCTACCCGCTTCGATAAGGGATCCTTGAGGTCCACTGGGATCAGCGTTGCGCCGGCTGCCTGCATGAGTTCCAGCGCTTGGGAGAACTGGGGATCGATGAGCAGTGGCAAGCCGCTGCGATCGAATTTGGCGGGGTAACCAATGCGCCGTCCGACCAGTGTGTTCGGCTGTAGCAACGCGGTGTAGTCGACCTTCTCCAGGCCGCGGGGCTTTTTGACCGGATCCGCGGGATCGGTGTCGGCCATGGCATTCAACAACTGCGCTGCGTCGCGAACCGTACGCGCCATTGGGCCTGGGGTATCGAGTTTGTGGGTCACGGGAATGAGGCCGCTGCGACTGAGCAAACCGACGGTAGGCTTGATGCCCACCACGCCATTAAGGGACGCCGGGCAAATGATCGAGCCAGAGGTTTCGGTGCCCACGGACAGCGGGGCAAAACCTGCGGCAACGGCCACTGCGGAGCCCGAACTGGACCCGCAGGCATCGCCACTCAGCACGTGCGGATTTTTGGTTTGCCCGCCGCGCTCGCTCCAGCCGCTGGGAAGGGCCGGGTCACGAAACGCCGCCCATTCACTGAGGTTGGTTTTGCCGAGAATGACCGCGCCCTCTTCCCTGAGGCGCTGCACGATGAAGGCATCCTTCGCGGCAGGCCGTCCCACCATGGCCAGTGAGCCGGCGCTGGTCTGCATCTGATCGGACGTGTCGATGTTGTCCTTGAGGAGCACCGGAATGCCGTGCAACGGCCCCCGGACATACCCCGCCCTGCGCTCCTGATCCAGCGACTCGGCCATGGCCAGCGCCTCGGGGTTGAGTTCGATAATCGCGTTGATCATCGGCCCTTGCTTGTCGAGCGCGGCGATCCTTTGCTGCAAGTGCTGGACAAGGCCTGCGGCACTCAACTGGTTTTGCTCCATCCGCTGACTGAGTTCATCAACGCTTAAATATTCCAGCCTCGACTCGCGTGGCGGAGTTTGCGCACAAGCGGTGCCGGCGAACGACAATAGAACAATTCGGGCCAGCCACACCACGCGGCGGCTTAACATGACTTCCATGTGAGAGATCCTTTTTGATGACTGATGGATGAGTGAAAAGTCTCACTCCCTTTCCAGCCTACAGAGGCGGCTGGAGAAGTCCGTCATCCCTTATCGCTAGATCTCGTATGAATATTCGCGCCTGCCCGTAGCCAGATTATCCAACGCTCTGCTGATACACCTGCTGCTCCACGGCATACCACCAGGCACTCCCCCGCTGCGGATGCATCACGTTAAACGCCTCGCCCATTTGCGGCGTGGTGATGGACACACTGCGCTCCCAGGCCAATGCCAGAATCCGGTCGAACGGTTCGTACCAGGCGTGCATCGACAGGTCGAAGGTGCCGTTGTGAATCGGCAGCAACCAGCGGCCTTTCAGGTCGATGTGCGCTTGCAGGGTTTGCTCGGGTTGCATGTGCACATGCGGCCATTCGACGTTGTAGGCACCGGTTTCCATCAGCGTCAAATCGAACGGACCGTATTGTTCGCCGATGCGTTTAAAACCGTTGAAATAGCCGCTGTCGCCACTGAAGAAGATCCGCGTGTCGCCGTCGATCATTACCCACGAGGCCCACAACGTGCTGTTGCCATCGAACAGGCCGCGGCCGGAAAAATGTTGCGACGGGGTCGCGATGAACTGAATGCCGGCGACGTCGGTGTCCTGCCACCAGTCCAGCTGGCGCACTTTGCTGGCATCGATGCCCCACTTGATCAGGGTGTCGCCAACGCCCAGCGGCGTGAGGAAATACCGGGTCTTCTCCGCCAGTTTCAACACAGCCTGATGATCGAGGTGGTCGTAATGATCGTGGGACAGGATCACCGCTTCAATCGGCGGCAATTCTTCAATGCTGATGGGCGGCTGGTGAAAACGTTTCGGCCCGGCCCATTGCACCGGCGACGCGCGCTCGGCAAAAACGGGATCGGTGATCCAGAATTTGTCTCGCAGTTTCAGCAGCACGGTGGAGTGACCGAGGCGATAAACGCTGTGATTCGGCGCGGCAATCAACGCATCGTGGGTCAGGCGTTGTACCGGCACCGCAGCGCTTGGCCGGGTGCTGCGCGGTTTGTGAAAAATCATGTTCCACATGATGCGCAGCATTTTGCGCAAGCCTTCTCGTTGCACGGGCGCATCGTTTCGAAAAAGCCCATCGGCCTGACGGGAAGCTTCAGGCGCAGAGGCGTGAGTGGAAGTGGCCATGTCTGAATGACTCCAGGACACCGCACGTTTCGCGGTGTCTGCGGTGGGACGATAAATGGCCAAGGCATGCACGCTTAGGCCGAACTCTCTATTTTTGACTGGGCAGGATTAACGAAACATTACACTGCACAGTGTAGTTTCTAGGTTGCATCAAAGCCGATGACAAGTAAACTGCCGAGTGTAATTCCTGACTTCTTCTGCCGAAGCGTACTTATGACAGCTCCACAGCGCCTGACCGACCGAAAACGCGATGCGATCATCCAAGCGGCGATTGTCGAATTCCGTGCCAATGGTTTCGACATCACCAGCATGGACAAGATCGCCGCCACCGCAGGCGTGTCGAAGCGCACGGTGTACAACCACTTCCCGAGCAAGGAAGAGTTGTTCGCCGAAATCCTCAATCAATTGTGGACACGGGTGACGGCAGAACTGGATACGTCCTACCGCCCTGAGCTGTCCCTGCGCGAGCAAATGCGCCGGATGCTGATGGCGAAAGTGCAGATGATCGGCGATGAAAATTTTCTCGACCTGGCGCGCGTGGCCATCGCGGCGACGATCCACTCCCAGGAGCGTGCGCAGGACATGATCGCCAGAATGGGTAAACGCGAAGAAGGCCTGACCGTGTGGATTCGCGCCGCTCAGGCCGATGGACGCTTGAAGCCGGTCGATCCGGAATTCGCCGCCCAACAGGTCCAGGGAATGCTCAAGTCGTTTGCCTTCTGGCCACAGATCTCGATGGGGCAACCCAGCCTTTCGCCCGAGATGCAGACCACCGTGGTGGAGTCCGCGCTGGACATGTTCCTGGCTTGCTATCAGCTCTAGGCCCAGCGTTCATTAAGCCTTGATAGCGTTAAATGGCTTCGAAGGACACTGATTATTCCCGCTGGAATAAATGACAATGTCCGCCGAATTACCGATGAACGGTAGCTCTGAAATAAACACGGCAGTGTGTTTCAGAATGAATCTGGCGCAGGACATTATGGAAAACCAACGCGGCAAGGGCTTGTCATTCGCCAGACGTATCTATTTGCCCAGAACTATTGGCATGAGCATCGGCAGCATCAGCGTGGCCGCCGGACTGTACCCGCTGAGCCTGCCGAGTTGGGTCTGGGTTCTGCTGCTATTCAATGGCCTGGTCTGGCCACATGTTGCTTATCAACTGTCGACTCGCTCGAGCTTTCCCTACAAGGCAGAACGCCGAAATCTGCTCTACGATTCGCTGTCAGGCGGTTTCTGGGTGGCGACCTTTCAGTTCAACCCACTCATCACTGTGACCATCCTTTCGATGATGGCGATGAACAATGTCGCGGCCGGTGGTCAGCGCCTGTTCATCCAAGGCAGCCTCGCCCAGGTGGCGGGAGGGGCCGTTTCGTTGCTGCTGCTCGGCGCAGCCTTTACTCCCTCTGCCACGCAGATGCAGGTATGGGCGTGCCTACCGATGCTCACGTTCTATCCGCTGGCATTGGGCATGGTTTGCTATCGCCTGGCGATCAAGCTGTCGGAACACAAGCGCGCCTTGAGTGCCCTGAGCCGTACGGACAGCCTGACCGGCCTGCTCAACCACGGCGCGTGGAAAGACTCGCTGCAAATGCAATTCCAGCAGTGTCGCGAACATCAACAGCCGGCTGCGATTGCTTTGATCGACATCGATCACTTCAAACCCATCAACGACACCTACGGGCACATCGTCGGTGACTCGGTGCTGCGCCAGTTGAGTGCCGAGCTCAAGCGCAACCTGCGCGAATGCGATCTGGCCGGGCGTTATGGCGGTGACGAGTTTTGCGTGATCCTGCCCGATATGCCGCTGCATAAGGCCCGGGATGTCATGGAACGCCTACGGGAAGTGCTGCATGACTACCGACATCACCAGGTGCCGGAATTGCGGGTCAGCCTGAGCATTGGCCTGGCCGCGTTCCATCCGTCGTTCACCGATGCGATTGCCTGGCTCGATGTCGCGGACAAGGCGCTCTACACCGCAAAAAATACCGGTCGCAACAAAATCAGCATTGCCACTGGCGAAACCCATCGCAACGCCGAGGTCACGTTGGCGATTTGAGCAAAGCTGCGCGGGGTGGCGGTGGGCAGCGCTATAGTGAGCGTCAGCCCCAAGCCCTAGCAGAGAGCATCATGACCACTGACAGCAAAGCCAAAGCGCCCGTCGATCACCTGCGCTTCCATCGGTCCCACGCCCACCTGGCACCGACCTTCGGCAACGACAAGTTTGCCCTGCGCGCCGAAGCCTTCGCGCGGTTCTTCGGCACGCCGACCTTTCTCGGGGCGCAGACGCTGATCGTGGTGTTATGGGTGTGCCTCAACCTGTTCGGCGTGGCGCACTTCGACCTGTACCCGTTCATCCTCCTGAACCTGGCGTTCAGCCTGCAATCGGCGTATGCCGCGCCGCTGATTTTGCTGGCCCAGACCCGCCAGGCAGCGCGGGACAAAGCCCAGTCCGACGCCGATGCGCAACACCGCGAAGCACTGGCCGTGGCCAACAGTGAGCGCCAGGCCCAGGCGGCGCAGAACACCGCGCAATTGCTCGAACTGCTCGAACAAAACACCCGGCTCACCGAAATGACCAAGACACTCACCGAACGCATCGAAAGCCTGACGTCGGAGATGCATCAGCACTTCGTGCGCAAGGATTCGCCGAACCACTGATCAACGGATTATCAATTTGTCGTCGGGCACTTGAAGCAGTGCGACTGCACGCTCCCGCCAGCGTTTTTTATAGCCGGGTGTCGAGGTTTCGTTGTTGCCGTCCAGCACAATCTGGATCACGCCCTTCTGGCAAATCGTGAACACCCGCTGAACACCGACCGCCCGTCCACCGTCCTCGATGATTGCCTGCGCCAACTGCGCTTGCGTGTCGCTGCCGAGAAACTTCCCGCCACAGGTGAACGGTTGCGCTACGGCCGGCCACACCCCCGCGCACAAACACAACACCCATAGCTTTCCTGCTGTTTTCTTCATGGTGATCCCTCTCCATTGCTTAAAGGTTCAGTCGAATGACTGACATGAAACTAGAGGTCAGCCGGGGTCTTCACAATCAGAAAAGTCGACACCTGCCCCAGGTTAAAAGCGCTCGACGTTGAAGGCTTTTTCCGGGGAAGCGGTCCCTCTATAGTGGGTTCAAGGAATCAACGAGCGTCGAGAGCACTTATGGAAAACCGTACCCTTCACATCGCCCTGATCGGCGATTACGACCCGCAAGTCACCGCGCACCAGGCCATCCCCGTTGCCCTCGGCATGGCGGCCGAACACGCAAAGCTGGATGTGCAATTCCAGTGGTTGGCCACTGATCACATCAGCGGCGATACAGCGTTGGAAGAATTCGACGGTTTCTGGTGCGTACCGGCCAGTCCCTACCGCGACATGGACGGCGCCCTGCGCGCGATCCGCTTTGCCCGCGTTCAGCAGCGACCGTTCCTCGGGACATGTGGCGGTTTTCAACATGCCGTCCTTGAATACGCTCGCAATGTGCTGGGCTGGGAAGATGCCGAGCACGGCGAGACATCACCGGAGGCGACGCGAGCGTTGCTGACGCCGCTGACCTGTTCGTTGGTGGAAGCCGTCGACAGCATTCATCTGGTTGAAGGCTCGTTGCTTGCCAAAGCGTACGAAAAGGCTGAGATTCGCGAAGGTTACCGCTGCCGTTACGGTGTGAATCCTGAGTTTGAACGGGCGTTATTGAGCCAACAGCTGTGCGCCGTCGGGCATGATTCTTCAGGGGATTTGCGGGCGGTGGAGTTGCGGGGGCATCCGTTTTTTGTCGCGACGCTGTTTCAACCGGAACGTGCTGCGTTAAACGGGGTGTTGCCACCGTTGGTGAGTGCGTTGGTCGAAGTGTGTGCAAGACTGAATGGGCCTGAGCGCTCCAACAGTGGGTGAATGCTGCGCTCTTCAGGCCGTCTTCGCGAGCAAGCCCGCTCCCACAGTGGAGTGGTATCGGGCCTGAATCCTAAGTCCACCCGAGTTCCCTGTGGGAGCTGGCCTGCCAGCGATGAGGCCATCACTTCAACATTGATGTTGACTGACCCACCGCCATCGCCGGCAAGCCGGCTCCCACAAGGATTTGCGGATGACCTCAGGGTATGAAAAGGCCCGCACAAACACTACACATCCATCACCCCGGCACCAGCCTGCGCACCGCCGAAATCTCCGGCACGTCCCTTCGATCCATGTAAACCCGCAACGGCTCGGTAATGTTGATCCGGTCATCGATGTTCTGATCCAGCAACAACTGAATCAACTCGCGCTTGAGGGTCATGATTTGTGCCGGTCCCGGTGCCCAGACGAATTCGCTGGTGGGGATGATGCCGTCATCCGCCACGTCCATGCCGAAGGAATCTTCGCTGAAACGCACGATGTACTGGCCGGTCTTGCGGTTGAGGCCGACGAAGCCTTTGAGTTGGTCGGCGGCCTGGCAGATGAGTTTGGACGTGATGCGCATATAAACCTCACAGAGTGATCGGTGGTTTACACGCAGGGCAAATGGGTGGGCTGTCCCTCTGCCGGGGACGCTGCCGTGGCCAAGAGTACTGCAAAGAGCCGCACCAAGGCGCTGGAAAAAGCTGCTTTAAACACGTTTATGTCGGTCTCGCGATAGCGCCAGAGGCGTTCAGTTGTTAAAAGGGGACGTCTTTGAAACTCTCTGCGAAAGGATCTCGACCATGCCTGTTACGTTCACCAAGAGTGCCCTGCTGCTTAGCCTGATGCTCGGTCTCGGCCAAGCGCAGGCCGCCAGCGAGCCCGGCCCCACTGCGCTGGCGGCCCGTTCCGGCATCCCGCATCCGGCGGTGATCGCCCACCGCGGCGCGTCCTTTGATGCGCCGGAATCCACCGCCGCGGCCTACACCGTGGCACGCGACCTGGGCGCCGATTACCTGGAACTTGACCTGCAACGCAGCAAGGACGGCGTGCTCTTCGCCCTGCACGACAACAACCTGCAACGCACCACCGACGTCGCCAGCAAATTCCCCGAGCGCAAGGACAGCCCGGCCAACGCGTTCACCATGGCCGAGCTGAAAACCCTCGATGCCGGCAGCTGGTTCAACACCGCTTACCCGGATCGCGCCCGTCCGTCCTTCGCCGGCCTGAAAATCCTGACCCTCGATGAAATCATCGACATCGCCCAAGGCAACCCGCTGCACAAGCCCGGCCTGTACATCGAAACCAAGGAGCCAAAGCAGTTTCCCGGCATCGAACGCGACCTCAAGGAAAAACTCCAGGATCGCGGCTGGTTGAGCCCTGTGGGTTCGAAACTGGCGAAAAGCGACCTGGCCGTCGGTCAGGGCAAAGGCAAAGTGGTGCTGCAGACGTTCGAGAAGAGCAGCCTCGAATTGCTGGAAAAAGAAATGCCGCAGGTGCCGAAGGTCCTGCTGCTGTGGGTGGGTGAAGGCAGTATCGAACCGAAGTCCAAGGTGACGTTCGCCGAGTCGGGCGACAAGGACAAAGCGACCTATTACGCCAAACAGGAACCGAAGGACAAAGCCGAATTCCAGCACTGGATCGACTACGCCAAGGCCGAGGGCGCGATCGGCACCGGTCCTTCCGCCGCGCTGACCAAGGGTGGCGATCAGAGTTACTCGGACCTGGTGAAACCATGGATGAATCAGTACACCCACGATCAGGGTCTGTTGGTGCACGTGTACACCGTCGATGATGCGGTGGATTACCAGAAGGTCATGGATGCGGGGGTTGACGGGATCTTCACCAATCGCGCGAGTGAGCTGTTGAAGTTCTACAAGCGGCCGGCGGCGGCGAGCGTTGCGCAGTTGTTGAGCAATAACGGGTATTGAGTCGGCACCGGGTCGAGCCCTTCGCGGGCAAGCCACGCTCCCACGGGTTCCACAACGACTCGGACCTGCAGGAGCCGGCTTGCTGGCGATGCCTTAGGGAATTAAGCCTGAATTAAGTTGCCACAGATAATCTGGACTCACTTAAACAGCACACCCAAGGAACGAACCTCATGAAGACTTTGACTGCCCTGTTCACCGCCGCTGCCCTGACCCTCTCCGCTGGCCTGGCCCAGGCAGACGATGTTCCCGTCGACCAGATCCCGCAGCTGGTCAAAGACAAAAAGATCAAGCCGCTGGAAGAGCTGAACCAGATCGTATTGAAGCTGCACCCAGGCGCCACGATCACCGACAGCGACCTGGACAACCATTTCAACGGCTACGAATACGAAGTCGAACTGAAAGACGCCAAAGGCGTTGAGTGGGACGTGGACCTGAACGCCGCCACCGGCGAAGTCCTGAAGAACAAGCAAGACGACTGATCCCCTGACAGCCAAGCCGCACGATTTTGCGATCGTGCGGCTTTTTTGCGTCGACGCTTCAAGCAATCAAATCGCGCCCTCCAGTCCTTAGAACGCTAGAATCCCACCACGGTATTTACGCAGAGATTGATTGACATGGCGCACACAGCGGCTGCAGACATCGCCACGATCGGTCGAATCAGCGCCGTGCCGGCCATTCTTCAAGTGATCCGCGAAATGACCGGCCTGCGTTTTACCGCCGTCGCGCGAGTGACCGAGGATTCGTGGACCGCTTGCGCCGTGCTGGATCAACTGGATTTCGGCCTCAAGGTCGGCGGCGAGCTGGATGTGGTCACCACGCTGTGCCACGAAATCCGCTCGGCCCACGTTTCGGTGGTGATCGACAAGGCCAGCGAAGATCCCCTGTACAGCAATCACCACACCCCGCGCCTGTACAAGTTCGAAAGCTATATCTCGGTGCCGGTGTTCCGCACGGACGGCAGTTTTTTCGGCACGATCTGCGCCCTCGACCCGAACCCCGCCCACCTCAAGGCCAGCGCGATCCAGTCGACCATGGAATCGTTCGCCAGGCTGCTGTCGCTGCAGATCGAGGCCGAAGAAAGCCTGCAACAGACCGAAGCCGCATTGCAGCAGGAACGGCAAACCGCCGAGCTGCGCGAGCAGTTCATCGCCGTGCTCGGTCATGACCTGCGCAACCCGCTGTTCGCCATCGGCGCCGCCGCGGAAATGCTCCAGCGCAAATTTCCCAACCCGGCCAGCGACAAACTGGTGCGGCACATCCTGACCAGCGCCGCACGCGCCACGCAATTGGTCGACGACGTACTGGACTTTGCCCGTGGGCGCCTGGGTAATGGCATCCCGGTCAACATCGCCGCGTGCCCGGACCTCAATGAAGCGCTGCTGCACGTGGTTTCGGAGATACAAAGCGTGCATCCCGACCGGATCATTCGAACGTCCATCGGTGATCTGCTCGGCCTCCAGTGTGATCGCGAGCGCGTCGCGCAATTGCTCTCCAACTTGCTGGCCAACGCAATTGCCCACGGCGATCCGCAAGGTGAAGTCGAGGTAATCGCGCAGGTCGAACGCGGCGCGTTGATGCTGGCCGTGAAGAACCAGGGGCAGATTCCCGACGCAGTGCTGCCACATCTGTTCCAGCCGTACTCGCGACCGACCAGCGACATGCCGCAGGCCGGGCTGGGACTGGGCCTCTACATCGCCAGCCAGATCGCCCAGTCCCACGGCGGCCGCCTGCACGTGGCGTCGACCGCGCAGAACGGCACGCTGTTTACCTTCAGCCTGCCGTCAGCGGTTTAGCGTTACGCACTCAGGCGCGCCGTTACCTCATTCAACTGCCCCGACAACCCGTGCAGGTTGTTGCTGGCCGCTTCGGTGCGCTGCACGTTGTCCAGGTTGGTGCTGGCGATGCTGGTGATCTCGGTGAGGTTGCGCGAGATGTCCTCGGCCACCGAAGTCGGTTTCCGGAAATCGGCGTGGAAGGCGCGTTCTTCAGCGGTTCCGACCGCCGGTAGAAGGCACTTGGCCACGCCTCGAAGCCGTCACAAAACTGTAAAGACACCTTGCGATGATGCGGCTCAAGTGAACCTGTGAAACCCGAGGCAGGCGCCTTCTCACAGCGCGATCCCATGACAGCGAGACCCCATGAACCACAGCATCGACCAAAGCCATCGCGATCCGGACCTGTTCGGTCTGCTGTACGGTTTCAGTTTTCGTCCCGGCGAACGTGGCCGGGAGATCGATTCGGGCATGGCCTTGCGCTGCCTGCAACAACCGGATGACAGCGACGAGTTCCTCTGGCTGCACCTGAACCTCGCCCACGCCGCGTGCGAGCGCTGGATGAAAAGTCATCTGGCGTTGCCCGACGAGTTTTTCGAGGCGTTGCACGAAGGCTCGCGCTCGACGCGCATCGAGCATGTCGATTCGGCGTTGCTGGCGGTGGTCAACGACGTGGTGTTCAACCTCAGCAGCATGGTTTCTTCCGACGTGTCGACGTTATGGGTGTGCGCCCGCAGCCGGCTGATCATCAGCGCGCGCCTGCAACCGCTGCACTCGGTGGATAAGTTGCGTTCATCGGTGAAGGCCGGTGAATGCTTTCGCTCGCCGCTGGAATTGCTCGTGCATCTGTTGCGCGACCAGGGGGAAGTGCTGACCCAGATCGTGCGCAAGACCAGCCTCAGCGTTGATCAGATCGAAGATGAATTGCTGTCCTCGCGGCTGTCGACCAACCGCGCGGAGCTGGGCGCCAATCGCCGGGTGCTGGTGCGCCTGCAACGGCTGCTGGCGCTGGAGCCGGGCTCATTGCTGCGCCTGCTCAACCGCCCGCCGCAGTGGTTGCAGAAAGAGGACGTGAAGGAGCTGCGCAAGTCCACCGAGGAGTTTGCGCTGATCATCAACGACCTCACCGCGCTGGGTGAGCGGATCAAGCTGTTGCAGGAAGAGATTGCCGCCAACCTCAACGAACAGAGCAACCGCACGCTGTTCACCCTAACGGTTGTGACGGTGCTGGCGCTGCCGATCAACATCATTGCCGGTTTTTTCGGCATGAACGTGGGCGGTGTGCCGCTGGCGGGTGACCCGGAGGGGTTCTGGATTCTGGTGGCGCTGGTGGCGACGTTTACGGTGATTGCGGGGCGTTGGGCGTTTAGAAAGCGCCAGGATTATTGAGCGCTGCTGAACTCCATTCGCGGGCAAGCCCGCTCCCACAGTGAACGCCCGTGTATTCACTGTGGGAGCGGGCTAGCCCGCGAAGGCGGCGCACTATTCACCGCATGGTTCACATGAGATCGGATCAACGGATCAGCAAAATCCCCCAAACACTGACCTGACGCAGTCTCTCTGTAACATTTGGCAACGATCATGACAGACACTCCATCCCTCCTCAGGATTGTCCGTCATGGCTACGCCTTCCTACACCGCCGCCCAGGCTCCCGCCAGCAGCGCCAGCCCGAAGTTCGACAAGAAACCCGGCCTGCTGACCCTGGTGATTTTCTTCGGCGTGCTGGCCAGTGGGCTGTTGTTTACCGCCTACAGCCTGATGCACGACATGCACGAACTCGGCACGGTGGTCACCACCTGGACGCCGTTCCTGTTGCTCGGCGTCGCGCTGCTGATCGCGCTGGGCTTCGAGTTCGTCAACGGTTTCCATGACACCGCCAACGCGGTCGCCACGGTCATCTACACCAATTCGATGCCGCCGAATTTCGCGGTGGCCTGGTCCGGGTTCTTCAACTTTCTTGGGGTGCTGCTGTCCAGCGGCGCGGTGGCGTTCGGCATCATAGCCCTGCTGCCGGTGGAGCTGATCCTGCAAGTTGGCTCGTCCGCCGGTTTCGCGATGATTTTCGCCCTGCTGATCGCGGCGATCCTGTGGAACCTCGGCACCTGGTGGCTGGGCTTGCCAGCGTCGTCTTCGCACACGCTGATCGGCTCGATCATCGGAGTCGGCGTGGCCAATGCCCTGATGCACGGCCGCGATGGCACCAGCGGTGTGGACTGGGCGCAGGCAACCAAGATCGGTTACGCGCTGTTGCTCTCGCCGCTGGTCGGTTTTGGTTTTGCCGCATTGTTGCTGCTGGCCCTGCGCGCCTTCGTCAAGAATCGCGCGTTGTACAAGGCCCCTGAAGGCAACACGCCACCACCGTGGTGGATTCGCGGCATGCTGATCCTGACCTGCACCGGCGTGTCCTTCGCCCACGGTTCCAATGATGGGCAGAAAGGCATGGGCCTGATCATGCTGATCCTGGTGGGCACCCTGCCGATGGCCTACGCGCTGAACCGCACCATGCCCGCCGACCAGGCCTTGCAGTTCGCCGCCGTCGCCGAAGTCACCCAGCAAGCGTTGGTGAAAAGTGCGCCGCTGCCGGCGCCAGCCGACCCGCGTCCGGTGCTGTCCGATTACGTGCGCAGCAAGGAAGCCACGCCGCAACTGGTCCCGGCCCTCGCCGCGCTCACGGGCAGCATCGGTGCCCAGGTCAAGGGTTACGGCTCGTTGTCGAAAGTCCCGGCCGAGGCCATGGGCAACGTGCGTAACGACATGTACCTGACCAGCGAAACCATTCGCCTGATGGACAAGAACAAGGTCGGCAATTTCGACGCCGACACCACTGGCAAGCTGCAACTGTTCAAGCAGCAGATCGACAACTCGACGCGCTTCATTCCGCTGTGGGTGAAGATCGCCGTGGCGATCGCCCTGGGTCTGGGCACCATGGTTGGCTGGAAACGCATCGTGGTGACGGTCGGCGAAAAAATCGGCAAGACGCACCTGACGTACGCCCAGGGTGCCTCGGCGGAAACCGTGGCCATGCTGACCATCGGCGCGGCGGACATGTTCGGTCTCCCAGTGTCGACCACTCACGTGTTGTCCTCGGGGGTGGCCGGGACCATGGTCGCCAACGGTGGCGGTTTGCAGATGAAGACCATCCGCAACCTGTTGATGGCGTGGGTGCTGACCCTGCCGGCGGCGATTCTGCTGTCGGGCAGCCTGTACTGGTTGTTCACCCAGATCTTCTGATACACCACCCCCCCTGTAGGAGCGAGCTTGCTCCGCGGGCGGCGTTCCGACGATGGACGTACGGGCAACACGGGCTGTCTGGTGCCCCGCGTTATCGTTGACGTCCATCGCCAGCATGCTGGCTCCTACAGGGGATGGTGGGTTTGTCAGTGAGCTCTGCACGGCCTGGCGCGGTGCATGATCACCCGCTCGCGCACCACGTCATACACCCAGTGGTAGACGTAGGTGTACGGCAGGAAAAACAGCAACACCCCCACATCCAGCAGGAACGCCTGCCACAAGCTGACGTTCAGCCACCAGGCAATCAGCGGTACGCCGACCGCGACCAGTCCGCCTTCAAACAGCAACGCATGGACGACCCGCGTCCAGGCGTTGTGGGCGATCTCGAAGCGTTGTAACAAGCGGTCAAAAATGCCGTTGAACAGCACGTTCCAGGCCAGCGCCAACGCGGCGATCACCACCGTGACGACGCCCATGTCGAGCATCGGTTTGTCCATGATCCAGGCGAGCAACGGGGTGCAGATCAGTATCGCCAGCAGTTCGAAGCCGATGGCTTGGCAGATGCGTTCGGCGATGGATTTCTGAGTGTTCATGGCAGAACCTCCTGAATGACTGTGGTTGCCATCATCCAGCCTCGCGCCGATACTTCATAACCAATAACCATCGATCAAGGCGATAGTTCATGGCTTCGCAGGAAGTGTTGCAGGCATTTGTGCAGGCGGCGACGCAAGGCTCGTTTTCTGCGGCGGCGCGCAAGTTGGGGCGCAGTCAGTCGACCATCAGCGCGGCGGTGGCGAGCCTGGAAATCGACCTGGATCTGATCCTGTTTGACCGCAGCAGCCGCAAGCCGACGCTGACGCCCGCCGGGCACGTGATGCTGCAGCGGGCCGAAGAGATCCTGGCGGCGACCAGTCGCCTGGAAATGACCGCCAGCCAGTTGGCCCAGGGAGTCGAGCCGAAGCTGACCGTGGCGATTTCCGACACCTATCAGTCCGACCGTTTTGAGGCAGCGCTCAGTGCGTTCGAGCAGCGTTACCCGGACCTGGAGCTCGAATGCCTGATCGCTGAATGCGATGACCTGGTGGCGCTGGTGCAAAGCGGTCGAGCCCATGTGGCGTTCGCCGAGCAACAGGACAGTTACCCGCCTGATCTGGTCAGTTCGACGGTGCAGGAACGCACGGAAATCGCCTTGTTCGTGTCCCGCGAGCATCCGTTGGCGAAGCTGTCGGGCATCGATCAGGAGGTACTGCAGCAGCACCGGGAATTGCGTCTGGCGACGATCGTCAATCCGTATGAAAGCCGCGCCAAGGGCCGTGTCTGGTCAGCGCCGAGTTATCTGATGCTGCTGGAGATGGCCCAGGGCGGATTTGGCTGGGCGCCGCTGCCGCGCTGGCTGGTGGGCCGATTTGATACCGGGACGTTGCAAGAGCTGCAGGTGCGTGGGTGGCCGAAGCCGCTGTTCGTCGATGCGCTGTGGTCGCGGCTGCATCCGCCGGGGCCGGCGGGGAGCTGGTTGTTAAGCAAGATGCTGGAATAGCGGCGCGCTTCATTTCAATGCCTTGATCCGCGCCTCGATAAACCGCCGCTCCGGCACCTGCTGCGTCAGTTCCAGCGCCCGCTGATACGCCTCCCGCGCCTCCTCCACCCGCCCCAACTGCCGACAAAACTCCGCCCGCGCCGAATGCGCCAGGTGGTAATCCTGCAATTCACCCCGCGCCAGAATCCCTTCGATCAACGCCAACCCCGCCAGCGGCCCATCCCGCCGGGAGATCGCCGCCGCGCGATTCAACTCGATCACTGGCGAAGGCACGGCCGCCAACAGCACGTCATAAAGCCCGACGATCTGCGGCCAGTCGGTCTGCGCCGCGCTCGTCGCTTCGGCGTGCACCGCGGCAATGGCGGCTTGCAGGCAATAAGGACCGAACTGCCCCATGCCCAGCGCCCGCTCGATCAGCGCACACCCTTCGGCGATCATTTCGGCATCCCACAGCGAACGGTCCTGATCATCCAGCAAAATCAATTCACCGCTGGCCGAGGTCCGCGCCGGGCGTCGTGATTCATGCAGCAGCATCAGCGCCAGCAGCCCCATGACGTCGGGTTCGGGCAGCAATTCCAGGAGCAAACGCCCGAGCCGGATCGCTTCGCGGGTCAGGTCTTCGCGGGTCAGCTCGGTGCCGATGGACGCCGAGTAACCTTCGTTGAACACCAGGTAAATCACCCGCAGCACGCTGTCGAGGCGCTCGGGCAACTCCGCCAGGGTCGGCACTTGATAAGGGATTTTCGCGTCGCGGATTTTTGCTTTGGCCCGCACGATGCGCTGGGCGATGGTCGCCGGTGCGGAGAGAAACGCCCGGGCGATTTCCTCGGTGGTCAGGTCGCAGACTTCGCGCAAGGTCAGCGGCACCTGGGCATCCGCGGCGAGCGCCGGGTGGCAGCAGGTGAAGATCAGGCGCAGGCGATCGTCTTCCACGTCTTCGTCACTCCAGTCGGCCTGCTCCAGCGCCTCCAGTTGCGCGATCAGCATGGGCCGAGACGCGGCAAACCGCGCAGACCGACGCAACTTGTCGATGGCCTTGAAGCGCCCGGTGGACACCAGCCAGGCCCGCGGATTGTCCGGCACACCGTCACACTGCCAGCGCTCTACCGCGACAAAAAAAGCATCGTGCAGGGCCTCTTCGGCGAGGTCGAAATCGCCGAGCAAACGGATCAGCGTCGCCAGGATCCGCCGCGACTCTTCGCGGTAAACCTGTTCGACCCGCGCCTTGACCGCCGCCCCGGGCATCAGTCCTGCGTGCCTTCGGTCACCAGCTGTCGGACGGGGCGCACCTCGACACAGCCGACCCGGGCCGCCGGAATGTTGCCGGCGACCTGCAGGGCTTCATTGAGGTCCTTGGCATCGATCAGGTAGAAGCCGGCCAACTGCTCCTTGGTTTCGGCGAACGGGCCATCGGTGATCGACATTTTGCCGTTGCGCATGCGCACGGTGGTGGCGGTCTGCACCGACTCCAGCGCCTCGGCGGCGAGCATGCGGCCGCTGCCCTGGATCGATTCGGCGTAAGCCATGCACTCGGCGTCCTTGGGGCTTTCGGGCAGCGAGTGCAGTTCCCGTTCATTGCTGTAGACCAGGCATAGATACTTCATGGGGCTCTCCGGATCGAACTGATCAACTATGGCTGCTGTTTGCCGGTTTGGCGCTGCTTCCCGATAAACGATCAGGGCTGCAGGCCGAACAGCACGGTGCCGCTCATCATGTCGAACGGCGCCGACCAGTGTTCGTGGACGATGCGCCATTGGCTGGCTTCACGGCGGTAACACGCGGTCACGCGCATCCAGCAGGCCTGGGTTTCACCCTGTTCATTGGTGCCGCCGCAGTGGGCCAGCCAGTGGGCGAAGGCGATGTGTTCGTCGGCCACAACGTTCATGTGGTCGAAGTCGAACTTGTGCGCGCCCTGGCACATCTCCATGCATTCCAGCCAATGTGCGCGGTAGGCGGCCTTGCCGCGGAATTGCAGGGCCTTGACCGCATCGTAGGAAACGATGTCGTCGCCATACAGGCCCATGAGTTTATCGACATCCTTGGCGATGACCGCCTGACGATAGGTGTCGATCAGGGTTTCGATTTCGCGGGTAGCGCTCATGATGGTTCTCCGTGGTTTTTATTGTGAAGACACCTTTAGTCGTTCGGCGAGAGGCCAGATCGACACTCAAATAAAAATAATCCATGGGCGCAAACTCGCTAGAATCCGAGGCTCATTTCTATTTGGAAAAGGACACTCCAGTGACCACCCGACTCGTGCCTTACGACCAGCTGAACGCGCGACAGCGCCAGCAGATCGAGGCCATCGAAGTGCACAAGGAACAGATCAGGTTCTCCGGCGACATCCACGGCGCGCTGCACACCTTGCTGTCCAAACCCGGCCCCGGGGTCAAGGGATTTGCCCTGCTGGTCGACGAGGTTCCGGTCGCCTTCCTGTTGCTGAAGCGCCCGCCCGCGCTGCCGGCCTGGGCCGACGAGCACAGCGCTACACTGCATGCGCTGCAGGTCGACCAGCGTCATCAAGGCAAAGGTTATGGCAAGGCCTGCCTGCAAGCCCTGCCCGAGGTTGCGCGTCAGGCCTTTCCGGAGATAAAGGCACTGGAATTGTCGGTGGATGCGGACAACGAAGCCGCCATCGCGTTGTATGCCAGGTTTGGCTGGGTCGACAGCGGTGAGGCGTACAGGGGCCGGATCGGTTACGAACGGCGCATGGGTCTGATTTTCTGAGGTGGTTATGCTCAAGAGTATCGAAGCACTGCAAGCGATCTACGGCCATCCCCACGAGCGCGCCGTGCGCAAGCAAATTCCTTTCCTGAACGAGGACTATCAGGCGATGGTGCGCGCCTCGCCGCTGGTGATCATCAGCTCGGTGGGGCCTGACGGGCTGGACGGCTCACCGCGCGGTGACACCCCGGGTTTCGTGCGGATCATCGACCAGCGCACCCTGGCGATTCCCGATCGCCCCGGCAACAACCGCATTGATACGTTGCGCAATGTGGTGCTCGATCCGCGGGTATCGCTGCTGTTCATCATCCCGGGGATCGGCGAGACATTGCGGGTCAATGGCACGGCGCAGATCAGCGATGAACCGGCGCTGCTCGACAGTTTCGCGGTCAACGGCAAACCGGCGCGCACGGTGATGCTGGTGACGGTGGAGGCGGCGTTTTTTCACTGTTCGAAAGCGATCGTGCGTTCGGATTTGTGGAACCCGCAGAAGCACCTGGATCGCGCGGCGCTGCCGACGGCGGGGGCGTTTCACAAGCGCTTGAATGATGGCGAGTTTGATGCGGAGACGTATGACCGGGAGGCGCCGGCTCGGGTGCGCGAGAGTCTCTACTGACACAACGCCTGCCCCATGTGGGAGCGGGCTTGCTCGCGAATGCGGTGGCTCAGCCAACATTATTGGTGACTCATCCGCCGCGTTCGCGAGCAGGCCCGATTGAATCTTGCTGCTGGATGGATTTTGGTTAGAGCACCAACACCATCTCATGCCACGCCATCCCGCCATGATCCGACGCGGACGGCTTCACGTAGACAAACCCGAACCCTGCATACAGCGGAATGTGTCGCTCTTTGCACATCAGGTTGATACTGCGCTTACCCAACCCACGCATCCGCTCGATGAACTCGCCCATCAAGCGCTTCGCCAGACCCTGGCCCTGATAATCCGGATGCACCACCACCGACATGATCACCACGTGCGGGCCGGCCGGGTCGTGGCCGATCAGTTCCTTGAAGGCTTCGTCCGACATCTCGACCTGAAACGCCGCACCGGAGTTGATGAAACCCGCTACAACGCCGTCCACCTCGGCGACGATAAAACCTTCAGGCCAAGTGGCGATGCGAGTGGCGATTTTTTCCCGGGTGGCGGCTTCGTCGCCTTCGTAGGCTACGGTTTCGATGGCGTAGCAGCGGTCCAGGTCGGTGGGCAGTACGTGACGGATAACGAGGGTCATGGCGGCTCGGATTCAGCAGTGAACGAGCCGCCGATGATAAGTCATCAAGCTTTCAACGGCAGCCAGATTTCCAGCACGCCGGTGTTGAGCTTCGGGTTGAAGTCTTCGCTGTAGCGCTCGAATTCCGGCGCATCCGCCGCCTCTTTGCCGGACTGCGGCAGCCAGGTGTGCCAGATGTACTGAAAGGTCGCGGGTAGCTGGTCAAGCGAACCTGTGTGTTCGAAGACCGCGTAGTGCTGGGGCTGAATTTCTAGCCAACGGTATTTCTCCGGAAGATCGTCGAGCTTGTCGATCTCGACACCGGCGATGTACTCGAAACCACCTTTGCCATCCGGATTGCAGCAGATGCCGTAGGTCACTTCGTTTTTCTGCCCCGGAATCTTGCCCAGATGCGGGATGAATTTTTCCCAGAGCTCCGGAATCCCTTGGGTGGTTTCCTGGGTAAAACGTCCACCCAGCCCGGCAATGAGCAGAAAGTGCCCGTGTTCGAAGCGTGGCTCGGCCAGCGTTGCCCCTGATGGCTCATCCATGACGCGACTCCTGATCAAAAAAGTGGGTTCGGCTGGGAGTATAGAAGCCAAACCCGATTAGCCCAGTCAGAGGCTGTGCAACGCCTCGACAGCGCCCGCACCAACAAACTCGTTGTAGCCCGATAGGATCACGTACACCGCGAAATAGCAGAAGATCGCCGCCGATGCCATGTAGGAATAACGCAGCAATTTGTCACCCAACAACTTGCCTCCATGGCTCGCGGCAAAGCACAAACCGGCGCTCCACAGCAGACCGGCAAAGAAGAAACCACTCAGGAACAACGCCGAACTGACGGGACCTGCAGCGCCCGATCGCGCGATCAAAGTACCGCCCACCGCGGCGAACCAGAGAATCGCGCTGGGCGACGACATCGCGAGAAAAATCCCGCGGAAAAACTCTTTACGGTGCGAGTTGTGCCCGACCTCAGCGGTCTGCGCCAACATTGCCTCATGATGAATCGCCGAATAGATCATCTTCGCCGCGAAATAAATCAGCAGCGCCGAACCGCCGATCCACAGCACCCAGCGCACGGTCTCGTATTGCAACAGGACGGTCATGCCGGCCAAGGCCAGTACCGCGTAGATCAGGTCGCCGACGCAGGTCCCCAACCCCAGCGCAAAGCCTTGGAAATAGCCGCGTTGCATGGCCAGGGTGATCATCGCGATATTGGCCACGCCGATATCCAGGCACAGAGAAAGGCTCAGCAAGAAGCCGCTGCTAAATTCCATCTACCGATTTCCTTCGGAAAAATTTGTTTACATAGACGCTGGACAGTCTGCCACAGCTGCCCTTACATTCCGCCACAGGCCACCGCAGTGGCCAGCGTCGCTCGGACGGTTCCGGGCGCTTACGTTACCGAGGCAACAATGGCCGAACAAGGTTCGCCGCGCCGCTTTGCGCGCATAGATCGACTCCCCCCCTACGTTTTCAACATCACCGCCGAGCTGAAGATGGCTGCCCGTCGTCGTGGCGAGGACATCATCGACTTGAGCATGGGCAACCCCGACGGCCCGACGCCGCCGCACATTGTCGAAAAACTCGTCACCGTCGCCCAGCGCGAAGACACCCACGGTTATTCCACGTCCAAGGGCATTCCGCGCCTGCGCCGGGCGATTTCCAATTGGTACAAGGATCGCTACGAGGTCGACATCGACCCCGAAACCGAGGCCATTGTCACCATCGGCTCCAAGGAAGGCCTGGCGCATTTGATGCTCGCCACCCTGGACCAGGGTGACACCGTGCTGGTGCCGAACCCGAGCTACCCGATTCACATCTACGGTGCCGTGATTGCCGGCGCCCAGGTGCGCTCGGTGCCGCTGATTCCCGGCGTGGACTTCTTCGCCGAACTGGAACGGGCGATTCGCGGTTCGATCCCGAAACCGAAAATGATGATCCTCGGCTTCCCGTCCAACCCGACCGCGCAGTGCGTGGAGCTGGATTTCTTCGAACGCGTCATCGCCCTCGCCAAGCAGTACGACGTGCTGGTGGTGCATGACCTGGCCTATGCCGACATCGTTTATGACGGCTGGAAAGCCCCGTCGATCATGCAGGTGCCCGGCGCCAAGGACATTGCGGTGGAGTTTTTCACCCTGTCCAAGAGCTACAACATGGCAGGCTGGCGCATCGGCTTCATGGTCGGCAACCCGGAACTGGTCAACGCTCTGGCGCGGATCAAGAGTTACCACGACTACGGCACGTTCACCCCGCTGCAGGTCGCCGCCATCGCGGCACTGGAAGGCGATCAGCAGTGCGTCAAGGACATCGCCGAGCAGTATCGGCAGCGGCGCAACGTGCTGGTCAAGGGCCTGCATGAACTGGGCTGGATGGTCGAGAACCCGAAGGCGTCGATGTACGTCTGGGCGAAGATTCCCGAGGCGTATGCGCACCTGGGCTCGCTGGAGTTCGCCAAGAAACTGCTGGCCGAAGCCAAGGTCTGCGTCTCGCCGGGTGTCGGCTTTGGTGAGTATGGCGATGATCATGTGCGCTTTGCGCTGATCGAAAACCAGGACCGGATTCGTCAGGCCGTGCGCGGGATTCGCGGGATGTTTCGGGCGGATGGGCTGGTCAGCAAGTCCTGAAGACTGA
>NZ_JANLOD010000062.1 GCF_025466085.1 Pseudomonas sp. 14P_8.1_Bac3
AAAAAACAAACACACCCCCCCCCCCCCCCCCCCCCCCCCCCCCCCCCCCCGCTCCCACAGGGATCCATAGCGCTGCGCAGTTCTATGCTCGATCGCAAAAAGAGCACGTACATTCAATTTTCCCCACGCCCACACCGGCACTATCGAATGAGGTCCCGGTGCATCGTCGCCGGCGGTTTTCCAATTGTGCAGGTCACCCATGAACGCTTCGCGATGGGATCAACGAACCCAGGATGCCGGACTGTTTTTTCTGCGGGTCAGCGGCAGTCTGTTTCTGCTGTGGGTGCACGGTTTGCCGAAGCTGCTTAACTACAGCGCTCAACTGCAAGTCATCGAAGACCCGTTTCACCTGGGCGCGAACGTTACGCTGATGCTGGCGATTTTCGCCGAGGTGCTGTGTCCGCTGCTGATCATCGCCGGGGTGCTGGTGCGGTTGGCGTGCCTGCCGATTCTGTGTGTGCTGCTGGTCGCGTTGCTGGTCGTGCACCCGCAATGGAGCCTCGATGAAGGGCAGTTCGCCTGGCTGCTGTTGATCCTGTTCAGCAGCCTTCTTATCGCCGGGCCGGGACGGCTGGCGCTCAATGTCCGATTCGCCGGAGCTTTGCGTTATGCCTGAATCCAACCGTTTCGAAGAAGTCGTGACCCTGGTCATCAAGCACCGGGTCAAGGTCGGCTTTGAAGTGCCTTACGCCGCCTGGTTGCGCAATATCGTCAGCATCGCCGGGCAGCAGGAAGGGCACCTGGGCGTCGACGTGATCCGCGGCAAAAGTGCCGGCCTCGACCTGTACACCTGCGTGCTGCGCTTTTGCACCACGGAAGCGATGCAGCACTGGCTCGATTCGCCGCAGCGCCTGGAACTGGTCAGCGAAGCCACGCCGATGCTCGCCGACGGCGACCAGACCGAGGTCAACCCGATCAACGAATTCTGGTTCGCGCCGCCGGCTGAAACCAACTCGCCGCCACCACGCTGGAAACAGGCCGTGGTCACGCTGCTGGTGATTCTGCCGCACACCTTGCTGGTGCCACTGCTCTGGGGGCCGCTGCTGCGGCTCAACACGTTTCTGTCCAATTACGTAGTCGCCACCTTTCTGATCACGCTGACCATCGTGGTCTCGGTGGTGTACCTGTTCATGCCGATGGCGACACGCTTGTTCGCGCCTTGGCTGTCTTCTTCCACTCAGCCCAAGGAAACGCGATGAACGCCGATCTGATTTTATTCAATGGCCAATTTCATACCGTTGACCGCGAAAACCCGCGCGCCAGTGCCGTGGCCATCCACGACGGCCGTTTCGTCGCGGTCGGCACCGACGCCGAAGCCATGGCCCTGCGCGGTTCGGGCACCCAGGTCATCGACCTTAAAGGTCGATGCGTCATTCCCGGCCTCAACGACTCGCACCTGCACCTGATCCGTGGCGGTTTGAACTACAACCTCGAACTGCGCTGGGAAGGGGTGCCTTCGCTGGCCGATGCCCTGCGCATGCTCAAGGAGCAGGCCGACCGTACGCCGACGCCACAGTGGGTGCGTGTGGTCGGCGGCTGGAACGAATTCCAGTTCGCCGAAAAGCGCATGCCGACCCTGGAAGAGCTCAACCAGGCGGCCCCGGATACGCCGGTGTTTGTGCTGCACTTGTACGACCGCGCCTTGCTCAACCGCGCCGCGTTGCGCGTCGCCGGCTACACCCGCAACACGCCGAACCCGCCGGGCGGCGAGATCGTGCGCGATTCCAACGGTGAGCCGACCGGCATGCTGGTCGCCCGTCCCAATGCGATGATTCTCTATTCGACCCTGGCCAAAGGACCGAAGCTGCCGCTGGAATACCAGGTCAACTCGACCCGTCAGTTCATGCGCGAACTCAACCGCCTGGGCCTGACTAGCGCGATCGATGCCGGTGGCGGTTTCCAGAATTATCCCGACGATTACCAGGTGATCGAGCAGTTGGCCAAGGACCAGCAACTGACCATCCGCATCGCCTACAACCTGTTCACCCAGAAGCCCAAGGAAGAGCTGACCGACTTCAAGAACTGGACCAGCAGCGTGACCCTGCACCAGGGCGACGATTACCTGCGGCACAACGGCGCCGGGGAAATGCTGGTGTTCTCGGCGGCGGATTTCGAGGACTTCCTCGAGCCCCGTCCAGACTTGCCGCAAACCATGGAAGCCGAGCTGGAACCGGTGGTTCGCCACCTCGTCGAGCAGCGCTGGCCGTTCCGCCTGCACGCCACGTACAACGAATCCATCAGCCGCATGCTCGACGTCTTCGAGAAGGTCAACCGTGACATTCCGTTCAACGGTTTGCCGTGGTTTTTCGACCACGCCGAAACGATCACGCCGCAGAACATCGAGCGGGTGAGGGCGCTGGGCGGTGGTATCGCGATCCAGGACCGCATGGCGTTCCAGGGTGAATATTTCGTCGAGCGTTATGGCGCCAAGGCTGCCGAAGCGACGCCGCCGATCAAGCGCATGCTCGCCGAGGGTGTACCGGTCGGCGCGGGCACCGATGCCACCCGAGTGTCCAGCTACAACCCCTGGACCTCGCTGTACTGGATGGTCAGCGGCCGTACCGTCGGGGGCCTGGAACTGCACGCCGAGGGCTTGTCCCGGCAGACCGCACTGGAACTGTTCACCCATGGCAGCGCCTGGTTCTCTTCCGAACAGGGCAAGAAAGGCATGATCAAGGTTGGCCAGCTGGCGGACGTCGCGGCCCTGAGCGCGGACTTTTTCGGCATCGACGAAGAAGCGATCAAGTGGATCGAGTCGGTGTTGACCGTGGTCGGCGGCAAAGTGGTGTACGCCGCCGGTGATTTCGAAAAACTCGGACCGGCCAGCGTGCCGGTGCTGCCGGACTGGTCGCCGGTGGTGAAGGTGCCGGGTCACTGGCGGCCGACCTCGCCGATGCAGGCGCAGGTTCACCATTGCAGCGGGCCGTGCGGCGTGCATGCCCACAGCCATGATCGTGCGCGTTTGTCGAACGCGCCGGTCAGCGATTTCGCCGGCTTCTGGGGCGCCTTTGGCTGCTCGTGCTTCGCGTTCTGACGCTCACAAAAAAGGTGCCGGCCTTGCGTGTCGGCGCCCCGCGTAATACCCATCCATCGAGGAGTTTCACATGAGCAACGTTCCGTACAAACGCCTGAACAAAGACGATGCCGTTGTCCTGTTGGTCGACCACCAGACCGGTCTGATTTCGCTGGTCCAGGATTTCTCGCCGAACGAATTCAAGAACAACGTACTGGCCCTGGCGGACCTGGCCAAGTTCTTCAAACTGCCGACCATCCTCACCACCAGTTTTGAAAACGGCCCGAACGGCCCGATGGTGCCTGAGCTGAAAGAGCTGTTCCCGGACGCGCCGTACATCCCGCGCCCTGGCCAGATCAATGCCTGGGACAACGAAGATTTCGTCAAGGCCGTTAAAGCCACGGGCCGCAAGCAGCTGATCATCGCCGGTGTGGTGACGGACGTGTGCGTGACCTTCCCGACGCTGTCGGCACTGGCGGAAGGCTTTGAAGTGTTTGTGGTGACCGATGCTTCCGGCACCTTCAACGAAACCGTGCAGCAGGCCGCCTGGGCGCGCATGGCAGCGGCCGGTGCGCAACTGGTCAACTGGTTCTCGGTGGCCTGCGAGCTACAAGGCGACTGGCGCAACGACATGGAAGGCCTGGCCAACCTGCTGTCGCCGCGCATTCCGAATTATCGCAACCTGATGAACAGCTATTCGGTGCTGACTTCGAAGTAATCCCGTCAGGAATACTTGTGGGAGCGGGCTTGCTCGCGAAGAGGGTGTCAGGCACTGCCATTGTTGCCTGACACACCGCCTTCGCGAGCAAGCCCGCTCCCACATTTGTTGGTGTTTACACCTGACGTTTTTGCAGCCAGCTGAGAAACCCACCTTTCTTGATCGGCACCGGCTTGGTCATCAGCGCCAGCCGACTGTTCTGCTGCCGCACCGCTTGCAACTTGTTCAATGCCCGACCCACTTCAACCCGTTGTTCCATGCAATGGCGGGTCAGGGATTTGTCGATGCGGTAGATGATGCACGAGGTCAGGGTGGTGAACGTCGCCTGAGACGGCGTGTCGGTAAGGATGCTCTGTTCACCCATCACTTCGCTGGGCCCCATTCGACCGGCTTCGATCATCTGGTTACCGTCGGGTACGGTGGCGCTGACCACCCCCGTGGCGATGATCATCAGGCTGTCCGGCACCTCGCCCAGATTCAGCACCACCTGACCCGCCGCGTACTGCTGCGCCACCATCGACTGCGCCATCTGATCGCGTTCGTCTTCGCTCAGGGAACGGAAGATTTTCACTTCATCGAGCAGCGCCCGGGCGCGGGTCGTGGGTTCGATCACGCCATCGAGTTGCCGCGATATACCGGCCGCTTCAAGGTGTCGGTGCGCCAGGTCGAACAGCTGATTGCGCACTTCGCTTTTCTTGCCCAACTCGGCGATGAACCCGCTGGCCACGTATTCGGACACGGTTTCGCCGGCCTCTTTCAGCACGGCTTTCGGAGCGGGGTTCAACAGCAAACTGCTGCTGCCTTGAAGCGTACGATCCAGCGCATCGAGCACCCGACGCGGACGAACGTGGTTGGGCACTTGAATGCTGATCGACACGCCGTGCATGTTGTTTGGCCGGCTCAGGTTGACGATCTTGGCCTTGGCGGCAACCGAGTTCGGCACCACCGCGGTACTGCCGGCGCTGGTCAGCAGGTGCGTGGCGCGCCAGTCGATGTCGAGCACCTTGCCTTCGACGCCATCGATCACGATCCAGTCGTCCACCTGATACGGCTTGGTGGTGTTGAGCACGATCCCGGAAAACACGTCGCTCAAAGTGCTCTGCAACGCCAGGCCGACGACGATCGCCACCACGCCGGAGGTCGCCAGCAAGCCTTTCACGGGCAGCTCCAGCACATAACCGGCGGCCGCGACGATGGCGACCAGGAACACCAGCGCGCCGATCACGTCCTGCAGCAACCGCCCGCTGTGACCAATGCGCCGCATGAGCACCAGGCCGATGACTTCGGTGAGCACCCGCGCGGCGTACAGCCACCAGAGAATCCCCAGCGCCGTGGCGCCCAGTTGCGCCACGCGGTCATCGGCAAACAGCGGCGCCTGCAACGGGCTGACGCCGGCGTTGATGATCACCGCGCTGAACATCACGAACAGGGCCAACCGCACACCGACCCGCGTGACGCGATGCTGGAACGGCGCGAGGTGCCAGAGCACGGCGTCGATCACCAGCAGCAGGGCGCCGAGGATCAACAGGTGGGCGAGGATGAAGGTCATGGGCCAGACTCCACGATCAATGGGTGCAGACAACTGTAGGAGCAAGCTCGCTCCTACAGAGAGATTATCGAACGGTATCTCAATTCAGATGAGTCTTGAGCTCCATTGCTGCCTGACGCACCGCCGCCTTGACTTCCGGAATCTGGCTCAGCGGATTCAACAGGCCGAAGTCGTGGATCATGCCGTTGTAACGCACCGCCGTGACCGGCACACCGGCCGCATCGAGATGGCGGGCGTAGGCTTCACCTTCGTCACGCAACACGTCGAACTCGGCGGTTTGCACCAGGGCGGTGGGCAAGCCTTTGAGCTGGTCGGCGCTGGCCTGCAACGGCGACGCGTGGATCTGCGCACGCTGGGCCTGGTCGGTGGTGTAGTTGTCCCAGAACCAGTTCATCATGCCTTTGGTGAGGAAGTGGCCTTCGGCAAATTGCTGGTACGAGCCGGTATCGAACTGCGCGTTGGTCACGGGCCACATCAACAGCTGGAAGCGCAGTGCGGGGGTTTTCTGTTCCTTGGCCATCAGCGCCACGACCGCTGCCATGTTGCCGCCGACGCTGTTGCCGGCCACGGCGAGGCGCTTGCCGTCGACGCCGATGTCCTTACCGTGTTCCGCCACCCAGCGAGTCGCGGCGTAGGCCTGGTTGATCGCTGTCGGGTAGTGCGCTTCCGGCGATGGCGTGTAATCGACATACACTGCGACGGCACCGGAGCCGACCACCAGATCATGAATCAGCCGCTGGTGGGTCGGGTAATCGCCCAGGACCCAGCCGCCACCGTGGAAAAACATGAACACCGGCAACTCGCCCTTGACCTTGGCCGGACGCACGATTTTCAGGTTGATGGTTTGGCCGTCGACCTGGATCGCGCGGTCGCTGACCTGCACTCCTGACAGATCAACCTTCACCGAGTTCTGCGCGCCGGTCAGGACCGCACGGGCCTCCTTCGGGCTCAGTTGCTCGAGCGGTTTGCCGCCACCGGCAGCGAGAGCGTCGAGGAAGGTCTGGGTGGTGTGTTCGACACCCGGGCTGCCAGCGGCGAAAGCGTTGCCGATGGAGAGGGCCAGGAGGGAAGCGGTCAGGGTTTTGGTGAGAGCGGTCATTGGGCAAATCCTTTTTGATTAATCGTTTTATAGGAGAGTCGGCGCGCTGTTCGCGCTGTGGTTCAGGCCTCAGCAGCACCGTGGACACAGATTAATAGGGTGCCCGAGAGGGAAAAAGCGGCTATAAAGCGTTTAACTGTCAACCAAGGCGTGACAATGAACCCGTTTGAAGATATGCGTATTTTTTGCCAGGTCATGGACTCTGGCAGCTTTACTGCGGCGGCCGATCAACTGGGGCTGTCCAAGCAGTTCGTCAGCCGGCGCCTGATGCAGCTCGAGGAACGCCTGGGCGTACGCCTGCTCAACCGCTCGACGCGGCGGCTGGACGTCACGCCGTTGGGCCAGAGCTATTACGAGTCGGCCCTGCGCCTGCTGGGCGAAGTCGAACAGGTGGAGCAGGGCATTGCCGGCCAGACCACCGAACCGCGCGGCACCCTTCGGGTGAGTGCGCCGTTGTCGTTTGCGCTGGCGCACCTGGGTTGCCTGCTGCCGGTGTTTTTGCAGCGCTATCGGGAGGTCACGGTGGAAGTGGACCTGAGTGACCGGCCGGTGGACCTGCTGAGCGAGGGCTTTGACCTGGCGCTGCGTATCGGCGTGCTGGAAGACTCGACGTTGATCGCCCGCCGCATCGCCTCGATCCCGCGGGTGTATTGCGCCAGCCCGGCGTACCTGGCGGAGCGTGGCGTGCCGCTCAAGCCCGAGGATTTGCTCGCGCATGACTGTCTGCCGTATGGCCACGGTCGCCAGGTGCAGTGGCGCTTTGCGGGGAGGGGCAAGCCGCTGGTGGTCAACGTGACGGGGCGGATGCGGGTGAATAACGGGGAGTTGCTCAAGGATGCGGCGATTGCCGGCATGGGGATTACCTACCTGCCAACGTTCATTGTCGGGGCGGCGTTGAAGGCGGGACGGCTGGTGCCGGTGCTGGATGAGTTCCGCCCGGAGCCGCTGACGTTGTCGGCGGTGTACCCGCAGCACCGTCAGAGTTCGCGGCCGGTGCAAGCGTTGATCGAGTTTTTGCGGGAGCGGCTGGATCAGTCTGAGGGAGATCTTTAGCTGGCACCGATTCCTGTGGGACGTCAGGACCTTTTGTCATCGCCCGGCTCAACGCCGACGTGCACGCCACGGTCATCGCCCCTGATCCAGGCGGGTGCAGGAGAGAACGGGTGCGTGGTCGGGTCCGCAATCGTCAACGGACAAAAACCATGCAGGGCCGCTATCCTTGCCCCATGCCCCTCAAACAGGTTCGCTCATGCTTCAGGTCCAAGGCGTTTTCAAAAGCTATGCCACCCCGCAAGGTCCGCTGCCGGTGCTGCAAGGCGTCGACCTGACGCTGAAACCCGGCAGCAGCCTGGCGCTGATGGGCGAGTCGGGCAGTGGCAAAAGCACCTTGCTGCACCTGATCGCCGGGCTCGACAAGCTTGATCGCGGCAGCATTCGCAGTGGCGCACAGCAACTGGAGCAGATGAACGAAGCGCAACTGGCAAACTGGCGGCGCACTGAAATCGGCCTGGTGTTCCAGCAGTTCAACCTGATCGGCAGTTTGCGCGTAGAGGACAATCTTGCGTTTCAGGCGCGGCTCGCGGGGCGCCACGATGCGCGGTGGCAGGCGCACCTGGTCAAGCGTCTGGGCCTGGGTGATGTGCTGCGGCGTTATCCGGAGCAACTGTCCGGCGGTCAACAGCAGCGGGTGGCGCTGGGCCGGGCGTTGGCCTCGCAACCCAAACTGCTGCTGGCCGACGAACCCACCGGGAGTCTCGACGAAGCCACCAGCGATGACGTGCTGAAATTGTTGCTGGAGTTGCTCGATGACACGCCAACCACTTTATTGATGGTCACCCACAGCCCGCGGGTGGCGGCACGGCTGGCGGAGAAAGTGGTGTTGCAGCGTGGTCGCCTGGTTGGCGTGGACGAACACTGACGTGCAAGTTTTTTGCGAAACCTTGCGCGCATTGCTCAGCCATTGGCGCCAGCACCCGGTGCAGTTTTTCAGCGTGTTGACCGGACTCTGGCTGGCCACCAGCCTGCTGACCGGCGTGCAGGCGCTGAACAGCCAGGCGCGGGATAGTTACGCCCGGGCCAGTCAGTTGATCGGCGGCGAACCCCAGGCCAGCCTCGCTGCCCCGGGAGGCGGGACGTTTCCCCAGGCGTTGTTCGTTGAGTTGCGTCGCGCCGGGTGGCCGGTGTCGCCGGTGCTGCAGGGCCGGGTGACGCTCAAGGGCCATGAAGACCAACGTCTGCAACTGATGGGCATCGAGCCGGTGTCGCTGCCGGCCGGTTCTGCCGTGGCCGGCCGGGCGCTGGCGATCGAGCAGGTGGTCGGGTTCTTCATCCCGCCGGGGAGTACCTGGATTTCGCCGCAAACCTTGCAGGCGCTGGGGTTGCAGGAAGGCGAACGTCCTACCAGTCTCGACGGTGTGGCATTGCCGCCGCTGCAGGTGCAAACCGACATGGCCCCCGGCGTGTTGCTGGTGGACATCGGTTTTGCCCAGCAGATTCTCGGCTTGCCAGACCAACTGTCGCGGCTGCTGTTGCCCAAGGATTTCAGTGCGACAGTACCCGATCAGTTCAAAGGCCAGTTGCAACTCAGGAGCAGCGGCGAAGAGAACAATTTGTCGCGCTTGACCGAAAGCTTTCACCTCAACCTCGATGCCCTGGGGTTTCTGTCTTTTGTCGTGGGCCTGTTCATCGTGCACGCGGCGATCGGGCTGGCGCTGGAGCAACGTCGTGGATTGCTGCGAACCCTGCGCGCCTGTGGGGTCAGCGCGCGGCTGTTGATCGCGTGCCTCGCCGTTGAACTGGGTGGTCTGGCGCTGATCGGCGGTCTCGCCGGCGTCGCCAGCGGCTATCTGTTGGCGAGCGTGCTGTTGCCGGACGTCGCCGCCAGCCTGCGCGGCCTGTACGGTGCCGAAGTGCCGGGACAGTTGAGCCTGAGCCCGTGGTGGTGGCTCGGCGGCATCGGCTTGAGCCTGCTCGGCGCATTGCTGGCCGGCGCCAACAGTCTGTTGCGGGCCGCACGTTTGCCGCTGCTGGCCCTGGCCGATCCGCAGGCCTGGCATCAGGCCCATGCCCGCTGGTTGCGGCGGCAGGGTTGGGTCGCGGCGCTGGCCGGGGTCATCGCGCTGCTGGCGTTGCTCGTTGGCGACAGCCTCGCCAGCGGTTTCGTGCTGATGGCGGCGCTGCTGATCGGCGCCGCGCTGGCGCTGCCGGTGGTGCTCAATACGGTGCTGAATCTCGCGCTGCATCGCAGTCATTCGGTGCTCGGTCAATGGTTCCTCGCCGATTGCCGCCAGCAACTGCCGGCCCTGAGCCTGGCGCTGATGGCCCTGCTGTTGGCGTTGGCGGCGAACATCGGTGCCGGCAGCATGACCGCCGGTTTTCGTCAGACCTTCAACGACTGGCTCGAACAACGGCTGACCGCCGAGCTGTACGTAAACCCGCAAAACCCGGCCCAGGCCCGAGAGTTGTCCACCTGGCTGAAACAACAGCCATCCCTTTCGGCGGTGCTGCCCAACTGGCAAGTGTCGATCCAGCTGCAGGGCTGGCCGGCGGATGTGTTTGGCGTGATCGATCACCCGACCTATCGCCAGCACTGGCCGTTGCTGGAATCGGTGGGCGATAACCCGTGGGATCGACTGGCCAAGGACGATGCGCTGATGCTCAGTGAACAACTGGCCCGCCGCCTGAAGGTGCGCCTCGGCGATCGCCTCACGCTAGCCACCCCGACCGGGGCGTGGTCGCCGCGCATCGTCGGCATCTACGCTGACTACGGCAACCCCAAGGGCCACATCCTGGTCAACGTCGATCATCTGCTGCGCGGCTGGCCGCAGCTGACGCCGAACCGTTTCAACCTGCGCATCGAGCCGCCATTGATTCCGGCGTTCCTGAAGGCCCTGCAAAGCCGCTTCACACTGGATGACAGCCGCATCGTCGACCAGGCCCGGCTCAAGGGCTGGTCCACCCAAGTGTTCGAGCGCACCTTCGCCGCCACCGCCGCACTGAACAGTCTGACCCTTGGCGTCGCCGGCGTTGCGCTGTTCATTAGCCTGCTGACCCAGAGCCAAAGCCGCCTGGGGCAACTTGCGCCGTTGTGGGCGCTGGGCGTCACGCGGCGGCAACTGATGCTGCTGAACCTCGGGCAAACCTGGCTGTTGGCGGTGCTGACGCTGGTGCTCGCATTGCCGCTGGGCATCGCGCTGGCGTGGTGCCTGGACGCGGTGATCAACGTTCAGGCGTTCGGCTGGCGCCTGCCCTTGCGGGTGTTTCCGTGGCAGCTGGCGCAGCTGATGGGGCTGGCGTTACTTGCGACGTTGCTGGCCTCGGCGTGGCCGCTGTACTCGCTGTATCGCACGCAACCGGCGGATCTGCTGAGGACGTTTGCGCATGAGGATTAAACTCGGCGTGGTCCTGCTGGCCATGCTCCTGAGCGGCTGCGATGACCCGGCGCCGGCTGAAAAAGGCTTCGCCGGCCTCGGCGGTGAGGCGCTCGCCTTTACGCCGGTGGTGCCCGGCCGCGTATTCAGCTTTCCAGCGGATCACGGGGCGCACGAAGGTTTTCGCATCGAGTGGTGGTACGTCACTGCCAACCTCAAGGACGATCAGGGACGGGAGTTCGGCGTGCAATGGACATTGTTTCGCAGCGCATTGAAAGCCACCCCTGAAGTGCCAGGGTGGGGCAACCAGACCCTCTGGCTCGGCCACGCGGCGGTGACCTCGGCGACGACGCATCACGCGGCTGAGCGCTATGCTCGCGGCGGCGTAGGGCAGGCCGGGGTGAACGTCCGGCCGTTCAATGCCTGGATCGACGATTGGCAGTTCAGCAGCCAGGGTTCAGGTGGGCTGGATGACCTTAAACTCAGTGCCCGCGACAAGGGCTTCAGCTACCAATTGCGACTGACGTCCACGGGTCCACTGGTGCTGCAGGGTGACAAGGGTTTCAGCCAGAAATCCGAACAGGGCCAGGCGTCGTACTACTACAGCCAGCCGTTCTTTCAGGCGCGGGGCTCATTGGAAATCGACGGCAAGACCTATCAGGTCAGCGGCCCGGCGTGGCTCGACCGCGAGTGGAGCAGTCAGCCACTCACCGCTGACCAGAGCGGTTGGGACTGGTTTTCCCTGCACCTGGACAACGGCGAACAGGTGATGCTGTACCGCATGCGGCAGAAGCATGGCGCTCCGTATCTCACTGGCACCTGGATCGACGCCCAAGGGCAGACTCGGCTGTTGCACGGCGCCGAGATCAGCCTTACGCCGCAGGACAGCGCAAAGGCTGCCGGGCGCTCGGTGCCGGTGAGCTGGTCGATCAAGATCCCCGACAAGCAACTCGATATCGTCATCACCGCGCTGAACCCTGACGCCTGGATGGATTTGCGCATTCCATACTGGGAAGGCCCGGTGCGCCTGAGCGGCAGCCACGCAGGGCAGGGGTATCTGGAAATGACCGGCTATTGACCCGGAACTCTCGGTGGCGCGGCGTCCTCCTAATTCAACGATACCCGTTCCCAGGAGCCCGCCATGAGCGACGACCTCACACCCCCCGACCTTGCCTCGTGGCAGCGCCTGTTCGAAGACAAGGCCTACTGGCAACAATCCCCCGATGCGCATTACGCCGAATTATTGCGCGTGGCCGACGACTTGCTGGGGCAGGGTGCCATCGACCTCGATCAGTGGCAGGCCTTGAAGACCAAGGCCGAACACTCCCACAAAGACTCGCCTGACGTGAACGTGGCCCATGAAGTTGACGATCCCGAAGCCTGAGGAGAACCACCGTGAAACCTCGTACCCCCGACACTGAAAAACACCCGGACGAACCGCGCCCACCGGGCGAAGTCGAGCGCGACAACGACGCCCTGCGCCCCACCGATCCAGCCCGACGCAAGGAAAGCGGCAAAGGCACTGACAGCGGCGAATCCACCGCGCAAGAAACCGCGGACAAACGCTGAACAGCGTCTATGCTCAACCGCACGGACGGTGCTGAGCCTTGATTCAGAGCCGTCCGCTGCCATTTATCACAGGGAACGTACTGCTTATGAAACTTCACGCGCTGACCAGAGCCATCACCCTCGCCACTGTATTGTCCGCTGCCAGCTTCAGCGTCATGGCCGCGGATATTCCGCTGTCGGCGACCGTGGAAGCCGACCAGGTCACCACCAAAGTCCTCGCCGTCGACGCCGCCAAACACCAGATCGTCCTTGAAGGTGCCGAAGGCCGTCAGGTCCATGTACAACTCAGCGACAAGGCCCAGGACCTGGGCAACCTCAAGGTCGGCGATCAGGTCAATGTCGAAGTGACCCACTCCGTCGCGGCGTTCCTTGATACCGACGTTGACAAAGGCCTGCCAGGTTCCACCGAACGCAGCGGCGAAATCCGCGCTACAAAAGACAATCCCAACCCTGGCGGCGAGGCCTATCGCCAGGTTCAGGTTCAGCTGAAAATCACTCATATCGACCTGGAGAAAAACCAGCTGACCTTCGAAAACCCGGCTGGCCAGTCAAAAACCGTCAACATCGAAAAACCTGAAATCCAGAAAAAACTCAAGGATCTGAAGGTAGGGCAAAGTGTTGTTGTGACTTACACCGATATATTGAAAGTGACCAGCCAGCACGAAAGCTGAATATTAGTTTTATGCGTTGATTGTTCTTGTACAGCTTTTTGTACAGGAATAATCAACGTATTGATCGAACTGGTGAGTTTGGGCGGTGTATGTAAGTCATTCGTTAGTGATATCAAAGTCATCGTTCGATAAATTTCACGTTATAACGCGGACATATTGAAAAAGTTCTACTAAAATGCTCACCGTTCGCCCAGTGGCAAGGCTCTTTACCAGTGCATGGATTGCCGAGGCCATTACACTGGGCGGACACCTTCTTCAAGTGCCACCAGCACTTCAATGATCTCGTCGGAAATTTTTCAGGTTCGCAGTGATCAATTCAATTCAGTGCTACGAAGTGTCAGAGCAAGTGTCACTTAAGTAGTATTGCCTTCAATAGCCGTTTTTTCTTTTGTATTGGTTCAAGGTCAAGACCTGCAGATTGTTTAAAGGTGGCATGTACTCGCTAATGCGCTTTTGCCTGTCTGTGGCGCTTGACAGTGCAACGAACCCCACCGCCCCATGGTCAAACCCAGCGCCAAGATGACTGACTTCCCCCTGATTCAAGGAGCGCGACATGAAAATCCTGATGGTTTTGACGTCCCACGATCAATTGGGTGACACGGGTAAGAAAACCGGCTTCTGGCTGGAAGAATTCGCCGCACCGTATTTCGTTTTCAAAGACGCCGGCGCGCAGCTGACGCTGGTTTCGCCCAAGGGCGGCCAGCCGCCGCTGGACCCGAAAAGTGATGAGCCGGACGCACAAACCGCTGCCACGGATCGCTTCCGCAAAGACTCCGCGGCGCAGTCCGCATTGGCGTCCACTGCGTTGCTGAGCAGCGTGCGCGCCGAGGATTATGATGCGGTGTTCTACCCGGGTGGGCATGGCCCGCTGTGGGACCTTGCTGAAGACAAAACGTCGATCGCCTTGATCGAGGCGTTGTACAAGGCGGGCAAGCCGGTTGCGGCGGTCTGCCATGCGCCGGGGGTGTTGCGTCACGTCAAGGGCGCGGACGGCCAGCCGCTGGTCAAGGGTAAGCGAGTAACCGGCTTCACCAACTCTGAGGAGGAAGCGGTGCAACTGACCAAGGTCGTGCCGTTCCTGGTGGAGGACATGCTCAAGGAGAAGGGCGGGATTTATTCCAAGGGGGATGACTGGGCAAGTTATGTGGTGACGGATGGTTTGTTGCTGACGGGGCAGAATCCGGCGTCGTCGGAGGCCGCGGCGCAAGCGTTATTGGCGCAACTGAAATAAAGCCGTGACCGGTAGGCGCTGTCGAGTCGACAGCTCCTACCGTGATGTGCAGTGCCTCAAGCGTTGAGCGTGGCCAAACACGCTTCGATCGAGCGTCGCTGTGTCTCGGCGTACAACCCCAACTCGTCAATGGTCGAGCGTCCCAGCGCTTTCTCGAACGCTTGCTGGTTCGAGTGCTCGCCATAATGGGTTTGCGCTGCATCCCCCAGGTTCGACTGAAAAATCCCCGCGGCGCTGACCGGCAGGAAATCTTCGTACACCAGCGGCTCCGCCTTCACATGGCCATTGCTGAGCAGATCTTCCAGCGATGCCTGGCGAGTGCCCTCCGCCGACCGTCCTTCTTCCGTCACGAAATAGCGAAAGTACGCCAGTTCCTGTTCGCGCATGCTGTCAAAATTGTCAGGGAATTCGCCAAAGTGCTGGGTCATCAACGCGTTATAGCGTGCGGCGTTGGCTTCGTTGGGGAAGTCCTTGAGTTCGTCGCGGGCAGCGTTGAGCAGGCGGTCATACAGCGCTCGACCTTTGGGGGTAAGGGCGGCGCCGCGTTGTTCGATCTCGCCGAAGCGAGCGCTGTGGCTACCGCGGCTGTCGGCCTGATCCGTGAACGCAACGGGCTCGTCCAGAGCCTTGAAGCTGGTCTGGCGCAGCAGGATCGGACACTGACGGCGTGGTGGGCCTTCGATCACCGCTTTCGGCGTGATGCCATGGGCCGGCATCTGTGCCTGCACGATGTCGATGTCCAGCGTGCGCGGCGTCAGGTGGTTGATGTGCGGGCCCTTGAACGCCACCACATCGGCGATCAGGCGATGTTGGGCGCTGAGTTGCCGGTACTGCTCGGCGGTCACGGTGGCGCTGTGGTGCCAGCGGAAGGTTTCCAGCGCCTGCAGCACGAAATCCTGCGCTTGCTGTTCGGTCAGGCCACCTTGGGTTTCGGCGTGTTCGATGAGAGTCAGCGCCTGGGGCGTGAAGATCGAGCGCTTATCCAGCACCGATTGGGCAAAGTCGCGCAGTTGCGGGTCTTCGATCAGCTCCAGGCGCAGCAGCGAGGTGAACACCCGGAACGGGCTGACCTGCAGAGCGGCTTCATGCACCGCGCGGAACGCCGTGGAATGCACCGGCACGCCGGCCGGGGTCAGGTCGTAATAGCCGACGGGCTGCATGCCCATCACCGCGAAGAGGCGGGCGAGGGTGGCCAGTTCCTTCGCAGTGCCAACGCGGATGGCGCCATGGCGCTCCAGGTCCAGGCGCTGGATTTCACCGGTGCTCTGCAACTGTCGGGCGATCTGCGGATCACTCTCCAGCACCTGGCGGTTGGTGTGTTCCACCAGTTCCATCAGCGCGCCGTACAGCGGCACCTCTTCGCGGTACATGTCGGACATCGCTTTGGAGAAGCGTTGGCGGATCAGGTCGGGGCTGACAAAGTTTGGGTGGCTCATGAAAGAATTCCAGGCGCGGTGACATGAAGGATGGTGGAAAAGATCGCAGCCTTGCGCGACGCCGACAAACGAAGAATCTTACGGACTTCATTCTGCAAAGGACTGCTGACTCAATGCATGCGCTGGTCGTGAGGGCTCTCCGAGCGCTGGGATGCCAAAAACTCCCGATACAGCCGCGCCGCGCCCGCCGGAGCTTCGACCATCGGCATATGGCCCACGCCTTCCCAGATTTCCACCCGCAGGTCTTCAATGCCCTTGCTCCAGACGGCCACGCTGCTGACGTCGATCAGCCGGTCCTTGCGCCCCCACAGCAACAGCGCCGGGCACCTGATGTCGGCCAGTCTCGGCTCCATCGGCGGGCTGGCGCGCAAATCGCGGAAAATTTCTTCCAGCTCGTCCCGGGCCTGTTCGTAACGCTGGGCGATGGCGTCCAGCACGACGCCGGGCACCCATGGCGGCTCGGCCATGGTCATGGCGTAGAAGCTGCGGAATTCTTCACGGGAGTTGATCAGGAACGGGTTATGCCCCTTGGCCAATTGGCGCTCCAGATCACTGATTTCGGGGGCGGTCACACCCGCGGGGTCGATAAGGGCGACCGACGCGATGCGGTCGGGGTATGTCGCCGCGAGCCACGCCGCCATGTAGCCGCCCATCGAGTTGCCGATCACGTGCACCTTCTCGACGCCGCAGACGTCGAGCAACTGGATCATCCGCTTCGCCTGCAGGGGGATGTCATAGCCGCCGCCCTGCTTGAACCCGGTTTCTCCGTGCCCGGCAATGTCGGGAATGATGACCCGGTAAGTGCCGACAAAATGCCGGGCAAAGCGCAGCCAGATGTTCTTGTCAGCGCTGAAGCCGTGCAGCATCAGCACGCTGCTCGACGCTTCGTACGGCCCGCCTTGCCAAGTCGAAACGGTCATTTCAGCAATCGGCACGACGATCTTGTGCAGCCGATACAGCTTGGCTTCGGCCGCCATGTTCAAGTCATAGAGCCAGTAGCCGATGGCCGGGTAGCTCAACCAGCTCCAGGCCACGAACACCGCAATTGCGACAACCAACAAAAGCATCAGGCGTCTCCTTTCTTTCTGCTCAGGACAGGATGTGATCGGCGGGTTTCAGTGACCGGGTCAATCGGTGGTAGCTGAAACTGAACCCCGGAAACATGGCAATCACATGACCGCTCTTGCTTTGATACCAACTGTGGCAGCCTCCAGACTTCCACACCGTGCGTTCCATTTCCCGGTGGATCATTTCAGTGTAGGTATGTTCTGCCTCGGGGCGAACTTCGATGCTGCGCAAACCCTGATCTTTCAGCGTGCGGATGCAATCAAGAATGTAGTTCATCTGGGATTCGATGATGAACAGCGCCGAAGTGTGGCCGATCCCGGTGTTGGGACCGGTGACGATAAACAGGTTGGGAAAGTCTGGCAGGCTGGTGCCGAGGTAGGCGCGTGGGTAAATCGCCCAGAAGTCCCTGAGCTGCTTGCCGTTTCTTCCGCTGACGGGGTAGGAAATCACCCCGTCGGTGGCGTCGTAACCGGTGGACCAGACGATCAAGTCAACATCGATATGCTGTCCGTCCCGGGTGACGATGCCGGTTTCGTCAATCGACGCGATGCCTTGCTCGCGGCTGTGCAACGTCACATTGGGGCGGCCGAGTGCGGGGTAGAGGGTGCTGGAGACAATGACCCGCTTGCAGCCGATGGCGTAATCCGGCGTCAGTTTTCGCCGAAGCTCCGCGTCAGGGACCTGCCGTTTCAGGAACCGCAGGGCGTGTTGCTGGACCATGCGGATCGCCGGTTTCGAGTATTTGAAAGCAATCACGCGGGTCTCGAATTGCCAGTAAATCATCCAGCGCAGCAGTTTGTACGCCGGTTTCAGACCCAGCAGCCAGCGCTGGAACGGCCCAAACGCGCGGTCGGCTCGAGGCAGCACCCAGTGCGGCGAGCGCTGGAACACGTGCAAATGCCCGACATCCGGGGCAATCGCCGGAATCACCTGGGCGGCACTGGCGCCACTGCCGACGATGGCCACGCGTTTTTGCCGATAGTCGTAGGTGTGATCCCAGTTGTTCGTATGAAACGTCGTGCCCTGAAAGCGCTCCTGGCCCTCGAAGTGCGGGATGACGGGTTGGCTCAGCGGGCCGGTGGCATTGATCAGGAACTGAGCGTGGTACGTGCCCTTGTTCGCGGTGTGTACTGCCCAGCGCTTGGCTTCGTCGTCCCATTCGACGCGTTCGACGTTGGCCTCCAGTTCCACTTTGTCGCGCAGCCCGAAATGCTCGACCACGTAGCGGGTGTAGCGGTGCAGTTCGGCCTGTTCGGCGAACATCTGCGTCCAGCGGTACGGGGCGAAAGACAGCGAATAGAGCGGCGAGGGCACGTCGACCGCCGCACCGGGGTAGGTGTTCTGGCACCAGGTGCCGCCAAAGAAGTCCCGCCGTTCCAGCAATCGAAAATCGTCGATGCCCGCCTTGAGCAAATTGATCGCCGCGCACTGCCCGCCAAATCCGCTGCCGATGATCAACACCTGAAAAGTCTGCATGGGCCTCCTTTTTTATCGTCATGGGCTTAACCCTCTCTTCAGGTATAGCCAAACTGGACCGCGACGCATGGGCCTGCAGCCGGTAATGGCAATTTGACGTCGCCCTGTTAGACTTCGTGCACACCAGAACGCCGGTGTCAGCAGGTTCCGTCCAGTGGCGCAGAGGCTCCTATGAGAAAAACGGGAGGAAGAGGACTTTCACTGGCCAGAAGGCTCTATGCATCGCGAACCCTGGGGCTGGCCTTGGGGTTGCTGTGCGTGGGCACCGCGGTGTACCCGCTGGACCCGGCCCCGTGGGTCTGGGTGATGATGCTGCTCAATGCGATCCTCTGGCCGCATGTCGCCTACCTGTGGGCACGCCGGGCCAAGGTTCCCTTTCACGCCGAACACCGCAACATCCTGGTGGATGCTTTTCTCGGCGGATTCTGGGTCGCGGCCATGCAATTCAATCCGCTGCCCACGGCGGCCACGCTGGCCATGATGGCGATGAACAACGTGGCCATCGGCGGCTTGCGATTCCTGCTGGTGGGCACGGCCGCGCAACTGCTCGGCATCGCAGTGGGATGGCTGGTGTTTACCCCGGCCTTCGTGGCGCAGACCACGCCGACGCAGTTGTACGCCTGCCTGCCGCTGCTGATCTTCTATCCGATGGCGCTGGGCTGGATCTGTTTTCGCCAAGCCACCACGCTGGGCCGGCACAAGCGCGAATTGCTGGCGCTCAGTCGCACCGACAGCCTCACTGGCCTGCTCAATCACGGTGCCTGGAAAGACCAGTTGGAGGTCGAATACCAGCGCTGCAAGCGCCAGCATCAGGGCGGGGCGATTGCGCTGATCGACATCGACCATTTCAAAACCATCAACGACACCTACGGTCATGTCGCTGGGGACATCGTGTTGCGCCAGCTGAGCAAAATGCTCAAACAGAACCTGCGGGCGACCGATGTGGCAGGGCGTTACGGCGGCGACGAGTTTTGCGTGATTCTCCCGGACCTGACGCTCGATCACGCTGCGGCCGCCATGGATGCCCTGCGTGATCGCTTCGCCACCCTCGGCTACGAGCAGAGCCCGGCGCTGACCGTCAGCCTGAGCATCGGCCTGGCCGCCTTCAACCCGGCACACACCGAGGCGACGCTATGGCTCAATGATGCCGATCAGGCGCTCTACGAAGCCAAGACCACCGGGCGTAATCGGGTGATTTGCAGCGGTGATGGCAAGCCGCATCATGAGCTGCTCGATTCGGGCTACCCAACTTGCGGGAGTGGGCTTGCTCGCGAAGGCGGCCTGTCAGGCGACCTGAACGCGGGTTGACCCGCTTTTGCGAGCAAGCCCGCTCCCACAAGGGGTTGCATAACCCCTGTAGGAGTCAGCTTGCTGGCGATGATGTCGAAACCCTCAACACCCTTCCCGAACCCTTACTCCTTGACGCTCATGAACTCTTCTGCAAAGCGGATATATTCCTCAGGCTGCGTGTACGTATGCGTCAGTTCCGTCGCATTCAGGTCCGAGGCCTGGGTGAAGATCTGCCGTTGTTCACGCAAGCTGTCGTACGTCGCCTTGATCGCGGCGAAGTAAGCGCCATGCCCGTCGATGACGACACGCACGCCCAGTTCGGCCAGGCGATTGTCGTCGCGCAACAGGGGGTTGCCGTAGGTGACGAGCATCAGCGGCACGCTCAGGTGCTCGGCAATCTGTTCCAGGTGATCGAAATCACGCACGCCCACCATGCAAATCCCATCGGCACCGGCTTTCTGGTACTGCCGGGTGCGGCTGATGACTTCCTGCACCGGCAGGATCCCGGCGTTGGTGCGGGCGACGATGGCCATTTCGTTATCGACCCGGGCTTCCAGCGCGGCGCGAATCTTGCCAACCCCTTCGGCCACGCCGATCAGGTCGGTGGATTTGCGGCCGAATTGCGCTGGCAACAGTGTGTCTTCGATGGTCAGGGCCGCCACGCCAGCGCGTTCGAGTTCGACGATGGTGCGCATGACGTTCAGCGCGTTGCCGTAGCCGTGGTCGGCGTCGGCGATGAATGGCAGTTGGGCCACGCGGCCGATCCGGGTGGCCTGTTCGGCGAATTCGCTGAGGGTGATCAGGGCGAAGTCAGGGGCGCCCAATACCTGCAACGAGGCGACCGATCCCCCCAGAATCCCTACTTCAAAACCCAGGTCCGCGGCGATGCGTGCCGACATCGGGTCGAAGACCGATGCGGTGTGGTAGCACTTGTTGGAAGTGAACAGCTCGCGGAAGTTACGGCGCAAATCCTGATGGGAAAGCCTGGACATATAAGTTCCACCAATACAAAGGAATGGAAAGGCTTGAGCAAGAGTGTCAACGCCGAAGATACAAAAGGCTATCACGCCACAGGGGTAAGAATGATGACGAATTTGCAGCTAGCTTAAACGAATCCGCTGCCGTGGGGCGGGCGCCTGCGCTTCAAGCGGCGACAGCTTGCTGCTGTTGGTTGGGCAACGGCACCGCCCGGACCGAGTTGCCGGGCTGCAATTGCAGGCGTTTGGCGGTGAGCCGGTCGACGATCAGGCTGTCGCCCACCCGCCTTGCCGGGGCAGCGGTGACGCGGCAATTTTCCAGTCGGCGGTTGTGGATCAACCAGATGGGGGCCTGATCGTCCGGCGTGCCGATGGTCAATTCCAGCGCCAGGCTGTCGCGCACGGTGCGGATTTTCGACAGCGGCGCCTCGATCACCGGGCCGGCGTCGAAGATGTCGATGTAGCCCTGGTGGGTGAAACCTTCGGCGGTGAGGATTTTCAACGCCGGTTCGGTGTTGGGGTGCGCTTTGCCGATCACCGCCTGGGCCTGTTCGGTGAGCATGCAGGTATAAAGCGGTTGGCGCGGCATCAGTTCGGCGATGAACGCTTTGCTGCCCAGACCGGACAAGTGATCCGCGTGGCTGAAGTCCATCTTGAAAAAGTGCCGGCCCAGGCTGTCCCAGAAGGGCGAGCAGCCTTGCTCATCGGCGCTGCCGCGCAGTTCGGCGATGAGTTTTTCGCCGAACAGGTGAGTGAACTCGGCCACAAACAACAGGCGTCCCAACGACAGTAATCGGCCGTTGCTGCCCTGGCGTTGATCCGGTCGCAGGAACAATGAGCACATTTCCGATTGCCCGGTCATTTCGTTGTTCAGGAATAGCGTCGAGATCTGTCGCTGGATGCCCAGGTCCGGCGACGAACTGACCGTCAGCCCGACCCGATAGTTGTACCAGGGCTCGCGCAGCCCGACGGCACCCGTCAGTGCGCTGACGCCCACCACTTGCTGGTCGTCATCTTCGAGCACGAACAGGTAATCGGCATCGGCCCGCTCGACCTGTCCGGCGAACGTGCGTTGCGCCCAGCGCACGCGGTGGAGCAGGCGATCTTCGTTGACCGGCAGGGTGGTGAACCCCGGGCCTGCCTGCCGCACCAGTGCCAGCAGGGCGGGCAGGTCGGAGACGTGAACCGGACGGACAATCATGAGGCAATTCCTTCTGCGGGCTGGCGCGGTCGCGGTGCCTGGGGCCGGAGGGGACTCACAGGGCTATCACCCGGACCGGACTGCCATCGGTGACCTTCAACGCGGCGCACATTTCGGCGCTCAGGGCCACGGGGCGTCCGGCGCTGTAGTCCAGGTCGGCGACGATGGCACGATAGTCCTTCAACGAGTCGTTACTTACCAGGTAGCGGCCGCGAGCGTCGATGATATCGACCGCTGTTGCCGTGTCGGTGCGGCTTTGCGCAATGGAGCGGATGCTGGCGAGACGCGCGTACAAGGTCGGGCCGCCGTCGAACAAATCGATGTAGCTGCTGGTTTCGAACCCCTCGCGTTCAAGGATATCGAAGGCGTCCTGGCCGTCGGCATGGATGCGGCCGATGCAGTCCTGTGCTTCCTGGGACAGCATCGGCACGTAGATCGGGTAGTGCGGCATCAGCTCAGCGAGGAACGCCCGGCTCTCCAGCCCGCAAAGACGCTCGGCCTCGACGTAGGGCAGGTCGAAGAAGTGTTTGCCTACCGCATCCCAGAAGGGCGACTGTCCTTCATCGTCGCTGTAACCGACGATTTCGGTGATCACCGCCTCGGCGAAGCGTTGCGCATGGGCGGCGATAAACATCAGCCGCGCCCGTGACAGCAGTTCTGAGGATGGTGTACGTGCCAGCGCCCCGTCGATGTGAAAACCCCGCAGCAAGGTATGGCCATTGAGGTCATGACACAACGACAGTGCCGGCACGCCATGCTTGATGTTCAATTCCCGCGAGGCGCTGGTGAAGTTGCGATGGCGCAGGCTGTAGAAGGGCTCTTTGAAACCGGCCGTGGCGAGGATTTCCGAGCAGCCCGCGAGACGCCGGGTTGTCAGGTCTTCCAGCACGAAGAAGTAGTTTTCCGGGCCATGGGCCTGGACGTTTTTATCGAATGAGGCGCACGAATCGAGAATCCGCTCGCGCAGGCGTTCGCTATCGTCCGGCAAGGACGTGACGCCGACCAGGCTTTCGCGCGCGAGTCGCTGTAGCTGAGGCAGATCGGTTAACTCCACTGGGCGTAAGACCAGCATGGATGCACTCCTGTATCAAAGGGTTCGGCATTCGGCACGAACCTGACTATCACTGTCGGTTTCCACGCGTTGAATCGGCGGTCGCTGGCTGGCCTGGCGCCGCTCTTTTTCTAATCAATCATTATTTGAGACAGCACTCGATCGACCCTCGGAATGTTGAGCGGCCGGTCGGTTTGTCGGCAATGGAGGCGATGTTTCATTTCGCTGAGAGAAGGCATCCGGGCTCCTGCTGGATGGGGGGGGCGTGTGTACATTTCATAATCCGTTACAGCAGTATTTATTTAACCCGCGCCCTATGTCTAGTGAATTTTTGTGCGGTCTTTTCAGCCCTGAAAAAGGGCGAAGTGCCCGTAAGTCGGGACCTACGCACATGTCGATCAATCTTGTAGGCCCGCGCTGACAAGGTCGTCGGATATCACTGTTTTTCAAGCAGACAGGTGGGATTAATCGGTGAAACGAAACGCCCGCCATCGCTTTTCTTACGGCACAATTGCCAATGGATGACAGCTCATGCTGTTGGTTCTTACTTCAACCGAGTGATCTTTTCGTGCAGGCGACCCGTTTAACTCTAATGTGCCACGCTAGAACCGTCGCACAGAAATTGGCGCGCTTTCCTACGGATGAGCCGCTGGAGATGGATTGGCAATCGGCGAAAGATTCCCTCCGTGACCGGTTCAAAAGCGCGCCGCGGCTTTTTAGCGCTCCGGAACGGCGAGCCCGGCAAACCGCCGCGTTGTTTGGCAGCGAGGTGGAGATCATCGAAGCGCTGCGTGATTGCGATTTCGGGCGCTGGAATGGCGTGCGGATCGGCGACCTGCAGAAAACTGAAGCCGAGACGCTGCAGGCCTGGCTCGATGACCCGCATTCGGCGCCTCACGGTGGCGAGTCGGTGGTGCAACTCGGCGAGCGGGTGGCCGCGTGGCTGACGACGCTGGAAGCCACCCCGGGCCACATCGTTGCAATCACCCACCCCTATATCATTCGCGCGGCGCTGGCCCTGGTGTTGCAAAGTCCGGCATCCAATCTGATCGACGTCGAACCGCTGTCCGCCATCGAGTTGCGGTTCAATGGTCGCTGGCGTCTGCGCTTGTCAGGCACAGACCTTGAGGACTTCCGTCAATGAAAAAACTGATGGTCATCGGCATCGGTGCCGGCAACCCCGACTACATCACGATGCAGGCCGTGAAAGCGCTGAATGTGGTGGATGTGTTTTTCCTGATGGACAAGGGCCAGAGCAAGGACAAGTTGATCGACCTGCGTCGTGAGATTTGCGAGCGCTACATCGGCGATCACCCTTACCGTTTCGTCGAAGCCCACAGTCCGGAGCGCGAGCGCGGTGATGTGGACTACAAGGTCAGCGTGGACGATCTGAACCTCGCCAAGCAGTTGACCTTCGAGCGGTTGATCAATGAGGAAATCTCCGACGATCAGTGCGGCGGTTTCCTGGTGTGGGGCGATCCGGCGTTGTATGACAGCACGATTCGGATCCTGCAGGCGATTCTGGCGTCCGGGCGCTGCGTGTTTGAATTCGAAGTAATCCCCGGCATCACCAGCGTCCAAGCGCTGGCGGCGCAACACAAGGTGCCGCTGAACCAGATCGGGCGGTCGGTTGAAATCACCACCGGGCGGCGGTTGGCGGCCGGGCAGGTGAGCGATGCCGACAGTCTGGTGGTGATGCTCGACGCGGAAGATTCCTACCATCAGGTGGCGGATCAGGAGACAGAGATTTACTGGGGGGCTTACCTGGGGACGCCGGATGAGATCCTCATCAGCGGCAAGCTCAGGGAGGTGGCAGATGAAATTGCGCGGGTACGCAAGGCGGCGCGGTTGGCCAATGGGTGGATTATGGATACGTACCTGTTGCGTAAGCCATGAGGCCGCCTTCGCGGCCCTCAGACGCAGCTCAAGTCCCCGCTTTGACTTCCTGCCCGAACCGCTCGCGATACACCGACGGCGGCACCCCCACCACCGTGCGAAACGCCACCCGAAAACTCTCTACCGAGCGATAACCGCAGCGCTCGGCAATCCGGTCGGTGTTCTGCGCCGTGCTTTCCAGCAACTCACGAGCCCGGGCCAGGCGCTCATGTTGTAACCACGCTTTGGGCGGCATGCCGGTGGCTTCGGTGAACCGGCGCAGGAACGTCCGCTCGCTCATGGCCGCCTCGCTGGCCAGGTCGCGAACCTCCAACGGTTCATGCAAGCGCTCCCGGGCCCACTGCATCACGCGGGAAAGGTCGCTGCGCGGCGTAGGACTGACCGGTGTCGGAATGAATTGCGCCTGACCGCCAGTGCGTTGCGGCGACATCACCAGTCGCCGCGCCACGGCATTGGCGACTTGCGTGCCGAAGTCCCGCCCCACCAGATGCAGACAGGCGTCGATGCCGGCCGCGCTGCCCGCCGAGGTGATCAACTGGCCCGAGTCGACGTAGAGCACATTCGGGTCCACCAGAATGTTCGGGAAGCGCTCGGCCAGCTCCGCGGTGTAGCGCCAATGGGTGGTGGCGCCGTGGCCATCGAGCAAACCGGTTGCCGCCAGCACAAACACGCCCGAGCAGATCGACAGCAGCCGCGCGCCCCTTGCATGGGCCTGGCGCAGAGCCGTGATCAAGGCTTGCGGCACCGGGGCGCTGCGATCCCGCCAGCCGGGAATGATGATGGTCCGGGCGTCGGCGAGCAGCTCCATGCCGCCATCGGCCAGCACCTGAATGCCGCCCATGGCGCGCATCGGGCCTTGGTCAACGGCGGCGATCCGGTGCTCGTACCAGGGGAAATCGAACTCCGGCCGCGCCAGACCGAAGATCTCCACGGCGATGCCGAACTCGAAGGTACAAAGGCCGTCGTAGGCCAAAATCGCGACTAATCCAGGGGTGGGTTGCATTTGGCGGAAAGTTCCCGGTGAGTGTCTTGTGCGCCACTTTAGCCACAAGTGACTCGCGGATAAAGTCTTCTCACACCCACCGAGATCTTGGAGTACCGCTTATGACCAGCCTGGTTCGCATGATTCCCGCCGCCCCGTCGGCGATTGCCTTGATGCATTTCAGCAACCGTCTGACCTTCGAAACCGATTGTTCCGACGTCTACGGCAGCCAGCAGTCAGGCGACGTGGATTTTGTCCTGATGGACGTGCGCGGCCCACTGGCTTTCGAACGCGGTCACGTACCCGGCGCGATCAACCTGCCGGGTCGATTGCTGACCGCCGAAACCCTGGCGGGTTATGCCACGTCCACGCTGTTCGTGGTTTATTGCGCCGGGCCACACTGCAATGGGGCCAACAAGGCCGCGGTGAAACTGGCGGCGCTGGGTTACCCGGTCAAGGAAATGATCGGCGGGGTGACGGGGTGGCTGGATGAAGGGTTCGAGCTGAGTACGGAGGTACAACGGCCGGCGACCGTAATTGGCTGCGAATGCTGACGTACGTTCCTCTGTAGGCGCTGGCTTGCCAGCGATGAGGCCATCAAGCGTTGCGCCGCCTCTGAGTGCGCCATCGCCGGCAAGCAGGTTCCTACAGGGGGGCGGGATTCATGGGGTTTTCGTTACATCGCCCGATGCCGCCCACCAATTATCCAGTGTCGCCTGCAGCCATTGAAAAACGGCGGCGTGGGCGGCGTTGTCCGGTTCGCCCCGTGGCAGCGGTGACTCCTCGGCGAAGTACGCATTGAGCGTCGCCACCGATTCGCCATTCCACTCTGGATGAAACTGCAAACCCACTCGCGCAGGCCCTGCGCGGTACATCTGCTCGTCGCACTGATCGCTGCTGGCCAGCAACTGCGCGTCGGGCGGCAGGTCGATCGCGTCTTCGTGCCATTCCAGCACCTTCAATGCCTGGCCATCGGTGAATTTCACGGTGGTCCAACCGGTTTCGCTGCGGTCCATTCGCCGCACATTTCCCCCCAGGCCCAGCGCCAGCAACTGCGCCCCCAGGCAAATCGCAAATACCGCCGCGCCTTGTTCCAGGCAGCCCGTCAACCACTGACGTTCGGTGCCCAGCCACGCCGGACCGGCGTTGGATTCATAAGGCCCGCCTAACAGAATCAGCGGTTGCGCGCTCACCGGCGGTAACTGGCCAAGGTCGGCGCGAAATACGTTCAGCCGCAAGCCTCGGGACGCTGCCCACTCGGCAATCGCCCCCGGGCCTTCAGCGGGATGGTGCTGAATCAGGCTCAATCCGCGACTCCTATCGTTCATTCATCTCGCCTTTTTTATAAGTAATTGTCGCCTATACACAATTTGCCCACCCGAAGCCGCTCTAGACTGCCGGCCACTTCGGTCTTCTCCAATAAAAAAGCTCTGACCGAAAGCTATCAATCGAACGCTGCCAATAAAAGCCTCCGCACTCGGGAGTTATAAATGAAGAAGCTAGTGATGTTCGGTGCCCTGGCACTGTCGATGTTGTCCCTGACCGCCGTGGCCGATGACGCCAAGCCGATCCGCATCGGTATCGAAGCCGGTTACCCGCCATTCTCGATGAAAACCCCTGACGGCAAACTGACCGGTTTCGACGTCGATATCGGCAACGCGCTGTGCGAGCAGGCGAAACTGAAATGCGTCTGGGTCGAACAAGAGTTCGACGGCCTGATTCCGGCCCTGAAGGTCAAGAAAATCGATGCGATCCTGTCGTCCATGACCATCACCGACGACCGCAAGAAGAATGTCGACTTCACCATTAAGTACTACCACACCCCGGCGCGCTTCGTGATGAAGGAAGGCAGCGACGTCAAAGACCCGCTGACCGAGCTCAAGGGCAAGAAAGTCGGTGTACTGCGCGCCAGTACCCACGACCGCTTCGCCACTGAAGTGCTGCAGCCGGCCGGGATTATCCTGGTGCGCTACGGTTCGCAGCAGGAAGCCAACCTGGACATGGTCTCCGGCCGCCTCGACGCGATGCTGGCGGATTCGGTCAATCTCGACGACGGTTTCCTGAAAACCGACGCGGGCAAAGGTTTTGCCTTTGTCGGCCCGACTTATGAAGACGCCAAGTACTTCGGCGGCGGTGCCGGTATCGCGGTGCGCAAGGGTGATAAAGAGCTGGCGGACACATTCAACACCGCCATCACCGAAATCCGCGCTAACGGCAAGTACAAGCAAGTGCAGGACAAGTACTTCAATTTTGACGTTTACGGCCAGTAATACGCCGTAGAAAAAAGTGGCCTCTGTTGACGCATTGGCCACTTTTTTTATGCTTTTTTTTCTATTGGAAACGGGATATCTGAGGAGCAAGTCCGCTCTCAGTGAAACCAGCGCCCCAAGTATCGGAGTTCCCATGCAACGTATCGACCACTCACTGCCCTGGAGTCATCTGGGCACCGAACGTACCCTCAGCGTGTTTCGCTACGGCGCCGGCGCGCGAAAGGTCTACATCCAGGCCAGCCTGCACGCGGACGAGCTGCCGGGTATGCGCACCGCGTGGGAACTGAAGAAACGCCTGACCGACCTTGAAGCCCAGGGCCGGTTGCAAGGCGTGATCGAACTGGTGCCGGTGGCCAACCCCATCGGTCTCGATCAGCACCTGCAAGGCAGCCACATGGGCCGCTTCGAACTCGGCAGCGGCAAGAATTTCAACCGCTCGTTCGTTGAACTGAGCGCGCCGGTCGCTGAGTTGATCGGCGACCAACTGGGCGCCGACGCCGAGGCCAACATCGCGCTGATTCGTCAGACCATGGGTCAGGTACTCGACGGCTTGCCTGCGTCCACGTCGCAACTGGAAGCCATGCACCGCTTGCTGTTGCGCCACGCCTGCGATGCCGACATCACCCTCGATCTGCATTGCGATTTCGACGCGGCCATTCATATTTATGCCCTGCCGCAACACTGGTCGCAGTGGCAGCCATTGGCGGCGCGCCTGAAGGCTGGCGTTGCGCTGCTGTGTGAAGATTCCGGCGGCAGCTCGTTCGATGAGTCCTGCTCTTCGCCATGGTTACGACTGGCCAGGGCGTTCCCCGAGGCGGCGATTCCGCCGGCCAACCAGGCGACTACGCTGGAACTGGGCAGCATGGGCGATACCCGCGTCGATCAGGCCCAGGCCAATTGCGAGGCGATCCTCGGGTTCCTCGCCGAGCAGGGTTTCATCAACGGCACTTGGCCGGCGGCCCCGGGTGAATGTTGTGAAGGCATGCCGTTCGAAGGCACGGAATACCTGTTTGCGCCGCACCATGGCGTGGTCAGTTTTCTGCGTGAGGCCGGTGAGTGGGTGGAGCAGGGTGATGCGCTGTTTGAGGTGGTTGATCCGTTGAACGACCGGGTTACTACTGTGCGCGCCGGGACCAGTGGGGTGTTGTTTGCTATCGATCGTGGGCGTTACACGCAGCCGGGCACCTGGCAGGCGAAGGTCGCCGGGCGTGAGCCGATTCGGGTTGGCAAACTGATCAACGACTGACCGCGAAACCTGTGGGAGCCGAAGTCGAAAGAGGTGGTAGGCTCTGCCCGAATCCTGCGCTGTGTGAAGGAAGGCTCATGTTGAAAGTTCTCGCGTTGCTGACACTCCTGGCGTCCACCGCCGTCCACGCTCAAACCCCGCTGCACACCGATCTGCCGCTCAAATACCTGGAGCAGGCCACCCCCGATTCTGTCAATCAACCCCTGGTGATCTTTCTCCACGGCTACGGCAGTAACGAACAGGACCTGTTCGGCATCAAGGACGAGCTGCCGGCCCGGTACACCTATCTGTCGGTGCGCGCACCGATCGTGATGGAAGAGGGCAGTTATCAGTGGTTTCGCAAAAAAGGCGAAGGTGCCTACAACGGCGAAACAGATGATCTGAAGGCCAGCGGCCACGTGTTGCTCGACTTCGTCGCACAGGCTGCGAAGAAATATCACACGGAGCCGAGCAAGGTTTACCTGGTGGGATTCAGTCAGGGCGCAATCATGTCCTACGAGGTCGCGCTGCGTCACCCCGAGGCGTTTGGCGGGATTGCCGCGTTGAGCGGGCGGATTCTGCCGGTGCTCAAGTCCGAACTCAAACCGGATGAAAAACGCCAGTCACTGGCGATTTTCATAGGCCACGGCACGGCGGACAAACGCCTTCCCTTTAACGACGGCACCGAGGCCGACAGCCTGTTGCAGCGGCTGTCACTCAAACCCGAGTTCCATGCCTATCAGGGTGTCGGCCACACCATCAGCGCCACCGAGATTCAGGACCTTGGCGCCTGGTTGCAGCGCCTCAACCCTTGACCCTCACTTGCCGGAAACGATCTGCTTGACCAGCGCTTCGTGGCCGGCATTGTCGCTGAGGCGGGAAATGACCTGCACCAGCGCCATGCGCGTGCCCGAGGCGGCCATCACGGTGGTGTCCAACGTTTTACCGCCGCCCTGAGTGGCGCTGCTGTCGATCTGCCGCAGCCCTAAACCCGTGCCTTTCTGGGTGATGCTTTTCTCACTGAGCTTGGTAAAGTCCGGCAGCGCCTTGGCTTGTTCGGTGGCGAAGTCGGACGCCGTAGTGTCGAGGAACTCACCGTCGTTGTCCTTGGCGTTGACGCCACCGGGGATGGTGTTTTCTGCGGCGATCACCACGGTTTTGGTGGTTTCGTTGGTGTACATGGTGCCCGTTGCACCGGTCGGGCTCGCAGGTAACGGATTGGCAACGAAACCCTTGGGCAGGGTGAATTTGAACTTGTTGCCCAGCATCGAAACGGTTTGCGTCGACCCCGTTTCCTTGGCCACGGCCTTGGCAGCCTGCGCATTCAAAGCCCCCAGGCTGGCAACCGCCAGCAACAGGACAACGGCTTTTTTACTCAACAGTGACATTCCAAATCTCCAGGGTTCTCGCGGTGGAGGGCGATCATCCCATGGCGGGTGTGACGCATCCAGTGTGGGGTAACGGACGGTCGGGTCCCGGTGAGTCAGCCGCCGTCCCGATCACGCTCGCTTGATCAACCGAGTATCCAGCCCGAAGCGCTCCTGGGAAACCAGCTGGAACTTGTCCGCTGCCAGATCACAGCTCACCAGTAGATTCCATGAATGACCGCTCACTGCCGAAGGGAGGAGCACGAACGGATGCTCGGCCAGTAATTCATCGAACTCGGCTTTCAGCACCAGTCTCTCTTCCAGACCCTGGGCGCGTTGCGCGGCCGGGCGGGCGCTGATTTCGTCGAACAGGCGTTTCACGTTCGGGTACGCGGCCAGGCCGTTTTCGCCAAGGATGTACGGCGTAGCTGGCCCAGCCCCAGAGTGCCATGTCGGCGATGCTGTAGGTGTCGCCGGCGAGGTACGGATGATCGGCGAGGCGCTGGTCGAGGACGCGGTAGTGACGTTCGACTTCCTTGAGGTAACGGTTTTTCGCGTAGGCCAGGTCTTCCGGGGCGTGGTGCAGGAAGTGCACGGCCTGGCCGGAGAAGGGCGAGAGGCCGATTGACGCGCGAGGTTGTTGCTCTACTCGTTCGAAACAGTGGAATGAGTTGTCGGGCCGGTCGTCGGTTTGGCCAATAGTCGCCTGGTGATACCGAGCATGGCCACGGACACCGCGACGCCAAGCGCGAACCCGCTCAGGCCCATGACGGGCAAGGCCAGCGCCAGCACCAGGCAGAACGCAGCAAACGAATACATGCCGGTGGCCGTGGCGCGCAGCAACGCCGCGGTAAACGCCGGTCCGCGGGTTTGTTGGGAGAACACTGCCATCACGCTGCCGAGTACCGGGAACACCGCGAGCAGGCCACTCCAGCGTTCACCGACGGTGCTCGCCAGCCAGGTGACCGCGAGGGTGAGCAGGGCACCCGCGATCATGCGCAGCAACAATTTATCGGACTTCGGCGCGGGGCCGGCAATGATGGGCCGCACGGCTGGAAACAGATACGGCGCCGCCAGCAGCGCCGTTGCGGCGGTGATCACCGAGAATGTCAGCGATGGCGGGATCACCGACAGCACGACCGCGACGGTCGTCCAGACCAGCATCGCAACCGCCAGCGCCCACGGCCATCCTGCTCGCTGGGCGACCTGGGCGTAGGTGACGCAGAAGGCGATCATCGCAAACATCGCGGATAACGCTGCCGTCGCCGATTGCGCGGCGAACACTTCACCTTGTTCGATGGCCAGAAAGAACAGAATCGGCCCGACCACTACCGGCAACCCCGACAGCCATCCGGCGACGCTCGGCCCCCAGCGCTTGCCCGCCAGCGAGATCAGCAGAAGGAATCCGGGAATAACCAACAGTTTGAGCAGTAGCACGCCTGTACCTCCGACCTGTGTGAGGGGCAACGTTAGCACTCCGCGGGGTAGATTGCTCTACAAACTGCTGGTTTTTGTATACAGAATCCATGCTGCTAATAATTGTACAAAACAGTAATTTACGTATAGGTTTTTACAGAGACCCCGGATGACTCGAACACCATGGCCAGAGCACGATTGCGCTTGTATCACAGTGTGTTGCTGTTGGGATTGTTGTGCACGCAGGCCTTGGCCAACTGGCAGGAGGCGGTGCCCGGCGCCAAGATCATCGGCGTCGGTGAGTTTCGAGTATTCGGCTTTGAGGTCTACGACGCTCGGCTGTGGAGTGCCACGCAGCCCCTCTTGCCTGATCAGCCTTTCGCCCTGGAGTTGATCTATCAGCGCAACGTTTCGCGGGACGATCTGGTTCAGGCCAGCGTCGACGAAATCAAGCGCTTATCCGGCGCAGCAGTCAGCGCCGATCAGCTTGATCGCTGGAAGCTCCAGATGCAGCAGTCGTTTGTCGATGTGCAGGCCGGCACCCGTATTACCGGTGTTTATCTGCCGGGGCAGGGCGCACGGTTTTTCGTAGGCCAGCATCAGCAACATGAAATCAACGACCCGCAATTCGCCCGGGCCTTTTTCGCTATCTGGCTCGATCCACGTACGCGTAATCCCGAATTGCGCCAGCAGTTGCTGGGCACCGGTAAAAACTGAGGGCATGGTCATGCGCAAGCGCTTACTGGTGTTGTTGTTCGTTTGCCTGGCCGGTTGCGGCGGCGTCGATGTGCGGCAGTACAGCGCACAGAATCCCAAGCTCGACTTGCCCGGATTCTTCGTCGGTCGGGTGGACGGTTGGGGAATGTTCCAGAAACGTTCGGGGGAGGTGATCAAGCGCTTTCATGTGCTGATCAACAGCCGGATGGACGGCCAGAATCTGATCATGCATGAGGACTTCACCTACAGCGATGGCAGCAAACAGACTCGGACCTGGACGTTGCACCCCGACGGCCCCGGTCGCTGGCGTGGCACCGCAGGCGATGTGGTCGGCGAGTCCAGCGGCGAGGTGGCCGGCAACGCCCTGCACTGGCGCTACGTACTGAGCCTGCCGGTGGACGACAAGGTTTATCAGGTGCATCTGGACGACTGGATGTACTTGATCGATGAAAACACCATGACCAATCGCTCAGCCATGACCAAGCTCGGCATCGAAGTCGGCCAGGTGACGTTGTTTTTCCGTCGACAAGGCGCCTGATACCCGGCTATTTGCCCCTTGGGTGCCGCGACCGAAACGTCTAAGCTGCGCCTTTCCACCTGTCGACGGACGTTTGCGTGAAACTCAGTTTGCCCAAGATCGCCACTGCACCGTTTTGCCCTCCGGAAGTGGCGGGCAGCGTCGCCGTTGATCCGCGCGCGTCATTCTTTAAGCGTGTCTTGCGTTTCGCCGGTCCGGGTTTGCTGGTGTCCATCGGCTACATGGACCCGGGCAACTGGGCCACCGCCATCGAGGCCGGTTCACGGTTTGGCTACAGCCTGTTGTTCGTGGTGCTGCTGGCCAGTCTGGCTGGGATGGTGGTGCAGTGCTTGTGCTCGCGGCTGGGCATCGCCACCGGGCGGGACCTGGCGCAGTTGTCCCGCGAACGCTACAGCACGCCGGCCGCGCGGACCCAATGGGTGCTGGCGGAAATCTCGATCATTGCCACCGACCTCGCCGAAGTGCTCGGCTGCGCGCTGGCGTTTCATCTGCTGTTGGGGTGCTCGCTGACTGTCGGCATCGCCCTCACGGCGTTCGACACGTTGCTGGTCCTGGCCCTGCAAAACCGTGGTTTCCGCCGACTGGAGGCGATCATGCTGGTGCTGGTGAGCACCATCGGCGTGTGTTTCTTCATCGAGCTGCTGTTGATCAAACCCTACTGGCCGGACGTCGGCCGCGGTTTCACGCCCTCGCTGTCCGCCCTGGGCGATGCCGCGCCGCTGTATCTGGCCATTGGCATTCTTGGGGCTACGGTGATGCCGCATAACTTGTACCTGCACACCTCGATCGTGCAGACCCGGATGATTGGCGAGGATCTCGCCAGCAAACAGGACGCGGTGAAGCTGGCGCGCATCGACACCATCGGTTCCCTGGCGCTGGCACTGCTGGTCAACGCGGCGATCCTGATTCTCGCAGCCGCAGCCTTTCACAAAACCGGGCACACCGATGTCGTGGACATTCAGGACGCCTATCACTTGCTCGACCCGCTAGTGGGCGGGGCGCTGGCCAGCGTGTTGTTCGGCGTGGCGCTGCTGGCATCCGGCCAGAGTTCGACGTTTACCGGCACCATCGCCGGTCAGGTGATCATGGAGGGTTACCTGAACCTGCGGATTCCGTGCTGGCAACGGCGGCTGATTACCCGAGGACTGGCGCTGATCCCGGCGTTCATCGGCGTCTGGCTGATGGGCGACAACGCGATCGGGAAATTGCTGGTGCTCAGTCAGGTGGTGTTGAGTTTGCAGTTGCCGTTTGCGCTGTACCCGCTGATTCGCATGACCAACGACCGCACGTTGATGGGGCCGTTTGTGAACCGGCTGCCGACGCGGGTGCTGGCATGGGGGCTGTTTGTAGTGATCAGCGGGGCGAATAGCTGCTTGATACTGCAGTTTCTGGCAGGTTGAGCCCCTGAGCGAGCTTGCTCACGATGGTGTGTCAGATCGGCACACGCTAACTGACACCTCTTCGCAAGCAAGCTCGCTCCTGCAGAATGCAAAAAAGAACCCGGTGACACCAAAGGTGCACCGGGTGTTTTGCCAGGCGGCGACGGATCTTCGTGGGTCCCCGCGCCGCCTGTTGAACGCTTTAAACTCGTTCGAGCGCCAGCGCCACGCCCTGGCCACCACCGATGCACAGGGTGGCGAGGCCTTTCTTGGCGTCACGCTTGATCATTTCATGCAGCAGGGTCACCAGCACCCGGCAACCCGAAGCACCGATCGGGTGGCCCAGGGCGATGGCGCCGCCGTTGACATTGACCTTGTTCAAGTCCCATTCCAGGTCCTTGGCCACCGCCAGTGATTGCGCGGCAAAGGCTTCGTTGGCTTCGATCAGGTCCAGTTGGTCGATCGACCAGCCGGCCTTGTCCAGGCAACGGCGAGTGGCCGAAACCGGGCCGATGCCCATGATCGCCGGGTCGACGCCAGCGTTGGAATAAGCGGCAATTTTCGCCAGCACTGGCAAACCCAGGGCCTTGGCTTTTTCCGCGCTCATCAGGATGACCGCGGCAGCGCCATCGTTCAGCGACGAAGCGTTACCGGCGGTCACCGAACCGTCCTTCTTGAAGGCCGGTTTCAGTTTGCCCAAGGACTCGGCAGTGGTGCCCGCACGTGGCTGTTCATCGGTGGCGAAGGACAAAGGATCGCCCTTGCGCTGCGGGATCAGGATTGGCGTGATCTCATCGACAAAGCGCCCGGCTTCGATGGCGGCCGTGGCTTTCTGCTGCGAAGCGGCGGCGAAGGCATCCTGTTGCTCGCGGGTCAGGCTGTATTTGTCAGCCAGGTTTTCCGCAGTGATGCCCATGTGGTAGTCGTTGAACGCGTCCCACAAACCGTCGCTGATCATGGTGTCGACGATTTGTGCGTGACCCATGCGCAGACCGGTGCGCGCGCCCGGCATCACGTAATTGGCCAGGCTCATGTTTTCCTGGCCACCGGCAATGATCACCTCGGCGTCGCCGCAGCGAATCGCCTGGGCACCGAGGTGCAAGGCCTTCAGGCCTGAGCCGCAGACCTTGTTCAGGGTCATGGCCGGAACAGCGAACGGCAGGCCGGCCTTGATCGACGCCTGGCGCGCGGGGTTTTGCCCGGCGCCGGCGGTCAACACCTGGCCCATGATCACTTCATCGACTTCGGCCGGGTCCAGGCCGGTTTGCGCCAGCAATTGGCGGATCACCGCAGCGCCGAGGTCAACGGCGGACACATTGGCCAGCGAGCCCTGGAAACTGCCGATGGCGGTACGGGTGGCGGCGACAATGACGACTTCTTGCATGGAATGATTCCTCACTGGGCAGCGAACTGCATTTCCGGCACGTGATCAGGCACGATCAGCTTGCCGGCGGTCTTGGCGACGATTTCTTCAACGCTGACGCCGGGTGCACGTTCCTTGAGGATGAACGCGCCGTTTTCGATTTCAAGATAAGCCAGGTCGGTCAGCACGCGCTTGATGCAACCGGCCCCGGTCAGCGGCAGGCTGCATTGGGACAGCAGCTTGGACTCCCCGTCCTTGGACGCGTGGGTCATGATCACGATGATGTTGTCGGCACCCGCTACCAGGTCCATCGCGCCGCCCATGCCCTTGACCAGTTTGCCAGGGATCATCCACGAGGCGATGTTGCCTTGCACGTCGACCTCGAAGGCGCCGAGCACGGTCAGGTCGACATGGCCACCGCGGATCATCGCGAAGGACTCGGCCGAGGAAAAGATCGACGCGCCGATACGCGCGGTCACGGTTTGTTTGCCGGCGTTGATCATGTCGGCGTCGATGGTTTCTTCAGTCGGAAAAGGACCCATGCCGAGCAGGCCGTTTTCCGATTGCAGCATGACTTCCATGCCTTCGGGGATGTAGTTGGCGACCAGGGTGGGGATGCCGATGCCCAGGTTCACGTAGAAGCCGTCCTGCATTTCGCGGGCGACGCGTTGAGCCATTTGTTCGCGGGAAAGTGCCATTGTTGTTATTCCTTCATTCGGTCCGGGGGCAGGGGATCACTTACGCACGGTGCGCTGTTCGATGCGCTTCTCGAACGTGCCGCAGATGACCCGGTCGACGTAGATGCCAGGGGTATGGATCTGCGCCGGGTCCAGCTCGCCGGGTTCGACGATTTCTTCGACTTCGACCACGGTGATCTTGCCCGCGGTGGCGGCCAGCGGGTTGAAGTTCTGGGCGGTGTGGCGATAGATCACGTTGCCGAAGTGATCGGCTTTCCAGCCTTTGACGATAGCGAAGTCGCCGGTGATGGATTCTTCCATCAGGTATTTGCGACCGTGGAATTCGCGCACTTCCTTGCCTTCGGCGACCGGGGTGCCGACGCCGGTGGCGGTGAAGAAGGCCGGGATGCCGGCGCCGCCCGCGCGCATTTTTTCGGCGAGGGTGCCTTGGGGCGTGAGGATGACTTCGATTTCGCCTTTGAGCAGTTGCTCTTCGAACAGCTTGTTCTCGCCGACATAGGAGGCCACCACCTTGCTGATCTGCCGGTCCGTCAGCAGCACGCCGAGGCCGAAGCCGTCGACGCCGCAGTTGTTGGAGACCACAGTGAGGTCGCGTGTGCCCTTGCGCTTGATCTCGGCGATCAGGTTTTCCGGGATCCCGCACAGGCCGAAGCCGCCGGCGATCACGGTCATGCCGTCTTCAAGACCTGCCAGAGCTTCCTCGTAGGAACTCACGCGCTTGTCGAAACCTGCCATATGCACCTCTTTTATTCTTTGTGGGCGGCTGGCTAGCCGTATGGGATGAGTGTCTCGCCGGAGTATTCATTTGTTAAGTTGATTTTTAAGGTTGATTGATAGATAAAACTCACCAATCGACCTTGTTGGGGCGAGCCTGCTCGCGAGGCGATCAATGAGGCGCCTTCCCCTTCGGTGACACCTGTACTTATTACTGGAGCAGTCAGTCTATGACAGTCAAGCAGATCCGCGCCTTTCTGGCCGTGGCCCAGAGTCTGAGCTTCGCCGTGGCCTGCGAGCGGTTGCACCTGTCGCAATCGGCATTGAGCCTGACCATCAAGGCGCTGGAGGATGGGCTGGGCGGACGGCTGTTCACGCGCAACACGCGCAACGTGGCGCTGACGGCCGAAGGCGAGTCCCTGCTGCCGCTGGCCCGGCGCCTGATCGCTGACTGGGACAATGCCGAGGACGAGTTGCGCCAGCGTTTCACCCTGCAGCGCGGGCGCGTGACCCTGGCGGCGATGCCGTCGTTCGCCGGCAACCTGCTGCCGCCGATCCTCAAGACCTTTCGCGCGCGTTACCCAAAGGTCAACGTCACCGTGAATGACGTGATCAACGAGCAGGTGCTGGAAATGGTCCGTGACCGGCAGGTGGAGCTGGGGGTGGCCTTTGAGCCGATGCAGAGTTCGTCGCTGGAGTTCACCCCGTTGTACCGCGACCGGTTCGTCGCGGTGGTGCCGTTCGATTCGCCATTTGCCGAGCGCGAAGCCATCGATTGGCAGACCTTGCTGGAGCAGCCGTTCATCACCTTGCAGCGCCCGTCCACGGTACGGGTGATGCTGGAGGAGCACTTGCAGGCGCGCGGGATGAAGCTGCCGGTGGAGTTTGAAAGTCACCAGTTGGCGACCGTCGGCCGCATGGTTGCCAGTGGCCTGGGGGTGAGCGCGGTGCCGGCGTTGTGTGCCGGGCAGATGCGCGAACTGGGCGCGCGGTGTATTACCCTGCGCGATCCGGTGGTGGAACGGGCGATAGGCGTGTTGACCAAACCGGGGGTGGAACTGTCGGCGGCGGCGCAGGCGTTGTTCGATATCCTCAAGGCGCAAGACCTTGGGACGCGTCTGCGCGGCTGAACAAACCCAATCAAAATCAGGTCAGGTGGACAGCCGTTGAGCCAGCAACGGCAACAGCTGTTCACACGACGCTTCGATTTTCAGATCGAGGATGTCATCCGCCCGGGTCTTGCCAAGGTTGATCGCCAGCAATGGCTTGCCCTGGTCCGCCACCGCCCGGCACAAGCGAAACGCCGAATACGCCATCAACGACGACCCGACCACCAGCAACCCCGCGGCTTTCTCGACTGCCGCCATCGCTTTGGCCGCCGTCTGCTGGGCCACGTTCTCGCCAAAGAACACCACATCCGGTTTCATCCGTTCCCCCGCGCAATGCGGGCAATGCGGCACTTGAAAGCGCGCCTCGAACGCGGCATCGAGCAACGTGTCGCCGTCCGGTGCCTGCACCGCGTCGACGCCGGCCAGGTACGGGTTCTGCGCTTCCATCAGCTTCTGGATCGAATCCCGCTCGCTGCGCTGCCCACAGTCCAGGCACAGGACCCGGTGCAGGCTGCCATGCAATTCGATTACGTCGTGACTGCCGGCCTGATCGTGCAGGGTATCGACATTTTGGGTGATCAAGCCGCTGATCCGCCGGGTGCCTTGCAGGGAGGCGAGGGCTTCATGGGCCACGTTCGGCTGGGCCAGACGCACCCGCGGCCAGCCGAGCATCGCCCGGGCCCAATAGCGCCGCCGGGATTCCGGAGCGGAGAGAAATTCCTGATACATCATCGGTTGCCGGCCGCGACGCACGCCCTGATTGTCGCGGTAGTCCGGAATGCCCGACGGGGTGCTGATACCGGCTCCGGTCAGGACCACGAACGGTTGGTCGGCCATGAGTTGCTGGAGGTGGTCGAGTCGTTCGCGGGTGCGGCTGTCGAGCATGGTCAACACTCCGATGGGGGCTTGGATGTTTGCAGGGTAGCACTGAACCCCGTAGGCGCCGGCTTGCGGGCGATGGCGATTTTGCAGGCGCCATCGCCAGCAAGCCGGCTTCTATAGGAGCAAAAGCTTACTTGCGGGCTTCGAGGATGAGGTTGAACGGGGTTTCGGTCGCCCGACGGAACGTGCTGAAACCCGCCTCGGTAAACACCTTGCGCAGCCGCGCCTCACCGGCCTGGGCGCCGAGCCCGAGGCCGACTTCCTGGGACAGCGAGTTGGGCGTGCAGATGAAGGTTGAGGCGGCGTAGAACAAGCGTCCGACGGGCGTGACGTTATCGTCCAGTTGGTCGTTGGCAAACGGTTCCACCAGCAACACCGTACCGTCTGGTTTCAGCGACGCGTAAGCGTGCCGCGCCGCGCCCACCGGGTCGCCCATGTCGTGCAGGCAGTCGAAGTAACAGATCAGGTCATAGTCGTCGCCGGGGTAGCTTTTCGCCGTGCCCTGGTAGAACCGCACCCGCCCGGACACACCGCCTTCTTCGGCGCGTTGGGTGGCGACGGTGACGGAGGGGGCGTGGTAATCGAAACCGACGAAGCGCGAATCCGGGAACGCCTGCGCCATGATCACCGTGGAGGCGCCGTGGCCACAGCCGATGTCGGCGACCTTGGCGCCGGCTTGCAGTTTGGCGACCACACCGTCCAGCGCCGGCAGCCATTCGGCGACCAGGTGCGCTTTGTAACCGGGGCGGAAGAAGCGTTCGGTGCCACTGAACATGCACGGATGGTGATCGCCCCAGGGCAGGGCGCCGTTGCCGCGCATCGCTTTGATCAGCTTGTCCTTGTCATGGAAAAACGACGCGACCACCCCGATGCCGCCTGCCACGTAGACCGGCGAGTCTTCGATGGCCAGCGCCAGCGCCTGCTCTTCGGGCAGGCGGAACTGGCCGTCGCGGTGTTCCATGTAGCCAGACGCGGCGTGAGCGCTGAGCCATTCGCGTAGCAGGCGGGGGTTGCAGCCGGTTTTGTCGGCGAGGGCTTCCGGGCTGGTCATTTGACTGTCGGCCATGGCCCGGTACAGGCCGAGCTCTTCGCCGAGGATGACATTGGCGAGCATGGCCGCGCCGCCCATGTCGTTCACCAATTTGCCCATGAAATCGTTAAGTCTGGCCTCGTCCATCACGTGTGCTCCTTTGGCAGGATCACGGTCCAGAGGCGAGGTTTTTCGAGGCGTTCAGCCCTGGGCGGTGGTCGTGGGAATGAACAGGACGCCAAGTGTCCTGGGTCCATTCAGTTTAGTTCGCAGCCCATGCGGCGGCCAGTCTGTACCACAGTGTGTACAGGGCCGTCGGCGATACAAACGCGACGATTTTCGGCCAAAGCGGAACACAGGCCCGATACACCGCTGCGATTCACTGTGAATACGTTCTGACCACTTGAGATCGAGATCATGCAGACCCCACTCACAGCCACCAAGGCCAGCGTCGGACTGGGCTTGCGCCGCGGTTTAATGAAGGACCTCCAGGCCGCCCCGGTGGGCGATTTCGATTTTCTCGAAGTCGCGCCGGAGAACTGGATCGGCATCGGCGGCGCCCATGGTGCAGCGCTGCGCGCCCTGGCCGAACGCTATCCGCTGTCCTGTCACGGTTTGTCGCTGTCTCTGGGCGGGCCGGCGCCGTTGGATGTCGGGTTTCTCCAGGAGGTCCGTGTGTTCCTCGATCACTACAACGTGCCGCTGTACAGCGAGCACTTGAGCTATTGCAGCGATGACGGTCATCTGTACGACCTATTGCCGCTGCCCTTCACCGAAGAAGCGGTGCACCACGTCGCGGCACGCATTCGCCAGTCCCAGGACATCCTCGGTCGACGGCTGGCGGTGGAGAACGTCTCTTACTACGCCGCGCCCCGGCAGGACATGGACGAGCTGATGTTCACCAATGCGGTGCTGCGCGAAGCCGATTGCGACCTGTTACTGGACGTCAATAACGTGTACGTCAACTCGATCAACCACGGCTTCGACCCGCAGGCCTTTCTCGCGGGTATCGATTCCGGCCGGGTGGTGGCGATGCATGTGGCCGGGCATTTCGACGAGTCCGACAGCTTGAAAATCGACACCCACGGCGCGTCGGTGAAACCGGTGGTCTGGTCGCTGCTCGCCGAGGCTTACGCGCGATTCGGCGCGCAGCCGACGCTGCTGGAGCGGGATTTCAACTTCCCTGCGTTCGCTGAGCTGGTCGCCGAGTTGCAGACCATCCGCCGCTTGCAGGCCGAGGGGGTGAACCGTGGATAACGCCGCGCTGTTTCAACAGCAGAATGCTCTGGGGCACTACCTGCGCGACCCCGATCACTGCGCGGCGCCGGCCGGAATGGACCTGACGCGTGCGCAGGTTTATCGCGACCTGATTTTCAACAACCTGTCGATCCTGCTCAGTGGCACTTTTCCGGTGCTGATCAAGGTGCTCGGCGATGCGCGCTGGCGTTCGCTGGTGCGGATTTTCCTGCGGGATTACCGCGCGCGCACGCCGAAATTCGGTGAGATCGCCCAGGAATTTGTCGAGTTTCTGGCCTCGCAGCCGCGGGCGCTGAACGACGGGCCCTGGCCCCCGTTCATGGTGGAGCTGGCGCATTACGAGTGGGTGGAGATGGCGTTGCAGCAGTCTGAGGCCGAGCCGTTGCCGGCAACAGATGTCGGCATGCTGCTGGAGCGACCTTTGCAGGTTTCAGCGCTGGCCTGGCCTTTGGCGTATGCCTGGCCGGTGCAACTCGTGGGGCCGGATTATCAGCCGGAAGCCCCACCGGCCCAACCGACGCTGCTGTTGGTGCGTCGCTCGGAGGACTGGAGCGTAAAGTTTTCCGAGCTGAGCCCGTTGGCCTGGCGGTTGTTGCAGCGGATCGGAGAATTTCCCGGGTTGAATGGGCGTCAGCAACTTGAAGGTTTGGCGGTCGAGGCGGGGGCCGCCGGTTCGCAGGATTTCATGGACAGCGGCGCGGCATTATTGCGCCAGATGCAGGGGGAAGGGGTGGTTGGCGTCATGGACTAAGCGCGAGCCGCAGAACACTGTGGGAGCGGGGGGGGGGGGGGGGGGGGCGGGGGGGCGGCCCCCCCA
>NZ_JANLOD010000077.1 GCF_025466085.1 Pseudomonas sp. 14P_8.1_Bac3
TTTGGAGGTTTATTTTTTTTATAGATCGCCGGCGGGGCCCCCCCCCCCCCCCCCCCCCCCCCCCCCCCCCGCTCCCACATTCTTTTCATCATTGACCTGGATATCTGTGTCGAAGTGTATCCCGCCCCGGCAATACGCCCCTTCGCTTACAAACTCCCCCCTTGCGCGACACAGTAGCGATACACCCCGCCCTTTAAATGGCCACATCCGAGCAAGGCACCCCGCCCGCTCCGGTTATCGCCGCACTGACGTGGCGTCCTTTATCGAATGGTTGTGTCGTACAACCCAGGAGTATTGAAATGTCCCGTACCACCAAAAACACTATCGGTCTGCTCGGCGCTGTTCTGGCTGGCGGCATGATGTTGACTGGCTCCGTTTTCGCTTCGCAGCCGCTGACCCAGGGCTACCTGTTGGCCTCGGCCGAACAGGTGGTGAAAACCCCTGAAGGCAAATGTGGCGAAGGAAAATGCGGTGACGCGTCGATGGCCAAAACCGACACCGATGGTGACGGCAAAGTGTCCCGCGCTGAATTCCAGAAAGTCGCGCCGAAGTCCGACTTCGACAAGATCGACACTAACCACGATGGGTTCATCGACGAGCAAGAGGCTTACAACAACGTGAAAGCCAACTTCGAAGCCAACGGCAAGAAAATGCCAAAAGGCCTGTTCGAGCACCTGAAAGACCAAGACGGCGCCTGAGTCTCAAAAAACAAAGCCGCGCTTTCCCTTCGAAAAGCGCGGCTTTTTTTCGTCTGCAATGTTTCACCCGCTCGCTCGGCCAGCATCAACGTATTCGTGGCACGGGACGCGCTGGCGTTCATCAAGTCCAGCGCAAGGCTCGAACCGTTACGCATGCCATGGGCCCTCCGATCGATCTCGATGACTTGAAAGGATTTGGTTTTTTTTGAAAGCAAAAAAAATCCCCGTATCTTTCGATACGAGGATTTTCAATATGGTCGGGGTAAGGGGATTCGAACTCCTGACATCCTGCTCCCAAAGCAGGCGCGCTACCGGACTGCGCTATACCCCGGTAAAAAAAAGGCACCTTTGAAAGGCGCCTTCTTCGATCAGCGCTTTTGGCCTCTGATCTTAAGATTCGATTCCAGCGCTAACTGGTTTCAAAAATGGTGGGTCGTGTGGGATTCGAACCTACGACCAATTGGTTAAAAGCCAACTGCTCTACCAACTGAGCTAACGACCCAAAAATGGTCGGGGTAAGGGGATTCGAACTCCTGACATCCTGCTCCCAAAGCAGGCGCGCTACCGGACTGCGCTATACCCCGGTTTGAAATTGGCTCCGTGACCAGGACTCGAACCTGGGACCCAATGATTAACAGTCATTTGCTCTACCGACTGAGCTATCACGGAACTACATATTTCAATTTACAACGATAAAGCTTTACTGCGTTCTCTTCGACCCGTTCGCATCGCTGCGTTCGTGTGTCTGAGGCGCGCTATTCTACAATCTTAAGCACCTCTGTCAACCCCTTAAATTGCCTTCAAGTTAATGATTTGCAACTTATTTCAGATTCCTGCTTGGGGAGCAGAAACCCTTCCGGGTGACTTACTGCGGGGCGCACTTTACAAGCCTTTTCCTTTCAGTTCAACAACCTGACGGAAAAAACCTTCGGCCCGCTCACCGCTGCAGGAGCGAGCCTGCTCGCGATGGACTTGAATACAACGCGGGCATTCAGAATGCCCGCGTCATCGTTGACGACCATCGCGAGCAAGCTCGCTCCTACAGGTGAGGGGGTTGTATCAGACGAAGACGATTTCGTCGTTTTCCACCACACCTTTGGCAATATCGCCGGGCATGAAGCGACCCGACAGAATCAGCTGTGCCAGCGGGTTTTCGATCCAGCGCTGGATCGCTCGTTTCAGCGGTCGTGCGCCGTAGACCGGGTCGTAACCCACCGCAATCAGCTTGTCCATCGCCTCTGGGCTGAGCTCCAGTTTCAGCTCGCGCTCGGTCAGACGGCTGCGCAGACGGCCCAGCTGGATCTCGGTAATGCCAGCGATCTGATCCCGCGCCAATGGCTCGAAGATAACCACTTCATCGACCCGGTTGATGAACTCCGGCCGGAAGTGCGTAGAAATCGCATCCATCACCGCAGCACGCTGCGCCTCACGATCGCCCACCAGCTCCTGGATCTGTACCGAACCCAGGTTGGAGGTCATGACGATCACGGTGTTCTTGAAATCCACCGTGCGGCCATGACTGTCCGTCAGGCGGCCATCTTCCAGTACTTGCAGCAGGATATTGAACACGTCCGGATGGGCCTTCTCGACCTCGTCCAGCAGGATCACCGAATAAGGCTTGCGACGCACCGCCTCAGTCAGGTAACCGCCCTCTTCATAGCCTACATAGCCTGGTGGCGCACCGATCAGCCGAGCCACGGAGTGTTTCTCCATGAACTCGGACATGTCGATTCGCACCATCGCCTCTTCGGTATCAAAGAGGAATTCCGCCAAAGCCTTGCACAGCTCGGTTTTACCGACACCGGTCGGGCCGAGGAACATGAACGAACCGCTCGGGCGATTCGGGTCGGACAACCCGGCCCGCGAACGCCGCACCGCGTTGGAAACCGCAATCACCGCTTCGTCCTGGCCGATCACGCGCTGGTGCAACAGGCTTTCCATCTTCATCAGCTTGTCGCGCTCGCCTTCGAGCATTTTCGACACCGGAATGCCGGTCCACTTCGACACAACTTCCGCGATCTCTTCCTCGGTCACCTTGCTGCGCAACAACTGGTTTTCGCTTTTGCCGTGCTGATCGACCATTTGCAGGCTGCGCTCCAGGTCCGGGATCACCCCGTATTGCAGCTCGGCCATGCGGTTCAGGTCGCCTTTACGGCGGGCCGCTTCCAGTTCCTGACGGGACTGTTCAATTTTCTGCTGGATCTGTGCAGAACCCTGGACCTCGGCCTTTTCCGAGTTCCAGATTTCTTCGAGGTCCGAATACTCGCGCTCAAGGCGAACAATTTCTTCCTGGAGTTTCTCCAGGCGCTTGATCGCCGCTTCGTCGCTTTCTTTCTTCAGCGCCTGGGATTCCACCTTCAGCTGAATCAGACGGCGTTCCAGGCGGTCGAGCACTTCCGGCTTGGAGTCGATCTCCATACGGATGCGGCTGGCCGCCTCGTCGATCAGGTCGATGGCCTTGTCCGGCAACTGACGATCGGTGATGTAACGGTGGCTAAGCTTGGCCGCCGCGATGATCGCGCCGTCGGTGATCGCCACTTTGTGGTGAACTTCGTAGCGTTCTTTCAGGCCACGCAGAATGGCGATGGTGTCTTCTTCGCTCGGCTCGTCCACCAACACTTTCTGGAATCGCCGCTCAAGGGCCGCGTCCTTCTCTATATATTGGCGGTATTCGTTGAGCGTGGTCGCGCCGACGCAATGCAGCTCGCCGCGCGCCAAGGCAGGCTTGAGCATGTTGCCCGCATCCATCGAACCTTCGCCTTTACCGGCACCGACCATGGTGTGCAGTTCATCGATGAACAGGATGATCTGCCCTTCCTGCTTCGACAGCTCATTGAGCAGGGATTTCAGGCGTTCCTCGAACTCGCCACGGTACTTGGCACCGGCAATCAGCGCGCCCATGTCCAGGGACAACAGGCGCTTGCCTTTCAGACCGTCCGGCACTTCGCCGTTGATGATGCGCTGGGCCAGGCCCTCGGCGATGGCGGTTTTACCGACGCCGGGTTCACCGATCAGCACCGGGTTGTTCTTGGTACGGCGTTGCAGGACCTGAATAGTGCGGCGAATTTCATCGTCACGACCGATCACCGGATCGAGCTTGCCGTCCTCGGCGCGCTTGGTCAGGTCGACGGTGTATTTATCCAGCGCCTGCCGCGATTCTTCGTGGTTGGCGTCGTTGACAGCCTCACCTCCGCGCAGGTTGTTGATCGCGTTTTCCAGGGCTTTCTTGCTCACGCCCTGACCGAGCAGCAACTTGCCGAGCTTGCTGCTCTCGTCCATGGCGGCGAGCAACACCAATTCGCTGGAAATGAACTGATCGCCCTTCTGCTGGGCCAGGCGGTCAGCCTGGTTGAGCAGGCGCGCCAGATCCTGCGACATGTTCACGTCGCCGGTCGGGTTCTGGATTTTCGGCAGCTGGTCGAGCTCTTTGGTCAGCTCTTTACGCAAGCTGTTGACGTCAAAACCGACCTGCATCAGCAGGGGTTTGATCGAACCACCCTGCTGTTCAAGCATGGCTTGCATCAAGTGCGCCGGTTCGATGGCGGGATGGTCGAGGCCGACGGCCAGAGATTGGGCGTCGGATAGAGCTAACTGCAATTTGCTGGTTAAACGATCTATACGCATGGGTCACCTTCCTTTTGAGCAGGCCGGACCTATAAAACATCCTGAATGAAGAAACCTGCCAGATACCGTTATAGATGCGGTCGATTCTGGGAGTTTCAAGCGTCGATCAGTTGATGCAGATCAGGGAAGTCTAGCCTTCGAGCCAGATAAGGGAGGCAAACCGACCAGTGCGTGGGGAACGGCGGTAGGAAAAGAAGCGCGGGTCGGTCACGGTGCAGAAACCGCCCCCATAGACCGCAGTGACACCGCGAGTGGCCAGACGCAGGCGCGCCAGCTCGTAGATATCCGCCATGAACTTGCCGGCATTGGCGCTGGGCACAAAAGCCCTGGCGGCCTGGGGCAATTGTTCGACGAAGGTTGTGCGTACTTCCGGGCCGACTTCAAAGGCTTGCGGGCCTATGGCCGGACCGAGCCAGACCAGTACATCTGCGGCCGGGACGGCCAAGGTGTCGAGTGTCGCTTCCAGCACACCCGCCGCCAACCCGCGCCAACCGGCATGCGCGGCCGCAACGCGGGTGCCGGCGCGGTCGCAAAACAGCGCCGGCAGGCAATCGGCGGTCATCGCCGCGCAGGCGATGCCGGGTGTTGCCGTCCAGCTTGCGTCGGCGGTGACGACCTGACCTGGGTCGGCGTGGGCCACGGCGATGCCGTGAACCTGCTTTAACCAGGCCGGCTGAATAGCAAAATGATCGGTCAGGCGACGACGGTTCTCGGCAACCGCTTCAGGGTTGTCGTCGACGTGATCACCGAGGTTGAAGCTGTCGAACGGCGCCAGGCTGACGCCGCCCGCACGGGTGGTCACACAGGCTTTCACCCCGGCAGGCGCAGGCCAGTCGGGTATCAGCCAGTCTTTCATCCGATGAACGCCTCACGGTCTTGCTTGAGCAGGGTCAGCAACCAGACGAAATCGTCCGGCAGCGGCGATTCCCAGCTCATGCGCTTACCGGTGGTCGGGTGGTCCAGCTCGAGGAACCGCGCGTGCAGGGCCTGACGCGGGAACGCTTTCAGCGATTCGACCATGGTCACACTGGCGGCCGGGGGAATACGGAAACGACCGCCGTAGGCAGGATCTCCGACCAACGGGAAGTTGATGTGGGCCATGTGTACGCGAATCTGGTGCGTACGACCGGTTTCCAGCTTCACCCGCACGTGAGTGTGGGAACGGAAACGCTCGAGCACGCGGTAATGGCTGACGGCCTGCTTGCCCCCCTCCATCACGGCCATGCGCTGGCGTTGCTGGCCATGACGACCGATCGGCGCATTGATCTTGCCGCCGGCGGTCACGACACCGATCACGATGCACTCATAGATGCGGCTGACGCTGCGGCTCTGCAATTGCGTGACAAGCTGTGTCTGCGCCTGGATGGTCTTGGCCACCACCATCAGACCGGTGGTGTCCTTATCCAGGCGATGCACGATCCCGGCGCGAGGCACATTGATGATGTCCGGCACGTGGTGCAGCAAGGCGTTGAGCAAAGTGCCATCCGCGTGGCCGGCGGCAGGATGCACCACCAGGCCTGCTGGCTTGTTGATCACCAGAATGTCGTCATCTTCATAGACGATGTCCAGCTCGATGTCCTGAGCGATCCATTCGCCCTGAGCTTCCTGCTCGGCAGTCAACTCAAGAATGGCGCCACCGTGGACGATGTCTCGCGGGCGGATTACCGCCCCATCCACAGTCAGGCGGCCGTCTTTGATCCAGGCGGAAAGGCGCGAGCGCGAGTGCTCAGCGAATAATTGTGCGGCGACTTGATCGAGGCGTTGGCCGCCCAATTCGGACGGCACCTCTGCGCGAAGTTCAATTTTATCGGACATGCTCAGACTAGGCGTCGGCACAGCCTTTGGTTTCGGCTGCGCGCTTGTGGTTAAATACGGCGTCTTTTGCCCCGAGGCTATTCAACGGGGCGCTCATCATAACAGGACGGCCCCGCCCAAGACAGCGGCCGTCATAGGGACGCAAGCCGCCATGCAAGTGAAACACCTGCTGCTGATCGCCATCCTCGCATTGACCGCTGCTTGCTCATCGAAGGAAGTCGTAGACGAAAACCTGAGCGAAGTCGAGCTGTACCAGCAGGCTCAGCACGATCTGGACAACAATAGCTACACCGCCGCCACAGCCAAGCTGAAGGCGCTGGAGTCGCGTTATCCGTTCGGGCGCTACGCCGATCAGGCTCAACTCGAACTCATCTACGCCAACTACAAGAACACCGAGCCTGAGGCTGCGAAGTCCGCCGCCGAGCGTTTCATTCGTTTGCACCCCCAGCATCCGAACGTGGATTACGCCTACTATCTCAAAGGCCTGACCTCCTTCGACCAGGACGTCGGCCTGCTCTCGCGCTTCCTGCCACTGGACATGACCAAGCGTGACCCGGGTGCTGCCCGCGACTCCTACAACGAGTTCGCCCAGCTGACCAGCCGCTTCCCGAACAGCCGCTACTCGCCAGACGCCAAGCAGCGCATGATCTACCTGCGCAACCTGCTGGCGGCCTACGAGATTCACGTCGCCGACTACTACCTGACCCGTCAGGCCTATGTCGCCGCCGCGAACCGTGGTCGTTACGTGGTGGAAAACTTCCAGGAAACCCCATCGGTCGGTGATGGCCTGGCGGTGATGACCGAAGCCTACCAGCGTCTGCACCTGGACGAACTGGCGGCCACCAGCCTCGAGACCCTGAAGCTAAACTACCCGAACCACCCAAGCCTGGTGGACGGTCAGTTCGTACCGTCGGTGGCTGAAGCCGACAACCGTTCGTGGTTGAGCAAGGCCACCCTGGGCCTGATCGAATCCCGTCCACCGCTGCCGCCGGGCGAAACCCGCGCCAACCAGGACGTGCAGAAGCAATTCCAGGATGCCAAGGACGCGATTCCCAACGATCTCAAGCCTAAAGATGAAAATGGCGACGTGATCGAAGAAGAAGAGCACACATCCGCAGGCAACAACGACGACCGCTCCTGGTTCAGCTACATGACCTTCGGCGTGTTCGACTGACACACCGGGTTGTGCCAAAAAGGAGCCTTTCGAGGCTCCTTTTTTATTGCCTGAAGTATGTTGAGCGCTATTGCGCGTTATTACGCTGGGCGCTGGTCATGTCCTTGGCTAAACTGCTGGATCACTCGCCATAAAGCAGCTCACCATGCTTCGTTTATTGTTCTGGATCGCCCTGATTGCCGCCGCGGTATGGTTCTGGCGCAAGTTCAAGGGGCAGGCTTCCGCGCCCCGGTCTTCGGCCGAGCTGGAAGCGGCCCCCATGGTCCGTTGCGCCCATTGTGGTGTTCACCTGCCCCGCGACCGCGCACTGAACATTCAACAACAGTGGTATTGCAGCCAGGCTCACCTTGAGCAAGGCCCTGGCCCCAGTGATCGCTGAGGCGTCCAGTCCCCGCAGCAAGCAAGCCCAGCGACTGCTGCGCCTTTATCACTTCTATCGTTTGAGCGTCGGCATCACCCTGGTGCTGCTGATCTCCAGCAACCTCGACAACCAGTTGCTGACCTTCTCCGACGACGATCTGCTGCGCAGCGGCAGCTGGTTGTACCTGGTGCTGAATATTTTGCTGGTGGTGTTCCTTGAGAACATCCGCCGTCCGGCACAACTGTTCACCCTGGCGCTGATCGACGTCCTGCTGCTGTGCGGTCTGTTCTACGCTGCCGGCGGTGTCGCCAGCGCCATTGGCAACCTGTTGGTCGTCTCGGTGGCCATCAGCAATGCCTTGTTGCGAGGACGCATCGGCCTGTTGATTGCTGCGGTCGGCGCGCTCGGCATTGTCGGTTTGAGCTTTATCCTGAGCTTCAACCATCACGCCAGCCCTAACGATTACCTGCAAGTCGGCACGCTGGGTGCGCTATGTTTTGCGGCCGCCTTGCTGGTGCAAGGGCTGATCCGGCGCGTGGAGGTCAGCGAAACGCTCGCCGAGCAAAGAGCCAGCGAGGTCATGGGGCTTGAAGCGCTCAATGCATTGATCCTGCAACGCATGCGTACCGGCATTCTGGTACTCGACAATCAGCGCCGTGTGCAACTGGCCAACCACAGCGCTTTGACCCTGCTGGGCCGGGACACGCTGGAAGGTCAACCGATCGACGACTGCTCCCCCGCCCTGGTCGAACGCCTGCAACTGTGGCTGAACAATCCGACATTGCGCCCTCAAAGCCTGAAAGTCGCCGGCAGCGACCTGGAACTGCAACCGAGCTTCATTGCCCTCGACCAAAGCGCGCACCGTCAGACGCTGGTATTTCTCGAAGACCTCGCGCAAATCACCCAACAGGCCCAGCAACTGAAGCTGGTTGCCCTCGGCCGCCTGACGGCCGGGATCGCCCACGAAATACGCAACCCGCTGGGTGCCATCAGTCATGCTGCCCAGCTGCTGCAAGAGTCGGAGGAGCTCAACAGCGCAGATCGCCGTCTGACCCAGATAATTCAGGATCACTCTCAGCGCATGAATCGGGTAATCGAAAACGTCCTGCAATTGTCCCGCCGCCAGCAGACCGTGCCGCAACGGCTCGATCTGAAACCGTGGCTGGAACAGTTCGTTGTGGAAAGCCGTGAAGGTGCGCTCGACCGCCAGCAGATTCACCTGCGCATCGGTTCAGGCGACTTCAAAACCCTGATGGACCCGAACCAGTTGACCCAGGTACTCGACAATCTGTTGCGCAACGCCTGGCGTCATAGCGCTCAGGCCCACGATCAGGCGCAGGTCTGGCTCGACCTGTTCATCGACCCCGACACCCAGTTGCCGATCATCGAGGTGCTGGACGATGGCGCTGGAGTGGCGCCGGATCAGCAGGTGCATTTGTTCGAACCCTTCTTTACTACCAGCGCACAAGGCACCGGGCTGGGGCTTTATCTGTCCCGTGAACTGTGCGAAAGCAATCAGGCCCGCCTAGACTTCAAACCACGCCAAGGGGGCGGCTGCTTTCGCATCACCTTTGCTCACGGACGGAAACAAGGTTGAACATGAGCCAACAGCAAAAAATCCTGATCGTCGACGACGAACCGGATATCCGCGAACTCCTGGAAATCACTCTGGGACGCATGAAACTCGACACCTTCAGTGCGCGCAACGTCAGCGAAGCCCAGGCCCTGCTGAAGCGCGAGACCTTCGACCTGTGCCTGACCGACATGCGCCTGCCGGATGGAACCGGCCTGGAGCTCGTGCAGCACATCCAGCAACGGTATCCGCAAGTGCCGGTGGCGATGATCACTGCTTATGGCAGCCTGGAAACCGCGATCAACGCCCTCAAGGCCGGCGCTTTCGATTTCCTGACCAAACCGGTAGACCTCGCGCGCCTGCGCGAACTGGTCAGCAGCGCACTGCGCATGCCGGCGCCGGGCGGCAGCGTCGATCGCCGGTTGCTGGGTGATTCGCTACCGATGCGCAGTCTGCGTAAACAAATCGACAAGCTGGCCCGCAGTCAGGCACCGGTGTACATCAGTGGCGAGTCCGGCAGCGGCAAGGAACTGGTCGCGCGACTGATCCACGAACAAGGGTCGCGCGCCAACCAGCCGTTTATCCCGGTGAACTGCGGGGCCATCCCTTCGGAACTGATGGAAAGCGAATTTTTCGGCCATCGCAAAGGCAGCTTCAGCGGTGCCATCGAAGACAAACCCGGGCTGTTTCAGGCGGCCCATGGCGGTACGCTGTTCCTCGACGAAGTGGCGGATTTGCCACTGGCGATGCAAGTCAAACTATTGCGGGCAATCCAGGAAAAAGCCATTCGCAGCGTGGGCGGGCAACAGGAAACGGTGGTCGACGTGCGCATCCTTTGCGCGACCCACAAAGACCTCGATGCCGAAGTCGCTGCCGAACGCTTTCGCCAGGATTTGTACTACCGGCTCAATGTCATCGAACTGCGGGTTCCGCCCTTGCGCGAACGCCGCGATGACATTGAACCGCTGGTCAGTCATGTCCTCACACGCCTGGCCGCAGCGAGTGGCCAGCCCGCCACGACGCTCCATCCGCAAGCGCTCGACGCGCTGAAAAGCTATCGCTTTCCGGGCAACGTACGGGAACTGGAGAACATGCTCGAACGGGCGCACACCTTGTGTGAAAACAATCAGATCGAAGCCAGCGACCTGCGCCTGGCCGAAAGCAACAGCACCGCGGACAGCGGCGTGCCGGACCTGACGCAGATCGACAACCTGGAAGATTATCTGGATAACGTCGAACGCAAACTCATTCTCCAGGCGCTGGAGGAAACCCGCTGGAACCGCACCGCAGCGGCTCAGCGGCTGAATTTGTCGTTTCGGTCGATGCGGTACCGGTTAAAGAAGTTCGGCCTGGATTGAGATGGCCTTCGCGGGCAAGCCTCGCTCCTTGAGGTTAGGCGCCCGCCTCCACGCCGATTTTTTCGACTAGATCCGCCCGCTCGGTGCATACGGCGCCGGATCAATGATCGGCGGCCTGCCCAGCATCATTTCCACAAACAACTGACACGACGCCGGCGCCAGCACCAATCCGTTGCGATAATGCCCGCAGTTCAGCCACAGCCCGTCAAAGCCCGGCACCCGGCCGATGTAGGGAATCCCCTCTGGCGAGCCCGGCCGCAGCCCAGCCCAATGCCCGACCACTTCGGCATCAGCCAGCGCCGGAATCAACTCCACCGCCGACGCTTTCAGACTTTCGAGCGCCGACGCAGTGGGTGCCTTGTCGTAGCCTTCATGCTCCAGCGTACTGCCAATCAGAATGTGTCCATCCCGACGCGGAATTGCATAACGCCCCTTGGCCAGCACCATGCTTGGCAGGAAGTCCGCCGCGCATTTGTAGAGGATCATCTGCCCCTTCACCGGCTCGACCGGCAGTTCCAGCCCCAGGCTTTTCAGCAGATCACCGCTCCAGGCGCCAGCGGTCAAGACCACTTGATCACCGTGGACAACGCCCGTCGACGTCTGTACGCCGACGACTTTATCGCCTTCACGAACGAACCCGCTGACTTCGCATTGCTCGTGGATCGTCACATTCGGTAGCGCCAGCAAAGCCGCCTTGAGCGATTTCACCAACCGTGGATTACGCACATTGGCCACATTGGCCATGTAAATCGCCCGGGAAAAACCGGGGCCCAATACCGGCACGGCGTCGTGGGCCGCCGAGATATCCACAGCCCGCAGCGGACGGTTTTCCCGTTGGGCCCAGGCCAGCGCCTCGGCCTCATCATCCAGATCCAGCCAGTACAGGCCGGTGGTGTGCACCTCGGGATCGACACCGGTTGCGGCGAACAACCGCTCGCCAAGCTGTGGATAAAAATCCTGGGACCAGTGGGCCAGTGCGGTGACCGCTGGGCTGTAGCGCCATGGATAGAGCGGCGAAACAATGCCGCCACCGGCCCAGGAGGATTCCTGGCCGACATTGGAACGATCCAGCAGCACAACGCTATGTACTTCGGACGCGAGATTGAACGCCGTCAACAGGCCAATCACACCACCGCCGACAATCACCACTTGTTGTTGCATGGTCATGCTCTGATCCAACCGTTAGATAGACACAGGGCGCAAGAGGCGCCCGAAAAGAACTTCAGCGACCCCAGCAATCCTTGGTGGTCAGCCCGGCCGTCGCGTTGACCATGCTTCGGACGCCGGTGTTGGTGATGGTGAAATCGCCGCACTTGTCAGTCGCCATGGTGCTGCCGGCCTTGCGCGTGGCGGTCAGCAGGAATGTCTGATCGGCCAGGGTCGGGGTGATGGTGTAATTGTCATTGCCGGCGCTCAGCCCGGTCGCACCGGTGTAGACACTCGACTTCGAGTAAAACCGTTCAAGTATCTGCGCCTGCTCGGTGAGCAGTCCCGCCACTTCTGTCCGACGACCTTTTTTCACGTACTCGGTGAGGCTCGGGTAGCCAATGGTCATGATGATCCCGATGATCGCAACTACGATCATGATTTCGATCAGGGTAAAACCGCGGTTGGATCTGCGCATGCCTCAACTCTCACTTACTGAATTTGTCGCCACATGATGCGACGGCTGCCGCCGCCGGCTTTCTCCACCAGCGAATAAGGCTTCGCACTGGAGTCAGTGACAATCTTGCGGGCGCCTCCGTTGACGATGCCATTCAAACTCGGCATCCCGGTAGCGAACATCGCACCGCTGGTTATCGTATCGGCGCTATCGACCACCCCGTCACCATTGGTGTCGAGCACCGCATAGTTGAGCATCTTACCGCTGAATGCATCCAGTTCGACCAGTTTGCCAGTGCCGAAACTGACACATGGGTCTGTAGTGTCGATGCTGGCGGTGGTAAATACGATTCGTCCCAGCACCAGTGCCGCCTGGTTGATCACCCGCTCACCAGTCAATGCGCTGTTGTAGACCAGTGGCAGGTACCAGCCCTTCTCCGCCGGATACGTCGTTTCATTCTGGCTCGTCGTAATGAACTGCCCTGAGCTTCCCGAGAACACACCCGTCACCGATTGGACCTGCAAACTGGAGGTGGTGATCTGGCCGGAGCCACCATCCGCATCCCACACGGCGTAAAACGCCTGAAGATCCTTGTTGGACTTGTCGACGGTTTCGTTGAATTTGCCGGTGCCGAAAAACACCACCTTGCCGCCCAGAGAGTTGTCCGCCAGCAACGGCTGCGCGGTGATCGGCTGCGTCGCACCGCCTGCCGCGGTGAACAACGGCTTACCGGAAAATGCCACGCCCCAGGTGTCCGTGGTGGCGCCGCTCAAATCAAACTTCCAGAGCCGTCCTTTCAGGTCGCCACCATAGGCGGCCTGCACCACATTCTGCGAGTTGACCTTGAGCTCCACCGACGACAAACCGTTGGTAGTCTCCGTGCTGTCAATGACGATTTTCTTGATCAGTGAACCATCGCGAATGTCCACCACGTACAACGCCGCCACCCCCGAATTACTGCCATAGCCGTTGGAGATAAACGCTGCCCAACGACCATCCGCCAAGCGTGCCACTTCCGGGTGAGCGTAGGCATAACCCAGGTCATTGAAAACGTTCGCCGTATTCGCGGTGGCCGGTGCACTGAATTCCCACAACGCCTTGGTCACGTTACCGGCCGAAGCGTCAAACAGCTGCAACGCGTAAAAGGTCTTGCCGCCCGCCCCCGTCCCGCCGATCGCCAGGGTTTTCCAGGCACCGTTGAGTTGCGCATCGAAGACGCCAACCTGCCCGTCGACCAGAAACTTGTGACTGACACCATTGTTGTAGCCGGTATCGGCGATAAGGCGCAGCGATGGCAATACACTGGAAGGCATGTAGGCATAGCGCCTGGTGCCGTCACTTGAGTTGATGACGCTGACAAAACCGTCGTTGCCGTTGACTACCAGACTGCTTTTCATGCCGCTGGACGTGCTGCTGGCTTTAACGGCGAGATAGTTGCTGTAGCTGGTGTCGTTCACCAGATCGGACGCAGTTTTGTCCGTCGGCGATGCCAACACCAACGGTGAGTTGATGATGTCGCCGAGCAGCACGCTGCGTACTTTCAAACCGGTTTTATTGGTGCCCTTGCTCCACTCCACCAAGTCGTTGCCGGTGATGCCGGTGGGCAGCCCCTGACTGAGCACCGTCTGTTGTGCCGGGGCGAAATTGGTGTAGGCCAGAGTGACAGGCGCATTGCTGGCACTGTTCCACGACTGGTAAATCGGGGCGGTGGCGCCAGGCACGATGGCCGTATCCGTACTCCAGAGCACCGTGTCGGTATTCACCGAACCTGTGGCGGTGAACCCATAGGATTTGACTGTCCCTCGCCAGTCCTTGGGATCGTAGCTGGATTGGTAGTACGAAGATCCAATTCCGACAATTGCACTGCTGACGGTGCCACCTCCGCCTGATCCGGCTTTCGAGGTGATGTCACTCAGGGCTGATGACAGCGCGGTATTGAGGCCTGCACTGTCTGTTGCCTGGTAATACTTGCCCTGCCCGTAAGCCGCCGCGTCCGACAACATCTGATTCGCCGACGTGAAACCCACGGTGTAGGTGTTCATGTTTTGCTTGGGAAAGTCCGGCTCATTCCAGCTTTTGCCGCTGGCATCGGTGCCAGTGGTGCGCATGTCGATATCGAAGGCGAATTTGGCTATGTCGTCCAGGTAAAGGGTGTCGCCCTCGGTGTCCCCGGTAAGGTTGTTACCATCGTTCGCGCTGTTGCCGTCCCAGTTTGGCAAACGGGTCCCACCGAGCGGATCGTTGGTCGGGAAGGTCCGGTCAAACGTCGGCAGGCCATCGGTAATCACCACGCCGTAGTTTTTCTGACACCGATACTGGATGGGGCTGGTATAGGTGGAAGGCGTCGAGTTGTAGTACGGCGCCATGCCACGCATGTAGCGGGTGATCTCGTAATAGGTTTCCGCCAATGGCGTGTTGGCGATGGCGCCGAGGCCATTTATCGAATTGATCAAGGCGTTGTAGTTCGTGTCGGCCTGGGCCTGCGTGACGCTGCCGCTTACTGGAGACAGATCACTGACGGCACGGGCAATGAAGCCGCCGGGGCCGGAGTTGCTGTTGGTGGGCGGGTTGAAGGTCGCCAGGCCTATTCGCAATGACCGGTTGCTGGAGACTAGATTGGTGGACACACCCTGTGCAACGTTGATGCGGTAATCGTTGGGTATCGCACCGGTGGTGTAATCCCGGCTCGCGCCATTCGCTAGCGTCACCAGATAGGACAGGTAGTTCGCCGTGTAACGGGTGTTTTCATTGCCCACCGGGTCGGGTAGCTTCAGGCAGATCGATGACAGCCCCAAAAAACCTCGATAAAACCCGTACCAGTTACCAATGGTGGAGCACCCGCCGCGATTCAAACTCGACAAGGCGATATTTGTATCGGTCATGTCCAGATTCTGGCCACTGAAACAAGAGGTGTTGGAACTGCAGTTCGCAATTTGCGGGCGACTGGCATTCGGATCGAACCCCGACGCCCAGATGATGTTGTTCATACTCCCCGAATCATCGATCAGCAGCATCACGTTTGGCGGTACTGCCGCAGCGCTCAGCAAGGGCGAATCCGATGGCGTAAACGCGTACGCCGGGGCCGACAGGTACAAGCCCAATAGAACGCCGCAAAACATTCTCAAAATGCCGAAGCGTCCCTCAGTACTTCGCATAAATACTCTCCACCACACTGCGAACGTTATTGCCCACGATGGCCACAGCCGTGACCCGGTAAAGCGTCGCAGAGGTGTTGCTCGGCACATTGACGGCATTCAGCGTAACGCCGATGTTCTGTACCCCATAAAAGCCGTTCGCGGCCGCAATCCAGGTGACACCCGACGTGGAATTGAACCCCGCGGCGGTGATCGACGACGACTCCGCCGGCGGCGCGCATTGCGTGGTACTGCTGCAAACCGGCAGGGTGTAGGTGGACACCTGCACCGCACTTTCGCCGATGCGCAATGCGGCTTCGGCGATCTGGAACGATTGATTGCGCAGGGTCACGCTGGTGGCCATTTTTTCCTGCAAGTTGGCGTTCTGCATGGATGAAATACCGATCAATGTCAGCAATAACAGGAACACCAGGCTGACCAGCAGCGCCATGCCACGCTGGCGGTCAGAGGCTATGGAGTGATAATTCATTGGCCCTCCCTCAAGGCAAGCGGTTGCGCAAAGCGGCAACCACGTTGAAGGTTTGATCACGAACCTTAGCGTTCGGGTCGAACAGGGTCAGCGTCAGACGCACACTTCTGATTCGCGCAGGGTCGGGCGGGTTGGTACTGTAACTGGACGCAGAGGTGTCAGTGGCCGATGCAGCGAGACCGAAACTCACATCGAATGTCCTGACGTTGTCGACCAGCACCTGCTGGGCCGGCGTTCCAACGCCGCTGCCCATTGTCAGCTGGTTGTTCTTGAGGCTGTAGATCAGCCGCCGAATCGGAAACGCCAATTGTCCCGCGGCGGGCGCCCGCAAATTTGAATAGGCCGTCGCCGCCGTTCGACAATCCGAAACGACTGTCCAGGTCGGTACACCGCCCCCCGCGCCCACATCGGCAGTCACCAAGGTGAGGTTGAGATTGGCGTTGTCCCAACTGATCGGCGTTACCTGGCTGGCACTGAAACCGGTCCCGTCGCTTGCATCGGCAATGGTCCCCAGGCAGCCAAACATCCCTACCATGCGGATTTCCTGAATCATCTTGCTCAGCACGAAACGCGCGTCTTCCTGCATGTTGGCCGATGCGTTCTGACTGACATAGGTGTTTTTTGCCGCGATGAAAATCTGCACCACTCCGAGCACCACCACCAGACCCAGCGCCATCGCGATCAGCAACTCAATCAGACCGAAACCTCGATTGGAACGATTCATGGCGTCGCCACCGGATCGACGCTGGCGCGACTGGTCAGCACAAAGCTGCGGCGGGCATTGGCCGTGTTGGCGGCCCGCGAGTCGTCCCAAGTGATGGTGATGGTGTAGACCCGCTGATTGAGCGTGACGCTGCCGGTGGCGGTGCTGCCGAGGAAACTGACGATGTTGGACGTGAAGTCGTAGAGGTCCTGATCCCGGGCGACATTCAGGTTGCCCGCAGCGGGTGGTGCGACGGTGTAGTCGGCGCCGGAATTGGCGCGGATGCGGTCCATCATGTCGTAGGCGATAAAACTCGCCTGGCTGGTCGTACGCGAGCTGTCGGTGTATTTCAGCGCATTGAGCTGAAACGCCGCCGCCCCCAGCAGCCCCACGCTCAGAATCAACAGTGCCACCAGGACTTCAATCAGCGTCATGCCTTCCTGTGCACGTTTGCTCCATCCCCTCATCCGCAATTTCCACCCAATAGAATTCGTCCATTCAAACACACCGTCAGCGTCCTGTTCTGTGCCCCCAGCACATAGTTGAACACCACGGCCGAGGCCGGTGCCGACAGCCCGCCGAGATTGTTGAAATCGATGGCGCTCACTCCCAAGGGTAGCGGTAGAGCGGCGCCGCTGCTCATCGCTGGAACAACCCGCAATACATTGGCAGGGTTGCCGGTACTGTCATACACCGACAGCTCTCCGGTCCAGACGCTATCGCCCGCCGTTGGCCGCACCCGAGTGGTAATGCCGCGGTTGATGGCTTCGAGGCGGGCGTAGTTGAGGCCGCGTTGCAGGTCGCTGAGCTCGGTGTCGGCCTTGGTGCTTTGCACCGAACGCGTAAATGTCGGTACCGCAACGGTGACCATAATCAGGAACACCGCGAGCGTGACCATCAACTCGATCAGCGTGAAACCTTTTGTACGATGATCCATCGGTGCCCTCCGTTGTCGTCGGCTATACCTGCTTTAACACGCTAGAACATTCGACTGACCGATGTTCGGTTGTTTTGCCACTGCTCGCGCACGGATTGCGCAAGTCACCGTGCTCCAGGGAGGAGATAGTATGCGTCAGCGAGGTTTCAGTCTGGTCGAACTGCTGATGGGACTGACGATTGTCGGGATTGTTCTGCATCTGGTCAGTCCGGCATTTGCTGCGCTGACTGAATCGAATCATCGGGAGGAAGCGGCAAGGTCGCTGGTCAGCGGCATACGTAGTGCAAGAAGTGAGGCGATCACGCGGAACCAGCCCGTTGTCATTCACGGCATCAACGGCGATTGGGGTCAGGGTTGGCGAATCATTCTGGACTCCAGCGGAAAAGGACAGGATGACCACAGCAATCCCGTTATTGCCGAGCATGCAAGCAACACCGGGTTATCGATTGTTGGCAATTGGTGGTTCAGGCGTTACATACGTTTCAGCAGCCTCGGTGCGCCGCTAATGCCCAAAAAAACCTTCAAGGCAGGAACGTTGCACCTCTGCGATGCCCGCGAGCCAGTGAGCCGACTGCAAGTGGTGGTGGCTCGTACCGGCCGCGTCAGCCTGCGCAATCAAAAGACTGAGCAGGCGTTATGCGAGAAATAACATCAGAGCAACGAACGAACCCGTAACTCTTTGGGCATGGAAAACGTGATGTTCTCTTCGCGACCTGCCAGCTCATCGGCACCGGTAGCGCCCCAGGCCTGCAACTGCTGAATCACGCCACGCACCAGCACTTCCGGCGCCGAAGCACCCGCAGTGATACCAATACGCTCAACGCCATCGAACCAGCTCTTTTGCAGATCTTCGGCGCCGTCGATCAAATACGCCGGAGTGGACATGCGCTCGGCCAGTTCACGCAGGCGATTGGAGTTGGAGCTGTTCGGACTGCCGACCACCAACACCACGTCGCACTCGTCGGCCAGTGTCTTGACGGCGTCCTGACGGTTTTGCGTGGCATAGCAAATGTCGTCCTTGCGTGGGCCACCGATCGCCGGGAAGCGCGTACGCAGGGCGTCGATGACACGGCTGGTATCGTCCATGGACAAGGTGGTCTGGGTCACGAACGCCAGTTTTTCCGGATTGTTCACCTGCAACGCGGCGACGTCTTTTTCGTCTTCGACCAAGTAGATCGCGCCACCATTGCTACCATCGTACTGGCCCATGGTGCCTTCGACTTCCGGGTGACCGGCGTGGCCGATGAGGATGCATTCACGACCATCACGGCTGTAACGCGCGACTTCAATGTGCACCTTGGTCACCAGCGGGCAGGTTGCGTCGAATACTTTCAGGCCACGACCGGCGGCTTCGGTGCGCACCGCCTGGGAAACACCGTGGGCACTGAAGATCACGATGACGTCGTCCGGCACCTGATCCAGTTCCTCTACGAAGATTGCACCGCGAGCACGCAGGTCTTCGACGACGAATTTGTTGTGGACCACTTCATGGCGCACATAGATCGGCGGCCCGAAGACTTCAAGGGCGCGGTTGACGATTTCGATCGCCCGGTCCACACCGGCGCAGAAGCCACGGGGATTGGCGAGTTTGATTTGCATGCTGTGCCTCGTGTCTTGCGCGCAATAAAATAGCGGAACAATGAAAACCACTGTGGGAGCGAGCCTGCTCGCGATAGCGGTGCAACAGACAACATCAGTGTTGAATGTCAGTCAGCATTCGCGAGCAGGCTCGCTCCCACAGGTTACAGCGATTTGACGTCGATGATCTCGACGTCAAAGGTCAATGTCTTGCCGGCCAGCGGATGGTTGAAGTCGATGGTCACCTGCTCGTCATCGAACTCTTTCACCACGCCTGGCAGCTCAGTATTCGCCGCATCGTTGAAGATCACCAGCAATCCCGGTGACAGTTCCATGTCCTTGAACTGCGAGCGCGGGATGATCTGTACGTTTTGCGGGTTCGGCTGGCCAAATGCATTTTCTGGCTGGATGGTCAGCGTGCGCTTGTCGCCAGCCTTGAAGCCGAACAGCGCCGCCTCGAAACCTGGCAACAGGTTACCGTCGCCGACCTTGAAGGTCGCCGGGGCTTTGTCGAAAGTGCTGTCGACCGTGTCGCCGTTCTCCAGGCGCAATGCAAAGTGCAAGGTGACTTCCGTGTTCTGGCGGATGCGTTGCTCAGCCAATACGTGTTCAGTCATGAACGGTTTCTCCGGTTTTCTTGGTTTTGAACATGTCCAGCGCCAGCATCACCGCACCGACAGTGATAGCACTGTCGGCAAAGTTGAACGCTGGGAAATACCAGCGGTTCTGCCAATGCACCAGAATGAAATCGATCACATGGCCCAGGGCGATGCGGTCATACAGATTGCCCAGCGCGCCACCGAGCACCAGGGCCAGCGCAATCGCCAGCCAGGTTTCATGGCGCCCAAGGCGCTTGAGCCACACCACCAGCACCGCGCTGACCACGACCGCAATCAGCGCGAACAACCAACGCTGCCAGCCGGAGCTGTCGGCCAGGAAGCTGAACGCCGCGCCAGTGTTGTAGGCGAGGGTCCAGCTGAAGTAATCGGGGATCACCACGATTTGCTGGTACATCTGCAGCGAGCCTTCGAAGTAGAACTTGCTGGCCTGGTCAATGACCAGGACCAGCAAACTCAACCAGAGCCAGCTCAGTCGTCCGAAACGACCAACGCCATTAGGCATAGTGACGAACCTCGCCAGCGCCGCTGATGTTGTCGACGCAACGACCGCAGATTTCCGGATGCTCCGGGTTCACGCCGACATCTTCACGGCAATGCCAGCAACGGGCGCACTTGGCGAAGGCCGACTTGACGATTTTCAGCTTCAGGCCGCTCACTTCGGTGGCCACCGCATCGGCCGGTGCCTGTACAAACGGCGCCACGCTGGCGGTCGAGGTGATCAGCACGAAGCGCAGCTCGTTGCTCAGTTGGGCCAGGTCGGCGCTCAGCGCCTCTTCGGCGTACAGCGTTACTTCGGCTTGCAGGTTGCCGCCCACGGCCTTGGCCGCGCGCTGGATTTCCATTTCCTTGTTCACCGCTACCTTCACCGCCATGATCCGCTCCCAGTAGGCGCGGCCCAGTTCGACGTTTTCCGGCAGTTCGGTCAGGCCTTCGTACCAGGTGTTGAGCATCACCGATTCGTTGCGTTCGCCCGGCAGGTATTCCCACAGTTCGTCAGCGGTGAAGGCGAGGATCGGCGCGATCCAGCGCACCAGCGCTTCGGAGATGTGGTACAGCGCGGTTTGCGCCGAACGGCGGGCCTTGCTGTTGGCGCCAGTGGTGTACTGACGGTCCTTGATGATGTCGAGGTAGAAACCGCCCAACTCCTGCACGCAGAAATTGTGGATCTTGGAGTAGACGTTCCAGAAGCGGTATTCGCCGTAATGCTCTTGCAGCTCACGTTGCAGCAGCAGCGTGCGATCCACGGCCCAACGGTCCAGCGCCAGCATGTCTTCGGCCGGCAGGATGTCGGTGGCCGGGTTGAAACCGGTCAGGTTGGAAAGCAGGAAGCGCGCGGTGTTGCGGATACGTCGGTAAGCGTCCGCGCTACGTTGCAGGATCTGCTCGGACACCGCCATTTCGCCCGAGTAATCGGTCGACGCGACCCACAGACGCATAATGTCGGCGCCCAGTGTGTCGTTGACCTTTTGCGGCGCGATCACGTTGCCCAGGGATTTGGACATTTTGCGCCCGGACTCATCGACGGTGAAGCCGTGGGTCAGCAGTTCGCGGTAAGGCGCATGGTTGTCGATGGCGCAACCGGTCAGCAGCGACGAGTGGAACCAGCCACGGTGTTGGTCCGAACCTTCCAGGTACAGGTCGGCGCGTGGGCCGGTTTCGTGGCCCATCGGGTGCGAACCGCGCAGGACGTGCCAGTGCGTGGTGCCCGAATCGAACCAGACGTCCAGGGTGTCGCTGATCTTGTCGTATTGCGGCGCTTCGTCACCAAGCAGCTCGGCAGCATCCATCTTGAACCAGGCTTCGATGCCTTCCGCTTCTACGCGTTTGGCGACCTCTTCCATCAGCTCGACGGTACGCGGGTGCAGCTCGCCGCTTTCCTTGTTCAGGAAGAACGGGATCGGCACGCCCCAATTGCGCTGACGGGAGATGCACCAGTCCGGACGGTTGGCGATCATCGAGTGCAGGCGCGCCTGGCCCCAGGCCGGAACGAACCTGGTCTCTTCGATAGCTTTGATCGCACGCTTGCGCAGGGTCTCGCCAGTTGCCGGCTCTTTGTCCATGCCGATGAACCACTGCGCGGTGGCGCGGTAGATCAACGGGGTCTTGTGACGCCAGCAGTGCATGTAGCTGTGTTCGATGATCGTGGTGTGCAGCAGCGCGCCGACTTCGGTCAGCTTGTCGACGATGGCCGGGTTCGCCTTCCAGATGAACTGGCCGCCAAAGAACTCCAGCGATGGCACATAGACGCCGTTGCTCTGGACCGGGTTGAGGATGTCATCGTTGGCCATGCCGTAGGCTTTGCAGGTCACGAAGTCGTCCACGCCGTAGGCAGGTGCGGAGTGAACCACACCGGTGCCGGCGCCCAGTTCGACGTACTCGGCCAGGTAAACCGGCGACAGGCGATCGTAGAACGGGTGACGGAAATTGATCAGCTCCAGCGCTTTACCCGTGGTGGTCGCGATGACGGAGCCTTCCAGGTTGTAGCGGGCCAGGCAGGACTCGACCAGCTCTTCAGCCAGCACCAGCAATTTATCGCCGACGTCGACCAGCGCGTAGTTGAATTCTGGATGGACGTTGAGCGCCTGGTTGGCCGGGATGGTCCACGGGGTGGTGGTCCAGATCACGATCGAAGCCGGTTTGCCCAGTGTTGGCAGGCCGAACGCGGCAGCCAGCTTGGCTTCATCGGCGATCGGGAAGGCGACGTCGATGGTCGAGGACTTTTTGTTTTCGTATTCGACTTCCGCTTCAGCCAGCGCCGAACCGCAATCGAAACACCAGTTCACAGGCTTCAGGCCTTTGAACACGAAACCGCCCTTGACGATTTCGGCAAGGGCACGGATCTCGCCGGCCTCGTTCTTGAAGTCCATGGTCTTGTACGGGTTGGCGAAGTCGCCCAACACGCCCAGACGGATGAACTCGGATTTTTGCCCTTCGATCTGCTCGGTGGCGTAGGCACGGCACAGTTCGCGGGTCTTGTCCGCACCCAGGTTTTTACCGTGGGTCACTTCGACTTTGTGCTCGATCGGCAGGCCATGGCAGTCCCAGCCCGGCACGTAAGGCGCGTCGAAACCCGCCAGGGTCTTCGAGCGGATGATCATGTCCTTGAGAATCTTGTTCAGCGCATGACCGATGTGAATCGTGCCATTGGCGTACGGAGGACCGTCGTGAAGTACGAACTTCGGACGATCCTTGCCAATTTCGCGCAACTTACCGTACAGGCCAATGCTGTCCCAGCGCTGCAGAATCTGCGGTTCGCGCTGAGGCAGGCCGGCCTTCATTGGGAAGGCGGTGTCCGGAAGGTTTAGCGTGGCTTTATAGTCGGTCATTTATGGCTCTTCATTAGCGATTGGCGCTAGGTGCGACAGGGCACGGGCGGCGGCGACATCCGCATTGATCGCCGTCTTAAGCGCCTCCAGAGAGGCGAAACGCTGCTCTTCACGCAGCTTGTGGTGGAAAACCACCGTCAAACGCCGGTCATACAGATCGCCGGCAAAATCTAAAAGATGCACTTCGAGGTGGGCTTTGCCATCCCCTTGGACCGTTGGCCGCACGCCGATGTTAGCGACGCCTGGCCAGGTCTTGCCGTCGATGTCGACGTTGACCAGGTAAACCCCGGTCAGCGGCACGCGACGACGTTTGAGTTGTATGTTGGCGGTGGGCGTACCCAATTGACGCGCCAGCTTCTGGCCGTGCAGGACGCGCCCGCTGATCTGGAACGGACGACCGAGCAGACGCTCGGCCAAGGCAAAATCGGCCGCAGCCAGGGCATTTCGCACCTGGGTGCTGCTGACGCGAATGCCATCCAGCTCGACGGTTTGCGCGGCTTCGACGGTGAATCCCTGCATGACGCCAGCCTGTTGCAGGAAATCGAAATCCCCTACCCGGTCACAGCCGAAACGGAAGTCGTCACCCACTTCCAGATGCTGGACACCGAGGCCGTCGACCAGAATGGTATCGACGAATTCGCTGGCGCTGAGCTTGCTCAGGCGCTGGTTGAAGGCCAGGCACAGAACCCGGTCGACGCCCTCTTCAGCCAGCAGCTGCAGCTTGTCCCGCAGGCGGGCCAGGCGCGCCGGCGCGGTCTCGGGGGCGAAAAACTCCCGCGGCTGCGGCTCGAAAATCACCACGCAGCTGGGCACGCCCAACTCGAGCGCGCGCTCACGCAACCTCGCCAGGATAGCCTGGTGGCCGCGGTGAACACCGTCAAAGTTGCCAATAGTGGCGACACAGCCCCGATGCTGGGGGCGCAGGTTGTGGAGGCCTCGAACCAGCTGCATAACGCGCTTCTTGCTCATAAAGTGGTCGATTATAACCACACCCGGCGGCCGACGACAGGCAACACCGTAACCCAAAGTAATCGAGCCGACAAAACCGCCGGCCCGCCCCTGTTTATTGACGCAAAGACTTCAGCTCAACGCCTTGCGATTGAAGTCGCGCAAACGGAAGCCCATAAGCAGCAACATCCCGAAATACGAGACCACACCCGCCGCCACCAGCACACCAAGACGCAGGAAACGTTCGAGCATATGCCCCTGGTCCCAGGCCGGCATCACATGCATCCCGGCCAGCAATACCGCCGACATCACTAGCACCGCGACCACCAGCTTGGCGCCAAACCTGGCCCAACCCGGTTGCGGCTGATACATCTGCTGTTTGCGCAACTGATAGAACAGCAGCCCGGCGTTGATACAGGCACCGGCGCTGATGGCTAACGCGAGACCAGCGTGGGCCAGTGGACCGATCAACACCAGGTTGAACAATTGCGTAACGACCAGGGTGAAAATCGCGATTTTTACCGGAGTGCGGATGTTTTGTTGCGCATAAAAGCCCGGGGCCAGCACTTTGATCACGATAATCCCGAGCAAACCGACCGAATAAGCGATCAGCGCCCGCTGCGTCATGGACGCATCGAAGGCGTCGAACTGACCGTACTGAAACAGCGAAACCGTCAGCGGCTCAGCCAGGATGCCCAGCGCCAGCGAACACGGCAGCACCAGCACAAAGCACAGGCGCAGGCCCCAATCGAGGATCCGCGAGTACTCGTTGCGGTCCTTGCTGGCGTAGGTCTTGGCCAGGGTCGGCAACAGAATCGTGCCCAATGCCACGCCCAGCACGCCGGACGGCAACTCCATCAAGCGGTCGGCGTAATACATCCACGACACGGAGCCCGCCACCAGGAACGAGGCGAAAATGGTGTTGATGATCAGCGAAATCTGGCTGACCGAAACGCCGAGAATCGCCGGCAACATCTGCTTCATGACCCGCCAGACGCCGCTGTCGCGCAGATTCAGGCGTGGCAACACCAACATGCCGATCTTTTTCAGGTGCGGCAACTGGTAGAGCAATTGCGCCAGGCCGCCCGCCAATACTGCCCAGCCCAGGGCCATGACCGGCGGATCGAAGTACGGCGTCAGGAACACCGCAAAAATGATCATGCTGACGTTAAGCAGGGTCGGCACGAAGGCCGGCACCGAGAAACGGTTATAGGTATTGAGGATCGCCCCGGCCAGGGACGACAGGGAGATCAGCAATATATAAGGAAAGGTCACGCGCAACAGGCTGGAGGTGAGCTGGAATTTTTCCGGAGTATCAGCGAAACCGGGCGCGGTCGCCCAGATCACCCAAGGCGCCGCGAGCATGCCCAACGCGGTGACCAGCGCCAGTACCAGCGTCAGCAAGCCGGAGACGTAGGCAATAAAGGTCCGTGTCGCCTCTTCGCCCTTCTGGCTTTTGTACTCGGCAAGAATCGGCACGAATGCCTGAGAAAACGCCCCCTCAGCGAAGATCCGGCGCAGCAGATTGGGCAGCTTGAAGGCGATGAAGAAGGCGTCGGTCGCCATCCCCGCACCAAATGTGCGCGCAATGAGGGTGTCACGGACGAATCCCAGAATTCGGGAAAGCATCGTGATAGAGCTGACGGCGGCCAACGATTTGAGCAGATTCATTGAAAGAGTTTGTGCCTGTCGATAAACAGCAGGCGAACAACGCGCCCACTTATGCGATACTCCGCGCCGCAGCAGCACAGAGCCAAAGCTCGCGAGTTTACAGGTCAAGCGCCGGAAATAAATATCCCGCCTCTTTATACCTACCACTTAGCGGAACGTCTCAACCGCCCTTGACAAGACATCAACTCATCGGCATGATTCGCGGCCTATTTTGTTTGCTATTTCCTAAAAAGTCTTTCGAGGAGCTCGACGGTGGCCAACACACCTTCCGCCAAAAAACGTGCAAAACAGGCTGAGAAGCGTCGCAGCCACAACGCCAGCCTGCGTTCCATGGTTCGTACCTACATCAAGAATGTAGTTAAGGCCATCGACGCAAAAGACGCTGAAAAAGCTCAAGCTGCTTACGTTCTGGCCGTGCCAGTTATCGACCGTATGGCCGATAAAGGCATCATCCACAAGAACAAGGCTGCTCGCCATAAGAGCCGCCTGAATGGCCACGTCAAGGCTCTGAACCTTGCTGCTGCCTAAGTAACGCGCTTGTTAAAAAACCGACCTCAGGGTCGGTTTTTTATTGCCTGCGATTTAAAGATGCGGGAGCGGGCTTGCTCACCCCCACAATTGGATCTTCGCCAGCTTATTGAGCGTGCGCCCACGGCAGGATAGGAATCGCCGTTACCGCATTCTGCGGACTGCCTTCGATCAAGCGATCGCTGTACACCAGGTACACCAGCGTATTGCGCTTCTTGTCGAGGAAACGCACCACCTGCATGGTCTTGAACACCAGCGACGTGCGCTCTTTGAATACCTCGTCGCCATCCTTAAGCTCGCCCTTGAAGCTGATCGGACCGACCTGACGGCACGCGATGGAGGCCTCGGCGCGATCCTCCGCCAGCCCCAGACCACCCTTCACCCCGCCCGTCTTGGCGCGCGACAGATAGCACGTCACACCCTCGACCTTCGGGTCGTCAAACGCCTCGACGACGATACGGTCATTAGGGCCGACAAACTTGAACACCGTCGAAACCTGGCCAATCTCCTCGGCCGAGGCCAGCAGCGGCACTGCCAACAGCAGACCCAACAATCCTTTTGCCACGCGCATTCAAATATTCCCTCAGACCAGGATCAGGTTATCGCGGTGAACCAGTTCCGGCTCCGCCATGTAACCCAACAGACCGACAATCGCCTCAGACGACTGCCCAATGATTTTCTGCGCTTCCAGGGCGCTGTAGTTAGCCAGACCACGGGCGATCTCCCGACCGTCCGGCGCCACGCACACCACCATTTCACCGCGGCGGAAGCTGCCCTGGACCAGTTTCACGCCCACCGGCAGCAAACTTTTATTGCCCTGAGACAGCGCCGTGACCGCACCGGCATCCAGCACCAGCGTACCGCGGGTTTGCAGATGCCCGGCCAGCCACTGCTTGCGCGCCGCCAGCATGCCGCGCTCTGGCGACAGCAAGGTGCCGATACGCTCGCCCGCCTTGAGGCGATCCAGCACACGCTCGAGACGTCCGCCGACGATGATCGTGTGCGCCCCGGAACGTGCCGCCAGGCGTGCCGCACGCAACTTGGTCTGCATCCCGCCGCGCCCCAGCGCACCGCCGGTGCCACCCGCTACAGCATCGAGCGCCGGATCATCGGCACGCGCTTCGTAGATCAACTGGGCATCGGGGTTGTTGCGCGGATCGGCGTCGAACATGCCGTCGCGATCGGTCAGGATCACCAGCAAATCAGCTTCGACCAGATTGGCCACCAGCGCCGCCAGGGTGTCGTTATCGCCGAAACGGATTTCATCGGTGACCACGGTGTCGTTTTCATTGATCACCGGGATCACTTTCAACTCAACCAGCGCGCGCAGCGTGCTGCGAGCGTTCAGGTAGCGCTTGCGGTCGGACAAGTCGTCATGCGTCAGGAGAATCTGCGCGGTGTGCCGACCATGCTCGGCAAAGCTCGACTCCCAGGCCTGCACCAGGCCCATCTGGCCGATGGCGGCAGCGGCTTGCAGCTCGTGCATCGCACTGGGTCGTACGGTCCAGCCCAGACGGCTCATGCCGGCAGCCACCGCCCCGGAGGACACCAGCACCAGCTCGACGCCCGCCTCATGCAAGGCCACCATCTGTTCAACCCAGACACCCATTGCCGCGCGATCCAGGCCTTTGCCGTCCGCCGTCAGCAGAGCGCTGCCGATTTTCACGACCCAACGCTGCGCACCTGTCACCTTGCTCCGCATCATCTTCAACCTTAGCTTGAGGGCAGCGCGACCTGGCGCTACCCATAACGTTATTCGTGTACCAGTTCCCAGATACTGACGATTTCCAGATACTAAAACGCCGCTCAATTGAGCGGCGCTTCAGTTTATCGCAACGAATCAGTCACGCACGTAAATGATTTCCGGACCGTCTTCATCATCCACATCCTCTTCGTCCCAATCATCGTCGCCGATGTCATGGACCGACTTCACGCCGCTGCGACGCAGGGCACGCTGATCATCCAGCGCCTGCAGCTGAGCACGGGCTTCGTCTTCGATGCGCTGATCGAGATCGGCCAGCTCTTCCTTGTACGCCGGGTCGTTCGCCAGGCGATCAGCACGATCTTCCATGTAACGCATGATGTCGTGGCACAGACGCTCGGTGCCGAGTTTGGAGATCGCGGAGATCACGTAGACCGGACCGGTCCACTCCAGGCGATCGACGATTTCCTTGACGCGAGCATCGTGCTCTTCCTCGAGGATCTGATCGCACTTATTCAGCACCAGCCAGCGATCACGCTCAGCCAGAGACGGACTGAACTTGGTCAGCTCGCTGACGATCACTTCAGCCGCATCCGGGGCACTGGTGTCGTCCAGCGGCGCCATGTCGACGAGGTGCAACAGCAAACGGGTACGCGCCAGGTGCTTGAGGAAGCGAATCCCCAGGCCAGCGCCGTCGGAAGCGCCTTCGATCAGGCCCGGAATGTCGGCAACCACGAAGCTTTTCCAGCGATCAACGCTGACCACGCCCAGGTTTGGCACCAGCGTGGTAAACGGGTAGTCGGCGACCTTCGGCTTGGCGGCCGACACCGAACGAATGAAGGTACTTTTGCCGGCGTTTGGCAAGCCCAGCAGGCCGACGTCCGCCAACACCTTCATTTCCAGCTTGAGGTCACGCGCCTCACCCGGCTTACCCGGAGTGGTTTGACGCGGAGCACGGTTGGTACTGGATTTGAACCGGGTGTTACCCAGACCGTGCCAGCCACCATGCGCCACCAACAACTTCTGACCCGCCTTGGTCAGGTCGCCGATCACTTCCTGAGTAGCCGCATCGATGACGGTGGTGCCAACCGGTACGCGCAGCACCAACTCCTCACCCTTCTTGCCGGTGCAGTCGGTGCTGCCGCCGTTGGAGCCGCGCTCGGCATCGAAGTGCCGGGTGTAACGGTAATCCACCAGGGTGTTGAGGTTTTCGTCGGCGATCATGTAGACCGAGCCGCCATCACCACCGTCACCGCCGTTCGGGCCACCGTTCTCAATGAATTTTTCGCGACGGAAGCTCATGCAACCGTTACCGCCGTCACCGGCCTTTACTCGAATGGAAACTTCATCAACAAACTTCATAACAAAACGCCTCTCGCCATACGGACGAGCCGAAAAAATCCAGACATAAGACTCTTGCAAAAATGAGCGCAGCGACCTCAATCAACGACCGCGAATCCAGCGCGCCGACAGCCCATACAAACAGTTTTGCAAGAGACTCACCCCACAAACGAAAAAGCCCCGTCGCGAGACAGGGCTTTTCCAGCGATCGCGCAATTAAGCGGCGATTACGCTTACGTAACGACGACCGAAGGCGCCTTTTACTTCGAACTTGATCACGCCTTCGACTTTAGCGAAGAGAGTGTGATCTTTACCCATGCCAACGCCGTAGCCAGCGTGGAATTGGGTGCCGCGCTGACGCACGATGATGTTGCCTGCTTTGATAGCCTGGCCGCCATACATCTTCACGCCAAGGCGTTTGGCTTCTGAGTCGCGACCGTTACGGGTACTACCACCAGCTTTTTTGTGTGCCATGAGTTCAATTCTCCTAGTGAGGAATTAGGCTGAAATTAAGCCTGAATACCGGTGATTTTGATCTCGGTGTACCACTGGCGGTGGCCCATACGCTTCATGTGGTGCTTACGACGACGGAACTTGATGATGCGGACTTTATCGTGACGACCTTGGGAGATCACTTCAGCCACAACGGTAGCGCCAGCAACAACTGGAGCGCCGATATTCACGTCATCGCCATTGGCGACCAACAGAACGCGATCAAAAGTTACGGATTCGCCAGTAGCGATTTCCAGTTTTTCAATCTTCAGGTATTCACCTGGGGCGACTTTGTACTGCTTGCCACCAGTAACGATTACTGCGTACGACATGGTATTTCTCCGATAATCCTGCTCACCCAGCTCTTTATAAGAAGAGGTATTGGCTGGCATGGCTGCATGAGGCTGGAAGGCCCGTTGCAATTGCGTAAGGCAGGTGCTGCCCAGGAAGTTCAGGGTGCGCGATTGTACGCAAGGCAGGAGCGCCTTGCAATAGGCCGTCCATCGCGCCTTGACAGGCCCGGACGTGGGTCCTAGCATGCCGCGCAACCCTTCTGGAGCAACTGTCGCTGATGCAACCCCAAGCTTTCTACCGCGCGGTGGCGGACGATTTTAGCGCCGTCGACGGCATCATCAAGAAGCAGCTGACTTCCCGAGTGCCGCTGGTATCGAAAATCGGCGACTACATTACCTCGGCTGGCGGTAAACGCCTGCGTCCTTTATTAGTGCTGCTGTGTGGCAAGGCGCTGGGCCGCGAAGGCGACGACTTGCGTCTGCTGGCCGCGACCATCGAGTTCCTGCACACCGCTACCCTCCTGCATGACGACGTGGTCGACATGTCCGGCATGCGCCGTGGCCGCTCGACCGCCAACGCCATGTGGGGCAACGCCCCCAGCGTACTGGTGGGCGACTTCCTGTATTCGCGCTCCTTCGAAATGATGGTCGAACTGGGCTCCATGCCCGTGATGAAGATCCTTTCGCAGGCCACGCGCATCATCGCCGAAGGCGAAGTGTTGCAATTGTCGAAGGTCCGCGACGCCAGCACCACCGAAGAAACCTACATGGAAGTCATCCGCGGCAAGACCGCGATGCTCTTCGAGGCCTCGACCCACAGCGCCGCAGCCCTGTGCGAAGCGACACCGGAACAGGCCGAAGCCCTGCGCACGTTCGGCGATCACCTGGGCGTGGCGTTCCAACTGGTCGACGACCTGCTGGACTACAAGGGCGACGCGGAAACCCTGGGCAAGAACGTCGGTGACGACCTGGCCGAAGGCAAGCCGACCCTGCCGCTGATCTACACCATGCGCGAAGGCACGCCGGAACAGGCTGCCCTGGTGCGTAAGGCGATTCAGAAAGGCGGTATCGAAGACCTCGAGAGCATCCGCGAAGCCGTTGAAGCGTCGGGTTCCCTTGAGTACACCGCACGACTGGCCCGCGACTACGTGGCTCGCGCGATCAAATGCCTTGAAGCGCTGCCTGCCAGCGAATACCGCGATGCACTGGTCGAACTGAGCGAATTTGCAGTCGCCCGCACGCACTAAACGCGCTTTCTGTAGAGCGAGCAGGCTCGCGATGGGCGTCAACGATAACGCGTGCATTCAGACATCCCGCGTATTCGTTGACCTCCATCGCGAGCCTGCTCGCTCCTACAGCGGTAGCCCCATCCCGGGATAAACCCTATACAATGTGCGCTTTTTAGCGATCCTGAACCCAAGGAGCCTTAGTGAGCACGTTGCCACCCTGCCCGAAATGCAATTCCGAATACACCTACGAAGACGGCACGCAGCTGATCTGCCCGGAGTGCGCCCATGAGTGGTCGGCCAACAGCGAAGCGCAAACGGCGTCCGATGACACCGTGAAAAAGGATTCGGTGGGCAACGTCCTGCAGGACGGCGACACCATCACCGTGATCAAGGATCTCAAGGTCAAAGGCACATCACTGGTGGTCAAGGTCGGCACCAAGGTCAAAAACATCCGCCTGTGCGATGGCGATCACGACATCGACTGCAAGATTGACGGCATCGGCCCAATGAAGCTCAAATCCGAGTTCGTCAGAAAAGTCTGAATGGTTTGTCTTCCATCCCGCGTCAGGCGTGGGATGGTGCTTCGCCCTCCCCGTTTCGCCCAGCCTTCCCTCGCAATAGCCAAACGCCAGCCGTTTTGACCTTACGCAACCTTTACCCGGAAAAAATCACAAACCGCCAATCGACTCTTGCTATTTGATGAATAAGAATTATTCTCATTGAAACCCATCAATGGAGATGAGACCCATGACTTATTTGATCGATGCCTGGCTGGACCGCCCACATCCCTACCTCAGGATCCTGCATCGGGAAACCGGGGAAGTCTGCGCAGTGCTTGAAGAGGAAGCCTTGAACGAGCTGCAGGATCAGGGTGACCTGGACGTCAACGGCTTGAGTTCCAGCGAGCCGGTGGTGCTCAAGGAACTGGTACGCAATCTGTTTCTGTTCTGCTACGCCCGGGCGTTGCGCCCGTCGACTGACCTCGATGGCAAGTTTCATCCATGAGACACACTGCAAAACAAAACTGTAGGAGCGAGCTTGCTCGCGAAGGAATTGAGGGCGCCGCTGGGCATCAGATACCCAGCATTATCGTTAACGTCCATCGTCGGAACGACGCCCGGAGCATGCTCGCTCCTACAGGTAAATCATCAGCCGTCTTACAGAACGTCGAGCAGTTCGACGTCGAAGACCAGTACGCTGTGCGGTGGAATGCTGCCAACGCCTTGAGCGCCGTAAGCCAGTTCGCTCGGCACGTACAGACGCCATTTGCTACCGGCATTCATCAGCTGCAGGGCCTCGGTCCAGCCAGCGATCACGCCGCCAACCGGGAATTCGGCTGGCTGACCACGATCGTAGGAGCTGTCGAATACGGTGCCGTCGATCAGGGTGCCGTGGTAGTGGGTGCGCACGGTGTCTTCACGGGATGGCTTGGCGCCTTCGCCAGCGGTCAGCACTTCGAATTGCAGACCGGAAGCCAGGGTGGTGATGCCGTCACGCTTGGCGTTTTCAGCCAGGAAAGCCAGGCCTTCGCCAGCGGCAGCTTCAGCTTTTGCAGCGGCTTCGGCCTGCATGATTTCGCGGATGACCTTGAAGCTCGCGGACATTTCTTCCTGGCCCACACGGCTCGGCTTGCCGGCGAACGCGTCGGTCAGGCCTGCCAGGATCGCGTCCAGGCTAACGCCCGGCGGTGGGTTGTCGCGCAGTTGGTCGCCCAACTGACGGCCAATGCCGTAGCTGACGCGGGTTTCGTCGGTGGACAGATTTACTTCGGACATGACACTGCTCCGCTGTGCGGACGGCCCTGGAACTTGCCGTGCGTGCACAGCGCGTCCCGGAGCGCCCGGAACCAAAAGGGCCAGCAGACTAGCACAGATGTCATTGCGCTGATAAAGGGTCTCAGTGCTGCCAGGCAGAACGAAGGGCGAGTGGCACTTTCAGGCTTTCTTCCGCACTCGCACCCAACCCGCACATTTCATCGTGAACCGAGGTATGCACGAGGTTGAACGGTAACGTGGGGAAATCGTGCAGCACTTGACGGGCATGCTCCACAGACCGCAGGTGAAACATCTCACCGCGCGCGTCGCTCAAGGGGTACGCCGAACCGTGCATGCGCGCCTCAAGCAGGTAGATCCCGCCTTCCAGAGAGATCAGGTTCAGCTCGTCGACTTTGCCGGCGATGGCATAAGCACGTAACTCTACGAAGTTCATGGGCGCACCTCACGCGGCGGCGAGACAACATCCTTACAGGCATAGGCCGCAAAGCATCAAAGTACAAGCCAGAAACCGTGCCGCCCGTCTGTTTCACACGCCGACTGCAGGGATGCGGCTTGCCCGCGAAGGCGGTGCGTCAACCCTCACGCGGGGTGACAGGACGTCTTCGCGGGCAAGCGAAGCGATCAGTGCTTGGTGAGCTTATCCAGGTAACCCATCGCAAACGCTGACACCACGAACGTCATGTGAATGATTACATACCATTTCAAATGCTCGGGATCGACGTTCTTCGCGTCCATGAAGATCCGCAACAGGTGGATCGACGAAATCGCCACGATGGACGCCGCGACTTTCATCTTCAGCGAAGACGAATCCATGGTACCGAGCCAGTTGAGCTTTTCCTTGTGGTCGTCGATGTCCAGCTGGGAGACGAAGTTCTCATAGCCGGAAATCATCACCATCACCAGCAGACCGCCTACCAGCGCCATGTCGATCAGCGACAGCAGCACCAGGATCAGGTCCGATTCGGCCATCGAAAACACGTTGGGGATGACGTGGATAACTTCCTGGAAGAATTTCAGCGCCAGGGCCAGCAGGCCAAGGGACAGGCCAAAGTAGATCGGCGCCAACAGCCAGCGGGAGGCGTACATTGCATTTTCGATAAAGCGTTCCATTGAATCTCACACATAGGGCTGGAAATGGCCGCGAGTATATCAGCCGTCCGTCCCTACCCAGAAGCCGCCAGAAATCATCGATAAATCCGCAACCTGCGCGTGTACCGCAGTTTTTCTGCTAGTGTCCAAATCATTGACAGCTCAGCGACATCGGACAGGAAGACGGGAAATGGATGTGCGATTGCCTTTAATGAGCGTCGGGATTTGCCTGGCGCTGCTGATGAGCGGGTGCTCCCCCGGCGACGACAAACGTCAGGTCAGCCTCGAGGAAAAGACCGCGCAGTTCGAGACATCCCTGGAAGCGATCCAGGACCCGAAACTCAAGGATGCGGTGGCCGAACTGGGCGGCTCGCTGCTACTGCTCGAGCGCGCGCAACTCAAACTTGACAGTAAACCGGTGGAAACCGAGTACGGCGAAGACGTCCTCGCCGTGCTCAAGCACTACCCCACGCCCCAGGATCTGGTCGATACCTACATCAACGGCCTGATTGTGTTGCACAAGGATTCCAGCTCCGATTACCTGACCGACCTGCAACCGCTGTTCCCCTTCAACTTCAACATTCCGGCCGAGTTCCTGTTTCCCCACGGCCTGGAATGGCAATCGGTAACCCTGAGCAACAAACGCGTGATTGCGTTTCAGCCGGAATGGTCGGAAACCGATCCCGGCATTCAGTTGAGCCCCTCCAGTTCGAACCTGACCAACCCCGACGACCTCACGGTGACCTACCCCTTCATCGACGGCCTGGACGTGGAAAACAAAAACCAGCCGCAGCCGGTCAGCCTGCAGGGCAAGGTGGAAGTCATCGCGCCGCGCCGGCTCTACAGCTTCGACCTGACGAAAAAGGACGTGGGCCAGACCCGCACCAACGACAACCTCAGCGTCACGTTGCTGAAGCTGACGAACAACTACGCCGAAATCGAATACAACAACCGTGCACCGCTGGCGCCCGAGGTGGCAGAAACACCGCTCAACCCGCTGATCGTCCAGGCTCGGGACACCACCGGGCAATTCCTGTCGCGCTCGGGCTCGATCAATGAGACCGCCGCGCAAATCGCCTTCTACCAAAAGCAACTGGCGAAAATGCAACAACAAAAGGCCTGGAGCGAAGCGTTTGAAAAGCAGCTCGATGAAGAGCAGCGCGCGTTTGAGAAGCAGCAAAAAAACCACTACTCCAAGGTGTATTTCAACGGGCCGATCGACACCCTTGAAGTCAGCGTGCTCGATTTCTCGGCGGCCACGATCACCCGCAAGGACCTTGACCTGCCGGTCCGGCGTTTTGACCAGCACACCACCGAAAAAACCATCCAGCCGCTGAGCTTGCCGGTGGTGGTGTACGACGATCAGGCCCCGACCTGGCTCAAGGGCGCGACGCTGGACGAGGAGCAGTTGAAAAAAGGCGTCATTATCCGCCAATCGGTCGATGACCCGAGCGCCGCGCGCATCGAGTTCGATCACACCCGCAGCTTCAACGATGAACTGCTGGGCACGTCATTCAACCCTGGCGACAGCCCGGTCACTTTCTTCACCGAGGACAGCAGCGGCAAACGTGACGAGCCGATCGAGTTGCCGCCGGAGGCGTATCAGATTGATCCGCTGCGCGGTGTCATCACTTACGACCTGAACCTGTTTGCGCAAACGCCGGCCTTTGCGGTGGGTTCGATGCCGCTGTTCCTGGCGACGGTCGACAAGCAGACACTCGACGTTCACCAACTGCCCAAAGGCCTGGAACTGAAAGGCAATGCACTGGTGGTGGACTTGAAGGTATTTCCCGCCCAGGACTGGCGCTTTTTCGCCAAGGACGACAGCGGTCACTACATCAAGGAAATTCTTTCGGTCAGCCATGACGCGAGCAAGGATGGCCCGGCGCTATTCGCCGTGCATTACTTCTACGGTCAGCCGACTCGCCTGGAAACCTATCAGCGAACCGACCTCACCACCGTGCAATATGGGTTCGAGGTCAAGCTCGACAAGGCTGACACCTCCAGCCTTGATCAATAGCCGCCTCAACGGTCGGGGCGAAACTCGAAGCCGCCCAGGTTGCGGCAACGTCCGCCATTGATTTCCCGCAACTGGGCTTGCAAATGCAGGCACCAGATCTGCGGGTCATCGGCCAGCTCGTAGCCATGCAGGGTCAGGCTTTCAACGATGGTGTCGAGGATCGATTCCGCCACGAAGGGGCCATGAAACGGGCCTTGGGCCTTGATCGCTGAAGGTTGTTCGCCGGCCATTCCGGCGGCGAAGAGCAGGGTCCACATGCCCGTATCGCCCGCCAAGGGGCGGATGGCGCACTCGATACGGGTTACAAGGCCCAGGCATTGACGGGTGAGGCAGAGGTTGCGCGACATGGCGGCGACCCTCGGTAGATCCGGTATTCAGCCCCCACGGGAAGGCTGTCTCGATCCAGTGATTACTGTCGATATCCTTGAGCTGAGGATAGAAGAAAAGTGCGGGATGCAGGCGTTTCGATACCAGAAGGCGCCGAGCGGTCATTGTGTGAAGATTGACGCCAGAGTGATGGCACTTTTCAAGCACCACACCAAAAAAATGAGGGAGCGGGCTTGCTCGCGAACGCGGTGTGTCAGTCAACATTGCTGCTGGCCGAAAAACGCTTTCGCGAGCAAGCCCGCTCCCACAGTGAATCGAAGGTGACCTCGGGTGAGTGTCAGGCCGGCTTGGCTTCGGCCAACGCTTCCTGCGCCGCCTCTTTCTCGGCTTCCTTGAGGTCTTCTTCGCTGATCATTTCAGCAATGACGCGCAAACGCTCCACCACCCGCGCATTGACGCTGCCTTCAGGGAACTCGCCATTTTCATCCGGCGCACCCGCCGGCTCGCCGACCAGCAAGCTCAGGGCTTCATCCGCCTGACGCACCGCGTAGACGTGGAACTGCCCCGCGCGCACCGCCGCCAGCACCTTCTCGTCGAGCATCAGCGTGGCCACGTTGGCCTGGGGAATGATCGCCCCCTGCTCGCCGGTCAGGCCGCGAGCTTCGCAGAGACGGAAGAAGCCTTCGATCTTCTCGTTGACCCCGCCGACCGCCTGCACTTCACCGAACTGGTTGATCGAACCGGTGATCGCAAAGCACTGCTTGAGCGGCGTCTTCGACAGCGCCGAAATCAGCGTGCACGCTTCGCCCAGCGACGCACTGTCGCCATCGACGTAACCGTAGGACTGCTCCAGCGCGATACTCGCGGAAATCGCCAGCGGGAATTCCTGGGCGTACCGGCTGCCCAGATACCCGGTGAGGATCATCACGCCTTTGGAGTGAATCGGTTGACCGAGGTTAACTTCGCGCTCGATGTCGACGATGCCACTGCCGCCCGGATAGACCGTAGCGGAAATGCGCGCCGGCACACCGAACGCCGAGTCGCCGACCTCCAGCACCGTCAGCCCGTTGCACTTGCCGACGGCGGCGCCATCGGTGTCGATCAGGATGATCCCGGCCAGCATGTCGTCGAGAATCCGCGCCGAAACGCGCCCGGTGCGGGTGGCCTTGGCCTTGAGCGCACGCTCGATGTGCCCGGCGTCGGTCATTTCGTCGCCGGCAAGGTGACGAATGAAATCCGCCTCGCTGACCAGCTGGAACAGATCGCCGATGCGCGCCGATAAACGCCCCTGATGCTCGGCCAGACGCGCGCTGTACGTCGCCAGACGCGCCACCGCGTCGGCGGTCAGCGGCGCCATGCCTTCTTCGGAGGTGCGGGTTTTCAGCAACTGTGCGAACTGCTCCAGGCTCTCGTCGACCATCGGGATGTCTTCGTCGAAATCCACCAGGACGCGGAACATCTCCTGGAAGTCCGGATCAAGGTCTTGCAGCGTGTAATACAGCTGACGCGCACCGATGATGATCACTTTGACCTGCAACGGAATGTGCTGCGGAGTCAGGGTCACGGTGGCCAGACGGCCCAGCTCGCCCAGCGGCGATTCCATTTTCAGTTTGCGCGATTGCAGGGCGCGCTTGAGCGCATCCCATACGAACGGCTCGCTGAGCATTTTTTCCGCTTCAAGAATCAGGAAACCGCCGTTGGCCCGGTGCAGCGCACCCGGTCGCAGCTGCCGATACGTGGTGTAAAGCGCGCCCTGATCGGTGCTGTATTCGATGCGGCCGAACAGGTTTTCGTAAGTCGGATGCGGTTCGAACACCACCGGCGCGCCACCGCTGGCGGAATGACCCACGACCAGGCTCGGGGCGTATTGCTCTTCGAGCATTTTGCGGGCGATGGCGTCGGCCTTGCTGTCGTCGACCAGTTGCTCGACCACGGTTTTCAGCAGGTACACCTGCATCGCCTGCAAGTAACCGCAGACGGCGGCGTTTTCCGCGTATTTTTCCGACAATGGCGCCAGCAAAGGCTGCAAGGCCAGGGTGATGGTTTCTTCGTTGAGCTGACGCAACTGATTGCTCGATTCACGCTTCCATTGCGGCAGGCTGGCGAGCTCTTCGTTGAGGCGCTCCTCCAGACCGGAAATGTCTTCGTGGAACCGTTCGCGATCGGCTTCCGGCAACTGGGCGAACTCCGCTTCGTCGAGGGCCTTGCCATCGAGCATCGGCGTAAACGCGATATTGCTGGCATCGCGATACAGCGCGACGTCCTTCTCCAGCGCCAACCGCTCGATCACGTCCAGCGCCTTGTCGTAACGCTGGTTGAAGGCGCGGTCGATCGCGCTTTTTTTCTGCTGGTAGGACGGATGTTCGAACACCGCCGGAAAAGTCGCCAGCAGGTTGTCGATCAAACCGTTGATGTCGCCGATGAACGCGCCGGCGCTGCCCGACGGCAACTCAAGGGCACGGGGTTCGCGCGGTTCATCGAAATTGTTGACGTAGACCCAATCCGCCGGGGTCTGCAGGCGTTTGCCTTCGGCCTTCAGGTAGCGTTTGACGAACGAGAACCGGCCGGTGCCCGGCTCGCCCATGACGAATACGTTGTAACCGGGGCGTGGCATGGCCACACCGAACTGCAAGGCTTCGACCGCGCGTTCCTGGCCAAGCACACCGCGGAAGGGCTCCAGATCATTGGTGGTAGAGAAGCTGAACTGTTCAGCGGAAAACGGACGGGTCAGCGCTTCGGGCGCTAGACGCAAGCTGGCAGCAACAGGATCAGGCATCGGGCTTCCTTACATCAGGCGGGGCAGATAGCGGCATTCTGGCGCTGCCCGTACCCCACTGGCAAGGCGCGCCTTAAGCCAAAGCATAGCCAAAACACCCTCCCCAGGCGGGCCGGGTCTAAATCAGCGTTTTCAACGAATATTTCGCAAAAAACAACGGAACCCTTGGAACGTGCCTAAACTCCAAACTGCGCGGCTGGAACAATAACCGGCCCACTGGCGCCAGATCGGGCCAGACCCCTTGTCCATTGGTATGCACATAAAGAGAACAAAGCTATGAAACGGATTCTTCTCGGTACTCTCTTCACCGTTGTTTCCCTCAACGCTATGGCACAAGCGCCAGGCGGTCCGGATTGCGGTTGGGGCAACATGCTGTTCGAAGGTCAGCGTGGCACCCCGGCGCACTTCCTGGCATCCACCACCAACGGCACTTCCGGTAACGCAACGTTCGGTATGACGTCCGGTACCAACGGTTGCTCGACCAACGCGTCGCTGACCTATGGCGGCAAATCCTGGTTTGCGATGAATGGCATGATGAACGAGCTGTCCGAAGACATGGCCAAAGGTAACGGCGAAGCGCTGACGACCTACGCCGTGGTACTGGGCGTGGCGCCGGAAGACCGTGCGCACTTCGCTGCTGTGACTCACGAGCACTTCCAGCAGATCTTCAGCAAAGCTGACGTGACCGCTGAAGACGTGCATACCAACACCCTGGCCGTTCTGAAGAGCGATCCACGCCTGGCCAAGTACGCCACTCAAGCTTAAGCTCGACCCGCCCGTTCCTTTCGGGGAGCGGGTTTTATTTTTTGGACCTGCCCCTCTTTGGGTCTTTGTTTCTTTCGACTTAAGTTGCCCACTATGCTCAAACGCCTTGCCTGGCTGGCGCTCTGTGTCTGCGCCCCGCTGTCCGCCGCGCCTCACATCGACAATCAACGTTTGCAGCAACTGGCCAACGATCCGTTCTGGATTTCCCTCGGTCATTACGAAACCGCCAAACTGGGCGGCTGGCGCAGCTATGTCAGCGACAAGAAATTCTTCCTGGCGCCCGACGGCAACGAACACCCCGACCATGAACTCGCCGCGACCGTGCAGGCGCTGTATGCCCCGGCCAGTGCCGGGGAAAAGCACGCACAATGCGTCTACCCGGCGCGCACCCGCTGGCTCAAGGCTCAGCTCAATCTGACCGATCTGCCGACGCCGGACTGCGCCGAGTTCAAACAATGGTTCAAGGATGTCTCCCCCCACAGCGCGGTGATGATTTTCCCGGCGGCCTATTTGAACAGCCCGTCGTCGATGTTCGGCCACACGCTGCTGCGGATCGATCAGGCGGACGTGCAAAGCGACAAGACCTCGCTGCTCAGCTACGCGATCAACTTCGGCGCCTACATCGAAGGCTCGGACAACAGCATCCTGTACGCCTGGAAAGGTTTGATGGGGGGCTATCCGGGCCTGTTCGCGCTGGTGCCCTACCAGGAAAAGCTCTCGGAATACCGCAGCCTCGAAAACCGCGACCTGTGGGAGTACCGGCTGAACCTGACCCAGCAGGAAACCGAGCGCATGGTCGAGCATGTCTGGGAGCTGAAGCAGATTCAGTTCGATTATTTCTTCTTCGACGAAAACTGCTCCTATCGCCTGCTGGAACTGCTGCAAGTGGCGCGGCCGAGCCTGCGCCTGACCGGGCAATTCCCGCTGACCGCGATCCCGACCGACACCGTCAAAGCGGTGAAAGAAGCGGGCCTGGTGGAGTCGATCCAGTACCGGCCATCTCGCGAGCGTGAGCTGTTGAGCCGCGCCCAACCGCTGAACCCGGAAGAACAGCAGTGGGTGCTGAAAGTCAGCGCCGACCAGAAACAATTGCAGGACCCGGCGTTCAAGGCGCAGCCACGGGAGCGCCAGGCGCTGATCATCGACGCGGCGTACCGACTCGAACGCTATCGTGCCAACGGCCAGGAGCGCGACCCGCAGCGGGCCCAGCGCAGTTTTGAACTGCTGCGGGCGATCAACCAGAACCCGGCGCCGGAGCTGGACATCCCGCAGCCGGGCCTGCCCGAGGACGGCCACGAGTCGCGCACCTGGCAGGCCGGCATCGGCACCCGGGGCGACAAGGCGTTTGGCGAGTACGGCCTGCGCATGGCCTATCACGACCTCAACGATAACGCCGAAAGCTTTCCCCTCGGCGCGCAGATCGAAATCCTGCAGATGAAACTGCGTCAGTACGAAGGCAATCACTGGCAACTGCAGCAACTGGACCTGGCGACCATCCGCTCCCTGACGCCGCGCAACGAGCTGTTGCAACCGCTGTCATGGCAAGTCACCGGTGGCCTTGAGCGCGTGCCGGGCAAACATGACGATGAAACCCTGGTCAGCCACGTCAACGGCGGTGCGGGTGGTACGTGGCAACTGAGCGACGACCTGCTCGGTTTCGCACTGGGCACGGTGCGCGTCGAACACAATAACGACTTCGCCGGTTTCATCGCCCCGGCGGCAGGCTTCAACAGCGGTCTGTTGTGGAAAAACCCCCTGGGCAATTTCAGCCTGGAGGCCAAGGGCGACTTCTTCACCAATGGTGAAGTGCGCCGTAGCGTGAGTCTGAACCAGCAGTGGGAATTGTCGCGCAACCTCGGTCTGCGCCTGAGCGCCCAGCGCGAGTTCAGCCACCTCGCCACACCGGAAAACGAAGTCATGCTTGAGGTGAAGTGGTATCACTATTAACGCGAATCCCTGTGAGCGCGGGCTTGC
>NZ_JANLOD010000011.1 GCF_025466085.1 Pseudomonas sp. 14P_8.1_Bac3
GCGGGGTGGCAGGGCCCGAACGGCCCCCCCCCCCCCCCCCCCCCGCCCCCCCCGCCCCGCTCCCACAGGTATTGTGGGGAACACACAATTCGCGACCGATCCAAAGCAATGTGGAAGTGCCATTAACCTTCAGAACCCGTGTGCGGCTAAATCGTCGCTCGCGGGTTTCGTCTTTTAAGCAGCCAAACTCTTGAACCATTGCCTTACCGGCACTTGAAGCGGAAACGTCCATGACCTCAAATTCCCGCGGAGCCATCAGTGAAGTCCTCGGCCTGCTCAGGCCTTTTCGGGTCGTCGTGGTGGTGTCCATCATTCTCGGCATGCTTGGCGGGCTCAGCATCACCGCGCTGCTGGCGACCATCAACGATGCGCTGAACGCCAACGGCAGTCCGTCGCCGCAAGTCCTGGCGACCTTCATTGGCCTGTGCGCGGCGGCGTTGCTGACGTCGATTCTGTCGGACATCGGCACCAACCATGTCGGCCAGCGCATCATTGCCGGGCTGCGCAAATCGTTGGGGGAAAAAGTCCTGCTGGCACCGATCGAGCAGATCGAGCGCTTTCGCAGCCACCGGCTGATTCCGGTGCTGACCCACGACGTCGACACCGTCAGCGATTTCGCCTTTTCCTTCGCACCGCTGGCCATTGCCTTCACCGTGACCCTCGGCTGCCTGGGCTACCTGGCGTACCTGTCGCTGCCGATGTTCGCCCTGCTGCTGGTCGCCATCGTGATCGGCACAGTGGTTCAATACGTCGCCCGTGCCAAGGGCATCAAGGGTTTCGAAGCTGCGCGCGAAGCCGAAGACGAATTGCAAAAACACTACAGCGCCATCGCCGCCGGGGCCAAGGAACTGCGGATCCACCGCCCGCGTCGCCAGCGCATGTTCAGCCAGCGCATCGAAGGCACCGCCGACTACATCTGCAACACCCACATCCGCTCGATCAATACCTTCGTGGTGGCCAAGACTTTCGGCTCGATGCTGTTCTTCGTGGTGATCGGCCTGGCGCTGGCTCTGCAATCGTTCTGGCTGGGCACCGATAAAGCCGTGCTCAGCGGCTTCGTGCTGGTGCTGCTGTACATGAAAGGTCCGCTGGAATACCTGGTGACCACCTTGCCGGTGGTGAGCCGCGCCAACATCGCCTTCAAGCGGATCGCCGACCTCGCGGAACAGTTCTCGTCACCGGAACCGCACTTGTTGCTGCGCGAAACCGGTGTGGAAAAGAAAGCCACCGTGCAGCAATTGCAGATGCATGACGTGCACTACGCCTTCCCCGCCGTCAAAGGCAGCGCCGCGTTCGAACTCGGCCCGGTCAACCTGACGATCAACCAGGGCGAAATCGTGTTCATCGTTGGCGAAAACGGTGGCGGCAAAACCACCCTGATCAAACTGCTGCTGGGACTCTACGCACCGCAGCGCGGCGAAGTGCGCGTCGACGGCCAGACGGTGAGCGCCGAACGCCGTGACGATTACCGTCAACTGTTCACCACGATCTTCGCCGACTACTACCTGTTCGATGAACTGGTGCAGGGCGACCAGCAGGTGCCGGAGGACGCCAACCGTTACCTCGAACGCCTGGAGATCGCGCACAAGGTCAGCATCCAGGACGGCGCCTTCAGCACCACCGACCTGTCGACCGGGCAACGCAAGCGCCTGGCCCTGCTCAATGCCTGGCTGGAGGAGCGTCCGGTGCTGGTATTCGATGAATGGGCCGCCGATCAGGACCCGGTATTCCGGCGGATTTTCTACACCGAATTGCTGCCCGAACTGAAATACCTGGGCAAGACCATCATCGTGATTTCCCACGATGACCGTTATTTCGACGTCGCCGATCAACTGGTGCGCATGGAGGGCGGTCGGGTCGTTGCGCAGAAGCAAACGATGACGGCCGTCTGACCCCGCCTCTGCCCTCCCCAGAATGTTTACCCGCGTGGGCGCCGTCAGCACCCACGCTGCCGCCTACTCCGAGAGCCCGATGAACGACTTGATCGATGATGATTTACTGGCGCTACTGCTGGCAGAGGCCGGTGATCAACCCCACGGCATCGCCGCCCGCGCCCAACAGAGCCCCGCCCCCCTCTCCTTTGCTCAACAACGCTTGTGGTTTCTGCAGCAGCTGTCACCGGACAGCGCCGCCTACAACCTGCCACGGGTACTGCGTATCACCGGCAAGCTGCCCGCGCAACGCCTGGAAAATGCCCTGAACACCGTACTGGGCCGTCACGACGTCTTGCGCAGTGCCTTCCGCGAGATCGACGGTGTGGCGATGCAGGTGGTCGATGATCAGGCGCGGTTGGTACTCGGCGAAGAAGACTTGTCGGGGCTCGAGGATGAAGCCCGTTCGCGACTGATCACCCAGCGCATCGAGGCCCAGGCCGGCACGCCGTTCGACCTGCGCCAGGCACCGCTGATGCGTGCGACGCTGCTGAAGCTCGGCGCCGATGGACACCTGTTGCTGATGGACATGCACCACATCGTTTCCGATGCCTGGTCCAATGCGATTCTGCTGCAAGACCTGACCCAGGCCTTTGCGCAGGAGGACACCACGCCGCTGCCGCGCCCGGCCATTCAATACGCCGATTACGCGACCTGGCAGCGCGGTGAATACCTGAACAGCCCGACCTGCGACAACAGCGCCGACTATTGGCAAACCTACCTGGGCAAACCGCTGCCGACCCTGGACATGCCGGTGGATTTTCCCCGTAGCGAACAGCACCGCCATCCGGCCGGACAGCATGACTTTCGTCTGCCAGCATCGCTTTGCGCAACCTTGAACCGCTTCTGCCAGGACCAGGGCCTGACGCCTTTCGTGGTCGCCCTCGGCGCCTGGCAATTGTTGTTGAGCCGCTACAGCGGTCAGCAGGACTTCACCGTCGGCGTGCCGAACGCCACGCGTAATCGCAGCGAAACCCAGGAGCTTGTCGGCTACTTTGTCAGCAGCCAGGTGTACCGCGTGCGCATCGATCCGTTGCTGTCCGGCAGCGCGTTTTTGCAGCGTCTGCGCCGTGAATCCCTGGCGGCGCTGGACCATGGCGAGTACCCGCTGGAACTGAGTTTCGATGCCCTGCAATTGCAGGCCAGTGCTCAACCCAATCCGTTGTTCCAGGTGCTCTTCAACTGGCGTGCCGACGCCGGGGAGCCTGAACGAATCGATCTGCCGGGATTGACCCTGGAGTTCCTCGATACGGGCACGAGTCAGGCCAAGTTCGATCTGTCGCTGGACGTCACCTACTCACCGCAGGGCATCGAGGCGAGTGTCGAATACAGCCGCGACCTCTACGCCGCCGCGACCATCGAACGTCTGGCCCGGCACTGGCAGAACCTGCTGCAGGCGCTCATCGACGATCCATCCCGCGCCCTCGGCGAACTGTCGCTGCTGGACGCCGCTGAGCGTCAGTTGCAACTGCGGCAGTGGAACCCGCCCGTGTCGGCCTCGCCTGAGGACGGCGTGCACCAATTGTTCGAGCGCCAGACGCTGGCGACTCCCCACGCGGTGGCGTTGATCTGCAATGACCTCGAACTGAGCTACGGCCAGCTTAATGCAGCCGCCAACCATCTGGCCCACATCCTGATCGAACAAGGTGTCGGCCCCGAGGTACTGGTGGGGATCGCCGTGGAGCGTTCCGCGTCGATGATCATTAGCCTGTTGGCGGTGCTGAAGGCGGGCGGCGCTTATGTGCCCCTGGACCCCGATTACCCGCAGGACCGCCTGACCTGGATGATCGAAGACAGCGGCCTGAGCGTGTTACTGAGCCAACGCTCGCTGCTCGACCGACTGCCGTCGCTGCCGGGCGTGCGGATCCGCTGCGTCGATGACATCGATGTCCGTGGCTCGTCGGATGCCGGCAATCCAGCCTGCCGGACGACCGGCCTGAACCTCGCCTACGTGATGTTCACCTCCGGTTCGACCGGGCGCCCCAAAGGGGTCGGCATCACCCAGGCGGCGTTGACCCGTCACGCCCAGGTGGCGCTGGAGTTTCTCGGCCTGACGGCCAAGGACCGCTCGTTGCAGTTCGCCACGTTCAACTTCGATGCCTTCGTCGAGCAGCTTTACCCGGCGCTGATCTGCGGCGCCTCGGTGGTGTTGCGCGGGCCGGACATCTGGGACAGTGCGACCTGGTATCGCGAGCTGCTCGACAAACAGTTCACCACCAGCGACCTGACCACCACCTACTGGAACATGCTGGCCAAGGATTTCGCCGCGGCCGGCCTACGCGACTACGGCGCCCTGCGCCAGGTGATCGTCGGCGGCGAAGCCATGCCGCCGCAAGGCGTGGCGGCCTGGGGCCAGGCCGGCCTCGGTCATGTGAAACTGCTCAACACCTACGGCCCGACGGAAACCACGGTGAGCGCCACGCTGCTCGATTGCAGCGACTACGTGACCGGGCGCGTCGCCCTGCCCAAAAGCATGCCGATCGGCCAACCGCTGGCCGGCCGGGCGATTTACCTGCTGGATAACGGCGGGCAACCGGTGCCGGTGGGCGTCGTCGGAGAACTGGTGATTGCCGGCGACCTGCTCGCACGCGGCTACTTCAAGCGCCCGGACCTCACCGCCGAACGCTTCATGCCGAATCCGTTCGATACTCAGGGCGGCGGTCGCCTTTATCGCACCGGTGACCTCGCCCGCTATCGCGCCGACGGTGTCATCGAGTACGTCGGTCGGCTCGATCATCAGGTGAAGATTCGCGGGTTCCGCATTGAGCTCGGCGAAATCGAATCCTGCCTGCTGCAATCACCGTCAGTTCGCGAAGCCTTGGTGGTGGCCCGGGAAGGTTCGGCCGGCATGCAGCTGGTGGGTTATGTCGTGGCTCGCGGTGACGGGCTGACTGAGCAGCAGCAACTCGACCTGCGCGAAACCCTGAAAGCCCAACTCAGGGCCAGCCTGCCTGGCTACATGGTGCCCGCGCATGTGCTGGTGCTGGCGGCGATGCCGTTGAGCCCCAATGGCAAGCTGGACCGCAAGGCGCTGCCGCTGCCCGACCTGAATCAGGCGCAACGCCCGTTCATTGCCCCTGAAACGCCGCTGGAACAAGGGTTGGCCCAGCTTTGGCAAGAGGCGTTGCAGGTCGAGCGAGTCAGCCTCGACGACAATTTTTTCGAAGTGGGTGGCCACTCGATCCTGGCCATTCAGTTCATCTCGGCGCTCCATGCCCGACTGGGGATCAAGCTGGCGCTGCAACACATGCTGGCGCACCCGACCATCGAAGCACTGGCCCGGTTCATCGCCCTGGAGCATCAGCAGAACACCCAATGCGTGGTCGAGCTGAACGCCTCGGCGGCGAGCGCTCCACCGCTGTTTTGCCTGCACCCCAGCGGCGGCATCGTGTTCTGTTACCAGCCACTGGCAAAAAAACTCAGCCCCCACGCCCAGACCTTTGGCGTCATGCACAAGGGCTTTGCCGACAAGGACTCGAACCCGCAAAGCTGGGCCGAGATGATTGCCGACTACAGCGCGCAGATCATCGACAAGCAGCCCTACGGCCCGTATCGGCTGATGGGTTGGTCGTTGGGCGGCGCCATCGCCATGGACGTGGCCGCGCACCTCGAACGACAGGGCCGCGAGGTCAGTTTTCTCGGCCTGGTCGACACCACGCTGCCTGACCGTGACCTGCCCGCCGACCTGCCGCGCAAACCGCTGGAAGAAGACAACCCGAACCACCTCAGCCCGGAAAGCGAACTGCTGGCAGCCCTCGAAGTATTCAGCCTGATGTTTGCGCATCTGGAAGAAGCGGCGTCGGCGTTTGTGGCCGAGCATCCGGACACCGACCTCAAGGCGTTCTATCGCTGGGCCTGTGAACAGACGTCAACCGGCGAGCAGGAAATGATTGCGACTCTGCAAGGCATCAAGCAGGAAATCATGAACGCCCAGGCCCACGCGATCCACGATCGCCTGGTGGACGCGTTCGAGGCCTTCTCGTTGCCAATGCTCAAGGTCCGGGCCAGTTGCTGGTGGTCGCTGTCGCATAAAACCCTGGAGCAGGTGCGCTACTCGGAGCAGTTGCTTCAGGCGCACAACGTGACGGGGCAGTTGCAGACCTCGATCCATTCGCCCCTGCCCCACCGCAGCATGATCTACAACGAATCATTGCTGGCGTCGTTCAGCGAGGTGTTCCTCCATTGCGAGCGCCAGCAACGTCACTGATCTCAAGCACCACGCCTTTGTGGGAGCGGGCTTGCTCGCGAAGGTGGTGTGTCAGCAACATCAGCGTCGCCTGACACACCGTTTTCGCGAGCAAGCCCGCTCCCACAGGGGTGTTATTCACAAAAAAGCGCAGAAGCCCGGGCTTCTGCGTTTTTGTTTTCAACTGCTTTCCAGTGAATCAGAACTCCGGCGTGTACTTCACGCTGAACATCACGTTACGCGGATCGCCGTAGTTGTTGTTGCCATCGAGCTGGTTGTAGCCCGCGGTGAAGTAGGTCTTGTCGAACAGGTTGTTGGCGTTCATCGCCAGCTCGATCTCCGAGGTCAACTGGTAGCCGACACGCGCATTCCACACGGTGTAGCCCGGTACGTTGACGGAGTGGTCATAACCCAGCGTGTGGGTCTGCGCGACAAAGCCCAGCCCGGTGCTGACACGGTTCCAGTCGCCGCCCCACTGGTAGTTGCCCCAGACGCGCAGCATGTGTTTCGGCGTCCACCAGCTGAAGACCTTGCCTTCGTTGTCCGGGTCCTTCAGGTACTTGGTGGTGTTGTAGGTGTAACCGGCAAACAGTTGCAGACCGTCCAGCACTTCGCCGCTGATTTCGGCGTCGAGACCCTGGCTGCGCACTTTGCCGGAGGCCTTCGAGCAGTACCAGCCGTCACAGATTTGCGGACCATTCGTGTCGAGCGTGGCACGGTTTTCCTGGTCGTAACGGAACAGCGCCAGGGACGTATTGACCCGACCGTCCATCAATTCGCCTTTCAAACCGATCTCGTAGTTGGTACCGACGATTGGTTTGATGACGGAGCCGCCGGTATCGCGCTCGGTTTGCGGGGTGAACACGTCGGTGTAGCTGGCGTAGACCGCCCATTCACGGCTCAGGTCATAGACGATACCGGCATACGGCGTCACTTCGCCGGTTTCGGTGGCGGTGCTGTCGGGATTGGAGGTCAGGCTGGTCGCATCCTGGCTCCAGGATTTGTAGCTGTAGTCATACCAGCTGACCCGCGAGCCGACCACCAGGGTCAGGTCGTCGATCGGCTTGACCCGCCAACTGCCGTACAGGCCTTTTTGGCGGATGTCATATTTGCTCGGCGTGCCAAAACCACCGGAATCGAGCAAGCCCTGGTAGCTGATTTCAGGGCGGTCGTGATCGATATCAAAAATGTTGCCGGAGCCATCACCGAAGGTACGGGCGTATTTGTCGTCCGAGGTGTACTTGGAGTAGTTGCCGCCGACCATGATTTCCTGCTGCATGGACAACGCTTCGAACTTGCCGGTGAGGTTCATGTCCAGACCGACTTTGGTGGAGTCTGTATCCGTCACGAAGTCAGCGTACTGCAAGCCGCTGCCGTCCGGCTCAAGACCGTTGCCGAACGCTTGCGAGCGCTGGTTCTTCGCCTTGTTGGTTTCACTCATGCGCACGGCGCCGACCTTGAAGGCCCAGTCATCGTTGAAACGGTGTTCCAGATCGGTGTAGAGCGTCGTGACGTCAATGTCCGTGTGGTTCCACTTCGCACCGGTATACGTCTTGCGCGGCAGATCCACAGGTTTGCCGTCGGCGTAACGCGGGAAGCCGCGAACGTTGCTGCGCGATGTGCCATCGGAATTGCTCACCGCAAAGCCCAGGGTCGTGTCTTCGCTCAGGTCAAAGTCCAGCGCGCCGTACAGCGAAGTGGTCTTGTACCATTCGGAATCGACGAACGAGTGGGTGTTGTCCTGGTCGGCAACGAAGCGACCACGAATGGTGCCCTCCTGGTTCAACGGGCCGCCGGCATCCAGTTGCAGACCGTAGTGATCCCACGAGCCGGCCTTACCGGTGAGGGTCACTGTCGGAGCGCCTTGGCCGCGCTTTCGCACCAGGTTGACCGCGCCGCCAGGGCTACCGGTGCCTTGCAGCAGACCGGAGGCGCCGCGCAGCACTTCCATGCGATCGAAGAAGATCAGGTCTTGCGTGGCCCAGTTGCCCAGCGCGTAAGTGTTACGCGGGATCGGCACGCCGTCGTATTGCCAGTCATCGATCTGGAAACCGCGCGAGCTGAGGATCAACCCCCTGCCGACGCCTTGAGCGCCGACCAGGCCGGTAGTCTTGTTGGCCGCGTCCTTCAGATCAACGATGTCTTGATCATCCAGTTGCTTGCGGGTAATCACCGTCACCGACTGCGGAATTTCCTTGAGGGTGTGGGTGCCCTTGCCGATGGTCACGGCGTTGGACGTGTAGGAGTTGGAACCTTCAGTGGTCGCCTCCGTGCGTTGACCACTGATGGTGGTCGCGCCCAGTTCCAGACCCTGAGTCGAACTGCCGCGCACCAGCATCAGCGTGTTGCCCTCGAAGCTGTAGCGCACGCCGGTGCCCTTGAGCAGTTCGGCAATGGCCGCTTCAGGCGTCAACTTGCCGCTGACGCGATTGCTGCGCAAATCGGCCATCTCGCTGGCGTCGTAGATCACCTGCTGATTGGTTTGCGTACCGAAGGCCTTCAAGGCTTGAGGCAACGACTGAGCAGGAATGTCGATCGCGAATGTTTCCGCGAAGACCTGCGCACTGAAGGGCAACAGGCAAGCCATACCAAGCCCGGCCAGCGCATGACGCGGACGCAGGCTGCGGGAAATGACCAAAGCCTTGAACAGAGGTTTCAACTCATGAATTGCTGACATCGTGCTCTCTATTATTGGTAAAGGTGGATAAGACGAGGGCCCATCGGGCCCCGCCGCCGCCGGGACATGGACACCGCCGCCGACGGTCGCCTCCGGGCCACACGTCAGTCGCCGGCCTGACCGAGCCCCTCCCCGGGCGGCGGTCGTCTGGACAACGGCAAAATTCTTGTAGAGCTTGAAAGATCCGGCCCGTGGGCGTCCTGCCCGGCCGGATTTGCGTGCTCACAGTTAGTAAGACGCAGGAGTGCGGGAAAACCGGAATGAGTTTATTTATCATTTGCGAAAAATTTTGTTGGGAGGGGGGATTGGGGTGTTGAGGGCGGATTCGGAGGCCACCCGTTAATGCGGCGGGTGGTGGGGGTTTGAGGGTCAACGAAGAACGGGCGACCTCTTGGGGTCGCCCGTTTCACGTCGTGAAGGGATTGATCTGATTTACCCGGCGGGAACGCTCGATGAGGGAATGCGCTGTTGAGACAGGGTGATGGGGAGAGCCTCCAGGGTGATTAGTCGGCTCACCAACAGCGAAAGTACTCGTTCTAGCGTCACAAACAAACTCGATGGGACCGTTTTTGGTGCTAGGAAGATAACTATATAGCCTTCGATGATAACGAACCCGGCTTTAAGCTTAATGCTCCAGGTTCAGGGCGTGAACCCTGCCAGGTCGCGGTTGCAAACTACACCCTAACAAGCACAAATTCTATCAAAATGCCACTACCTATCATGCTTTCAATAATCAGCCGACTCGCCTCTGCCGACTTCGCAGCGAAATCTACTTCAGTTAATGATGCAGAAAAGTCAACGATGCAATTCATATCTGGAATTCTCTTATTCCCCTTGACTTTAAATCCCTCGATGCCAAGAACCGCAAAATTATTTTGCCTGCAGTAGTCGAGCAACCTAACTCCATCGTCGACATCAAATAAAGGAGTGCCATTCCACATCACTGTAGGAGTAACAGGTAAATCCTCTACGGACACTTCAACTGCAATCAGTCCCATGGTGCAACCCACCCGGGGTCATTTTTATTAGAGACTTGGACAATCGCTCCCGTTCGATCATTCCTCACTACGTAAGAGCCGTCCTTAGCGATATACCCGGTAGCTGGATCATTGAGGCGGCTCCCTAACACAGTATCAAAGCGGGTATCTTTCGTCACAACCGTTTTGATTGGTTTATCGATTACAGACTTGATGGAGCTTTCCGTCCAGCCCCGCTTACCCATTTGATCGGCAATTTTCGGTTCAATAGTTAGTGAAATTCCTTTTGCACCAACAGACTGCTTGACCCCAGACCAATACTCGTACGCTTTGTTTAGCTGCGCAGAACCCGCGACTGGTTCTGCGCCCGCAGGCTTAGGCCCGCGCGATCCTGCAACACCACCGGCAATACCAGCAATGGCCCCCAGCACCGGCTCCCACTGGCCAACGATGTCCCCAAGCCTGACCATACTTTTCAGGGCACGGTCCGTCAGCATAAATTTGTAGTCGCTACACGCCTGAGTTGTGCAATCCAGCGAGTTGAGCACCGTCAGGCCAGCGGCGATCTGTCCCATTTGGTCTTTGGCATAGACCACTCCACCCGTCTTTAAGGCCTGCTCAAAAAGCTCATCGCTCAGCTCTCCATAGCCACGATCTTTCCAGGTTCGTATTTGGCAACGTTCATCACCCGTGCAACCGCCCATGCCCTCGACAAAATCACGAGCATCGCTGTGATTCAGGTTGTTGTACTGCGTAGCGTTCGCCGTCACTGCGGCGGCAGCTGTCGCATCGCCTCCGGTCATAGCCGCCGTCAACACGCCGATCAGCTTAGAGGCCGCCAGTAGCTGACTTACGCCTTGCTGGTGTTCAGGGCTGTTTCGATCCACTCCAATCGGCAACAACTTATCGGCCAGGAACTCAACAACCGCTTCGTTTGCCCCCGCCGCCAGCGCTCCCGTACGAAACTCGCCACCCATCGCTTCGGCCATCAAACCGCCGAGCGCGGCGTGCATTGCGACCTTCGTCAACTTTCCGTTTTCGAACAGTGTGACATCGCCAATTTTATTAGCCGCAAGTCCGCCACCAATGGCGATCCCCGCCCCCACTATCGCATCAACCAGATTGTCGGTCAGGCTGCCGCCCATGATGGCCGTCTTGGCCGCCGTATCAGCAGCAATCTTGATTGCAACCGCTTTTATTCCCGCCGAATCAAACGACAATTCGGTAGGAACGAAGCCAAATTGCGAGGCAATACCCGCAGTTGCGCCCGCTAGGACGTAGCCTTTGAGATTTTCAGAGGAAAAGACATCTTTCAGGGCCGCCCCTAGATTGCCTTTGTTGTTGATGGTGCTGACCGCAGCAGTGCTGACCACGGACGTCAGCACTCCGGTCGCAATCACATTGCCCAGCCCGGCAGCCGCAGCCGAGGTGGCAGCCGTTGTAGCGGTGGCAGCGGTGGCTGTAGTAGCGGCCGCCATGGTCCCACCGGCCGTGGCACCCATCGCAGTACCGACTGAAGCCACTGCGGCGCTCGCCGCTCCCGCCGTCAACACCGTCACAATAATGATGATCGCCAGCATCGCGCCCTGGCCCAGGCCCGAATGGCTGTACTTGAACGACTCGTGGGTTTCCTTGATCAGCCTCCAGTCCACATCACCACGCTTCTCCGCGTCCTTGAGCCACGCCAGCTGCGGATCGGCCTTGACCATGGCATCAATGGTCTGGCTGATGGTGTTCTGGTTGATCTGCTTGATGTCGATATTCAAACCATCGACCGCTCTGATCACCAGTTGCCCCTGAGCCACCAACTGACTTTGCCGCAGCGTTTCGTCGGTATTGCCTTTGCCCGACATCGAGCTCCAGGCCAGGTTGCTGTTGCTCTTCTCGTGGCTTTCCTGGTGCAGGTCCTTCACACCTTCAAACGTGATCGCGCCACCGCTGCTTAGCGTCAGGTCATGACCACTTTCAAGCTTGGCGACTTGATAGCGCTGATCCCCACCACTGACGAGCATCAGGTCCCCGCCCGAACGAATTTCACTGCCAATGTTTTTCACATCGGTCACTTCATCACGCCTGGTTTTCTTCGCGCCGAAACTGCCCTTTTTCTTCTTGTCGTACAGTGAATAATCCGTGTCCTGCGCCGCGAGGACGTCGAGGTTATTCCCCGCCACCAGATACGCCTCATCCCCCGCCGACACACGGCTGGAAACGATCGCCAGATCGCCACCCGCGCTCAGCGCCACATCACCGCCCGCCATCACACCCGACATGACCTGGTTGATGTGGTCTTCCTGACGTGTCAGCTTTTTACTCTTGGACAGGGTGTGCGCTTCATCGGCTGCCGAGCTGATGGTCAGGTTCTCGCCCGCGGCCATGACGATGTCGCGCTTGGCGTCGATTTCGCTGGCGATGACGTTGAGGTCGCGCCCGGCCCGCGTAGACAGATCACGTCCGGCGCTGAGGCTGGCACTCAGTTGGGTGATGTCGCTGCTGTTGTGCCTGGCGTCGTGAACGATGCTGTTGCTGACCTGTGTCGAAATGACGTTGAGGTCTCGCCCGGCATTGAGGTCGATGTCGCGGCCGCTGTGCAGGACACCGCCAATGACGTTGAGGTCTTTTCCCGCCGAGACGCTCAGATCGTTGGCCGCTTCGATGCGCGCAGCGGTGTCGGCGTAGTCGTGGTGCCGGGTGCCGAAGCGGGTGTTGCTGTGCTGGGATATGATCGTGCGCTCGTTGAGCACATCGCCCGTGATCGCCGTGACACTGACATCTCGCCCGGCGAGAATGCCACCGGCTCTGTTGATGATGCCGTTGCCCGCCAGCACGTCCAGGCGGTTACCTGCCTGGATCAAACCACTGTTGACCAGGTCTTTGCCCGCCGTTGCCGCCAGATTATTCGTGGCTTTCAGCGTGCCGACGTTATCAAGTTTTTCACCACCGATCAGCGTGACGTCTTTACCGGCGATCAGCGCGCCAGTAGGGCCGAGACGACCTTCGGCCTGGGACAGGTAGAGCACCGGCACCAGGACTTTTTCGCCATTCACTTCGTGCTCTTCGAGCCAGACAATGTCGTGGGTCAAAGCCGCGACTTGTTGCGATGTCAGGCTGACGCCCATCGACAGATTGAGTGCGTCCTTGCTGGCGATGGCGTTGTTCATCAAGTACTTGAACAACCCCTCGTCGGTGGTCTGGCCGTTGATGTAACGCTGACCAGTACGGGCCACCACGGCTTGCTGGATCAGGCGTTGTTCATACAATCCGTCACCGAGACGCTTGATGTTCAGGTCGGAGTCGTAACCGAGTTTGGACAGCAGGTAATCCGAGCTCATGAATTGCTTGAGGTCGGTCAATACCGGGTTGGTCTCGATCAGATACTTATGAGCTGCCGCCGGTCTCCGGATCGGCGACAGGCCGGTGACACTTGGACGGTTACCCAGCGCGGCGCTGATGTCGGCATTGGTTAACCACGTCGGCGAAGGATTGACTGGATTGACGGTGTGGTCGCCCTCTGCCCGGAGATCGCGTGGATCACCACCTGCGACAGATACATGATCCGGGCTGGTGAAGGCTGCCGGGCTTACGCTCCAGCCGGGCGTCCCCATTCCCGCGGCCGGAGTGCTTGCCTCCTGGGTATTCAGACGGAACAGCCCGTTTTGTCCCGTAGGCAGGGTGAAGCCCGGAAGGCTCAGGGGGTTGACCTGTTGTTGCGCGAGGTCCGGCGGCAACTGTGCGTTGATCCTTACAACCGTAGTCCCTTTCCCCGTTGCACGGGTATCCCCGACTTTATTGGTGCCGGCTGTAGTGCCGTAATCCGCGTGAATGACGCTGTTTTGCAGGTCTTTGGTCGCCGTGATCGAGACGCTGCCACCTGCCTGGATGACGGCGGTGCGGCCGGGACTGCCCCCAGCGCGCACGGCTTCGATGTCGCTGAGCAAGGCCAGGCCGCCGAGCGCGCCGGGCAGCGCAACCAGGTTGTTGCCGTCGTACAAGGATTGAGGGTTTGTAGCGCCGTAGGCGTAACCCGAAAGGGTGCTGGTGACCAGCGCACCGGTTGATGCATCGTTGATCACAACTTTTTCGATCAAACCACCATCGTGACCGGGCTCTCGCCCGTGGGCCGACACAGCTTTCCCTAATGCAAAACCTCCGGAGCCATCTAAGTAATAAAGATTTGGGAAATCCGGATTATTGCGTTGGTTGTAAGCCACCACTGCCGGCATGAATCGGTTAATTGTTCCATCGGTAACACGGCCCGTCCGATAGGTACGCGCGCGCTCAATGATCCCGCCCACTGAACCGAGATTCTTCAGGTTGTTGGCGTTGATGGAGATATTACCGGCCGCACTGACGGTACTTTTGCTGTTGAGGAAATCGCCCCCGTTGAACGTGAAATCACCTCCCGCGGTCAGGGTCGCAGACGCAGCAGTGTCGGTGTCCCGTCCCTCAAAAACCTCCCGTGCAATGAAGTTGACGTCGAAGTGATCACCTCTGCAATCGCCGCATTGCACCGCGATGAAACCGGACATCAGCGTACGTCCAACGCCGAAGTTCTGGCTGCCATCCGAGCCCGAAGTCCGGTTGGTGAACGACCCGGCACCCAGCGTGAACGACCCGCCACTTTCCATGGAACCGGAAATATTCGACACCTGGCTCGCTTGAGCCGCTGCGCCATAGCCCTGGATGACCACCTTGCGCAAACCGTAGAGATCGCCCTTCTGATTGGTAAAGCTCTCCACCCCCAACGTCATGTCAGCGCCGCTGAAGATCAGCCCGCCATCATTGAGTAATGAAGGGGTTTTCAGTTCGAGACCCTGAGCAGAGCCCAGCGTCCCGGAATTGACGATACTGCCGGCTTCAATCGTAAGACCGGCGTTGGACGTCAACCGTCCGGCGTTAGCCAACTGCCCGCCAGCCTTGACCGTGGAGTCACCGCCACCGGCGACGCTGGAAGGAACACCCAGGTTAATTTGTGCCACGCTCAGATTGAGGCCGCCGACGCTCGACAGACGGCCGTTGCCGCCATAACTGCCGCCGAGTTGCATATCGAGATCGCCATCACTGGCGATCAGGCCATCGTTGATCCAGTTTTCCCCGCGAGCTTGCAGGTAGTCAGACGCCAACAGCTGACCGCTGGCCGTCTGACTGAAATGGTTGACGTTGACGTTCAGGCGCCGGGCCTGAATAACGCTGGAGTTGGCCCAGCTAGCGGCATTCAAGTCCAGCGTACCGCCAGTGATGATGCGACCTCCGGCGGCAATAACGTTTGCGGTCGAGATATCGAACTGGCCGCGACCGGCGTGATTAAGTTCACCACCTGTGTTCAGAAAACTGCCAACAGCCAAGGTCAAATCAGTGTTTGCGGTTTCCAGTACACCATTACGGTTGTCCAGCAGCCCACCAATCTGGAAGCGGGTGTTACCGACATTGCCGAGTGAGCGCAGGCGGCCTGTCTGGTTATAGAGGCTAGTCGCAGTGATAGCGAGATCCGTAGCACTTTCGACGATGCCCGCACGATTGCTCATGCCGCGGCTGAGGTTGAGCTCAATGCGATCGCCTGCGATCTTTCCTGCATCGTTGTCCAGTGTGCGTCCTGTAACGCTCGCCATGCCTTTGGCGGAAATAACGCCGTTACGGTTGTCGATGTGGGCGGACTGGACGGTCACGTCACCGTTCTGGGCGATGACTTTACCGTTCTGGTTATCGAGGTCACCGCTGATGTCGAGGATCAACCCGTCCTGGCTGAGCAATGCGCCCGCGTTGCTGGTCAGGCTGGCGGCTTGCACGGTCAGCCCGGCGTTCTGGCTGTAGATCAAACCGTTGGCGCTGTTATGCACGGCGCCGCTGGCGGAAATCTGCACGGCATCCTTGGCGGAGAGAGAGCCGTTGTTGCTGTTGTCTAGCGAACCTGTCAAAACCGTCAACAGCCGTTGACTGGCGATCTGCCCGGACTGGTTGTCGAGATCGGTCACGCCCTTGATCATCGTCGGTCCGGCAGCCGCCAGTTTGCCGTGGGCATTGGTCAACGTACCGAGCAGACCCAGCGTTACGGCGCCACTGCCGGCGATGCTACCGGCCGAATTGTCCAGGTCGACGACCGTTGCGTTGATTGCCTTTTGCGCTTCGATCTTGCCACCGGCGTTGGTCAATGTAACGGCGCTGATGTCGAGTGTGGCACCGCTGTCGATCAATCCGCCCAGGCTGTTATCGAAGACGCCGGTGACGGTGAAAGTCTGCCCCGCAGCGCTGCTGAGAACACCTTTGTTGCTATTGTCCAGACTCGTTGACTTGACGCTCAGACTACCTTGGCTGGCCAACGCTCCGGCGTCGCTGTTGAGCAAGGCTCCGCTGAGGTCCACGACAACATCACCATTGTTGCTAGAGAGTGTGCCGCTATAGCGGTTATCCAGGCTGTCGCCGCTGACGGTCAAACCCTTCCAGCCTGAGATCAAGCCTTTCTGGTTATCCAGCGTGGTGCTATCGACGGAGAGCAGCTGACTGCTGATCAGCTTGCCCGCGCGGTTATTTACCGTGCGGGCGACAACCTCGAACCCGAGGTTGCTGGAAATTTCGCCACCCTGATTTTGCAGATTGCGCAAGTGCTTGAAGGTTAACGGGCCCTTGGCCGTGAGCATGCCGTTGCGGTTGTCGAGGTCCCCATGGGTCAAATCCACGGTGACGGCTCGTTCGCCCAGCAGACGACCACCGTCCTGGGTCAGGGAGGTCAGGGTCAGATCGATGTCGCCCTTGGCCGAGACTTCGCCGCCGTTGCTGGAGTCCAGTTGGGTGGCGTTAAGCGTCAGTTTGCCCTGGCTGTTGATCAGGCCGTTGGCATCGTTGCGCAGTACGCTGTCCACGGCCAATTCCAGATCGCCACGGCTGATCAGACGTCCGCCGCTGTTGTTCAGTCGGGCGGCATGCACGTCGACGGACGCGGCACCGATCAGCCCGTTGACGTTGTCCAGAGCGTCGGCGATGCGCACTGTCAGTCCCTGATTGCTCAACAGTTTGCCGTCGCTGTTGTCCAGGCTTTGCGCAGTCAGCTTGAAGGTTTCGGCACTGGAGATTTCGCCGCCCTGGTTTTCGACACCCTTGAGTTGTTTGAGCAACAAGGCACCAGGCGTATTGATCAGGCCGTTCTGGTTATTCAGCAGGCCGTTATTCAGATCAAGGCTAAGGCTGCCTTTGCTGAACAGCTTGCCACCCTGTTGATCCAGTCCGGTGACCGACGCGGTCATCGCACCCTCGCTGCCGATATGACCGTCGTTCTGATTGGTGACCTGACCCGCGACCAGGTTCAGGGTATCGGCGCTGGTGAGTCGGCCGCCCACACTGTTGTCGAACGCACCGGTGGTGACCGTCACCGCGCCTTTGCCGCTGATGTTGCCTTGCTGGCGATTGTCGAGACTCTCGCTGATCAGGATGAGCGCGCCGTCGGTGACGATCACACCACCGTGGTTGCTGGCGTTGCCGTGACTGTCGATCAGCAGGTCGGATGCACTGGACAGTCTGCCGTTGGTATTGATCAGCTGTGCCGCATTGACGCTCAACGCGCCTTCGCTGCTGACTTGCCCCTGAATGTTGTGAAGTGCACCGGTCAACATCAGCTGCGTGCCACGCTCGCTGACCAGCTTGCCGCCGCTGTTATCCAGCACACTTCCTTGCAGGCTCAGGGCAGTGCTTGCGCTGATCAGCCCCTTGTTACGGTTGACCAACTCATCCACGGCAAGCTTTAGCGCCATCCCGCTGAAGAGTTTGCCGCCATCGCTGTTGTCGATTTTTTCGCTGGTGATCAGCAGGTCCGCATTGGTGGTCAACTCACCTCCACGGTTATCGATGTTATCGACCGCCAGGGTCGTCGCGCCGGTGGCCCCTAGCAAACCGGCCTGACGATTGTCGATGGTCCCGGCGCTCAGGTTGAGCCTACCGGTGGCAATCAGTTTGCCTTGTTGGTTATCGAGGGATTCAGCCCGGATGACCGCATCAGTCTTGCCGACAACGCCCCCGTTACGATTGACCAGCTTCCCGGCGGCGATCCGCAACTCTCCGTCCGTGATGATTGTACCGAACTGGTTGGCCAGAAGATCATCGACCTCCAGCGTCAACGTGTCTTTGCCGATAACTTTACCGCCACGGTTGTCGAGGCTGGCGGCGTTGAGATCGACCTTGCTGCGTGCCCCCAACAGTCCGTCACGATTATCCAGAGCGCCACTCAGGTCGATGCTCAGCCCCAGATCGCCAAGGATCTGGCCACTGCGGTTGTCCAGCACGCCGGCGATAATGCGTACGGTTTGCCCAGCACTCAACGTCCCGCTCTGATTGTTCAGTGTCTGGTTGCTATTGACCGTCAGATTCCGGCTGGCAACCACGCTTTTGCCGGTGTTGTTGATGCTCTGCGCGCTGAGGCTGACGTCGCCCGCGGTGTTGCGACTGTTATCGGCATTGACCCCGGCTTCGATGCTGCCGTTGTTGGTCAACTGTCCCCCGGCATTCAGGGTGATACGGTCCCGGGCTGCGAGGGTTTGCTGGTTGGTCAGATCGCCTTGGGTTTGCATATTGACGGCAGTGCCGGCATACACCGGCCCTTGAGCATCCAGGCTCGCCGCTTTGACAGTGACCGCACCGGCAGCCGATGTGTGCGCCAGGCTCAAATGCCCGTTGACATCGATTTGAATATCACCCGCACTGGCCGCCAGATTGCCGGCGACTTTCACACCGACCCCTGCCTCGGTCCCCACCAGCCGGATCGCCCCGGCGTACATGCCGCCCAGCGCGGACGAGTCGATCGCCAGTCGCGGTTTCGCGCTGCCGTCGTCGGCGCGGGCGGGGGCGCTGAGGCTGTCGGCGTTTACATCATTGCGGCCGGCGACGATGGTCAGGTGCTTTGCCTGAATCTCGGCGTTGATCTTTGCGCTGCGGGTGATGATGTCGAAGCGGTCGATGTTGGTCGCATTAAGCCCGGCGCCTTCGACGGCGATGCTGCCCTGATCCACCTGAAAGCGGTCGAGGCGACCGGCGCCGTCGAACACGGGTTTGCCGGTGGTCAAGGTGACGCGCGGCGTGTTGATAAAACCGCAGCCGTTGCAGGTGATGCCATACGGGTTGGCGACGATGACCCGCGCCGACTGCCCCGCCACTTCGGTGTAGCCGCGCAATTGGCTGGGGCTGCCGCCGATGACTTCGTTGAGGATGGTTTGCGCCGATCCGATGTTTTTCAGGTTCGGGTTGCCAATGATGATGCCGCCCAGTTGCGACGGTGACGTCTGAAGCGAGCCGTTGTTGAGGATCAGTCCCTGGGCACCGACGTTGTAATCATGGAACTGGTTATGCGACACACCGCTGCCATTCGGCGTGGCGATGTTGACGATCGGTACGCCATTGCCGGCACGCTCCAGCGAGGTGCCGGGCGTGGCGACCACAATGCCGTCGGCCTGAGCCCACAGCGGTTGCCAGAACATGACGTTGGCCAACAGGAACGCCAACCCGCGCTTGGGCAGGCCCCAGAAGTGTTCTCGGGTCTGCACCACGGCAGAAGGCTGACGGGCAAGGAAAGCGAATTGGCGAACGTCCATGTGGCTGATCTCGAAGTACGTTGGTTAGAGGAAGAAATCCACGCGGAAATAAATCGGGGCTTCGCGCTCGATCAGGGCGTCCGGGCGTTCGAGGGAATGGGCGAAGGTCACGCTGGCGGCGAGGTGCTGACCTCGGGCAAACAGCTCCACCGAGTTGCTGGACAGGCGCCCGTGCTGCTCGCGGTTGTAACGATCGCCGCGGATCACGCCTTGGTCGTAACCAAGGCTGGTGCCGTATTCGGCGAACACCGGGCGTAGCCATTGCAAGGTCACCGGGCGGCTCCAGCGCAGATCGTTGCGCCAGTAGCCGCCGCTGTCGCCGGACAACGACTGATCCTTGTAGCCACGAATCGACGACTGCCCGCCGAGGCTGATGCGCTGGGGGCTGAACAGCACATCCTCACTGCGTTGCCCGGTCATCAGGCTGGTGAAACTGAATGACTCGCCCCACCACTTGAACGGCTGCAAGTACGTCGCGGTGGCGGTGTATTTGCGATAGCGCGCAGTCGGCAGGCCCGGGCCCTGATCGCGATCACGTTGCGCATCGAAGGCGCCGATGCCCTCCTGCATTCCCAGGTCGAGGTTGACGAACGCACTGCCAATCCGACGACCGTGGTTGATGCCGTACTGCAGTTCGCTGATGCGGTTGCTGCTGAGCTTGAGCTTGCTGTCTTCGATGAAGTTGTTGGTGCGCAGGTAGGAAACGCCAGCGCTGACGGAGGTCTTGCTCACGGCATCACGGTGGATCACACGCTCGGCATGCAGTTGATGGTTCTCGCTGTCCCCGGTTTGCTTGAAGTTGTAGGTGCTGGCAGCGATCTGCGAGCGGTACTCGCTCTGGCTGTAGGTGTAACTGAAATTCCACCAGCCCCACGGCAGGTTGTAATGGAGCATCGCGTTATTGGAGGTGTGCTGATGATCGGTCATCGCATCGTGACCACCGCGCAGCATCAACTGATCGGCCAGGCCCAGCGGATTGTCCCAGTCCAGCGTGGTGCGCCACTGCTGTTCGCCAGTGCTGCGCTGACCGTCGTTGCTGCGGGACAATCCGGCACGCCAGGGCTTTTGCGGATCATTTTTGACCCGTATTTCGCTGCCGCCGACCTGCTGGCCCGGCATCAATTCCATATGCGCCTGGTTCGATGGCAAGCGGTTGAGCTGATCGACCATCTGCTCGATTTCACGCAAGTTGACCAGATCACCGCGCTTGCCGGGGAAAGCCATGCCCAACTCGAGGTCCGACAGCTTGCTGCCCTCCGCGCCCTTCAAGCGCTCGAGCTTGCCTTCAACCACCAGCACCTTCAAATGCCCACCGGACAAATCCTGCTGCGGCAGGTAGGCGCGACTGGTCACCAGGCCCCGCTCGATGTACAGATTGGTGATGACTTTCAGCAGTTCATTGAGTTGAGAGGCGCCCAGGCACTGGCCGATGTAGGGCTCGATCAGGCGATTTTTTTCGCTACCGGAGAGACTATTGGCGCCCTTCAGTTCGATGTCATTGATCGGGAAGCAACGGGTGTCCGCAGGCGCCGCGGGTGCTGTCGGCTCGACCTGCTTGCCGGGTAATTCCTTGAGTTCTTCGAGACGCCGTCGTTGCTCTTCCAGCAGACGATCTTGGCGATCTCGGATGAGTTCGGTCTCACCAGGCGTTGGCGCGGCGCTGGCCAGATTGGGCAGAGAAAGGCAGAGCAAAGCCAGGCCCAGCCTCGCCATGAGGGCGGGTGAGTACATGATCGATCCCTCGACTTGTAGAGTGATGGCAAAACAGCGGCGCGATGCTTAGTAGCCGCTATTTTGGCGTTAACTATTGAGCAAGCCTGGAAACGGTACGCCGCGGGCGGTAGCGCCTTAAAGCGGACCGTTCCGAAGGAGCGGCGGGAGGCTTCCGGTACAGATGCCAGAAGAATCCAACGGACTAGGACGTTTCCTAGGACGGGGTGAAAACGGGATGCTTGCCGGCGGTGCGGTCTTGAATATTGCGTGGTTCTCTCGGACGCCATCGCTGGCAAGCCAGCTCCTACAGGTTCTGTGTCGTTTGATGGAATCCGGATCACGCAAAACCCTGTAGGAGCCAGCTTGCTGGCGATGGACGTGAGACCGCTGCGGGGTGTCAGCTTTCCCGCGTTATCGTTAACGACCATCGTCGGAACGCCGCCCGGAGCGTGCTCGCTCCTACAGGGGGACTCCAAAACAAAAGGCCGACGTGGTGAGCGTCGGCCTTTTGTTTTCGATTGGGTCAGCTGTTCTGCGTCGCTTTGGCCTCCTGCATCTGCCGGGCTTTCTCCGTCAGCAGGGCCTTTTCTTCCGGGCTCATGGTGTCCAGCCGCAACCTGACCTGGGCGATTTTTTCCAGTTGTCCCGGGCTGCTCTCCCGAGCGCGCAACTCCAGCGCCAGACCCGCCACGCTCGGGTGATCGAAGACCAGCCCCGGTTGAATCTCGCACTGCAACAACTTGCGGATGCCCGCCACCAACTTGATCACTAACAACGAGTGACCACCGGCCGCAAAGAAGTCCCGATCAACGCCCAGGCGCGGGATGCCGAGCAATTGCGCCATGCGCGCCGCCAGCAACTGTTCGAGGGCGTCACGGGGTTCCAGGCCCGCATCATCCACCGACACGGTGCCCAGTTGCTGCAACGCCTTGCGATCGATCTTGCCGTTGGCCAGTCGCGGAAAGCTGTCAATTGACCGGATCTGCTGCGGCAGCATCACGCTCGGCAGACGCAACGCCAGTTCGCCGTGAAGACCGTCGAGCCAATCGGCTGAAGGCGTCTGTTGTGGCACGACAAAAGCGAGCATGCCCTCCTCCACCGTGGCACACGGCAGCACCAGGGCTTGCGCGACTTGCGGCAGCTTCAGCAACTCGGCTTCGACCTCAGCCAGTTCGATGCGGAAACCACGCACCTTGATCTGCTGGTCGCGCCGCCCCTGCAACTGGATCGCCAGGTCCGGGCGATAGCGCGCCAGATCGCCGGTGCGGTACAGCCGCTCCGTGGCATCGAACGGGCTCTGAATGAACACCTGCGCATCCGCCTCGGCGTTGATATAGCCCCGGCACAATTGCGCACCGCCCAGGTACAACTCGCCCAACATACCAACCGGGGCCAGCTGCAGATCCTCGTCCAGCACGTAGACCTGATTGTTGCCCAGCACCTGACTGAGCGCGGCAGTGTCTTGGCCATTTGAATTCAGCGGATGAACCAGCACTCCTACCGTCGCTTCGGTCGGACCGTAGTGGTTGAACACCCGGCAGTCGCTGCGCAATCGAGCGATGCGCGTGATCAGTGCCGGGGCGATGGGTTCACCGCCAAGGATCAGCGTCCGAGGCAGTTGCGCCTGCTCGCTGTCGAGCAACGCGCCCAGATGCGAGGGAACGATCTTCAGGCAATCGATCGCCTGCTGTTGCAAGAAGGCTGCGAACAACGCGCTGTCCTGCATCTGCTCGTCGCTGGCGACATGCAGGGTGGCGCCGTTGAACAACGCACCGAACAACGCCGTGTTGCCCAGGTCCGCGGCCACGGTGGAGGTGAAGCCGACCTGTTTGCACTGATCCAGCCCCAGCGCCTCGCTGACCTGAGCGGTGTAGTTGAGCAGTTGTCGATGCTCGATCACCACGCCTTTGGGCACCCCGGTGGAGCCCGAGGTGAACAGCACGTAGGCAGCGTCCTCGCCCTGGGTATCAAGCTCAAGGGTGGACGTCGGCGCCGATTGCAGCAACTGCTTGAAGGTGGTCACCGGCAACGCCGCGTCCCGCCACTGATCCGCATGCAGGGCATCGATCAGCAACAGGCCGGCACCCGCCTGCTCCAGCATCAGGGCCTGACGCGCCACGGGCCACTGCGGGTCCAACGGTAAATAGGCCGCGCCCACTTGCCAGGCCGCCAACATCGCCACCACCAGTTCAGCCGAACGCGGCAGTGCCAGCGCGACAATCGAACCACGCCCCAAACCCTGGGTGTGAAGTGAACCCGCCAACGCCGCAACCTGCGCCTGCAATTGGCCGTAGCTCAGGCGTTGCCCGGCGTCGGTCAAGGCAATCGCGTCCGGGGTGACGCGGGCGTGCTCGGCAATGCGTTGCGGCAAATAACGAGCGTCCAAAAGACGCGGTGCCGGATTGATCGCCAGCAAGCGCCGCTGCTCCTCGGCGCCCAGCGGCGACAGCCGGCGCAGCTCGGTGTGGGGCTCGGCGACGATGGCCGCCAGCAACACTTCGAACTGGGTGATCAGGCCTTCAATGGCCTGGACCGTATAGCGTGGCGTAGCGAATTGAAGGTGCAACGCGAGTGGATTGCCGACATCGTCCAGCTCGGCCTGCAACAGCAATTCAAAACTCGATTCCGGCAAAGGGTGCTCACTGGGCAACCATTGCAGCGCGCCCGCCGTTTGCGGACGCGGCGCATGCCATTCGGCAAAACCATACGCCGGCCGGGCCGCCGCTGGCGCCAGCTCGGGCGTCCAGTATTCCTGCCAGGTGCGGTGTAGATCCAGACGCGCCGCCAGTTCGGCCACCCAGTTATCGAACGATGTAGTCGCAGCCAGCGAGAGATTCAGCGGCAAGCTTCTTTCGAAGACGCCGACAGCCTCGGCGAAATACTCGTAATCAGCGCGGCTGTCATGCCGTATACCAACCAGCATCTGCTCGCGCCCGCTCAACCGTCCCAACAACAACCACCACGCCGCTTGCATCACCATGCCCGGCGATTGCTGCAGCGCAGCGGCGACCTGCTGCAAACCGCTACGCAACGCGGGTTCCAGAGCGGCGGTCAAGCATGCCGGCGACGAGTCAATTGCTGAACGCCGATACGCCAGCCAAGGACTCGACAGCTCGACATCCGCGCCTTGCAGATGATCCTGCCAATAGGCCCGGGCACTCGCGGCATCCTCGTCGAGCACCACTTCGCTGCGCCATTCCAGGTACTGCGTGAACTCACCCGGCGCATCTTCGTTCTCGGCCAGCCTCTGTTCGTACGCCAACCGCATCTGCTGATAAACCAGCTGCAAGCCACGTTCATCGACACTGTGCCGGGCCACGCCCAGCACCAGTTTCCAGTGAGCGTCTGCCAGGCGGAACAACACCGCCTGGGCGTTCTCCGACTCACCGACAACGAAGGAGCGCGCCGCCCATTCCGCGACTTGCGCCTCAATGTCCGCCACCGTTTCGACCCGTGGCTGCACCGTTAACGGAAAGCGCTCGGCCCCCGCAACGAACTGCCGAAGGCCATGGAATCCGGCCGCTTTGCCCAGCCGCGAGATCAGCATCGGTTGTTGCGCCAGCAGCGCATCCAGTGCCCGTTGCAGGCGCTGCGGATCGAGCTCACCTTGGATATCGAGCACCATGAAGTGCAGCACATCAGCGCAGGCCGGGGCCTTGGGCAACTGTTCCAGTAAACGTTGCTGTTCAGGCGTCAAGGCGTAGCCCAGGTCCTGCGGGTCCATCGATACCTCGTTCATGCGCCGGTTTCCTCGGTGTTCATTGCGTCCAGAGCGCTGTGGTCGAACATGTCGCCCATGGCCACGACGATCTTGCGTGGGCCTTCGTACGGATCGCGGGCGTGGGCCACGAGCATGTTGTCCAGCAGGATCGCGTCGCCTTTCTGCCAGTCGAAGCGCACCGCGCATTCCTCGTACAACTCACCGATGCGCTGCATCACCTCGTCTTCGATGGGTGTGCCGTCGCCGTAGAACACGTGGCGCGGCATGCGCTCCAGGCCGAACATCGCCAGCAGGTCTTCGCGCACATCTGGCTCCAGCCAGTAGATGTGATGCAGCTGCACCTGATTGAAGAAGGATTTGGCGCCGGTGACCGGGTGCCGGATGATCGCCGGGCCCGGAGTACGGGTCTGCAATTCATCGTTGTCGAGCCAGCGCCATTCGATGCCACCGGCCCGGCAGCGGGCCTCGACTTCGGCGCGGTCGTCGGTCTTGAAGAAGTGCTGCCACGACACGTCGAGCTTGTCGGTGAAGGTGCGCACGTACAGCAAGCCCTTGTCCTCGAAGGTGTCACGCAGGTCCGCCGGCAGTTTTTCGTACATCAACCGGCAATCGACCACTGGCGTTGCACCGCCCGACAACGAGGGTTGCTCGCAATAGAACATCTGCTTGCGCGGCCAGCGATCCTGGTGCGAACTCTCGTTATGAAACAGGATCATCTTGCGTTCCGGGTACGGCGTGGAGCGGTAGGTGTTCTTGCCGCCCTCCTTCTTCGGCAGGTCGCCGTACTGACCATACAGGCCCGGCTGGATGGCTTCGGCGAAAGCCTCGAAACCCTGGATGCCGTCCAGTTGAAAACCGCGGAACAGAATGCCGGCGTGTTCGGCGAGTTTCTGCTCGATCAATGGCCGGTTCTGCTTGATCCATTCGATCAGGTCCAGGTGCGATTCGCTTGGTTCCAGCAACAAGGGAAACGGCTGCGGCGCGGCCAGCAGCGACTCACGCACCGGAGCTGGCCGGGCCTTGGTGACCGTGGTCGCGGAACGCTTGAGAAATTTGCCGAGTTTGTCGGCCTTCGGTCCGGGCGCGGCGGGTCTGGCGGCCACGGCTAATGGTTCGACGGGCATGCTGATAGCTCCCAATTGAATGTCCTGATCAGCGACGATCTGTTCCAACAGAGCTATCCAGGCCTGCACCAGGTGCTGAATGCGCTCTTGTCCGAACAAGGTTGTGGCGAATTGCCAGGTCCCCAGCAATTGCCCTTCTTCTTCGTCAACGAACAGCGCCATGTCGAATTTAGAATGGGTCTCCAGGGCCGGTAGCGTTTCCACGCTCAAACCGCCCATGGCCCGGGTCTGGCCCGGCAGGTTGTTCATCACGAACAGCACCTGCACCAGCGGGTTCATGCCCTTGTGTCGCGGCAGTCCCGAGGCGTCGACGATCATGTCGAACGGCAGGTCCTGATGTTCCAGCGCGCTGAGCAGGGCTTCCTGGGTCCGGGTGAGGAATGTCGAGAACGGTAGGGCGGCGTCGAAGCGCGAACGCAACGGCAGGACGTTGACGAAGAAGCCGATCAGCCGTTCGAGTTCCGGCTGTTGGCGACCGGCCACGTCGGCACCGATCAGCACGTCTGCCGCGCCACTGACCTGGTGCAGCAACACCTGGAAGGACGCCAGCAGCGTGCTGTACACGGTAACGCCAGCGTCCCTCGCACGTTGCCGCAAAGCGCGGGTCAGCTCGTGGGTGAGACGGAACTGCAGCGCATCGCCTGCAAACGACGCCACCGGTCCCCGTGGCGTGTCCAGTGGCAGCGGCAACTGCCCGCTGTAGCCCGCGAGCTGCTCTTTCCAGTACCCGGCCTGTTGCCCGAGAACACCCTGCTCCTCGAGTGCCTGTTGCCACAGGGCGAAGTCGGAATACTGCACCTCCAGCGCCGGCAATGGCGTCGGATCGTCGGCTCTGGCGCGGTCGTAGATCTGCACCAGTTCATTGATCAGCACGCCCATCGACCAGCCGTCGGAAATGATGTGGTGCATGCAGAACAGCATCACATGCTCGTTCGGCCCCAGATGGAGGATGCGCCCGCGCCACAGCGGCGCCTGCTGCAGATCGATCGGGGTTCGCGCATTGTCCAGCGCAGCTTGCGCCACGTGTTCTTCCTGGGCACTGCGCGACAGTGCGGACAGATCGGTCACCGGGAAATCGACCTCGACCTGTTCGGCGATCAAGGCGATCGGGTCGCCTTCATCGTCCTGCGAGTACGCCGTGCGCAGCACTTCATGGCGGCGCACCACCTCGGCAAAGCTGCCCAGCAGATGCTCGATCGACAACTCGCCGCGCAGCCGCAACGCCATCGGCATGCCATAGGCCGAGGTGCCAGCGGACAATTGCTCGGCGATCCACAGGCGGCGTTGTACCAGCGACAGCGGCGCAACGGCTTTGCTGCCGTGAGCCTTGAGCGGAGGCATCTCGATCACCGGCCTGGCCTGCTCCTGCATCCACGCCGCCAGCTCCTGGAGCCGCGGATGGCTGAACAGGTCGCGCAGGTTCAGCGGGCAATCGCTGAGTTTGCGCAGGCGCGACACCGCCTGGGTCGCCAGCAGCGAATGCCCGCCGAGTTCGAAGAAGTGATCGTTGCGTCCGACCTGCTCCAGCTCCAGCACCTCCTGCCAGACCGTGGCGATGTGCTGTTCCAGCGCGCCGACCGGGGCGACAAAATCGCCGCTCGGCAGCGTGGCATCGACTCGCGGCAAGGCCTTGCGATCGATCTTGCCGTTGGGGCTCATCGGCAGGGTTTCCAGCAGCAACACATGGGCCGGCACCATGTAATCCGGCAGGCTGGCGCGCAGGCGCGCCTTGAGGTCGTCGCGCAGAAGCGCCTGGGCCGCCGCGTCGCCGCGGGCCAGCGCCGGGTCATCGAATGCGACGTAAGCGACCAGTTGCTGACCGATCACCGCCGGTTGCGCCACCACCAGCGCCTGACGCACCGACGGTGCCTGCAGCAGATGGGTTTCGATTTCGCCGAGTTCGATGCGGAAGCCGCGAATCTTCACCTGATGATCGAGACGTCCGGCGTAGTCGATCAGGCCGTCGGGGCGATACCGCGCCAGGTCACCGGTGCGGTACAAACGACCACCGCCGACCGGGTCGAACGGATCGGGAATGAAGCGCTCGGCGGTCAGGTCCGGCCGGTTGAAGTACCCCCGGGCCAGCAAGTCGCCGCCAATCACCAGCTCACCGACCACACCGACCGGTGCCGGTTGGCCGTGGATGTCCAGCACATGCAGCCCTCTGCCCTGCAACGCATGGCCGATCGGCATGGTCGCCGGCAACGGTCGATGGCCCAGCGCGTAATCGCTGCAATCGAGTTCGGTGGCGCTGACCGCGGCTTCGGTCGGGCCGTAGGTGTTGAGCAGGCGCACGTGGCCGAGGCCGGCCTTGGCCCAGGTGGCGACACCTTCCGGCGGCATTGCTTCGCCACCGACGCTCACCAGGCGCAGCTGGCCGTAGTCGCGCGGCGCGCTGGCGGCGAAGTCCTTGACCAGCATGTTCCAGTAGGCCGTGGTCAGGTCGCTGACCGTGATCTGTTTGTCCAGCAGCTCGCGGTGCCAGATTTCGCTGTCCCAGACGTCCGGACCGCGCAGCACCACCGACGCGCCGCAGATCAGCGGTGGATAAAGCTGCTCGACGAAGGCATCGAAGTTGAACGTGGCGAATTGCAAGGCGCGATCCGCGGCACTCAGGCCATGGAAGCCCACCGTCACCTGGGCATGTCGCGACAGTGCCGAATGGTCGATGGCCACGCCTTTTGGCCGTCCGGTGGAGCCGGAGGTGAACATCACGTAGGCGAGGTTCTGCGGGCTGCAGCCAACGGACAGATTGTCGTCCTGCTGCGGCCACACCAACTGATCGAGGCTGAGCACGGTCACGTTTTCCGTGGCCGGCAGCGCGCCTTGCAAATGGCTCTGGGTCAGCAACACCCGCAGGCCGCTGTCCTCGATCATTGCACCGAGACGATCGGCCGGGTACTCCGGATCCAGCGGCACATATGCGCCACCGGCCTTTAGCACCGCCAGCAGGCTGACGATCATCTGCGGCGAACGCTCGACCGCGATCCCCACCAATACGTCAGGCGCGACCCCATGCTGCACCAGCACCCGCGCCAACCGGTTGGCCTGGGCGTTGAGCGCGGCGTAGGTCAGGTGTTGATCGTTGTAGATCAACGCCAGCGCATTCGGAGTCTTCGTCACCTGACGTTCGAACAGCTGCTGCACGCAGTGCTCGTCATCCGGTTGCCGCAGCACATCGCGCAGCGCCACCGGCACCAGGGTTAACTCACCGAGGCAACGCTCGACCGGTGCCTGCACCATTTGCTGCAAGAGCTGGTCGAGCCCTGTCGCCAGTTGCTCGATCACCGCGCCGTCGAACTGCTGACGGTTGTAGCTGAACTGCAACGACAGCTGCTCGCCGAGCATGATCGACAGCGTCAGCGGGTAGTTGGTCTGCTCGAAGTTCGCCACCTCGCCAAAACGCAGGTCCTGCGACGCGCCCTGCTGCAAGGCGTCGGCAATCGGGTAGTTCTCGAACACCAGGATGTTGTCGAACAGTGCTTCACCGCCCTGCCCGGCCCAACGCTGGATGTCGAACAGCGGCGTATGTTCCTGTTCGCGCAGCAACAGGTTCTGCGCCTGCACTTGCTGCAACCACTGTTGCAACGGCTGCTCGGCGCGGGGGCTGGCGATCACCGGCAGGGTGTTGATGAACAGACCGATCTGCTGTTCGACGCCGTTCAACTGCGCCGGACGCCCGGAGACCGTGGCGCCGAAACTCACCGTGTCCTGCCCGGTGCAACGCTGCAACAGCAGCAGCCAGGCGGCCTGCACCAGGGTGTTGGCGGTGACTTTTTGTGCTCTGGAAAACTGATTGAGGCCGGCGGTGCGTTCGGTGTCCAGGTTGAGGAAATACTCACCCTGACCCGCCCCGTCGCTGGCGCTGTGAACCAGCGCCTTGGCCAGGAAGGTCGGCTCTTCGTAACCCGACAACTGGCCCTTCCAGAAATCTTCGCTGACGTGAGCGTCCTGGCGTGCCAGCCACTCGATGTAGTCGCGGAAACGCCCGGCCATGAGCGCCGGGGCTTGGCCGTTGTAGCGTTGCAGCACATCGCCCAGCAACTGCGAATTGCTCCAGCCGTCCATCAGGATGTGATGGCTGGTGTAGATCAGGTGATGACGCTCGGCGCCGACGTGCACCACCGTCAATCGCAGTAACGGCGCGGCGCGCAGGTCGAAGCCCTGCTGCCGTTGTTCGGTCGCCAGGTCGGACAGCGCCTGAGGCAGATCGTCGCGGCCACGCCAGTCGAGGACGCTGAACGGCACACGCAGATCCTTGTGGATCACTTGCAGCGGACGCGGCAATTCACCGTCCCAGACAAAACTGCTGCGCAACACATCATGGGCGTCCATGGCGGCTTGCCAGGCGTCACGGAAGCGCTCGAACTGCAGACCGTCGACGTCCACGCACAGCTGATTGATGTAGTCGCCGGACTGTTGCTCGAAGAGGGTGTGGAACAGCATGCCCTGCTGCATCGGTGACAGCGGGTAAATGTCTTCGATCTGACGCGGGATGAGCACCAGACCGTCTAGCTGCTGTTGCGTCAGGCCGGCCAACGGGAAGTCGGACGGGGTCAGGCCTTGATGTGAAGGCTTGCAGCAGTGTTCGATCAAGCGCTCCAGTTCACGGGCGTAGGCCTGGGCCAATTGCTCGATGGTCGATTCATCGAACATCTGGCCGCTGAACGTCCAGCTGATGTTCAATTCGCCGGCATACACCCGGCCGTTCAGGGTCAGCCAGTTATCCAGCGTGGCCAGCGGGCTCTGGTTGGCGCCCGTGGACTCGCTGGCCGGGTTCAACAGCGCGCCGGCGTCTTTGGCAAACGCGGCGTCGAACTGACCGAGGTAGTTGAAGGTGATGCGCGGCACCGGCAGCGCTTTGAGTGCCTGTCGGGTCGTGTCGTTGCCGAGATAGCGCAACACGCCGAAACCGAGGCCCTTGTCGGGGATCGCCCGCAGTTGCTCCTTGATCGCCTTGATCGAGGCACCGACATCCCTCGCCGGAGTCAGGCGCACCGGGAACAGGCTGGTGAACCAGCCGACGCTGCGGCTCAGGTCGAGCTCGTCGAACAACGCCTCGCGACCGTGGCCCTCAAGCTGAATCAGGGTCGAGGCGTCGCCCGTCCAGTCGCCCATCACCCGCGCCAGGGCAGTCAGCAGCAGGTCATTGATCTGCGTGCGGTAGGCGGCGGGCGTTTCCTGCAACAGCTTGCGCGTCTGCTCTTTGTCCAGCCGGGTCTGCACATGCAGGGCATGCCGATTGTGCAGCTCGCCCTGCGGCCGGTCACACGGCAGGTCTTGAGGCGCGCCCTTCAACTGCTCGGTCCAGAACCCCAGTTGAGCCTGCATCGACGCGCTGTCGGCCTGCATCTGCAAGCGCCGCGCCCAGGCCTGGGTGGCGCTGGTCTTGGCCGGCAACCTGAGCGGCTGACCCGCATGCAATTGCTCGTATGCCTGTTGCAGGTCTTCCAGCAGAATGCGCCACGACACACCGTCCACCACCAAGTGATGGATCACCAGCAACAAGCGCTGGCTGCCATCGGCCATGTTGGCCAGCACTGCGCGCAACAGCGGCCCGCTGGCCAGGTCGAGGCTGCGCTGGGCTTGCTCAGCCAGCTGTTCGAGGGTGGCGGCATCGGCGACATCCGCCCGCCACAACAACGGCGCCTGCTGGTGTTGTGCGGTCAACGAGCGATGCTCGGCAACCCAGGCGCCCTCCTGCGAAGTAAAGGCCAGACGCAACGCGTCATGATGCTCGACCAGCGCCTGCAACGCCTGTTGCAAATGCCCGGCATCCAGGGGTCGGGCGGACTTGAGCAGCACCGACTGGTTCCAGTGATGCGGCTCGGCAAGCTCGCGTTCGAAGAACAACTGCTGGAACGGCAACAGCGGCGTCTGCCCGGTCACCGCGCCCTGATCGATGCTCAAGGCGCCTTCGCCCATCGTGGCCACCGCTGCCAGGCTTTGCACGGTCTGGTGCAGGAACAGGTCTTTCGGGCTGAAGTGAATCCCGGCCTGGCGGGCGCGGCTGACCACCTGGATCGAAATGATCGAGTCGCCGCCCAGTTCGAAGAAGTTGTCGCTGATGCCCACTGGCGTGCGTCCGAGCACGCTTTGCCAGATCTCGACCAGCGTCCGTTCAATCGCCGTGATCGGTGCGCTGTAGGCGTGGCTGCTGACGCGGGTGTCGGCCTTCGGCAGCGCCTTGCGTTCCAGTTTGCCGTTGGGGCTGACCGGCATTTTTTCCAGCCACAGCCAATGCTGCGGCACCATGTAGTCCGGCAGACTCTGGCTCAGATGCGCCTTCAATGCCTGCTGCAGCGCCTGTCGTGTGGCGTCGTCGGCACCCAACAACGCCGCACGCTGTGGCACCACGTAGGCCACCAGCAGCGTGCCGTCCTGGGCGATGACCACGGTTTCGCGGACTTCATCGTGTTCGGCCAGACGCGCTTCGATCTCGCCCAGTTCGATGCGCAAGCCACGGATTTTCACCTGATGATCGATGCGCCCGGCGTATTCGATAACGCCGTCGGCGCGATAGCGCGCGAGGTCGCCGGTGCGATACAGACGTTCGCCCGAGCCGAACGGGCTGGTGACGAACCGCTCCGCCGTCAGCGACGGCCGACGGTGATAACCACGGGCCAGGCCTTCGCCCCCCAGGTACAGTTCACCGGTCACACCGACCGGCAACGGCGCCAGTTCGGCGTCGAGAATGTAGGTCGACAGGTTGGCAATCGGCTGGCCGATCGGCACCACGTCATGGCCTTCATCGACGCACGTCCAATGGGTGACGTCGATGGCCGCTTCGGTCGGGCCGTAGAGGTTGTACAGCCTGGCGTTCGGCAACTTGGCGAACACCTGTTGCTGGGCGTCCACCTGCAACGCTTCGCCACTGCAGACGATGCGGGTCAGGCTGGTGCAGGCGCCCACCGCCGGATCCTGGACGAACACCTGCAACATCGAGGGCACGAAGTGCAGCGTGGTGATCTGCTGTGCAGTAATCAGTTCGATCAATTGCGCCGGATCGCGGTGCGCGCCGGGGGCCGCGACCACCAGGGTCGAACCGGTCAGCAGCGGCCAGAAGAATTCCCACACCGACACGTCGAAACTGAACGGGGTCTTTTGCAGAACCTTGTCCGTCGCCTGCAGTTGATAGGCCTGCTGCATCCAGCACAAGCGGTTGACCAGCGCCGAATGACGGTTGGCCGCGCCTTTGGGTTTGCCGGTGGACCCGGAGGTGTAGATCACGTAGGCGAGGTTTTCGCCATCGAGTTGCTGTCGCGGGTTGGCGTCGCTGCGGCCGTCGAGCCAGTCGTCATCCTGATCCAGCACCAGGCTGCGAATGCCGGCGGGGATCGGCAATTGCCCGAGCAAATGGTTTTGCGTCAGCAGCAGTTCAATGCCGCTGTCGTCGAACATATAGGCCAGCCGCTCGGATGGGTATTCCGGGTCCAGCGGCACATAGGCGCCACCGGCCTTGAGGATCGCCAGCAGGCCGACGACCATTTCCACCGACCGCTCGACCGCAATGCCCACCCGCACATCGGGGCCGACGCCCTGTTCGATCAACAGGTCAGCCAATTGGTTGGCCCGGGCGTTGAGCGCCGCATAGCTCAAGCGTTGCTCGCCGAACACCAGCGCGCAGGCGTCAGGGGTCTTGTCGACCTGATCTTCGATCAGCCCATGCACCGGGCGCTGCAGCGGGTAGTCGGTGGCGGTGGCGTTCCAGCCCGCGACCATGCGCTGCCGCTCGCGCTCATCCAGCAGCGCCAGGTGTGCCACCGGACGGTTGACGTCGTCCACCAGGGCGCGCAGCAGGTTCAGCCAGTGCCGCCCCATGCGCTCAATGGTCGATGGTTCGAACAGGTCAGTGGCGTAGGTCAGCGAGGCGTGCAGACCTTGCGGGTTATCGCTGGTGTCGAGGGTCAGGTCGAATTGCGCGTTGCGGTGTGCCCAACTGAGGTTATCCAGTTCAAGGCCCGGCAATGCCGCGGCCATCGTCGATTCGGCTTCGCTGCGATGGTTGAACATCGCCTGGAACAACGGGCTGTGGCTGAGGTTGCGTTGCACCTGCAAGGCATCGACCAGTTGCTCGAACGGCAAGTCCTGATGCATCTGTGCCGCCAGCGCGGTGTGTTTGACCTGTTGCAGCAACTGTGCCGCCGTCAGCTCGCCGTCGAACTCGGCGCGCAACACCTGGGTGTTGACGAAGAAGCCGATCAGCCGCTCGGTTTCCAGGCGGTTACGGTTGGCAATCGGCACGCCGACGCGAATGTCCGCCTGACCGCTGTAGCGGTGCAGCAAGGTCTGGAACGAGCCCAGCAACAGCATGAACAGGGTGACGTTTTCGCGACGGGCCAAGGCTTTTAGCGACGTGGCCAGGCCATCGTCGATGGTGATCGGCGATCGCGCGCCACGGAAACTCTGTTGCGCCGGACGCGGATGATCGGTCGGCAGTTCGAGCAGCGGTTGCTCGCTACCCAGTTGCCGGGTCCAGTAGGCCAACTGGCGCTCGCGTTCACCGGCCGCCATCCATTGGCGCTGCCACACCGCGTAGTCGGCGTACTGCACCGGCAATGCCGGCAACTCGACTGCCGAATACAGCGCCATCAGGTCGTCGACCAGCACCTGCAACGACCAGGCGTCGGACACGATGTGATGCAGCGTCAGCACCAGCACGTGGTCCTGTTCGCCCACTTGCAACAGCACGCAACGCACCAGTGAACCGTCGAGCAGATCGAACGGGCGCTGGGTTTCTGCTTCAATAAAGGCCTTGATACTGGCCTCGTCGCCGCCCGGCAGGCGCTGCTCGCTGAAGCTCACTCGCCCTTGCGGCTGGATCACCTGCAAGGTGCGGCCGTCTTCCTCGATGAACGCCGTGCGCAGGCTTTCGTGGCGCTCGACCAACGCCTGAAGGGCACGCTGCAAGGCTTGTTTATCCAGCGTGCCGCGCAGGCGCAGAGCGGTGGGAATGTTGTACACGGCGCTGTGCGGGTCCATTTTCCACAGGAACCATTGGCGTTCCTGGGCAAACGACAACGCCAGCGGTTGATCTCGCGAAACGCGGCTCATCGGCGGTGGCTGCTCGCCCTGCCCGGCGTCCAGCGCCCGGACGAAATCCTGCAACACGCTGTGTTCGAACAGGCTGCGCAACGGCACCTGAATGTCCAGCACCCGACGCACCCGCGACACCACCTGCGTGACCAGCAGCGAGTGTCCGCCCAGTTCAAAGAAGTTGTCGGTCAAGCCGACGCGTTCGAGCTTGAGCACGTCTTGCCAGATCGTGGCGACCTGTTGCTCGCGCTCGCTTTGCGGTGCGATGTATTGCGCCTGCAACTGGCTGGCATCCACCGCCGGCAGGGCCTTGCGGTTGAGTTTGCCGTTCGGCGTCAACGGCAGGCATTCGATGAACAAAATGTGCGCCGGCACCATGAATTCCGGCAGGCACGCCTTGAGCGCAGCCTTGAGTTCATCACGCAGGCGCTGTTGCTCGTCTGCCGCATCAAGGTCCAGTTGCGGCGCGACCACGTAGGCCACCAGTTGCTGACTGCCGAGGGCTTCCTGGGCCAGCACCGCCACTTCGCGGACGCCTGATTGTTCAAGCAGCCGCGCTTCGATTTCCCCCAGTTCGATGCGGAAACCGCGGATCTTCACTTGATGGTCGATGCGCCCCAGGTATTCGAGCACGCCGTCAGGCCGATGCCGCGCCAGGTCACCGGTGCGGTACAGCCGCGAGCCGTTGCCGAACGGATCGGGCAGGAAACGCTCGGCGGTCAGCGCCGGGCGCGCGTGATACCCACGGGCCAGGCCATCGCCGCCGATCAGCAGTTCGCCGATGGCGCCCGCTGGATTCGGCATCAGCTCGTCGCCGAGGATGTACAGCGTGGTGTTGGCAATCGGTTGGCCGAGGAACGGCCGCGGGTGTTCGCGGGTCAGTTGCCAGGCCGCCGACCAGATGGTGGTTTCCGTCGGGCCATAGAGGTTCCAAACCTGCCCGGCCAGGGCGAGCATGCGTTGGGCCAGGTCATCGGCCAGCGCTTCACCGCCACAGAGGAATTTGCAGCCGCGCAGGATCGATGCCTGCTCGTGATCGAGCAGCATGCGCCAGGTCGACGGCGTGGCCTGCACGACGCTGACCTGCTGGTCCCGGATCATTTCCAGCAGCGCTTGCGGGTCCCGGGCGGTCTGTTTGTCCACCAGCACGACCTGCGCGCCGCAGAGCAACGGAGCGTAGATTTCCAGGCCGAAAATATCGAACGAGAAGGTGGTCAGCGACAGCATGCGGTCCTCGGCCACCAGCCCCGGCTCACGCACCATGCTGGTCACGAAGTTCACCAACGCCTGATGCCGCACCATCACGCCTTTGGGCTTGCCGGTAGAGCCAGAGGTGTAAATCGCATAGGCGAGGTGTTCGCCATCGACCGCCACCTGCGGATTCGCCTCGCTGTAGCCGTGGGCATGCGCACCCTGCGGATCGAGCACCAGGGTCTGGACGCCGTGCGGGATCGGCAACTGATCGAGCAGATGAGCCTGGGTCAGGAGCAATTGCAGGCCGCTGTCGTCGATCATGTGCGCCAGTCGGTCCTGCGGGTATTGCGGGTCCAGCGGCACGTACGCGCCGCCGGCCTTGAGAATGGCCAGCAAGCCAACGAGCATTTCCAGGCTGCGATCGACTGCAATGCCGACCAGTTGATCAGGGCCGATGCCTAGCTCGATCAGTCGATGAGCCAATCGATTGGCCTGACGGTTGAGCTGCGCGTAATCGAGGGATTGGCCGTCGAACACTAGCGCGGTGGCCTCTGGAGTGCGCAGGGCCTGGGCTTCGATCAACGCGTGGATGCAGCGGTCGCGCGGGTAGTCGGCGGCGCTGTGGTTCCAGTCCAGCAGCACGTGCTGTTGTTCGTGCAGGTCGAGCAACGCCAACTCGCCAATCCGTTGCTGCGGGTCGGCGACGATGCTGCCCAGCAGGTTTTGCCAATGCCGGGCCAGACGCTCGATGGTCGCGTGTTCGAACAGGTCGGTGGCGTAAGTCAACTGCGCACCGAGGCCTTCAGCACCGTCGAAGGTTTCCAGGGTCAGGTCGAATTGCGCCGTGCGCGCTGGCTGGTGCAGGTGACGAATCGTCAGCGCCGACGGATCGGCCGCCTGGGCATTGCGCGCCGCACCGCTGCTCTGGTGGTTGTACATGACCTGGAACAGCGGGCTGTAACTCAGGCTGCGTTCCGGTTGCAATGCTTCGACCAATTGCTCGAACGGCAAGTCCTGATGGGCCTGCGCCGCCATCGCCGTGTCCTTGACCTGGGACAGCAGCGTGCTGAAGCTGGCCTGTGGATCAAACTCGGTACGCAAGACCTGGGTGTTGACGAAGAAGCCGACGAGGCGCTCGGTTTCGACCCGGTTGCGGTTGGCGGTCGGCACGCCGACGCGGATGTCGGCCTGGCCGCTGTAGCGGTGCAGCAAGGTCTGGAACGACGCCAGCAACAGCATGAACAGGGTGACGTTCTGCGCCTTGGCCACGGCCCTGAGTTGTTCCGCCAGCGAGGCCGGCAACGCCAGTTCGACCCGCGCACCGCGCAGGCTCTGCACCGCCGGGCGCGGGTGATCGGCGGGCAGTTCCAGCACTGGATGTTCGTTGCCCAACTGCGCTTGCCAGTAGCCCAGCTGACGCTCGCGCTCGCCGGCCTCCATCCAGTGCCGTTGCCAGATGCCGTAGTCGGCGTACTGGATCGACAGCGGTGGCAGCGCCGCTTCCTGACCCTGACGATAAGCGCCGTACAGGTGCAGCAGCTCCTCGATCATGACCCGCATCGACCCGCCATCCGAAGCGATGTGGTGCTGGGTCAAGGTCAGCACATGGTCCCGGGCGTCGAGGCGCAGCAGGCTGACGCGCAGCAGCGGTCCGTTGATCAGGTCGAACGGCTGCGCGATCTGCGCGGCCACGAACGCGTCGATCCGCGCTTCGCTCGGCAGCGTCTGGTCCAGCGCCTGCACGTCGATCGTCAGCGGCATGTGCGGGTGAATCACCTGAACCGCCCGCTCATCCTGCTGCAGGAAGGTGGTGCGCAGGCTTTGATGGCGCTCGATCAGCGCATTGAAGGCGCGTTCGAGTGCCGCCACGTCGAGGTCGCCGTGCAAGCGCAGGGCGCTGGGAATGTTGTAGGCGGCGCTGTCCGGGTCCATCTGCCAGAGAAACCACTGGCGTTCCTGGGCAAAGGACAACGGCACCGGGTCGAAATGCGACTGGGTTTCGGGAATTGGCAAGTTGGCCGGCGACACCCCTTCTTCGAGCATCTTCTGCAGATACACCCTGCGCTTGTCGAGCGGCAAAGTAATGAAGCGCCGGGCGATCTTCAAAGCGACATTGGTATCCATCAAGCTTCCTCCATTTCGTCAAGCAGGGCGTCCAGCTTGCTCAGTTTCAACGTATCGACCTGCTCACCGGAGGTGGCCAGACGGCTGACGAAATCTGTCAGTACGGGGTATTGAAAAATCAGTTGCGGGGTCAGTTTCAGCCCCAGTTCGAGTTGCAGCCGCGACACCACATTGACCGCCAGCAGCGAGTGACCACCGAGCTCGAAGAAGTGGTCGTGCAGGCCGACGCGGTCCAGGTCCAGCACGTGCTGCCAGATCGCAGCGACCTGCCGTTCAAGCTCGCTGCGCGGCTCGACATAGCTGGCCTGCAACTGGCTGGCGTCCACCGCCGGCAGCGCCTTGCGATCGAGTTTGCCGTTGGGGGTCAACGGCAACTGCGCGATAAACAGCAGGTGGGCAGGCACCATGTAGTCGGGCAGGCTGTCCTTGAGTCGCGTCTTGAGTTCATCGCGCAGACGACGTTGGGCCTCGGCATCGTCGAGGGCCAGTGGGTCGGCAACCACATACGCCACCAGTTGCTGACCGCCGAGGGCTTCCTGGGCCAGCACCGCCACTTCGGCAACGCGCGGCTGTTGCAACAGGCGGGTTTCGATCTCGCTCAGCTCGATGCGGAAACCGCGGATCTTCACTTGATGGTCGATGCGCCCGCGGTACTCGATCACGCCGTTGGCCTGGTAGCGGGTCAGGTCGCCGGTGCGGTACATGCGCTCGCCATTCGTGGCGAACGGGTTCGGCACGTATTTTTCGGCGGTCATTGCCGCACGGCCCAGGTAGCCACGGCTGATGCCG
>NZ_JANLOD010000039.1 GCF_025466085.1 Pseudomonas sp. 14P_8.1_Bac3
CCCCCCCCGGGCCCCGGAGGGCGGGGGGGGGGCCCCCCCCCCCCCCCCGAAGCGCCCTGCCCATTCAACAAAGCATCTGGATCAATCCCGATACCCCGGCGCCACCCGATCCAGCATCCGCAACAACGCCGCCCAGGCCAGTTGCATGGCATCCGGGTCATTCAACTCGCCCTCTTCCAGCGGCCGACCCGGATCATTGAACTGCCGCTCGGTGTATTCGCACACGTCTGCAGAAGGCAAAACCAACTCCCCCGCCGCCTGCGCCGCCAGCTGGATTTCGCAGGCTTTTTCCAGGTAGTACATGCGCAAGAAGGCCTGGCCCACGGTTTCGCCCACGGTCAGCAAACCGTGGTTGCGCAGCATCAGCACCGGCTTGTCACCCATGTCCTGCACCAGCCGCTGCTGCTCGCTCAGGTCCAGCGCCACGCCTTCGTAATCGTGATAGGCAACGCGGCCATAGAATTCCATGGAAATCTGGTTCACCGGCAACAACCCGCATTTCAACGCCGCCACGGCACAGCCGGATTTGGTGTGCGTGTGCAGCACGCATTGCGCGTCTTCCCGAGCACCGTGAATTGCACTGTGAATCACAAAACCCGCCGGGTTGACCGGATACGGCGACGGTTCCACAGCGCGCCCATCCAGACCGATTTTCACCAGATTGGACGCGGTGATTTCCTCGAACATCAGCCCATAGGGATTGATCAGGAAATGATGCTCGGGCCCCGGCAATCGCACGGAAATATGGGTGAAGATCAGATCGGTCATGCGAAAGTGCGCGATCAATCGGTAACAGGCCGCCAACTCCTCGCGTAAACGTTGTTCCGTCGGGTTCATGTGCGCTCGTCCTCAGTCATTTTGCAGGCCTCCAACCCTTGCCCCAATGCCTGCCAGCCATCGAAGCCCCGACGTGCAATAAACACTAACCGCGTCGCGTTGGCCAATGCTTCATCGGTGGCGGGCAGAAACTGGCTGCGGGTGCCGACGTGTTGCAGCCAGTGTGCCTTGCCGCCTTGCGCCAGCACGACCAGGCCCTTGACCCGGAACACATCGCCGGGCAGCGCCTGCAACCAGGCGCGCAAGCGTTCGACGTCGAGCGCGGTCGTGCCTTGCCACAGCCAACTGCTGAACATTTCGCTGTGATCATCATTCGACACCCGCACCATCGGCTTCACGGTGCGCGACTTGAGGTCCAGATCGGTGTCCAGCCAAAGCGCATCCGGCAGTTGAGCCTGCACGCTTTCGTGAATCCGCGTGCGCAGGCCCAGGGCGTTACGCAGCGCTTGCAACTGTTCCTCGTCGACCAGATCGGTTTTGTTCAATAGCAGCAAATCAGCCGCCGCCACCTGGGCCCTGGCCAACCGCGCGTATTCCCCTTCAAGCTGCAGATGCCGGGTGGCGTCGACCACCGTGATCACCATGTCCAGCTGCATCTGGCTGCGCAGTTGTGGGTAGGCCAGGGTTTGCACGATGCGCTGCGGATCGGACACGCCACTGCATTCAATAACGATGCGCTCAAGCCGCGGTTGCAGTTGAGCCATGCCAGTCAGTTGCGCCAGCAGGTCTTCCTGCACGGTGCAACAAATGCAGCCGTTTTGCAGGCTGACCACCGCATCCGTGACCTCGGAAACGATGGCCGCATCGATGTTCAGCTCGCCGAAATCGTTGACGATCACCGCCAGCCGACTGCCTTCCGCACGGCGCACCATGCGGTTGAGCAAGGTGGTTTTACCGGCGCCGAGAAATCCCGAAACAACGGTGACTGCAATCCGTGGCGGGGTCATTGCGCCTTACCTTCCAGCACCGGTGGTTCGCCCTGCCAGACGGCTGTCAGGCCCGCCGAAGCCAACGTCCCGTGACGGTCGTAAACCAGCTGCCCTTCCACAAAGGTCAGCAGCACGTTGGTACGGTGGATGTAGTTGCGCGCAGGTTCAGCGAACAGATCGCGGTCGATCACGATCAGGTCCGCCGACTTGCCGACTTCCAGGCTACCGGTACTTTGCTCCAGGCCCATGGCCACGGAACCGTTGCGGGTGACCACGTCCAGCGCCTGTTCCAGGCTGATCGGATCGCCGAAGCAGGCCGGGTCGTCGTTCCACGGGTTTTGCCGGGTCACCATGGTTTCCAGCGCCAGCCACGGGTCGATCGATGCTACCGGCCAGTCGGTGCCCATGACCGCGGTGCCACCGGCGGCGAGCACACCTTTGAAATCGTAGATACGCTTGAGCCGTTCCTGCCCGTACCCCGAGCGCGCACCGCTGGCGAATGGCGTCGGATACCACGCGGCCGGAGAAAATTCGGCGATGACGTTCAGTTCCTTGAAGCGCGGCAGGTTGCCCGGGTGCAGCAAGGTGCTGTGCGCGCATTGATGGCGCACACCACTGAACCCGTTGCGCCGACGGGCTTCAGCCACGGCATCGAGGAACACGTCGGACGCGCCGTCGCCGGTGCAGTGGGCGATCACCCGGATCCCCTTGCGGTCCATGTCCACCACCATGTCGGTGATGTGTTCCGGGGTCAGGTTGAGCTTGCCGCGCCAACTCTTTTCCTGCGGCCACGGGGTCAGCAGGTACGAGGATTTCGGTTCAACGGTGCCGTCGAAGTGGAACTTCACCGCGTTGGCACTCAGGCGTGCGCTGCGGTAGTAGTGACGTTCACCGGCCAGTAGCTCCCAGCGACGACGCACCGGGAAAATGTCGTCCTGCCAACTGATCGCGGCTTCGATGCGCACCGTCAGCTCACCGCTGTCGTCCAGCTCTTTCAGGGCTTGCAGACGCTGTTCGCAAACGTGCACGTATTTGCTCGCCGTGACGCCACGGGAGCTCTGGAAGTGCACGCCATCACGGTACGCGCGACGCAGCACGCTGACCGGCGTCGGCGGCATGGCGGCGTGGATCATCGCGTAGGCACCGTCGATCATCAGGCCGGTGGGCTCCCCGGTCAGCTCGTCGCGCTCGAAATAACCGTTGCGCGGGTCGGACGTGGTGCGGTCAATGCCGGCCAGCTCCAGCGCTTTCGAGTTGACCATCATGGTGCCCCACATGCGGTCGAGCAGCGCCACGGGACGGTCCGGCATCACGCTGTCGAGCCAGGCGCGGCCCGGGGTCAAACCGGCCTCGCGGAAGGTGTAGCGCACCCAGTATTGCCCGTAGATCCAGCCGTCGCCCGGATGGCTATCGGCATAGGCGAGGATGCTTTCGCGCAGTTGCTCGGGCGTCGGGTCTTCGATGCCGACATCCAGGTCATCGCTGTAGCGCGGCGCCAGGGCCAGGTCGGGGTGCGTGTGCATGTCATGCAGGCCCGGCATGCAGAACGCGCCTTGCAGGTCGTGCGATACGGTGTTCGGGCCCTTGAACACCTGTAGCTCGCTGAGGCTGGCGACACCGATCAACTTGCCGTCGCGGATCGCCACGGCTTCAGCCCACGGGTTCGAAGGATCCTGGGTATAGATGCGACCGTTGCCAAGGATCAGGTCGGCGTATGTCCCTTGCACGGAGTGGGTCGAAGTAAAGTTGTCGGACTCAGCCATGTAAGCCACCTTTTTTAGGTCAGAGCAATAGAAAGGTCCGTCCGCGCTCGGCGCTTTGCGGACCTGGAAAATTTTTATTGTTGTCGCGCCGCGTGGCTTATTCCGCCAGGAAAGCAGCGGCGTCCAGTTCGAGCATCACCGGCGTATCCGTGTCGCTGAACTGGCCCAGTAGTTCGCGTAGCTTGTGCAGATTGCCCACCCGGTGATGGGGCACGTGACAGCTGCGCGCCAGGGCGGCGAAGTCCGGCGTGAGAATGTCGACGCCCAGCAACGGCACCTCGCGGGCGTTCATGTAATCGCGGATTTCGGCATAGCTGGTGTTGTTCCACAGCAACAGGATGATGGCGGCGCCCGCCTCTTTGGCGGCGATCAGTTCGGCACTGGAAAACTGCAAGCCACCGTCCCCCACCAACGCGACGACCGGACGTAATGGCTGTGCCAGCTTGGCGCCGATGGCCGCCGGCAAGGCGTAGCCGAGGGTGCCGTAACCGGTGCCGGCGTTGAACCAACTGTTGGGCGTCGGCGCGCGATAACCCAATGCGCCCTGGTACACCGGTTGCGTGGAATCGCCGACGATCAGCGGCTGCGGCAGACCGTCACGAAGGGTATCGAGCAGTTCCTGCAGACGGCTCTGTTTCAAGTTCCAGCCGGCGTGTTCAAGCGCATTCACTTGCTCCACGCGCACGCTCGCCCACGTCGGCTCGGCCTGGCGTTGCGGCAATCGCGCCAGCAACGCTCGCAGGCCTTGCTCGGCATCACCCAACAAACCGACGTCCGCCGCTTGCGCGCCCAGCACCTGCATCGGGTCGATATCCAGGCGAATCAGCGGCGCCTTGAACGCCAACGGGCCCAGGCCGAAAAAGTCATAGTCGGTCTCGCCCAATTCGGTGCCGACAGCGAGCACCACGTCGGCCTCGGCCATCAGTTCGCGACCGTGCACCGACGACTGCACGCCATCGAGCAGCAAGGGGTGATCGAGCGGCAGCAGGCCGCGGGCGTTGGTGGTCAGCGCGACCGGGGCCTGCAAACGTTCGGCGAGCAAGGTCAGCGCTTCACTGGCTCGACGCGCGCCACCACCGGCGAGGATCAACGGGCGCTGCGCGTTGTTGATCAAGGCGATAGCGGCGTCGATGGCACAAGGCGCCGGTGCAGGCGCCAATGGCAATGCACGCGGACGGACATCGAGGTGGTCGGCGGACATCTCCAGCACGTCCAGAGGAATTTCGATGTGCACGGGACGCGGCCGGGTGCAGCCAAACAAGGCAAAGGCCCGGGCCAGCACTTCCGGCAGTTGATTAGGGTGTTGCAAGGTGTGGCTGAAGGCGCAGACACCCGCGACCAGCGCGCGCTGGTCCGGCAGTTCATGCAGGTGACCATGGCCCAGGCGCAGGTGTTCGCGACGGCTGGTGGTGGAGATGACCAGCATCGGCACCGAGTCCGCGTAGGCCTGGCCCATGGCGGTCAGAATATTGGTCATGCCCGGGCCGGTGATGATGAAACACACTCCCGGCTTGCCGCTGGCGCGGGCGTAACCGTCGGCCATGAACCCGGCGCCCTGCTCGTGGCGCGGGCTGACGTGCTTCAGGCGGCTGCCATGCAAACCTCGATAAAGCTCGACGGTGTGAACGCCGGGAATGCCGAAGACGGTGTCAACGCCATAGCCTTCCAGCAACTGAACGAGCGCCTGGGCACAACGGGTCATGCAGCACCTCTTTTGATAGACGGGCTGGACGGCCCGGTGACGAGTTGGGCTAGTATTGTTGAATCAACCGATACAACAATCGATTTTTTTTGGCCTGACTGTTCAATTTCCGTCACCATAAAGTGCGTCAGACCGGCCCTTTCAACTTTCAGCGGTGATTTATGCGTTTTCCTTCGATGACAGCCCTTCGCGCTCTGGACGCGGTCGCCCGCCTCGGCAGCGTGTCGGTCGCGGCCCGTGAACTGAACCTGACCCGCAGCGCCATCAGCCACCAGATCAGCAAGCTGGAGGAATGCGTCGGCTTCGCCCTCACCGAACGCATCGGCCGGGGGATTGGCCTGACGTACCAGGGCGAGCGCTACGCCCGCGAGGTGCACGGGATTCTGTTGAATTTGCTGGATGCGGGTCAGCTGGTGGACGACCAAGAGATCTCCGGACGACTGTGCGTCAGTTGCGCACCGGGGTTTGCCACGTATTGGTTGTGTCACCACATCGGGGCGTTTTTGCGCCAGTACCCGCAGGTGCAATTGCAGCTGATTTCGCCGCGGACGCCGGACGACATCAATAACCCTGCCGCGGATTTATTCATTGCCTACGGCATCGGCGACTGGCCGGAAATGGTTGTCGAGGAGATCGTCGCGCTGCGCTTTTTCCCGGTGTGCAGCCCGCGGCTGATCAATGCGCTGAGCGGCCTGAAGAGTCCGCAGGAACTCAGCGGCTTTCCGTTACTGCACATGACGGATTATTCGGACTGGCGCGTGTGGCTGACCGCCGCCGGCGCCTCGGGGGTCAATGCGGTGAGCGGCATTCTGTTCTCCGATGCGCATTGCGCGCAGTCGGCCTGTATTGCCGGCCAGGGCATCGCCATCGGCGACAACCTGATCAGTGGCGATGCCTTGTCCAAGGGTTTGTTGGTGCGCCCGTTCGACATCACCATCGACCTGCACCGCGGTTATTACCTGGCCGCTGACCCGCAAAAGGCCGAGCGCGCGGTGGTTCAGGCCTTCAGCAACTGGGTGAAAACCCAGCTCCAGTCGTCCCACCAAACCTGGCAAGACACGCTCTGAAGGACCCCACAAATAACCTGTAGGAGCCAGCTTGCTGGCGTTGGCGTTCGTGAGCGCGCTATCGCCAGCAAGCCGGCTGCCACGGAAAGCAACAATGCCGCGTTTTATCCAATGGCCATTGAGTAATAAAACTAACCAATACCTGCAAAATAATTCCATTGATGTAGCGATATTTTTAACAATAATGAGCCCAAAGCCCCTGCCGGATTGACATCCGTCCTCGCACGCCTCGGGGCAACAAGAAAGAGGAATTTTCATCGTGTCCAGCGGTTCTGCGATTCAGCTCAGCGCACAAGGTATCAGCCAGTATTACGGTCGTTTCGCGGCGCTGGATAACGTCGATCTCGACGTTCGCCAAGGCGAGTTCCTGACCCTGCTCGGCCCGTCCGGCTCAGGCAAAACCACGTTGCTGATGATCCTGGCCGGCTTCCTCAGCCCGACTTCGGGCAAGCTGATGGAGCAAGGCGTCGACATCATCAAGCGCTCCGCCGAGAAGCGGAACTACGGCATGGTGTTCCAGGGCTACGCGCTGTTCCCGCACATGAGCGTCGCCGATAACGTGGCCTACCCGCTGCGCATCCGCAAAGTCGCGGCCGAAGAGCGCCAGCGTCGGGTCAAACACATTCTGGAAGTGGTCGGCCTGGGTGCGCACATGCACAAGAAGCCGGCCGAATTGTCCGGTGGCCAGCAGCAGCGCGTGGCGATTGCCCGGGCGCTGGTCTTCGAACCGGAACTGCTGTTGCTCGACGAGCCGCTGTCGGCACTCGACAAGAACCTTCGCGAACAGCTGCAAACCGAACTGCAGCGTATCCATCGCCAGGTCGGCACCAGCTTCGTGTTCGTGACCCATGACCAGAACGAAGCGCTGGCGCTGTCGTCGCGCATCGCGATTTTCAACCACGGCAAGCTGACCCAGGTCGACACGCCAGAAAACATCTACAACCGGCCCGAGAGCCGTTTTGTCGCGGAATTCCTCGGCAAGATGAACCTGTTTCCGCTGGTGGACATGAGCCGTAACGGCCCGACCGCCAGCGGCAGATGCGGCACCAGCGTGCTCCACGCCCTCGCCCCGAATGCACTGAGCGCTCAGCCGACCGTGCTGGCCGTACGCCCGGAACACATGGAGCTGCACAGCGACTGCCCGGAACGCGACGGCTACAACGTGATGCCGGCGCAGCTCACCGACAAGGTCTATCAAGGTTCCAGTACCCATCTGGCGCTCAAGGTTGGCGCCGATGCCTTGCCGGTCAACCTGTCCGTCCCCGGCAACCATCCCGGCGCGCTGATGCCCAGCGGTGCGCCGGTGTGGCTGAGCTGGCCGGTGCAGCAAAGCTTCCTGCTGCAGGCCTGACGCCCACGATTAACGCAACAAAAGCGCTCTCCTAACGACAACAAAAAGGCCCGGTGTCCGCCGCGACACCCGCCGACTGAGGACTTGCCCATGAGCCAGGATCATCAACGCGACTGTATTGAAGTGCTGATCGAAAAAGCCCGCGGGGGCCAGATCAACCGTCGAACCTTCATGCAGGCCATGGGTCTGTTGGCCGCCGTGCCGCTGGCCATGCGCAGTGGCATCAGCTGGTCCGCCGACAAGCCGCTGGTGGTGGTCAACTGGGGTGGCGACGCCCTCAACGCGTTCCGCTCGGCGTGGACCGAGACGTTCACCAAGACCACCGGCATCCAGGTGCGCATCGACGGCGCCGGCCCGACCGAGGGCGCGATCCGCTCGCAACTGGCCAGTGGTCAACCAAGCTGGGACGTGGTCGACGTCGAGAGCTACAGCGCCATCGTGCTGGGCCGCGAAAAAATCCTGCAACCGCTGGACTACAACGTGATTCAGCGCGGTCAGGTCGCACCGGCGCTGTCTTCCGATTTCGGCATTGCCAGCTATCAGTTCAGCTACGTGATGGCCTGGGACAGCGCGAAGTTCGGCGACAACGGCCCCAAGACCTGGGCCGATTTCTGGGACGTGAAGAAATTCCCCGGCAAGCGCACCTTGTACAAATGGATGAACGGGATGCTTGAAGCGGCGTTGCTTGCCGATGGCGTGCCGGCCGATCAGCTCTACCCCCTGGACGTGGCGCGGGCGATGGCCAAGATCGACGAGATCAAGCCGCACGTGCTGTCGTTCTGGAGTTCGGGCGCCGAGAGCCAGCAGCTGATGGTCGACGGCGAAGTGTCGGTCGGCGCGATCTGGCACACCCGCGCCAAGCTGCTCGCCGAAGACACCGACAACCGCGTGCGCTGGAGCTTCGACAACGGCTTCATCAACTCCAGCAGCTGGGCAGTGTTGCAGGGCAACCCGGCCGGCACGCGGCCGGCCATGCAATTCATCCAGCACGCGTTGCAACCGGAAGGACAGCTCAAGCTCTTTGAACTGCTGGGCAATGGCCCGTCCAACAGCGCCACCGAAAAGCTGATGTCGGCGGAGCAACTGGAAGCCAACTGCGGGTCGGCGGAGAACCTGAAAAAGCAGATCGCCCTGAATGCCCAGTGGTACGCCGACAACTATTCGAAAGCCTTGGAAACGTACCTGACGCGGCTGTCCAAGTGAGCCATCGACCATGACTATGACCCTGACCTCAACCCTGTCCAGACCCAAGCCCCGGTTCAGTTCGCCGGGCCTGGAGCGCGGTCTGCTGCTGTTTCCACTGCCGGTGTTGCTGCTGATTTTCTACGTGCTGCCGTTCCTCGGCGTGGTGGGCTGGAGCTTTTCGCTGCCAACGCCCGGCATCGAGCAATACCAGCGCATCGCCACCGACCCGGCTATCCACGAAATGCTCTGGCGCACCTTGCGCCTGTGCATGACCGTGAGTTGCCTGGCGTTGCTGATCGGTTACCTGCTGGCCTACTGCTGGGTGTTCAGCCCGCCGTTCTGGCAACGGGTGGTGGAAATCTGCATCTTCATTCCGTTCTGGATTTCGGTGCTGGTCCGGGCGTTCGGCTGGCTGATCGCCCTGCGCAGCAACGGCGTGCTAAACGAAGGTCTGTTGAGCATGGGGTTGATCGACCAGCCGTTGCAGTTGAGTCGTAATGAAATTGGCGTCGTCATTGGCATGCTTCACGTGATGATTCCGTACGCGGTGTTCCCGCTGCTGTCGAGCATGCGCCAGCTGGATCAACGCATTCTCATGGCGTCCCGCGGCCTCGGTGCCGGACCTCTGCGCACGTTCTGGCAAGTGCTGCTGCCACAGACCCTGCCGGGGATGCTGGGCGCCTTCATCATGGTCTTCGTGTTCTGCCTTGGCTTCTTCATCACCCCGGTGCTGCTGGGCGGCGGGCAAACGGTGATGATCGCCGAATACGTGTTCCTGCAAATGTTCCAGACCAGCAACTGGGGCCTGGGAGCCGCGCTCAGCGTGGTCTTGCTGGCACTGGTCAGCGCATTGATCTGGGTGCTGCTGAAAATCACCCGCGTGAACCGACTGGTCGGCTGAGGTTACTTATGAACACCCATCGCACAAGCCTGAGTACCCGCCTGCTGGCCGTCATCGCCATGGCCTTCATGCTGTTCCCGTTGCTGACGGTCATCCCGGTGTCCTTCACCAGCAAACGCTTTCTGTCCATGCCGGAAGGCAACTGGTCGCTGCGCCATTACGAGGCGCTGGTCAGCAACCCCGACTGGTTCCACGCCATCAGCCAGAGCCTGACGATCGCCTTCGCCACCAGCGTGATCGCGACGTTGCTCGCGGCCAGCTTCAGCCTCGGCATCTGGTACCTGCGCTCGAAACTGGCCACTGCGCTGATCGGTTTGGTGCTCTTGCCGATGGCCATTCCGCCGGTGATTTCGGCGCTGGTGCTGTACTTCATGGAAACCAAACTCGGGCGCTACGCACCGGGCATGGGTTACGACACCCTGACCGGCGTGGTGATCGCGCACGTCATCATGGTAGTGCCGTATGGCGTGGTCACGATGCTGGTCGCCCTGAGCCAGATCGACCGGCGGATCGAACTGGCCTCACGCAACCTCGGCGCCAGCCTGATGCAGACCACGTTCATGGTGATCCTGCCGAACCTGAAACTGGGCCTCGCCTCCACCGCGCTGCTGGCGTTTGCCCTGTCCTGGGAAGAGGTCGCGGTGACGCTGTTCATCACCAGCGTCAACGTCGATACCCTGCCGAAACGCATCTGGAGCGGCTTGCGTGACAACGTCGACCCAAGCGTCGCCGCGATCTCCGTGCTGCTGATCTCGCTGACCTTGCTGGTGTTGATCGGTCGACTGGTGTTGCAGCATCTGGCGGATAAGCGTGCGCAGAAACTGCTGCACCCGTGAGTCACGTTAAACCTGCTCGGCCGTCAGCAATCACACACCCCCTGTAGGAGCGAGCCTGCTCGTGAAAAACCTGAGAACACCGCGGGGTACCTGGTTTCCCGCGTTATCGTTGACGACCATCGCGAGCAAGCTCGCTCCTACAGTTTCCGTGGCGTGCGACGAATCAGGAGTTTGGTGACGTACGGCGAATCCAGGGGGTTGCCTGCAATTCCGGGATCTTTTGGCCATTGGCTTGTTGGGCCGTGACAACGCAGCCTGGGTCCAATAGATTAGGCGGCCTGAAAAGGCCCAGCGCTTTCTCGCCTAAACCCAAGCTAAAAGAAGTAGTGAAATTTCAATGTCCGATTCCAACACCGCTGAATCCGTAGTCACCTTGTCGTCCAAAGCGGAATACGAAAACTCCATCAATCTTTCACAGCATGTGCCCCAGGCCAAAACCATCAGCGAGATGGTTCTGGACGCGTTCCAGTCCACCCGCGAAAGCGACCAGATCCGTGAGCTGCGCGCCGCGATCCGCCAGGCCCATGACCGCTTCGACGACGATAAAGCCTACGAACTGATGGGCGAACTCAAGCAACTCAAGGACGCCGAGGCCGCCGATATCGCCGCCCTTGAAGACCTGAGCAGCAAATTCTCGATCGGCCGCATCCTGTCCAGTTTCAAGGACGATCCGGCGTTTCAGGAAATCGTCTACGGCCTCGCGCTGAAAGTGCTGAACCAGACGCACCAGGCCATCAGCAACCCGAGCAGCGGCAAGAGCAAGACCGCCCGCGCCAAGAAAGAAGTCGAAGTGTTCACCATCAGCAAGGACGGCGTGAGCGTCACCCTGCCGCTGCGCACCCCGCGCTCGCGACTGAACGTCGACCGTGAAGCGCTGGAGTTCCTGGGCTTCACCTTCGTTGGCGAAGGCGACGAAGCCGAGCTGGAAAGCGAGACCTTCCTGGACAGCGCCGGCGCCGAACAAACGGTCAACCGCAAAAACATCATCACCGCGCTGCAACAGCAAACCGCGTTCGACGGCTACAGCATCGCCGCGCAATAACCTGGTTCAGCCGCCGCGCCCCAGGCGCCCCTGACCTGAGAGCCCCGCCCTAGAGCGGGGCTTTTTATTGCCCGCGATTCCTGCAAAACCCCGATTACTCTCTCAGTATCGACACATCAATAAACACTTCCCTTCACCCTTGAGCACCACGGGTCCGCCTGCGGGGAGCGTCAACTCACTTTCCAGCCCAAGACTTCAGTGGTGCGATTGCTGAGGTCATCATGCACACGACTCCTCTGTACCGTCAGTTAGCTAACCACTACCTCGACGCGATCCGCAGCGGCACCCTGAAAACCGGTGAACGCTTCCCCTCGATCCGGCTGATGATGGAAAAACACGCCGTCAGCCTCTCGACCGCCGTGCAGGTTTGCCGCGAGCTTGAAGATTGCGGCGTCCTGGAAGCCCGACCGCGCTCCGGCAACTACATTCGCCAGCCCGACACCGTGCCCAAACCGGTCGTGACCGCCCCGCCCCCGCCCATCGACAACAGCGTCTACCTCGGCCTTCATCCGCAGGTATCCGTGGTGCTCAAAGCGGGCCAGCGGGCGACGATCAAGGTCAACCTGGCCACGGCCTACTGTGCACCGTCGCTCTATCCACTGAAGATCTTGCAGGACCATATGATCAAGGCGCTGCGTCGCGACCCGCATTTACTCGATGCAGAAGGATCGACCTGCGGCCAGCTGACGTTGCGCAACATCCTGGCGCGAAGGGCGTTGGCCGCCAAAGCCAACCTGACGGCGGAGAAAATCGTCATCACCAACGGCGCCACCGAGGCGCTCAACCTGGCCCTGCGCGCAGTCACCCAACCCGGCGACAGCGTGGCCGTGGAGTCGCCGACCTTCTACGGCCTGCTGCAGATTCTCGACAGCCTGAACCTGCGCGCAGTGGAAGTCCCCGCGACGGCCCATTCGGGCATCAACCTGCTCGCCCTTGAACAACTGCTGCAAGGCCCGCAACGGATTCAGGCGCTGATCGTCATTCCCAACCTGCAGAATCCGCTGGGCAGCATCATGCCCGACGCCAACAAGGCGCGACTGGTGCAACTGTGCGCCCGGCACGACACGGTGCTGATCGAGGACGACACCTACGGTGACCTGGTGGATACCGAAAAGCCGCTGTCCACGCTCAAACACTGGGACCGTGGCGACAACGTGATGTATTGCGCCTCGCTGAACAAAACCCTGGCACCGGGTATGCGCCTGGGCTGGATCAGCGCGGGCAAGTGGCACGACCGCGTGGAAATGCTCAAACACACCCAGTCCCGCGGCTGCGAAGCGTTGTCGCAACTGGCGGTCGCCGCGTTCATGAAAACGCCGTCCTACGAACGTTACCTGCGGCGTTTGAGGAAAGTTCTGACGCAACAACGCCAGCAGATGAGTGAGGCGATCACCCGCCATTTCCCGCCGGGCACTGGCGTAACTGACCCTCGGGGCGGGACGTTGCTGTGGGTAGAACTGCCGCCTCGGTATTCAGCGATGACGCTTTTCCATGAGGCGTTGAAGGCGGGGATCCTTATTTCACCTGGGGATATCTTTTCCAATTCGCCGCGGTTCAAGCATTGTGTGCGGATTGGCTGTGGGGCGCCGTATTCGCCGAAGATCGAGGAGGCATTGGCAGCGCTTGGTCATCTGCTCAAAAACCAGGGCTGATACCCCCCCCTGTAGGAGCGTGCTCGCTCCTACAGTTAATTAATGGTTCAGGTGGGGATTTCGTGCAGGCAGACGATGTGCGGGTCGTCGTTCCAGTGCGGGAAACGCTCGGCGATCAGCGGGTCGTGGCCAGGGATCACGTGGTCTTCGCCGTCCGCCAGGCTGTCGATCAGGCTGAACGCCTCCAGCGTCTGCGCCAGATCATCCAGAATCGGAAAAGGGCTGCGCTGGCGAATGTTCGCCCACAAATGCGCCGCGTCCGACGCCAGCACGATCCAGCCGCGCGCGGTGTTCACCCGCACCACCTGACTGCCCGGCGTATGGCCGCCCACCGGGTGCAACGTCACGCCCGGAACCACCTCGACCCTGCCGTTATGCAAGCGCATCCGGCCTTCGAACAGCGGCGGCAGCGCCGACATCACATCCTCGACTTCGTAGGTTTTGTTTACCGCGCGATGGGTCATTTTCGGCCCGGTACAGAAGCGCAATTCGGCTTCCTGCAAATGCACCGTGGCCTTGGGAAACAATCCCAGATTACCCGCATGATCCCAGTGCAAATGGGTGAGGATCAGGTTCTCGACCTGCGTCGGATCAATGTCCAGTTGGCGCAGGGATTCTTCCGGCAGGCGATACATCTGCCGGTTGCGCCGATCGGCCGTGGCCGGTTGAAAACAGGTGTCGACCACAATGACTCGCTGATCGTTACGAATGACCCAGAAGTAGTAATCCAACGGCATCGATGCGTTCGGATCACCACAGCAGGCGTCGTACAGAAAGTTTTCCCGGGCGGTGCGCTGGGCATTGGCGCCGACACGAATGGCGAACACTTCGTACACAGGAACGGACATATTCACCTCCTGATCAGGCCACGGCAGCGGTTTTGAGGGTCGGGCGGAAGTCGAAGTCGATCTGGTCGCTGATCCCCAGGTCCTCGGCCAGCCGATGCAGGCCGCTGTAGTCGCGCATGATCGTGGCATTCCTGTTGCTCTCGCGGGTGTCGGCAATGATCAGCGCTGCGTCGTCGACGCCGAGCTGCGTCAGAATCGCCTCCCACATCGAGTAGTCCTGGGCGACAAAGGCACTCAGCGCCACCGACAACGTCTGTGCGAAAAACACCCGTTGCGGCGGTTGCATGTGGGCGTACATGACCTTCGCCACTTCCGCGAGGATCTTGCTGTGGGCGTATTCGTCGCGGTTATGCAGTTCGGCCACGCGACGGTTTTGTGGCTGGATGGTTTGATCGTCGGCCAGCAGATCCAAGTAAGCGTTGACGCTGATCTCGGCCACCACCGCGAAGGTGATCGCCGCCAGGTCGCGCTGCCACTGTTCGGCTAAGGTTTCCTGCAGGGCAACAAGGCGCAGATAAGTGACGGACGGCGGCAGGTCCAGATCCTGATCAAGGGCGCGGTCCTCCTTGGTCCGTTCGATCGCGCGCAGGTGCATGAGCGTGTGGTAGTGCTCATCGATCAGCGTCTGCTGCATCGCCTCGCGAAAATGCCAGTCGTCCTTGCCCAGGTATTGATTGGCAATGACGCTCAGCGCCGGGTTCACCACGTGTTCTTCTGCGGTCACCGTGCGCAGGTTGTAACCGATCCAGCCCCAGGTCACGACGCTGCTTTTAAGCTCGTCGCTCAGGGCCTGGAATCTCGGGTGATGGAAAAACGGCACCATGCACTCCGGATAATCCGGGCGCGCCGGGTCGAACGCTTCCGTGACCGAGCCCCGCTCTGGCGAGCACACCGTAGCCCTTTTGGTCCAGGCCTGATTGAGCCGAACGACCAGTTGATGATCGACCGTGGCGATCTCGATTGCTGTTTGCATGACGCGATACCTGTAGGACGCGTACCCGCCTGGGGTACGCCAATTGAATAGTGGGCGACGGATGAATCAGGCCAGCCAGTAGCGGGTCAGGTTGCGCGCGGGGTCAGTGTATCGGCTGCGGGCGTGGATCATCCGCCAGTTATCCCAAATCAGCATGCAGCCGTCGGGAATCAGCACCGGCGTGTTGTGCTCGACGAAATAGGCTTCGCCCAACTGTGCGAACCTGGCCAGTGGCGATGAACTGTTCGCCACGTTCGAATGCTGCAGATCCTCCTTGGAGGGGTTCACATCACCGTAATGAAACTGGTTGTAGCTGAAGCGAAAAATGTCACCGTCCTCGGTAGGCGTGAGGATGTATTCCTTGACCCGACGCTGCCCCGCTTCACCCGGTTTGGCGGTGGCGACGAACTCCACCGGCGTATCGTCGATCCATTCGCGCAGCTCGGGTTCGGTGCGTTCGAGAAAGCCGAGGAATTCGATGCCGTCCACCAGCCCGGTATGCCCGCCCCCGCAGGTGGCCTGTTGATGACAATGCAGCGCCAGGTAACGCGGCGGCGGCCCATAGACCGGCGCTTCGGTGTGCGGGCCGATGCCGTTCATGCTCTGGGAGTACGGCAAGTCTTCGTAACCCGGTTTGCGGGTGATGGCGAACGCGGTTTGCCCATTGAATTGCGGAATGATCCGACCGAACGCCTGCAGCGTGCCTACAACATCGTAGGCAAATTCGGCCGGCGTCAGCACCGTCCAGCCACGGGACGACAACTCGTCCTGGCGATGGCCCAGTGAAACGTAAGGTGTGGACGCAACAAACCCTTGATCTGACATGGTGGTGTTCCTGCGGTTTTTTCAGGCGTTAACGGTTGAGGTGTAGGCGGCAATGAAATCGCGGCACGCGCTGGCCGGGCGGTAGCGCTGCTCGTCGATGCTTTGCACGGGGGTGATTTCGGCGGCGGTGCCTGTGAGAAAACACTCCTCGAAATCGTCAAGCTCCGTGGGAAGAATCGTGCGTTCGATCACCTGGTAATCCAGCGCCCTGGCCAGTTCGATGACGGTCTGACGGGTAATGCCGTTGAGAAAGCAATCGGGCAGCGGTGTGTGCAGCGTCCGGCCTTTGACGAAGAACACGTTGGCACTGGTGGCTTCGGCGACATGGCCGCGCCAGTCGAGCATCAGCGCATCGTGATAGCCGTTGTTTTCCGCATCGTGTTTGCTCAGCGTGGCGATCTGGTAATGCCCGGACGCCTTGGCTTCGAAAGGACTGCTGCTGGGTGGCGGCCGACGCCACTGCGCGGTCTTCATGCGGATACCGGCCATGTGGCCCGCCGGATCGAAGTAACTCGGCCACTGCCAGCAGGCAATCGCCACATGCACGCGGTTGAAGCGGGCCGACGTGGAAATCATTTCGCTGCCGCGCCACGCCACCGGCCGCAAGTAACCGTCGATCACGTTGTTGCGCTGCAGCAGTTCATGACTGGCCGCTTCCAGCTCGGCCAGCTCATAGGGAATGGCAAAATCCATCAACTGCGCCGAGCGATACAGCCGCTCGCTGTGTTCGCGCAGTTTGAAGATCTTGCCGTTGTAGACACGTTCACCTTCATACACGGTGCTCGCGTAATGCAGGCCGTGGCTCAGCACGTGCAGGCGGGCCTGGGACCACTCGACGAATTCGCCGTCGAGCCAGATGAAACCGTCGCGTTGATCAAACGGGATACCGCTCATTTTGCACATCTCCTGATGAATCGTCCTACGCCGTTTCGAGCAACACTGGTATCAATTCCGGCGTCGCCACGGGCTCTGTCTGAAAGAAAAACGAACGCTCACCAAACGCCGGGCGCAATTGATCGAACCAGGTCGCCTGTGGATCGAAGCGCGCATAGAACGTGCGCAGCACCCATTGCGGATCGCGGGCCTGGAGGAACTGCAGCACGAAGACTTTTTCTCCGGCGACCGTTTCGATGCCGTTGATCAGGACCTTGCCGTAGAACGTGCTCATGGACGGCCCGCGCACGGTGCGCGCCAGCCCGGACACGGTTCGGTACGCCGCCTGGAAGATCTCGAACGCGCGCGCCAACGGCATCGCGAAGTAGTGACTCGGTCCGGTGTCGCGCTCGACGAACATGTAATAAGGCACCGCCCCCAGGCGCACCCCTTCGGTCCAGAGCGCAGCCCAATCCGCCGGGTTTTCATTGATGTGGCGGATCACCGGTGCCTGCATGCGCAAGGTCGCGCCGGTCGAGCGGATGCGTGCAACCGCCTGGCGGGCGATGTCCTGGCGGAGCTCCACCGGGTGGTTGTAGTGGCCCATGACCGACAGGTGTTTGCCGGCCGCGACGATTCGTTTAAACAGCTCCAGCAACTCTGGCGCATCCTTGTCGCTGACGAATCGCTGTGGCCAATACGCCACGGCTTTGGTGCCGATGCGGATGCTCTTGAGGTGCGGCAACGCCAGCAGCGGCTCAATGTAGCCCGCCAGCGACCGGGTGTTCATGATCATCGGATCGCCACCGGTGATGAGCACGTCGGTCACTTCCGGGTGCACCTGCAGGTAACTCACCAGTTCCTGGGATTCACGGGCGTTGAACTTGAGTTCTTCCTCGCCGATGAATTGCGCCCAGCGGAAACAGAACGTGCAGTAGGCGTGACACGTCTGACCGGCGCCGGGGAAAAACAGCACGGTCTCGCGGTACTTGTGCTGTATGCCCGGCAGGACTTTTCCGTCTAGAGTCGCGCCGTTGTGCGTCAGCTGCCCGGCGGGATGCGGGTTCATGCGCAGCCAGATCGCCTCGATCCGGCGCTTGATGGCGACCGTGTCATCGCGCTCGATCAACTGCTTGAGCGAGGCGTACTCGTCCGGCAGCAGCATGTCCTTGTGGGGAAAGGTCATGCGAAAAATCGGATCGTCCGGAAGGTTGTCCCAGTCGATCAATGTACCCAACACGTATTCGTTGCTGCGAAACGGCATGACCCGCGCCACCACGTCCATGGCTTCCTGCAACGCGGGTGTCAGTTTCTGCCAGTACGGCGTGTCGCGAATGGTGCGTGAGTTGTAGGCTTTGTATCTTTCCTGCTCCGACAGTCCCTGCATGGCAGCGCTCCTGATGATTGCCTTGATTCAGGCGTGGACGGCAGGCGCCGCGCGTTCGATGTCCATCCAGGCCCGGACGCTGTCGCGGTCCCATTGCCGGCGGACATACGCCGCGAGCCGTGCAGGCACCTCATCACCATTGGCGACCAGCCGGTTGAGCATGATTGCCAGGTCGGTATCGGCGATGCTCCAGTCACCGAACAGGTGATCCGCGCTCTCCTCCAGCAAGCGGTCGGCGACAAACAACAATCTGCCTACGGCGGCTTGGGCGTCGTCGGACAGCGGGGTGTCCTTCTTGCCGAAGTAGATGAGGTCGGCCGGCCGCTCCTTGCGAATGATCAGCAGATCACTGCGCAACCAGGCCTGGAGCTGACGAGCGCGGGCGCGCTGCTTGAGGTCCCGCGGGTACAGGTTGGGATGGCCAGGCGTTATGTCTTCCAGGTACTCGGCAATCGCCGAGGATTCCGACAAGGCAAAACCTTCGTGGACCAGCGTGGGGATTTTGCAGGTCAACGATACCTGTTGATAACGTTCCTGATAGTTCTCACGCGCTTTTAAATCAAGCGTGACAAGTTCAAATGAAAGTTGTTTTTCTTTCAATGCAACAAATGCCGACATAGCAAAAGCACTGACAAAGTCTGCGCCCACATACAGTTTTAGATTTGCACTTTCCATAGAACGCTCCTTGCACTAACCACAATAATCCTTCGCATGGGGAAGGATCGTAGTTAGTTGCTCAAGCGCTGAACAGATACAGAAATTGTCTGTTTCTACGGATACAGAAATTCGCAAATTCACGCGACAGAAAAGAAAAAGGGAGTCGGCGAATGCGGACCCCCTAGGGGTAAGTAAAGTACATGTAGGCGCCAGCTTGCTGGCGATGGACTAAGGTGCGCCGCCTTGATCCGGGCAACACGCCATCGCCAGCAAGCCAGCGCCTACAGGGATCAGTTCATGGCGTTTGCAACATGGAGAGCTGCGCCATTTGCGGCATATTGCTCATGTTCAGCATGGCCAGGGGTTCAGTGGGGCTGGTGTTGACGAACCCGTGGCGCGTCCAGGCGGGTACCAGCAAGACGTCGCCGGGGCTGACGTTCACTGCATCCGCGTCGCCCAAGGTCAGCGCGCCGAGGCCGGACTGGATGATGAACAGATGCCACCACGAATGCGCATGGCCCTCCAGCGTCGACCCCGGCTTGAGCCATTGCATGGAGACCGCCATCCCTGGCGTCAACTTGCAGCCTTCGGTACTGCTGTCATGAGCCAGCGCGACAATATCGACGTCGCTGCTATCGAGGTGCTGACGCATGTCCGCCAGTTCAGTGCCCTTCCACACCTGCGCACTGACCGACGGCTTATTCAAACTCTGGCGAAATTCCTTATATGAAAAAAACCCGCCTTTAATGTTATTCATCTGCGACCACCGACTCTTTATCGACTCAAGTGAGCAGACACTAGGCCAACTATCTTTCCCTGTAAAGCTGGCCAACTAAACTCACAACACCGATGGCCGCAGGGCGACAATCATGTCAACTTCCACGGCAGCATTTTTCGGCAACTGATAAACACCGACGGTTGTCCGTGTATGTTTCCCCGCATCGCCCAACACATGGCTGAACACATCCGAGGCACCGTTGGCGACTTCGCTCAGGTCTACGAAGTCTGCCGTGGACTTCACGTAAACGTTGATACGGATCAGCGATTTGATTTTGTCCAGCGAGCCGATGGCATCCACGATCAAGGCCAGCCCGCGCATGGCGCTGATGCTGGCCGCGGCTTGCGCGTCCGCCAGGCTCAGCTCCAGGCCCACGCGGCCGGGGTACTGGATCCTGCCGCTCATGCGCGGTACCAGACCGCTGAGGTACAACTCATCGTGGTGCCGCACCAGCGGCGCGTAATGCCCGCCAGCGGTGTTCTCGCCATAGATGTCGTAGTCGAGTTCTTTCGCCAACGCGATGAAACGTTCGTCGCACGACATTTTCTGCTCAATCATTTACCCAATCCTCTTCACTCAAAATGCTTGAAACGTTGCCCCCTGAGACTCAGCCCACAGCGCTCGTCGGTGCGGCCAGGGAGGTCACTTCAACCCGCGACTCGATGGCCTCTGCCAGTTGCAGCAGGTCATCGCTGAGCGCGGTGTAATCCTTGTTGAACAAGACGATGTGGCCGATGAACGACATGTTGTCCTTCACCAGCGCGGTGACGGAATCACTGAGGCGCTTGGCGTATACCGCCTCGACCAGTTCGATGTTCAGTTCCCGCGCCAGGGATGCAATGTCCGGCACGTGGCGCAACAGGCCGCCGGCCGGGGCCCGTAGCAGGCGGATGCCGCAATAGCCGCGGGCGACCGGATCGTGATGGGCGACCTTGCCCTCCACCGCCCACCGGACCCAGCGTTCCCACGGATCGAAATCGACGAACGCCAGACGCGCCAGGTCCCAGATGTGCATGCCACCAGGGCGCATGTTGGTTTCCACGGCCGAGGTCAGGCCGTCGCGGCGCTGGAAGATCTCGTTGTGGTAGGCGCCGTTATCCAGCGAGACCAGACCCGCCATGTGCCGACCGGCAGCGCTCAGGCGCGCTTGCACGTCAGCCGCCAACGGCGCCGGCACCACTTGCTGGATTTCCGCGCGATAGGCGCCTTCGGTGGTGGTTTTCTCGGTGACCCAGGTGCTGCCCGCGACGTAGTCCCAGCTGTACTCACGAGCGTTTTGAATCAGCTCTTCGAGCACGATCCCGCCTTCGCGGTACGGCTTGAGCGCCTGCCAGACCTCATCGCATTCGGACGGATGATGGATGACCCGGCATCCGCGGCTCGCGCCTTCGCAGGCCGGTTTGATGAAGGCTCTGCCGCCGAGTTCGACCACTCGCTGGCGCAGTTCGCCAAGGCTTTCGACGCGAGCGGAGAACACCGGACGGTAATCTTCCGGCGCCGTTTCGGCAGCAGCTTCCAGCTTGCGAAAAATCTGTTTATCCAGCCCGGCGCGCGCCTCGCCCGGTGTAATGCCGGGCAGGCCGAAATGGCTGGCCAATGCCGCCCCCAGCAATACGCCACGGTCGGAAAAAGGCAGGACGCCGATCAGCTTCCAACGGTCGGCGCTCAGGCAGCCGGCCACCAGATCGACGGAATCGGCGATGTCCTGCGCCGCCATCGAGGCAGTGCAGACGTGATCCGCCACCTGATCGTCATCGGCTTGGATCTGCTCGACCACCAGGATCAGCCGCGCGTTATAGAGTGTCCTGCAGAGGTCGCGCAGCTTGCGGATATCGTGCACCCGATTGCCGTTGTAACCGACCACTACTACGCATGACGTGGTGTTCATGAAGCCTCCGGCCTGTGGAGCAAAAAAAGTGCAAACGCGGTGAATCAGTCGTGCAGCGACGCGTTGGCTTTACGGTTGAACCAGTACCACGCGAGGATGCCAGCGGCGCCGATGGCGGCCAGCACCAGGGCGTTGTACGGCGGTGGCGCGACCCGCATGATCAGCACCGTCAGCCCGGCGCCGACGCCCAGGGACACTTCCTTGACGAACATGTTGTTCTGCTTCACCGAGAAGTAATCGAGGTAGCTGAAGGCGCATTCGGCGATGGACAGCAAGGCCACCCAGATCAGCGCCCCGACCAGGGTCTCGACGTGGAACGCGGCGGGCGATGACAGCACTGCAAAACCGCCGATGATGATCGCGATCACCGCAATCACCTTGAAGCGTCCGGTGCGCTCGATCAGCTTCATCACCGGCACCTGGGCGAAGACCACCACGGCGCTGTTGAGGATCAGCATCAGGCCATACCAGGCGGGCAATTCGCCGGTCTTGAGCAAAATCGCCTGGGGCAGGATCGAGAACACGCCAAACAGCTTGATGCCCATGATGAGGCCGGCGATGACCCACGGCAGTTTGTTGCGCCAGCCGCTGCCGTCGTGGGTCGCCGCGGGGGCAATCACCGGTCCGGTGGTGAACGTGGCGCCCATGGCGATGGGCAGGCACAGCAGGACGAAGCACGCGGCGCCGAGGAAAAACAGGGTGGGGGTCAGCAGCGGCGACAGCAGGATCAGCCCCGCCACCAGGCTGCCCATGTTCATCGCAACGCGGTTGTACGCCGAGCCTTCTTTGGTCTGGGCGGCTTCGCTCTTGATCAGGTAACCGGCAATGGCAATGCCATAGGCGAACAAGGCCGCGGCGAACATCACCAGGCCCTGATTGCTGGTGACGGCCAGCAACACCAGGCCGAGGGCGGCACACAGCAGCGTCACACTCAGGGACCGGCGGCCCAGCACCAGCAACGTCAGGGGCAACAGCAACAACAAGGCCCGATAGCCGAGGGCCAGGATGCTGTTGGTGGCCGTATCGAGCCAGACGTTGGCCTTGCCCAGCACTGCAAACAGCGACACGGCCGTGATAATGCGAATCGCGAACAGGCGAATGTTAATCACCGGTTTAGCGATGGCGACCGTGGTTTGAACACTCATGCAACACCTCTGGAACCTGCGATTGTTCAGGCGTGCAGCGCCAACAATCAGGAAAGTCTGTAAGGTGATGGTAGAGAGACGCCCTTGTTTTCATCAGAGCAAGTTCGTATAGAATCGAACGAAGTTTACTGCCGGAGAGACCAGTAAAATGCAGGTTCAGCGTGCAGTGATCGCCGCCATCGAATTCCAGCCGGGTCTGCCGCTGGTGCAGCAGATCGTCGATCAATTGTCGGTGGCAATCACCCAGGGCGGGCTGCCGCACGGTTCGCGGCTGCCACCGATCCGCGAACTCTCCGAACTGATGAACGTGGGCAAGTCCACCGTGGTGGATGCGCTGGACCGTTTGCGGGCCAAGGGCCTGGTGGTTTCACGCCAGGGTTCGGGGCATTTCGTGCACCGTTCCGCCGTGACCAGGATCGATGCCGGCCCGGACCTGCAACCCCAGGACACCCTGAGCGTGGTCCGCCGCGCGGTGCTGCAGGACACCGGCGCCCTGCGTCCGGGCGCCGGCTTCCTGCCTTCTTCATGGCTGCCGGCCGATGAATTGCTCAAAGCCTTGCGCGGCACCCTGCGCGCAGCCTCCCTGCGCATGGGCGAATACGGCGTCGCCGCCGGTTATCCACCGCTGCGCGAGGCGTTGCGGGTCAAGCTGGCGAGCATCGGCATCGAAGTGCCGGTGGACCAGATCGTCACCACGGCCAACACCGTGCAGGCCATCGACATGCTGATGCGCCTGCTGGTCAAACCTGGCGACACGGTGCTGCTCGACGACCCCTGCTACTTCACCATGCACACCAATCTGGCCTTGCACGGGGCCAAGGTGATCACCGTTCACCGGGGCGTTGACGGCATGGACCTGGAGGCTTTCGAGCGGTTGCTGATCGCCCATCGGCCCGTGCTCTACATGACCAACAATTCCCTGCACAACCCGACCGGGCACTCCTTCTCCCCGGCGCAGGTGTATCGCTTGCTGGAGCTGAGCCACCGCTACGGTTTCCACATCGTCGAAGACGATTTGTATTGCGACCTGCAACAACGCATGACACCACGACTGGCAGCGGGCGGGCTGGACAACGTCAGTTACGTGTCCGGTTTCTCCAAGACCCTGACCGCCAACAGCCGGGTCAGCTACGCGGTGCTCTCGCCGCCACTGGCGGCACGGATGATCACCCTGAAAATGGCCTGCGGTGGCATGACCTCGGAACTGGCGGAGCAAATCGTCTGCACGATGCTCAGCGACGGCAGCTACGCCAAACACACCCGGCGCACGGTGGACCGGCTGTACGAATCGAGCAGTCGGGTGACCCAATGGCTGCTGGAGGCCGGTTGCTCGGTGTCGTCGCTGCCCCATGAAGGGCTGTTCATCTGGACGCAATTGCCGGAAGGGTTTCATGCCGAGACGCTGGCGCGTAAAGGCCTGGACATCGACCTGGTGCTCGCCCCCGGCACCCTGCTGAGCAAAGCGCCGGATGCCAGTCAGTTCCTGCGTTTCAACGTGGCGCACAGCGATAACGTTCAGGTGCGGGATCGGTTTTTCCAGTTGCTGGAAAGCAAATAACGACAGCACCGCCGTCCCTGTGGGAGCGGGCTTGCCCGCGAAGAGGCCGTCACATTCAGCATCATTATTGCCTGACACACCGCCTTCGCGAGCAAGCCCGCTCCCACCGGGACCGCGGCGCCCAAACGCCTGCGTCTGGCCTTCCTGCCAGCAGATCGCTACGATTGTCGCCCTTGAAAATGCCCGATAGCTTGAGCCGGTCGCTGCCAATCAGCGACCGGGCCTGAGAACCCGAGTAACATGTAGGCGCCTCAGCGCCCAATCACGATTGCCGGCGTTTTTTTATGCCTGCACATTCGTGCAATGGCGGCTGTGCGTGGGAGACCTTCGGGTCTACCGGTTTCCTGCATTCCCGGTTTCTCAGCCCGCGCACAGCTGCCACCCATTCGCCTGAGAACGAACGTGGCAGCTCCATTGAAATGTAGGAGTTGTTTATGAGCGCTATCGATCTGTCTGTCACACCGACCATGACCCAAGCCTTCCCAGCAGGAGGCAGCGTCAAATGATCAATCCCAAAGACCTGAAAACCATCGGCTACACCGCCTTCTCCTACCACGGCAACCAAGCGCTGTTCCGTATCAGCCGGGGTGTCCCGATAATCCAGGCGCTCCACCACGCCTCAGACCTGCTGCACATCTCCAAACTGCTCGCCTCAGACGCCGCCATGGTCCGCGACTCCGACCGCCATGCCTGGGCCTCACACTTTTTGCAGGACATGAGCAAAGCCATCATCGATGACGTGGCGAAAGTGCTCGATGCACCGTGCAATAACGTCACCTGAATAAAAAACCCGCGTTGTTGCTAAACGCGGGTTTTTTCGAGTGATAAATGGACTTGATTAAACAACTGCCAGTCGATCAACCATGTCCGGGAATTTCTCTACCAACCTGATCAACAAGGCGGCCTGAGCATTGGCTTAGACTTTTCCTGCTCCCAATTCCTCAGAGTGCTGGGGCTGGTTCGAATTCGCTTGGCAAAAACAGCTTGGGACATATGCAACTTGGTGCGTAGCGCAACTAGTTCTTGCGCTCCCACTTCAGGAGCCGGAATGTCCTCAATAGAAGTGTTGCGCGCGTAATCTTGCCTTCGCGTTGAGCCGCCATCTCATCAACGCCCTGCATCAACTCGGCAAACAGGTCGCGCTTTTTCATGGGGTACCTGTACTTTCAACTCTGACATTGTATTCCCCTGATACGCCGCGGCGCTGCCATCGCGAGCAAGCTTGCTCCTACAGGAATCTGCGTAGCACTCAGGATTCGGCACCACCTCGATCAACTGCAGGAGCAAGCTTGCTCGCGATCGGGGCGCCACGGTCTACCTGAATGCCACCCACAAAAAACCCCGCACTTCTCTCGAAGGCGGGGTTTTTCGTTACGGCGTCCGACGCTTAAGGCGCGTACGTCAGCAGCAGCTCGGTGGGCACTTTGAAGTCCAGGGACATCATCACGCTCAACGCGGTAATGGTGAAGATCGAGAACACGAACAGCTTGCGTGCCCAGACCGTGTCATCCACTGCCTTGTAGCCGGTCCAGGCCATGTACAGCCAGTACATGCCCATGGCCGCGGCGACGGCGAGGTAGCTCATGCCGGCGTAGCCGCTGAAGGTCAGCATCAAGGTCGCCACGAGGAACGCCAGGATGTAGATCAGGATGTGCTTCTTGGCCACTTGAATCCCGCGCTTCACTGGCAGCACCGGAATCGAGGCGGCCAGGTAATCGTTGAAGCGGAAGATCGCGATGGCGTAGGAATGCGGCATCTGCCACAGGCTGAACATCACCAGCAGCGTCAACGCGGCCATGTCGAAGGTGTTGCTGACGGCAACGTAACCGATCACCGGCGGCATCGCCCCCGACAGGCTGCCCACCAGCGTGCCGTGAACCGACTTGCGCTTGAGGTACAGGCTGTAGAAGCCGACGTAGATGACGAAGCCGATCACCGCGAACAGCGCGGCCAACGGGTTGGCCACCTTGTACAACAATGCAACGCCGGCGACACCTAGGACGGTCGCGAACACCAGCGCCAGTTTCAGGGAGATCAGGCCCTGGACCAGCGCGCGGTTCTTGGTGCGTTCCATCTTCAGGTCGATGTCGCGGTCGATGCAGTTGTTGAACACGCAACCGGAAGCCACCACCAGGGACGTGCCGATCATGGCGGCCAGGAAGATGGCCAGATCGACATGCCCTTTGGAGGCCAGGAAAAATCCGCCTGCCACTGAAAGCACGTTACCGAAAATGATCCCCGGTTTGGTGATTTGGATAAAGTGCTTCAAGGACATCCGGATTTACCTCAGTGCGCCATCATGTTGGTGTGGATGCTGAACATGATCCACAGCGACAGGCCAACCAGCAGGACAATCACGATCGCGGCAAAAACAAACGCAATCACGTTGTTACGCTGTGCGGCCGAACGGTCCAGGTGAAGGAAGTACACCAGGTGCACCAGCACCTGGATGACCGCGAAGGCCAGTACGATCCACAGGGTCAGGGCTTTCGGCAGCGACGGGTACATCACCAGGCCGAACGGGATCAGGGTCAGGATCACCGACAGGACGAAGCCAATGACGTAGGACTTGACGCTGCCGTGGCTGGCGTCGTGACTGTCGTGGCCGGTGTGGGAATGAGCGTTAGCCATTTACATAGTCCCCATCAGATAAACAACGGTGAATACACAGATCCACACCACGTCCAGGAAGTGCCAGAACAGGCTCAGGCAGCTCAGACGGGTCTTGTTGGTCGCCGTCAGGCCGTTTTTCTGCACCTGGTACATCATGATCGCCATCCAGATCAGACCGCTGGTCACGTGCAGACCGTGGGTGCCGACCAGGGTGAAGAACCCGGAGAGGAAGCCGCTGCGGCTAGGGCCGAAGCCCTCGGAGATCAGCATGTGGAACTCGTTGATCTCCATGCCGATGAAGCCGGCACCGAACACGAAGGTCATGGCCAGCCAGCCCAGGACCTGCTTCTTGTTACCCCGGAAGAACGCCAGCATGGCGAAGCCGTAGGTGATCGAACTGAACAGCAGCAGAGCGGTTTCGCCCAGTACGTATGGCAGTTCGAAGATGTCGTGGCCCGACGGGCCACCCGCTACGTTGTTAACCAGTACCGCGTACGCCGCGAAGATCGACGCAAACAGAATGCAGTCGGTCATCAGGTAGAGCCAGAAACCGAATACGGTCATCTCGCCCGAGTCGTGGTGATGGTCATCATGCCCATGTCCATCGACATGGGTGTGTCCAGCATTGGTCACTAAGTTCGACATGGTTTAAGCCTGTTCCAACGAGGTTTCAACACGGGTGGCGTTGGCTGGAATTTTCCCGGCCGCTACCAGACGCTTGTGCTGCTCGGCTTCGATGCGCTCGATCACGTCGACCGGCACCATATAGCCTTGATCATCGCGGGCAGCGTGGATCACGAAGTAGCCCACGGTGCCGACCAGGCCAACGATGGCGAGCCACCAGATGTGCCAGATCATCGCGAAACCGAACACGGTCAACAGAGCACCCATGACCAGGCCGGTCGCGGTGTTGTTTGGCATGTGGATCGGTTCGTACTTGGCCGGAGCCTGGTACGCAGTACCGTTTTCCTTGGCTTCGGTGAACGGATCGATGGTGTCCGCTTTTGGCAGCACGGCGAAGTTGTAGAACGGTGGTGGCGACGAGGTCGACCATTCCAGCGTGTGGGCATTCCACGGGTCGCCGTGTTCGCACATGTTTTCCGGCTTGTTGCGGTCACGCACGCTGACGTAGAGCTGGATCAGCTGGCAAGCGATACCGACGGCGATCATCACCGCACCGAACATGGCGACGTACAGGTACGGCACCCACTCAGGGTTGGTGGTGGCGTTCAGACGACGGGTCATGCCCATGAAGCCCAGGACATAGAGCGGCATGAACGCGACGAAGAAGCCGGTGATCCAGAACCAGAACGCTGCTTTACCCCAACCTTCGTGCAGCTTGAAGCCGAACGCTTTAGGGAAGTAGAAGCCGAAGCCGGCGATGTAACCGAATACCGCGCCGCCGATGATCACGTTGTGGAAGTGAGCGATCACGAACAGGCTGTTGTGCAGAACGAAGTCGGCACCCGGAATGGCCAGCAGTACGCCGGTCATGCCGCCGATGGCGAAGGTCACCATGAAGCCCAGGGTCCACAGGACCTGGCTGGTGAAACGCAGACGGCCCTGGTAGATGGTGAACAGCCAGTTGAATAGCTTCACCCCCGTCGGGATCGAAATCAGCATCGTCGCCAGACCGAAGAAGGCGTTGACGCTGGCACCCGAACCCATGGTGAAGAAGTGGTGCAGCCAGACCATGAAGCCCAGGATCGAGATCGCGCCCGAGGCGTAGACCATCGAGTGGTGGCCGAACAGACGCTTGCCGGTGAAGGTCGAGATGACTTCGGAGAAAATCCCGAACGCCGGCAGAATCAGGATGTACACCTCGGGGTGACCCCAGGCCCAGAACAGGTTGACGTACATCATTGGATTGCCACCAAGTTCATTGGTGAAAATGTGGAAATCCATGTAACGGTCAAGCGTCAGCAGTGCCAGGGTAGCGGTCAGGATCGGGAACGAAGCCACGATCAGGACGTTGGCCCAGGTGCAGGTCCAGGTGAAGATCGGCATGTCCATCAGCTTCATGCCAGGGGTACGCATTTTCAGCACGGTGGCCAGGAAGTTGACCCCCGTCAGCGTCGTCCCTAACCCGGATAGCTGTAGCGCCCAGATGTAGTAATCCATCCCCACGCCAGGGCTGTATTGCAAGCCCGACAACGGCGGATAGGCCACCCAGCCGGTCTTGGCGAACTCGCCGACGCCCAGGGACAGGTTGATCAGTACGACGCCGGAGACCAGCAGCCAAAAACTCAGGGAGTTCAGGAACGGGTAGGCAACGTCACGCGCGCCGATCTGCAGCGGCACTGCAAGGTTCATCAGGCCGGTGAAGAATGGCATCGCCATGAAGATGATCATGATCACACCGTGGGCGGTGAAGATCTGGTCATAGTGTTCCGGCGGCAGGTAGCCAGGCGAACCCTCGGTGGCCATGGCCAACTGGGTACGCATCATGATGGCGTCGGCAAAACCGCGCAGCAGCATGACCATGGCGACGACGATGTACATCACGCCGATTTTCTTGTGGTCGACCGAGGTCAGCCACTCGGACCACAGGTAGGTCCACTTCTTGAAATAGGTGATTGCAGCGAACAGTGCCAGGCCACCGAGCGCGATCATGGCGATGGTCACCATCACGATCGGTTCGTGGAACGGGACCGCTTCCCAACTTAATTTACCAAACATCGTTTACTCCTCTGCCCCGGCAGCTGAATGCGAACTCATGTCCATCCCTTCCATGGCGGCCACTTCGTGCTCTTTCTTCTCGTGGTGCATCGGCTTGCCCGGCTTCATGCCTTCGTACTTGTCGACGATGGTCTGGAACAGGTTGGGCGTGAACGAGGAGTAGAGCTCGACTGGGTTGTTCTGGCTTGGCTTGGCGAGGGCTTCGTATTCAGCTTTTTCAAGCTGTTTAGGTGCCTTTTTAACTTCGCTGACCCAGGCGTCGAAATCTTCCTGAGAGGTGGCGATAGCTTTGAACTTCATGCCGGTGAAACCCGCGCCGCTGTAGTTGGCGGAGATACCGTCCATTTCAGCGTTCTGGTTGGCGATCAGGTGCAGCTTGGTCTGCATGCCCGCCATCGCGTAGATCTGGCCGCCCAGCGCAGGGATGAAGAACGAGTTCATCACGGCGTCGGAAGTGATCTTGAAGTTGATCGGTGTGTGCGCCGGGAACACGATCTTGTTGACCGTGGCGATGCCTTGTTCCGGGTAGATGAACAGCCACTTCCAGTCCAGCGCAACCACTTCGATGGTGACCGGCTTGACGTCGGATTCCAGCGGCTTGTACGGGTCCAGGGCGTGGGTCGACTTGTAGGTGACATAACCCAGGGCAATGATGATCAGCACGGGAACGGCCCACACCGCGATCTCGATCTTGGTGGAGTGCGACCACTTCGGCGTGTAGACGGCGTCGGTGTTGGACGCGCGGTATTTCCAGGCGAACAGGAAGGTCATGACGATGACCGGAACCACGACCAACAGCATCAGCAGCGTTGCGGTGATGATCAGGTTTCGCTCATCCAGGCCGACCTGGCCCTTGGGATCGAGCAAGGTCATGTTGCAGCCTGACAGCAACAACGTGCCGATCAGCGGCAATAAGCCTAGTAGTCTGGGGTACCTGTTTTTACTCATCTCACGACCTCTAAAGCAGCTTGCGCAATGCAGTTGGGTTTTGATCGCCAACACTTCACCCTGCCAAGGGTTGGCATTTCTTGGATTGAATAAGGGCTGCCCGTCGCGCGTCAGACGCTGTTCGACAAATCCTGGGCTAGCGGCGAGTTCTTATTCGAATTCGTGGTCAAAGGCCTTGTTACAGACCAATTCCATTTGGTGCGGATAGTTGGAGGCACCGACACCAGAGGATTCGCTCGAAGCCATCCGGCCTCTCGACGTCCTATTGCAGCTCATGCACCTGAGTCAGGGTGAGCAGTGCCGGGAATTCAATGCGGGCGATTGTAGATATGTAGCGATTCATAAACCATGTCTCATCCCGAAATAATTTTTATCCTTTCCAGCAACAATCCTTGACGGTTTTTGCAAAAGTGCGCCATGTTAACGAAATAGATTCTCAACAAAAACACCAAAAAAAGTAGGTCTACGGCGCGCAGTTCAGACAGTATCGAGGGCCCCGCTCCTTGCCTTCATCCTGCCCCAGCCCCCATGTCACAAGGCCTCTGGCAATTCGCCAGGGCCTGTTAAAACTGCCTGCTCCGGCTTGATCGGGCGAACATCGACGGCGGCGGCAAAAGACCAATTCCATCGTGCAATCACACGCCAATCCTGACCTCTGAAACGCCCTGCGACACTCGCGCTGTGACAACATGTCGCACATGTGCCGCACCCCTTGTTGCCGCCCATCACGATCTTTTTACCTTGCCCCTGAAATGCAAAACGCCCCGGCCCCCTCGAGGAGGGTCGGGGCGTTTTTCGGTGGCATGCGTGACTGTGACGAATACCCTCAGCGCAGCGCTTTGCGGTTACGCGAAGTGAGCAACGGTACCAGCACCACCACCAGCACAAAGGCGATCAGCGCCCATTGCGCGAGGGACAAGCCGAGAATCGGTGGATACGGCGTGGAGCAGAAACCGTCGACCTGGAAACCCAGCGGGAAGATCTTCGCCAGCGGCAGCCCGTCGACGATGGGTTGCAGCACATCGACGCCGCAGCTGACCGCCGGGTAGAACTGAGTGAAGACGTGATGCCCGGCCACCCCGACGCCCGCGAGGGCGCAGATCACCACCAGGGTTTCGAAGACCGTAATGCTGCGGCGGGTACGCATGGCTGCGCCGATGAACGCGAAGATCGCGATCAGCAACAACGCATAGCGTTGCAGGATGCACAGCGGGCACGGTGCCTCGCCCAGCACGATCTGCATGTACAGCGCGCCACCGATCAGCGCCAGGCAGATGGTGCCCAGCAACACCAGGTAGCGCCGCTCACGGCCCAACCGTATCGTTTCCTCGCTCATTGCGTTTCCCTTCTAGATATCGATGACCGGAAGTCTACACGCTGACCCGGGCCTTGGAGAGCCCGGGGTGCGCGCAATAGATGTCGGGGAATAAACGACAAGGCGGTTAAGCAGGGATTAACGGGCAGCAGGCCAAACTCGCCCCCGTAGGAGCATGCTGAATCAATCGCCGTAGATATCAGACTTGAAGTACTTGTCGGAAATCTTCTGATACTCGCCATTGGCACGAATGCCGTCGATGGCGGTGTTCAGCTGGCTGACCAGTTCGCTGTTGCCCTTGCGCACCGCAATCCCGGCGCCCTCGCCGACGTATTTCGGGTCCTTCAGTTCTGGCCCGACAAACGCATAGCCCTTGCCCCGAGGCATCGACAGGAAGTCGTTCAGCGGGATGGTGTCGGCGAAAATGGCGTCGAGGCGACCGGCCGCGAGGTCCATGTAGATCTCTTCGTTGTTGCCGTAACGCTTGACGTTAATGCCCTTCGGCTCAAACACCTCGGTGGCATAGCGATCGGTGGTGGTGGCGCGCTGCACGCCGACCGTCTTGCCCTTGAGGCTGGCGTACTGGTCGTCGACGACCGCGCCTTCCTTCATGACCAGACGCGATGAAGTGAAATAATACTTGTGAGTGAAGTCCACCGACTTCTTGCGGTCTTCGTTGATGGTCATGGACGACAGCGCCATGTCGATTTTCTTCACTTTGAGCGAAGGAATCAGGCCGTCGAACTCGCCTTCGACCCACACGCACTTGACCTGCATCTGTGCGCACAGGGCGTTGCCGATGTCGTAGTCGAAACCGACGATCTCACCTTTGTCGGTTTTCGACGCGAACGGTGGGTAAGCCGCCTCGATGCCGATGCGCAGGGTTTTATCGGCGGCAAACAGCGAGCTGCACGCCAACAGGCTCAGGGCCAGACCGGTGATGAGGGGTAATTTCTTCATGTTCGTTCTCTCGCGGGTTGTTGTTGGTTTGGCAAGACAGAAGAAAGAGCAAAAACGGGGAACGCCTTTTTTTGTACTTATAATTCCATACTGGACTTTTATGTATTATCCGTCAATTGGGTGTGCAGGGGGTGAGACGGCCTTTTGTGGTCTCGGCAGTGGGAGATTTGGGGTGATGCTGATGGCCCCTTCGCGGGCAAGCCCGCTCCCACAGGATTTTGTGTCGTTCACCAGATCTGCGCACGGCACAAAACCCTGTGGGAGCGTGGCTTGCCCGCGAAGAGGCTCTTGGATACGCAGCAGAAACCTACTGCTTCCAGCGATCCGCCGCCGCATGATCACTGTCACGCCCTTCCACCCACCGCGCACCCTCGCGGGTGTTCTCTTTTTTCCAGAACGGCGCACGGGTTTTCAGGTAGTCCATGACAAAGGCGCAGGCGTCGAACGCCGCCTGGCGATGGGCGCTGGCCGCGCCGACGAAGACGATCGGCTCGCCCGGTTCCAGGGCGCCGATGCGGTGCAGCACTTCCAGTTTGAGCAACGGCCAGCGCTGCTCGGCCTCGGTGGCAATCTTGCCGAGGGCTTTTTCCGTCATGCCGGGGTAATGCTCCAGGAACATTCCGGCGACGTCTCGCCCGTCGTTGAAGTCGCGCACGTAGCCGACAAAACTCACGACTGCACCGACGCCAACGTTGGCGGCGTGCATGGCGTTGACTTCAGCGCCCGGATCGAACGCCGTGGGCTGCACGCGAATCGCCACGGCTCAGCCCCCGGTCACGGTGGGGAAGAATGCCACTTCATCGCCGTCGCTCACTGGCTCGTCGAGCTGGCAGAGGTCTTCGTTGCGCGCGCACATCAGATTCTGCTCGCTGAGCACCTCGGCGCCCTCACGCTGGGCCAACAATCCGCGCACATCCTCGACCGTTGCGAAGTCGCCCTCCACCTGCACCGCGTCGACGCCCAGCGCTTCCCGGTAACGGGCGAAAAACTTCACGGTGAGGTTCATGGTTGATCCGCCTGGAAATGGCCGCTCTTGCCGCCGAGTTTCTCCAGCAGGCGCACGCTTTCGATGGTCATGCCGCGGTCCACGGCCTTGCACATGTCATAGATCGTCAGCGCGGCGACGCTGGCCGCGGTCAGCGCTTCCATCTCGACACCGGTCTGCCCGGAGAGCTTGCAGCGCGCGACGATGCGCACGGTGTCGTCGCCTTCGGCACTCAGTTCGACCTTGACGCCGGTGAGCATCAGCGGATGGCACAGGGGAATCAGGTCGCTGGTTTTCTTCGCCGCCTGAATGCCGGCGATCCGCGCCACGGCGAAGACATCCCCCTTGGGATGGCCGCCGCTGACGATCATGTGCAGGGTGTCGGGCTGCATGCGCACCAGCGCCTGGGCCGTCGCCTCACGGAACGTCACGGCTTTGTCGGTGACGTCGACCATGTTGGCGCGACCTTGGGAATCGAGATGAGTCAGCACAGGGTTACTCCTGATCAAGAGCCCCGATTGTAAACCTGCGGGTCAATTTTTCGCACGTTGATTGTTGGTTCACCACAAACCAATGTGGGAGCGGGGGGGGGGGGGGGGGGGGGGGGGGGGGGGGGGGGG
>NZ_JANLOD010000063.1 GCF_025466085.1 Pseudomonas sp. 14P_8.1_Bac3
CCCCCCCGCCCCCCCCCCCCCCCCCCCCCCCCCACCCCCGCCCCCCCCCCCCCCCCCCCCACCCACAGGGAGGCAAGCGGCTTTTTCGAATTCAACAGGAGTTTCAAATGGCGAAGAAACCCAAGGCTGCCACGTTTATCAAGGATCCGCTCTGGTACAAGGATGCAGTGATCTACCAAGTTCACGTTAAGTCTTTTTTCGACTCCAACAATGACGGGATTGGCGACTTTCCCGGCCTTATCGCCAAACTCGATTACATCGCCGATCTCGGCGTCAACACCATCTGGCTGCTGCCGTTCTATCCGTCGCCACGCCGCGACGACGGCTATGACATTGCCGAATACCGTGGTGTGCACCCCGATTACGGGACCATGGCCGACGCCCGGCGTTTCATCGCCGAGGCGCACAAACGTGGCCTGCGGGTGATCACCGAGCTGGTCATCAACCACACCTCGGACCAGCACGCCTGGTTCCAGCGTGCGCGCAAAGCCAAGCCGGGGTCGGCGGCGCGGGATTTCTACGTCTGGTCCGACGACGACCATAAATACGACGGCACGCGCATCATCTTTATCGACACCGAGAAATCCAACTGGACCTGGGATCCGGTCGCCGGTCAGTACTTCTGGCACCGTTTCTATTCGCACCAGCCGGACCTGAATTTCGATAACCCGCAGGTCATGAAAGCCGTGCTGTCGGTGATGCGTTACTGGCTCGACATGGGCATCGACGGCCTGCGCCTGGACGCGATCCCGTACCTCATCGAACGCGACGGCACCAATAACGAAAACCTGCCCGAGACCCACGACGTCCTCAAGCAGATCCGTGCCGAAATCGACGCAAATTACCCCGACCGCATGCTGCTCGCCGAAGCCAACCAGTGGCCGGAAGACACCCAGCTGTATTTCGGCGACATCGACGCCAAGGGCCTGAATGGCGACGAATGCCACATGGCGTTCCACTTCCCGTTGATGCCGCGCATGTACATGGCGCTGGCCCAGGAAGACCGTTTTCCGATCACCGATATTTTGCGCCAGACCCCGGAAATCCCGGCCAATTGCCAGTGGGCGATCTTCCTGCGCAACCACGATGAGTTGACCCTGGAAATGGTCACCGACAAGGAACGCGACTACCTGTGGAATTACTACGCGGCGGACCGTCGCGCGCGGATCAACCTGGGGATCCGCCGTCGCCTGGCACCGTTGATGGAACGCGATCGTCGCCGGGTGGAGCTGCTGAATAGCCTGCTGCTGTCGATGCCCGGCACGCCGACGATGTACTACGGCGATGAAATCGGCATGGGCGACAACATCTACCTCGGCGACCGTGACGGCGTGCGCACACCCATGCAGTGGTCGATCGACCGTAACGGCGGCTTCTCCCGCGCCGACCCCGCCAGCCTGGTGCTGCCGCCGATCATGGACCCGCAATACGGTTACCTGTCGGTCAACGTTGAAACCCAGGCTGGCGACCCGCACTCGTTGCTGAACTGGACGCGACGCATGCTCGCGGTGCGCAAGCAATCCAAGGCGTTCGGTCGCGGCAGCCTGAAAATGCTGTCGCCGAGCAATCGGCGGATTCTGGCCTACACCCGTGAATTTACCGGGGCCGACGGCAAGCACGAGATCATTCTGTGCGTGGCCAACGTGTCCCGCAGCGCCCAGGCGGCGGAACTGGACCTGTCGGCCTACGTCGGCATGGTGCCGGTGGAAATGCTCGGCGGTAACGCTTTCCCGCCGATCGGCCAGTTGAATTTCCTTCTGACTCTGGCGCCGTACGGCTTCTATTGGTTTGTACTCGCCGCGGAGAATCAAATGCCTAGCTGGCACGTAGAACCGGCGCAAAGCCTGCCGGACTTCACCACCCTGGTGCTGAAAAAACGCCTGGAAGAACTGCTCGATGCGCCGTCCCGCGGTTCGCTGGAGCAGACCATCCTGCCGAATTGGCTGCAGAACCGGCGCTGGTTTGCCGGCAAGGATGCGACGATCGAGAAGATCAACCTGGCCTACGGCGTGCGCTTCGGCGATGCGCAGCATCCGGTGCTGCTGAGCGAGATCGAAGTCACCAGCGGTGGGCAGACCAGCCGTTATCAGCTGCCGTTCGGTTTCATTGCCGACGATCAGGTTGGCCCCGCATTGCCGCAGCAGCTGGCGCTTTCGCGGGTACGACGTGGCCCTCAGGTGGGCTTGATCACCGATGCGTTCAGCCTGGAAAACTTCATCCTCGCCGTGCTGCAAGGCATGCAGAACAACACCGTGCTGCCATCCGATGGCGGCGAGATCCGCTTTGAATCGACGGCCGAGCTGGCCAAACTGGGCCTGGGCGCTGAATCCGAAGTGCGTTACCTGTCGGCGGAGCAATCGAACAGTTCAGTGGTGGTCGGCAAAAGCATGGTGCTCAAGCTGATCCGTAAAGTCGCCTCCGGGGTGCACCCGGAACTGGAAATGAGCGCGTACCTGACCAATGCCGGCTTCGCCAACATCTCGCCGTTGCTGGGCTCGGTCGTACGCCGGGATGCCCAGGGCGAAGACAATCTGTTGATGATCGCCCAGGGTTATCTGAGCAATCAGGGCGATGCCTGGGAATGGACGCAGAACAACCTCGAACGGGCGTTGCGCGACGAACTGGCGGATGCCATGTCCGAGCAGGAACAGCACTACAACGCCCTCGGCGAGCTGAAAGACTTTGCCGGCATGCTCGGCCAGCGTCTGGGGGAAATGCACCAGGTGCTGGCGGCGCCGACCGATGACCCGGACTTCGAACCGAAAGTCACGACGCAAAAAGAAGCCCTGGCCTCGGCCAAGGATGTGGCCGCGCAACTGGAACACGCGCTGAAACTGCTCAAGCAGCATCAAAGCGAACTGAACCCAGCGGACAAAACCCTGGTCAGTCGTTTACTGGACAACAAAAAAGCCATCCTTGGCCACGTCCAGGAACTGGGCAGGAAGGCTATTGGAGGTTTACGCATTCGCGTGCACGGCGACTTGCACCTCGGGCAGGTGCTGGTGATCAAGGGCGATGCCTACCTGATCGACTTCGAGGGCGAGCCGGCGCGGCCACTGGCCGAGCGTCGCGGCAAGCACAGCCCGTACAAGGACGTCAGCGGTGTTTTGCGTTCTTTCGACTATGCGGCGGCCATGGCGATTATCGTGCATAACGTCGATAACACCGCCGAGGCCCAAGCCGCGCGGCAACGCGTCTCCGATCGCTATTTAAATGAAGCGAAACAGGCATTTGTCGACGCTTATCGGCTGGCGGCAGCTAGTCTTGGTCATGCGTGGCAAGATCCGGAAGGCGAGGACGCCGCGCTGGCGTTGTTCGGTCTGGAGAAGGCGGCGTACGAGGTAGCCTATGAGGCAGAAAACCGGCCCACTTGGCTACCCGTGCCGTTGCACGGTTTATATGGATTATTGAGTGGGCTTAAACCCTTTTCCGATCTTGGTGGAGAGTAGTCATGAGTTTCTCGAACAGGGAACAGGGTAACGCGGGTCATGCCAGAGAGGCGTTAATGCCCGGACCGCGGGACATCGACGCGCTGGTACGCGCCGAGCATCACGACCCTTTTGCAATTCTCGGCCCCCATGGTGACGACGCCGGCGGCCAATTCATTCGGGCTTATCTGCCGGACGCCTTGAGTGTTCAGGTGCTGAGCAAAGATTCCGGGGAAGAACTCGGTTCACTGCAAGCCACGGAAACACCGGGGCTGTTTGTCGGGCATTTCGACCGGTTGCAGCCCTACGTTCTTCGCACGCGCTGGGCCGGCGGCGAACAGGTGTCGGAAGATCCCTACAGCTTCGGCCCGCTGCTGGGCGAAATGGACTTGTATCTGTTTGCCGAAGGCAATCACCGCGACCTCAGCAGTTGCCTCGGCGCGCAGCTGAAAAACGTCGATGGCGTCGACGGCGTGCGTTTCGCCGTGTGGGCACCGAATGCCAAGCGGGTGTCGGTGGTCGGTGACTTCAACAACTGGGACGGCCGTCGGCACCCGATGCGCCTGCGTCATCCCACGGGTGTCTGGGAGTTGTTCATTCCGCGGATGCAGGCGGGAGAAGCCTACAAGTACGAGATCCTCGGGGCCCACGGCATTTTGCCGCTCAAGGCTGACCCGATGGCCCTGGCGACCACGCTGCCGCCGGACACCGCGTCGAAAGTTGCCTCGCCGCTGAACATCGACTGGCAGGATCACGAGTGGATGCAGGCCCGGGTCGAGCGTTCGCGGCCAAGTGCGCCGCTGTCGATTTACGAACTGCACGCCGGTTCCTGGCAGTGCGAGCTGGACGACCTGGGTGAAGTCGCCCGCCAGTACACCTGGCATGAGCTGGGCGAACGGTTGATACCTTACGTCAAGGAGCTGGGTTTCACTCACATCGAGCTGATGCCGATCATGGAGCACCCGTTTGGCGGCTCCTGGGGCTATCAACTGCTTTCGCAATTCGCTCCGAGCGCCCGCTACGGTTCGCCGGATGATTTCGCCGCGTTCGTCAACGCCTGCCACCTGGCAGACATTGGCGTCATCCTCGATTGGGTGCCGGCGCATTTTCCCACCGACACCCACGGCCTGGCGCAGTTCGACGGCACCGCGCTGTACGAATACGGCAACCCACAGGAAGGTTTCCACCAGGATTGGGACACGTTGATCTACAACCTGGGTCGCACCGAAGTGCACGGCTACATGCTGGCGTCGGGGCTGCACTGGCTCAAGCATTTCCACGTCGATGGCCTGCGTGTCGATGCGGTGGCGTCGATGCTGTACCGCGACTATTCGCGCAAGGCCGGCGAGTGGGTGCCCAACCGTCACGGCGGTCGGGAGAACCTTGAAGCGATCGACTTCCTGCGTCACCTCAATGATGTGGTCAACATTGAAGCGCCCGGCGCTTTGGTGATCGCCGAGGAATCCACGGCATGGCCCGGCGTCAGTCAAAGCACGCAACAGGGCGGCCTCGGTTTCGACTACAAATGGAACATGGGCTGGATGCACGATTCGCTGCATTACATCCAGCAGGACCCGGTCTATCGCGCGCATCACCACAACGAACTGAGCTTCGGCCTGGTGTATGCCTGGTCCGAGCGCTTCATCCTGCCGATCTCCCATGACGAAGTGGTCCACGGCAAGCACTCGTTGATCGACAAGATGCCCGGCGACCGCTGGCAGAAATTCGCCAACCTGCGGGCGTACCTGAGTTTCATGTGGGCGCACCCGGGCAAGAAGCTATTGTTCATGGGCTGTGAATTTGGCCAGTGGCGCGAATGGAACCATGACCAGCAGCTTGATTGGTACCTGCTGCAGTATTCGGAACACAAAGGCGTGCAGAAACTGGTCAGCGACCTGAATCGCTTGTACCGCGAGGAACCGGCGCTGCATGACCAGGACGATGCGCCGCAAGGCTTCCAGTGGCTGATTGGCGACGACGCGATCAACAGCGTCTATGCGTTCCTGCGCTGGAGCAAAGACGGGCGTCCGGTGCTGGTGGTGGCGAACTTCACACCGGTGCCGCGTGCGGGGTATCGCATCGGCGTACCGTTTGCCGGACGCTGGAGCGAGGTCATCAACAGTGATTCGGCGACCTACGCCGGTTCTAACTACGGCAACGGTGGCGAGGCGTTTACCGAGGAAGAAGCGAGCCATGGGCAGGCTCTGTCGCTGGTGCTGAATCTGCCGCCGCTGGCGGTGTTGATGCTGCGGCCGGAGGGTTGATCTTCTAGACCGCGTCGCGCCCTTCGCGAGCAATTCGACTTGCTCGCGAAGGCGTAGGCCCGGACAACTCAAATCTGCAGATCCAACCGCTCACCACCGCATCCGAATCCCCAGACTCCCGATCAACCCATTCAAATCATTGTCATCCACGTCGCTGCTGTAATCCGCGCTGACGTACAGACTCACCACCGGCGTCACCCGTGCCACCAGCCCCAATCCCACATCAACCGTCGATGAGTTCCGGCTGCTGCTGATCTTGTCGACCTGATCGAGGGTCACGGTGTTGCCGGTATACACCGTGTGCCACAAGTTGGTCCGCACGTAGGGTTCGACGCCCAGCCCGTTGATGTCGTAACTGCCTTTCAAGCGGGCGCCGACCCGGCCGCTCCAGGACGTGAGGTCAGTGGACGACGCATTGCCGGACCCCGCATACGGCGTGTCCAGCGTGATGCGTTGATTGATCAACTGCGCCTGGGGTTCGACGATCCAGTTCTCGCTCAGACCGATCGGGAAACCGCCTTCCACCGAGAGGGTCAGGGCGCTGCCTTCAGTGGCCTGGCGGGCGCCTTGTTCATTGCGGCTGAAGCCATTGACCCGACCACCGCTGGCCGTCAAATCCACGTGCCAGCCCTGAGGGCCGGTCAGGCTCCAGTAGGCGCCGAGGCTTTGGCCTTGCAGGTTCAGGGTGTCAGTGTTCGGGTCAGCAAGGGCGCGGCTGGTGAGCAGACCATTGCCGTTGGCCTGGAACTGACTGATACCGCCGATCAGACCGACCTGCTGGGTATGCCCGCTGCTGCTTTGCAGGGTCAGGATCGCCGGGCCTTTGGATGAGTTGGTGCCGGAAAGGCCGAGCCCCTGTGACTCGTAATCGGTCTGGGCCTGGCGCGCCGGTTGGCCATAGACCTGATCCCAGGCCGACGGCGCGGCATCTTCGATTGTCAGGCGTGAACTTCGCAAATCGGCTGCGGCGCTGAATCGGCCGGGATAGGTGTTAGCGAAAGCGGGCAGGGCAAGGGACGGAACATCCTGGTAATACCAGGGGGCGGTTTCTTCATCGGCAGCCGGCGTGGCCTGCACTTCCATGGTTGAGCACAGCAGGAGTGAACTCGACACCGTGCAAAACGTGATTTTGATCTCTTGTTGGGTGAATGAAGTTTTCATGGAGGTCTACCTTGCAGTCGCATGCGTTATCTCGCTTTTGGCGTCTCTCCTACCCCGAATGAGGGGCGGCCGAATGGATTAGAGCAAGCCTTCAGCTGCCCGTTTTCACGGGAAACTGAGGCTTGTCTGATGGTACTTCGGGGGTAGTAACGTGAAGCTAAGAAGACTGAAGCGGGCGCGTCAAGAAAATGGCCGATAAGCGGTTCTGTTATTTCAGGTGATTTAAGTGGCTGGTTTCTGGCGAATCTCTAAGTTCTTGTTTGTTCGAATAAACGTCGAACAACGACGGGCCAGAGCCTTCTAAACCGCTACCAACTCACTCTGATACCTGCGTTGCCGAAAATTCCCCGTTGTTGGTTACTGTCGATATTGCTGGTGTAGTCGACGCCAGCGTACACACTGACCGACGAGGCCAGGCTCAACACCATTCCCACCCCGAGGTCGGCGGATGAGGCGCGTTGCTGGGTGTCGATCTGATCGACATGGTCGAAAGTGACCGTATCGGTACCGGTGAAGGTGTGCCAGATATTCGCCCTCACGTACGGTTCGAGCGGCCTGCCGCTGACTGCATAACGCCCCTTGAGGCGCGCGCCGACGCGGCCGGTCCAGCTGTTATCGGCATCGAACGAGACATGTGAGATGCCGTCGTCCTGGCCGTCGAGCTGCACTTTCTGGTAGATGGCTTGCGCCTGGGGTTCGATCACCCAATTGTCGGCTACCGGGATCGGGTAGCCGACCTCGGCAGAGAGGGTCATGACGTGCCCATCGTTGTCGATCTTCAGGCCGCGATCAGAATGATTGTCACCGTCCAGCCAGGTGTACATCGCGACGGTGTCGAGGTAGGCACCGGCGGGATCGATCAGCGTCCAGTAGAGGCCAAGGCTGTTGCCTTCAAGGTCGACCTTGCCCGCGCTTTTGCCCTGGAAGCCGCCGTTGAAACCGTCGACATCGCCCTGCAAGCGACTATGGCCGACGAAGAAACCAGTCCGTTGAGTTTGCCCACCGGCCAGTTGCGAGCTAAACAGGTCATTACCGACCTGAAAGCCGTTGAGCGAACCGTCGAGTTTCGGGGTTACGGTGCCGGCCCAGGTCTGTTCGAAGTTCTTGCCATAGACCCGGCCCCAGCCCGCGCTCAGGGCGCCGGTTTCGCTGAGCAGGCGCTGATCGCCCTGACGATCGTGGAAGGTGCCAAGCGCGTTCAGCGCCAGCTGCGCGGCGGCGGGCGGCATCACTGACCAGACCGGGACTTCGGCGCGGTACAGCGGGATCGGCGCGGCACCCGGCACGGCGGCAGGTAACAGCGGAATCTCCCCGGCGACGGCAGCTGCCACGGGGACGGGCACGAGAGGTTCGAGGGTCGGCGGCAGCGTCGGGTCCGCGTTCGCCACCGCGACCAGCGGCGGTGCAACCACCGTCGAGCGCAAATACCAGCTGTTTTCGCTGCCGACGGTGACGCCGCCCTTGAACAGGTTGTAATCGAACGCTCCGGCCGACACCGGGGCGTTCAGCGCGAAGGCGCCACTATTGCTGACGGCTGTGCCCTGGGCTTGCACCAGTTGAATGCCGTTTTGCAGGGTTGCGGCGCCTGTGCCGCCGACGTTGGTGACCGTGATCAGCGTGTTGCCGGTCAACGTGCCGTTGTTGACCACCAGTTTGTCGCTGGGCGAGCTGTCATCGCCGAGCGCACTTTGCAGCAGCAATTGACCACCATTGCCGGTCGTAGTTGCCCTGAACGGTCAAGGTGTCGTTGGTCCGGGTGTTGCCACTGGTGAGGTCGATTACACCGCTGTTGTTCAGCGTGGCCAGTTGGCCGGGTGTGAACGCTGCAATGCTGCCCTGGACCGATGTCAGCGTGCTGCTGCCATCAATGTTGAAGACGCCGGTGCCGGTGGCGCTGTCGCCCAGGCTGAAAATGCCGTCCAGGTCGAAGCGCGAGCCGTTGGTGAGGTTGACCGTTTCCCAATTGGTGTAGCGGCTGGCACCGGCGGAGGTGGTCTTGTCGAAGGTCAGCACGTTGTTGCCGGTGCCGCCGTCGAGCGTCGGGGTGGTCGCGAGGGTGCTTTGCGTCAGATTGCGCAGGGTTGCCCGATCATTGCCGACGTCCATCAGGATCGCCGAGCGGATGATCCCGCCACCGTCCCATACCAGCGTGTCATCGCCGGCGCTGGCGCGGATCTCGCCGACGATCTCGCCGCCGGTGACGGTGATGCTGTCATTGCCGCCGCTGACGCTGATGTTGCCACCGATTCGCCCGCCAGAAACGATGATCGTGTCGGTGCCGAAACCGGTGACCAGGTTGCCGATGATCTGCCCGCCCGACAGGTCGAAAATATTGTTGTCGAGCTTCATGTCGACCCGACCGATGCTGCCCCCGGTCATTCTGGCCACATCGCCATCTTCGAAGGCGCCAACGATGGTGCCGCCGGTCATCAGGAACGAATCACGGCTGTCGCCTTGGGCCAGGGACTGGAGGGTCCCGCCGCTCATGACGAAATTGTCGATATTGGCGCCTTGATTAACGGCGCCGGTGATTTGCCCGGCGCTGATGGTGAGGGTATTGGCGCCGTCGCCCTGATCAAGGGTGCCGTTGATCGTTCCGGAATTCATGATCACGCTGTCGGCCCCCGCACCGAAGCGCACGTTGCCGTTGATCACACCGGTGCCGTTGGCGGGAAAGGTCAGGGTGTTGTTGCCGGTCAGATCGGTCAGCGGCCCGCTGCTGCCGCTGTCACAGGTGAAGTTGTCGTTACCCGCGGTCGGGGTCAGCGTGCACGCCGCGTGGGCGGTGTGAGACCAGCCGACACACAGATAGAGGGAAAAGGCGCACGCAGAATAGCGATACTTGGGCAGCACGGTCGCAAAACTCATGTTCGTCTCCACGCATCAGCTGGCGCCGAACCGTGCCCTCGTCATGAGTGACAGTGATTCGGGTGCCCTGGCAGCGCTGATTGCGAGACGAAAAACGCAGTGATCCCTACTGAAAACCCTGGCAATTCTGGCTGCAACGGTCCCGTCCATATGACAACCGGTATGGACAGACGCACCGTAACAATAGAATTGGTAGCCCGGCTACTGTCATAAGTAACAGGTAGGGCGTTTATTTGGGTTTTTTTCAGGGTTGGGTGGAAAAAGTCAGAGATGCACTTCCACCGCCAGTGGCAAATGATCCGACAGGTGCGTCCACGGTTTGCTGCCCAATATGCGCGGATCATGACTGCTGGCATTGCGCAGGTAGATCCGGTCCAGGCGTAGCAACGGAAACCGCGCCGGATAGGTTTTTGCCGGGCGACCGTGATGGCGTTCGAAGGCTTCGTGCAGGTAGTCGCGACGGGCGAGGGCCGCGTTGCCTTGCAACTGCCAGTCGTTGAAGTCGCCGGCGATGATCACGGGGGCATCATCGGGCAGGGATTCGAGCAGTTGGCAGAGCAGTTCCAGCTGAAGTTGGCGGTGGCTTTCCAGCAGGCTGAGGTGGACGCAGATTGCGTGGACTTCGGCGTGGCCTGGCACATCGAGCACGCAATGCAGGAGCCCGCGGCGTTCGGGGCCGGTGATCGAGACGTCGAGGTTGCGGTATTCGCGGATGGGGTATTTCGACAGCAGGGCGTTGCCGTGGTGGCCATCGGGGTAGACCGCGTTGCGCCCGTAGGCGAAGTCGCTCCACATGCTGTCGGCCAGAAACTCGTATTGCGAGGTCTGCGGCCAGTCGTTGAAACGGGAAGAATGGCGCTCGTGCTCGCCGACAACCTCCTGCAGAAACACCAGGTCCGCCGAGGTGCTGCGCACCGCTTCACGCAGTTCCGGGAGAATGAAGCGTCGGTTGAGCGCGGTAAAACCCTTGTGGGTATTGACCGTCAGCACCCTGATTCGATGAATCGCCGGAGGCGCCTCGGATGGCATCGATTCGACGGCCTGTCGCTTGGAATCACTGGTCACGTTCACTCCTCTGAATCAGGGCTGCTTATGTATGCGACTGATGCGGGGGCGGGCAGTTCAGTTTGCGCGATGGGTCAGGATAGCGGGCTCATATCAATCCTGCAGGAGCCCGGAGTTCACACTATTCCTGCCCGCCACATAACCCTGCAGGAGCTGGCCCGCCGTTCAGATGAACACGATTTCATAGGGCAACCGCATCCGCTCCAGTAACACCGGTGGTATCAACGGGGCGAGGCCGATGGCGGGTTCGCCGTCGAGCTGGCTGGCGTAGGCGTGGGTGGCGTGGCTTTTGCGCGCGACGGTCCAGGTATCGAGCCGGAGCTTGCGGGCGCGGTGCCAGGGGATCAGGTTGCTGTCCCGCGTTGGCCAGTGCCAGGCCCAGACCGGCACCTCATTGAACGCCGCCCCGACCATCGACGCCGCTTGCGCACTGGCGCGACCAACCGCGTCATGGTCGATGTTGCCGTCCTCGCACCAGGTGCTGAACACCACATCGCCCGGTCGCAGGTACCGGGCGATGAATTCGGTCAATTGCAGCTCGCGCTCGGCCAGTGCGTTATCGGTAAACCCGCCGCGAATCCACTTCAGGCTGTGCATCGGCAACCCGAGGCGGCGCAGGGCTTCGACGCTTTCCTGCGGGCGGAACACGCTGAGGCGTTTCTCCGACCATTGCTGCGACCCCGGGTGACTGGCGCTGCCATCGGTAATCGAGATCAATTGCAGGGGATGACCGAGGGCGCTGAGCAGTTGCAGAAGGCCGCCGCAGGTCACCACTTCGTCGCCGGGGTGCGGGGCGATCACCACGGCGCGTGCACCGGTGGGAACCAACGTCTGGGTGTTGATGACCGGAACATTTTCCAGCTGAGGCGCGGAGTTCCAGATCTGGGCTGACAGGCTGCTGTCGCTGAGGGAAACAGGTTTCATCAGACTACGTCCTTGTTGTAATGGATAGCAATGTGCCGCGCTCCGGGCCCTGGATTGCAGCGAGCAGAGTATTGCTCAACTCACGCTGTTCGTCGCGTTTATGTTCCAAACGGTGGGTTTTTTATCCGCTCTGAATCATTCCTCGCAAGTAATCGCCGAAGCCACCCCGGGCGCGACTGTCCAGCCTGGCACTGGTCAGCACCTGAGGACGGTGGCTCCAGGCGATCGTCGCCCCGCAGCGTTCAAGCTGTCGCACCAACTGCACATCCTCATCGCAGGCCAACGCTTTGAAACCACCGGCGCGCCGATAGGCGTCAGCACTGATGCCGAGATTGGCGCCGTGAATATGCCGGTGGCCTTCGCGGGCCTGATAATGCTGGTGATAACGAATCTGCGCAGCTTCGTCGAACGACTCATCCCAGGTTTCCACGGTGACCGTACCGCACACCGCATCAACGGCAAGCGACAGCTGCGCCACCAGCCAGTCGTGGGCGACACGACTGTCGGCGTCGGAGCAGGAAATCCAGCGCGCCCCGCGCTCCAGCAGAAAGCGCGCCCCGACCGCGCGGGCCTGGCCGACATTGCGCGCGTCGATTTCCAGGCAATGCACCGGGTAGCGGCCGACAATCGCGGACGACCGGTCGGTGCAACTGTCGAGCACCACCAACACGTCGACCGGCTCACCGCCAAGCAGCTCGTGTTGCGCCGCACGCAACGCCGCTTGCAAACAGTCGTCAAGCAAATCTTCTTCGTTATGCGCCGGGATCAGGATGCCGATCATCGCAAGCCCTCCAGCGCCGCCACGGAGCGTGGTTCGCGGCTCCAGAGTTCCAGCAGAAAATCGGCTTCCTGATGCAGGACCAGGCGCGGCAAGTGCAGATGCTCGTGCAACTGGTCATGGACCTGCCGAGCGTTCAACGGGCAGCCATCGATCGGTGGGCGCCAGTGACAGGCCAGCAATTGACCGTCGGCCGTCAGCGACTGCGCGGCGTGTTGAATCAGCTGGTTGAGGTCGTCGGCGTCCAGGTAATAGCCGACTTCACTTAGCACGATCAGGTCGAACTGTTCGTTCGGCCAGTCGCCGGGCAGGCGACCCTGGTGGACTTCGGCGTGATCGAACAGGCTCAGGCGTGTGCGCGCCAGGGCCACGGCGGCTGACGCCGTGTCGTAACACAGCAGGCGATCGCAGCGCGTCGCCAGGTCGGCGCTCAATTCACCGTTGGCGCAGCCGGGTTCAAAGATCGAGCGGTAGCGCGGCCGGGGCAACGCGGCCAGGGTAATTGCCCGTTTACGCTGTTCGTACCAGCGCTGGCGAAACGCCCAGGGATCGTCGTTGCCGGCAAACAATCCATCGAAGTAACGATCCTCGACACTCATAGAAACACCACCTCGAATGGTTGCAGCAAACGATCGATCACATACGGCGCCAGCACCGGCGGCAAGCCGATGTGCGGGTCGCCTTCCAGTTGACTGGCGAAGGCGTGAATCGCATGACGTTTGCGCGCCACCAGCGGCGGCGTCAGCAGGATTTTTCGCGCTCGCTCCCAGGGCACCAGGCTGTCTTCAGGCGTTGCCCAGTGCCAGGTCCAGACGGGCAGCTCATGCACGGTCGCGCCAACCCGTTTCGCCGCCGCAGCGCTGGCACGCCCGACCGCCTCATGATCGCAATGCCCGTCTTCGCGCCACGTAGTGAACACCACGTCGTTGGGCCGCAGGTGTCGCTCGATGAATTCACTCAACTGCGCTTCCCGCGACGCTACCTGGCTGTCGGCGAACCCACCCCGTAACCATTTCAGGCTGTGCAATGGCAAGCCGAGTCGACGTAACGCTTCGGCCGACTCCTGCGGCCGCACCACGCTCAAGCGCTCGACCGGCCAGCGCCGGGAACCGGGGTGACTGGCGCTGCCATCGGTGACCGAAATCAACTCCAACGGTCTGCCGGCGGCAGCGAGTAATTGCAGGAAGCCGCCGCAGCCGAGCACTTCATCGTCCGGATGTGGCGCTACGATCACGGCCCGCGAGCCTTGCGGCACCAGATCGAGAATGTCGATCACTGGCAATTGCGCCAGATGGCTGGAGGTCTGCCACTGGTGCAGGGGCGTGCCCTGACCGACGATAGGATTGGTTTTCATAACGTCCATGTTCCGTTGATGACGTGCTTGCCGAGGGCGGCAAGGTCGCGTTCTGCGTGGCTTTGCCGCAGGAACACCGGCAGGTCGGCGATCAGTCGGGCGAACTGCCGGTCCTTGCAATACGGGCCGGCGCCAAGGGCGTGGCCGACGTGCAGAATCACCTGCTCGACACTGTTTTCAACCACCGCCCGGGCCCGGCGAGCCAGGCCTTCAGCATCCTCCTGAGGCGCTGCGTCAATACTCGAGGCGCTGAAGCGCAACACCGTCGCCGCGGCATGCAGCGCACTGTCGACGGCACCGAGATGGGCGAGGGCGTGGGGTTCTTCGCGATGGGCACAATGACTTCGCAGCCGTTCGGCGAGGCTTTGCGCCGCGCCATACCAGCACGCCGCGATGCCGATTCCGCCTTGCCAGAAACCCGGGCGCCGCAGGTAATCGCCGGGATGACCGATGGCCTGGGCTTCGGCGCCGTCGAACAGCACCTCCACGCTGCCGGTGGCAGCCATGCCCACGGCTTGCCAGCCTTGATCGGTGACGGTCACACCAGGCTGATCCAGCGCCACCGCGACCAATTGCTGCCGGTCCTGTTCGTCCCAGGCGGTGAGCAGCGCATGACTCAACGCCGCGGCCCCCGAACACCAGGCTTTGCGGCCGTTCAAGGCTACGAGCTGACCTTGCCGGCTGACCCGTACCCGCGCGTCCGGTGGTTCCGCTGCCCACATTCCCCACGTGCTGCAAGCCGTGGGCGAGCCGCCCAGTTGCTGAATGATCGCCAGGGCGTCGGTATGACCTTCGTACAGCTTGCACAACCCCAAGTCATGCCCGCCAACCTCGGCCAGACGCTGGAACCTTTCCAGCGTCTGGCCACCGCCCGGCAGCGGGAGCTGATCGAGACCCGCCTCGACCATTTCCCGCAGGCACCGGCCTAGCGCCTGAGTGTCGGCGTAGTCCGGTGGCTGTCGCTGCAGAAAAGCCTGTAGGTCCATTTCACTCTTCTTCCTCATGCTGCAATTCGAACAGCAGCAACGAACGGCCGGTGACCGAATATTCGTGCCCGAACGCGAAGCGCTCCTGGCCACGGACCGACGGCTGGTTGGTGTCGATCATGCAGGTCCAGAAGCCGCCATCCGGCACTTCCGGCAGGGTGAAATTGACGATGTCGTGGTGCGCGTTGACCACTAGCAACAACGTCGCGTCACCGCCCTTGCGGCGAATCCCGGTTTCCTGGGCGCGACCATCGAGCAGCATGCCCAGGCACTTGCCATGGGCGTCTTCCCATTGCTCGATGGTCATCTCTTCGCCGCTGGGCGCGAGCCAGGTGACATCCTTGACACCGATGTCCTCGTTGTAATTGCCCACCAGGAAGCGTCCGCGGCGCAGGATCGGGTAGGCCAGGCGTAATTTGATCAGGCGTTTGACGAACTTGAGCAGGGCCTTGCCGTCCTCGCTCAGGTCCCAGTTGACCCAGCCGATTTCGCTGTCCTGGCAGTAGGCGTTGTTGTTGCCGTCCTGGGTGCGGGCAAATTCGTCGCCCGCCACCAGCATGGGTGTGCCCTGGGACAGCAGCAAGGTGGCGAAGAAGTTGCGCATCTGGCGGAAGCGCAATTCGTTGATCTCGGGGTCGTCGGTCGGGCCTTCGACGCCATGGTTCCACGACAGGTTGTTGTTGCTGCCGTCCTGGTTGTTCTCGTCGTTGGCTTCGTTGTGCTTGTCGTTGTACGACACCAGGTCGTTGAGGGTGAAACCGTCGTGGGCGGTGATGAAGTTCACCGACGAGTACGGACGACGACCACGCTGGTTGAACATTTCCCCCGAGGCGGTCATGCGGCTGGCAAAGTCGGCCAATTGACCCTCATCGCCTTTCCAGAAGGCGCGCACGGTGTCGCGGAACTTGTCGTTCCACTCGACCCAGCCCGGCGGAAAGCCACCGACCTGATAACCGCCGGGACCGCAGTCCCAGGGCTCGGCAATCATTTTCACCTGGCGCAGCACCGGGTCCTGGCGACAGGCGACGAGGAAGCTGTGACGCTCGTCGAAACCATCGTGGTAACGCCCGAGGATGGTCGCCAGGTCAAAGCGGAAACCGTCGACGTGCATTTCCGTGGCCCAGTAACGCAGGGAGTCGGTGACCATCTGCAGTACGCACGGATGACTCAGGTCCAGGGTGTTACCGGTGCCGGAATCGTTGATGTAGAAGCGCTTGTCGTCGGGCATCAAGCGATAGTACGAGGCGTTGTCGATGCCACGCATGGACAGGGTCGGACCTTGTTCGTTGCCCTCGGCGGTGTGGTTGTAGACCACGTCGAGGATCACTTCGAGATTGGCTTCGTGCAGGTGCGCGACCATCTCCTTGAACTCGGCGATCTTGCCACTGGCCAGGTAGCGCGGGTCCGGGGCGAAAAACGCGATGCTGTTGTAGCCCCAGTAATTGGTCATGCCCTTGTGCAGCAGGTGCTGGTCATTCACGAAGGCGTGAATCGGCAGCAGTTCCACGGTGGACACGCCGAGCTTGCGGATGTGTTCCAGCACGTCATCGACCATCAACCCGGCAAAGGTGCCACGCACATTCTCAGGAACCGAGGGGTGACGCATGCTAATGCCACGCACGTGGGTCTCATAAATGATCGTCTTGTCCCACGGCACGCTGACGCGATGGTCATGACCCCACGTGTGCGCCGGGTCGATCACCTTGCACTTGGGCACGAACGGCGCACTGTCTCGTTCGTCGAAGCTCAGGTCGGCGTCGGGATGGCCGATGGTGTAGCCGAACAGCGCTTCGGACCATTTCAGCTCGCCGACCAGTTGTTTGGCGTACGGGTCGATCAGCAGTTTGTTGTGGTTGAAGCGATGACCGTTGGCCGGGTCATACGGGCCATAGACACGGTAGCCGTAGATCAGCCCCGGATGGGCGTCGGGCAGATAACCGTGATAGATCTCGTCGGTGTATTCCGGCAGCTCGATGCGCTCAAGTTCTACCTCGCCAGCGTCATCGAAGATGCACAGTTCAACCTTGGTGGCGTTGGCGGAAAACAAGGCGAAGTTGACCCCCAGACCATCCCAGGTCGCGCCCAGTGGGAAGGGCAGGCCTTCCCGGATGCGCGAGGCCTCGGCTTGAGGTTCTGGCGCGGCTTTCTTTGGATTGCTCATACAGGCTCCTGCAAATAAGGGGGTCATTCGTCCTGTAGGAGCGAGCTTGCTCGCGAGGAACTCACGAGCAACGCGTTGATTCAGTCACTACGCGTTATCGCTGACGTCCATCGCGAGCAGGCTCGCTCCTACAGGTACAGCGTTTTTTGCGGACGAGCGCGTCCGCAGTGGCGAGCGGGCTCGCCACGCGTTCAATCGAATGCGATGAAGTGAAGCGTTAAACCGCCGGTTTTTTCGTGCTTCGCGGTTTTTTCTCGGCAGCTTTTTCACCCGGCGGGGTGACTTTCGCCGCTGCTGAAGCAGGCTTGGCCTTGGCTTTCGAGGCCGCAGCCTTGCCATTGGCCTGGCCGTTGAGCACGCCATCGGCTTTTACCGTCGGTTTGGCGGCGCTTGTCTTGCTGCCGACAGCCTTTGGCGATTTCTTCGGCGCCAAGGCTTCGGCTTCCGCCAGCTTCCGGGCCATCTCCCAATGACGTTCTTCATGGCCTTCAGGCTTCCCTTCCGATTCCCAGATCTGATAGGCAAACTCGCGGATGCGTTTATCGTCGGTGCTCATCGCTATGCTCCTGAACTGAACTCAAAGTTTGGATAAAGAGATTGACCGGGAAATCCCCCAGCGCAGCGCCAATCGTCAGCTCCTTGTTTTCTGTGACTGCGACGCTGGAAAAAAGTCCCTTTAGATTTTCGCCAGGGGTGGTGAACGGTAATTTGACCCGTGTATCGCCCCACTGCGGCGCGCCGACCTGAGGTTCGGCACTGTTTTTCAGCAGCGCTGCACAATGGATCGGCACGATCACGATGGCCCGCTGCCGGTTGCAGGAACGCGCAAATGCCAGCACCCGGTGTGCCTCACTGCCGACCACTTCCAGCGCTTGATACGACCCACGATGAAACAGCCCGGCGTGCTCGGCGCGCAGGTTCAAGGTGCACGCAATCAAGGTTTGCTTGATGCGCCCGTCGCGCCAGTTCGTCAGCAGGCCGGGCAGGTCCAGTGGACGTTGCAGGGCTTGTTGTCGGTTGGCGTAATCCACCGGACGCCGGTTATCCGGATCGACCAGGGAGAAGTCCCAGTACTCATTGCCTTGGTACAGGTCCGGAATCCCCGGCACGGTCATGCGCAGCAAGGTTTGCGCCAATCCATTGAGTGCGCCGGGGACGGCGATGGACATCGCGGCTTTACCGAGGGCTGCGCGCAACAGCTCACCTTCGGGACTCAGCAGCAGACGTTCGAGGAATTGGCGGGTCGCTTGCTCGTAAGCCTCGTTGGGCGCGCTCCAGCTGCTTTGCAACTTGGCTTCGCGCAGGGCTTTTTGTTGCCACTGCCACACCCGTTGAGTGTAGTCCTCGAACGCCGCGGTATCGTCATTGCGCAGATCCAACGGCCAACTGCCGAGGAGCGCCTGGTACAGGATCAACTCGTCGCCGGCCGTCGGCATCAGGTCGTCATCGCGCAAGGGCCGGGCCAAGGTCTGCCACAGCGGCACCTGCTCGGCGAACCAGGCGCTGCGCTCGCTCAGCACCGCCAGCCGGGCGCGGGTGTCTTCGCCGCGCTTGTGGTCGTGGGTCGCGGTGGCCAGCAGGTTGTCGGGAAATTCTTCCAGGCGATTGAGGCACGCCGCGTGGAAGTCTTCCACCGGCGCGCTGAACTGCTCGGTGCTGAAGCCCACGTCATTGCGTGACAGCAACACCGCCGAGCGATAGAACGCGGTGTCTTCCACGGCCTTCGCCGCCGCTGGCGACGTCAGTTGCTGGAAGCGTACACACGCATGCTTGAGTATCTTGCGCGGACGACCCACCGGACGTTTGCGCCACGGCTCGCCGCCCAGCCAGTTAGCCAGGCAATCGAGCACAGGCCAATCGGCCTCGCCAAGGGTTTGCCGCGCACCGTCCATGGCTTGCTGGAAAAACACATCGTCCTGGTCGGAACGCCCGCGAGGACTGATATAGGTGCGATACACCGGGAAATGCACGATCAGTTCCTGCAACGCTCGGCGAATCGCACCGAGGGTCAGGTCACGGGTCATCAGGTCACCCCGGGCTACTTGCAGCAACGCCTGGGCGACGCTTTCGAAATCCCCGGCCAGGGAACCGTTGAGAATTTGCTGACGGGCCAGTTGCGCTTCCTGACGGAAATCCGCCGGCCGTTCGCTGTAGCGGCTCCACAGCTCACCCAAGGTTTCGGCGCCGGCAGGGTCGTGTTGCAGCAACGACAACTGGTTCATGAATTCGTAACCGGTGGTGCCATCTACCGACCAGTCACGGTGCAGGGTTTCGCCCTCGCCAAGAATCTTCTCGACGTAGATGGGCAGGTGCCGTCCGGGCGCCAGACTGTCGACCCGACGTCGCAGCTTGCGGCAATAGCCGCGCGGATCGGCGAGTCCGTCGATGTGGTCGATGCGCAGCCCGTCGATCAATCCCTCTGTCACCAACTCGAAGATCTTCGCGTGCGTCGCTTCGAACACCGCCGGGCGCTCTACACGCAGACCGCCGAGTTCGTTGACATCGAAAAAGCGCCGCCAGTTGATGTCGTCCGCCGCCGTGCGCCAACTGGCGAGACGGTAGCTTTGCCGCTCCAGCAATTGATGCAGGCGCTGAAAGCCTTCCGGAGTCAGCGAATCGTAGGCTTTCAGGTTCTGTTCAATGAGTTGCAGCAGCGCCGGATCGGTGGCCAGATCGCGCAGCTGGTTTTTCAGCGGCAGCGCCAGGCCGTGGGCGTCGGTCTGGTAACTCAAGGTGCTGAAGCGGTCCGCCAGGGACTTGAGTTGCTCGTCATCGGCTTTCAGCAGTTCGCCGTACTGCATCGGGCAGATCGGGAAGTGGTGATCGTAGTGCTCGACGTAAAACGCGCCATGCTGCGCATCGAAGCGCAGGGGCAGGGTGCCTTCCTGTAAAGCCACGCCGTAATCACTGCCAAGGAAGGGCAGCAGCAACTGGCCTTCCATCATCGGATCGGGGGAATGCCACTGAATGTCGAAGAACTCGCCGTACGGGCTCAACCGTCCCCATTCCAGCAAGTCCAGCCACCAGGGATTGTCGCTGCCGCCTACTGCCATGTGGTTGGAAACGATGTCGAGGATCAGGCCCATGTTCTGCTCGCGCAGCGCACTGACCAGCCGGCGCAATGCCGTTTCGCCACCCAGCTCCGGGTTGACCGTGGTCGGGTCCACCACATCGTAGCCGTGCATGGAGCCGGCACGGGCGCTCAGGATCGGCGAGGCGTAGACATGGCTGATGCCGAGCCTGGCGAAGTAGGGCACCAGCGGCACCGCATCGTCGAGGGTAAAGCCTTTATGAAACTGCAGGCGCAGGGTGGCGCGCAGGGGCTGAATGTTTTGCTGGTTCATCGGTCACGCTCGGCGGCCTGAAGTCGCGCGCAGGCGAGCAGTTCCAGGCGCCGGGCGGCGTCCGGGTGATCGAGCAGTGCTTCGCTGTCGCCGGGCAAGCGGCGCGACCAGTTCGGATGCGAATCGATGGTGCCGGGCAGGTTGGCCTGCTGTTCGATGCCCAGGGCATCCTCCAGCGGCAGCAACACCAAAGGCGCGCGGGTGTGGCCGAGGAAACGAATGGCCGCGTCCAGCACCTGATCGGTTTCGTGGGACTCCTCGCGGAAGTTCTGCGGGTCCTCGCTCAGCACCCGGCGCAAGCCCTCGCGTTCGCGCTCGCGATGATGGCGCGAGTCGATTTCACCCTGGGCGTCGACCAGCCCCAGTCGGGCATTCCAGTCGATATCGCGGCCATGCCACCATCCATTGAGCGTCGGCAGATCGTGAGTGCTGGTGGTCGCCAGTGCGTTGTCCGGCCAGTCGAGGATGGGCTTGAAGTGGGTGTTGTCCTGTTCGAACAGCATCACGCGCATGCCCAGAATCGAGCGGGCGATGAGTTTCTCGCGCAAGCCGTCTGGTACGGTGCCCAAGTCTTCGCCGAGCACGATCGCCTGATGACGATGGGACTCCAGCGACAGCAAGCGCAGCATGTCGTCGATCGGGTAATAAAGGTAAGCGCCATCTGCGGGCGATGCGCCGTTGGGGATCACCCACAAGCGTTGCAGGCCCATGACGTGGTCGATGCGCAGGCCGCCGGCGTGGGCGAAGTTGGCCCGGAGCATTTCGATGAAGGCGCGGAAACCGTTGCGTACTAGCCCTTCGGGCGAGAACGCGGAAATCCCCCAGCCCTGGCCGCTGCGATTGAGAATGTCGGGCGGCGCGCCGACGGTCAGCGAGGCGAGCAATTCGTCCTGGCGACTCCAGGCCTGGCTGCCACCGCCATCGGCACCAACCGCCAGGTCGGCGATCAGGCCGATGCTCATGCCGCTGCTGCGGGCCGCCGTTTGGGCGCGCTCCAGGCAGCGAGTGATCAGCCATTGGCAGAAGGCGAAGAAGCCAATGCGCCCGGCGTTCTCTTCGGCAAATTCGGCCAGCGCCGCACTGCGCGGGTCACGCCATTGTTCCGGCCATTCGCGCCAGTCGGGGTTTTCGCCCTTGGCGACCCGGGATTCCTGAATGGCTTCGAAGCGGCAATGGTTCTCCAGCGCTTCGCCGCCGGAGTGGCGAAAGCTGCTGAAATCAGCATGCAACGGATGTTCGCCCTGGACAAACCCTTCGTAGAGCGCCTGCAACAAACGATGTTTGACTTCTGCCGCGACCGGCCAGTCAATCAGCGGCAGCGTTTCCAGGTGCTTGAGTTCAGCGGCCAGTCCCGTGGTATCGATCGCTGTGCGCAGGGCGCGCTCACCGAGGATGGCACCGGGCGCTGCGTACAGGCTGTTGAGGAACAAGCGGCTGGAAGGCGAATATGGGCTGTAGCGCTGGGTGTCGCTGCTGAACATGGCGTGCAGCGGACTGATCGCCAGGGCTTCGGCACCGCGCTCACCGGCCACACGGGCGAGGTCTTCCAGTGCCTGGGTGTCGCCGAAACCGCCATCGCCGGGACGGCGCAGCGAATACAGCTGCACGCTCAGGCCCCAGGCACGCGGGATCGGGTTGTCGACCGCATCGCCGACGCTGTAGCAGCGGGCGGGCGCAACGGCCAGGGTAAACGACTGCCCGTCGATGTCGACGTGCTGATAACCGACCGGGATCAAGCCCGGCAAGGTGGCTTCGGCATCCAGTTTCAGGGTCAGCCGCGAGCCGTCTTCGAGGTGGATTTCGCAAGGGGTTTCGGGATCGAAATAATGCGCGAGGTTCAGTCCGACGCCGAAGTCCGCGGTCAACAGTGGCGGCAAGTGCCGGGTCTGTTGCACCTGTTGCAGTTCGAGCAGGCTGGCGTCGATTTCCTGGGCGCTGCTGGCCGGGTGGCCTAGTCCGGTCAGGACGTTGCGTAACACTGATGGAGCGACTTTCTGTGGGCGGCCATTGGCGTCGATCCAGTCGACCGCCAGGCCAGCTCGGCCGGCCAGTATTTCCAGTTGCGCATCGCTCATTGGCGCTCTCCATCCGGGGGTAGCAAAGGGGCTGCGGCCGTGAGACTGACAAGCGCGCAATACGGGGCAAGGGTCCCCTGTTCCAGCAGATCGATGGACTTCGGCGGGTGTTCGAACACTACCGAAGCGTCGGCCTGTGGAAAGTGGACCACTGGCTTGTCACTGAGGTTCAGGTCAATGCGTAGCAGGCTGCCGTCGCCCAGTTGCCAGCGCGCCGTGACCGCGCCCCTGGCCAGCACCTCGGCACCCAGCGGATGAGCACCGGGCACGTGCGGCACGATTCGTTCGTGACGGATGTTCAGCAGTTGGCGATACAACTGGTAAATGGCTGAGGCTTGATCCGCCGCCAGATCAGGGCGGGAGTCTTCGAAGGTCTGCTGCGCGTTCGGGTCGGGAATCCGTTCACGTTTCTCCGGATCGGCAAAGGCGTCGAACGCGGCGAATTCGTTACGCCGGCCTTCACGAACCAGCTCCGCCAGTTCGCCATGATGGCTGGTGAAGAACAGGAATGGCTGCTCAGCAGCGAACTCGTCGCCCATGAACATCAGAGGGATCATCGGCGACAACAGCAGCAACGCGGTCGCGGCTTTCAGCGCGTCCGGGTGAGCCAGCCGCGCCAGCCGTTCGCCAAACGCCCGGTTGCCGATCTGGTCATGGTTCTGCAAGAACAACACGAACGCACTGGGCGGCAAATGCCCGCTGGGCTCGCCCCGTGCTTCACCTTCCCGGTTGGTGTGGCCCTGGAAGACAAAGCCCTGGCTCAGGCAGCGCGCCAGTTTTTCCGTGGGATTGTCGGCGTAGTCGGCGTAATAGGCGTCGGTTTCGCCGGTCAACAATACGTGCAAAGCGTTGTGGCCGTCGTCGTTCCACTGCGCGTCGTAACCTTCCTGCAGCAGGCTGGCCTGATTGTGCTCGTTCTCGACCGTCAGCCAGACATGCCGCGCCGGGTCGATCTGCTGGCGGATGCGTTGCGCCAGTTCCTGGAGGAAGTCCGGGCTTTTGATCGCGTGCACCGCGTCGAAGCGCAACCCGTCGAAACGGTATTCCAGCAACCACATCAAAGCGTTCTCGATGAAGAATTCCCTCACCTCGCGGCGCTGGAAATCAATGGCCGCGCCCCAGGGCGTGTGCTTGTCTTCGTTGAAGAACCCCTTGGCGTACCGGTGCAGGTAATTGCCGTCGGGACCGAAGTGGTTGTAGACCACGTCGAGAATCACCCCGAGGCCATGGCCGTGGGCGGTGTCGATCAGGTGCTTGAGTTGTTCGGGGGTGCCATACGAGGCCTGGGGCGCGTAGGGCAGGACCCCGTCGTAGCCCCAGTTGCGATCACCGGGAAATTGCGCGATGGGCATCAACTCGATCGCCGTGACGCCCAGTTCCGCCAGGCGCGCCAGGTGCGCTTCAACGGCGCTGAAACCGCCCAGTGCGCCGACGTGCAACTCGTAGATGACCGCCTCGTTCCACGGCCGACCCAGCCATTGGCTGTGTTGCCAGTCGTAGGCGAGGGGATCGACCACGATGCTGTGCTGATGCACATCGCCGGCCTGCGCCCGGGAGGCGGGGTCGGGCACTTCAATTTCCCCATCGATGTTGTAGCGATAACGCGTGCCAGCGGGGCAGCGCGCCTTGATCACGAACCAGCCATCGGCCTGAGGCAGTAGCGGCAAGGATTGTCCATCTTCCAGTTCGACACTGACAAAAAACGCATCTGGCGCCCACAAGGCAAAACGCGTGTGTTCTGCGTCCAGCATGATTGCGCCGTGGGGCCAGGTCTCAAAGGACCGTAACGGCATTGTTGAAAAACCTCTTACTGATGTTTCGATTTCCCCAGTGCTTTAGCCACCAGTTGTTCGTAAAGTTCGGCATACGGTTCTACGGCTTTGCACCAGTTGAACGGCGCGGCCATGGCACGGCAACGCATGGCGTTGAGCAGGCCTGGGAAGGCAAAGACCTTGAACGCCCGACTCAGGGCTTCCTGATAGCTTTCCACGGTGGATTCGTCGAACAGGAACCCGGTCACGCCGTTTTCAATGGTGTCCGCCAGACCGCCCGTGTTACGGGCTACCGGCAATGAACCGAAGCGCTGGGCGTACATCTGGCTCAGGCCGCACGGCTCGTATCGCGACGGCATCAGCAGGAAATCGCTGCCAGCGAACATGCGGCGGGCGTCGGTTTCATTGAAGCCGATGCGCACGCCGATCTGGCCAGGGAAACGCAAGGCCAGTTCACGCATGGCCTGTTCTTCTTCAGGCTCGCCGCGACCGATGATCGCGATCTGGCCGCCGGACTTGACGATGTACTCGGACACGGCTTCGGTCAGGTCCAGGCCTTTCTGATACACCAGGCGCGACACGACGGCGAACAACGGACCCTCGGAATCTTCCAGGCCGAACAGGTCGCGCACGTGGGCGGCGTTGACCGCCTTGCCTTCCCAGTCACCGATGCCGAACGGGCGGAACAGGTGCGGGTCGGTGGCCGAGTCCCAGCTCTCATCGATGCCGTTGGGAATGCCACTGAGCAGGCCTTGCTGGGTCTTGGCGGCGAGGAAGCCGTCAAGGCCACAGCCGAAGTCCGGCGTGGTGATCTCCTGGGCGTAAGTGGCGCTGACCGTGGTGATGTGGCTCGAGTAGGCCATGCCGGCCTTGAGGAACGACATCTTGCCGTAGAACTCCATGCCTTCCTGTTGCAGGGCATGCGTGGGAATACCGAGCTCCGGGCACGAGCCCAGGCTGGTCACACCCTGATAGGCGAGGTTGTGAATGGTGAACAGCGTCGGTGTGCGCTGCCCGCGCCAGTGCATGTAGGCAGGGGCGAGGCCGGCAGGCCAGTCATGGGCATGGACCAGGTCCGGGCACCAGTGAATCTGCGCCAGGTTGGCGGCGATGTCGGCAGCCGCGAGGCCGAGGCGGGCGAAACGAATATGGTTGTCCGGCCAGTCGCGGCCGTTGTTGGCGCCGTAAGGCGAACCTTCGCGCTCGTACAGTTCAGGGCAGATCAACACATAAATGACCAGACCGTCGGGCATGTCCATGCGCCCGATCTTGCACGGCGGCAGTGCCGCATGGCCACCGAGTTCGCCAATGATATGAATCGGGTTTTCGCTGTGCAGCACTTGTGGGTAACCGGGAATCAGCACACGCACATCGTGCAAGTGCGCCATGGCCCGGGGCAGTGCCGCGGACACGTCGCCCAGACCACCGGTCTTCACCAGGTCGGCGATTTCCGAGGTCACGAACAACACTTTCTTTCTGTTGGGATTCTGACTGGCCACTGGCGTCAGCGTCTTGGTGCCGGGGACGCTGATCGATTGGGCACTTGGCGCGCTCACGGCGCTCGTTTCGCCGACCTGCTGATGAGCACGTTCTCCCTGAATGTCTAAAGCCGCACTGATCATATGAATCTCCCGTGTTATTGATCTAGTTCTAGGTCTGGCAAACCGTGTTGCAAGGCCACATCCTGTGGCCGGGCGCAAACGCGCGACGCATCGGTCAGCAAACGCTACCCGAGCGTTGAAGCAGAATGGCTGGAGTGGACGCTGCAAGGATTGCACCAGTCGCAACGCACCTACCTGTCAGAGGACCGGCCACTTACAACAAAAGTTTCGATTATTTTTCTACTTTGTGACCGGCCGGTTTTGCCCCGCGAAAATCAGTCTAGGCCAGAACTTAGAGCGCTGAAGGACGGATGGCAAAATTGTTCGACAATCGGTTCAAAGAGGTACGGACGTACCGGGTAGAGGTAAATTGCTCCGACGAAATGCCTGTTTTTTTGCCATCCGGCCCCAAAATGTCACGGGGTGGTCACATGGGTGTGCGTGTGCCAAAACGGCTGCGCACCGTTGTGGTGCAGCTGCAAGTCCCGCTTTTGGCTGAACCGCTGCCTTACTGCTGCAACCACTGCCTTGTTATAGTTCGGGCCTCTTTTTTTGCCCCGGTAGAGAATCATTGCCATGTCTCAATACAGCGCGTTCAACGTCGAACTGGTCGATAAAATCGCCCATGTGCAAATCAATCGTCCGGACAAGATCAATTCGATGAACGCGGCGTTCTGGAACGAGATCATCGATATTTTCCAGTGGGTCGACGAAACCGATGAAGTGCGGGTAGTCGTGCTCAGTGGCGCCGGCAAGCATTTTTCGTCCGGCATCGACCTGATGATGCTGGCCGGCGTTGCCAATGAGCTGGGCAAGGATGTGGGGCGCAACGCGCGGTTGTTGCGGCGCAAGATTCTCGCACTGCAGGCCTCGTTCAACGCCGTCGACAACTGCCGCAAACCGGTGCTGGCGGCGATTCAGGGTTACTGCCTGGGCGGCGCGATTGACCTGATCGCTGCCTGCGACATGCGTTATGCGGCAGAAGACGCGCAATTCTCGATCAAGGAAATCGACATCGGCATGGCCGCCGACGTCGGCACCTTGCAACGCTTGCCGCGGATCATCGGTGACGGCATGCTGCGCGAACTGGCTTACACTGGTCGCTCGTTCGGCGCCGAGGAAGCGCGCAGTATTGGCTTGGTCAATCGCGTCTACAGCGACAGCGCCAGCCTGCTCGATGGCGTCATGGGCATTGCCCGCGAGATCGCCAGCAAGTCGCCGATCGCGATCACCGGCACCAAAGAGATGATCAGCTACATGCGTGACCATCGCATCGACGACGGCCTTGAATACGTCGCCACCTGGAACGCCGCCATGCTGCAATCCACCGATTTGCGCGTGGCCATGGCCGCCCATATGAGCAAACAGAAACCCGAATTTCTGGATTGATTGAAAAATGACTTCACGCTGGACCACCGCAGTACTGGACACCGATCAACCGGGCGGCTGGGCCGTCGCGCGCAGCCCCGAAGGCTTTCTGTTCGACGACAATGGCGCGCTGTTTCCGCGGGAATGGCTCAAGCGCCAGGACCTGCCGATGCTTGCCGAACACGGCATCGGTCATCTGGACGGCGAACCGGTCTACCTGCTGGAGTTGCGTAGCCACGCGGATGTGCCGGGCTGCAGCTGGAAAGGCCTGCGGGCGTTCATGCTCGAAGGCGATCACACCGTTTACAAAGTGCTGGGTTATGCCGCGCAGATCGGCACCTGGGCCCGTGAGCATCGTTTCTGCGGTAACTGCGGGCAGGCGACCAGGCAGGTTCCCCACGAGCGGGCGATGCACTGCGCGCCCTGCGACCTGCGCTATTACCCGCGGATCTCGCCGAGCATGATCGTGCTGATCACCCGTGGCGATGAAGTCCTGCTGGCGCGGTCACCGCGTTTCGTTACCGGGGTCTACAGCACCCTGGCGGGCTTTGCCGAGCCGGGCGAGTCGGCCGAGGACTGTCTGATTCGCGAGGTTCGCGAGGAAGTGCAGATCGAGGTAAAGAACATCCAGTACATGGGCAGCCAGTGCTGGCCGTTCCCGCACTCGATGATGCTCGGCTTTCACGCGGAATACGCTGATGGAGAGATCGTGTGTCAGGAAGATGAAATCGAGGACGCCCAGTGGTTCAACGTGCATGAGATGCCGCCGTTGCCGGCATCTCGCTCGATTGCCCGTTACCTGATCGACGTGTATGTCGCGCGCCGCTTAGGCCACGCTGAACCAGTGCTGCCAGGCTAGGCGCACGGTCAGGCCCAAGACCACGGTGATGAACACCGGACGAATGAACTTGGCGCCGCCGCTGATGGCAGAGCGGGCGCCAAAGAAAGCGCCGACCATCACCGACAGGCCCATGCTCAGGCCGATGATCCAGTCCACTTGCCCGGAAAACACGAACACCGACAGCGCCGCGATGTTGCTGACAAAGTTCATGCTGCGGGCCACGCCGCTGGCCTTCACCAGGTCGATGGGGTACATCAGCAGGCTGCTGACGGTCCAGAACGCGCCAGTGCCGGGGCCGGCCACACCATCGTAGAAACCGAGGCTGAAGCCTTGGGTCGATTGCCACTTCTTTTTGATCGGGGCGTCGCTGTCCAGCGGAGCTTTTGGCGTGCCACCAAACAACAGATAAAGGCCACAGGCAAACACGATCACCGGCAGCATCTTGTTCAGCCATTCGGCGGGCAGGTAATGCGCGACCACGGCGCCGCTCAGCGCACCGACCAACGTGCCAACGATGGCGTGCACCCACTGCCGGGGGTGAAACAGCTTGCGCCGATAGAAGGTGAAACTGGCGGTGGCCGAGCCGAAGGTCGAACTGAGTTTGTTGGTGCCCAGTACCAGGTGCGGGGGTAGGCCAGCGGTCAGCAACGCCGGGGTGGTCAACAGGCCACCGCCGCCGGCAATGGCGTCGATGAAACCGGCAATGAACGCGACAATGGCGAGAACGGCCAGGGTGGTGAGGTCTACGCTGAGTTCGAAAGGCATGGAAAAATCGGCTTATTCGGCAGGCAGCAAGGGGCTGCGGGGAAGGGCCGATATCTTACCCAGATCCAGGCCGTGCGGCGACTTGTGTGACCTCTTCGCGAGCAAGCCCGCTCCCACATGGGGTGCCGTGTGGGTGCGGGCGTGGTCGC
>NZ_JANLOD010000071.1 GCF_025466085.1 Pseudomonas sp. 14P_8.1_Bac3
GCGCCCACAAAAAAGCACCCTTCGGGGTGCTTTTTTTGTGTTCCGTAAATCACTGCCCCGGCTGAGCCTGCGACAGGATCAGCTTGCCTTCCTTGTCCACAGGGATCTGGTTACCCGGATCGCGGTCCATCCGCACTTTGCCTTCCTTGCCATCCAGCGAGTAACGAACGTCGTACCCAACCACTTTATCGCTGATGTCATTCACGGTATTACAGCGAGTCTGCGTCGTGGTGTAGGTATCGCGGTTCTGCATACCTTCCTGAACCTTGTTACCGGCGTAACCACCGCCGACTGCGCCGGCCACGGTGGCAATCTTCTTGCCGGTACCACCGCCGATCTGGTTACCCAGCAAGCCACCGGCGACCGCGCCAATGGCCGTGCCGAGGATCTGGTGTTGATCTTTGACCGGCGCCTGCCGAGTCACTGCGACATCCTTGCACACTTCACGTGGCGTCTTGATCTGTGTCTTGACCGGCTCAACGGCGAGTACTTGCGCATACTCCGGACCGTTGTTTTTAACCAGGCTGTAGGTGGCCACAGCACCCCCGGCAGTCACACCGACAGCACCCAGTACAGCACCAACCAGCATCGACTTGTTCACATGAACCTCCTGACCATCACATGCGGGACACGCCCGCGCTTCTCCCAGCCTTGGAGCATAAAAAAAGGCGCGAGTTCAACTCGCGCCTTTTTAGGCTGACAGCCGGGAAAGCGATGGCCGTTATGGACGGTCGTCGACTTCCTTCTCGGTTGCCGCAGGAGGAATCAAATCCTCACTGCTCAGGTTCAGCCAGATCAGCACCACGTTGGCGATGTAGATCGACGAGTAGGTCCCCGCCAGCACACCGATAAACAGGGCGATGGAGAAGCCGAACAGGTTGTCGCCACCGAAGAACAGCAGTGCCGCGATCGCCAGCAAAGTGGAAATCGACGTCGCCATGGTCCGCAGCAGGGTTTGCGTGGTCGAGATGTTGATGTTCTCGATCAGGCTGGCCTTGCGCAGCACACGGAAGTTCTCACGAACCCGGTCGAATACCACGATGGTGTCGTTGAGCGAGTAACCAATGATCGCCAGTACCGCCGCCAGCACCGTCAGGTCGAAGGTGATCTGGAAGAACGACAGGATACCGATGGTCACGATTACGTCATGGATCAGCGAAACGATGGCACCGACCGCAAACTTCCACTGAAAGCGGAACGCCAGGTAGATCAGGATGCCGCCCAGCGCCATCAGCATGCCGAGGCCACCCTGGTCGCGCAGTTCTTCACCGACCTGCGGGCCGACGAACTCGACGCGCTTGACCGTGGCCGGGTTATCGCCGCCGACCTTCTGCAAGGCTTCCGCGACCTGATGACCCAGTTGCGGGTCTTCACCCGGCATGCGCACCAGCAGATCGGTAGTCGCACCGAAGTTCTGCACGATAGCCTCGTGATAGCCCGAGGTCACCAACTGCTCACGCACCTTGGTGACATCGGCCGGACGCTCGTAGGTCAGCTCGATGAGCGTACCGCCGGTGAAATCCAGGCCCCAGTTCATGCCCTTGTGCCAGCAACTGAACAGCGCCAGGGCGGTAAGGAACAATGTGACGCCGAACGCAAAGTTGCGAACGCCCATGAAGTTGATTGTACGTAACATGGCAGCCCCTTAAATCCACAACTTCTTGAAGTCACGACCGCCGAAGATCAGGTTGACCATCGCGCGGGTCACCATGATGGCCGTGAACATCGAGGTAAAGATCCCGAGGGACATGGTCACTGCGAAACCTTTGACCGGGCCGGTGCCCATCGCAAAGAGAATCCCGCCAACCAGCAACGTGGTCAGGTTGGCGTCGAGAATCGCAGTAAATGCCCGACCGAAGCCTTCGTTGATTGCCCGTTGTACAGTCATGCCCGCGGCGATCTCTTCACGAATTCGCGAGAAGATCAGTACGTTGGCGTCGACCGCCATACCCATGGTCAAGACGATACCGGCGATACCCGGCAGGGTCAGCGTGGCACCCAGCAGCGACATCAGGGCCAGCAGCAACACCATGTTCACCGCCAGCGCGACGGTGGCGATGAGGCCGAAGAAGCGGTAGATGGCGATGATGAACAGCGAGACAAACAACATGCCCCACAGCGACGCATCGATACCTTTGGTGATGTTGTCGGCACCCAGGCTCGGGCCAATGGTGCGCTCTTCAGCAAAGTACATCGGCGCCGCCAGACCACCGGCACGCAACAGCAGCGCCAGTTCGGACGATTCGCCCTGGCCGTTCAGGCCAGTGATGCGGAACTGAGCACCCAGGGGCGACTGGATGGTCGCCAGGCTGATTATCTTCTTCTCTTCTTTGAACGTTTGAACCGGTACGTCTTTCTCGACGCCGTTAACCACTTGCTTGACGTAAGTAGTGACCGGACGTTGCTCGATGAAGATCACCGCCATGCTGCGACCGACGTTGCTGCGCGTGGCGCGGCTCATCAGTTCGCCGCCGTGGCCATCCAGACGGATGTTCACTTCCGGCGTGCCGTGCTCGCCGAAGCCAGCCTTGGCGTCCGTCACCTGGTCACCGGTGATGATCAGGCCACGCTCGATCTGTGCGGGCGGACGCTTGCCTTCACGGAACTCGAAGGTTTCGGAAGTGGCTTTCGAAGCGCCGGGCTCAGCGGCCAAACGGAACTCAAGGTTGGCCGTCTTGCCAAGGATACGCTTGGCTTCTGCAGTGTCCTGCACGCCCGGCAGCTCAACCACGATGCGGTTGGCGCCCTGACGCTGGACGATCGGTTCGGCAACACCCAGCTCGTTGACGCGGTTACGTACCGTGGTCAAGTTCTGCTTGATGGAGTATTCGCGGATTTCCGCCAGCTTGGCCGGGGTCATCGCCAGACGCAGCACCGCCTGACCATTGAGGTCGGCCGGAACAATGTCGAAATCGTTAAAGCTCTTGCGGATCAGTGCACGGGCCTGTTCGCGGGAAGCTTCATCAGTGAAGCCCAACTGAATGGCACCGTTGAGTTGCGGCAGGCTGCGATAGCGCAGTTTCTCTTTGCGCAACAGGCTCTTCACGTCACCTTCGTAGACTTTCAGGCGTGCGTCGAGGGCTTTGTCCATGTCCACTTCGAGCAGGAAGTGCACACCACCGGACAAGTCCAGACCCAGCTTCATCGGGTGCGCGCCCAGGCTGCGCAGCCATTGCGGGGTGGTTTGCGCCAGGTTCAGTGCAACGACGTAGTCATCACCCAAGGCCTTGCGCACGACGTCTTTGGCCGGCAGTTGGTCTTCAGCCTTGACCAGACGAATCAGACCGCCTTTGCCGCCCGCGGTCAGCGAGGTCGCCTTGACGTTGATCCCGGACTCCTTGAGCGCAGTGCTCACACGGTCCAGATCAGCCTGGTTGACCTGCAGCGCAGTGCTTGCACCGCTGACCTGAATGGCCGGGTCATCAGGATAAAGATTGGGAGCGGAATAAATCAGACCGACCGCCAGCACCGCCAGGATCAGAATGTATTTCCACAGAGGGTATTTGTTCAGCATCACGCCGCCCGCTTATGACGCGGGGCGCCTTGCGCGCCCCGTCGATTGAGTAGAAGTTGAAACTTAGATCGCTTTCAGCGTGCCTTTTGGCAGCGTGGCGGCAATGGCGCCTTTCTGGAACTTCATTTCGACGGTGTCGGACACTTCCAGCACCACGAAATCGTCGGCCACTTTGGTGATCTTGCCGGCGATACCACCGGTGGTCACAACTTCGTCGCCTTTCTGCAGGCTGCCCAGCAGGTTCTTCTGCTCTTTGGCGCGCTTGGCCTGTGGACGCCAGATCATCAGGTAGAAGATGACCAGGAAACCGACCAGGAAAATCCACTCGAAGCCGCCGCCCATTGGGCCAGCAGCTGCCGGTGCAGCAGCGTCAGCCATGGCATTAGAGATAAAAAAGCTCATTTAGCACTCCAGTTGCAAATGTTGAATCTTGGGGTCAGAAAACTCAGTCCAAAGGCGGAACAGGTAACCCGCGTTTGGCGTAGAAGGCATCGACAAAGGCGGCCAATGTACCCTGTTGAATAGCCTCGCGCAAACCAGCCATAAGCACTTGATAATGACGCAAGTTATGGATGGTATTGAGCATGCTTCCCAGCATTTCGCCGCACTTGTCCAGGTGATGCAGATAAGCGCGTGAGAAGTTCTGGCAGGTATAGCAATCGCAGGTCGGATCGAGCGGCGAATCATCATGGCGATGGAACGCGTTACGGATCTTCAGCACGCCGGTATCAATGAACAGATGCCCATTGCGGGCATTACGGGTTGGCATCACGCAATCGAACATGTCCACACCGCGGCGCACACCCTCAACCAGATCCTCCGGTTTGCCAACGCCCATAAGGTAACGAGGTTTGTCAGCCGGCATCTGGCCCGGCAGATAATCCAGCACCTTGATCATCTCGTGCTTCGGCTCGCCCACCGACAGGCCGCCAATGGCCAGGCCATCGAAACCGATCTGGTCGAGGCCTTCCAGCGAACGCATGCGCAGGTCCTGGTGCATGCCGCCCTGGACGATGCCGAACAGCGCCGCCGTGTTGTCGCCATGGGCTTCTTTCGAACGCTTGGCCCAACGCAACGACAGCTCCATCGAAATCCGCGCGACGTCCTCATCGGCCGGGTACGGCGTGCATTCGTCGAAAATCATCACGATGTCCGAGCCGAGGTCACGCTGAACCTGCATCGACTCTTCCGGCCCCATGAACACCTTGGCGCCATCGACCGGAGAAGCGAAGGTCACGCCCTCCTCCTTGATCTTGCGCATCGCGCCCAGGCTGAACACCTGAAAACCGCCGGAGTCTGTAAGAATCGGGCCTTTCCACTGCATGAAATCGTGCAGGTCGCCGTGCTTCTTGATCACTTCGGTGCCCGGACGCAGCCACAAGTGGAAGGTGTTGCCCAGAATGATTTCCGCGCCGGTCGCGGTGATGTCCCGCGGCAGCATGCCCTTCACGGTGCCGTAAGTACCGACCGGCATGAACGCCGGAGTCTCGACAGTACCGCGCGGGAAGGTCAAACGACCGCGACGAGCCTTGCCGTCAGTAGCAAGCAACTCAAACGACATACGACTTTGGCGACTCATTCTGTTTCCTCTGGGCCACGTGGTGCGGGGTTACGGGTGATAAACATCGCATCACCGTAGCTGAAAAAGCGGTATTCATGCTCGACGGCGGCTTTATAGGCGGCCATCGCTTCGGGATAACCGGCGAACGCCGAAACCAGCATCAACAGCGTGGATTCGGGCAAATGGAAATTGGTGACCAGGGCATCGACCACATGAAACGGCCTGCCCGGGTAGATAAAGATGTCGGTGTCGCCACTGAACGGCTTGAGCACGCCATCACGCGCGGCGCTTTCCAGCGAACGCACGCTGGTGGTCCCCACCGCCACCACACGACCACCGCGAGCGCGGCACGCGGCCACGGCATTGACCACGTCCTGACCGACTTCCAGCCACTCCGTGTGCATGTGGTGATCTTCGATTTTCTCGACGCGCACCGGCTGGAACGTGCCCGCCCCGACGTGCAAGGTCACGAACGCCGTCTCGACGCCGTTGGCGGCAATCGCCTCCATCAGCGGCTGATCGAAATGCAGCCCCGCCGTCGGCGCCGCCACCGCGCCCAGGCGCTCGGCGTACACCGTCTGATAACGCTCGCGGTCCGAGCCTTCATCCGGGCGATCTATATAAGGAGGCAACGGCATGTGCCCGACGCGGTCGAGCAGCGGCAACACCTCCTCACTAAAACCCAGCTCGAACAACGCATCGTGACGCGCCAGCATCTCGGCTTCGCCACCGCCGTCGATAAGGATTTTCGACCCCGGTTTCGGCGACTTGCTGGAGCGCACATGGGCCAGCACGCGATGACTGTCGAGCACCCGCTCCACCAGGATTTCCAGCTTGCCGCCGGAAGCCTTCTGGCCAAACAGCCGGGCCGGAATCACCCGGGTATTGTTGAAAACCATCAAGTCGCCCGGGCGCAAATGCTCAAGCAAATCAGTGAATTGACGGTGTGCCAGGGCGCCGCTGACCCCATCCAGGGTCAACAGGCGACTGTTGCGACGCTCGGCCAAAGGATGGCGAGCAATCAGCGAATCAGGGAGTTCGAAAGTAAAGTCAGCAACGCGCATGATGGGGTTCGTCTAGCAGGGGCCGGAAGTCTAGCGGAAATAGTGAAAATTCTCCATGAAACGTGATTGACCGACGGTAATCACCTCTCTATACTTCGCCGCCATTGAGCCCTGATGGCGGAATTGGTAGACGCGGCGGATTCAAAATCCGTTTTCGAAAGGAGTGGGAGTTCGAGTCTCCCTCGGGGCACCAAAATTAAGAAAGGTCTTGCTTTGCAAGGCCTTTTTTTTCGTCCGCAGAAAAGCACCTGACACCCCACCGACGTGTAGGAGCCGGCTTGCTGGCGATGCTTCGTTGATTGTCGCACCCTCGATCGGTAAGACCCCTGTTCAAGGATTACCCCATGGAAGTGTTGTTGGAAACCGTTGCTCTGTTTTGTCTCAAGCTGGCTTATGAGACGGAGGGGTCGAGTCCGATTCTGCGGGATGATCTGGTGATGGGGGATTATGAGCGGGAGGTTTTTGGGTTGTTGGTGCGCCGGGGGGATGTTGAAGGGATCCAGACCAAGGTGGCAATGTGCCTGAATCTTGCACTGGAAGCTGTCGGCGGTGTTGATACCGTTTTGGGGCGCGAGCTGTATCGGTTGGCGGCAGACTTCAACTCTGCACGGACACTGGATCAGCTTGAACATCCGCTAATCGCGCTCAAGGATTATCTGAAAGACATTCAATGAAGGAAGGCGTGTAGCCTGAAAGGGCTTCCATTCGCGACGGACAGCTAACGGCCAGCAGTCCTCTCACGCTAGCGAACATGGCCGCATCTCATTACGATCAATAACCCCACGGAAGGAGTTGATTGAATGGATTGCCTAATTCGAGAAGCAGTGAACGCGGACGCCCTTGCCATCAGCCGGCTCATTATTGGCACCCTTCGCGAGTCCAATGCCCAGGACTATTCATCCGATGTCATCAATCAAGTAGAGCTAAGCTTTTCTGCGCAGGCCGTCCTTCGTCTACTGACACAGCGTAAAGTCTTCGTAGCAATACTCAAAAATCAGGTCATCGCAACGGCCGGTCTTGATCAAGATGTTGTTCGAAGTGTATTTGTCGAACCGGCATATCAAGGGAAGGGCATCGGAACAAAGTTGATGGCAAGGATTCAATTCATCGCCTTATCCGAAGGATTCAACCTGCTGCACGTCCCATCCTCTATTACTGCCGAAGGCTTTTATGCTTCGCTTGGCTTCAAGAAAATTCGAGACGTATTTCACGAGTCCGAGCGAACGATCATCATGTCGAAAAGACTTATTCAGTAGCTTTACTTCGGGTTTTCAAGTGACGGCGTTGGGTCGAAAACGGCCCTTCTAGAATAGACGCTATTGGCCGATAACGGCCTTTGAGCGTAGCGGCTACCCATGCCAAAAGATGGAAAGCATTGGGACAGATCACATTCCTCCACTCGTGCGGTTAGGGGTATCAGCCGCCAAAGGTTGCAGGAAAAATATCAGCACGATACCCTCCCACCGTCGCTGCCAATTCAGCGACCGGGTGTGGTAACCCGAGTTATTCAAGGCGCAACAGCGCCCCCATCACGATTGCCGGCGCTTTTTTTATGCCTGCAAGCGTGAGTTATGGCGGCTGTGCGTGGGACGCCTTCGGGCGTGCCGGTTTCCTTGATTCCCGGTTTACCACCCTGCGCACAGCTGTCACCCATTCGTGTGGTAACGAACGTGGCAGCTCCTCATATCAAGGAGTTTGATAATGCGCAGCACCAATCCGTACAAAATTTGGCTTTTCCCTCTACTCAATTCCCAATCGCGTAACACCCTCCCCCACCACATCTCCATCCTCGGAGGTGACCAATGACCAACCAACCCGAACTCAAAACCATCGGCCTGACCCCCGCGATTTACTGCGGCGATCAAGCGTTATTCCACGTCACCCGCAACGTCCCCCTGGGCGATGCGCTGGGCATGGCCTCTGATTTCCTCTGCCTCGCCAAGGCGCTGACCAAGGAGGCGGCGTATGCCAAGGACTCGGACTACCACGCGTGGGCTGCGCATTATTTGACGGCGATGGGTAAGGCGCTGATGGATGATGTGACGAAAGTGATTACGCGGGATCGGGATAATGAGTTGGCGAATAAGCGGGCGGAGGGGATGGCTGAGGGGTAGCGGCTGAACGGCCAACGTCTGCCTGGCGTTTGAGCCTAGGTGATACTGTTGGGGCGAGCTTGCTCGCGAGAGGGCGGTCATTCAGTGGGGATGACGGCGGCTTCGCGATTTTCGCGAGCGAGCTTGCTCCTGCAGAGGTTGTGGTCGGTTCACGTTTTTGGGTGGTTGGACTGACGCCTTCGCGGGCAAGCCCGCACACAGGGATTTGTGAGGTGGTTGAAATGGGCGCTGGCTTGGAGAGAATGCCGGGGTCGGCTATGAGGCAGGTGATCGGAATAAACAAGTAGATATCACAAGGAAAGTAGAAGTATGAGACACGTGATTATGGGCGTTCCCGAAGGTGAGGATTTCGCTTCCTATGAATTGGAAATCCCGGTTTCCGTCACAGACCTCAAGCCAATCATGAGCTGGGCGAAGGACGACGATTGCGTCTATGACTACCACCTGACAGCAGAACAAATCAGCGCAATCGAAAAGCTCTGCGCTCTGAAATTACCCTCAGACCTAACGCTGTTTCTCACTTGCAGCGCTTGATCTACAGCCCTCATCGAGAAGCCCTTCGGGCGGCCCACGTATTCTTATATGGAAATAAATCTGTCCACTTTTCCATAGCGCCAACAGACGACAACTAAAGACTTTTCCGGCATCACAAGGACGTATTCATGCGGAAAATCGCCTTAAGCAATAAACTCCCTAGGCATTTCCCGTCGTCTTCACGCTCTGGAACGCTGGGCCACCAGTTTTCGCGGCGAGTTCTACCGGCGATCCGAGTACATGGAGCGCTACACACATTGGAAGATCCCGGTGTACAAGGCCTTGGTCGAAGGGCCTCGGTCGGCTAGCGGATTTACGGCGTAAAAGACATATTGGGTAACAGAAGACCAGCCTGGTCAGAGAGCCAAGTATTGCTAGCAACTGTTCATCGCTCAGATGACTAGATAGAGTTCAAAAAAGCCAAACGGATCTGGTGAAAATGCGACGGAAAGCTCGGATACTCATTCTCTGCAAGACATATCCTTCCCCTAGCGCAACATATGCCGAAACGTCCTGCGTTGCCGGCATGGACGAGCAAGGCAATCTCATACGCCTTTTTCCTGTTCCATTTCGCCTGATCACTGAAGATCAGCAGTTCGCGAAATGGCAATGGATTGAAGCCTTTATTGAAAGAAGCCCGGCAGACAGAAGACCAGAAAGCCACAAGATTGGAGTGGATACTATAATTGTGGGTACAAGGCTACCTGCGGCGGACTGGACAGAAAGGCGCACGTTTCTGGACAAACTGACCATCTACAACAGCTTTGATGAATTAGAAAATGCGCGACAGGAGAACAATGTCACTTTGGGCCTGCTCAGACCTGCACGTATAACTGAATTGCAAATTCGCAAAGCAGCATCAGAGGAATGGACAGCTCAGGAAATCGAAAAACTGGAGTCTCTCCAGCGACAGCCCAACCTGTTCGATGAGCATCAGGAACGAGCGAGCATAAAACGGCTGGAGAAAGTGCCGTTCGACTTTCATTACACATACGAATGCTTAGCCGATGGTGAGCTCAAATCGTATACGCACAAGATTGTGGACTGGGAAGTTAGCCAGCTCTACAGAAACGTTCGTCGTCGACATGGTGCAGAAGGCTGGGAAGCGCCGTTTCGACAAAAGCTTAACGTTGAACTCCCCAGTAGGGACCTTATGCTGCTGATGGGAACTATCCACCGATTCCCTGGGCAATGGCTGATTGTTAGCCTCATCTACCCACCTAAGCTACCGCGTGAAACAGATCCGCAATTTTCTCTATTTTGACTGGAAGATGCCTTGCTTGCAGGGAGCCGTCCAATTCTTGAGCGGCTTCTGCAATCAGGCTTCGATGGCAGAAACTTGCGTCCGCTTCATAGCAAACCATGCAAATGCGCTGTTCTGCGGCGCTGGACACCAGGTTACTTAGCACTGCCGCCTGAGTGCGGATGTAGGTCCGGAAATCGCGGGAGTACACAGACCAATCGCCATCTTCTTTGTATCGATTTCGTATGGGCTTCGGGCATCCGAGTGGTGGACTGTGCTCATACGAAATGCCTGCGCCGCGCAGACACTCAGCAAATGCTTTCTTGGAAAAGCCCTTTTTTCGAGAGATCGGATACTCCCGAACATCAAGCACCTTGTCGATATGGGCCTGCTGGAGTCGCGCAATGAACGCGTCGATGGTGAGCCCTTCGTAGCCCGCGGTGTAGATGGTCATGACTATTCTCCCTGTGCTTCAGTGCGCAATCGAAGCTAAAAAGCGCGGCGGACTATAGCATTCGACGTAGGTTGCCGCCCGATGCCGTGATGGGCGGCGCGCCGCGGTTCTACGATGCCAGAACATGGACATGGGTAAACCAGTGCCTTCTTTCTAAAACTATATCTACATGCAACGGTAAGCCTTCGATCTTCATCCGCTACGTGCTTCCTCGGCAATCACCAACGACCGAGATACTGAACACAATTGATTCAGCATTTGTGTTGCATGGTCTGACGCCTTCGCGGGCAAGCCCGCTCCCACAGGGATTGCGGTGAAATGAAGGCAATGTTTGGCCGGCGTTTTCGCGAGCAGGTCCACCCACCGCGGCACATCAACGTTCTGCACCGTAGAACCACCCACCGATCTGATGCTGTTTCTTACCTGCAACGCCTGATATACCTGCTCATCGACAAGCCCTCGGGGCATTGAGCAGCCGGGCGAACGCCCCGCGCCAGTCTCATCTAGACTCAATAGATAGTCGTAGACAGAACCGAACACGTCGCTTTGGTGCAGTTAAATCAAAGGCCGCGTGGCAATCTGCCTTTTATGCCCTTATTGAGGTGCGGCGAAGACCGCATCGGGCACAACAAGATGCCCGCCAAGGGTGCCCTGGCCAACGGCCTGAAAATGCCACGATTCCGTGACGTGGTGTGAGTGCCGCAGCCGACACTTTCGGACAACCGACGACCTTCTGGTGTGTCCGTGACCGTGAGGATTGCTGAATGCCTGATGAGTTGTTGCACCTGCCGATAGTCAACGGCCTGCTGGAGCGCCACAAGGGCTCCCCGGGTGCGCTGTTGCCCATTCTTCATGATATTCAGGAACGCATCGGTTACATCCCCGATGCCGCCGTCCCCGAGATTGCCCACGCCCTTAATCAGAGTCAGGCCGAGATTCGCGGGGTGATCAGTTTTTACCATGACTTCCGTACCGCGCCGCCGGCCCGACACATTCTGCGTCTGTGCCGCGCCGAGTCGTGCAAGAGTCGCGGTGCCGAGCAACTGGCCGCGCAGTTGCGCGAGCGTCTGCAAATGGACGATCACGGCAGCAGCGCTGACGGCAGCATCAGTTTGCGTCCGGTGTATTGCCTGGGCGCCTGCGCTTGCTCGCCCGCGCTGGAACTGGATGGTCGGGTGCATGCGCGGCTCAGCGCCGAGCGTCTGGATGCGCTGCTCGACGCTTGCCAGGAGGACGCGTGATGCCGACGCTCTATCTGCCCTGTGATTCGCTGGCCCGCGCCGTGGGCGCCGACGAGGTGTCCACGGCGTTGATCACTCAGGCCCAGGAACGCCATCTGCCGCTGGAATTGCAACGCACCAGCTCGCGCGGCCTGTATTGGCTGGAACCGTTGCTGGAAGTGGACAGCCCGCAAGGCCGGATCGGTTTCGGTCCATTGACTGCGGCTGATGTGCCGTCGGTACTCGATGCCATAGGCAACGCGTCCGCGCATCCACTGGCCTTGGGCCTGGTGGAAGAATTGCCTTATCTGAAGACTCAACAACGCCTGCTGTTCGCCCGCGCCGGTATCACCCGGCCGCTGTCGCTGGACGATTACCGGGCCCACGGCGGTTTCGAGGGCTTGAACCGGGCCGTCGCCATTGGCGGCGAGCAGACGGCGACGGCGGTGTTCGATTCAGGCCTGCGTGGCCGTGGCGGCGCGGCGTTCCCCGCCGGGATCAAATGGCGCACGGTGCGCGGGACCCAGGCGGCGCAGAAGTACATCGTGTGCAACGCCGACGAAGGCGACTCGGGCACATTTGCCGACCGCATGCTGATGGAAGGCGACCCGTTCCTGCTGATCGAAGGCATGTCCATCGCCGGCATCACCGTTGGCGCCACCCTCGGCTACATCTATGTGCGCTCGGAGTACCCCGACGCCGTGGCCACGTTGCGCGCCGCGCTGAACATTGCCCGCACCGCCGGTTACCTCGGCGCGAATGTCGGCGGCAGCGGTCAGGCGTTTGATCTGGAAGTGCGCGTCGGTGCAGGTGCGTACATCTGCGGTGAAGAAACCGCACTGCTGGATTCTCTGGAAGGCAAACGCGGGATCGTCCGCGCCAAGCCGCCGATCCCCGCGTTGCAAGGTTTGTTCGGCCAACCGACGCTGGTGCACAACGTGCTGACCCTGGCCTCGGTGCCGTTGATTCTGGCCAAGGGCGCGCAGTTCTATCGCGATTACGGCATGGGCCGTTCCCTGGGCACGATGCCGTTTCAACTGGCAGGCAATATTCGTCACGGCGGCCTGGTGGAACGGGCCTTTGGCCTGACCCTGCGGGAGCTGCTGGAGGGCTACGGCGGTGGCACTGCCAGTGGTCGACCGCTGAAAGCCGCGCAGGTCGGCGGCCCGCTCGGCACTTGGGTGCCGCCGTCGCAATTCGATACGCCGCTGGATTACGAGGCCTTCGCCGCGATGGGCGCGATGCTCGGCCACGGTGGTGTGGTGGCGGCTGACGACAGCCTGGACATGGCGCAGATGGCGCGTTTCGCCATGCAGTTCTGCGCCGAGGAATCCTGTGGCAAATGCACGCCGTGCCGCATCGGTTCGACCCGCGGTGTGGAGGTGATCGATCGCCTGCTGGCCGCGCCGGACCAGAGCGGTCGCGATGAGCAGGCGCTCATCCTCAAGGACCTGTGCGACACGATGCAATACGGTTCGCTGTGCGCCTTGGGCGGCATGGCCCCTTTCCCGGTGGCCAGCGCCCTCAAGTATTTCCCCGCCGACTTCGGTCTGCAGCCTTCGGAGGCCGAGCAATGATTACTCTCTTCGACCCGAAAACCGATATCGACCTGGGCACGCCCGCCCGCGACAGCCAGGTGCAAGTGACCCTGAACATCGACGGCCGCAGCATCAGCGTGCCCGAAGGCACCTCGGTGATGCGCGCCGCTGCGCTGATGGGCACCACCATTCCGAAACTGTGTGCCAGCGACAGTCTGGAACCGTTCGGTTCCTGCCGCATGTGCCTGGTGGAAATCGACGGCATGCGCGGCTACCCGGCCTCCTGCACCACGCCGGTCACAGAAGGCATGACCGTGCACACCCAGACGCCAAAGCTCGCAACCCTGCGCCGCAACGTCATGGAGCTGTACATCTCCGATCACCCGCTGGACTGCCTGACCTGCTCGGCCAACGGCAACTGCGAGCTGCAAACCGTTGCTGGTCAGGTCGGCCTGCGCGAGGTGCGTTATGGCTATGAAGGCGACAACCATCTGGCCGACGTGAAAGACACCTCCAACCCCTATTTCGACTACGACCCCAGCAAGTGCATCGTCTGCAACCGCTGCGTACGCGCCTGCGAGGAAACCCAGGGCACCTTTGCCTTGACCATCACCGGACGCGGCTTCGAGTCTCGCGTGTCCGCTGCCGGTGGCGAGAATTTCCTCGACTCGGAATGCGTGTCCTGCGGCGCCTGCGTGCAGGCCTGCCCGACCGCGACGCTGATGGAAAAAAGCGTGGTGGAACTGGGTCAGCCAGAACGCAGCGTGATCACTACGTGTGCCTATTGCGGCGTGGGTTGCTCGTTCCGCGCCGAAATGAAAGGCGACACGCTGGTGCGCATGGTGCCGGACAAGAACGGTCAGGCCAACCACGGCCACTCCTGCGTCAAGGGCCGCTTTGCCTGGGGTTACGCCACCCACCCTGATCGCATCACCACGCCGATGATCCGCAAGAACATCAGCGACCCGTGGCAGGAAGTCAGCTGGGATGAAGCGGTGACCTACGCCGCCAGCGAATTCCGTCGGTTGCAGCAAAAATATGGCCGCGACTCCATCGGTGGCATCACCTCCAGCCGCTGCACCAACGAAGAAACCTACCTGGTGCAGAAACTGGTGCGGGCCGCGTTCGGCAACAACAACGTCGACACCTGTGCGCGGGTCTGCCATTCGCCGACGGGTTATGGTTTGAAACAAACGTTGGGCGAGTCCGCCGGCACCCAGAGTTTCGACTCGGTGATGAAGGCCGACGTGATCCTGGTGATGGGCGCCAACCCCAGCGACGCCCACCCGGTGTTCGCTTCCCAGCTCAAACGCCGCCTGCGGGAAGGCGCACGTTTGATCGTCATCGACCCACGGCGCATTGACCTGGTGGATTCGGTGCACGCCCGCGCCGAGCTACACCTGGCGCTGCGTCCGGGCACCAACGTCGCCATGCTCAACGCCCTGGCCCACGTGATCATCACCGAGGGCCTGCAAGATCAGGCCTTTATCGATGCACGCTGCGAGGGCAGTGATTTCGCCCGCTGGAGCGAGTTTGTCAGCCGTGCGGAAAACGCACCGGAAGTCATCGGTCCGCTGTGCGGTGTGCCCGCGGCCGACATCCGCGCCGCCGCGCGCTTGTACGCCACGGGTGGCAATGCGGCGATCTATTACGGCCTGGGCGTCACCGAGCACAGCCAGGGCAGCACCTCGGTCATGGGCATCGCCAACCTGGCGATGGCCACCGGCAACATCGGCCGCGAAGGCGTCGGCGTGAACCCGTTGCGCGGACAAAACAACGTGCAGGGCTCCTGCGACATGGGCTCCTTCCCCCACGAGTTGCCGGGCTACCGTCACATCTCCAACGAAGTGGTGCGCACGCAATTCGAACAGGCCTGGAACGTCACCCTGCAACCCGATCCGGGCCTGCGCATTCCCAACATGTTCGAGTCGGCGCTGGCCGGCACGTTCAAGGGCCTGTACTGCCAGGGCGAGGACATCGCCCAGAGCGACCCGAATACCCAGCACGTCACCGCGGCGCTGTCGGCCATGGAATGCGTGGTGGTGCAGGATATTTTCCTCAACGAAACCGCCCGCTTCGCCCACGTGTTCCTGCCAGGCAGTTCGTTCCTGGAGAAGGACGGCACCTTCACCAACGCCGAGCGGCGCATTTCCCGGGTGCGCAAGGTCATGGAACCGCTGGGCGGCAAGGCCGACTGGGAAGGCACGGTGGCTCTGGCCAATGCGCTGGGCTACCCGATGGATTACCAGCACCCGTCGCAAATCATGGATGAAATCGCCAGCCTGACGCCGACCTTCACCCACGTCAGCTACGCCGAACTGGATCGCCACGGCAGCCTGCAATGGCCGTGCAACGCCGGGGCACCGGACGGCACGCCGACCATGCACATCGAGCAATTCGTGCGCGGCAAGGGGCGCTTCATGCTCACCGGTTATGTGCCGACCGAGGAAAAGGTCAACGGTCGTTATCCGCTGCTGCTGACCACCGGACGCATCCTCAGCCAGTACAACGTCGGCGCCCAGACCCGACGCACCGACAACGTCGCCTGGCACGACGAAGACCGGCTGGAAATCCACCCGACCGACGCCGAGAGCCGCGGTATCAATGAAGGCGACTGGGTCGGCATCGGCAGCCGTGCCGGGCAGACTGTGTTGCGTGCGCGGGTCACCGAGCGGGTCGCGCCCGGCGTCGTCTACACCACGTTCCACTTCCCGGAATCGGGGGCCAACGTCATCACCACCGACAACTCCGACTGGGCCACCAACTGTCCGGAATACAAGGTCACCGCGGTGGAAGTCAGCCGCGTCTACCACCCTTCCGAATGGCAAAAACGCTACCAGGCTTTCAGTGACGAACAGGACCGTCTGCTCAAGGACCGCCGTCAGGCCCGTGGCGAAAAAGCGGAGGTGCGCCGATGAGCACGGACAACCTGATCAAGATGGTCAACCAGATCGCCCAGTACTTCGCCAGCGAGCCGGACCGGCAAGCGGCGGTGCTGGGTGTGAGGAATCATCTGCAAATGTTCTGGACGCCGGGCATGCGCAAGGAATTGCTGGCCTGGCAGACCGAGCATCATGGGGCGGATTTGCATCCGTTGGCGCAAGAGGCGGTCAGTGGGGCGGGTTGGGAAGCTTAGTTCTCAAGGCTTGCCCAAAAACCTGTGGGAGCGGGCTTGCTCGCGAAAGCGATGTATCAGGCGAAATAACAGTGACTGACACACCGCTTTCGCGGGCAAGCCCGCTCCCACAGGAGACCTGTATGTAGTCATTGGCAGCGGCTCACTCGATCTCAATCGGCCCCTTTGTCCCGGCATCACTGTCCGTCCAGTAATCCTGCCCTGTCAGTCGTCGATCCCCCTGAATCGTGAAGGTGATCTTCCCCTGCTTGAACTGCAGCGCGCCATCGATGCGCTTGGCATTGACCCGCTTGCCATTCACCCACACCTGCTCCTTGGCATCGATCCGAATCGTCGCAACGGTCGCGCCGACCTCGCTCTTCGCGACCCACTGCCCGGCGTACGGCGTCTGGGTGTTTGCGCTGTCCGCCGCAGGGTCGGTAAACCCGGCCCTGGCGTTTTCGGCTTTGCTCTTGTGGATATCGCAGCCCTGGGTTTCGCTCACCTGGGTGCACCCGGATTGCTCGAGTTGTTTGCGGTACTTGTCGTTGATGGCGTAGGCCGGGGATTGCGCGGTTAGCAAAATGGCCAGTACCGGCAGGATGATTTTGTTCATGGGTGCTTTCCTTTGATCAGCGCCTTTCCGAGCGCCCGCAAGTTGCCAGGAGGGTTCACTGTAGTCCGAATCCTGCACCGGTTGCACCGGCAGAACCACGAACGCTTCCAACGATTCATTGACACCCGCTACGCTATCATCCCGCGTCTGTGCACTTTGAATTCTTGAAGCCCGATGTCCATGTCCCCTCCTTCGCCCGAAAGCCTTCAAAACCTGCCACCCGTTCTGGTCGGCCCGCTGCTGCGGCGTCTGGAGCCTACACGGCTGGTGCTGTGGCTCGTAGGAAGTCGGGCGTTGTCACTGACGTTGCGTCTGCAAGGTGTGGGCGACATTTGCCTCGATGCAGGGCAATGCACGGTTATCCCGATCGGTACTCACGCCTTCGTTCACTTGATCGACGTGCCACTGGACACCGCCCTGCCCTGCGACACGTTGATCGAGTACGACCTGCTGATTGACGACGCGCAGACGGGCATCGCCGAATGGGCGCCGCATCTGTTATATGGCGAAGCACGCGGTCCGAATTTCGTGCTGCGCTCGCGGATCGATCAGTTGCTGCACGGCTCCTGCCGTAAACCTCATCACCCTGCGGTGGACGGTCTGCTCTGCGTTGATCGCTTGCTGGCGTCGCCGCATGCAGCGACGGAGCGCCCGGCGTTGTTGATGATGAGCGGCGATCAGGTGTACGCCGACGACGTGGCAGGGCCGATGCTGCGGGCGATCCATGCCTTGATCGAGCGGTTGGGGCTGTTCGGCGAGTACCTCGAAGGCGCGGTGGTCAGCGACAGCGCTGCGCTCTACGAACACGAGGCCAGCTATTACCACCGTGCGGATTTGTTACCGGCGTTGCAGAGTAATGAGACGCTGCGTGAGCGATTTTTCGGTGGCGCGCGTAAGCCGATTTTCACCAGCAGCAGTGCCGACAATCACCTGGTGACCTTCGCCGAAGTCATGGCCATGTACCTGCTTGTATGGTCGCCGACACCCTGGACGTTGATCACGCCAAAACCGCCGAAACTGATTCCCGAACGGCGCGAGCGTTACGCTCTGGAACAGACGCGTATCGATGGGTTCAAGGCCGGTCTGGGGGGTGTCGCTCGGGCCTTCGCGCACTTGCCGTGCCTGATGATTTTCGACGACCACGATATTACCGATGACTGGAATCTTTCCGCGCAATGGGAGGAAACGGCCTACGGCCATCCGTTCTCCAAGCGCATCATCGGCAACGCGTTGATCGCCTATATGTTGTGCCAGGGCTGGGGCAACAACCCGGATGCGTTCGGTCCGTTGCTGGAGAACGCCGAAGGCGTGATCGCCACCGGGCACGACGGTTATCTCGACAGCCGCGTGCAGGATGCGTTGATCAATAAACTGCTGAAGTTTCAACAATGGCATTACGTGCTACCCACCAATCCGGCGATGGTGGTGCTCGACACCCGAACCCGACGCTGGCGCAGTGAAATGACGCTCAAGCAACCCTCGGGCCTGCTGGACTGGGAAGCCCTGAGCGAACTGCAGCAGGAATTGCTCGATCACCCGTCAGCGATCATCGTTTCGCCGGCACCGATCTTCGGCGTCAAGCTGATCGAAACCGTGCAGAAAGTGTTCAGTTGGTGCGGTTACCCACTGTTGGTGGACGCGGAAAACTGGATGGCCCATCGCGGCGCGGCGCAGGTGATCCTGAATATTTTCCGACACTCGCGCACACCCGGTAACTACGTGGTGCTGTCGGGCGACGTGCATTATTCCTTCGTCTACGAAGTGTTGATCCGACATCGCCAGGCCGGACCGCGCATTTGGCAAATCACCAGCAGCGGCATCAAGAACGAATTTCCGCCGACGCTGCTGGAGTGGTTCGACCGGCTCAACCGCTGGCTCTACTCACCGCGCTCGCCGCTGAACTGGCTGACCAAACGTCGAAGAATGCGCGTCGTGCCGCATGTGCCGGAGCATGCCGAAGCCGGTGAACGCTTGTGGAATTCGGCGGGAATCGGGCAAGTGTTCTTCAATGAACAGGGTCAACCGCAGGCGATTTTCCAGCACAATTCGAACGGGTCGCCGAAGACCCGGATGGTCGCCCCCGAAAGCGCCACCGATCCACTGTAGGAGCGAGCTTGCTCGCGATGGCGGTCTGTCAGTCACTGACAGTCGACTCAGTCGAACCAATTCGTCCGCGTCTGGCCGAAGTTGAATAGCCGCAGTGTCGGCCTTGGGGAGGCGCTCTTGTTCGAACACATTGACTTCAATTACTGGCTCTCGACCTACGGCTACTGGGCAGTGTTTTTCGGCTGCCTGCTGGAAGGCGAAACCATCCTGATTCTGGGCGGCATGGCGGCCCACCAGCATTTGCTGCACCTGTGGCCGGTGATTGGCTGGGCCAGCCTGGGCGGGATGCTGGGCGATCAACTGCTGTTCTGGAGCGGACGCTATTTCGGTGCTCGCCTGCTGCCACGCCTGAGTAAACAACAGGCCGCCATCGAACGCGTGACCGGTCTGATCGCACGCTACCCCTCGACCTCGGTGTTCGCTGTGCGCTTCCTGTACGGCATGCGCCTGGTCGGACCGGTGGTGATCGGGGCCAGCGGTCTGTCGCCGCTACGCTTCACGGTGTTGAATGCTTTGGGAGCGGTGGTCTGGGCCACGCTGTTCGCCAACGCCGGGTACTGGGCCGGCGAAGCGCTTGAAAGCATGTTGGGCAACCTCAAACCCTATCGCCTGCCGATCGCGTTGGCGGTTTTGGTGTTGGCGGTGGTGATCGCCGTGATTCGGCATTGGCGGGCGAAGGCCAAAGTGCGGCATGTCGGATGAGTGAAACAGGGTGTGAGGGGATGGCGCGCACATAGGATTGGGACTACATCAGACACAGAAAACGGTTTCTGGTCACGTAGAATTACCGGCGAGCATCGGTTGGTGTACGCAGTCGAAGACGATGAGTTATGCGTCGTGATGTGTCGATATCATTACTGAGTTACGACTCAGGCTGCGCCCACCGCCCGACACACCCCTCTGACAATCATCTCCACTTCCCGCGCATCAATCGTCAACGGCGGCAGCAAACGAATGGTCTTGCCGCGCGTCACGTTGATCAGCAAGCCGTGATCTCGGGCGGCGATCAGGGTCAGGTCGCGGATCGGTTGCTTGAGTTCGATACCGATCATCAAGCCCTGGCCGCGGATGGCCAGGACGTTCGGGTCGTCGGCCAGTTCAGCGCGCAATCTGGCCAGCAGGCGTTCGCCCTGCACCTTGGCATTTTCCAGCAACCCTTGTTCCTCGATGATCTCCAGCACGGTGCACCCGACGCGGCATGCCAGCGGGTTGCCGCCGAAGGTGCTGCCATGGCTGCCAGGGGTGAACAGGTCGGCGGCTTTGCCGCGGGCCAGGCAGGCGCCAATGGGGATGCCGTTGCCGAGGCCTTTGGCCAGGGTCATGACGTCCGGAACGATGCCTTCGTGCTGGAACGCAAACCACCGGCCTGTGCGGCCAATGCCAGTCTGGATTTCGTCGAGCATCAGCAACCAGCCACGCCGGTTGCACAGTTCGCGCACCGCGTTGAGGTAACCCGGTGGCGCCAGTTGCACACCGCTTTCACCCTGAATCGGCTCCATCAAGACCGCCACGATGCGCGGGCCGTGGGCCTTTTGCACGTTGTCCAACGCCTTGAGGTCGCCGAACGGCACCTTGACGAAATCTCCCGGCAGTTCGTTGAAACCCAGGCGCACCGCCGGGCCGTCACTGGCCGACAGCGTGCCGAGCGTGCGGCCATGGAAAGCGTTTTCCATGACGATCACCAAGGGCTGCTCGATGCCTTTGTGCCAGCCATGCAACCGCGCCAGTTTCAGCGCGGTTTCGTTGGCTTCGGCACCGGAATTGTTGAAGAACGCCCGTTCCATGCCCGCCAGTCGCGTCAGTTTCTGCGCCAGTTGCTGCTGCCAGTCGATGCTGTAGAGGTTGGAGGTGTGCAGCAACAATCCGGCCTGTTCGCTGATGGCGCAGACAATTTTCGGATGCGAGTGGCCGACGTTGGTCACCGCCACACCGGCCACCGCGTCCAGGTATTCACGACCGGCCTGATCCCACAGGCGTGTGCCCAGGCCTTTGCAGAAACTCAGGGCCAGGGGTTGGTAAGTGCTCATCAGGCAGGCGGCGGTCATGACATCAAGCTCCATCAATGGTCGGTGTTTTTGCAGTATGGTTAGCCACCTGAGCTGGATAAACGCTGCAAAACTTCATTCATTTTAAAGCCGGACTTGATAATGGATTTATTCCAGGCAATGACCGTTTACGTAAAAGTCGTGGAAACCGGCAGCATGACCGCGGCCGCTTTCCAGTGCGAAATGTCCACGACGATGGTGGGCAATCACCTTCGGGCGCTGGAGCAACGTCTCGGCGTACGCTTGCTCAACCGTACGACGCGGCGCCAGCGCCTGACGGAATTCGGCACTGCGTACTATCAACGCTGCCTCGAAGTACTGGGGCTGGTGGCCGAATCCGAACGCCTGGCCGAGCAGGCTCTCGACGAGCCGAGCGGCACCCTGTGCATCACCGCACCGTTGACGTTCGGCACGGAAAAACTGGCGCCGGCCCTGAGCGAATTTGCGCTGCTGTGCCCGCGGGTCAAGCTGGACGTCGTCCTCACCAACGGGCGACCGGACTTGCTGGAAAACGGCTTCGACGTGGCGTTTCGCCTGGGCCACATGGAGCAGACCAACCTGATCGCCCGTCCGCTGGTGGATTACACCCTGACCATGTGCGCATCACCGCAATACCTGCTGCGTTGCGGCAACCCGCAAACGCCGGATGACCTGCGACTTCACGACTGCCTGTCCTTCGCCTACCCGGCCGGCGATGACTGGCACTCGGTGGAAAAGGAATGGCGCCTGATGGGGCCCGAAGGTGAAGTCGGTGTCGCGGTCAACGGGACGCTGTTGATCAACAGTTCCGCAGCACTGCATCAAGCGGCGCGCACCGGCCTGGGCATCGTGCTGCTGCCCGACGCGTTGGTGGAACAGGACCTCAAGGACGGAAAACTGGTGGCCCTGATGCAGGACTACCTGCCGTCAAGCCGTCCGATGAGCCTGATGTATGCGCAAGATCGCTACCGTTTGCCGAAATTGCGCAGCTTTGTCGACTTCGCCATCCGGATGTGGGGCAAGCACTAGCGGGCGGAACACGCCATCGACTAATCTCCGTGCTGGCAGGTCACTTTGATCAGGGAGAACGGTGATGGGTGAGGCCTCGGACATCGAAACACTCAAGTTCAGTCTGTCGGATCTGAACGAAGACATGCTGCACACCATCATGGAATTGGTGAGCGACGGCATCTGGGACTGGAACGCTAACACCGGGTTCGTTTACCGCAACCCCGGCTGGTACGAAATGCTGGGTTATGAGCCTCACTCCCTCGACAACACGGTGCTGACCTGGGAAAGCGTGATTCACCCCGACGATTACCCGCGGGTCATGACGCTGTTTGACGACTACCTGAGCCAACGGGCTCCCGGTTATCAGACCGAGTATCGTTGCCGGACACAGGATGGCAGCTATGTCTGGATCGAAGACCGTGGTTATGTGCTGGCCCGCAATGCCGACGGTTCGGTCGCACGCATGGTCGGTGCCCACCGCAGCATCGAGGACAAGAAGCGTCTGGTCGAAGCGCTCGAGCGCCGGAATCAATCCCTCGAAGCCCTCGTCGAAGCACGCACCCAAGAGCTGTCACGGGTGAATCAACAACTGCAGCTTCAACTCGAAGAAAACCTCAAACTGGCGGAAACCGACGCGCTGACGTCAATCGCCAACCGATATCGCCTGAGTAAAAACCTGCCGCTGGAATGCGAGCGCGCCCAGCGCTTTCGCCAGCCGCTGTCGCTGATTGCCATGGACATCGACGACTTCAAGCACATCAACGACCACTACGGCCATGCGCTGGGCGATGCTGCGTTGGTGCAGGTAGTCGACATCGTCAAACGCTGCGTCCGCGAAGGCGACTTGCTCGCACGATGGGGCGGTGACGAGTTCATCATGGTCCTGCCCAACACTTCGCTGGCGGAGGCCCGGAGCCTCGCAGAATCCATCCGCCACCGTCTCGCAGAACTGCCGTCGGTGGGCGACTTTCGACTGACCCTCAGTTTCGGGGTGGCCCAGCGCTTTGACGAAGAACAGCAGACCGGACTGCTGGCCAGGGCTGATCAGGCGTTGTACCGGTCGAAGGTGGCGGGCAAGAATGTGATTACGGGATGAACCTGATGGCTCACCCCTTCGCTCATATCCCCGCCTTCACCAGCACCGGTTTCTCCTGATACCGCTCCGGGTACAGCTGCTTCAACTGCGCCACCTTTGGCAGATCGTTGATCACGATGTACGGATAGGTCGGATGCTCGGTCAGGAAGTCCTGATGCTCCTCCTCGGCCGGATAGAAACCGTTGTAGCTTTCCAGCTGAGTGACGATCGGTTTGTTGAAGGATTTCGCCGCGTCCAGTTGAGCGATGTAAGCCTGTGCCACACGTTGCTGTTCGCTGTTTTCGGTAAAGATCGCCGAGCGGTATTGAGTGCCAGTGTCCGGTCCCTGGCGATTCAATTCCGTTGGATTGTGTGCCACCGAGAAATAGATTTGCAGCAACGTGCCGTAGCTGACTTGCGCCGGATCGAAGGTGACTTCGACCGATTCCGCGTGACCGGTATCGCCATCGCTGACCCGTTCGTATCGCGCAGTGTCGGCAGCACCGCCGGCGTATCCGGAGACCGCTTTTTTCACGCCTTTGACATGCTGGAACACACCCTGCACGCCCCAGAAGCAGCCGCCGGCAAAGACGGCGGTTTCGCTGTGCGCCTGGGTGGTTTCGTCAACGGCCGGAGGCGGAAGGACGACCGCGTCCTCGGTGGTTCCGAAAGAGAATGCCGAGCATTGACCGATGACGCCAGCAGCAATCAGCCCAACCAGGGTGCGGCGCCAAGTGAACGGGAATTTCATGAGTCTGACTCCTGAAGAGTGGGAATGACGATCAACCGAAGGTAAACGCGTAGGCCGACACGCCTGGATCGAGAAACTCGATGCTGAAGGTCCGGTCCGTGACACCGTCGGGCTGACGGACAAGTTGATACAAACGTTGCTCGGTCACGCTGCCGCTGCCATCAGGCGCGACGTCCGTACCGTGCGCATCGCCGGGAGCTTTTCCGTCGATCAGCACTTTGAAGCGCACCGGTTTACCGTCAGCGCCAGGCCCGAGCACCAAATGCAGATCACGCGCATGGAAGCGGTAGACGATGCGACTGGCCGGCGCACTTGAAGTGGCCCGCTCCGACCCGACCTTCCACTGGCCGTCCAGGCTCCAGTCGTTAAGGGCCAGTTGCGACGGCGGGCGGTAGGCCGAGTCCTTGTCCGGCGCCAGGCCTGATTCAGGGACGAAATGCTCTGCACGCTGAAAGCCCACATAGGTTTCCGGCGACTGCACTTCGTTCATGTCCGGGGCCAGTTGCACGCCCTTCGCGTCGGCATTGATCAAGCCGTCGTCGACCTTGGTAGCACCCGCTTCACGCAGCAGTTGCTGGATGACGCGCTCCGACTCGGCGTACTCACCTTCACCAAAGTGGTGATAACGAATGCGCCCCTGAGCGTCGGCAAAATAGTGCGCGGGCCAGTACTCGTTATTGAACGCACGCCATATTTTGTAATCGTTATCCACGGCCACCGGGTAGTTGATGCCGAGGTCCTTCATGGCTTTGGTGACGTTGCCGATGTTGCGCTCGAAGGCGAATTCCGGGGCGTGCACACCGATCACCACCAGGCCCTGGTCCCGGTACTTTTCCGCCCACGCTTTCACGTACGGCAAGGTGCGCAGGCAGTTGATGCAGGAGTAGGTCCAGAAATCCACCAGCACCACCTTGCCCTTCAACGCCTGGGCATCGAGGGGTGGCGAGTTGAGCCATTGTACGGCGCCGTCCAGCGCTGGAAGGTTGCCTTCGACCGGCAGCGTTGCGGGGGCGTTGTTCGCGACTTTGATTGCGCCCGCCGTATCCTGCACCGCACGGTTGTTCGGTGATTTTCCGGCCAGACGGGTGACCAGGGCCTGCTCGATGCCTCCGGTGGATGCCGTCGAAAATTGCGCAAGAATTCCGGTATCCAGGCCCAGCGCAATCGCCGCCACGCCCGCCAGCATCGCAGCCCCCAAGGCACGACGGACCCACTCGCCCGCCCCGATGGAACGCTTCATCGCGGCGAAAACTTTACCGCCCAGCAGCAATGCCACGGCAAGGGAAGTGGCGGCCCCTGCGGCATAAGCCAGCAACAACAGCGTCGTTGCGATGCTCGCCCCTTGCAGCGCAGCTCCCGTCAGTAACAGACCCAGAATTGGCCCGGCGCAGGGCGCCCAGAGCAGGCCGGTCGCCACGCCAATCAGGAATGAAGCACCGGGACGCGGCCGCGAATCGGCGCCGGCGACTTCCGACAGGCGACTGCCCGCCGCCACCAGTGGACGGGTCAGACGCTCAGCCAGTTGCGGCAGCAGCAACGTCAACCCGAACAGCGCGACAAACACCAGCGCGAGCCAGCGCCCGTACTGATTCAGTTGCACCACCCAGCCACCGCCCACCGCCGCCAGCGTGGCGACCAGCGCAAACGTCAGCGCCATGCCCGCCAGCAGCGGCAAGCCGCTTTTCATGAACGGCTGCCCGGTGCGGGCAAAGACAAAGGGCAATACCGGCAGGATGCACGGGCTGACAATCGTCAGCACACCACCGAGATAAGCGAGGACCAGCAGCCACATAGGGTCGACCTGCGTGAAGTGAAAGAAAAAGTTCAAGCCGCCTGTGGCTTGAAGGTCATCGCCAGACCGTTCATGCAGTAACGCAGACCGGTCGGTTTGGGCCCGTCATCGAAGACATGGCCAAGATGACCGCCGCAACGTCGGCAATGCACCTCGTCGCGCACCATGCCGAACGACCGGTCCTGACGGGTCGCGACCGCCTTGTCCAGCGGCGCCCAGAAACTTGGCCAGCCGGTGCGGCTGTCGAACTTGGTCGTCGATGAAAACAGCGGCAGCTCGCACCCCGCACAGGCAAACGTGCCGTCACGGTGCTCGTTGTTCAGCGCGCTGCTGTAGGCCCGCTCGGTGCCCTCCTCGCGCAGGATGTCGTATTGCTCGTCGCTAAGCAGCGCGTGCCATTCACTGTCGCTGTGGGTCACCTCGAATACCTCCTCGGCACTGGCCTCGCTGACCAGTGCGGTACTCGCGGCAAATTTTGGCAATACACCGACCACCAGGGCTGCAGCACCCAGCCCGCCAGTGGTTAGAAGAAATTGTCGCCGTGAAAACATGGCTGCCTCCAGAAATTCAAAGTGCCTTTCATGGAACACAGCCTAGGCTTGGGTGGATCGCCAAATCCTCACGGGAAGTTAAACAATTCGTGATAACTCTGGCTTTGGAAAACCCGCACAATGCGCTCATTGCGTCGAAGGATTGAACTGGATGGAACAGAACAAACGCGTCCTCGTGGTCGAGGACGACCTGCATATCGCTGACCTGATCTGCCTGCACCTGCGTGACGAGCAGTTCGAGGTGGTGCACTGCGCCGACGGCGACGAAGGCATGCGACTGCTGCAGCAGGGAAGCTGGGATGCACTGATCCTCGACCTGATGCTGCCGGGCGTCGACGGCCTGGAAATCTGCCGCCGCGCTCGCGCCATGGCCCGCTATACACCGATCATCATCACCAGCGCGCGCTCCAGCGAAGTGCACCGGATCCTCGGTCTGGAACTCGGGGCCGACGACTACCTCGCCAAGCCCTTTTCCATGCTTGAACTGGTGGCACGGGTCAAAGCGCTGTTGCGCCGCGTCGACGCCATGGCCCGCAACCTGAAGATGGACGCCGGCAGCCTGACCATCGACGGGCTCTCCATCGATCCGATCACCCGCGACGTGGCCCTTGATGGCCGACACCTTGACCTCACGCCACGGGAGTTCGACCTGCTGTATTTCTTCGCTCGCCAACCCGGCAAGGTGTTCTCGCGCATGGACCTGCTCAATGCCGTTTGGGGTTACAGCCATGAAGGCTACGAGCACACGGTCAATACTCACATCAACCGCCTGCGGGCCAAGATCGAAGCCGATCCGACAGAGCCGGTGCGCATCCTTACGGTGTGGGGCCGTGGCTATAAATTCGCCGCCCGGGAGGAGCAGCCGTGAGATTGACCCTGACGCAACGGCTGTCGCTGGTATTCGCCGTGCTGTTGCTCGTGTGCTGCGGCACATCGGCGTGGATGCAGGTGCGTTCGAACGAGATGCACGAGCAGGAAGTGGTGCAGGGGTTGTCGCGGGATCTGGCGCAACACATCGCCAAAGACACGGTGCTGATGGACACCCAGGGGCTGATGCCGGATGCCGTGCGTGACCTGTTCAGCAAACTGATGCAGGTCAACCCCAGTGTCGAGGTCTATCTGCTCGACACCGAGGGCAAGATTGTCGGCAGCGCCGCGCCCGAAGGGCGGATCCACCGGGAACGGGTCGACCTTGCGCCGATCCAGCGTTTGCTCAGGGGCGATGCCCTGCCGATTCCCGGTGACGACCCGCGCAGCGTTGACGCGCGCAAGGTATTCAGCGCCGCGCCGCTCAAGGTCGGCGGCAAACCGGCCGGTTATCTCTACGTGGTGCTGCTTGGCGAAGACCATGATCGCCTCGCGGAACGGGGTGCCACCAGCGCCGCGCTCAATACCGCGCTGCTGTCTATCGGACTGGTCGCCCTGCTCTGCCTGATTGCCGGTCTCACCGCCTTTGCGTTGATTACCCGGCCGTTGCGACGCCTGACCGATACCGTCAGCCAGTTCGACATCGACGGCATCCCGGCGACACCACCCGTTGCAGCTCCGGTGGAAAAGACCAGCAGCCATGATGAAATCGCGATCCTCGACGCCACGTTCCGGCAGATGCAGGCGCGCCTCAGCGAACAGTGGCGCTCGCTGACCCGCCAGGACCAGGAGCGCCGCGAACTGGTGGCGAATATTTCCCATGACCTGCGCACGCCGTTGGCGTCACTGCACGGTTACCTGGAAACCCTGTCGCTCAAGGACGCCACATTGTCCCCTGCCGACCGTCGTCGTTACCTGGGCATCGCCCTGGATCAAAGCCGTAAGGTCGGTGGCCTGGCGCAGTCGTTGCTGGAGCTGGTGCGTCTTGAACACGGCTTCGTGCAGCCGGTGCTGGAACGCTTCTCGCTGACCGATCTGGTGCAGGACATTTTCCAGAAATTCGAACTGACGGCCGAAGCCCAGCAAGTGCAACTCAAGGCCCACTTCGCGCCATCGGTGTCTGGGGTGTGCGCCGACCTCGGCCTGATCGAGCGCGTGCTGACCAACCTGTTCGACAACGCCCTGCGCCATACCCCCCAGGGTGGGGCGATCGATATCAGCCTTGTGCCACAAGGAAAGTTTGTCGAAATTACGGTCAGCGACAGCGGCCCCGGTATCGCGGCGGAGCTTCGCGAAGGCTTGTTTTTGCGTCCGTTCAACATCGGTGGCGCGCGGCGGGATGGTGGGTTGGGGCTGCGAATCGTGCACCGGATCCTGCAATTGCATGGCCGGGAGATCCGCCTGGTGGACGTGCCGGGGCAAGGGGCGACGTTCAGCTTTTCGTTGCCGGTGGATGAAGAGACGGCGAATGCGCTGGCTGAGCGATCGATGAACCTGAACACGCCGGCGCAATTCTGATCTACAGCGGCGCCCTTTCGCGAGCAGGCTCGCTCCCACAGGAGCCAGACGTACTGCTGTGGGTGGGAGC
>NZ_JANLOD010000023.1 GCF_025466085.1 Pseudomonas sp. 14P_8.1_Bac3
GGGCGCAAGAAAGGACAGCCCAACGGCCGTCCCATGACCCTGCAAATTGTCAGTGAAACTTTGGTAGAACGTATTCCGCGATCTCTTCAATTACCTCTGCAACCGGCCGTTCGCTGCGACGCACATGCAGGCCAACGTGCTGCACGCCGGCCTCGCGCAAGGCCTGAAGCTCATCAATCAAAGCCAGTCGCCCACACACCCCACCGAAACGTACACGCCGCATCGGCGCATTAGGGTTAGCCGCCAGATCCAGATGGACAAAGCTGATGTAAGGCTTGTCTCCGCCCACCTCCCGCCACAGACCCACTCGACCGCGATGCTCATCCGGCGTGCCCGGGTACGCCAGCCACGCATCCATATGCTCGCCAATCCAGGCCGGTGACTGCTGGCCAAGACCCGCCACTAATAACGGCACCGCCTGATCCCGCTGTGGAAGCAATTGCGCACCTTCAGGTAAACGACCTTTACCCTGACTACGCAGCAATTCCACCGTATTGCGGAATATCTCTCCGCGCTGATCGTAATCCACCCCAAACAACGGATATTCAATCGGACGGTCGCCACTGGCCACGCCAAGCAGCAAACGGCCCTCACTCAACTCATCAATACTGTTGGCGGCCTTCAAGGTCAGCCAGGGTTGACGCAATGGCAATACAACCGCCGCCGTACCCAACATGATGTTGTCGGTGATCCCGGCCAGGTATCCAAGGTAGGAAAAGGTTTCGAACACTTGTGCGGCATCGCCGAAATTCGGATCGTACACCGGCACATCACGAACCCACAGCGCACGAAATCCGGATTTGTCTGCCAGACGCGCCATCGCCGCATGTTGCTTCAGATCCGGCACGCCAAACGGCCGTTCCTCGGCAATCCGCCGCCGCTGACCGTCGCTGGACCAATCGTTATCCAGCGGCAGTTCCAACCCGATGGAAAAACCGTTCGAACCCAGTAAGCGTTGAAATCGTGAATGCATGAAAAGACTCCCGGACGACAAGATGGAATGACATGCACCTAGTATCTATAGGCTTGCCGGCAAGAAAAATGCACGAATGGGAATATCAATCTTGAGCAAAATGCACGAGTCGCGAGGAGAACCGACCGTCGTTTTGGCCCTCAAGGACAACCGTTAGAGGAAATCGCACTAAAGCGATCCCGCGGTTTTTGGTATGGTGCAGCTCGTTTTTTAACGGACTGATTTCACGCCTAAGGATCGGCAACTCAATTTTTAGTCAAAGAGCAGCTGCAGAAATGCCCGAAGCGATACCAATCAAGGACCACGAAAAAGAGACGCGCCTGGTCAATAAAAGACTGATGGCGTGCGCCCTGTTCGTCGTTGCCATCACTTGCGCATTGGTGGTGCGCATGTATGTACTGCAAGTGGTGGAGTTCGACTATCACTCCACAATCTCTGAAAACAATCGCGTCCATGTCTTGCCCATCACGCCGACAAGGGGCCTGATTTACGACCGCAATGGCGTGCTCCTCGCCGATAACCGCCCCAGCTTCAACCTGACCATCACCCGCGAGCGTGCCTCCGACGTCAAAGAAGAACTGGACGAGGTGGTCAACCTCCTGCACCTTCCCGCTGAAGACCGTACTCTGTTCGACAAGGCAATGAAGCAGGCGCGTCACCCGTTTGTGCCCGTCACCCTGTTCTATGAGCTGAGCGAAGAGCAAATCGCCGTGCTCGCCGTCAACGAATTCCGCCTGCCCGGCATCGATGTCGAGCCGCAATTCGTTCGTCACTACCCAATGGGCGCGCACTTCGCCCATTCCATCGGCTATGTCGGTCGTATCAACGAAAAAGAATCCAAGGCCCTCGACAGCGTCGAGTACCGCGGCAGCCAATCCATCGGCAAGACCGGGATTGAAAAGTTCTACGAGTCAGAATTGCACGGCCATGTCGGTTACGAAGAAGTCGAAACCAACGCGCAGGGTCGCGTACTGCGGGTGCTGAAGCACACCGATCCGATCCCCGGCAAAAACATCGTCTTGAGCCTCGACGTCAAGCTCCAGGAAGCCGCTGAAGAAGCCTTGGGTGATCGTCGTGGCTCGGTGGTCGCCCTCGATCCGTCGACCGGCGAAGTGCTGGCGATGGTCAGCAAACCGAGTTTCGACCCGAACCTGTTCGTCACCGGCATCAGCTTCAAGGAATACGCCGCGCTGCACGACTCGATTGATCGTCCGCTGTTCAACCGCGTGCTGCGGGGTCTCTACGCGCCGGGTTCGACCATCAAGCCAGAAGTGGCAATCGCCGGTCTCGACGCCGGTGTGGTCACGCCGCAGACCCGCGTCTTCGATCCCGGTTACTACCAGCTCCCGGACTTCGATCACAAATACCGCAACTGGAATCACAGCGGCGACGGCTGGGTGGACATGGACGCGGCGATCATGCGTTCCAACGACACCTACTTCTACGACCTGGCGCACAAGCTCGGCATCGATCGCCTGCACGACTACATGGCGATGTTCGGCCTCGGCGAGAAGGTCTCGCTGGACATGTTCGAAGAGTCTGCCGGCCTGATGCCATCCCAGGCGTGGAAGCGTGCTACGCGCCGTCAGGCGTGGTTCCCCGGCGAGACCGTGATCCTTGGCATCGGTCAGGGCTACATGCAGGTCACGCCGCTGCAATTGGCCCAGGCCACCGCGCTGATCGCCAACAAGGGTGTGTGGAACCGCCCGCATCTGGCCAAGACCGTGGACGGTGTGGCGCCAGTGGATGAGCATCCGATGCCCAACATTCTGTTGAAAGACCCGCGGGACTGGGAACAGGTCAACCACGGCATGCAAATGGTGATGCACGATGCGCGCGGGATTGCCCGAGCGGCAGCGCTCGGCGCTCAGTACCGCATTGCCGGCAAGAGTGGTACGGCGCAAGTGGTGGCGATCAAGCAGGGCGAGCGTTACAACCGGGCGAAAACCCTGGAGCGCAACCGCGACAACGCCTTGTTTGTCGGCTTCGCGCCCGCGGAGCATCCGAAGATTGTGATCTCGGTGATGATCGAAAACGGTGAGGCGGGCGGTCGTGTCGCCGGCCCGGTGGTGCGGCAGATCATGGATGCCTGGCTGCTCGATCAGGAAGGCCACCTGAAGCCGCAATACGCCACGCCGGCCAAAGCGCCCGGTGACCCTCACGTATAGCCGATCAAGGCTTGAACGCAGTGCAACGGATGAAACACACTTGCCATCGCCCTGACGTTAACGTAAAGATTGCGGCAGGGCGCTGAACTTAAAAGAGCGCAGGGCGGACCGATCCGGAGCGCTTGATGACGCTAATAAAAACAACCTCTCCCAAGCTGCACCGCGAAGCCCGGCTAGCCCGGGAAAAACTCCACCTCGAGGGCGAAGTCCCCGATGGCGTATTGCGGGCGGAAATCGATGCGTCGTGGCGGCGCAGCCTCAGCCATGGCGTGCATTTCAACAGCAAACATGAACTGGCGCTGGAATCGAGCGCAAGCCTCGACGTGCTGCTGGCGAGCAATCGCCTGTTGATCGACGCGGCCTTGCCGGCCATCGATTACCTGGCCGATCGCCAGGGCAAGGAAGGCCTGATCATCCTTGCCAATTCCGACGCCACGATTCTCGCCGTCGAAGGCCGTGCCGATCGCCTCAAGGGCAGCGGCCTGCAAGACATCACCCTGGGTGCCTGCTGGAGCGAAGCCGCTCGCGGCACCAATGCCCTGGGCACCGCCCTGGTGGAAGCCCGGCCCACGATGATCGATTGCGGCGAACATTACCTCGACCGGCTGACTGATTTCTCCTGCACCTCGGTGCCGATCTATTGCCCGCAAGGCGAAATCCTCGGCGTCCTCGACCTGACCCGGGAAGGCCCGCTCGGCCGTGTTCACGACAGCACCGCGCTGCTGGCCATGGCGGTCAGCCAGATCGAAAGCCGGGTGTTCAACGCCAGCTTCCCCGACCAGATCGTGCTGGCCTTTCACAGCCGCCGGCAATACCTCGAATCCCCTTGGCAAGGCCTGTTGGCGGTTAGCCTCGGCGGGCAGATTCTCGCGGTCAGCGCCCAGGCATGTCAGTTGCTCCACGCCGAACGCTCGGCGCTGGTCGGCCGCCGTTGCGAGGAGTTTCTCGGTGTCGATGGCCTGCAGCTGCTGTCGCGTTTGCATCAGGGCGGTGCCGGCAGTCTGCAGACCGCCAAAGGCGAATTCTTCTACAAAACCCTGCGCGCACCGCAGCGTTCGATCAACGTCAGTACACCGTCGCGCACCAGCGCCAAAACCGCTAAACCGCAACCGGATCTTGAATCCCTGGCAGGCAGCAACGCGCGTTATGCCCGCGCTTTGCGTATGGCGCGCCAAGGCCTGGCCAATGAACTGCCGGTATTGCTGCTCGGCGAAACCGGCACCGGCAAGGAAGTGATTGCCCGGGCTTTGCACATGGCTGGCAGCCGCTGCGACAAACCTTTCGTCGCGGTGAACTGCGCAGCGATTCCCGAAGGCTTGATCGAGTCTGAACTGTTCGGCTACCGCGAAGGCGCGTTCACTGGCTCCCGCCGTGGCGGCATGGTCGGGCGTTTGCAGCAAGCCCATGGCGGCACGCTGTTCCTCGACGAAATCGGTGACATGCCGCTGGCCTTGCAGGCGCGTCTGCTGCGCGTCTTGCAGGACCGCAAAGTCGCGCCACTGGGCGCGGGTGAAGAACAGGACATCGACGTCGCCCTGATCTGCGCCACGCACCGCGACCTCAAGCGCCTGGTGGAAGATAAACACTTCCGTGAGGACCTGTTCTACCGCGTCAACGGCATCAGCGTGATGCTGCCGTCGTTGCGTGAGCGCGACGATTTCAGCGACCTGATCGGTCGGCTGCTGGCGAAGCTCGACGCACCGGCCATGGTCCTGCACGACGACCTCAGCCGCTTGCTCGCCGGTTACCACTGGCCGGGCAACATCCGTCAGCTGGAAATGGTGCTGCGCACCGCGCTGGCCATGCGCGAGCCCGGGGACACCGTGCTCACCCTCGACCATTTGCCCGACAGCATGCTCGACGAACTGAATGCCAGCGAGCGCCCTCAATCCGGGAGTATTCGCGAAAACGAACTGGAGCTGATTCGCCAATCGTTGGACAGCCATCACGGCAACGTCTCGGCCGCCGCCGACGCCCTGGGCATCAGCCGCGCGACCCTGTACCGCAAGCTCAAACAGTTGCGCTCGTGATGCAGCGCCTGATCGTCCGGCTGATCGACAGCCAGAATCCCGCAGCGCTGCAAGCGGCACTGCGCTGGCTCTACAGTTTTGTGCGCCCACATCGCCTGGCGATCGCCGGGCTGCTCGGATTGTCGGTGTGCGCCTCGCTGCTGGTCCTGGTGCAACCTTGGCTGACCAAGCTGCTGATCGACGATGGCTTACTGGCCCGCAACTTCCCCACGCTGGTGCTGATTGCCGGACTGATGATCGTCGCCGGGCTGCTCGGCACGGCGTTGTCGGGGATCAACCGTTACCTGCATACGCGCCTGTCCGGGCGGATTCTGTTCTCGTTACGGGACGACCTCTATCGGCATCTGCAAACCCTGTCGCCTAGCTTCTACGGGCAGCGGCGGATCGGTGACTTGATGTCGCGCCTTGATGGCGATGTCGCGGAGATCCAGCGCTTTGCCGTGGACTCGTTGTTCTCGGCAGTATCGAGCGTGATCGGGCTGGTCTGCGCCGTGGCGATGCTGCTGACCCTGTCGTGGAAACTCTCGCTGCTGGCGCTGGTGCTGATTCCCCTCGACGTGCTCTGGCTGCGCTGGATGCGGCGCAAGGTAGAACGCGATGTGCGGCAGTTGCGCGAGCGTTCGGCGGACATGTCGTCGTTCATGGTCGAAACCTTGCCGGTGATGAAATTCATTCAGTCGGCAGGTCAGCAACAACGGGAATCCCGGCGCCTGGAGACGCTCGGGCAAGGCTATATGAGCCAGTTGCTGCGCTTGCAGGTCACCGAGTTTTTCACCCAGGCCGTGCCGGGTACGTTGACCTCGTTGTCCCGGGCCTGTGCGTTTCTGATTGGTGGATATTGGGTGGTGCAGGGCACGTGGCAGTTGGGGGCGCTGATCGCGTTTTCCACCTATCTCGGCATGGCGGTCGGGCCGGTGCAGAGTTTGCTTGGGCTCTACGTGGCGATTCAGCGCATGACCGTGAGCCTCGGGCGCGTGATGGAGTTGCGCGGTGAAGAGCCGACCGTGCTGACACCGGTTGCACCCAAGCCGATGCCGAGCAGCGGCGAATTGCGTTTTGACGACGTGCACTTCAGCCATCCCGGTCGTCCGAGCACCTTGCGCGGCATTGAGGCGCGGATCCCGTACGGTTTGAAAGTCGCCCTGAGTGGCGGCTCCGGGGTCGGCAAATCGACACTGATCGACCTGTTGCAACGGCATCACGATCCGCAGTCCGGCCGGGTGTTGCTCGGCGAGGTCGACCTGCGCGAACTGGACCTGTTCCAGTTGCGTCGACGGATTGCCGTGGTCAGTCAGGACATCGTGTTGTTCCGCGGCAGCCTCGCCGACAACCTGGCCTACGCCGTACCCGACGCCAGCCGCGAAGCGATTGCCGAAGTGGCGCGGCTGGCGCAGCTCGATAGCCTGATCGCTTCGTTGCCCGAAGGCCTCGACAGTCCCTTGGGCGAGCGCGGGCAGCAATTATCCGGCGGGCAGAAACAGCGCATCGCGATTGCCCGGGCGCTGTTGCAGGACCCGTTGATCCTGGTCCTGGACGAAGCCACCTCGGCGGTGGATGAAGCCACTGAGCGGGAAGTGATCGAGGCCATCGACCGACTGTTCGCCGGACGCACGCGCATCCTCATCAGCCATCGGCCTTCAACCCTGGCCGACGCCGATCTGCGCTTCGAGTTGCTCGACGGCGTGCTCACTTCAAAAACGGTGCTGCATGAAGCCTGAGTTGCGAATCGGCGTGGTGGACAGCGGCCATTCGGCGGCGCAGCGGGCGCAGGTGATTGCCGGGCGCCGGTTCTCGCTGCTCGAAGATGGGTTGACTGAAAGTGCGTTGCGCGATGATCCGCTGGGTCACGGCAGCGCAGTAATCGAGGCCATCGGCCGACGTGCGCCGTCGGCGGTGTTCTGCGTGGCGCAGGTGTTTGATCAGCGTGGTGTCACCAGCGCGTTGCAGATCGCCACGGCCATCGACTGGCTGGTGGCGCAGGATGTGCGGCTGATCAACCTGAGTCTCGGTTTGCGCCAGGACCGCAGCTTGTTGCGTGCCGCGTGCGGCGCGGCGGTGGCGCGGGGCATTCTGCTGTGTGCGTCGAGCCCGGCGCAAGGCGAGGGCGTGTTTCCGGCGAATTATCCACAGGTACTGCGGGTGACCGGCGACGCGCGCTGCGCCGAGCAGGAATGGTCGTGGCTCGACAGCGCGCAGGCGGATTTCGCCTCGTGCGTGCACGGGACCTATCCGGGTCAGTCCGGCGCCAGCCTGGGCTGCGCGGCGTTGAGTGGGCACATTGCGGGTTTCCTGGCGGCACAACCTGAGGCGAGCAACGATCACGTCATCGCCTGGCTGCGGGAATACGCCCGCTATCGCGGCCCTGAACGGCGCGTCGGGCCATGATTGTGATTCTGGGCGCCGGGCCTGCGGGCGCGGCGGTGGCGCTGGGGTTGCGTCGGCTCGGTTACGCGGTGACGCTGGTCAGCGAGTGGCGCCGGTTTGCGGCGCTGGAGGGCGTTTCGCTGCGGGTGCTGGAGGCGTTGCGCGGCGCCGGTTTGCATCACGCGCTGGCGGATGCGGCATTGCCGTCCCAGCGCCAGGTGTCGTGGAACGCTCAGCAGCATGCGCAAAATATCGAATATTTACTCGACCGTCCGAGCTTCGACAGAGGCCTGCGCGAAGATCTGCGCCTGGCTGGGGTTGAGCTGGTTGAAGGTCGGGTAATGAGCGTTCAGCCCTTGGCCGCGGGGCATCGGGTCGAGATCGAAGGACACGCCGCGCTGATCGCTGATTTTCTGGTGGAGGCGCGTGGGCGCCAGGCGCCGGCGCTCGGCAAAGGCCAGCGCGGGCCGGAGACGGTCAGCCTGCTCAATCGCTGGCAAGGCGCACCGGGTGACACCGCCAGCGCCGTGGAAAGCCTGGAGGACGGCTGGGCGTGGATGGCGCGCCGTGCGGATGGTCAGTGTTACTGGCAATGGACGGTGGACGTGGCCAGCGCGAAGTTGCCGGGCAAGGCGCAGTTGCTCGAGTACTGTCACCAGCGACGCCAGCGTTCCGCGCTGGCCCGTGAGTTTTTCGGGACCGAACCCGAAGTCGATCTGCAACTGCACGCACGCAGCAGCACGGCGATTCTGAGCCCGCAGGTGTGTGGTGGAAACTGGATCCGCGTGGGCGATGCGGCGATGGCGGTGGATCCGCTGTCGGGCAACGGGATTTTTCAGTCCTTGTCCTCGGCGTTGCAGGCGCCGACGGTGATCAACACCCTGTTGCGGAAACCTGAGCGGGCGGCTTTGGCCCAGCGTTTTCATCAGCAACGGGTGGAACAGTTGTTTCTGCGCTTCGCGCGGATCGGCCGGGATTTTTATGCCGATGAGCAGCGCTGGCTGGATCAGCCGTTCTGGCAGGCCCGACGACAATGGCCGGATGCCGAGGTGGCGCATGCCGAGGTGGAGTTTGCCGCGCTGCGGATTGAGCGGGCGCCGGTGTTGAGGGACGGGTTTGTCGATGAGGCTGAGGTGGTGGTGACGGCGGATCAGCCGCTGGGGATCTGGCATGTGCAAGGGGTCGAGCTGGCGCCGCTGGTGCGCAAGTTGAGGACCGAGCCGGCAGAGCGGGTGCTGGCGGGGTTGACGGTGGACCAGGGCCGGATGATCAGGAGTTGGTTATTGGCGCAGGGCTTCAAACCCTGAGATTCCGGTTGTCCCTACCGGCCTTTTCGCGGGCAAGCCCGCTCCCACAGGGATCTGCACGCCGCATGACACTGTGGGAGCGGGCTTGCTCGCGAAAAGGCCTACGAAGCGCCAAAGCTCAAAGCTTGATCAACACCGACTTCAACTCTGTGTAATGCTCGATCGCCGCGTACCCCATCTCACGCCCGACCCCGGACATCTTGTACCCGCCAAACGGCAATGCCGGGTCGAGGGCGCTGTGGCAATTGACCCACACCGAACCGGACTTGATCCGCGGGATCATCCGGTGCACCGCCGCCAGGTCGTTCGACCAGATACTTGCCCCCAACCCATACGGACTGTCATTGGCCATGCGCAACGCGTCGGCCTCGTCATCGAAGGGAATCGCCACCAGCACCGGGCCGAAGATCTCTTCCTGCACCAGCGAATGCTTCTGGTCGACATCGACGATGACCGTCGGCTTGACGAAGAACCCCGGCCCGAACTGCTCACCGCCGCAGGCGATGGTCGCGCCACTTTCCCGGCCCTTTTCGATGTACCCGTAGACCCGTTCCTGCTGCCGCGCGGAAATCAGCGGGCCCATCTCGACACTCGGGTCCAGACCGTTGCCGAGCTTCATGGCGTTGGCAATATCGGCGATGTCCGCCACCACATTGTCAAAATGTTTGCGCTGCACGTACAGCCGGGAACCGGCGCAGCAGACCTGTCCCTGATTGAAGAAGATCGCGCTGGCGGCACCGGCCGCGGCGGTCCTGAGGTCGGCATCGGCCATGACGATGGTCGGCGATTTCCCGCCCAGTTCCAGGGTGACCCGGGTCATCGAATCCATGGCGATCTTGCCGATCTGCTTGCCCACGGCGGTCGAGCCGGTGAAGGTCAGCTTGTCCACCAGCGGGTTGTGGGTCAGTGCTGAACCGGCGGTGATACCGGTGCCGGTGACCACGTTGAAAACGCCTTCGGGGTAACCGGCTTCCAGCACCAGCTCGGCGAGTTTCAGCGCAGTCAGCGGGGTTTCGTCGGCAGGCTTGAGCACCACGGTGCAGCCGGTGGCCAGGGCCGGACCAAGCTTCCAGCACGCCAGCAGCAACGGGAAATTCCAGGCGACGATGGCGCCGACCACACCGACCGCTTCGCGCCGGATGAAACTGTGGAACTGATCGTCAGGCATCAACGGCAACGACACGTCGACGCTGGAACCTTCGATCTTGGTCGCCCAACCGGCCATGTAGCGCAGGAAGTCGATGGACAGCTGCACGTCCATCACCTGGGCCACCGCCGCACTTTTGCCGTTGTTCAGGCATTCCAGCTGGGCGAGCAGTTCGGCATCGCGCTGCATCAGGTCGGCGAGTTTCCACAGCAGGTTCTGCCGCTCACGGGGACGTGTGCGGGTCCAGGCGGAATCATCGAAGGCGTGACGGGCGGCGAGCACCGCGCGATCGACATCCTCCGGCGTGGCCCGCGGCACCACGCACAGCACCTCGCCGGTGGCCGGGTTGTGCAGGGGCATGGTCTGGCCGTCGGCGGCCTCGACCCAGTCGCCGCCAATCAGCATGCGCGGCGCGCGCTGGATGAATGCCGAGGTGGCGGGAAGCAGGTAGGGGAGCGTCATGATGAAACCTCGTCTTGTTCGTGTGGCGAGGTCATTCGCAACGGTTGTGCCAGATGTGGTTTTTGGCTCAAAGCCCGCGCACACGGGCTTGTCGACGTTTCGATGGATGGCCGGGATGACACCAAGCGTCGCAATTTGCGACGACCTGAGACGGACGCAATACTCTCTGTAGGAGCGAGCAGGCTCGCGATGGACGTCAACGATAACGCTGGCAGCCTGACACCCCGCGGTGGATGAACCTTCATCGCGAGCCTGCTCGCTTCTACAGGTGTCTCAGGTTGCAACACCTGTCGCAAAATTAAACGGGGAACGCTGTAGTTATCCCGGTAAATACCCGCCCTGCTACCTACAACTCATTGATTAACGGAGATATTCATAAGCTGGCACGCTCCGTGTATTGCTCATCGCAGACGTTTCTCTTGCCTCCGTCAGCGGCGCGCCGCCGGCGGCAGAAACCATAAAAACGATAAGCCACAACAATAAGAAAGCACCGTGCGAGGTTCGACGTTGATGAAGAGAAGACTCCGATCAGGCCTGAGTGCCAGTCTACTGGCCGTGGCCGCCTGTGTGGCGCTGCATTCGCCCGACAGCCTGGCCGCCCGCGACGCCCAGACCATCCTCAAGGAAACCTGTCAGGGCTGTCACACCCCCGAAGCCGATAACGCCCTGAGCCGCATCAGCCACCAGCGCAAAACGCCGGAAGGCTGGCTGATGAGCATCGCCCGGATGCAGACCATGCACGGTTTGCAGATCAGCGATGACGACCGCCGCACCCTGGTCAAATACCTGGCCGACACCCAGGGCCTGGCGCCGAGTGAGACCGACGGCGTGCGTTATGCGCTGGAGCGCCGACTCAATACCGTCGAGAAATTCGACGACCAGACCAGCCAGATGTGCGGCCGTTGCCACTCCGGTGCGCGGGTGGCCTTGCAGCGGCGTCCGGCGCAGGAGTGGGAACGCCTGGTGAATTTCCACCTCGGCCAGTGGCCGTCCCTGGAATACCAGGCCCTGGCCCGCGATCGCGACTGGTTCGATATTGCCCGCAAGGACATGGTGCCGCTGCTGGCCAAGCGTTACCCGCTGGACAATCCTGCCTGGAAAAAATGGCTGAGCAGCGCGCCGAAAGCCGCGACACTGGTCGGCGACTGGAGCTTCAGCGGCCACCTGCCGGGTAAAGGCGAACTGGCCGGAGTGATGAGCGTGAGCGCCGATGGCGATGACACGTTCAAGGTCAGCGTCAAAGGCCAATACGCTGACGGCAGTCCGTTCAACGGCGACGGCAGCGCGATTCTCTACACGGGCTACGAATGGCGCGGCAACGTGACCATCGACGGCGTGACCATGCGCCAGGTGTTCGCCGCCCAGGGCAATGCTCTGCAAGGCCGGATGTTCGAGGCCGAGCATGACGAGCGTGGGCTGGACTTCGTCGCGGCCAAACAAGGCAGCAGCCGTTTGCTCGCGGTGCAGCCGGGCTATCTCAAGGCCGGTAGCGAAACCGAAGTCACGTTGATCGGCAGCGGCCTCAGCGGCACGCCGAACTTCGGCAAAGGCGTGGAAGTGGTTGAGGTGCTGGAGCAAAGTCCGCAGCGCGTGCGCGTCAAGCTCAAGGCCGCCGCCAATGCCCAGCCAGGCCTGCGCAACGTCACCGTCGGCACGCTGAAAGGCCCGACACTGTCGGTCTACCGCACAATCGCCGAAGTCAAAGTTGTGCCGGCGTTCTCGGTGGCGCGGATCGGCGAGGGCGGTGGTTCGACGCCGAAGGTCCAGGGTCGTTTCGACGCCGAAGCCTGGGGCAAGGGCGCTGACGGCAAGCCTTACCGCATCGGCGTGTTCCCGGCGCAGTGGTCGGTCGAGGCCTTCGACGATCGCGCCAAGGAAGACGAAGACGTCAAGTTCGCCGGCACCATGCAGGCGGACAGCGGCGTGTTCACACCGGGCGATGCCGGGCCGAACCCGCAACGCAAGATGTCTACCAACAATGCCGGCAACCTGAAGGTGATCGCCGCCGTCGACGACGCAGGGAAATCCCTGACCGGCGAAGGCCACATGATTGTCACCGTGCAACGCTGGAACAATCCACCCATTCCATGAGTTGCCTGAATACTGACGTTTCAGACACTTTTTCGGAATGACCGCAGGCCCCGCCAAGCGGGGTTTGCACAGGAGGTTGCAATGGGCGCTATTTTGAATCTGGTTGAGCGCAACCTGCACGAAGTGCACGTCGATGCCGACCGCATGCTGTTTCACATTCCCAGCAGTTCGCTGTTCGCCAGCGATGAGCTGACAGGCTCCATCATCGATACCTTGCGCGGCCCCGGCTGCTCATCGGACGACCTGATCCAGCGGCTGGCCTCGCGCTTCAACGGCGAAGAAATCACCGAGACCCTGCGCGAGTTGATGTCCCTGGAACTGGTCAGCGACGGCTCGCCGCTGACTCCGGACATTGGTACCAAACGCGTCGAGCGCACCGCGATCAATACCGTGGTGCTCAACGTCAACACCGGCTGCAACCTGAGCTGCACCTACTGCTACAAGGAAGACCTCGACAAGCCGTCCGCCGGCAAGAAAATGGAGGTGGAAACCGCCATTGCTTCCGTCGAGATGCTGCTGCGCGAATCCCCGGACGAAGAGCGTTTCACCGTGGTGTTCTTCGGTGGCGAGCCGCTGAGCAATCGCAAGCTGATCGAGTACATGGTCGACTACTGTGAAAAGCGCTTTGCCGAGGCCGGCAAGTTTGTCGAGTTCGTCATGACCACCAACGCCACGTTGCTCACCGAAGAGACCGTGGACTACCTGAACGCCCACCGTTTCGGGCTTTCGGTGAGCATCGACGGGCCAAAAACCGTACACGACCGTAACCGCATCACCGTGGGCGGGCAGGGCACGTACGACGTGGTGCGGCGCAAGGCGCAAATGCTGCTGTCGCGCTACAACAGCCGTCCGGTGGGCGCGCGGGTCACCCTGACCACTGGCGTGACCGACGTCGAAACCATCTGGGACCACCTGTTCAACGAACTGGGGTTTGCCGAAGTCGGTTTCGCCCCGGTGACGTCCGGCGACATCAGTACCTTCAACCTGTCCAGCGACGAGCTGATCGAAGTCTTCGCCAATATGAAGAAGCTCGGCCGGCGCTACCTGGAAGCGGCGCTGGAGCACCGCAATATCGGCTTCTCCAACCTGCACCAGTTGATTACCGACATTCACGAGGGCCACAAAAAAGCCCTGCCGTGCGGCGCGGGCCTGAAGATGCTGGCGGTGGATCACAAGGGCGAGTTGAACCTGTGCCACCGTTTTACCGGATCGTCGTTGCCGACCTTTGGCAACGTGCACAGCGGGGTGAAGCAGGTCGAGCTGAACGACTTCCTGTCCCAGCGCCTGGATCGCACCAACACCGGCTGCGAAGACTGCCAGATCCGCAACCTGTGCTCCGGCGGCTGCTACCACGAGAGCTACGCCCGCTACGGCGACCCGACCCACCCGACCTATCACTACTGCGAACTGATGCGTGACTGGGTCGACTTCGGCATCGAGGTCTACACCCGGATCATGGCCCACAACCCTGCGTTCATCAGCAGCTACATCACTCCGCGCAAGGCTCACTGATATGAAACATCTCAAGGCAATCAATAATAAAGCGTTGAAACTCGATGAGGCCGCGGCCGAAAACCGTATCGAAGAAGTGGTGGCGATGAGCTCTGTCGCGGGCTGTGCCTCCACCACCGACCCGGGCTGGGAGATCGATGCGTTTGGCGGCGTGTCGTCGCTGTGCCAGCCGATGGAGGCCGACCTCTACGGCTGCTCCGACCCTTGCTGGTGGCCGGCCCAGGTGCCCGACATGATGAGCACCTACCCGGACTGGAACAAGGATGCCCAGGCGTCCAACGACAACTGGCGCAACCTCGGGACTGTCTTTCCAAAAGACAAGTGATCGGACCTAAGAAGGATTCCAGCATGCACAGCATCAAAGCCTGCGGCCTGGCCGCGTTCGCCGTCCTGAGTGCCTGTTCGCTCACCGTTCTGGCCGATGAAAACACCACTTTGCAAGACGGTCACGAGTACATGTTGACCACCAATTACCCGAACAACCTGCACGTGATCGACCTGGCCACGGACACCCTGTTCAAGACCTGCAAGATGCCCGACGCCTTCGGGCCCGGCACCGTGCAGTTGTCGCCGGACCGCAAGACCGCCTACGTGCTGAACAACCACTACGCGGATATCTACGGCGTCGAACTCGACAGTTGCAAGCAGGTGTTCCACGCCAGCATCACCCAAAAGCCGGGGGAGAAAGCGAAGTCGATGTTCGCCTTCACCCTCAGTCATGACGGCAAGGAACTGTTCGCCATTGCCAACCCGACGTTGATGCTGAACGACCGCTATGAAGTGCAACAACCGCGACTCGACGTCTACGCCACCGACGCCGGCATGGACGCCAAACCCGTGCGCAGCTTCCCGGCGCCCCGGCAACTGACCATCATGCAAAGTGGCGATGATGGCACGCTCTACGTGGCCGGGGCAGACGTCTACAAAGTCGACGTGAAAAGCGGCAAGTTCGACGTATTGATCCCCAGCCGGCACTGGCAACGGACGAACTACAGCGCGCCGGATGTGCTGTACGTGTGGAACCAGCAAACTTACCGACACGACTTTTCGCTGCTCTACACCGCGGCGAAATTCAAGGACAAGAAGCAGGATCCGGCGACCGCCGAATACCTTTACGGCCTGTTCAGTGTCGACCTGAAAACCGGCAAGACTGAAACCACCGACTTCGGCCCGCTGACGGAAATCTACTTCAGCGGCATGCGCTCGCCGAAGGATCCTAACCTGATGTTCGGCGTGCTGAATCGCCTGGCGAAGTACGACATTAAGGAGAAGAAGATGCTGCAGGCGGCGACGCTGGATCACTCCTACTACTGCATTTCCTTCAACAAGGACGGGAGCAAGATCTACCTCGCGGGGACGTTTAACGATGTGGCGATTTTTGATGCCGACAGCCTGAAGCAGGTAGGCAGCATCAAGTTGCCGGGTGGGGATATGGCGATTACCACGGCGCAGATTTTCGTTCGGTAATTGCGGCGTTTGAACTGACGCCTTCGCGAGCAAGCCCGCTCCCACAGGAATCTTCAGCGTGATCACGTGTGGGAGCGGGCTTGCCCGCGAAGAGGCCCTCAAAAACACCCGGGCACTTACTGGCTCGGCACCGGACAACTCAAATCCCCCTCCTGGCACTTCAAATATTGCTTGAAAGTCTCCACCCGCGCCTTGGTCAGCTCGGTGATGCAGCTGCTGTAGATCAACGGATAAGCGCTCCCGCCCTCTACCGCAGAGGCGGAAAACCTGCACTCGGCATCGCGAAAGCCAATCCACGCGCGCTGGGCGCCGACCAACAGTTTCTTGTTGTCCGGGCTGCCTTTCAAACGCGCGGTGATCTGCTGGTATAGCGCATTCAACTCCTTGTCCGCCGCCTTGTTCTGCTGCGCCGCACATTGATTCATCGTCGCCTGATCGGTGGCGTTGCCGCAGTCGGCGGCATAGGCAACGGTGGTGAACAGCAACGGCGTAAGAGCCAGGAACAAGCGTGGGTACATGGGGATTCTCGCGGTAACAGAAAAAGATGGGTTGCAGTGTAGCGAAGCCTCATTCGGTAGAGGCCTTGAGCAGTTGATCAGCACACGCCTCGATGTGCTCGCGCATGTGCAACTTCCGTAGCCAGCGATCGGGAATGGCCTGCACCCCGTAAAACGCTCCGGCCAGTTGGCCGACGATGGCGGCCGTGGTGTCGGCGTCATCGCCCAGGTTGGCTGCTTTGAGGACGGCGCTTTCGAAACTGTCCGTATGGTGAATACACCACAGCGCTGCTTCCAGTGACGCCACGCAATAGCCGCTGCCACGGATCTCACTTTCCGGCTTGGCGAAGTAATCACCCCGCGCGATGGCCGCGACTTTCGACTCCTGATACCTCGTCACGGAAGCGCGCAGCAAGTCTGATTTGGGCACACCGTGCAGCGCCTTGCAGATCAGTTCGGCGAACAACTGACAACACTCGATTGCTTCCGGCGCCGCGTGAGTCGTGCGGGAGCTTTTCGCGGAAAATGTTCTGATCCGCTCGTCGTCGGGGAAGTCATACAGAACCACCGGCGCCAGGCGCATCAACGAGCCATTGCCGGCGGTGAACGGGTCGGTGGAGCCGGCGAAGGGCTCGCCGGTTTGCTGGAAGCGGGTCAAGGCCTCGCTCACGGTGATGCCGATGTCGAAGCAATCGCCGGTGGAACTCAGGTAGCCCCATTGCCACCAATTGAGGTAGCGACCCATCTGGTCGGCGGCATCGAAGCCGTTTTGGCTCAGCAGGCTCTCAGCCAGGCATAGCGCCATCGAAGTGTCATCAGTCCATTGTCCGGGCTTCAGATTGAAAGGGCCGCCGCCAACCATGTCGGTCAGGGGCCGGAACGATCCGCGAGGCTGGAACTCAACAGTGGTGCCAACCGCATCGCCACAGGCCAGGCCCAGCAGGGTGCCGCGATAACGTTCGGGAAGTGATGCCTGCATGGATTTTCCTTGTCGGGTCATAGCGTCCCTGCAAACGGTAGCAGGTCCTTTCCATTCGCCATCCCGAACTTTGCCCCGGATGTGCGGCCGAATATTTCAGGCAAGTTGATTGAACAGACCGATTGATACAACTTTAGGGTTGGACTTGTGGTCTCACAGGCCTACTGTTCATTACAGGAGGTGACTTATGAACCCAGCATCAGATCGCATCGAAAGGAAGATCCTGCTTAAAGTGCCGCGTTCGCAGGTCTGGCGCGTGCTGGCCAACGCCGAAGCGTTCGGCCAATGGTTTGGCGTTGCACTGGAAGGCAAGCGTTTTGTCGCCGGCGAGTGGACCCAGGGGCAGATTACCTACCCCGGTTATGAGCACTTGCTGTGGAATGTCCTGGTGGAGCGGGTCGAGCCGGAGCGGGTGTTTTCGTTCCGCTGGCACCCGTACGCCGTCGAGCCGGACGTCGACTACTCCCAGGAACCCACCACCCTGGTGCTCTTCGAACTCGAAGACATGGATAACGGCACCCTGCTCAAGGTGACCGAGTCCGGATTCGATCACATCCCGCAAACGCGGCGGCTCAAGGCGTTCCGCATGGACAGCCGTGGTTGGGACGAGCAGATGAACAACATCGAAGAGTTTCTGAAGACCAACACCCGGGCTCATGAGCATCAGGAAGAGTAACGCCTGCGTGTTCGAACCCTGGTTGAAACGCTGGGTGCTGGTGCCGGACGGCGAGCCGATCATTACGCCCGGCAGCCGTTTGTTACCGGTGCGCATGCATGACGTGCCGGCGATGTTGAAAGTGGCTATCGACGCCGAGGAACGGTTCGGCAACCTGCTGATGTCCTGGTGGGACGGTGAGGGCGCTGCCCGCGTCTATGCACAGCACGCCAACGCGATGGTGCTCGAGCGGGCCACGGGCAAGCGATCGCTGATGCACATGGCGCTCAACGGTCAGGACGACGAGGCCACTCGTATCCTGTGTGCGGCGCTGGCAAGGCTGCATGCGCCACGGCCCTCGATGCCACCGACACTGGTCCCCTTGGCGCCGTGGTTCAAGTCGCTGCGTCTGGCGGCTGAACAGCACGGCGGCGCTTATTCTCTCAGCTTGTCCAGCGCTGAAGCACTGCTGGCCGATCCCCAGGACGTGGTGGTGCTGCATGGTGACATGCACCACGACAATGTCCTCGATTTCGGCCCGCGCGGCTGGCTGGCGATCGACCCCAAGCGGGTAACCGGCGAGCGTGGATTCGACTACGCCAACCTGATCTGCAACCCCGAACTGCCCACGGCGGCCGATCCGCAGCGTTTCCACCGACAGATCGATGTCGTAGTGGAGGCCGCGGGCTTGGAGCGTCGACGGCTTTTGCAATGGGTAATGGCGTTTGCCGGACTATCGGCGGCCTGGTTTCTCGAAGATGACGACCACCTCGCAGCCGAAGGTCAGCTGCAGGTCGCTAAACTCGCGGCTTTGGCGCTAGGACCCTTAGGTCTCTAAGGGTTTTCGGAAGGGTGGCTATAGCGAATGTCTTACACGCGATGGTAGCTATATCGTCTATTGCAGATTGGATCCGATGCGTAATCTAGCCCCATCAACTGAAGCACAGGGAGTGCTTCAGGATCATGGACGATCGACCATCAGCAAGGATTCGCTACGACAGGGAGTCGATAATGGTCTTGGGAAAAACCCGCCTCTGGCGGGTTTTTTTTCGTCTGTAGAAAAGTCGACTACAACCCTTGTGTGAGCGAGCCTGCTCGCGAAAGCGTCGCGTCAGACAACATCGACATTGACTGACATGACGCCTTCGCGAGCAGGCTCGCTCCCACAATGACTACCTACCAATTGAGTGCTGCGGCGACCCGGTCAGTTATCAATGTCCGTTGCAGCCGGGACTGCGCCGAACGCCGATTGGCTTCCTCCAGGACAGCGGCAGGTGCCGTCTCCGGGCTGCCCGAATGAAACGGTGGCGCCGGGGCATATTCCAGCTGTAGCTGCACCAACTCTGCCGTGTCCTTATCGAACAATTCAGCCGCCAGTGTCAGCGCGAAATCGATTCCAGCGGTAATCCCGCCGCCCGTCAGCAAATTGCCATCGCGCACCACCCGATCCTTCACCGCAATAGCGCCCAGCGGTGCCAGCAACTCGTGATACGCCCAGTGTGTGGTCGCGCGTTTGCCTTTCAACAGTCCTGCCGCCCCGAGCACCAGCGCGCCGGTGCACACCGAGGTGACATACCGCGCCTGAGCCGCCTGAGTCTGGATGAACCGCAGCGTCTCGCCATCCTCCATCAACGCCCCGACACCGCTGCCGCCAGGGATGCAGATGACGTCCAGCGCCGGGCAGTCGCCGAAGGTGGTGCTGGGTTGCAGAACCAGGCCAGTGCTGGATGTGACCGGCAGCAGGTCCTTCCAGATCAGGTGCACCTTCACGTCCGGCAGCGAGGCCAGCACGTCGTAAGGGCCGGTCAGGTCCAGTTGCTGGACCTGCGGGAACAACAGAAAACCGATCTGCAGCGTCATGGTGTTTTTCTCGGAAAGTGGGTGGACGGCTTCACTCTAGGCTCGTAGGATTTGGCGCATACGCCAATTGCCCCACGAATTACGCCAAACATGCCCAAGACTATTCATGTGCTCGCTTTCGCCAACGTGCAACTGCTCGATGTCACCGGGCCATTGCAGGTGTTCGCCTCGGCCAACGATATCGCTCGCCAGAAAGGCTTGCCTGCGCCCTACGCGCCGACGGTGATTGGCAGTGGCGGCGGGGCGGTGATGTCGTCGGCGGGCCTGGCGCTGTTGGCCGAGCCGTTACCGGCGCAAGGCAGCGACACCTTCATTATCGCCGGCGGCTGGGGCGTTTACGCAGCGGCGGAGGATGAAGCGCTGGTGGCGTGGGTGCGAACCCATGCGGCGGGGTGTCGGCGGGTGGCATCGGTGTGTACCGGGGCGTTTTTGCTGGCGGCCAGTGGCTGGCTCGATGGCCGGCGGGTGGTCACGCACTGGACCCGATGCGAGCAGCTGGCGCAGACCCATCCTCGGCTGCGGGTCGAGCCCAATCCGATTTTCATCAATGACGGCCCGGTGTGGACCTCGGCCGGGGTCACCGCCGGCATCGACCTTGCGCTGGCGATGGTCGAGGCGGATCTTGGCCGCAACATGGCCCTGGAAGTCGCGCAGCAACTGGTGGTCTTTCTCAAGCGTCCGGGCGGCCAGTCACAGTTCAGCGTGACCTTGTCATTGCAAAAGCAAGGCAGCCGTTTCGACGACCTTCATGCCTGGATCAGCGAAAATCTCACAATGGAACTCGGCGTTGCGACCCTGGCGTTGCAGGCCGGCATGAGCGAGCGCAGCTTCGTCCGCCACTATCGCGCCGACACCGGGCAAACACCCGCGCGGGCCATCGAATTGATTCGGGTCGAAACCGCGCGACGCTTGCTCAGCGACACCGGCACACCGATCAAACGGGTCGCGGTGCAATGCGGGTTTGGCAGCGAAGAAACGCTGCGTCGCAGTTTTCTACGGGCCATGGGCGTAACGCCGCAAGCGTATCGCGAACGTTTTTCCGTCAGCGTTCCAGCAGATCCAGTAATGCCTTGAGCGTGGCCTCGGGCGCTTCTTCCGGGATGTTATGCCCGACGCCCGCCAGCACGCGGCGCTCGTATCGCCCGGTGAAATGCTCGATATCGTCGTCAATCTCCGGTGGCGGGCCTACGCCGTCGTCGGCGCCGCACAGAGAGATCGTCGGCACGCTGATCGGCGGTTGCCGGGTCAGCGCCTCTTCCATCGATTCCAGTACCGGATCACCGGCGACGTACATGAAGCGGTGGCGGTAGGAGTGGATCACCACATCGACAAAGTCCGGATTATCGAAGGCGGGCGCACTGAGCGGGTAGCGCGCGGGGCCTTCGGCCCAGGTGGGTGACCACAACGTCCACAGCAGTTCACACAGGGCCCGACGCTGTGCGGTCAGGCCTTCGACACCGCGAGGCGTGTGGAAGTAGAACTGATACCAGAGGCGGTGCTCGGTTTCCGGTGCCCGCGGCCGGATCGAACCGGGAATGTCCTGGAGGTTGTAACCGTCGCCAGTGACCAGGCAACGCACCCGCTCCGGCCACAGCGCCGCGACGATGCACGCCGCGCGACCGCCCCAGTCGTAGCCGCAGAGCGCGGCTTTTTCGATAGTGAGCGCGTCCATCAGCTCCAGCAAATCCTGAGCGAGCGCGGCTTGTTGGCCGGAGCGCTGGGTCTCGGGGCTGTTGAAACGGGTAGGACCGTAGCCGCGCAGGTAGGGAACGATGACGCGGTAGCCTTTCGCCCCGAGCGCTGGCGCAATGGCGTCGTAGCCACGGGGCGAGTAGGGGAAGCCGTGAAGGAGGATGACGGCTTCACCGCTGGTGGGGCCGTGTTGTTCGTAGGCGACGGTCAGTTGTGGCGTCACGGCGTAATTGATCAGCGGGCTCATTGAACACTCCTGACAGGCTGCCGAATCATGCTTGGACGTCTGTTTCCGTCACCTGATTAAAATACGTCGCCCGATCCGGGTTCCTACAAAGCTCCGTGAACCGCAAACGGTTCTGCAGGAGCCGGCTCGCTGGCCATCGAAGCGACACGGTCTCAAGGCTGCCAGGAACTCTTTTCCCCACTCAACTTCCGATCCAGAAAACTTGCCGCGCTGATCAGGGCCAAGTGCGTCAACGCCTGTGGCGTATTGCCGAGATGCCGCGCATGGCTGTCGAACTCTTCGGCATACAAGCCCAGCGGGTTGGCATAGCGCAGCAGTTGCTCAAACTCCAGGTGCGCCTTCTCCACCTGACCCGCCCGGGCGAGGCATTCGACATACCAGAACGAACAGGCGGCGAACGCGCCTTCGGTGCCGTCGAGGCCATCGATCCGCTCGTCGTCGTTGCGATAGCGATAGACCATGCCGTCGCGCACCAGGTTTTTCTCGATGGCTTCGAGGGTCGCCAGCCAGCGCGGATCCTTGGCGCTGACGAAGCGCACCAGCGGCATCAGCAGCATCGAACCGTCCAGCGCGGTGCCACCCATGTGCTGGACGAAATGCCCGCGCTCCTCGTTCCAGAAATTTTCCCAGATGTCGGCGTAGATCGCTTGACGGGTCTGGTCCCAGCGGGCGAACGGCGCGGGTAGCGAACGTTTGGAGGCGAGGCGAATCGCCCGGTCCACGGCGACCCAGCACATCAGCCGCGAGTGCAGGAAGTGATGCTGCTCGCCGCGCATTTCCCAGATACCGACGTCTTTCTGTTGCCAGGTTTCGCAGACCTGATCGACCACTTCCACTGCGTGTTTCCAGCCTTCATGGGAGATGGCGTCGCCGTACTTGTTGACCAGGTACACCGCGTCCATCAGCTCGCCGAAAATATCCAGCTGCACTTGATCGTAGGCGCCGTTTCCGATGCGCACCGGGGTCGCGCCGCCATGGCCGGAAAGATGCGAGAGTTCGGTTTCCGGCAGTTCCTGACGGCCATCGATGGCGTAAAGAATATTGATTTTCATCGGGTTGCCGTGACAATCGCTGACCCGTCCGCGCACCCAGCGCATGTAGTCGTTGGCTTCCTGGACGAACCCCAGGCGCATGAACGCGTAAACGGTGAACGAGGCATCGCGGATCCAGGTGTAGCGATAGTCCCAGTTGCGCTCGCCGCCAGGTGTTTCCGGCAGGCCGAAGGTCGCTGCGGCGAGGATCGCCCCGTGTTTGCGCGAGGTCAGCAGCTTCAGCGCGAGGGCCGAGCGATTGACCATTTCGCGCCAACGTCCGCGGTAGTTGGACTGGGCGCTCCAGTCGCGCCAGAACTTCAGCGTGCGCTCCAGGCACAACGCGGCTGCACCTTCCTTGAAGCGCGGATCGTCGAAACCGCCGAGCAGGAATTGCGCGCTCTGGTCCTGCTCCAGGGTGAATTCGGCCACCGCCCCGTCGCCTTCGACGCGCAGCGGCTGATCCGAAGACAGGCGCATGGACGGCTGACCGGCTGCCTCAAATGCGACGTCCTTATCATCCAGCCGCGCACGGGTTTTGGCCCGGGCGTAGTCGTGGCGCACGGCGCAGCGCATGCGAAAAGTCGCCTGGCCACTGACCACCCGGACCCGACGCATCAGCATCGGTAGATCGTCCTCGCTGTCGCCGATCGGCAGCAGGTCGGTGACCTCGACCACCGCGCGGTCGCTGAGCCAGCGGGTTTGCAGCACATTGGTGTCGGGCAGGTAAATCTGTTCGCGACGGGCGTCGGGCAGGTCCGGCGACAGTTGGAAAATCCCGGCCTCGGGGGTGTCGAGCAGCGAGCAGAAGATCGACGGGCTGTCGAATTCCGGCCAGCAGAAAAAATCCACGCTGCCCTTGTCGTTGACCAGTGCGGCGCTGCGCATGTCGCCGATGATGCCGTGGGCGTCGATGGCGCTTTGTCGTTCGGGATGATGATCAGCCATTGCCGCGAAACTCCGGATAGAGGCTCATGCCGCCGTCGATGAACAGGGTGGTGCCGACGATATAGTCGGAGGCATCGGAGGCGAGGAAGACCACCGCATTGGCGATGTCCTCGACGTCGCCGATGCGGCCGTAAGGAATGAGTTTGAGCAGTTGCCGGGCGGCGTCGCCTTCGGTGGCGGCACGGTTGATCGCCGTGCGAATCGCCCCCGGCGCGATGCCGTTGATGCGGATGCGCTGGTGGCTGACTTCCTGGGCGAGGGTTTGCATCAGTTGGTCGACACCGCCCTTGGACGCGGCGTAATTGACGTGGCCGGCCCAGGGAATGCGCTGGTGCACCGAGCTCATGTGGATGATTTTGCCGGCCGCCCGGGACACGCCTTCGCGGATGCCCTGGCGGTTGAAAATACGCAGGGCGGCGCGGGCGCAGAGGAATTGGCCGGTGAGGTTGACGCCGATCACCTGGTTCCAGTCGGCGAGGGTCATGTCCACGGCGTTGGCGTCTTTTTGCATGCCCGAATTGGCCACCAGAATGTCCAGTGAGCCGAACGCTTCGACGGTTTGTGCGAACAGCCGTTCGACGTCGTCTTCTTTGGAAACATCAGCGCCGATGGCCAGGGCACGACCGCCCTCGGCGATGATCTGTCGGGCCAGTTGCTCGGCGGGTTCGGGCTGGGAATTGTAGTTGATCACCACGGCAGCGCCGGCGGCGGCCAGGGCTTTGGCGGCGCCAGCGCCGATGCCGGAACTGGCGCCAGTCACCAGCGCGACTTGTTGCTCGAGAGAAATCAGCATGTCAGTGAACACCTTGCGGTGAGGGCTTATTTAGCTGACTGGCGGGCGGTAGGGAGAGTTCACGGGGGAGGGTGAAAGTTTTGTCAGTCGGTCGGTTGACTGGTGGTCTTGGCGTTGCCGGACTCTTCGCGAGCAGGGCTTCACATTCACCCTACAATTTCACGCTTTCCCCTTCAGTGGCCATATGGCAACTTGCAGGCCCCTGTCGAGACCCGAACCATGGCCAACCCCTACCGCGAACTGTTCAAAGCCCCGGGCAGCCGCGCCTTTGTGCTGGCCGGGATGATCGCGCGCATGCCGATTTCCATGACCGGCATCGGCCTGATCACCATGCTGTCGCAGTTGCAAGGCGGCTACGGACTGGCCGGCGCAGTGGCGGCGACATTCGCCCTGGCGACGGCGTTTTGTGCGCCGCAGGTGTCGCGTCTGGTCGACCGTTTTGGCCAGCGCCGGATTTTGCCGGTGTCGGCGCTGATCGGTGGCGGGGCGTTGTTGCTGGTGCTGCTGTGCACGCGCTTTCAGGCGCCGCACTGGACGCTGTTCGTGTTCGCCGCGCTGGCCGGTTGCATGCCGAGCATGTCGGCGATGGTGCGGGCGCGCTGGACCGAGGTCTATCGCGGCCAGCCCGAGCTGCAAACTGCGTATGCCCTGGAATCGGTGCTCGACGAAGTGTGCTTCATTGTCGGCCCACCGCTGTCGGTAGGCTTGTGCGTGGCGGCGTTTCCCGAGGCCGGGCCGCTGGCGGCATTGCTGATGCTGGCAATTGGCGTCACCGCGTTTGTCCTGCAACGGGACACCGAGCCGGCGATTCATCCCCATGAAGCGCATCATCAGGGCTCGATCATCCGTTCCGTCGATATTCAACTGCTGATGCTGTTGATGGTCGCCATGGGCACCATTGTCGGCGTGGTCGATGTGGTCAGCGTGGCGTTTGCCCAGCAGCAGGGCCAGCCGGCGGCGGCGAGCATTGTGTTGTCGGTGTATGCCATCGGCTCGTGCCTGGCCGGTCTGGCGTTCGGCGCGTTGCGCTCGAAAGCGCCGCTGCCGCGCCTGTTTCTGTACGGCGGCGTGGCGACGGCGCTGACCACCTTGCCGTTGCTGCTGGCCTCGAACATTTTCGGGTTGGCACTCGCGGTGTTCGTCGCCGGGCTGTTTTTTGCACCGACGCTGATCGTGGCGATGGCGTTGGTGGAGCGCATCGTACCGCCGGCCAAACTCACCGAGGGCCTGACCTGGCTGGTGACCGGGCTGAGCATCGGCGTGGCGATCGGCGCGGCGAGTTCGGGCTGGCTGGTGGATGCGTTCGGGGCGCGCAGCGGCTTCTGGGTGGCGATTGCGGCGGGGGCGGTGGTGCTGGGCTCGGCCATCCCCACCTACCGCCACCTGAAATGACCTCGCTCCTACAGGGAGCGAGTTACCCGCCGCGGCCCGAGTTGAAACAGGGCACGAAGCGGCGCCAGGCAAATTTATCCGGGCGGTTGACTAATTCGCGACGGTCGTTGTGCGTTCATGGTGATAGACGACTTTTTAAGGTGAACGCGGTGACCAAGCTGACCTTGCTGTGCCTGCCGTATTCCGGCGCCAGTGCGATGGTGTACAGCCGGTGGCGGCGCAAAGTGCCGCAGTGGCTGGAGGTGCAGCCCGTCGAACTGCCAGGACGCGGTGCCCGGTTCGGTGAGCCGTTGCACACGGACATGCGGGCGCTGGCGCTGCAACTGGCCAACGAACAGAACGCCAGGCTCGGTGCGCCCTACGCCTTGTTCGGGCACAGCCTCGGCGCCTTGCTGGCGTGCGAGATGGCCCATGCCTTTCGTGCCTTGGGCGGCCCGGAGCCGGTGGCGCTGTTCGCCTCGGGAACGGCGGCGCCGACCCTGCGTGCCGACTACGATCGCGGTTTTGCCGAGCCGAAAACCGATGCGCAGTTGATCGATCAGTTGCGCACGCTCAACGGCACCAGCGAAGAGGTGCTGGCCAACGAAGAGTTGATGAGCCTGACACTGCCGATCCTGCGTGCCGACTTCCTGATGTGCGGACGTTTCCAGCCAGTGCAGCGGCCGCTGCTCAACTGCCCGGTGCACGTGCTCGGCGGCAAGACCGACAAGGCCACCACCGAACAATTGATCGGCTGGAGCAAGGAAACCCACGGCAGTTTCTCGGTGGACATGCTGGCGGGCGGGCATTTCTTTATTCATGAGCATGAGGCCAAGGTGCTGCGGGTGATCAAGGATCAGCTGGATGTGCATCGTCGGCGGCACGCGATGGCTGCAACGGCCTGACTAATCACTGCTTTACCCCTGTGGGAGCGGGCTTGCTCGCGGAGGCGGCGTGTCATTCGACGAAGCGGTTGACTGACACAACGCCTTCGCGAGCAAGCCCGCTCCCACAGTGTTTTCGGCGTCTGATTCACCTCGTTTTACCTCCCCTCTGATAGTTGTTCCCATTCGCTAATTTTTCCGGACTGCATTCGTTTTATAGGGACGACGTGCCTTTGCGCTTCCTGCCACTGATCCGGATGCTAAGAAATGAATGCTGAAGACTCCTTGAAACTTGCTCGCCGGTTTATCGGGTTGCCCCTGGAAAAGCGCCAGGTGTTCCTCGCGGCCTTGCACAAGGAGGGCGTGGATTTCGCCCGGTTCCCGATTCCCCAGGGCGTCGAGGCGGACGATCGGCAGGCGCTGTCCTATGCGCAGCAACGCATGTGGTTCCTCTGGCAATTGGACCCGCACAGCGGCGCCTACAACTTGCCGGGCGCGGTGCGCCTGACGGGCCGCTTGAACCTGGCGGCGCTGGACCAGGCGTTCGCCAGTCTGGTGGCGCGGCACGAAACCTTGCGCACGGTGTTCCAGCAGCAGCCCGACGACACGTTGCTGCAAGTGCCGGCCACCGCCCCGTTGCTGATCGAGCACGTCGATTTCAGCGAGCTGCCACCGCAGGAACGCGAGCAGGCGGTGGCCCACGCGGCGCAGCAGCAATCGCTGCTACCGTTTGATCTGGCAGCAGGTCCGCTGTTGCGGGTCAAGCTGCTGAAGCTGGCCGAGCAAGAGCATGTGCTGCTGTTGACCCTGCACCACATCGTCTCCGATGGCTGGTCGATGAACGTGTTGATCGACGAATTCATCCGCTGCTACGACGCCCACGATGCCGGCGTGCAACCGCAGCTTTCGCCACTGCCGATTCAATACAGCGATTACGCGCTGTGGCAGCGCCGCTGGCTGGAGGCCGGCGAGCAGGCCCGGCAGCTGCAATACTGGCAGGCGCAACTGGGCGACGAGCACCCGGTGCTGGAATTGCCCACCGATCATCCGCGCCCGGCCATGCCCAGCTATCGCGGCACCCGCTACGAGTTCGGCGTTGACCCCGTGTTGGCCGAGCAACTGCGCACCACCGCGCAACAGCACAACGTGACCCTGTTCATGCTGCTGCTCGGGGCGTTCAACGCGCTGCTGCACCGTTACACCGGGCAGACCGACATCCGCATCGGCGTACCGATCGCCAACCGTAACCGCGGCGAAATCGAAGGCCTGATCGGCTTCTTCGTCAACACCCAGGTACTGCGCACACAACTGGACGGCCAGACCCGCGTCGCGGATCTGCTCGGTGCGATCAAGGAAACCGCCCTCGGTGCCCAGGCGCACCAGGACTTGCCGTTCGAGCGTCTGGTCGAAGCCTTGAAACTGGAACGCAGCCTGAGCCACACCCCGTTGTTCCAGGTGATGTACAACCACCAGCCGCAAGTCGCGGACATTGCCACGGTCACCACCGCCTCGGGTCTGGAGCTGGGCGCGATCGAGTGGGAAGGGCGCACCACCCAGTTCGACCTGACCCTGGACACCTACGAAAAGGCCGGCACCCTGCACGCGGCGCTGACCTACGCCAACGACCTGTTCGACGCCGCAACCATCGAACGCATGGCGCAACACTGGACACGCCTGCTGCAGGGCATGGTCAGCGACAGCCAGCAACGCATCAGCGACCTGCCGCTGCTCGAAGGCGCGGAGTAC
>NZ_JANLOD010000058.1 GCF_025466085.1 Pseudomonas sp. 14P_8.1_Bac3
TTGGCGCGGTGTTGCTGGCGATAGCTTCCTTAGGGGCCCCATCGCCAGCAAGCCGGCTCCTGCAAATGTGACCTACAAGTTATAAATCGAGCGGCACAAAGCGTTTTCGTCAACTTTGGAGTGTTTACAACAATGGCAAAGATCGTCGACATCAAAGGTCGTGAAGTTCTCGACTCCCGTGGCAACCCCACCGTGGAAGCGGACGTGCTTCTCGATAACGGCATCATCGGCAGCGCCTGCGCGCCGTCCGGTGCTTCCACTGGCTCGCGTGAAGCGCTCGAGCTGCGTGATGGCGACAAGAGCCGTTACCTGGGCAAGGGCGTGCTGAAAGCCGTCGCCAACATCAACGGTCCGATCCGTGACCTGTTGAAAGGTACAGACCCAAGCGACCAGAAAGCGCTGGATCAGGCGATGATCAAGCTCGACGGCACCGAGAACAAAGCCACCCTGGGCGCCAACGCGATCCTCGCCGTTTCCCTGGCTGCGGCCAAGGCAGCAGCACAGGACCAGGACCTGCCGCTGTACGCCCACATCGCCAACCTGAACGGCACCCCGGGTGTTTACTCCATGCCGGTTCCGATGATGAACATCATCAACGGTGGCGAGCACGCCGATAACAACGTCGACATCCAGGAATTCATGGTTCAGCCGGTGGGCGCCAAGTCTTTCTCCGAAGGTCTGCGCATGGGCACCGAGATTTTCCATCACCTCAAGGCCGTTCTGAAGGCCCGTGGCCTGAGCACTGCCGTCGGTGACGAAGGTGGTTTCGCGCCTAACCTGGCGTCCAACGAAGACGCTTTGAAAGTGATCTCCGAAGCCGTGGCCAACGCCGGTTACAAGCTGGGCACCGACGTGACCCTGGCACTGGACTGCGCGGCGAGCGAGTTCTACGAAGACGGCAAGTACAACCTGTCCGGCGAAGGCCAGGTGTTCACCGCCGAAGGTTTCGCCGACTACCTGAAAGGGCTGACCGAGCGCTACCCGATCATCTCCATCGAAGACGGTCTGGACGAATCCGACTGGGCTGGCTGGAAAATCCTCACCGACAAGATCGGCGAGAAGACCCAGCTGGTCGGTGACGACCTGTTCGTGACCAACACCAAGATCCTGAAAGAAGGCATCGATAAAAAGATCGCCAACTCGATCCTGATCAAGTTCAACCAGATCGGCACCCTGACCGAAACCCTGGAAGCCATCCAGATGGCCAAGGCTGCTGGTTACACCGCCGTGATCTCGCACCGCTCCGGCGAAACCGAAGATTCGACCATCGCCGACCTGGCCGTGGGCACTGCGGCTGGCCAGATCAAGACGGGCTCCCTGTGCCGTTCCGATCGCGTTTCCAAGTACAACCAACTGCTGCGTATCGAAGAGCAGTTGAATGGCAAAGCCAAGTACAACGGTCGCAGCGAGTTTCGCGGTTAACCGTTAACTGGTAAAAAGACACCGGATTGTGTCGGAAAAGTCGCGACAGCGGCGGATTTGCCACTAATCTGATGCCTTAAGAGCACAAGCCTGGGTTTTCCAGGCTTCGTGCTATCAGAAGCTTCAAGTTTTGGCATGGCTGTCTTTTTTCACTGGATACCCGATATTCGATGCGCAGTCCCAATTGGTTGTTCCTCGTTTTGCTCCTGTTGCTGGCTGGCCTGCAATACCGCCTGTGGGTGGGTAATGGCAGCCTGGCGCAAGTGGCCGAGCTGACTCAGCAGATCGCGGATCAACACGCTGAGAACGAAGGGTTGCTGGAACGCAATCGGGTGATGGACGCCGAAGTCAGCGAGTTGAAAAAAGGCATGGAGACCGTTGAAGAGCGGGCTCGCCATGAGCTGGGCATGGTCAAGGACGGTGAAACCCTTTACCAGCTGGCTCAATGAATCCCTCGATACCGGCCTTCTGGGCCGTGATTCCTGCCGCGGGCGTCGGTGCCCGTATGGCCGCGGACCGTCCCAAGCAATACTTGCAACTGGGTGGACGCACTATTCTCGAACACAGCCTCGGCTGTTTCCTCGATCATCCGTCCCTGAAGGGATTGGTGGTCAGTCTTGCTGTTGACGATCCTTATTGGCCCAACCTGGCGTGCGCCGGGGATTCGCGTATTCAACGGGTTGACGGCGGCACTGAGCGTTCCGGGTCGGTGCTCAATGCCCTGCTGCATTTGCATGCGCTGGGTGCCGGCGATGAGGATTGGGTGCTGGTGCACGATGCGGCGCGGCCAAATCTGAGCCGTGACGATCTGGACAAGTTGCTGGTTGAGCTGGCTGACGACCCGGTCGGCGGTCTGCTGGCGGTTCCGGCACGCGATACGCTGAAGCGGGTCGACAAGCACGGTCGCGTGGTTGAAACCGTGGATCGTAGCGTGATCTGGCAAGCGTATACGCCCCAGATGTTTCGCCTTGGCGCGTTGCATCGTGCCTTGGCGGACAGTCTGGTGGCCGATGCGGTGATTACCGATGAAGCGTCGGCGATGGAGTGGGCAGGGCTGTCGCCGCGCTTGATTGAGGGTAGAGCCGATAACCTCAAGGTCACGCGTCCTGAAGACATGGAATGGTTGAAGCAGCGTTGGGCTAACCGTCGCTGACTACTGGGGTGACGGTAAGATTGCGTTCGCAAGCAAGCCCGCTCTCACATTCGACCCCATTCTTCCGGTAGAACCCGGTCAACTGTGGGAGCGGGCTTGCTCGCGAAAGCGCTAGCTCAGGCACCGATTCCGCACGGAACTAGGCATTCAGCTACGATACTCCGGCCGCTCAGCCAACCCGTCTTTCAGATAATCCACCAGCTTGCGCACCTTCGGCGACAGATGCCGCTGCTGTGGATAAAGCGCCCACACTGCGGTGTTCGGCGGTTGATGGGCATCCAGCAGTGAAATCAATTCGCCGCTTTTCAGGTATTCCAGCACGTAGTAGTCCGGCAACTGACACAACCCCACGCCCTGTAGCGCCGCATCCAGCACCGCTTGCCCACTGTTGCAGCGCCAGTTTCCCTGCACCCGCTGGGAAAATTCCCGCCCGTTCTGTTCCAGTTGCCAGAGGTCCGAACTGCCGATGAGGCAGTTATGCCGGCTCAATTCCGACAGGCTATGTGGCCGTCCATACCGTTCCAGGTAGGACGGTGATGCACACAGGTACATACGCCGCGGTGCCAGTCTGGCCGCGACGAGTCGAGAGTCTTGCAGTCGACCCAGACGGATTGCCAGGTCCAGCCCCTCATGGACGAGATCGAGTTGGCGGTTACTGAGCTCGATATCGATTCGGAGCTGCGGATAGAGGCCCATGAAACGCGTGACCAACGGCACGATGAAGCGCTCGCCGTACGCCACGGCGCACGTCATGCGCAACATGCCTTTGGGCTCGCTGGTCAGGTCCCCGACCGCACGTAGCGCTTCTTCGCGACCATCCTGCAAACGCTGGCAGTGTTGCAAAAAGGTTTGCCCGGCCTCAGTCAGCGTGACGCGGCGGGTACTGCGGTAGAGCAAGCGCGTCTGAAGTCGCTCTTCAAGGCGTACGATCTGGCGACTGATGTGTGAGGAAGACACCCCGAGGCGTTCCGCTGCCGCCGTGAATTGGCTGCATTCGGCGACAGCGACGAACTCGTCGATCCCTTCCCAGCGGCTTTCGGACATCGAGGATTATCCCTGTGGAGCAATAATGTTTTGCTTTTGCCCGGATTATTCACCGTAAGACCGTGTATTACACTCCCTGTCTCGTTTTTATTCACTGGAGAATCCACATGATCAAGTCGCGCGCCGCCGTTGCCTTTGAGGCCAAGAAACCCCTCGAGATCGTTGAAGTCGATGTTGCCATGCCCAAAGCCGGTGAAGTTCTGCTGCGTGTGGTGGCTTCCGGTGTTTGCCATACCGATGCGTACACCCTGTCGGGCGCTGACCCGGAAGGCATCTTCCCGTCGATCCTCGGCCATGAAGGCGGTGCCGTGGTTGAGGCGATTGGCGAGGGCGTGACCTCCGTCGCGGTCGGTGATCATGTGATCCCGCTGTACACCCCGGAATGCCGCCAGTGCAAATTCTGCCTGTCGGGCAAAACCAACCTGTGCCAGGCGATTCGCGCAACTCAGGGCAAAGGCCTGATGCCGGATGGCACTACGCGTTTTTCCTACAAAGGTCAGCCGATTTTCCACTATATGGGTACCTCGACGTTTTCCGAGTACACCGTGTTGCCGGAAATTTCCGTCGCCAAGATCCCTAAAGAAGCGCCGCTGGAAAAGGTCTGTCTGCTGGGCTGCGGTGTCACCACCGGCATCGGCGCGGTGCTCAATACGGCCAAGGTCAAACCCGGTGATACCGTGGCCATTTTCGGCCTCGGCGGCATCGGTCTGTCAGCCGTCATCGGCGCGGCCAAAGCCAAGGCTGCGCGCATCATCGCCATCGACATCAACCCGGCCAAATTCGAGATCGCCAAACAGTTGGGTGCAACCGAATGTGTAAACCCGAAAGACTTCGACCGGCCGATCCAGGAAGTCATCGTCGACATGACTGACGGCGGCGTCGACTTTTCCTTCGAGTGCATCGGCAATGTCCAATTGATGCGAGCTGCGCTCGAGTGCTGCCACAAGGGTTGGGGCGAATCGGTGATCATCGGCGTGGCCGGTGCCGGTCAGGAAATCGCTACCCGCCCGTTCCAGCTGGTGACCGGTCGCGTATGGCGCGGTTCGGCGTTCGGCGGCGTGCGCGGTCGTACCGAGCTGCCAAGCTATGTGGAAATGGCCGAGACTGGCGAAATCCCGCTGGATACGTTCATCACCCACACCATGGGCCTGGAAGATATCAACAAGGCTTTCGACCTGATGCATGAAGGAAAAAGCATCCGTTCCGTCATCCATTTCTGAGGTGGGCCATGAGCCTGGAAAATATCTCCTGCCAGAAGAGCTTCGGCGGCTGGCATAAACGCTACCGGCATCGTTCCGATGTGCTCGGTTGCGACATGGTGTTCGCCGTGTATCTGCCGCCGCAAGCGGAGCAGGGCGGCAAGCTGCCAGTGCTGTACTGGCTGTCCGGCCTGACCTGCACTGACGAAAACTTCATGCAAAAGGCCGGCGCCATGCGCATGGCTGCCGAGCTGGGGTTGATGATCGTGGCGCCGGACACCAGTCCGCGCGGTCCAGACGTGCCGGGTGATCCGGACGGTGCCTGGGACTTTGGCCTCGGCGCCGGGTTCTATCTGAATGCCACGCAGGAACCATGGTCGCGTCACTATCGGATGCATGACTATGTCGTGCAGGAATTGCCGGCATTGGTCGAAGCCCATTTCCCTGCATCGGACAAGCGCGGCATCAGCGGTCACTCCATGGGTGGCCACGGCGCGCTGGTCTGCGCGTTGCGCAATCCAGGCCGCTACCTGTCGGTGTCGGCGTTCTCGCCGATCAACAATCCGATGGACTGCCCCTGGGGCCAGAACGCCTTTTCACGTTACCTCGGCGAAGACCGCTCGAAGTGGCGCGAATGGGATGCCTGTGCCTTGATCGCCGAAGCCGACGAAAAGCTGCCGCTGCTGGTCGATCAGGGTGATCGCGACGATTTCCTCGCCACCCAGCTCAAGCCTGAAGCCCTGCAACAAGCCGCGAAACTGGCCGGCCATCCGCTGACGTTGCGCCTGCAACCGGGCTACGACCACAGCTATTTCTTCATCGCCAGTTTCATTGGCGACCACTTGCAACATCATGGGCGCGCACTAAGCGCCTAAGGTGTGACAAAGCAGGTAGAATCACGCCCTGACAAAAATCGGGGCGTTTTTTTATGCGTATTGGCCACGGCTATGATGTGCACCGTTTCGCTGAAGGCGATTTCATCACTCTGGGCGGCGTGCGCATCGCACACGGCTTCGGGCTGCTCGCTCACTCCGACGGTGACGTCCTGCTGCACGCCTTGAGCGATGCCTTGCTCGGCGCCGCGGCGCTGGGTGATATCGGCAAGCATTTCCCGGACACCGACCCCACGTTCAAGGGCGCCGATAGCCGTGTGCTGTTGCGTCACGTCGTCGCATTGATCCACGCCAAAGGCTGGAAAATCGGCAACGTCGATAACACCATCGTCGCCCAGGCGCCGAAAATGGCCCCGCATATCGAATCGATGCGCGCGCTGATTGCCGCGGATCTTCAAGTTGAGTTGGATCAAGTGAACGTGAAAGCTACCACCACCGAAAAGCTCGGCTTTGTCGGTCGCGAAGAAGGCATTGCCGTGCACGCCGTTGCCTTGTTGCTGCGCGCATGAACGAACTGCAATTGCTCGGCCCTCGGGCCTATGGCGACGCCCTTGGCAGCGCGGTGTTGAAAGCCACGGCGGAAGATTTTCAGGTCGATGAAGTGCTCGATATCCCCCTCAGTGGCGATGGCGAGCACTTGTGGATCTGGGTGGAAAAGCGCGGTTTGAACACCGAAGAAGCGGCACGGCGGATCGCCAAGGCTGCGGGCGTGCCATTGCGCACGGTCAGTTACGCGGGGCTGAAGGATCGTCAGGCGCTGACGCGTCAATGGTTCAGCGTGCAACTGCCGGGCAAGGCCGATCCTGATCTGTCGTCGGCCGAAAACGACACCCTGAAAATTCTCAAGACCGCCCGGCACAAACGCAAGCTGCAACGCGGCGCGCACTCCGCCAACGGCTTCACCTTGCGCCTGACTCAGTTCACCGGCGACAAAGCCGCGATCGACGCGCGTCTGCAATTGATCGCCAAGCAAGGCATTCCCAATTATTTCGGCGCCCAGCGCTTCGGCTTTGACGGCGGCAACGTGGTCGATGCCCGTGCCTGGGCCGCGCGCAAGGCGCTGCCGGAGCAGCGCAACGTCCGTTCGCGCTTGCTCTCCACCGCCCGCAGTTTTCTGTTTAACCAGGTGTTGGCGGCGCGCGTGGCCGATGGCACCTGGCAGCAAGCGCAGGTGGGCGATTTGCTGGCATTCACCGATAGCCGCAGCTTTTTCCCGGCCGGTGAAGCCGAGTGCAACGATCCGCGCCTGGCGATTCTCGACCTGCACCCGACCGGTCCGCAGTGGGGCGAAGGTGACTCGCCGACGACGGGCGCTGTCCATCAACTGGAGCAGGCCATCGCCGCGCGCGAAGCGGATCTGCGTGACTGGTTGATTAACGCCGGTATGAGCCACGAACGTCGCATCCTGCGGCTGCCCATTGGCGGGTTGACGTGGCATTATCCCGAGCCTGACATTCTGCAACTGGAATTCGTCCTGCCGGCCGGATGCTTCGCCACCGTATTGGTGCGTGAACTCGTCGATCTGGTGCCGGTGGGGCAGACGGACAGCCCATGCGTATTCTGATTTCTAACGACGATGGGGTAGCCGCACCCGGTCTCGCCGCGCTTTATGCTGCGCTGGCGGATTACACCGAATGCGTGGTTATCGCCCCGGACCAGGACAAAAGCGGCGCCAGCAGTTCGCTGACGCTCGACCGTCCGCTGCACCCGCAAACACTGGCCAACGGCTTTATCAGCCTCAACGGCACACCCACCGATTGCGTGCACCTGGGCCTCAACGGCTTGCTGGAGCGCCAACCGGACATGGTGGTTTCCGGCATCAACCTGGGCGCCAACCTGGGTGACGATGTGTTGTATTCCGGCACGGTAGCCGCGGCACTTGAAGGACGTTTCCTGGAGCGTCCTTCGTTTGCTTTTTCGTTGGTCTCACGACAGGTCGAGAATCTTCCTACCGCCGCCTACTTCGCGCGCAAACTGGTGGAAGCCCACGCCGACCTGGACCTGCCACCGCGCACGGTGCTGAACGTGAACATTCCCAATTTGCCGCTGGACCACATCCGCGGCATCCAGCTGACTCGCCTCGGCCATCGGGCCCGTGCGGCGGCTCCGATGAAAGTCGTCGACCCGCGCGGCAAATCCGGTTACTGGATCGCCGCCGCCGGGGACGCGGAAGACGGCGGACCGGGCACCGATTTCCATGCGGTGATGCAAGGCTATGTGTCCATCACGCCATTGCAACTGGATCGCACCTTCAACGATGCCTTCCGAAGTCTGGATGGCTGGCTGGAGGGACTGCGCTGATGGCTCGTGAACAAGACCCGATGCATCGCGGCATCGGCATGACCTCGCAGCGGACCCGCGAGCGCCTGATTCAGCGGTTGTATGAAGAAGGCATTTCCAGCGCCAAGGTGCTGGAAGTGATCCGTCGTACACCACGTCATCTGTTTGTTGACGAAGCACTGGCACATCGCGCCTATGAAGACACGGCGTTGCCGATCGGCAACAACCAGACGATCTCCCAGCCTTATATGGTGGCGCGCATGAGCGAGCTGCTGCTGGAGGCGGGGCCGTTGGACAAGGTGATGGAGATCGGCACGGGGTCGGGTTACCAGACCGCGATCCTCTCGCAGCTGGTCGAGCGGGTATTTTCCGTCGAGCGCATCAAGGGTTTGCAGGACCGGGCCAAGGAACGCCTGGTCGACCTCAACCTGCGCAACGTGGTTTTCCGTTGGGGCGATGGCTGGGAAGGCTGGCCGGCACTGGCGCCGTACAACGGCATTATCGTGACGGCGGTGGCGACCGATGTGCCGCAGGCATTGCTCGATCAGTTGGCACCGGGTGGGCGGCTGGTGATCCCGGTCGGCTCGGGTGAGGTTCAACAGTTGATGTTGATCATCCGTGAAGAACACGGGTTTTCCAGGCGTGCTCTGGGGGCGGTGCGCTTCGTTCCACTGCTCAACGGGCCAGTGGCCTGAGCATTTGTTCACGCGCGCTGAATTCTCTGCGATCGCCTCTGTCTTACAGCGGCATCGATCAGTTAAACGGATTCATCGTTCAGGCAGCAAACGTGTGCGCGAGGACATCTCGCTTCATTAAAGGTAAAGCCTGCACGGCCCGTTATACTTGCGACACTTCATGCCGGAATACGGCAATTCAAATCTTCAGCCACCACAAAGGGAGCGGCGGGTGAGTCTCACAGTCATTGCGCAGCGTATGGGTATAACGAGCTTTCAGCGCCTGGTGACTGGCCTTGTCTTGAGCACCTTGCTGGTCGGTTGTTCCAGCAATAAATCGAGCGACGTTCGCGTCGTTGATCGCAACAATGCCGTGGCCCAGCGTCCGGCAGTGACCACGGGTCAGTACGTGGTTCGACCTAAAGACACCTTGTTCTCGATCGCTTTTCGCTACGGCTGGGACTACAAAGCCCTCGCAGCACGTAACAACATTCCTACGCCCTACACGATCCATCCGGGTCAGACGATTCGCTTTGACGGGCGTACCGGTTCAACGTCGACAGCGGTCGCGCCCGTAGCGGCTAATTCGGCCGATTCGGCACCTTCGTCGTCCAGTAAAACCACGGTCATCCGGCGTCAACCCAACGGCGCCACGACGACCACAACGGTGGTTGCACCGTCCGTCGCCAGCAAGCCAGCACCCGCGCCAATGCCTCCCGCGGGCCCGGCCCCGACCGGCTGGGGGTGGCCTTCTAATGGCATCTTGATTGGAAAATTCTCTTCAAACGGTAGTTTGAATAAAGGAATTGATATCGCCGGAGATTTGGGACAGCCTGTTTTAGCTGCGTCTGATGGGACGGTGGTGTACGCCGGGAGTGGCTTAAGGGGCTACGGCGAATTGGTCATCATCAAACACAGCGATACCTACGTCAGTGCCTACGGACATAACCGCAGGCTGTTGGTTCGGGAGGGACAGCAGGTCAAGGTCGGACAGACAATTGCCGAAATGGGGTCAACGGGTACAGACCGGGTGAAGCTGCATTTTGAGATTCGCCGACAAGGTAAACCTGTAGATCCGCTGCAGTTCCTGCCACGTCGTTGATTTGTTACCAGCCTGTTCCGTCACGTAGAGGGAACAGGCTCCAGCGTTGCCAAGGATAAAGGCGCCGCTTGAGCTTGAGGTCGAACTCACCAAAGGACTATAACAATGGCTCTCAGTAAAGAAGTGCCGGAGTTTGACATCGACGATGAGGTTCTCCTTATGGAGACCGGCATCGATACGGATTCGATGTCGAATGATGAAGGGGCAGCTCCACCTTCCGTTCGTGCCAAATCCAAACACTCCGCGTCGTTGAAGCAACACAAGTACATTGACTACACACGTGCACTCGATGCCACGCAGCTGTATCTCAATGAAATCGGCTTTTCCCCTCTGCTGTCACCCGAAGAAGAAGTTCACTTTGCACGCTTGTCGCAAAGTGGCGATCCGGCCGGGCGCAAACGCATGATTGAAAGCAACTTGCGGCTGGTGGTGAAAATTGCCCGTCGTTATGTCAATCGTGGCCTGTCACTGCTGGACCTGATCGAAGAGGGCAACCTCGGACTGATCCGGGCGGTAGAGAAGTTCGACCCCGAGCGTGGCTTCCGCTTTTCGACCTACGCAACCTGGTGGATTCGTCAAACCATCGAGCGCGCGATCATGAATCAGACCCGGACCATCCGGTTGCCGATCCATGTGGTCAAGGAGCTTAACGTGTACCTGCGGGCCGCACGGGAGCTGACGCAAAAACTCGATCACGAACCCTCACCCGAAGAAATCGCCAACCTGCTGGAGAAACCGGTGGGAGAGGTCAAGCGCATGCTCGGCCTGAACGAGCGGGTTTCTTCGGTCGACGTCTCGCTGGGTCCGGATTCGGATAAAACCCTGCTGGACACTCTTACCGATGACCGCCCGACCGATCCGTGCGAACTGTTGCAGGACGATGACCTGTCGCAGAGCATCGATCAGTGGCTCTCGGAACTGACCGACAAGCAGCGCGAGGTGGTAATACGCCGCTTTGGCCTGCGCGGTCACGAGAGCAGCACGCTCGAAGACGTGGGTCTGGAAATTGGACTGACCCGCGAACGCGTCAGACAGATCCAGGTTGAAGGCCTGAAGCGTCTTCGGGAGATTCTGGAGAAGAATGGCCTGTCGAGCGAGTCGCTGTTTCAATAGGCGTTTCGCTTGAGCAGGACGCAAATAGCCCCGACTGGTTCGGGGCTTTTTGTTGTCACAAACAATGCGTGCGCCACGGTCCTGTAGGCGCCGGCTTGCCGGCGATGGTCGTCAACGATAACGCGCTCTGTCTGGGTCGACGCGGTGTATTTGCGTCCATCGCCAGCAAGCTGGCTCCTACAGGTTCGGCAGCAGACGCGGAAAAACTGCGAAACCTCAGGTTTGTATTATTGCGCTGTAAGCCTTCGCTTACTCTCTCGTAAGTGTTCGATATTTTTACACCCGGTCAGTCGCCGATTGTTATTACGCCCTGTTTTTATCTATTTGATTCCTATCGATATTTATAAAAGTCAGGCGCTTATGGCAGCGGGTTTTGCTCTCGCAGGTCGATTGCGCTCGCGGGGGAATACTCTAGTATCAGCGCTGTGTCGACGGATAGACACGCCCTTTAAGGATGAGGGGGAAGGACATTGCAGGACGCGATTCATCAGGATGATGAAAAGGAACACAGGGAATAGGGAAAAATGTGGGCGGGTCAAACCGCCCCTTTTTTTTGGGTTTTTTTCAGGGTTGCATTCTACTTTTTCGGCGTTGGTACGCTTGCTGGCGATGATCGTTAGTCGTAATGCGTGCTGCCTGGGTCAACGCAGGGCGCTTGAATCCATCGCCAGCAAGCTGGCTCCTACAGGTTCTGCTGAAAAGCAAAAAAGGCCCGCAAGGGGCCTTTTCGGGAACGCGGGGTCGATCAGCGTTCGAGATCTTTGATCTTGCCTTTGACGCCATCCCACTCTTCGGCATCGGGCATCGATTCTTTCTTCTCGGTGATATTTGGCCAGATTTCGGCCAGCTCAACGTTCAGCTGAATGAATTCCTGCATGTCTTCCGGGACTTCATCTTCGGAGAAGATGGCCACGGCAGGGCATTCTGGTTCGCACAGTGCGCAGTCGATGCACTCATCCGGGTGAATCACCAGGAAGTTCGGGCCTTCGTAAAAGCAGTCCACCGGACAGACTTCTACGCAGTCGGTGTACTTGCACTTGATGCAGTTGTCGGTGACGACGAAGGTCATTTCTAATTTTCTCCTCAGGCGGCGGCAGCGGAGCCCCTTCACGTTGGGGTCGCCAGGTTTGGGAGCGATAGTCTGCAGACCAGGCTATTAGCCTGCAGCATCCCAAACCGCGCGAGATTCTAACAGCTTGCAGGCAAGTGCGTTAGATCCGTGTCTTTAGTGTATAGAGCATTTCCAGCGCGCGACGCGGTGTCAGGTCATCCAGATCCAGTTTCGCCAGTTCGTCCAGCACCGGATGCGGCAAGCTGGCGAACATGTCGCTCTGCTGCGGCGCGGCCGGTTTGCCTTTGGCGGGTTTCGGCACTTCATGGGGCAGCGCAGTGGCTTCCAGTCGCCCCAGGTGTTCGCGAGCACGCACGATCACCTCGCTTGGCACACCGGCCAGTTGCGCAACCGCAAGGCCATAGCTCTGGCTGGCCGGGCCGGGCAGCACATGGTGCAGGAACACGATGCGTTCGTTGTGCTCGGTGGCATTGAGGTGCACGTTGGCCACCAGCGGCTGGGCTTCCGGCAGCACGGTCAGTTCAAAGTAATGTGTGGCGAACAGCGTATAGGCCCGCAGGTGCGCCAGGCGTTCAGCCGCGGCCCACGCCAGGGACAGACCGTCGAAGGTGCTGGTGCCGCGACCGACTTCGTCCATCAGTACCAGGCTGCGCTCGGTGGCGTTGTGCAGAATGTTCGCGGTTTCGCTCATTTCGACCATAAAGGTCGAGCGGCCACCGGCCAGGTCGTCGCTGGAACCGATCCGGGTGAAGATCCGGTCCACCAGCGACAATTCACAACTGGCCGCCGGCACGAAGCTGCCGATATGCGCCAGCAGTACGATCAGTGCGGTCTGACGCATGTAAGTCGATTTACCGCCCATGTTCGGACCGGTAATCACCAGCATGCGCGTATTGTCGTCAAGGCTCAGGTCGTTGGCCACGAATGGCGTGGTCAGCACTTGCTCGACCACCGGGTGACGCCCCTGGCTGATGCGCATGCATGGCTCGTCGACGAAGCGCGGGCAATTCAGGTCGAGGTTGAGCGCGCGTTCGGCGAGGTTGCTCAGGACATCCAGTTCGGCCAGTGCGGCGGCGGTGTCTTGCAGCGGCGGCAATTGCGCGATCAGGTCTTCGAGCAGCGCTTCGTAAAGCATCTTTTCGCGCGCCAGGGCCCGGCTCTTCGCCGAAAGCGCCTTGTCCTCGAAGGCCTTCAGTTCCGGCGTGATAAACCGCTCGGCGCCTTTGAGTGTCTGGCGCCGGATGTAGTCTGCCGGCGCCGATTCCGCTTGCTTGCTCGGCAGTTCGATGAAGTAACCGTGAATGCGGTTGTAACCGACTTTCAGATGCGACAGGCCGGTGCGGGCCTTTTCACGCGCCTCCAGATCGATCAGGAACTGCCCGGCGTTTTCGCTAAGCGATTGCAGCTCGTCGAGTTCGCTGTCGTAACCGGTTTTCAATACGCCGCCATCACGGATCACCGCGGGCGGGTTGTCGATAATGGCTTTTTCCAGCAGCGCCGCCAGTTCCGGGTAAGTGCTGGTGGTCTTGGCCAGTTGCAGGATGTGCGGCGCTTCCAGCTCGGCCATCGCCACTTGCAACTCAGGCAGTGCGCCGAGCGCATCACGCAGGCGCGCCAAATCGCGAGGGCGGGCATTGCGCAGGCCGATCCGCGCCAGGATCCGCTCGATATCACCGATTTCCTTGAGCTGCGGCTGCAGCTTTTCGAAGCGGTAGGCGTCGAGCAGGCAGGTGATCGAAGTCTGGCGCGCCAGCAGGACGGTCAGGTCGCGCAGCGGACGATTCAGCCAGCGGGTCAGCAGACGGCTGCCCATGGCGGTCTGGCAACGATCGACCACCGACTGCAGCGTGTTGTCGCGACCGCCTGCGAGGTTGGTGTCCAGCTCCAGGTTGCGACGGCTTGCGCCATCCAGCACCACCGTGTCGTCCAGGCGCTCATGCCGCAGGCTGCGCAAATGGGGCAGGGCGGTGCGCTGGGTTTCCTTGGCGTAACTGAGCAGGCAACCGGCGGCGCCGATGGCCAGGGTCAGGTTCTCGCAGCCAAAGCCTTTCAGGTCCTGGGTCGAGAATTGCTGGCAGAGACTTTTCAGCGCCGAGTCGCGCTCGAAATCCCACGGCGCACGGCGACGAACGCCACGACGTTTTTCCGCGGGCAGGTCTTTCGGCCAGTCATCCGGGATCATCAGCTCCACCGGATTGACCCGCTCCAGCTCCGCCAGCAGGTTTTCCCAGCCCTTGATCTCCAGCACCGTGAAGTTGCCGCTGGTGATGTCCAGCACCGCCAGCCCGAACAGGCGCTCGTCACCCAGCACTGCCGCGATCAGGTTGTCCCGGCGCTCATCCAATAAGGCTTCGTCACTCACGGTGCCCGGGGTGATGATGCGCACCACCTGACGATCCACCGGCCCTTTGCTGGTCGCTGGATCGCCGACCTGCTCACAGATCACCACCGATTCGCCGAGCTTCACCAGTTTCGCCAGATAACCTTCCGCGGCGTGGTAAGGAATCCCACACATCGGAATCGCCTGACCGGCCGACTGCCCGCGGGCGGTCAGGGTGATGTCCAGCAACTTGGCGGCCTTCTTCGCGTCTTCATAGAAGATCTCGTAGAAGTCGCCCATGCGATAGAACATCAGCTGGTCGGGGTGCTGGTTCTTCAGCCGCCAGTATTGCTGCATCATCGGGGTGTGCGAGGACAGATCGGAAAGTGGTTTATTCATCGGATAATTAGGCAAATTCGTTGAAAGGTGTAGGGCAAAGGAGGGACATCGGCCCGGCTTTTCCGCGATGGGCGCAAGGTTACCATGGGCGGTCCGCCTGACGCAGGCATGAAAGCCGCGGGATACATTTCTGCTGCGTGTACACGATTTATGCGCTGTTTATGCAATTCTGCATTTGCCTCCGAAAAAAAGATCAAGCACTATGCGCGTTATGCAAAAACGCAATGTTTCTACCGTCCTAAGAGCGCTGCTCGATCAGCACGGGATCTCCCCCACGGAGCTTCACCGTCGCACCGGCGTGCCCCAATCCACTCTCTCGCGAATCCTCAGCGGGAAGATCGTCGATCCTTCGGATAAGCACATCTCGAAAATCGCCGAGTACTTCGGCGTGAGCACCGACCAGTTGCGCGGTCGTGCGGATGTTGCGCCCGCTGCCAATACCGCGCGCGGCGAGTTGCATTCCGAACTCAGGGACATAAGCCTGTGGGACGACGATACGCCCGTCGATGACGACGAGGTGTCGGTTCCCTTTCTTCGTGAGGTTGAATTGGCTGCGGGATCAGGAAGATTCGTCATCGAGGAGAGTGAGCGCTCCAGCCTGCGCTTCGGCAAGCGCAGCTTGCGCCACAACGGTGTGCAGTTCGACCAGGCCAAATGCGTGACCGTGCGCGGCAACAGCATGTTGCCGGTGTTGCGTGACGGCGCCACGGTCGGGGTCAATGCCGGCAAATGCGGGATTGGCGATATCGTCGATGGCGATCTTTATGCCATCAACCACAACGGCCAGCTCCGGGTTAAACAGCTGTACCGCTTGCCGACAGGGATTCGCCTGCGCAGTTTCAATCGCGATGAGCATCCGGATGAGGACTACACCTTCCTGGAAATTCAGGAGGGCCAAATCGTTATTCTTGGTCATGTGTTCTGGTGGGGCATGTACGCTCGTTAACTTCACCGGTATCCGATGGAACCTGACGCCCTGTAGGTGTTTTTTACCTGCCCGCACTCTCCATGCACGTCTCTTTCCCCCAGATTTCCCAAGCGGTAGTGCATCCATAAATAATGCATTGATGCATTGTTTTTATATGCGTAAATGCATAACATGGGGTCGCGTGGTGGAAGGCGCACCACTCCTTATTCATTCGCAAGGAGGCCAGTCATGACTAGCGAGCAACTGGTGGTGCTGGACATGCCGATCTGGGTGGTACTTGTGCTCGCTTTCCTGGGTGGAGTGTTCGGTGAAATGTGGCGCGCGGACAAGGAAGGTGCCCGCGGCTGGTCATTATTGCGTCGCGTGGCACTACGTTCAGGCGCCTGCATGATCTGTGGCGTTTCGGCTCTTATGTTGTTGTATGCCGCCGGGATGTCGATCTGGACGGCGGGGGCGTTGGGTTGCCTGACCGCGATGGCGGGGGCCGACGTGGCCATCAGTCTTTATGAACGCTGGGCCGCCAGGCGGATCGGTATAAGTGAGGTGTCGCCACGTGATACCGGGCCGGATCGGTAACGTTCTCATGTCAATAAATCTCAGCGTATCTCGCTAACATCTTGATCAACCCTGTAACTTGCAAGCGCGATTTGCTCGTGTACGGTAGTGCCATTCCGCTCGCTCAGGAGATGACCGTGAAAGAAATCACCCAACTGGCCGCTGAACTCGGCAGGCGCCTGCAGGTTCTCAATGCGCATGTCACAGCGGCCGAGTCCTGTACCGGCGGCGGGATTTCCGAGGCCATCACGCGCATTCCGGGCAGCTCGGCGTGGTTCGAGGCCGGTTACGTCACGTACTCCAACCGGCAGAAAACCGAGCAATTGAACGTCCCGACCGAGTTATTCGAGACGGTTGGGGCGGTCAGTCGCGAAGTCGTCGAGGCCATGGTGCGTGGCGCCCAGGAAAAAAGCCGGGCGCACTTCGCCGTGGCGGTCAGCGGTGTGGCCGGCCCGGATGGCGGTTCACCGAACAAGCCGGTGGGCACCGTTTGGCTGGCCTGGGGCGTGGGTGAGCGGGTATTCAGCGAGGTCCAGCACTTCCCCGGGAACCGCGACGAGGTCCGCCGACAAACGGTGAAGGCCGCGCTAGAGGGGCTGCTGCGACATGCCGCTGGAGAAATCTCAAATCAGGGGTAGGCGATCCTGAATCGCTGTGGAATAATACTGTCTACTTATACAGGTGTTGGCCGTCAGGCCTTATTGATTACGTGAGGACTTTAATGGACGACAACAAGAAGAAAGCCTTGGCTGCGGCCCTGGGTCAGATCGAACGTCAATTCGGCAAGGGTGCCGTAATGCGTATGGGCGATCAGGACCGTCAGGCGATCCCGGCTATCTCTACTGGCTCTCTGGGTCTGGACATCGCGCTCGGCATTGGCGGTCTGCCAAAAGGCCGTATCGTTGAAATCTACGGTCCTGAATCCTCCGGTAAAACCACGCTGACATTGTCGGTGATCGCCCAGGCTCAAAAAGCCGGCGCGACCTGCGCATTCGTCGACGCCGAACACGCCCTCGACCCTGAATACGCCGGCAAGCTCGGCGTCAACGTCGACGACCTGCTGGTTTCCCAGCCGGACACCGGCGAGCAAGCCCTGGAAATCACCGACATGCTGGTGCGTTCCAACGCGGTTGACGTGATCATCGTCGACTCCGTGGCGGCGCTGGTGCCAAAGGCTGAAATCGAAGGCGAAATGGGCGACATGCACGTAGGCCTGCAAGCCCGTCTGATGTCCCAGGCGCTGCGTAAAATCACCGGTAACATCAAAAACGCCAATTGCCTGGTGATCTTCATCAACCAGATCCGTATGAAAATCGGCGTGATGTTCGGCAGCCCGGAAACCACCACCGGTGGTAACGCGCTGAAGTTCTACGCATCGGTTCGTCTGGACATCCGTCGTACCGGCGCGGTGAAAGAAGGTGATGAAGTCGTCGGTAGCGAAACCCGCGTCAAAGTTGTGAAGAACAAAGTGGCTTCGCCGTTCCGTCAGGCCGAGTTCCAGATTCTTTACGGCAAGGGCATCTACCTCAACGGTGAGATGATCGACCTGGGTGTTCTGCACGGTTTCGTCGAGAAGTCCGGTGCCTGGTATGCCTACAACGGCACCAAGATTGGTCAGGGCAAAGCCAACTCGGCCAAGTTCCTGGCGGACAACCCGGAAATCGCCGCGACGCTTGAGAAGCAGCTGCGCGACAAACTGCTGACTCCAGCGCCGGACGTTAAAGCATCGCCAGTCAAAGAGACTGAAGATGACCTGGCTGACGCTGACATCTGATTGATCCGATGACCGCCGTACTCGATACACTCGTCGCGGTGCGGCGAACCGCAATGGACCTGCTCGCACGACGCGAGCACGGTCGAGTCGAGCTGACGCGTAAACTGCGTCAGCGCGGCGCCCTACCTGAAATGATCGACACAGCGCTCGACCGCTTGACGGAAGAGGGGTTGTTGTCCGAATCCCGTTACCTCGAAAGCTTCGTTTCCTATCGCGCTCGATCCGGCTATGGCCCTTTGCGTATCCGCGAAGAGTTGAGCCAGCGTGGCCTTCAACGCAACGACATCGAACTTGCGTTACGCGAGAGCGGTATCAACTGGCAGGAACAACTGGAAGACACCTGGCGACGCAAGTTCTCCGGGCATTTGCCGATAGACGCCCGGGAGCGTGCCAAACAAGGCCGCTTCCTGAGTTATCGGGGTTATTCCATGGAAATGATCAGCCGCTTGTTCAGCGGCCGAGGGATGGACGATTGAATGAAACGGCCCGCTATTTAGATAGCGGGCCGTTTTTTTTGCCTCACGTAACCTTTGAAGGTTCCCGCGTGCGTTGTTGCGCCTGGGGTTTGGGCTGTGCCCAGTTTTCCGGCAGGTTGATGTAGTCCACCAGTTCCCGCAGGCGCCCGTGGTCACGGGCATTAAAGGTGAAGGCCAATCGCGCCAGGTGGCTGAACTGCGGCTCGTCATGCTCTTCGCCGCTGTAGGCATGTTGATGGAAATGATCGCTCAGGCACAGGTCGGCGAAGGCTTGCTGCATGTGTTCGAGCGCAGGGTCGCTGAGCGTGTGGTTCATGCGGATCACGAATTGGTGCTTGAGCCAGCGGCTGGAGTGGAAGTTGCTATAGAACTGGTTGATTTGTTCCACCGCTTCTTCGGCGCTGTAGACCAGGCTCACCAGCTTCATGTCAGTCGGTAGGATGTAGCGATTTTCCTCCAGTTGAGTGCGGATGAAATCCAGCGCGCCTTGCCAGAACTTGCCGCCCGGCGCGTCCAGCAGCACGACGGGCACCAGCGGACTTTTCCCGGTCTGGATCAGCGTCAGTACTTCCAGCGCCTCATCCAGCGTGCCGAAACCGCCAGGGCACAAGACCAGCGCATCGGCTTCCTTGACGAAGAACAGCTTTCGGGTGAAGAAGAAATGGAAGGGCAGCAGGTTGGTAGTGCCGTTCACAGTGGGATTGGCGTGCTGCTCGAAGGGCAGAGTGATGTTGAATCCCAGGCTGTGCTCCAGGCCAGCGCCTTCGTGGGCAGCGGCCATGATGCCGCCGCCGGCACCGGTAATCACCATCAGGTCCGAACGCGCCAGGGCGGCACCGAGTTCCCGGGCCAGGCCGTACAGCGGGTGTTCTATTGGAGTGCGGGCCGAGCCGAACACCGTGACTTTGCGCCGCCCGCGGAACTGCTCCAGGACACGAAACGCTTGTTCGAGTTCGCGCAGGGCTTGCAGGGTGATTTTGGCGTTCCAGCGGTTATGGTCTTCCTGGGCCATGCGCAGCACGGTCAGGATCATGTCGCGGTAGATCGGGATGTTCGGGCTGTTCGGTGAAACCAGGTTGAGTTGTTCTTCGACCTTGCTGGTGAGGTCGTGGCCGCTTTCTTCAAAATGACGGCTCAGGAGGTCATTCGGTTGGTAAGGCATCAATTTCTCCTTCCATACAGGCTCTGTTGTTCCTTTGGACGAAGGAAACTTTCGCATCGCAAAAACGCACACTAGGCAGCCCCTTTTCTGCCCTGAAAAGTGAATGTGAATACGTTGAATCTAGTCCCTCGCGGTGATTTGCGCTGACTTGATCATTGCGCCACAAAGTGTTTCCTGGCAACCGCTTATTGATGATTTGCAAGGTGGTTTCACCACTCGTCTGAACGCACGCCGAGAGTCCGGCGCTCTGATTTACTAAATTAGAGGCGAGACACGACAGCTTTGCGTCAAACGCAGGGCGCACGGAACAAGCGGTTCAAGGATTTTGTCGCTCTAGCAAGGGCGAGGTGCAGGGAGGCGGGATGCTATGGCCAGAGTTATTCTGGAGATCGATACGCAACTGTATCGATTGCTGAAGTCTTCAGCCGAGACCAATCATGTGAGTCTCGAGGAGGAGTGCTGCCGACGTCTCGAGGGTGCCGAACGGCGCTCGCGGTATTTGCAGGCGTTGTTGGCCGAACTGCGCGCCGAGGATGAACAGCGGCGCGCCAATTCCCGTTGAGTTACTTTTTCTTCGCCGGTGGTGCGGTTTTCGGGCAATCCGAATCCTGGAAGCTGGCGGAACCGACGGCGCGATTGGTCTTCACCTCGGTAAAGTCGTAACGCATCACCGCGCCCTTGGCCATCAACTTGCGAAAGCCAGGGTTCCGGCAGACGGACGCGCCCAGCTGGAAGTACACCGCTTTCGGGTCGGAACGCATCTTTTCGGCGTGGCTGCTCTGCACACTCAGGTGGTTGATCAGCACGTTGCCTTCAACGGTGTAGCCCTGATCTAGAATGTCTTCGTTGATGGCGCGTGGCGTGCCGACACTGCTCTGGGCCGCGACGTTGCGCAGCTCTCGGTTGAGATTCTGCTCACTCAGGGACGCAGCCTGAGCGGTGAAGGACGACGCCAGCAGAATGGCAGCGGTGGGAACGATAAGGCGCAGCATGAAACTCTCCTGGTTCAGTGACTGGTGGTTCGACCCGTCACATGACTGTGCGTTCAGTGGCCGCGAATTATAGGGGAGCTGGTCTGGACGGTACAGGCTTGCGCCGATGGCTCTGATAAACTGCCCGCCTTATTGCCTTGCCGAGTGCCGTTCGTGCCGAGTTTTCCTGTCTGCCGGTGTTGCCCACGATGAACCACGCCCCCAACGCCGTAGCCCGTTTGCGCGACCAGCGCGAAGAAGAGGGCATCAAGCCGATTCAGGCCCGTGGCTGGCGAGCGCCGCGTTGTCGTGACTGTCGCGTGATCGAGAGCCATTGCCTGTGTGCCTGGCGCCCGCAGGTCGAGACCCGCTCCGGCGTGTGCCTGATCATGACCAACAAGGAAGTGTTCAAACCGAGCAACACCGGCTGGTTGATCGCTGATGTGGTGCGCGACAACCACGCGTTCATCTGGTCGCGAATGGAAACCGACCCACAGCTGCTGGCCTTGCTCGCCGACCCGCAATGGCAGCCGTACCTGGTATTTCCGGGCGAATATGTCGAGCCGGAGCGAGTGACCAACACCGTCGAAGTCGATAGCGGCAAGCGTCCGCTGTTCATTCTATTGGACGCGACCTGGACCGAAGCGCGGAAGATTTTCCGCAAAAGCCCGTATTTTGATGGGCTGCCGATCCTCAGCCTGCTGCCAGAGAAGCTGTCTCGTTACCGCCTGCGCCGGTCGACCCGCAGCGAGCACCTGTGCACGGCCGAGGTGGCGGCGCTGTGCCTGGATCTGGCGGGCGACGTTGAGGCTGCATCGGCGCTGGACGCCTATTTCGACGTGTTCAGCCAGCACTACCTCGATGCCAAGCACCAACTGGACATGAATGTTTGCACACCGGCGCACGCCGAGTTGATGCCCTTTGTGCAGAATAATGCCGCGGTTATGGACTGATTGTCGCCCATACTGCAAAGAACCGTTCCGGCCAGGCACCTTGACCACCCTGGCTTCGCTGGGCATGCTTGGCGCCGATTAGGGCGCGGCCAAGTATTGATACGCCGTATTTTTTACGTGAGACCTGCGTAATTGGCGTTGAACGTGCCCTGTTGGTGCAGCTCCGTGGCTGTACCTCGAGTTGTTTGAAAGACAGGATCATTTGAAAAATGGCCACATACGAAATCCTGATTGCCGATGACCACCCTCTTTTTCGTAGCGCCCTGCATCAAGCGTTGACCCTGGGCCTTGGCCCGGATGTCCGTCTGGTCGAAGTGGCGAGCATTGCCGAGCTGGAAACCCGCCTCGACGAAAAGGCCGACTGGGACCTGGTGCTGCTGGACCTGAACATGCCGGGCGCCTACGGTTTCTCCGGGCTGGTGCTGTTGCGGGGGCAGTACCCGCAAATTCCAGTGGTGATGGTGTCGGCCCAGGAAGAAGCGTCGATCATGGTCAAGTCCCGTGAATTCGGCGCCAGCGGCTTCATTCCGAAGTCAAGTGACCTGAACGTGATCCAGAAAGCCGTGCGTGCAGTGCTGGAGGGTGATGTGTTCTGGCCACCCCAGGCATTTGAGGCGGTCAGCGTTTCCGACGAGGCCAAGGCCGCCAGCGAAGGTCTGGCCAGCTTGACGCCGCAGCAGTTCCGGGTGCTGACCATGGTCTGTGAAGGGTTGCTGAACAAGCAGATTGCCTACGAACTGAGCGTCTCAGAAGCGACGATCAAGGCCCACGTCACGGCGATTTTCCGTAAGCTGAATGTGCGGACCCGGACCCAGGCGGCGTTGCTCCTGCAACAACTTGAGTCAATTTCGAGCCACTAAAGATTGGCTCCTTCACGCTTTTTTGACTTTCGTTGATCTAGTTTTCCCACTCCTTTTTGGTCAGTTGCCACTTCTATGTCCCCTTTTAAAGGCCAGACCGGCCTGAAACGCATCCTCAACGCCTCCGGTTATTCGCTGGACGGCCTGCGCGCAGCCTTCACCGGCGAAGCGGCTTTCCGGCAACTGGTGTTGCTCAATGTCATCCTTATCCCGATTTCGTTCTTCCTGAACGTCAGCCGCGTCGAGCAGGCGTTACTGATTGCCGTCTGTCTGCTGGCGTTGATTGTCGAGTTGCTCAACTCGGCGGTGGAAGCGGCCATCGACCGCATTTCCCTTGAACTGCACCCGTTGTCCAAGAACGCCAAGGACATGGGCAGCGCCGCGCAACTGGTGGCGTTGACCATGATCGCGTTGGTGTGGGCGGTGATCCTGCTTTAAGCGATGGTGGGCAGCACGATCTCGTCGCTGCGCTGCACCCCGGCGGTGAAAGCGCGGCACAGGTCGAGGAATTCGCGCATCGCTGGCGTCTGAAATTTCTGTTTGTGCCAGATGAAATAGAACTGCCGCGCCAGGTCCAGATCCGGTGTCTCCACCGGCACCAGGCTGCCGCGGCGGAACGCGTCGCGTAGGGCCAGCCGCGAAATGCAACCAATCCCCAACCCCGACTCCACGGCGCGCTTGATCGCCTCGGTGTGTTCCAGCTCCAGGCGGATATTCAGCGCGCTACGGTGGTGGCGCATGGCCTGGTCGAAGGTCAGCCGCGTGCCGGAGCCTTGTTCGCGCAGGATCCAGGCCTCATGACTCAGCGCTTCCATGGTTGCTGTGCCGCGAATCGCCAGCGGATGCTGCGGTGCACAGAACACCACCAGTTCATCCTCGACCCAGCTTTGTACTTCGATGTCCGGATGGCTGCAGTCGCCTTCGATTAGACCCAGGTCAATTTCATAATGGGCGACTTGTTGCACGATGTTGGCGGTGTTCTGCACATGCAGTTTCACCTGGCTTTCCGGGTGGCGTTGCATGAAGCTGCCGATCAGCAGCGTGGCCAGGTAATTGCCGATGGTCAGGGTCGCCCCGACCGCGAGGGAGCCGAAACCGGACTTGCCGTTGAGCAGGTCTTCGATTTCCTTGGCTTGATCAAGCAGCGCCACTGCTTGCGGCAACAGTTGTTTACCCAGCGCGTTAAGGCTCAGCCGTTTGCCGGCGCGGTCGAACAGCTGGCAACTGGATTGGCGCTCCAGCTCGGTGATCGAGGTGCTCGCCGCCGATTGCGAGAGGTTGAGCAGGCCCGCAGCCCGGGATACGCTTTCCTGCTGCGCGACGGCGACAAAGACTTGAAGTTGACGGAGAGTAAATCGCATATCTATATAACCGATAACCCTTATCTTAATAATCCAGTTAACAGATATTGTGGCTGCCATTAGAATGCGATGCAATTGCGCACGCCAGCTCATTTTCGCACCGCAGGCGCAGATCCAATCTCCAGGAGTCCCACGTACATGAGCAACATGAACCACGAGCGTGTCCTCAGTGTTCACCACTGGAACGACACTCTGTTCAGCTTCAAGTGCACCCGCGACCCGGGCCTGCGCTTCGAGAACGGTCAGTTCGTGATGATCGGCCTGCAACAACCCAACGGCCGCCCGCTTATGCGCGCTTACTCGATCGCCAGCCCGAACTGGGAAGAGCATCTCGAGTTCTTCAGCATCAAGGTGCCTGATGGCCCGCTGACTTCCCAGTTGCAACACCTGAAGGAAGGCGACGAGATCATCATCAGCAAGAAGCCTACGGGCACGCTGGTACTGGATGACCTGAAGCCTGGCAAACATTTGTACCTGCTCAGCACCGGCACCGGTCTGGCGCCGTTCATGAGCGTCATCCAGGACCCGGAAACCTACGAGCGTTTCGAAAAAGTGATCCTGTGCCACGGCGTACGTTACGTCAACGAAGTCGCCTACCGCGAATTCATCACCGAGCATCTGCCGCAGAACGAGTTCTTCGGCGAGGCCCTGCGTGACAAGTTGATCTACTACCCGACCGTGACCCGCGAGCCGTTCGAGAACGAAGGTCGCCTGACCGACCTGATGCGCAGCGGCAAGCTGTTCAGCGACATCGGTCTGCCACCGATCAATCCGCAGGACGACCGCGCCATGCTGTGCGGCAGCCCGAGCATGCTCGACGAAACCAGCGAAGTGCTGAACAGCTTCGGTCTGAAAGTTTCGCCGCGGATGCGCGAGCCGGGTGACTACCTGATCGAGCGTGCGTTCGTCGAAAAATAACAGACTGCTATGTTGCTGTAACTGTGGGAGCGAGCCTGCTCGCGAAGCGGTGAATCAATCGACATCTACGTCGACTGACACACTGCTATCGCGAGCAGGCTCGCTCCCACAGTTGTTTGTGGCGTTTAAACTTTCGCGGGGACTACCTCCAACACCCGAATCACCTCGGGCGTCGGGTAATGCCAGCGAACATCCACATCCCAGAACTGCGCCCCGTATTCTCGCTCCGGCGCGGGCGTCTGATACGCCGGCCGCGGATCCTGCGCCAAACATTGCTCGATCAGTTCCACCAGCGGCTCGCCCAGTCGCTGTGCATGCCCGTGCGCTTGCTCCAGCGCGGCATCTGTCCACTGCACGGCAATTAAGGGCGGCGCGGCGCTGGCGATGCTGTTGGAGGCCGCGTCGATGATGTCGGCGTAGGGCACGTAGGGTTTGATGTCGAGAATCGGCGTGCCATCCAGCAGGTCGATGCCGGATATCCACAGCCGATCGGCCTCGACCTTGTCCAGCTTCACCACGGATTGGCCGATGCCATTGGGCCGATGGGTCGCGCGGGTAGCAAACACGCCGATGGATTTATTGCCGCCGAGGCGAGGCGGGCGCACCTTCAGGCGTGGTTTTTCTTCCAGGGCCTGATGGAACAGGAACAGCAACCAGACGTGGCTGACCTGCTCCAGGCCCTGCACCGCGTCGCCCTGATCGAACGGCGCCACCAGTTCCAGCACGCCACGGGCAGCGGGAGCCAGTTGCGGCTGACGCGGGATGGCGAACTTTTCCTTGAAGCAGGAACGCACGAAGCCGATGGGGGAAACGCTGTAGGTCATGGGGTGGGGTCGAGGCGGGAATGAGGCGAGCATGATAACCCGATCGGCCCTGGCATCGGTGGTGGCTGAGAGGGCGCCTTCGCGAGCAAGCCCGCTCCCACATTGGATCTCCAGTAAACCTCCTTTTGTGGTCAACATAAGTCCAATGTGGGAGCGGGCTTGCCCGCGAAGGTCGCGCCACTGATCTAAAGACTGAACCCCCCATCCAGCGGAATGATATTCCCGGTCATATACGCCCCTGCCGTGCTCGCCAGGCTGATTGCCAAGGCCGCCATCTCTTCTTCCCGCCCCCAACGCTTCATCGGAATCAGCGCCGTATCCTCCGCCAGCGCCTGCTCATCATTGCCAATATGCTGCGTCATCTTGCTCGGGAAGCGCCCTGGCGCGATCACGTTGACGTTGATGTGCTGGCCGACCAGTTCTCGCGCCAGAATCCGCGACAGCTGGTGCAGGGCTGCTTTGCTTGGCCCGTAGGCATAAGCCTGTTCGCCAAAGGAAGAAATCCCCGCCACCGAACCGATGTTGATGATCCGCGCCGGATTCGCTGCCGAGCCGGCTTTGCGCAGCAACGGCAGAAATTGCTGGATGCAGTTGAACACCGACGTCACGTTGAGCTGCATGACCTTTTCCCAGCCCTTGACCGGATAGCTCTCCAGTGGCGCGCCCCAGGTGGTGCCGGCATTGTTCACCAGGATATCCAGATGGGTGATGTGTTCGCCCAGCCGCGTAGCGAGCTGAAGCACACCTTCTTCGGTGGCCAGATTGGCGGCGACCCCGTGGCAGACACCGAACGCGCTCAGCTCGTCAGCGGTTTGCAGACAGGCTTCGGCATCCCGCGAGCAGACATACACGGTGGCGCCGGCCTCGACGTAGGCCTTGGCGATCATTTTGCCGATACCACGGGTGCCGCCGGTCACCAGAGCGGTGCGGCCTTGCAGGGAAAAGTACGGGTGCATGGCGAATCCTGAGGGCTGAAGGTCATTACACCCTAGTCGTCAGACGCGTGAAGCGGAGCCACTATTTTTGCGAGGAATGGGGATTCATAGAGCCAGGCCTCTGTAGGAGCCGGGGTGGGGGGGGGGGGGGGGGGGGGGGGGGCGGGGGCGCCCCCCCCCC